>NZ_JBIAWY010000001.1:1109570-1193644 GCF_042896185.1 Amycolatopsis sp. NPDC001319 | reverse complement strand
GAGCCGTTGTCAAGGCACGCTTTCCCGCCTTGACAACGGCTCACCGGCCGTCAACACAATCCAGCTTCGGGGTGCACGCCCAACGCAACACGCCCCCGCGCAGGACCGAGAACCCACAACCCACGCAACACGCCCCTGCGAGGACCAAGACCCCCGAGAACCCCAAGACCCCCGAGAACCCCAAGACCCAACAACCCGACCCCATCGGACCACCTCCCCCAACCCCCAGACCTAGCTACTCTGACCCCCGTGGCCATCAACTCAGTCCTCTTCGACTTCTCCGGCACCCTCTTCCGCCTAGAGCAGGACTCCACCTGGCTCACCGACGTCATCGACGACCACGGCCAATCCCTCGACTTCGAAGCCCAGACCGAGCTCATGCGCCGCATGACCGCCCCCGTCGGCCAAGTCGTCGAACTCGACGCCGAATACCAGCAAGCCTGGAACGACCGCGACCTGGACCCGGCCCTCCACCGCAAGGTCTACCTCGAAGTCCTCTCCCGCTCCGGCGTCCCCCACCGCGAGCAGGCCGAGGCGCTCTACAACCGCCTCATCACCCCCAGCGAGTGGACGCCCTACCCCGACACCGAGGCCGCCCTCAAACTCGGCGCCTCAGCCGGCCGCAAGGTCGGGGTCCTCAGCAACATCGCCTTCGACATCCGCCCCGCCTTCACCCAGCGCGGCTGGGACGCGCACGTCGCGGGATTCGTCCTGTCGTTCGAGGTCGGAGCCGTCAAACCACAACCCGAGATCTTCAAGGCGGCCCTCGACCAGCTGGGCGTCCGCGCCGAAGAAACCCTCATGATCGGCGACAGCGAGGAAGCCGACGGCGGCGCACGCGCTCTGGGCTGCGCGTTCGAGCTCGTGGACCCGCTGCCGACCGCCGAACGACCGGATGCACTTCTCGGCGCCCTGCGCAAGCACGACGTCTTTTGACGCCTTGCGACATCGACCACACCGACCCCGTACCCTTTATGGGTGGCCCTACACCTGTTCGACACCGCGACCCGTGCCCCTCGGGAGTTCGTTCCCGTCCGCAGCGGAACGGCGTCCATCTACCTGTGTGGCGCCACCGTGCAGGGCGTGCCCCACATCGGGCACGTGCGGGGAGTGCTGAACTACGACGTCCTGCGGCGCTGGCTGCTCCACAGTGGACTCGACGTGCTCCTGGTCCGCAACGTCACCGACATCGACGACAAGATCCTCACCAAGGCCGCCGAAGCGGGCCGGCCGTGGTGGGAGTGGGCGACCACGCACGAGCGCGCGTTCGAGAAGGCGTACGACGACCTGGGTTGCCTCCCGCCGTCGGTCAACCCGCGCGCGACCGGGCACATCACGCAGATGATCACGCTCATGCAGCGCTTGATCGACAGCGGGCACGCCTACGCGGCCGACGGTGACGTCTACTTCTCCGTGAAGTCGTTCGACGGCTACGGCAAGCTGTCGGGCCAGCAGCTCGACGAGGTGCAGCAGGGCGAGACCCCGACCCGCGGCAAGCGCGACTCGCGCGACTTCACGCTGTGGAAGAGCGCGAAGCCGGGCGAGCCGTCGTGGCCGACGCCGTGGGGCGACGGGCGGCCGGGCTGGCACCTGGAGTGCTCGGCGATGTCGACCAACTACCTCGGCCCGGAGTTCGACATCCACGGCGGCGGCGTCGACCTGGTCTTCCCGCACCACGAGAACGAGCGCGCGCAGTCGAACGCCGTCGGCGACCCGTTCGCGCGGTACTGGCTGCACAACGCGTGGGTGACGATGTCCGGCGAGAAGATGTCGAAGTCGCTGGGCAATACCGTGTCGATCCCGGCGATGCTGGAGCGCTACCGCGCGCCCGAGCTGCGCTACTACCTCGTGCAGCCGCACTACCGCTCCACCGTCGAGTACTCCGACGGCGCGGTCGCGGAGGCGGCGCAGGGTTACCGGCGCATCGAAGCGTTCCTGCGGCGCGCGGCGGCCGCCGGCGAGGTGCTCGCGGGCGCCGTGCAGCCGGACTTCGCCACCGCGATGGACGACGACCTGGCCACGCCGGCCGCGTTCGCCGTGGTACACAACACGGTGCGTGACGGTAATGCCGCGCTCGACGCGGGCGATACTCCCAAGGCTCTCGAACTCGCTTCGTCGGTGCGCGCGATGACGGACGTGCTCGGCATCGACCCGCTGTCGGACCGCTGGGCCGACGGCGGCGGCAGCGAGACCCCCGTCCGCGAAGCGCTCGACGAGCTCGTACAAGGCTTGCTGGCCGAGCGCCAGGAGGCGCGCGCCGCGAAGGACTTCGCGCGCGCGGACGCCGCCCGTGACCGCCTCACCGAGGCGGGCATCGTGGTTGAGGACACCCCGAACGGTCCGCAGTGGACGGTCAGGAACTCCTGATCCGTTCCACTGCGGTGGATTAAGGACTCGGTTACACATGGCAGGCAACTCACGGCGTCAGGGCGCCGTCCGCAAGACCGGCACCAAGAAGGGCCAGGTCGTCGGCTCCGGCGGGCAGCGGCGCAAGGCGCTCGAGGGCAAGGGCCCCACGCCGAAGGCCGAGGACCGGCCCGGGCACAAGGCGTACCGCGCCGCCAACGCCGCGAAGACGCGGGAGCAGGCGCGGCAGAAGAAGGCCGACCGCCCGGAGCTCATCGCCGGCCGCAACCCGGTCGTCGAGGCCCTGCGCGCCGACGTCCCGGGCACCGCGCTGTACGTCGCGGTGAACATCGAGATCGACGACCGCGTGAACGAGGCTGTCCGGCTGGCGGCCGACAAGGGCATCTCCATCCTGGAGATCCCGCGCGAGGAGCTCGACCGCAAGACCAACCGCGCCATGCACCAGGGCCTCGGCCTGCAGGTGCCGCCGTTCGAGTACGCCCACCCGGACGACCTCATGGAAGCCGCGCGCGACTCCGGCAGCACCCCGCTGTTCGTCGCGCTGGACGGCGTCACGGACCCGCGCAACCTCGGCGCGGTGATCCGGTCGGCCGCCGCGTTCGGCGCCCAGGGCGTGCTCCTGCCCGAACGCCGCAGCGCCGGCATGACGGCCGTCGCGTGGCGCACCAGCGCCGGCACGGCCGCCAAGCTCCCCATCGCCGTCGCGACGAACCTCACGCGGCAGCTGAAGGCGTGGGCGTCGGAGGGCCTGATGATCGTGGGCCTCGACGCGGACGGCACCGTGGACATCGACGCCCTGGAACTCGCAGCCGACCCGCTGGTCATCGTCCTGGGCTCCGAGGGCCGCGGCCTGTCGCGCCTGGTCCGCGAAACCTGCGACGCCACCGTCTCCATCCCCATGGCGGCGGGCGTCGAGTCCCTGAACGCCTCGGTGGCCGCCGGCGTGCTGCTGGCCGAGGTCGCCCGCCGTCGGCGTGCCGCGGGCCGGCTGAGCTGACGTTTCCGTTCGACCACTGCCGGGCTCCCTGTTTCAGGGTGGCCCGGCAGTGGTCTGAACCGGTCCATTTGCCCCTTTCGCCACCACCCTCAGTGATTCGCGTCCGGATCCGCCGGGCTTCGCTCCACGGCGCCACCCGCTCGGGCTAAGGTCAGCTCCGGAACCGAGGGGGTCCGTCACCGATGTCGTTCGTTTCGCCGCTGTTCTTGTGGTACTTCATGCCTGCGGTGCTGGTCGCCGTGCTGGTGTGCCCGCGCAACTGGCGCAACGGCATCGTCGCGGTGGCGAGCCTGCTGTTCTACACGATCGGCGCCGGGCCATACCTGTTCCTGCTGCTCGGCTGCATGGCCGTCAACTTCCTCGCCGGGCCGGCGCTCGAGCCCAGCCCCTGGGACGTCCGCGGCACGCGGCGCAAGCGGATCCTCATCGGCGTCGTCACGCTCGACGTGCTGGTGCTCGTCATCTGGAAGTACGCGGGCTTCGCGACGCAGCAGATCGCGGCCGTCGCGCACTGGTTCGGCGGTGACGTCGGCGTCGCGAGCATCGTGGTGCCGATCGGCATCTCGTTCTACACGTTCCACCACATTTCGTACACCGTGGACATTTACCGCGGTGAACGTCGTGCGCTTCGCAACCCCGTGTCGTTCGCGGCGTACATCGCAATGTTTCCGCAGCTCATCGCCGGTCCCATCGTGCGTTACCGCGAGATCGCGGACCAGCTGCCGCAGCACCGGTCCCACCGCCTCGACGACATCGCCGCCGGCTTCCCGCGGTTCGCACTGGGGCTGTGCAAGAAGTCCATCGTCGCCGACTCGCTCAGCCCGATGGTCGAAGCGTGCTTCTCCACGCCCCCCGACCAGATGACGTTCGCGACGGCGTGGCTCGGCGCCATCGGCTACACGCTGCAGCTGTTCTTCGACTTCTCGGGCTACTCGGACATGGCCATCGGCCTCGGCCGCATGCTGGGCTTCCGCCTCCCGGAGAACTTCGCGCGGCCGTACTCGTCGGTCACCATCACGGAATTCTGGCGCCGCTGGCACATGTCCCTGTCCCGCTGGTTCCGCGACTACGTCTACATCCCCCTCGGCGGCAACCGCTCGGGCGCCGGCAAGACCTACCGCAACCTCTGCATCGTCTTCGTCCTCACCGGCTTCTGGCACGGCGCCCAATGGACCTTCCTGGTCTGGGGCTGCTACCACGGCGCCCTGCTCGTCATCGAACGCCGCTTCAACCTCGGCGACACCCCCACCGGCCGCGCCGCCCGCATCGGCCGCCGGGTGCTGACCCTGGTCCTCGTCGTGTTCGGCTGGGTGTTCTTCCGCTCCGCCGACCTGCCGCACGCATTGAGCATGATCGGCCACATGCTCCTGCCCGACTTCGGCGGCCTGGGCGACGTGGTTTCGAGCGCACTGACGAACCAGCGGCTGGTGATCCTGATCCTGGCCTTGGCCGTGTTCGTACTCCCGGCGCACCCGGTTACGGGCCCGCTGCTGGAGTCGTCACGGACCCGTCCGGCCACGGCTCTGCGCGTGGGCGTGATGACGGCGGGGCTGGTGTACGCCGCGATTCTGGTGGCTACGGGGACGTTCAGTCCGTTTTTGTACTACCAGTTCTAGCCGTTCGGAAGACCACCGATCAGCGACGTAGTTCGATGGCCTGACTCCGGATTCGACCGCCAAGGGCGTGAATCTTTTCGTTCACCGCACTGATCTGGTCGGAATCGACGCTTCCAAGCACGCGACAAGAGCATCGACGTCGGCGATGAGCTTTGCGACGGAAGCATCGGGCACTCACCGAGCATGGCACAGTGGGTGGTCCGTCGACGCAACAGTTGACGACCGAGGGGCGAACGTGACAGTCGATCAGCAGCGGTTCCGCGACCAGCGGCTGACCGCGTGGCATTTTGCCGCCGGTGAGGTGCTGGTGCGGTGTCCGCGGTGCGGCGAATGCGCCAGGGTGGTTGTCGTGCCAGGGGCGGCCGGGGAGTTGCGGGAGACCCGGCGGCTGGTCTGTGGGCGGTGCGGGCAGGTGCGGGACCAGACCGGTCAGACGTGCTCCGGGCCGGCGCCGAACGGGACTGTGCGGGATCCCTATCTGTGCGAGCCGCTGTGGTTGCAAGGTGATTGCGGTGGGAATGTGCTGTGGGCGTACAACGAAGCGCACCTTGACTACCTCGAGGCCTTTGTTGGTGCGAAGCTTCGGGAGAAGGTCGTCGTCGGCGAGGGTGAGTGGCAGCGGAGGATGACAATGGTCGCCAAGTTGCCCGGGTGGTTGAAAGCGGCGAAGAATCGCGACCGGGTGCTGCGCGGCATTGAGCGGCTGCGGGCAACGCTTTAACCCTGCCCATAACCACGCAGTTTTTCCACCACCCGCCCGATCTCATCGGCCGGCAACAAAGCCGGCGTGCCGGCCGAGCGGGCCAGGAGCCACACCTGGCAGAGCCACTCGAGCTGGCGCGCCCGGTCGTACGCCGCAGCCAAAGTGGCGCCGTAGGTGATGGTGCCGTGGTTGGCCAGCAGGCAGCCGCGGCGAGTGTCCAGCGCCGTGAGCATGTGGGTGGCCAAAGCATCAGTGCCGTAGGTCGCGTAGGGGGCGACGCGGACGGACGGGCCGAGGGTGGCCACGAGGTAGTGGATGGGCGGTAGCTCGTCGACCAGGGTGGACACGGCGGTGGCGTGGGGGGAGTGCGTGTGGACGACCGCGTTCACCGGGGAGCCGTCGGGGTCCCGAGCCTGGTTGTAGATGGCCAGGTGCAGGGGGAGTTCGCTGGTGGGGCGGAGACGGCCGTCGACCGCCTCGCCGTCCAGGCCGACGACGGGGATGTCCGAAGGCGCCAAAGTCGAGTAGTCCACGCCGGTGGGGGTGACGGCGACGAGGGCGCCGTCACGGATGGAGAGGTTGCCGGAGGTGGCGACGGCCAGGCCGTCCGGAGACAGGCGGCGGGCGTGGGAGCAGATGGCTGCGCGTTCGTCTTCGAGGATCAAAGGACTGGGCCTCCGGCGCTGGTCGATAGCGACATTCTCACCGCGGACATCGGTGGCGAGCGAGGCGAAGCCGAAAAAAAGCGGGCCCACCGGTGTGGTGGGCCCGCAAACGACCGGGGAATCAGCGAGCGGTGACGTCCTCGGATTCCGACGAATCGGCAGCGTCCTCAACGGACTCCGGCTCCGTGGCTGCCTGGTCCGCCGGATTCAGCAGGCGCAGGGCTTCCTGAACGGCGACGTTGGTGGCAGCCAACCGGTCCGCCACCTTCGCCCGCAGGTCGAGCGCCAGGGTGCGGGCTTCGGTGGCCACGGTCTGCTTCTGGAGGGCGTCGGCGAGGGCGCTGTCCGTCTGAGCGCGCTTGCTGGCGATCTCCTCGGACGCGACGCGGTCGGCTTCGGCGCGGGCGGCCGCGGAGGCGGCTTCGGCGGCGGCGTCGGCCTCGACGCGGGCGCGGGTGGCCGACTCGTCGGCTTCGGCGCGGGCTTGGGCGGCGGCTTCGTCGGCTTCCGCGCGGGCGCGGTCGGCCGCGGCGGTCCGGGTCGCGATGTCCTCGTTCGCAGCGGCCGTGCGGGTCGCGATGTCCTCGTCCGCGGCGGCGGTGCGCGTGGCGATGTCTTCGTTGGCGGCAGCCGTGCGCGTGGCGATGTCCTCGTCCGCCGCGGCCGTACGGGTCGCGATGTCCTCATTCGCCGCCGCCGTGCGTGAAGCGATCTCCTCGTCCGCGGCCCGGGTCCGGCGCTCGATGTCCGCGTCCGCAGCCGCCGTGCGCTCGTCGATGTCGGCCTCGGCCGAAGCGATGCGCGACGCGATGTCCGCCTGCGCCTCCGACAGCAGCCGCTCGCGCTCGGCTTCCGCTTCCTTGCCCAGGCGCTCGACGGTGCGCTGCGACTCGTGCGCGTACTTGTCCGCCTCGGCGCGGGTGGCGGTGGCGTCGGCTTCGGCGGCCGCGCGAAGGTCGGCGATCTCCTCCTCCGCGAGCTGCATCATCATGCGCACGCGCTCGGCCATGGCGCCGGCGCCGGACGGGCTCGAGCTCAGCCGCACGAGAGCGGCCTTCGTCTCGGACAGCTCGTTCTGCGTGGTGGTGAGGGCCTTCGACAGCTCGCCGGCCGTCGCGATGGCCTCGTCGCGGCTGTGGGACGTCTCCCGCAGCTCGCGCGAGAGCGCCGTGAGCCGCTCGTCGACCTGGCGCTGGTTATAACCCCTGACGGCGACGGCGAACGGGACGCTCTTCGGGGTGGCTTCGGACTTCTCAGGCGCGACCATCGGGCCACCTTAGTGAGGGCAGGTCCGTGTTTACGTACCGCCAAACGGCTGCATTACAAAACGCACAACCCTCGGTCACGCATGGCATCGCAGACAAGGAGGGACAGCCGGGAGAACAACGAGGAAACTACAGGAGACCGGAATGGACGGTCCGAAACAACGCACCGGATCGGTCTTGGGCCCGACCGGCACGAACCCGGCCAATACGCGGCCCCGCCGAGCCACCACCGTCGATCCGCAGCCGGGCAGCCCGGAAGCCGGCCAAGCCCGAACCGGTGAACGCCCGACGCGGCTCCCCGATTCACCCCCCGCCGCCCGCTACCGTGCGCGTGAGCGCGACACGGGGAGGCAAGCGCGGTGCACCACTGGCAGGTCTACGCGACGATGCCGTTCATCGCCGCGCTGATCGGCTACGTCACCAAACGCGTGGCCATCGAGATGATGTTCCGGCCCGTCGAGTTCGCCGGAATCAAACCGTTTCTCGGGTGGCAGGGCGTGCTGCCCGCGAACGCCGAACGCATGGCGACGACCGCGACGGAAATGCTCACCACGAACCTCGTCGACCCGAAGGAGATTTTCGCCCGGCTCGACCCCGCGCAGGTCGCCAAGGAAATCGAAGAACCACTGCTCGAAGTCGTCGAAGACGTCACCCGCGAGGTGATGGAGACCTACCAGCCGCGGCTGTGGGAGGTGCTGCCGACGGCCGCGCAGCAGTTGCTGCTCAAGCGGGTGCAGGCCGAAGCGCCACGCGCGATCACGAAGATCATGCGCGAAATCGCGGCCAACATCGAAGATGTGCTCGACCTCAACCACATGGTCGTGGCCAACCTCGTGCGCGACAAGGCGCTCCTCAACCGCCTGATCCGCGACATCTCGAAACCCGAAATGCAGTTCATCGCACGCTCCGGAATCGTGTTCGGCTTCATTCTCGGCTGCGTTCAGCTGCTCGTGTGGACGGTCGCGAAATCGCCCATCGTGCTGCCGCTGTTCGGGCTCGGCATCGGCTGGTTCACCGACTGGCTCGCGCTGAAGATGATCTTCCTCCCCCGCGAGCCGAAACGGTTCTTCCGCCTCTACACGTGGCAGGGCGTGTTCCAGAAACGCCGCGACCAGGTCGCCACCGACTACGGCGACATGATCGCCCGCGAGATCATCACCGTGCCCAACTTGCTGGAAGCCGTGCTGCGCGGTCCGAAGTCCGACCGGCTGTTCACCATGATCACACGCGAAGTGCAGAAGACGATCGACGCGCAGGCGAGCGTGGTGAAACCGTTCGTCGCGATCGCCGTCGGCACGAAGCGCTTTCAGGAAATGAAGCAGACGGCCGCCGCGATCGCCGCGCACCGCGTGCCCGAGACGATCCGCCACGCCGAGGACTACGCCGTGAACGCGCTCGACGTGCGCAACACGATCGTCGACCGGATGCGCAAGCTCACCCCCCTGGAATTCGAACAACTGCTGCGCCCGGCGTTCCGGCAGGACGAATGGAAGCTGATCGCCGTCGGCGCGGTCATCGGCGGACTGGTCGGCGAGCTCCAGGCGCTGGTCCTGCTGCACTGACAACTGCGATACGGTTTCTCCGGCGAGCGGAGGGAGGCCGGTTTGGACGCAGTCCTCGACGACCTCGCGCGGCACTGGCCGGTCTACGCCACGATGCCGTTCATCGCCGCGCTCATCGGCTACGTCACCAAGCGCGTGGCGATCGAGATGATGTTCCGCCCGCTGGAGTTCGTCGGGATCAAACCGTTCCTCGGGTGGCAGGGCGTGGTGCCCAAGCACGGCGGCCGGATGGCGGCCATCGCCACCGACCTGCTGACCACGAACCTGCTCGACCTCAAGGAGATCTTCGAGAAGATCGACCCGGTCATCGTCACGCGCGAGCTGGAGCAGCCGCTGCTGCGGGCCGTCGACGCGATCGCGCGCGACGTGCTGGAGGAGCACCACCCCAGGCTGTGGGAAGTGCTGCCGACGCTCGCGCAGGAGCTGCTGATCAAGCAGGTCCAGGCCAACGCGCCGCGGCTCGTGCGCGAGTTCCTGGAGGACGTGCGCGACAACCTCGACGAAGTGCTCGACGTGCGGCACATGACCGTCGAAAGCCTCACCCGCGACAAGGCCCTGCTCGTGCGGCTGATCCGTGAGACCTCGCGCCCGGAGATGGCGTTCATCGCCCGCGCCGGCATCTTCTTCGGCTTCGGCCTGGGTGTCGTGCAGGCGGTCGTGTGGGCGTTGACGCGCCAGCCGCTCGTGCTGCCGATCTTCGGCGGCTGCATCGGCCTGTTCACCGACTGGCTCGCGATCAAGATGATCTTCCTGCCCCGCGAGCCCGTGCGCGTGGGCCGCGTGATCCTGCAGGGCAAGTTCCAGCGCCGCCGCGCCGAGGTCGCCCGGCAGTACGGCGAGCTGATCGCCAACGAAGTCCTGACCACGGCGAACCTGCTCGAAGCCCTGCTGCGCGGCCCGAAGTCCGACCGGCTCGTGGCCATGGTCGAACGCGCGGTGAGCCACGCCGTCGACGAGCAGGCCAGCCTCGCGAAGCCCGTGCTCACCCTGGCCGTCGGCGGGCGCCGGCTGCAGGAGATGAAGCACGAAGCCGCGCGGCGGGCGTTGGCGGAGCTGCCGCAGACCGTCCGCTACGCCGAGGGCTACCTCACGCAGGCCATGGACGTCGCCAAGGTCATCGAGCAGCGCATGCTCGCGATGACGCCGGTGGAGTTCGAGGGGCTGCTGCGGCCGGCGTTCCGCCAGGACGAGTGGAAGCTGATCGCGGTGGGTGGTGTGATCGGGTTCATCGTCGGTGAGCTGCAGGTCCTGCTCATGCTCGGCTGACTTTTCGGTGGTTGCCCACACCTCGTTCACCCGAAGTGGCTACCGTGATCGAGTGGCGTCCCAACCCCCTCAGCTGCCAGCCGTCCACGAGGCGTACCTGCCCCGCGAGCACGCGCTGCATCGTCCGCGGCACGGCAAGCGGCAGCTCACGGCGCTGATCTGCGCGCTGCTGTTCTTCACCACGCCCACGCTGCTGTGGGTGTTCGGGGTGCGCCCGACCGAGATCGAGAACCACAAGCTCGCGGGGTTCCCCAGCATCACCGACGGCTTCGGCTTCTTCACCGGCCTGCCGACGTGGGCCGTCGACCAGCTGTCCTTCCGCGCGAGCGCCATTAACGCGGCCGACGGCATCAGCCGCGGGGTCTTCGGTGAGGACGCGCCGCTGGACCAGGGTTCGTCGTCGGACTCGGGCCCCATCCCGGCGCCGCCGCTGCAACAGCCGGGCGCGCCCAACCAGGGTCCGGCCACGCCGAGCCTGCCGGGCAGCAACCAGGCCGGCTACCGCAAGGTCGTGCAGGGCCTCGACGGCTGGCTGTACTACGGCTACGACGCCGAGGCGAAGTGCACGCCCACCCAGGACATCGACACCACGCTCAAGAAGGTCAACGAGCTGCGCACCGCCGTCGAGGCGTCCGGGCGCAAGTTCATCTTCGTCGTGACGCCGGACAAGACGACGATGGTGCCCCAGTTCCTGCCCGACAGCTACCCGGGCAAGGAGTGCTCGCAGGCCGCCGCGCCGAACGACTGGTACAAGATGACCACCGTCGGCCACTCCCTGGATCTGCGCCCGGCTCTGGCCGCGTCCGCCGCCCACGTGGGCCACCCGATCTACGCCCCGAACGACACGCACTGGCGCGACGAAGGCGGCGTCGTCCTCGCCCGGGCCCTCGCCGAGGCTGCGCAGCCCGGGGTCACCCAGAGCTGGCAGTCCACTCCGGACGGCGTGTACGACGGCGTTGCCGACCTGCCGCTGCTGATCGGCAAGACAGGCACCAAGTCGAACACGCAGTACACCCTCGAGCCCGACGGCGTCACCGACCGCGCGGCCGGCTTCATCTCCAACATCGACACTCCGGTGCATCGCACCTCGGTGCCCCTGCCCGGCACGATCGCCGAGCCCACGCTGGTCTACGGAGACTCGTTCAGCCTCGCGTCCTCGCGCTACCTCTCCGCGGCCTTCACGAACCTGACCTACCTCGCCTACTCCACCGACAAGACGCCCCAGGCGGCCGCGGTCAGCGAATTGGTGAACTCGCGGGTGGTCGTGCTGCAGGCCGTGGAACGCAACGTCGTCGGCGGCCTCGTGCCGTTCACGAACGACGGCTTCATCGCGGCGGTGAAGACGGCGATGGCGGCGCACCCGGTGGGCTGATCACCCGATCCAGGCAAAGCGCTCACACCGGCACCTTCGCGATGTCATGATCAACTACATGAAGAAGCCGAGCACGATCGCAGCCACGCTCGCCATCGCCGGTGCCTTCCTCGGCGCCGCCGCTCTCGCCGCGCCCGGTGCTTCCGCGTTGCAGGGCTGCAGCGACCACGGCGGTTACCGCAACTGCCGCACCGACGCGAACGGCGGTTTCGTGAGCGTCACCGCGTACCCCGGGATCGTCAAAGCCGCCAAGAGCCAGCCGGCTGACGTGTGGATCGACAGCAACCAGGCGAACCACCTGGCCGTCGGCCAGGGCTACACGGAGTACCGCCCGCCCAACGGCGGCCTGCGCTACCGGGCGTGCGCGTGGTTCCAGAACCCGATCACGTACAACCAGGAAGTCGTCTGCACGGCCTGGGTGCAGGGCTACTGACTCAGCCCACCGCCACCGGAGGCGCCGGTTGCCGAGCCGCCGGTGTTGTGCGGACGCCGGTGCGGCGGTCGCGCGCCCAGGAGATGGCGCGGCAGACCAGGTAGATCAGGAACGAGATGGCCGTGACGAAGGCGCTCACCGGTTTGCCCGGGGCCAGCGACAGGATGATGCCGCCCAGGGCCGCGACCTCGGCGAAGATCACCGAAAGCACGGTGGCGCGCAACGGGCTCGCCGTGACGCGGGCGGCGGCCGCGGCGGGGGTCACCATCAGGGCGACCACCAGCAGCGAGCCGACGATCTGCACGCTCAGCGCCGTGGCGACACCGACGAGCAGGGAGAACACCACCGTCAGCGTCTTCACCGGCACGCCGCGCGCGACGGCGACGTTGCGGTCCACGCTGGCGAACAGCAGGGGCCGGTAGACGCACGCCAGCACGGCCAGCACGGCGATGGCCGAGACCACCAGTGACGTCAGGTTCGTCGAGTCCACGGTGATGATCTGGCCCGTGAGAATGCCGAACTTGTTGGCCGACCGTCCCTTGTAGAACGACAGCAGCAGCACGCCCATGCCGAGGCCGAACGAAAGGATCACGCCGATCACGGAGTCGCGGTCGGCGTCGCGGGTGCCGAGGATGCCCAGCAGCAGCGCGGCGGCCACGGCACCGAGCAGTGCGCCGTACTCGACGCCGACGCCGATCAGCAGCGCGCCCGCCGCGCCGGTGAAGGCCAGCTCCGACGTGCCGTGCACCGCGAAGGACATGCGGCGCATCACGATCAGCGGGCCGAGGATGCCGGCGAGCAGCCCGAGCACGGCGGCCGCGATGAGGGCCGTCTGGACGCCGGGCAGCTCGGTGATCAGCTCCCACGTCTTGGCGAAGTCGAACATGCCGTCCAAGGCTCAGCCCACTGCTTCCTGCTCGTGGTGGTGCGGTTGGTCTTCGCACAGGGAGCTCTGCGAACCCGCGATGTGGATCTGCCCGCCGACGCGCAGCACCTCGACGCGCGTGCCGTACAGCTCGGACAGCGTCTCGGAATTCATCACCTCGTCGGGCTTGCCGACGCGGAACGAGCCGTTGACCAGGTACAACACGCGGTCGACGAACTGCAGCACCGGGTTGATCTCGTGTGTCACGAACAGCACGGCCGTGTCCGCCGTACGCCGGCGCCGGTCGATCAGCTCGCTGACCGCGCGCTGGTGCGCGAGGTCGAGCGAGAGGAGCGGTTCGTCGCACAGCAATACGGATGGGTCACCGACCAGCGACTGCGCCACCCGGAGGCGTTGCTGCTCACCGCCGGAAAGCCGCCCGATCGGCTGCTTCGCGTACGCCGTGCCACCGACCGCCTCGATCGCCTCGGCGACGCGACGCCGTCGGTCTCGCATGCCGAACACGCCGGTCCCCCAGCGGTGCCCGTCGAGGCCGAGGCCCACGAGGTCGACGCCGCGCAGGGTCAGGCCGTCGTCGATCGCGCGCTGCTGCGGGATGTAGCCGACCTTGCGGTTGGCGCCGCCCGGGCGGCCGCCGGCGATCTCGACGCTGCCGGCCGAGAGGCTCTGCATGCCGAGCAACGCCTTGAGCAGGCTGCTCTTGCCGGATCCGTTGGGGCCGAGGATCGCGAGGAACTCGCCCTGCTCGACATCGAGGTCGAGCCCGGACCAGAGGGTGCGGCTGCCGAAGGCCAGGCCCGCCCCGCGGACGCGAACCGCGGGGCGAACCGTCGAGAGCGCGGCGGACATCAGCTGTTCAGAGCCCCGGACAGCGAGTCCACTTCCTTGGTCATCCAGTCAATGTAACCCGTGACGTCGGCGGGCAGCGTCTCGGCCACGTCGACCACGGCGACGTTCGACGCCTTCGCGTCCGACACCACCTGCTGGGTCAGCGGGGTGACCGTCTGGACGTTGTTGATCAGGGCCTTGACCTGCTTGTTCTTGATGAGCTGGGTGAAGTCGTTGACGGCCGTGGCGGGCACGTCGGTCTCGTTCTCGACCGCGTCGGAGAAGGCCTTCGGGGTCGCGTCGGTGATCTTCGCGGTCTCGAGCAGGTAGTGGGCCACGGGCTCGGTCACCACGACCTTGGTGCCCGGGTGCGCGGCGCCGAGTGCTTCGGTCTTCTTGACCAGCGCGTCGACCTCGCCCTTGAACTTCGCGGCGTTGTCGTCGAAGGTCTGCTTCGACGCCGGCTGAATCGCGCTGAGCGCCGAGGCGACCTGGTCGGCCACCTTCTCCACACCGGGCAGGTCGAACCAGACGTGCTCGTTCTCGTCGCCGGTCGCGGCGATGTCGTAGGCCACGAGCTTCTTCGCGCCCGACGCCTGGTCCGCCAGCTTGCCGAAGAAGTCGTCGTAGCCGCCGCCGTTGGCGAGCGTGAGCTGCGCGTTCTTCGCCGCCAGCGCGTCGTCGGCGGTGGACTCGTACGAGTGCGGGTCGGCCGTCGGGTCGTGGATGATCGATTTGACTGCCACCTTGTCACCGCCGACGGCCGTGACAACGCTGCCCCACACGTCCGTGGCCGCGACGACGTTGATCTGCCCCGAGGTCGAGGAACCGGAACCGGCGGCGGTCGCACCCGAGTCGGTGCTGGAGCACGCGCTGAGCGCGAACACGGTCAGAGCCGAAGCGGCGGCGAGCACGCCGCGGGCGCGGCGGGTACTCAGGCGGGAACTCATCGAAGACTCTCCTGGGTCGAACCGATCAGCTAATGGAAATCGTTGTCAGATTCACTTTACCCCATCCGCATGACAACGCCCGCTCCACCGGGTGGCAGAAGGCCCGTCCGTCACTCAGCGGATCGAGACACTCACCACAGGGGTGTCGCTTCTGGAAAACGATCTGAACCGTTACGGTTTGCGGATGGGCCGTCCTATTCGCACCCGGAGGCAGGCGACACTGGCGTCGCTGGCGGCGGAGCTCGGGGTGTCCAGGACCACCGTGTCCAACGCTTACAACCGCCCCGACCAGCTGTCTCCCGAACTGCGGCGGCGCATCCTCGAGACCGCGCGCCGCCTCGGTTACCCCGGCCCGGACCCGGTCGCCCGCTCGTTGCGCACCCGCAAGGCGGGCGCCGTCGGACTGCTGCTCACCGAGAACCTGTCGTACGCGTTCCGTGACCCGGCCGCGGTCGGTGTGCTCGAAGGCCTCGCCCTCGCCTGCGAGGACGCCGGGGTCGGATTGCACCTGGTGCCCGCGAGCCCCGGCCGCGAAGACGTCGCCGCCGTGCACCGCGCCGGCGTCGACGGTTTTGTCGTTTACTCCGTGCCCGACGACGACCCGCACCTGGCCGCGGTGCTGGAGCGGCCCGTCCCCACGGTGATCATCGACCAGCCGCGCATCGAAGGCGTGGACCGCGTCGGCCCGGACGACGCGGCGGCCGTCACGCGCCTGGCCGAGCACCTCGTCTCGCTCGGCCACCGGCAGGTCGGCGTGCTGTGCATGCGCCTGGCGCGCGAGCGCAACGACGACTTCGTGACCGCGCAGCGCCAGAGCAGCGCCCACTTCCACGTGCAGCGCATCCGCCTCGAAGCCCTGGCCACGGCGTTCTCCGCGGCCGGTGTCGACTGGGCCACCGTGCCCGTGGTCGAGCGTTTCGACCACACCGTCGACGACGGTGCTTCGGGCGCGCGCCAGTTGCTCGACGCGTACCCGCAGGTCACGGCCGTGATCTGCACGTCGGACATCCTCGCGCTCGGCGCGCTGGCCGAAGCCGAACGCCGCGGCCTGCGCGTGCCGCTCGACCTCACCGTGACCGGCTTCGACGGCATCGCCGAGGCCGAGCGCCTGGGGCTCACCACCGTGCACCAGCCCGTGCTCGAGAAGGGCAAGGTCGCGGGGCGGCTGCTGCTCGGCTCGGCCGAGCGCGTGGGCCCGAAGGTGATCACGCTGCCCACCGAGCTGCGGATCGGGCGCACGTCGGCGCCGCCGCGGACCGTCGAGGAGCCGTGGTTCGGGGGCTGATCCCCGGCAGCGGCGGGGGAATGCCCCTGTTTTCCCGTGACTTCGGACCTATCCCGTTGTAACGGACGCCTCGGGCGGGTTCCATGGGAGGGACCGCCCGCGTAGTCGGGGAAGCGTGGCCGAAAGGTGACCATGACCTCCATCGACGTTCTTCTCAAGCGCAACGAGGAACTCGGCAACGTCGTGCCGGGTGACCGCTCGTCGCCCAAGCCCTCGTTGCACGTGGCCATCCTGACCTGCATGGACGCGCGCGTGCGCGTGTTCGAGATCTTCGGGCTCATCCAAGGTGAGTCCCACGTGCTGCGCAACGCCGGCGGCGTGGTCACCGACGACATGATCCGGTCCCTCGCCCTCAGCCAGCGCAAGCTCGGCACCCGCGAGGTCCTGATCGTGCAGCACACCGAGTGCGGCCTGTCGATGGTGACCGAGGACGACTTCAAGGACGAGCTCGAACAGGCCACCGGCCTGCGGCCGACCTGGTCGGTGGAGGCGTTCCGCAACGTCGAGGACAGCGTGCGCGTGTCGATGGAGCGGGTGCGCCGCAGCGACTTCCTCCCGCACACCGACAACGTGCGCGGATTCGTCTACGACGTGAAGACCGGGAGCCTGACCGAGGTCGTCTGAGCCGCGTCGGTTTCAATGGTCGGCGTGGCTGTGGACGCGGACGTTCTGATCGACTGGTTCGACACGCACGGGCGAGACCTGCCGTGGCGGGAGCCGGAGTGCTCCGCGTGGGGCGTGCTGGTGAGCGAGATCATGCTGCAGCAGACGCCGGTCGTGCGTGTGCAGCCGATCTGGCTCGAGTGGATGGCGCGCTGGCCCGTGCCCTCGGCGCTGGCCGCGGAGACGACCGGCGAGGTCGTGCGCGCGTGGGGCAAGCTCGGTTATCCGCGCCGCGCCCTGCGGCTGCACGCGGCGGCCACGGTGATCGCGGCCGAGCACGGCGACGTCGTGCCGTCCGATGTGGACACCCTGCTCGCGCTGCCCGGCATCGGCGCGTACACCGCGCGGGCCGTGGCGGCCTTCGCCTACGGCAAGCGGGCGCCGGTCGTCGACACGAACGTGCGGCGCGTGGTCGCGCGGGCCGTGCACGGCGCCGGCGACGCGGGTCCGGCGTCGAACACGCGCGACATGGCCGACGTCGAAGCGCTGCTGCCGGCCGAAGACGCGCCCGCGGCCAAGCTGTCGGCGGCGTTGATGGAGCTGGGCGCGCTGATCTGCACCGCGCGGGCGCCGCGCTGTGCCGACTGCCCGGTGTTCGACACCTGCGCGTGGCAGCACAACGGCCGGCCGGAGTACGCGGGGCCGGCCAAGCCCGTGCAGAAGTTCGCGGGCACCGACCGGCAGGTGCGTGGCCTGCTGCTCGATGTGCTGCGCGGCAGCGAGGGACCCGTGGAGAAGGCACGGCTGGACATCGTGTGGCACGAGGCCGGGCAGCGCGACCGGTGCCTCGACTCGCTGCTGGTCGACGGGTTGCTGGAGCAGACGGACAGCGGGCTGTTCGCGCTGCCGGGTGAGCACTGACGGGCTGGTTCTCACGGGGTACGACGAAAGTCGGCAAAAAGTTGTCATGATCTCCCTGGCGGGTTAGCTTTCCCCCGACGCTGTTCCGGCACCGTTTCCGGCGAGGGGGATTCGCATGGGGGAAGCCACTCGCCGTGCCGTGCTCAAGGGCGGGCTCACGGTCACCGCGGCGAGCGCGTTCGGCCTGGTCACGGCGCGATCCGCTGCGGCGGTCACCGCGCCGAAGATCCACCCGACGTCCGAGTGGAACGCGCGACCCGCGACGGGCGCGATCGTGGTGGAGAACCACAAGCCGACGTACATCGTGGTGCACCACACCGTCGACCCGGGCAACAACACCGACTATTCGCTGGCCCATGCGTTGCAGATCTCGCGCGACATCCAGAACTTCCACATGGACACCCGCGGCTGGATCGACACGGGCCAGCAGTTCACGAACAGCCGCGGCGGCTACGTGACGGAAGGCCGGCACCGCAGCCTGGAAATCCTGCGCGGCGGCACGCAGCACGTGCAGGGCGCGAACGTCGGCAACCACAACAGCGAATGCCTCGGGATCGAGAACGAGGGCCTGTACAGCACGGTCGACGTGCCGGTGGCGCTGTGGAATTCGCTGGTGTCACTGGTCGCCTACATCGCCGACCAGTACGGGATTTCGCCGAGTTTCATCAAGGGCCACCGGGATTTCAATTCCACGGAGTGCTGCGGTCAGGTGCTGTACGACCGGCTTCCGGAGCTGCGGACAGCCGTTTCGCGAGTGCTCGGCGTCGCGGCTTCGCGGGCAGAGGTGCCCGAATGGCCGTTGCTGAAGCCGGGCGACGTGGGGCCCAGGGTGCTTACGGCGCAACGGTTCTTGCGCGCCGCGGGTTACGGCGTGCCGACCGATGGCGTGTTCGGACAGTCCACAACGGACGCGGTGGCTGCACTGGCGTCTGCCCATGGGCTGTCCCGCGACAGCTGCACGGCGGCGCGGGCCGCGGACGAGTCGGGATTCCTCGGCTCGGACGTGTGGCCGCTGATCGTGCCGTCGGGCAAGTCCGCCGCCGCGTGGCGGGTCGAACTCGCCCAGTGACCCCGGCGGGTCACGCGTGCCGGCGAGGGCGGTACGCGTGATCCGCCGGTTTCTCAGAGACCGGCGAGGAACGCTTCGACGGCGCCGCGGTAGATCTCGGGTGCCTCGGCGTGGGGCAGGTGCGCCGAGCCGGGGACGACGACGTGTTTCGCGCCCGGCACCCGTTCGGCCACTTGGGCTTGCTGGCCGGCCGGCATGGCCGTGTGTTCGCCCTCGACGAGGAGCAGGGGGCAGCTCAACGAGTCCACAATGGACCAGTAGTCGCGGCGGCCCCATTCGGCGGCGATCTCGTAGAGGTTCTCCAGGTTGGCGATCAGGTGGTAGCCGTCTTCGCGTTCCTCGACGCATTCGGTAAAGTAGTCGCCCGCGGTGCCGAAGAATTCGCGGACGTGGGCGAGGGATTCGAACGGCACCGGCCAGCTGTCGAAGTAGCCGCGCCAGGTCTCGACGGTGCGGCCGCGCTGGTCGGGCGCGAAGTCCTCGCTGACGACCCCGCGGACCAGTTCCGGGTACTTGGCCGCCGTCGCCCACGCGTGGAGGCCGCCCATGGAGTGGCCGATCAGCACGGAGGGGCCGATCTCACCCAGCACCCCGGCGATGTCCTCGGCGAACTGTTCGGTGGTCCACGGGCCGGTGTGCGGCGCGCGGCCGTGCCCGCGAGCGTCGAGGGCGTGGACGGAGCCGTAGCGCTTGAGCCACTGGGCGACCGGCCACCAGGTGCGGGCGCGGCCCATCAAGCCGTGCAGCAGGAGCGCCGACACGCCCGTGGTGTCGGCGCCGCCGAAGTGGATCAGCCCAGGTCGCACCGTGCCTCCCGCTGTTTCGTCCGGTAGCCAATCACACCCGAGCCCTTAGGGTGAAACGATGCGCCGCCACCGGACCGCCGTCTTCGCCCTCGCGGGTGTGCTCGCGCTGTCCGCGTGCAGTGCGGACAATCCGGACACCGCACCGCTGCATCCGTCCGCGGGAGCGGCCGGCGCCGGCGATCCCTATTACCCTGAAGACGGCAACGGCGGTTACGACGCGCTCGACTACCACGTCGACGTCGGCTACGACCCCGCGAGCGGCCACCTCGACGGCGACACGACCGTCACCGCGAAGGCCACGCAGGACCTCAGCCGGTTCAACCTGGACCTGCGGGGGCTTGACGTCGCGTCGGTCGAGGTCGACGGGAAACCGGCGAAGTTCAGCCGCGAGAAGGATTTCGAGCTGGTGATCACGCCGTCGCAGCCGTTGCGGGCGGGCTCGACTTATCGCACGCGCGTGCGGTACTCCGGCGATCCGACGAAGACCGAGCACGACGGCGGCAGCGAGACCGGCTGGAGCCGCTCGGCCGACGGCGGCGCGTTCATGGTGGGCGAGCCGCATTCGGCGGCGTTCTGGTACCCGGTGAACGAAACCCCGCGGGACAAGGCGACGTTCAGCGTGACCGCGCACGTACCGGACGGCTGGATCGTGATTTCCAACGGTCGTGAGCAGAGCAGTTCCTCGGCCGGCGGCAAGACCACCACCACGTGGACCGAGCCGAACCCCATCGCCAGCTACCTCACGACGATCGCCATCGACAAATTCACCGTGAAGCGCTCTTCGCTGCCCGACGGCACGCCCGTGGTGTCGGCATACGCGCCGGGCGCCGAGCCGCTCGAGGCCAGCGGCGACCGGCTGCCGGACATCCTGGCGTTCCTGAGCAGCAAGTTCGGCCCGTACCCGCAGAGCGCCGCCGGCGGCATCTACCTCGCGGAGGACATCCACTTCTCGCTGGAGACGCAGACGCGCCCGACGTACGCGAAGTGGGCCGACATCCTCACCCTGGTGCACGAGAACGCCCACCAGTGGTTCGGCGACTCGGTGTCCCTCGACTCGTGGTCGGACGTCTGCCTCAACGAGTGCTTCGCGTCGTACGCGCAGTGGCTCTGGTCCGAACGCGAAGGCCAGAACCTCGACGACCGCTACCGCGCGGCCCTCGAGATCACCCACGCCAGCACCGACTTCTGGAACCGCAAACTCGTCGACCCGGGCCCCGGTCACGAGTTCGAAGCCGTGTACGACAAGGGCATCCTCGCCCTGCACGCCCTCCGCCGCCGCATGGGCGACGGCCCGTTCTCCACCCTGCTGCGCGACTGGCCCACCGAGCACCGCCACGCCAACGCCACCTGGGCCGACTTCACGAAACTCGTGAACCGCCTGGCGGGCCAGAACCTCGACCCGTTCCTGGACGACTGGTTCCGCACCGCGAAACTCCCGTCGGACGCGGACCTCTACCCGGGCACACTCCGCCGCTGAGCCGAGGCGCCGAGCAGCGACCTGGTGAGCGCATTGCGCGCGTCCGCCATCTCCGCCAAGGCGCCGCCCAGTTCGGCGTCTCCGACCACGACCTCGGCGTCGGGGTTGGCGGCGAGGCTGCGCAGGGTCGCGCGGCGGAGGAGTTCCTTCACGAAGGACGCCGTGACGCCTTCGGTGGCGTCGACGATCGGGGCGAGGTCAGCCGTGACCTTGAGGCCGCGGGAGTACAGCTCCAGCAGCGCGGCGCGGCCGGCGGCGTCGGGCAGCGGGATCTCGACCGCGAGGTCCACGCGGCCCGGCCGGTCGGCCAGGGCTTTCTCCAGGTCACCGGCGCGGTTGGTGGTGAGGAGGAACGTGACGTCGGCGTCTCCGCCGACGCCGTCCATCGCGTCGAGCAGGCTGAACAGCAGGGGTGTGCCGCCGCGGGAGTGGTCGCGGTCCTCGGCGATGAGGTCGACGTCCTCCAGCACGACGACGCTCGGCTGCAGGCGGCGCGCGAGCGTGGCGGCCTTGGAGACGAACCGCATCGCCGAGCCGGTGAGGATGACGACCGTGCTGCCGGCCAGCCGGCCCATGAGGTAGCGCACGGTGTGCGTCTTGCCGGTGCCGGGCGGGCCGTGCAGCAGCACCCCGCGCTTGAGGTGCTGGCCGGCCGCCAGCAGGCGTTCGCCGTGTTCCGCGATGCCGAGCGTGTGGCGTTCGACCGCGTCGAGCACTCCGTCGGGCAGCACCACCTCTTCCGGCTCGATCGCGGGCCGCGGCAGGAAGGTGAGCAGCTCGTTGCCGCGGTGCTCGCTCACGCCGAACGCCAGCACGTGGCCGCGCAACACGTCGTGCTCCGCGATCAGCTGCTCGATGCGGTCGCGCGTGGCCGTCGCCGCGGCGCGCTCCCCGGCGATCACCTCCAGGCGGCAGTACATCTGCCCGTACTGCTGGTTCGTCCCCCGCACGCCGACGATCACCGGTGTCCCATCGGGCGCGGCCGTCCCCACCAGCCCCAGCTGCACGACCTCCGCCGCCGCGTCCGGCCCGACCGTCGCGGTCGTGTAGTCGACCGCCCCCAGCTCGTACAACTGGTGATTCCGCGCGGCGAACAGCATGCCCACCAGGTCCTCGTGACCGCGCTGCCCGCCCGCGATCCCGAACCAGTCCGTGCCCACGCCGTGCTCGGCCAGGTACGCGTCGACGCCCGCCTGGATGTTGGCGTGCTCCCAGTCCTCGTAGTTGCGCGTCACCACCAACGCCTGCGTCAGCGGCACCTCCAGATGCCCGGTGACGCGCTCGACCAGCTCGTTGGCCTGCCGCGAGCCGACCGCGTCGGCGGTGACTTTGATGATGCGCTGAAGGTCGCGTGCGAGTGCTTCGTGATCTTCCCCCATGGACCCCAGAGTGGCATGAAACGCCCAGTCAGGCCACTGCCGTCAGGTACCGCGAATAGTCCGGCAACTCGAAGCCGTTCAGCACCGCCAGCATCGAGGCGAACAGCAGGCGTTGCGGCAGGTGCGGCAGCAACCGCATGCCGAGCTGCTGCAGGCGGACGCCGAACGCACTCGACGGTGAACTGGCACGGGCGTTGGTGCGGCCCATCTTCTGGTTGGCCAACACCCACGGCCGGAGACGGCTTTCGTACGCAGCCAACCCGGCCGGCACATCCGGCGCGGCCGCGAGTTCCCCAGCCAGGACGTACGCCCCGACCAGGGCGAGGCTGGTCCCCTGCCCGGACGACGGCGAGGCGCAGAAGGCGGCGTCCCCGAGCAGACCGACGCGGCCGCGGGACCACGACGGGAGGTGGACCTGACTGACGGAGTCGAAGTAGAAGTCGCGAGCGTCGTCGATCTGCGACACCAGTTCCGCGGTCTCCCAGCCGAGACCCGACAGCCGCGAGCGCACCAAGGATTTCTGCCAACCGATGTCGCGGTGGTCGTGGTGCAAGTCGTCGGCGTGGAACGACGCGAAGGCCATGAAGGCCTGGTTCGAGTTGATCGTGCGGACGCCGATGCTGCGCCCCGGCGCGTTGTGCACCAGCGACCAGTTCTCCAGGCCCAGGTGGTTGCGCGCGGTCCAGAACGCCAGGTAGCGGCCCAGGTGCTGCAGCGGCACGTCACCGAACAGCAGGGACCGGACGCCGGAGTGGAGGCCGTCGGCGCCGATCACGGCGTCGAAGACCCGGGGCGAACCGGACTCGAAGGTGATGTGGACGCCGTCGGGCTGCTCGTCCAGCGCGACGATCCGGTCGCCGTAGCGGTATTCGCAATCCGTCGCTTCCCGAAGAACCCGCGCGATGTCCCCGCGGAGGATTTCGATTTCCGCGATCGGGCCGTCGCCGTCGAACTGGTCGACGGTGAGGGTGGCGCGGCGCCGTCCGCCCGCGTCGACGAGGGACAGGCCGCGCGTGTCGGTGCAGGCGGCGCGGATCTGGTCCAGCAGGCCCATCCGTTCCGCGGCGATTTTCCCCACGCCGCGCAGGTCCACGGCCTGCCCGCCCGGTCGTGGCGCGGGTGCGCGTTCGACCACCGTCGCCTCGATGCCGTAGCGGTGCAGCCAGAACGCCAGCGCCGGGCCGGCGATGCTCGCCCCCGAGATCAGAACCCGCATGGTGTGCCCCCCGTTCACGAACCTGCCCCAACATGATAGCCACAACTATTTGACAGTTACTACCACTTTCTTCCGGGGAAGACGGAAGTAGGCTGGAGCCATGGCAGTGGTGAAGATCAACGCGATCGAAGTCCCCGAAGGTGCCGGCCCCGAACTGGAGAGGCGGTTCGCCGCGCGGCTGCACGCCGTCGACAGCCAGGCCGGGTTCCTCGGCTTCGAGCTCCTCCGCCCGGTCTCCGGCGAGACGCGCTACTTCGTCTACACGAAGTGGGAGTCGGAGGAGCACTACCAGGCGTGGGCGGCCGGCCCCGCGCGCGAGGCCCACGCGGGCGAGCGTGCGAAGCCGGTGTCGTCGGGTGCGAGCCTGCTCGAGTTCGAGGTCGTCCAGGCTTCGAAGCCGGGTGAGTGACGAACTCGCCCGCGCGGCCGAACTGATCCACGGTGCCGGCGCGCTGCTCGTGTGCGCCGGCGCCGGGATGGGCGTCGACTCCGGCCTGCCCGATTTCCGCGGCAACGAGGGCTTCTGGCGCGCGTACCCGCCGTACGCCGGGCTCGGCCTCAGCTTCGAGGAGCTGGCCGACCCGCGCCACTTCGCCGACGACCCCGAGCTGGCCTGGGGCTTCTACGGCCACCGGCTCGACCTGTACCGGAAAACCGTGCCGCACCGGGGTTTCGAACTGCTGCGCGAATGGGGCGAGCGGAAACCCGGCGGCGTCCGCGTCTTCACGTCCAATGTGGACGGCCAGTTCCAGGTCGCGGGCTTCGGCCACGTCGCCGAGGCCCACGGCTCCATCCACCACCTGCAGTGCCTCGAGGGCTGCACGGACGACATCTGGCCGGCCACCGACGTCCACGTCGACCTCGACGAAACGACCATGCGCGCCCGGCCGCCCCTGCCGAGCTGCCCGCGCTGCGGCGGCCTCGCCCGGCCCAACATCCTGATGTTCGGCGACTTCGAGTGGGTCCCGACGCGCAGCCAGGCCCAGCTCGACGAGCTCACCGCGTGGCGCCGCGACCAGCGCGACCTCACCGTGGTCGAGCTCGGCGCGGGCCAGGCCGTGCCCACCGTCCGCCGCTACGCGGAGCTGGCCAGCGCCGCGACGGGCGCGCTCGTGCGCATCAACCCGCGCGAGCCGCACATCCGTCACGGCCGCGGCGTGTCGATCGCGGCCGGCGCGGCGGAGACGTTGGTCAAGCTCGCCTGAGGTGCAGCAACGGGAACGGCCGGCCCTCGGAGTCCGTCGCCGAGCGGCCGGCGATCACGAACCCGTGGTGCAGGTAGAACCCGAGCGCCTGTGGGTTCTGCTCGTTGACGTCCAGCGTCAGCGACGGAAACTCCGCCAAAGCGGCCTGCAAAAGCACGGACCCGACCCCCGAACCGCGGTGGTCGGCGTGCACGAACAGCATTTCCAAACTCCCGGCAGCAATTCCGCAAAACCCCGCGGCGGCACCGTCCACAGTGGCCACCGTCAGGTCCACCTGCGCGAAGTACCCAGGCACCCGCGAAGCGTAGAACGAGACGTCCTCGGCCGTCAGGAAATCGTGCGTCGCCTCGACCGCACTGCGCCAGATCGCCAGCAGCTCCGGGTATTCGTCCGGGCCCGAGACCGGACGCAGCGAGATCGTCACGGCAACCGCACCTCCGCGTACACGGCGCGGTGGTCGGTGCCGGGCACGTCGAACACCCGGTAGTCCTCGACGGCCGCGCGTTTGTCCACCAGCACGTGGTCCAGCGTAACGAGCGGCGTGGCATCAGCGGGCCACGTGGGCTGCAGGCCGTCGCCGCGTTCGTCGGCGGCGTCGTGGTAGCCGCGTGACAGCACGGTGGCCAGGGCCGCGTGGTCGAGGGTCGCGTTGAAGTCACCGGCCAGGATGCGCAGGCCGTGCTCACCGGCGGCGCGCGAAAGGTCCTTCGTCTCCCGTTCCCATTGGTCCACGCCCGTGTCCGGCGACTGCGGGTGCACGGCGACGAGCTCCACCACCGTGCCGCCGCCGAGGTCGGCTTCCGCGCTGGGCTGCTTCGCCGTGGAGTCGCCCGTGTAGTTCTCCTCCGTGAGCGGGTAGCGCGACGCGATGCCCGACCCGTCCGCGCCCGGCGCCGCGTGCAGCACCCGGTACGGCAGCAGACCGAACAGCCCCGCCTTGTCCAAAGCGGACACTTCGGCCGACGTCATCTCGACGAGGTTCAGCACGTCGACCCGGTTGTCCTGCACCAGCTTCACGACCGTGGCGGCGTCGGCCCGGCCGAGGTACAGGTTCGCCGACATCACCCGCAGCGATTTCCCGGACACGGCCGGTTGCTCGTCGGCCATCACGCGCGGCGCCACGAACACGGCCAGCAGGATCGCCAGCGCCAGCGCGATTCCGCCGGTCCACCAGCGCCGCAGCACCAGCGAAACACCGCCCAGCAGCGCTCCGTATACGACCGCGTACGGAGTGAGCGCGAGCAGCACCAGCGTGTACCAGCCGCCGTCGTACCCGATCGTGCGCAGCGCCGCGATGGCCAGCAAGGGCACGCCGAACAGCAGCAAAACGCCCGTGACCAGCCGGTTCCGCGGCCGCGTCCGCACCTGGTCGTTGATCACCATGGGCCGAGTATGCCGACTCTCCCCGGGTGAGCGCGCCCCGGACACCGCACCTCCACAACACCTCCGCAACTCCTGACAGCGCGGGACAGATCCGCGACAGGCGCTGTCAGCGTGCTGTGCGCACTCTGACAGGTCGGCCGTCCACTGTGTTGCTCGGAGGGCGACAGCAGGAGGAGACCGACATGTCGTTTGCGATCAAGGCCGAGGGCCTGGTCAAGCAGTTCGGGGAGACGAAGGCGCTGGACGGGGTGGACCTGGAGGTCCCGTTCGGCAAGGTGGTGGGGGTGCTCGGGCCCAACGGCGCGGGCAAGACCACGGCGGTGCGCATTCTGGCCACACTCATCAAGCCCGACGCCGGGCACGCCACGGTCGGGGGTTTCGACGTGGTGCAGGACCCGGTGCGGGTGCGGTCGCTGATCGGGCTCACGGGCCAGTACGCGTCCGTCGACGAGGACCTCAACGGCACCGAGAACCTGGTGCTGATCGGCCGGCTGCTCGACCTGTCGCGCGCCGACGCGAAGGCCCGGGCGAAGGAGCTGCTGGAGCGCTTCGAGCTGTCCGACGCCGCCAAGCGCCCGATCCGCACCTACTCCGGCGGCATGCGCCGGCGGATCGACCTCGCGGCGAGCCTCGTCGGGCGGCCCGAGGTGCTCTACCTCGACGAGCCCACCACCGGGCTCGACCCGCACGCCCGCAACGAGGTGTGGGCCGTGGTCCGCGGCCTCGTCGCCGACGGCGCGACGGTGCTGCTCACCACGCAGTACCTCGAGGAAGCCGACCAGCTGGCCGACAAGATCGCCGTGTTCGACCACGGCCACGTGGTCGCCGACGGCCGTGCCGACGAGCTCAAGCGCCGCGTCGGCGGCCAGACGCTGCAGGTGCGCCCGACGTCGCTCGCCGACCTCGACGCCGTCGCCCGCATCCTGGGCGAGCTCACCGGCGTCCGGCCGACGCGCGACAACGACACGGGCTTGCTCACCGCCCCGGTGTCCGACCCGGTGCTGCTGTCCACGCTCGTGCGCAAGCTCGACGAGGCCGGCATCACCTCCGACGAGCTCGCGCTGCGGCTGCCGAGCCTCGACGAGGTGTTCCTGGCCCTGACCGGCCACTCCGCCGAACCGACCACTGCCGACGCCCAGCTCGAAGGGAGCCTCGCGTGACCACGCTCGCGCTCGATCCGCCCCGCCGCATCAGCCCGGTGAAAGGCACGCAGCACGCGCTTTCCCTGGCCTGGCGCGGAATCCTGAAGATCCGCAAGAACCCGGAGCAGCTGGCCGATGTGACGCTGATGCCGATCATCTTCCTGCTGATGTTCACCTACCTGTTCGGCAACGCGCTGGGCGGGTCGATCTCGAACTACCTGCAGAGCCTGGTGCCCGGCCTGGTCGTGATGAACATCCTGCAAGCCAGCCTGACCGTGGGCGTGCAGCTGAACACCGACGTCACCAAGGGTGTGTTCGACCGGTTCCGCAGCATGCCGATCGCGCGGTCGGCGCCGTTGGTGGGCGCAGTGCTGGCGGACCTCGTGCGTTACGTCGTGTGCCTGGTCGTGCTGATGGTCGTCGCCATGGTGATGGGCTATCGCATCGAGACCGGCCCGATGCAGTTCCTGGCCGCGATCCTGCTGGTGCTGGCGTTCGGGTTGTGCTTCTGTTGGGGTTCGGTGTTCGTCGGGATGCTGATGAAGTCGCCGGGTGCCGCGCAGGGCCTGATGTTCGTGTTCATCATGCCGCTCACCTTCGGCAGCAACGTGTTCGTGTCCACCGCGACGATGCCGGGGTGGCTGCGGGCCTGGGCGGACATCAGCCCGGTGAGCCTGATGGCCAACGCATTGCGGGGCCTGATGAACGGCGGCGCGGTCGCCGGGCCGCTCGGTGGGGCGCTGGCGTGGATGGTCGGGGCCGTGGTGGTGTTCTTCCCGCTCGCGACCTGGGCCTACCGCCGCCGCGTCTGAGCGACTGTCGCAAAAGGACCACAACGAAAAATGGGGGCACTCGGTCCCCTTCACCGCGGGGGTGGTGGAGGGGACCGAGCTCGTCAGTGCCTATTTCAGGCACCGATTTCAGGCGGCTGTTTCAGTCGTTGATTTCCCCGGTGAGCCACGCGATTCCCGCGTCCCGGTCCATCGCGCGCATCTCGGCGACGAGCTCCGTGTACCGGTCCGCGCCCAGTTTCTCCTCCAGCCCCGCGATCAGCCCGATCACCTCGGGGCTGCCGAGGTCGAACTCGCCGCGGATCAACGCGCTCAGCGCCAGAATGCGCGCCGCCGTCTCGAACCGGCCCTGCGCGTGGCGGATCTCCGCGACGACCTCGACGATCCGCGCCAGGTCGGGCATGTCCCGGCGGTCGGTCACGGAGCGAATGGCGGCCGCGGCGTGCGGCATCGCTTCGTCCGGCTTTCCCTCCGTCAACGCGATCCTGGCGTGGACCATGCCGAACCACTCGTCCTCGAAATTGCCCGGGTAGGGCCAGTCGTCGCGGCTGTCCGAGATGGCCTTGCCGACCGCGCGCGCTTCGTCGAGCCGGCCCTCGCGGATGAGCAGTTCGAGCCGGCCGAACGACAGGATCATGCTCAGCTCCGGGCTCGCGCTGCCCGCGTAGCGTTCGGCCGCCGCCAGCTCACGCCAGGCGCCCTCGTGGTCACCGCCGCGCGAACGCTCCACGGCGAGGCGCCACCACTGCTGGATCACGTCGTCCTGCGAACGCAGCTCCATCGCCAGCCGCAGGCCCTCGGTGTACGCCGCGATCGCCCCGGCGTGGTCGCCTCGCTGCGACAAGCTCGTGGCGCGAAAGCTCAACGTCATCGCCAGGCCCCAGCGGTCGCCGATCTCGAGGAACCCGGCGTGGGCCTCCTCGCGGGCGCGGGCGGACCCCTCCAGATCACCCTCGTCGGCGAGCAGGAAGCTTTCGGCCCAGCGCGCGGCGGCCCGGCTCCACGGGTCGGCGCTGCGGGAGGAGCGCTCGATCTCGCGCCGGGCCAGCTTGCGGTGGCCGCTGAGGAACGCGACCATCGGCACCGCGAGCGCGAGCCACGGGTTGCCGTTCACCGCGTCCGTGCGCAGGCACTCCTCGATCACCTCCTCTGCGCTCGCCAGCGCCTGCGGGCCGGTCATCATGTGCATCATCAGCTGGCTCAGGCGCAGGCTGGCCGCGACGTCGGGCGCCAGCCGGTCGCCGAAGGCGAGCACGTCGGCCACGAACCGCTCCGCGCGTTCGCTCTGGCCGAGGATCGACAGGTACCAGAACATCCCGTAGAGCAGGCGCGCGGAGGAGCCGACGTCCTCGGACTCGATGGCGGAGCGCAGTGCCGCGGTGAGGTTGTCGTTGTCGTTTTCGAGGACCTCGATGGCGGCGAGCTGCTCGCGGGTGCGCAGCAGCGGCTCGGTGCGTTCGACGAGATCGACGAAGTAGCCCACCATGGCCACGCGCAACCGCTCGGTCTCCCCCGACGCGGTGAGCCGTTCGGTGGCGTACACCCGCAGCGTCTCCAGCATGCGGTACCGGCCGCCGACGGTGTCCACAATGGATTTCTCGACGAGGGAACCCAGCACGTACACCACGTCTTCGGCGGGCAGGAGGTCGTCGTCCGCGCAGACGGCGGTCACGGCGTCCTCGTCGAATGTCGCGGCGAACACGGCCAGCCGCCGGGCCAGGGCGAGCTCCGCGTCGGTGAGCAGGTCCCAGCTCCACTCGACGACGGCCCTCAGCGTCCGTTGTCGGCGCAGGGCCGTGCGGCTGCCGGAAGTGAGCAGGCGGAAGCGGTCGTCGAGGCGTTCGGCGATGCTCGTGACGGGCATCGAACGCAGGCGCGCCGCCGCCAGCTCCAGCGCCAGCGGCATGCCGTCGAGCCGGCGGCAGATCTGCGTCACGGCGTCCACTGTGGACTCGTCGAGCCTGAAGTCCGGCCGCACGGCGATGGCGCGGTCGAGGAACAGGCGCGCGGAGTCGAGCGCGCCCACCTCACCCGCCGGCGTGGACTCGGCCGGCACGGGCAGCGGGCCGAGCGGGCACAGCGCCTCACCCGTGATGGCGAGTGGTTCGCGGCTGGTGGCCAGGATGCGCAGGGCCGGCACGCGGCGCAGCAGGTCGTCGGCCAGCTGCGCGGCGACGTCGATCACGTGCTCGCAGTTGTCCAGCACCAGCAGGGTTTCGCTGCCGCTCAAGGCCTCGACGGCGTGCTCGAACAGGTCGATCGGCTTGCGCCGCACCTCGGTGTCGGTGGCGCGCACGTCGCGGATCTCCAACGCGGTGAGCAATGCGCCCAGCACGTCGTCGGCGTCGCGGACGCCGGCGAGCGGGACGAACCACACGCGCCCGGGCCCGTGCGCCGGGTGGCGCGCCGCGGCCTCGGTCGCCAGGCGCGTCTTGCCCGCGCCACCCGGGCCGACGAGCGTGACGAGCCGGGAGCCCTCCAGCAGCTCGGACAGCTGCTTCAGCTCGTCGCCGCGGCCGACGAAGCTCGTGAGGCGCACCGGCAGCCGGTCGGTGACCGGCGCGGCGGGCGCGAGCTCACCGCGCAGGGCCTGCAGGTGGATCTCCTGCAGCTCGGCCGACGGGTCCACGCCCAGCTCGTCGGCCAGCGTCGCGCGGATCGTGCCGTACGCGGCGAGCGCGTCGGCCTGCCGTCCGGCCGAGCACAGCGCGCGGATGCGCAGGCCGGCGAGCCGCTCACGCAGCGGGTGGGCCTCGGCGGCCGCGGTGAGGTCGGCGAGCACGTCGGCGTGGCGGCCCAGACGCAGCTCCGCGTCGAAGCGGTCCTCGGCGGCTTCCGTGCGCAGCTCCTCCAGCCGCGCCGCTGGGGCGGCGGCGAACGGCGCGTCGAGCACGTCCGCCAGCGCGGCGCCGTGCCAGAGGTCCAGAGCAGTGCGCAGCAGCTCGGCCGCGCGCGAGTCGCGGCCCGCCGAAAGCTCCCGGCGACCCTCCGCCGCGAGCCGCTCGAACCGGTGCGCATCGACCGCGTCCGCGGGCAGTGCGAGCCGGTAGCCGCCGGCGCCGGACTCCAGCTCGGCCGCAGCCGGCCGCAGCGCGCGACGCAGCCGCGAGACCAGCGACTGCAACGCGTTGGCGGCATCGGCCGGCGGTTCGGTGCCCCACAGGCCGTCGATCAGCATCTCGGCCGGCACCGCGCGGCCGGCGTCGAGCGCGAGCCGGGCCAAGAGCATGCGAAGACGCGCACCGCCGATGTCCACCGGGGTGCCGTCGTCGCAGGCCGCCCGCAGCGGACCCAAGAGCGCCACGCGCATGCCACCAGCTTTCCAGACGGATGCTGAGGACGGGTCCGAACGGCCGCAGGGGAACCGACGTAAGTGTGGACTTTCAGGACAAAAGCCCTTCAGGTGCCGTCAACGGCCCTTCGCGGCGATACGTTGCAAACGGTTTCCCGAGCAGCAGACAGGAGCGTTCATGAGACTGCAGCACCGCTGGCGCCGCCCGGCAGTGACGGTCGTCGCCACGCTGGCCGCGCTGAGCCTGGGCGGCGGCATCGCGTCCGCGGGACAGGACGGGTACGGCTGGGGCACCCCGGGTGCCGACGGAGCCGGCGACAGCTACTACCCACAGGACGGCAACGGCGGCTATGACGTCGGCGACTACAACCTCGCCGTCACCTACGCACCGGACAGCCACCAGCTCACCGGCGTGCAGACGATCAGCGCGCGAGCCACCCAGACGTTGAGCTCGTTCAACCTCGACCTCAACGGCCTCACCGTCGACTCGGTGAAGGTCAACGGCCTCAAGGCCAAGTTCACCCGCAGCGGCGACCACGAGCTCACCATCACGCCGCTGCTCCCGCTGCTGCGCGGCCTGCCGTTCCGCACCGTGATCAACTACCACGGCGTGCCCGCCCCGATCAGCGACCCGTTGCTGGGCAACAACGGCTGGCAGTACGCCAAGACCGGCGGTGCGTTCGTCGCCGGCGAGCCGAAGTCGGCCAGCACCTGGTACCCGGTGAACGACACCCCGCTCGACAAGGCCACGTTCCACCTGGCCATCACCGTCCCGGACGAGTGGGGCGTGATCGCGAACGGCCGCGAGCAGGCCACGCACAAGACGGCGAAGGGCACCACGCACGTGTGGGCCGAGACCACGCCCGCCGTGCCGTACATGACCACGGTCGCCATCGACAAGTGGACGTTCGACAAGCGCAAGCGCAAGGACGGCACGCCGATCGTCAGCGCGTTCGCGCCCGGCACGCCCGACTCGACCAAGCAGGCCGACGCGCGGCTGCCCGAGATCCTCGACTTCCTGGAGTCGAAGTTCGGCAAGTACCCCGTGGACGCCGCCGGCGGCATCTACCTCGCCGAGCCCATCGGGTTCTCGCTGGAGACCCTGAGCCGGCCGATCTACTCGGGCCGCGCGGGCAACGTCGACACGATCGTGCACGAGAACGCCCACCAGTGGTACGGCGACACCGTGGCCGTGGACCACTGGAAGGACGTCTGCCTCAACGAGTGCTTCGCCTCCTACGCCGAATGGCTGTGGGACGAAGCCAAGAACGGCGTGAACCTCGACGACCAGTACCGGCAGCAGGTCGCCACCGCGTCCGACCGGTTCTGGAACGGCAAGCTCTACGACATGGGCGCCGGCAACGAGTTCACCTACGTGTACTCGAAGGGCCCGGTCGCGCTGCACGCCCTGAGCAAGTACATGGGCGAGGCCGCGTTCGACAAGGTGCTCAAGACGTGGAACTCGTTGCACCGCAACGGAAACGCCAGCATGCAGGAGTTCCAGAAGTACTGCGAATCGGTGTCGCACAAGAACCTGCAGGGCTTCTTCGACGCCTGGATCTACGGCTCCGGCAAGCCGTCGGACCAGTACCTCTACCCGGGTGACCTCAAAACTCCGTGATCTGCGTCGGCTCCGCCGACGCGTGCGAGATCGCCTTTGAGCCGGCTTCTTCCCACCCGACACGGTCGGCCCGGGGGGCCACCCACATCGGGTGGGAAGAAACCGGCGCGATCTCGCCGCGTGGTTCAGGTTCATGATTGTCTTGCGGCATGACTGTCTTACTTACGGGGTTCGCGCCGTTCGGCGGGTCGAGCACGAACCCGTCGTGGCAGGCGGCTTCGCTGGTCGCCGCCCGGCGGGACGACGTGGTCGCGGTGGAGCTGCCGGTGGAGTTCGGCGCGTCGCTGCCGGCCTTGCGGGCGGCGATCGAGCAGCACCGGCCGAGCCTGGTGGTGTGCGTGGGGGAAGCGGGTGGCCGCAGTGCGGTCACGCCCGAGCGGGTGGCGATCAACCTGATCGACGCGCGGATTCCCGACAACGCCGGCGACCAGCCCGTCGACGAGCCGGTGATCGCGGACGGACCGGCGGCCTACTTCACGGCGCTGCCGGTCAAGGCCGCCGTGGCGGCGATCCAGGCGAAGGGCGTGCCCGCGGCCGTGTCGCACACGGCGGGCACTTACGTCTGCAACCAGGTGTTCTACGGCATCATGCACCTCATCGCCACGGACTGCCCCGGCCTGCGGGGCGGGTTCGTGCACGTGCCGTCGGCACCGGCGCAGAGCGGGCGCGGCGGACCGGCGCTGGCGGTGGAGCAGTCGGCCGACGCGGTCGAAGCCGTGATCGACACTGCCCTGACCACCCGCGAGGACCTGAAAGAGCCGGCCGGCACGCTCAACTAGGCAACTTCGGAAACGGCGCCTCGTGGTCCTCTCGCAGCCGGTCGTAGAAGTCGGTGAACACCACGGCCCTCTTCACGTGCCGCGCGACCACCGACGCCACGGGTTCCGGCAGCGGTAGGTCGCCCGCGGCCGCGCGACGCATGGCCGCCATCCGCGCGGCCCGGTCCCAGGTTCCGCAGACCTCCGTGACCAGCCACTGCGTCGCGTACATCGCCAGGTAGGCCTCGTCGTGCTCGACGTTCGCCGCGGCGAACGCGCGCTCCTCGGCGGTGAGGTCGAAGCGGGTCGCGAACGCCAGGCCGAAGTCGGTCAGGTAGATCCGCGAGCCGTCGGTGAGGTAGTTGCCGAAGTGGGTGTCGAAGTGCAGAACGCCTTGCGCCCGAAGGAAAGCGGCCGTCTCGAACAGCTGCTGCTCGACACGTTCCGACTCGTCGAGGTGCGTGGGCAGCCACTCGTGCAGCGTCGTCGGGAAGTACTCGCAGAACAGCACGACGCTCGACTCGGCGGTTTCGAGCTCCTCCAGCCGCCTGCGCACGGCGCTGGAGCCACCCCAGTACTCGACGTCCTCTTCGAGCGGACGATCGGGAACCCGGCCGGCCCGCAGCGGCAGCACGCGCCAGTGGTGCAGCAGCGGGAAGTACTCGCACTCGCCGCCGAGGACCCAGCCGGTGGCCATGGTGTGCAGCGCCAGCTCGCGCCACGCCGAGCCCTCGGGCGAGCCGCCGAAGCTGTAGTGGCAGAACAGCGGCAGGTCGTAGAGGTTGGCGGTGGAGTGCGGGTGCTGCCGTTCGAGCTCGGTGAGCGGCAGGTGCTTCGCAAACACCGGGATGCCGTCGATGTCGAGCCGCGCACCCGTGCCGCCGATGCCACGGGAGACGACTTCGGCCGTCTTGAGGCGTTCGGTGAGCTGCCGGTCGCTCAGCAGCGCCAGCGCCGTGGCCACGCGCAGGTGGTCCGTGAGCCGTGAGTCCCCCATGGACTCGACAATACGGAGAAGGGCGGCTCCCCGTGGGGAACCGCCCTTCTCAGCTCGTCAAGCGATCAGTCGTTCTCGGTGTCGTGCTCCGAGGCGCCGATGCTGACCGGCGGCGCGTCCGGAACCGAGGACGGGCGCTTCTCACCGCGGAAGGTGAAGTGCGCTTCGTCGTCGCGGTCCTCGGGGTTGCCGCTCCAGCCCTCGACGTCGACCAGGATGATCTGGCCGGGCTCGACCTCGCCGAACAGGATCTTCTCCGACAGCTGGTCCTCGATCTCGCGCTGGATCGTGCGACGCAGCGGCCGGGCGCCGAGCACGGGGTCGAAGCCACGCTTGGCCAGCAGAGCCTTGGCCTTCGCGGTGAGCTCGAGCTCCATGTCCTTCGCCTTGAGCTGCGTCTCCACGCGCCCGATCATCAGGTCGACCATCTGGATGATCTGTTCCTGCGTGAGCTGGTGGAAGACGATGATGTCGTCGATGCGGTTCAGGAACTCGGGCCGGAAATGCTTCTTCATTTCCTCGTTGACCTTCTGCTTCATCTTCTCGTAGCGGTTCGTGACGTCCGCTCCGGAGGAGAAGCCGAGGCTCACGGACTTGGAGATGTCCGAGGTGCCCAGGTTCGAGGTGAAGATCAGGACCGTGTTCTTGAAGTCGACCGTGCGACCCTGGCCGTCGGTGAGGCGACCGTCTTCGAGCACCTGCAGGAGCGTGTTGTAGATCTCCTGGTGCGCCTTCTCGATCTCGTCGAAGAGCACCACCGAGAACGGCTTGCGCCGCACCTTCTCGGTCAGCTGCCCGCCCTCTTCGTAGCCGACGTAGCCCGGAGGGGCACCGAAGAGCCGCGAAGCGGTGTAGCGGTCGTGGAACTCACCCATGTCGATCTGGATGAGCGCGTCGTCCTCGCCGAACAGGAAGGCCGCCAGCGCCTTGGACAGCTCGGTCTTACCGACACCGGACGGGCCGGCGAAGATGAACGAGCCCGACGGGCGCTTCGGGTCCTTCAGACCGGCACGCGTACGACGGATCGCCTGGGAGACGGCCTTGACCGCGTCCTCCTGGCCGATGATGCGCTTGTGGAGCTCTTCCTCCATGCGCAGCAGCCGGGTGGTCTCCTCCTCGGTGAGCTTGAACACCGGGATGCCGGTCCAGTTGGCCAGCACCTCCGCGATCTGCTCGTCGTCCACCTCGGCGACGACGTCGAGGTCGCCGTCCTTCCACTGCTTCTCGCGCTCGCCCTTCTGGCCGAGGAGGGTCTTCTCCTCGTCACGCAGGCGGGCGGCCCGCTCGAAGTCCTGCGCGTCGATCGCGGACTCCTTGTCGCGGCGGACGTCGGCGATCTTCTCGTCGAACTCGCGCAGGTCCGGCGGCGCGGTCATGCGGCGGATGCGCATGCGGGCGCCGGCCTCGTCGATGAGGTCGATGGCCTTGTCCGGCAGGAACCGGTCGTTGATGTAGCGGTCGGCCAGCGTGGCGGCCGCGACCAGCGCCGAGTCGGTGATCGAGACGCGGTGGTGCGCCTCGTACCGGTCGCGCAGGCCCTTGAGGATCTCGATGGTGTGCTCGAGCGACGGCTCGCCGACCTGGATCGGCTGGAAGCGGCGCTCCAGCGCGGCGTCCTTCTCGATGTACTTGCGGTACTCCTCGAGCGTGGTCGCACCGATCGTCTGCAGCTCACCGCGGGCCAGCATCGGCTTCAGGATCGAAGCCGCGTCGATGGCGCCCTCGGCGGCACCCGCGCCGACGAGCGTGTGCAGCTCGTCGATGAACAGGATGATGTCGCCGCGGGTCTTGATCTCCTTGAGCACCTTCTTCAGGCGCTCTTCGAAGTCACCGCGGTAGCGGGAGCCGGCGACCAGGGAGCCCAGGTCCAGCGTGTAGAGCTGCTTGTCCTTGAGCGTCTCGGGCACCTCGCCCTTGACGATGCTCTGGGCCAGGCCCTCGACGACGGCGGTCTTGCCGACGCCGGGCTCGCCGATGAGCACCGGGTTGTTCTTGGTGCGGCGGGACAGCACCTGCATGACCCGCTCGATCTCCTTGCCGCGCCCGATGACCGGGTCGAGCTTGCCCTCGCGGGCGAGCACGGTCATGTTGCGGCCGAACTGGTCGAGCACCAGCGACGACGACGGGGTGCCCTCGCCACGGCCGGAGCCGCTCTCGGTGGACTTCTCGCCGGTCTGGTAACCCGACAGAAGCTGCAACACCTGCTGGCGCACCCGGTTGAGGTCCGCACCGAGCTTGACGAGCACCTGTGCGGCGACGCCCTCACCCTCGCGGATCAGGCCGAGCAGGATGTGCTCGGTTCCGATGTAGTTGTGGCCGAGCTGAAGCGCTTCGCGCAGCGACAGCTCAAGCACCTTCTTGGCCCGAGGCGTGAACGGGATGTGCCCGCTCGGCGCCTGCTGACCCTGGCCGATGATCTCTTCGACCTGCTGGCGCACTCCCTCGAGGGCAATGCCCAGCGACTCGAGCGCCTTGGCGGCGACACCCTCACCCTCGTGGATCAGACCCAGGAGGATGTGCTCGGTGCCGATGTAGTTGTGGTTGAGCATCCGGGCCTCTTCTTGGGCCAGGACGACCACCCGCCTCGCGCGGTCGGTGAACCTCTCAAACATGCGCACTCCCTCGACTGCTGCGTCGGCGGCCCGTTCCCGCCACGGATTTCACCCGCGACGGACAGCACCGTGAGACCACTGTAGTAGCCAAGCGGTCGCGCTTGCGTACCACTACGGCTTGCGGTGGCCTTTTGGCACCCGGCCGGTGACCGCTCCGGTCACCATCCAACATCCGGTTGCCCTGCACTTTTACCTCTTGTCGAACGTACGGGCCCGCGTTCGGATTCCGCCCGCACCCCCCTGTCCGCTCAGCGCGAACACATCCGCGAGCTGCCCGTTTCCACCAGGTGGGCACCCGATTGGCGCAACGGCGAAACGTCTGTAAGGTTAGGCACGCCTAATCAGTTCGACCGGTTGAGGAGGGCCGCGTGAACCAGCAGCGGTCTTCCCGTGACGTCGGCGACGGTCTCGCCAGTTCGCTCCTGCGGGTCGGGGGGCTTCAGGAGCGCGGTGAGCTGCGGCGAGACGTCCCGACCGGGTGGTTCCACTGCGCCGAGCTGCTCGAACACCCCGAGCTTTTCACCGAATGGCGTGAACGGCTGGAAAAGTGGCTTCTCCACAACCACGGCGCCGCGCCCGAGCGCACGGCCGCGAGCTACGTCATGTCGTGGTACCTGCACGTGCCCGCCTACGTCGGTGCGCTGCTTCTGCACCACGAACGCCGGGTGCCCTCGCTCAAACCCGAGCAGCTCGCCTTCGGCCTCGGCGACGACCGTCCCCACCCGGACGGCATGGCCGTGCTGGGCGACAGCTTCTACTGCCTGCCCACCGACCCCGGCTCCGCTCGCCCGGAAGCCACGGTCGTGGCCGACGAACGCGCACTCGCCGCCGTGCTGCGCGCCCAGTTCGTGGCGCACGCCACACGCTTCGTTCGCGCGTACGCGCCGAGCAGCCGGCTGGGCCGCCGCATGTTGTGGGCCGCGGCCACCGACGCGCTGGACAACTCGCTGTGGTGGGCGGGCCGCCAGGGCGGAACGCCGGACGCGGAAGGCGCCGGAGTCGCCGACGCCGCATTGGTGCTGGACGACCGCTACCGGCCGCTGACCTCCGCGTCGACGCTGCGCATGGCCGTGGACGCCGAAGGCCACCGCGCCTGGGAACGCCGGCGGGAGAGCTGCTGCTTCTCCTACCTCCTGCCGGGCGAGGCCGAGTGCGAGGAATGCCCGCGCGTCTGCTCGCGGTGAGTGGAGGTCACACCGTCCAGGCCGGGTCACGGCCGGATGCGCCCAGCGCGCGGTCGAGGGCCGGAGCGCCGGCCGCAACCGGTACCTCGGGGCCGTAGACGCCCATCACGCGCGCCTGCTCGCCCATGGCGACGGCGGACGCGCGCACGGCTTCCGCGGCTTCTTCGGAGCAGTTCAGCGTCGCGCCGACCGCGGGCGAGGTCCCAGCCGTGGATCACAAACTCGCCGAGCACCATGTCGCCGACGATCGCCGCGGGCATCGTGGCCGAGCCGAGCGTCGCCAGGCCGTCCCACGCGGCTGCGGACGCGAAGGCGTCGACGAGGTCTTGGGTCTGCTTCTCCAGCGTCGCGAGCCAGCCTTCGCCGACGAGGTCCACATCGGCTTCGGTGCCGGTCGCCAGGTACGTCTCGCGCCGGCCGGCTGCGGCGAGCCAGGGGCCCCAGTAGAGCAGGTGGTTGAGCAGGCCGCGCACGTCGTAGCCGGTGCACGGGGTGGGCGCCGTGAGCGGTTGCGCGGCCGCCGCCACGCGCAAGAACTCGGCCGCGGCCGGGCGCAGCAGGGCGGAGTGATCGGTCATGCGCGAAGCCAAGCAGCCGCGCGCGACACGCGTCTTGAACGAACGCGACGCATTAGCGTGAAGCGCATGCGCCGGATCCCTCGCGGCATCGTCGACGAGCACGTGGCCCGCACGAAGTTCACGCTCGCCCGCCACGCCCCGGCGCCCGCGCTCGCGGAGTTCGTCGACTACCACTGGGTGCTGCACTGGGACCTCGACGGTTTCCACGACCAGCACGTGCTGCCCAACGTCGCCGTGCACGTGACCTTCTTCCCCGGCGCGTGCGGCGTCTACGGCCCGGGCCACACACTGTTCACGCACCGGCTCGAGGGCCGCGCGCACGGGCTGGGCGTGCGGTTCCGGCCCGGGTGCTTCCGCCCGTTTCTCGGCGCCCCGTGCGGCTCCTCGCGGACCGATCCGTGCCGTTGGAGGACGTCTTCGGCGGCGGGGCGGAAGCGGCCGAATCGGTGCGAAATGCGAGTGGCGATCAGGAAATGATCGCTGCAGTCGACAACTTGCTGATCGCAAAGCAGTCGGCTCTTGCACCCGCCGCGCGGACGGCCGCCGCGGCGGTGGAAACAATCGCGGAGGATCCGGAAAACACGCGCGTCGATCAACTCGCCGCGAGGGCCGGCTTGTCCGCACGAGCACTTCAGCGGCTCTTCGCGGAACACGTCGGCTGCACGCCCAAGTGGGCGATCCGGATATACCGCCTGAACGACGCCGCACGATCGCTCGCCGACGCCGGCAGTCCCGATTTCGCGGACCTCGCCGCCCGGCTCGGCTATAGCGATCAACCGCACTTCACCCGCGATTTCCGAGCGGTGACCGGATGCTCGCCCGGCGAGTTCGCCCGTTCGGCCCGCCGCGCCGTCTCGGCCGAGCCGATCGAACACAAGCCGATCGCACACAAGCCGCGCTGAACGCAAGCCGACCCAGCACAAGCGACCGGACAGAAACCGGACAGCAAAACGGCCGCCGGAAAATATCCCCGGCGGCCGCCTCCTCGTTGTTGCCCCTCAGTTCTTCTGGTGGTAGGCCTCCACGACCTCCGACGGGATCCGGCCCCGGTCGGAAACCGCGAAACCGTTCTTGCGAGCCCAGGCGCGAATGGCCTGGTTCTGCTCGCGGTCGACCGTCGCCGGGCGGGCCGAGGCCTTCGCACCCGCGACCGGACGCAGCGCGGCGCGCTTGCGGCCACCGGCGCGGCGGGCGTGCTCCACGTACTGGGCCAGTGCGTCGCGCAGCTCCTCGGCGTTTTCCGAGGACAGGTCGATCTGGTAGGTCACACCGTCCAAACCGAACTCGACGGTCTCTTCGGCCTCACTGCCGTCGAGGTCGTCGACCAGGGAGACGAGCACCTTCTGTGCCATCTGATTCCTCCTGCGGGGCTTACGCGAATGATCTGGTTACGGGGCGAGCCCCGGGACAGAAGTCTTTGTCACTCACATTAATACCCGCTCATCCGGCCGCGTGCAAATCTCGTTTGAGATAAACCCGGCCGGTTCCTACCGACGGGTGGGTTATTCCGGCCGTACGAGGGGGAAGAGGATCGTCTCCCGGATACCGAGACCGGTCAGCGCCATGAGCAGCCGGTCGACTCCCATTCCGACACCGCCGCTGGGTGGCATTCCGTACTCCAGGGCACGAAGGAAATCCTCGTCGAGACGCATGGCCTCGCTATCACCCTGTGCCGCCAGGAGGGACTGTTCGGTGAGGCGCTGCCGCTCCACGACCGGATCCACCAGCTCGGAGTAACCCGTGGCGAGTTCGAAACCGCGCACGTAGAGGTCCCACTTCTCCGCGACCCCGGCCCGGCTGCGATGCTGCCTGGTCAGCGGGGATGTCTCGAGCGGAAAATCACGCACAAATGTGGGAGCGGAGAGATCGTCGCCCACGAGGTGTTCCCACAGTTCTTCGACCAGTTTGCCGTGGCCGAGCTTCGGGTCCACCTCGATCTCGCGCGCCTCGGCGATCTTGTGCAACCGCTCGGCGGGAGTCTCGGGTGACACTTCTTCACCCAATGCCTCCGACAGCGACTCGTACATGCCGAGCGTCGTCCATTCGCCGGAAAGGTCGTACTCCGTTCCGTCGACGAGGGTGACGACCTGGGTGCCGAGCACGTTCTCCGCGGCCTCCTGGATGAGTTCGCGGGTCATCACGGCATTCGTGTCGTACGTGGCGTAGGCCTCGTAGTACTCCAGCATCGCGAACTCGGGTGAGTGCGAGGAGTCGCTGCCCTCGTTGCGGAAGTTGCGGTTGATCTCGAAAACCTTCTCGATCCCGCCGACCACGCAGCGCTTGAGGTAGAGCTCCGGCGCGATGCGCAGGTACAGCTCGAGGTCGAACGCATTCGAATGCGTGACGAATGGCCGGGCCGCGGCGCCGCCGTGCAGCGTCTGCAGCATCGGCGTCTCGACCTCGGTGAATCCGCGGCGGTGGAACGACTCACGCAGCGAGCGCACCACGCCGGCACGAGTGCGCACCACATCGCGGGCCCGATCGCGCAGAATCAAGTCGACATAACGCTGCCGGATTCGCGTTTCCTCGGCGAGGTCGGAGTGCGTGTTGGGCAACGGCCGCAGCGCCTTCGACGTGAGCTGCCACTTGTCGGCCATCACGGAAAGCTCACCGCGCTTGGAAGTGATCACCTCGCCGGAGACGAATACGTGGTCACCGAGATCGACATCACTCTTCCACGACGCGAGCGACTCCGCACCGACCTTCGCGAGGCTGAGCATCGCCTGCAGTTCCGTGCCGTCACCCTCACGAAGAGTGGCGAAACACAGTTTGCCCGTATTGCGCAGAAACATCACCCGGCCGGTGACGCCGACCGTCTGACCAGTGGCGGTGTCGGGTTCGAGATCTGTGTGCGCGGCCCGAACCTCGGCGAGCGAGTGGGTACGGGGAACCTCTACGGGGTAAGGATCGACACCCTCCGCGATTATCCGGTCGCGCTTGTCCCGGCGCACCCGCATCTGTTCGGGCAGGTCGTCTTCGGGCAGCGCGTCGGGCGCGGGGAATTCGGTCATGGCCCATAGCGTACGAACCCGCTGGTCGGCTACGCCAACCGGATTACCCTTCGCGGCACCGGCACTGCCTTTTCCCGTATTAGTCTCGGTTCTCGTGACCGATCCCACGTATGACCAGGAACTCCACGCCCGCCGCGCCTCGTCGTTCGGCGGCCACGCCGCCGCCTACGCCGAGCACCGGCCCGACTACCCGCAGGCCGCCGTCGAATGGGGGCTCGCCGGCGCCGCGCACGACGCGCGCGAGGTGCTCGACCTCGCGGCCGGCACTGGAAAGCTCACGCAGGGGCTGGTGGACCTCGGCCTCACCGTGACCGCGGTGGAGCCCGACGAGGGCATGCTCGCCCAGCTGTCCCAGCTCCTGCCGGACACGAGGGCGCTCACCGGCAAGGCCGAGGACATCCCGCTGGCCGACGAGTCCGTCGACGCCGTGTTCGTCGGGCAGGCGCTGCACTGGTTCGATCTGGAGCCGGCGTTCGCGGAGATCCACCGCGTGCTGCGCCCGGGTGGGGTCGTCGTCGCGCTGTGGAACCACGACGACTTGACGGTGAAGTGGGTCGTCGAGTTCGCGAAGATCGTGCGCACGGGCGTGAGCCGCGTGTTCCGCGACGAGAACGAGGGCCTGTCGGCGGCCGGCTTCGAGCCGTTCGAAGACAGCGAGTTCCCGCACACGCACCGCCGCACGATCGACACGCTGCTCGCCACCGTCGGCACGCACTCCAACTTCCTGGTCGCCGAACCGGCCGAACGCGACGCCGCCCTGGCCGCCGCGCGCGAGTACCTCCTGGCGGTGCCGGAAGCGGGCGCGGGCGAGTTCGACTACCCGCTGGTGACGACGGTGTTCCGGGGTCGCAAGAGCTGAGGTTCCCTGGCGACGAAGATCTGTGTCTTTGGCCCCGGCTCCGCCGGGGCGCGTGAGATCGCTTTGAGCCGGTTTCTTCCCTCCCGATGTGCCCGGCCCGAGGGCCGAGCACATCGCTCAGTCCAGAAACCGGCGCGATCTCGCGACGTGGTCGAGTTCCCTACCGCAGCTACAGGCGTAGCGCAGCCCCTAGCACAGGTCAAAGGCCGACAGCGATGGGCTCCACTCACACCGCCGGTGGCCTTCCCACTCCACGGCTCGCGAGATCGCGTCGGCTTCTGGACTGAGCGGTTTCGTCGGCCCCCGGGCCGACGAAACCGGGAGGGAAGAAGCCGACTTTCGGCGATCTCGCGCGCCCCGGCGGAGCCGGGGCAGAAGACTCAGTGGGGTTGAAGGTGCTGCACTAGAAAACCGAAATCTCCAACGCACGCAGCCGCTCGGGATCACCGACCACGTCGATCGCCGTGATGCGGTCGCCGTCGAAGGTGAACGTGAGCACCACTTCGAGGCGGCCACGCGGCGCGAGCACGAGGGCAGGCGCACCGTTGACCAGCGCCACCTGCGTGCCCCGCGCGCGGGCCGTAGCGAGCAGCGCGCCCTTGCTCACGCTGCGGACGCCCCGCAGCACGACGGGCGCCGGAGCCCCGGACACGGCGGCGTCGGCCTGCAGCACCACGTCGGGGTCGAGCAGCTGCAGCAGCGCCTCGAAGTCGCCGCCGCGCGCGGCCGCCAGGTAGGCCTCCACGGCCTGGCGGCTGCGCGTGACGTCGGCCGTCGGCTGCTCGCCACGGACCCGGCGCCGGGCGCGGCTGGCGATCTGGCGCACGGCCGCCGGTGTGCGGTCGAGCATCACCGCGATGTCCTCGAACGGCACCGCGAACATGTCGTGCAGCACGAACGCGATGCGCTCGGCCGGTCCCAGCGAGTCGAGCACCACCAGCAGCGCCAGCCCGACCGAGTCGGCGAGCTGCGCTTCCGCCTCGAGGTCGAAGTCGTCGCCGCGTTCGAAGACCTGCGCCTCGAGCGAGTCCTCACGCCGGCGTTCGCGCGTGCGCAGCTGGTTGAGGCACTGGCGCGAGACGACCGTGGTGAGCCAGGCGGGCAGGCTCTCGATCTCCCGCGCGTCCACGCCGTCGAGCCGCAGCCAGGCTTCCTGCACGGCGTCTTCGGCTTCGCTCAACGAGCCCAGCATCCGGTACGCGACTGAGCGCAGCCGCGGCCGGTTCTCTTCGAACTGCTGCGCCAACCAGGCCTTTTCGTCCACGTGTCACATTCCTCCGTCGCGCGGGTTCACCGAAGTACACACCGACAATCCCGGTCACGTGACCGGAACGGAGGAAGAAATGAGCACGATCCTCGTCACCGGCGGCACCGGCACGCTCGGCACCCTCGTCACCCCGCTGCTGCGGGACGCGAAGCTGCGCATTCTGAGCCGCCACGCACCCGCCGGCGCCGCTGAGCACGTCGCCTGCGACCTGCTCAGCGGCGAAGGGCTGGAAGCCGCCGTCGACGGCGTCGACGTGGTGCTGCACCTGGCCGGCGGACCCAAAGGTGACGACGTGGCCACCGCGAACCTGGTCAAAGCCGCCGAACGCGCGGGCCTGAGCCACTTCGTGCTCATCTCGGTGATCGCGGCCGACCGCGTGCCGCTGGGCTATTTCACGCGCAAGTTCGAGGCGGAGAAGACGGTGATCGCCTCGGGTCTGCCGTGGACGATCCTGCGTGCCGCCCAGTTCCACGGCTTCTGCCTCGACGCGGTGCGCGCCGCCGCGAAACTGCCCGTCGTCCCCGTGCCCGGCGGCATGCGGTTCCAGCCGGTGGACGCCCACGACGTCGCGGCCCGGCTCGCCGAACTGACCCTCGGGGCGCCCGCCGGCCGCGTCGCCAACCTGGCGGGCCCGAAGGTCTACACCATGCGTGAACTCGTGGAGGATTACCTGCGGGCCAACGGAAAGCGCCGCCCCAAGCTGCCCGTCCACCTGCCCGGCAAGGCCGGCCGCGCCTACCGCGCGGGCGACAACCTCAACCTCGACGCGGAAACCGGCACCCGCACCTGGGAGGAATTCCTCGCGCAGAACTAGCGCACGTTTCGTTCGTAGACCAACCGCAGACCCAGCAACGTCAGATCGGGGACGTGCTCCTTGATCGTCTCCGATTCGCCGATCACCAACGGCGCGAGGCCGCCGGTCGCGATCACCGCGACCGGCTCGGTTTCCTCGCTGCGCAGTTCCCGCACAATGCGTTTGACGAGGCCGTCGACCTGGCCCGCGAAGCCGTAGAGGATGCCGGACTGCAGGCATTCCACGGTGTTCTTCCCGATGACCGAACGCGGCCGCACGAGCTCCACCTTGCGCAACGCGGCAGCGCGGGAGGCGAGCGCGTCCACAGAGATGTCGATGCCGGGGGCGAACGCGCCGCCGAGGAACTCGCCCTTGGCGGAGATGGCGTCGACGTTCGTGGACGTGCCGAAGTCGACCACCACGCACGCGGTGGCGTGCAGGTGGTGGGCGGCGAGGGTGTTCACGAGCCGGTCGGCGCCCACCTCCTTGGGGTTGTCCACGAGCAGCGGCACGCCCGTGCGCACGCCGGGTTCCACCACGATCTTCGGGAGCCGCGCGTAGTAGCGGCTCAGCATCACGCGCAGTTCGCGCAGCACGGCGGGCACTGTGGACAGTGCGCTGATGCCGGTGATCGCGTCGGCGTGCGGGCCGAGCAGGCCGCGCATGGTGAGCGCGAGCTCGTCGGCGGTCATGCGCGCGTCGGTGCGCATGCGCCAGTCGCCGACGAGCCGCTGGCCCTCGTACAGGCCGAGGACGATGTTGGTGTTGCCGACGTCGACGGTGAGCAGCAACGCGGACTTCCTTTACTGCGGCCCGGTTTCGCCGCCGACTCGGTGGGTTACGGGCTCAGCTTTCCGCGTGCAGCAACGCGTCGAGCCGGCGGGCGTCGGCGGTTTCGGCCACCGGGAAGGCGATCGTGTCCTCCTCGGGCAGCGTGACGGTGCCGCTCAGCAGCCCCGACCCCTCCGGCGCGTGGGCCGGATCGGTCCCGCGTTCGACGATCTGGTTGTCCTCGTCGACGAAGATCACCCGCGGCTCGTAGTTCAGCGCCTCCACGCTGTCCATCTGGCCGTAGGAGATGAGGATGACGAGGTCACCGGGGTGCACCAGGTGCGCCGCGGCGCCGTTGATGCCGAGCACGCCGCTGCCGCGCTCACCCTTGATCACGTAGGTCTCGAGCCGGGCGCCGTTCGTGACGTCCACAATGGACACCTGTTCACCCGGCAGGAGGTCGGCGGCCTCCATCAGGTCCTCGTCGACGGTCACCGACCCCACGTAGTGCAGATCCGCCTGCGTCACCGTGGCCCGGTGGATCTTCGACTTCAGCATCGTGCGGTACATCGTGGACTCTCCCTATTCCCCTGCGTCCGGATCCACGCTCGGATGGTCCACAGCCCGTCCGAGCAGCACTCCCACGTTGTCGATCAGCCGGGTGCTCCCCACCCGGGCGGCGATCAACAGCCGTGCCTCACCGTCGACGGGCGCCGGCCCGAGATCGGTTCCCCTCAGCTCCAGGTAGTCCACCTCCACCTGCGGACGCTCGGCGAGCGTCCGGCGAGCCATGTCCAGCACCGCTTCGGCCCCTTCGCGGCCGACGTGCGCCCCTGCGGTCAGCGCCGCGGAAAGCACCACGGCGTCCTCCCGCTGCTCCGGCGTCAGGTACACGTTGCGGGAAGACAGTGCGAGCCCGTCGCGCTCGCGGACCGTCGGCACCCCGATCACCCGGGTGTCGATGTTCAGGTCGGCCACCATCTTCTTGATCAGCACCAGCTGCTGGTAGTCCTTCTCCCCGAAGAACGCGTAGTCCGGGCGCAGCAGGTTGAACAACTTCGCGACGACAGTGAGCACCCCGGTGAAGTGCCCGGGCCGCACGGCGCCCTCCAGCTCGTCGCCGAGCGGGCCGGGGTGCACGGTCACCATCGCGTTCTCGGCGTACAGGTCGCTCGCCTTCGGCGTGAAGGCCAGCTCGACGCCGGCTTCGCCCAGCGTTGCGAGGTCCTCTTCCATGCGCCGCGGGTACGCCTCGAAGTCCTCACCCGCGCCGAACTGCAGCGGGTTCACGAAGATCGACGCGGCCACGATCGTGTTCGGCAGGCGCTTCGCGCGGCGCATCAGCTCGCGGTGGCCGTCGTGCAGCGCGCCCATCGTGGGCACGAGCGCCACCTTGTGGCCGACACTGCGCAGCGCGCGGCTCACCTGGCTGATGTGTTCGGGCGGCTGGTACGCGTTGAGCGTCGCGCGCTGGAACTTCGGTGTGGTCACGGGGTCTGCCCTTCGGCGGGGTCGTCGAGGAGGTCGGTCAGCTCGGCGGCGGTCGCCGCGTCGAGCAGGCCGGCGGCGTGGGACCGCTCGGCCGTGCGCCGGGCCAGTGCCCGGTAGGCCGGGGCGATCGCCGGCTCCGTTCCCGAGAGCACGGTGAGGTGCTTGCGGACGGTGCCGAGATCACCACGCGCCACCGGGCCGGTGAGGGCGCGGTCGCCGTGGCGCAGCACATTATCCAGTGCGGCCGACAGCAGTGGTGCGACGAGTCGTTCCGAATGCCCGATTCCGGCTTCGCGCAGGAGCTCCGTGCAGTCGGCGACGAGCGTCATCAGGTGGTTGGCGCCGTGCGAGAGGGCCGCGTGGTAGAGCGCGCGGGCGGCCTCGGGGATGCGCACCGGCTCGGCGCCCATCTCCACGGCCAGCGCCTCGCCGACGTTCCAGGCCACCTCGTCGTCGGGGGCCGCGGTGACGCCGATGCTGGCGGTGCTGAGGCGTTCGAGGTCTTCGGCGCGGCCGGTGAACGTGAGCACGGGGTGCAGCGCGAGCGCCAGCGCACCGGCCTGTGCGGCGGGCTGCAGGACGTCGACGCCGTGAGCGCCGGAGGTGTGGACGACGATCTGGCCCGGCCGCAGCGACTCCGTCGCCACGAGCCCGCGAACCATGCCTTCGAGGGCGTCGTCGGGCAGCGCGAGCAGCACCAGGTCGGCGCGGCGGACGACCTCGTCGGGCGGCAGCAGGGGGACGTCGGGCAGCAGGCGTTCGGCCCGCGCCAGCGACTCGGCCGACAGGCCGGACGCGGCGACGACCGTGTGGCCGGCCCTGGCCAGTGCGGCGCCGAGGACGCTGCCCACCCGGCCGGCCGAGACCACGCCCACCGCGAGGCGGGCCGGTCGGTTCATGGCGTGCGCCTGTGGACGCTCATGGCTCGAAACTCCTTGGCTCGTTCCAGTCCCGCTCTTACGGCGCGGGTACCAGACGACGGCGCGAGAGTAGCCCCGTCGCGTCCGGATCGCGGAGCTCTGGTGACGAGCTTCACCCGGTCGTTCAATCGCGGAAGTAATTTAATCGCGTCTCGGAGATCTGTGCGGCGGAGGGCCGCCGCACCCCCGCTGAGCACGGGTTTTTCGGCTCGATCGAGCTACCCCGCCGGGGGGATGACGATCATCGCGGCTCGGCCGTGGTGGCGAGGCGCACGGCGTCGGCGCGAGCTGCTTTGAGGGTGCGCAGCAGCTCGTCCTGGCGTTGCTGGTCCTCTTCGCTGCGGATTCTGTTGCGCCCCAGGAACGCGAGCTCCGAAACGCTCGCCTGGTACAGCCCGACCGCCCGCGCCGCCGCTCTGCCGGATTCGCGTCTGGCCTGTCTGCGCCACGCGCGGCGCCCCGAGAGACTCGCCAGCAGGCTGACCTCCGACTTCGCGATCCACCGGTCGGCCACCATCTTCGGCAGCGCGGCCGCCACGATGCGCTGTTCGCGCCGCCGTTGCAGCACGATCACGTAGACCACGCCGATGAACAACGGCACCATGATCAGGAAGTACACGGTGAGGAACGCCTTCGAGCCGCCCAGCGTGGCCGCGCTGTTCCACAACGCGTGGAGCAAGACGCCCGCCAGATACCCGGCCAGCGGCGCGACCACCCGCAGCCACCGCTGCCGCGTGCGCGCCGCCACCCCGAACCCGATGCCCGCCATCACGGCGAACAACGGATGCGTGAACGGCGACAGCACCCCACGCAGGAAAAACGCGGCGAGCACACCCGCGTTGGCGCCGTTTCCGAAGCCGTACTCGGCGAACGCGCGGCCGAAGTAGTAGATGTTCTCCGTGAACGCGAAGCCGGCCGCCGAGAAGCCCGCGTAGACGATCCCGTCGACCACCCCGTCGAACTCCGCGCTGCGGCGCCAGAAGATGAGCAGCACGAAGGCGTCCTTCGCCGCTTCCTCCACCAGCGGCGCGGAGACGAGCGCGCTGACCTTGGAGCCGTTCCCACTGCCGAGCAGGATGTCACCCACGGCCTCGGCGCCACTGTTGATGACCAGCGCGGTGATCGTCGCGATGCACGCCCCCCACGCGAAGGCCAGCAACAGCAACTTCGCGGGCTCCGGCTCCCACCGATCCACCCACAGGAACCCCGCGACCACCACCGCCACCGGCACGAGCGCCGCCAGCACCCCGATCGCGACCGCCCCCACCCCGACGCGCGCCGTGGCCAGCCCGAACAGAAACAGGCCACACAACGCCACGACGATCAACCCGACCACGGGCAACAACACCGTCACCCGACGCGGAAGGCGAGCACCGGGTCTCGCCGCTGAGCCCTTCGTGGTGGGGAGGGTTCCGTTCACGAGCGGTCACCATACGGGGGTGAGGTGTGCGGTGCTGGCTGTGGCTCTTCGAGGCCGCGGTTTTCCCGCCGTGGCCTCGGCTGCGCGGGCTTCACCGATGATCTCGGGGCTCGGTGTTTCGGCTGGAGAGGCCACACACACAACGAATCCGGCTCGGCCCGCGCACCCGGCTCCGGCACCGGCCGCCGTTGCCGCACAAGCCCCGCTCCAGACTTCTGGCTCCGCGAAGAACCCGGCTCAGCCCGCCCCCACCGGCCTCGGGTGCGATTGCCGCGCAAGCGCCGCAGGTTTTAGGCCCAGGCGTCTGGCTCTGCGATGAATCCGGCTCGAAGAGCGACCGCGCTCTTCGACTCCGGCCGCCGTTGCCGCGCGAGTTCCTTCGGGCTCGGGCCACTGGCTCCTGGCGCAGCGACGAATGCGCCGCTAACCGACGCGCTCTCCTGCTCCGGCCACAGCAGCCGAGCGGCCCAGCGCAGGGACGCTGCCCGGCCAGTGTTTCGGTGCCGTTCTCGGGTCACCGACGACTGCGCAGTGGCGCTGCTTTCGTCGCCTGCCGCGCGGCGGGCCGGCAGCTACCGGCGGCGACGCCTCCGGCTCGGGTCGAACCGGCCGTACGACCCCGGTCCCGCGGGCGTAGTGAGGCGGCGCTGCCATCACCCCCGCGTTTGCCAAGCGGCGAGCCCGCGAGCCCGTGAGGCGTGCGGGCCGCCAGAAGGCTTGTACACAGCGAAAAGCCCCGGCCCATCCATGCTGGGCCGGGGCTTTCCGTGCGGTTCAGTCCTCCGCGCGACGGCGGCGGCGCGGGGCGGATTCGGCGGCGCCGTTGGCGGCCAGGAGTTCCGTGACCGACCGGCCCGCCGCGTGGGAGCCGCTGGCCGGTGTGGGGTCGGCGGAGCGGCGGCCGCGAGAGGGGGTGTCCTCGGGGGCGTCGACGGGGGGCACGTTGCGGCGGCTCTGCGAAGCCCGCTCGGTGACCATGCCTTCCCACGCGGGGGGCTCGCCGTCTGGGCGACGGCGACGGCCGCTGCCGGGCGTTTCGGCCGGTTCGTCGTCGGAGCGGCGGCGGCGGCCGCCGGAACTCTTGGTGACGGTGCTGCGGACCGATTCCGGCAAGGTCGGGTTGACCGGCTCCTCGGGTTCGTCGCCCGGGTTCGAGTGGGCGCCGTGCCTGGTCGCGGGGGCGGAGTCGGCCAGGGGTGACAGGTCCGTGCGCGAGAACTGTTCCAGGCGCGAAGGCTTGCGCTGGCCCGGTTCCGTGTGCGACGGCTCCGGGGGCTCCGCCACGGGCGGGAGGTCGGTGCGCGACGCGGTGGCCTCGCGGGGCTTCGGCGGGGTGTCGCCGGAGGAGCGGCGGTCGCCGAAGTCGGCGGACGCGTCCCAGGCCGGCTTCCACGCGGCCGTCGACTCTCCGGTCGGCGGGTCCTGGCGGCCCACGCGGGGCAGGTCGGGGCGCGACACCTCGGCGTGCGACACCGGCGGTTCGACGCGGCGCAGGTCCGGCCGAGACACCTCAGCGTGCGAGACCGGGGGCTCCACCCGGCGCAAGTCAGGCCGAGAGGCCTCAGCCCGTGACACCGGCGCCTCGACGCGACGCAGATCCGGCCGAGACGCCTCGGCGCGCGACACCGGCGGCTCCACCCGGCGCATCCCCGGGCGCGAAACCTCGGCCCGCGGCACCTGGCGCGTCTCCTCGAGCGAATCGGGCTTCGCGACCGGCGCGACGGTGCGCGTCGGCTGCGACTCGGAGGCGGCGGCCTGGCGGCGTGCGGCTTCGGCGCGCAGCTCGGCGGCCTTCACGGCGCGCGCGGCGGCCGACTCGGGCTCGGCTTGGGGCTGGGGCGACGGCTGCGGAGCCGGCTTCGGCCGGTTCTGCTTCGGCCGCGCGAGCTGCTGCGTGCGCTGGGTGTTCAGCGAAGCGGGCGGCTTGCCGTTCGGACCCTGGCCCTGCCCGGGACCGTGCTGGCCCGTGCCATTGGCCGGCTTGCGCCGCCGGTCGGTGCCGGGGGTGTCGAGCACGCGGTCCATCAGCTCGGTGGGCCGGTCGTTGCTGACCTCGACCACCGGCTTCTTCGGGGCCATCAGCTGCGCGGGCTTCTTGCCGTTGCCGTTCTTCGACTCCGAGCCGGCGGACACGAGCCGCTGGTCGTCGTTGAGCGAGCGCATGCGCGTGGCCTGCGCGGTGAGCGCGACGCGTTCCAGCAGCACCTCGCCGCCGAACAGCGACTGCAGGCTCTCGCGCAGCGCTGACACCTCGGCGCGCAGCGCGTCGAGCTCTTCGCGCGACTTGGCCTCCGCGGACTCCCTCGTCTCGGCTTCGATCTCCAGCTCGTACTCACGCCGAGCCGCGATCTCGCGTTCCAGTTCCAGTTCGTATACCGCCTGCGCCTCGGCGACCGCGTCCTCGCTGTGCGCCGCGTGCTTGCGATACCTCACGGCGAGGAAGGCGCCGATCAAGGCGGCCCAAAGGGCTGCGACGATTCCCAACCGGAGGAACCGGAGGTCGTCGCTGAGCACCAGTGCGAGAGTGGCTCCGATGGCGAGGACGAATCCGACGACGAGCCACGGCCTGCCCAGAAGGCGGCCGCGCGAGTCGTCACCCACGCCGGTCATGACAGACACCGTACCTTCTAGTGATCCGAACGAGACCTAGTCGGTACTTCGAGCGGCAGGATCTGGTCGTTAACCGGTCGTCGAACGGTTGTCAGGCCGCTCGTCACCGGGAGGGGTCCGGCAGGAGTGCTCGAGCCACAAAGCCGCAGCTACGAGCATCGCGGAGCACACCGCGCCGACCACCGCGGCACGGGTGTCGAAGACGCTGGCGACGAGTTCGTCACGTCGGGGAAAAACGTACGCGAACGCTGCCAGCCAACCCCCTGTCATGAAGGATCCGGCCAACGAGGACGCCTTCGCGAGCGCTACTGAGCGTGCGATGCCGATCGACGCCGTCACCCGTCCGGCCTTGATTCTCGACCTGATCGTGTAAGCCATGATCGCCTCGATCACAGCGAGTACTGCGAACGTGACTCCTGCCAGTGTCGGGAGTCGGGGCAGGTCACCGTAGGCGAGCTGGAAGACGACGTAGACCAGGACGAGGCCGAGAACCGCGGCCACCACCAGCTCACGGGGCCGGGTGAAGTGCATGGGGTCTACCGTACCGAGAGCTCTTGACCCTCCAGTGGCTGGAGACTCCACCATGCGTCGTGTGGGTGCCACCGCGGTCTTCACGATCGGCGAGCTGTCCAGGCGGACGGGGCTGCCGGTCAAGACCATCCGCTTCTACTCCGACGAGGGCCTGCTCCCGCCCACGGAGCGCACCGACGCCGGCTACCGGCTGTACGACGCCCACGCGCTCGCCCGGCTGGAGCTGGTGCGGACGCTGCGTGAGCTGGGGCTCGGCCTCGCCGACGTCGCTCGCGTCCTGGAACGCGAGTCGTCGGTGCGCGACCTGGCCGTGCGCCACGTCGAGGCCCTCGACGAGCAGATCCGCAGGCTCCGGCTGCGCCGGGCCGTGCTGCGGGCGGTGGCGAAGAGAGATTCCGAACTGGAGGAAGTGAAGCTGATGAACCGCCTCGCACAGATGTCCGACGAAGAGCGCAAACGCCTGGTCGACGACTTCTGGGCCGAGATGACCGAGGGCCTCGACGTGGACCCCGAGTTCTACGAGCGCATGGGCTCGGCCAAGCCCGAGCTGCCGGACGACCCGTCGCCCGAGCAGCTGGAGGCCTGGCTCGAGTTCGCCGAGCTCGTGCAGGACCCGGAGTTCCGCCGCCTGATCCGCGGCATGAGCGAACGCCACGCGGCCGACCGCGACGCCGGCGCGGCCACCGAGGTCACACAGGCCCAGCGCGACAACTGGCTCGCCTGGTCCACCGCCGCCCGCGCCGCCCTCGACGCGGGTCTCGGCCCCGACTCACCACAGGGCCGAGAACTGGCCGACACCATCGCCACGGCCTCGGCCGGCACCGGCGACGACCCCGCGGACCCGGCCTTCCGCCGCGCCCTGGCCGACAAGTTCGCCTCCGGCGGCGACCCCAGGGCCGAGCGCTACTGGCAGCTGCTGGCGATCATCAACGGCTGGCCGCCCATCCCGAGCGCCCAGCCCGAGGTGGGTTTCCTGCTGGCGGCGCTGCGGTCTGAGTAAGGGCGGGCCCGACTGCGTTACCGCCGAATCGGTGAACGGCCGGTGAACGGCGCCGAGTCACCAAAGCCGCAGGTCCGGCGTCCACCCGCGACACCCATCGGCGCGATGGCCGCCACCCCAACCGGGCGACGGCCACTGCGGCGAGCCTGGAACCTCGCCACAGGCGGGGGCACCATGCCCGCGGGTCGCTCGCCCCCGGCGAGTCTAGGCGAGCCGCAGGTCCGGCGAATGCTGAGTCCTCCGGCGCGACACACACCGGCGCAGTGGCCACCGCCCCAATCCGGCGACAGCCGCTGCGTCGGCGAGCCTGGAACCTCGCCCCAGGCGGGGCACCACGCCCGCGGGGAGCTCGACGGGTCTAAGCGAGCCGCAGGTTCGGCCGGAGGACGACACCCGCTTTGTCGTCCTCCGGCCGAGCCCGCAAGAGATCCGCTACGGGACCGTGGCCCAGCAGGACCGCGTCCGGTTCGATTTCCAGCCACGGGATCAGCACGCTGGCGCGGTCGGGGGTGCCGGGGTGCGGCAGCAGCAGCCGAGGGTCGTCGGAAACCACGGCGTCGACGGTCACCACGTCCACGTCGAGGGTCCGCGGCCCCCAGCGCAGCTCGCGGACGCGGCCGGCCGCCTGCTCCGCGGCCTGCGCCACCTCCAGCCACGCCCAGTGGTCGCGCGCGGGGTCGTCGACGAGGCAGACGGCGTTGAGGAAGTCCGGCTGGTCCTCGACGCCCCACGGCTTCGTCTCGTACACGCTCGACACGGCCACCAGCGCCGGCCCGACGGTGTCCAGCGCGATGCGCAGGTACGCCAGCCGGTCGCCGAGGTTGGAGCCCAGCGAGAGGACGGCGCGGCTCACCGCTCGCGCCGGACGGTGACCGCGACGTCGTCGAACGTCAGCGGGATCGGGGCCGAGGGCTTGTGCACGGTGACCTCGACGGCGTTCAGGCGCGAGTCGCGCATGACCTCGTCGGCGATCTTGCCCGCGACGCTCTCGATGAGGTCGTACGGCTCGCCCGCCACGATCCCGGCGGCCAGCTCCGCGAGCTGGCCGTAGTGCAGGGTCTTGGTCAGGTCGTCGGACGCGGCGGCCGGACCGAGGTCGAGCCACGCGGTGACGTCGACGATGAACTCCTGACCGTCGCGCTTCTCGTGCTCGAACACGCCGTGGCGGCCGAACACCCGCAACCCCGTCAACGTGATGCGATCAGCCATCAGCCCGCCCCTTCCGCCACGCGGCCGCGACGGCGACCGCGTCGAGTGACGCGCCCACCTCGTGCACGCGCACTCCCCAAGCCCCGGCCGCGGCGGCCAGCGCGGAAATCGCTGCGGTGGCGTTCTCCCGCCCGTCCGGCGGCCGCGGCTCACCGTCCTTTTCGGCCAGCAGCCGGCCGAGGAACCGTTTGCGCGAAGCGCCCACGAGCACCGGGAAACCCAGCGACAGCACCGAATCCAGGCCGTGCAGCAGCGCCCAGTCGTGCTCGGCGTGCTTCGCGAACCCGAGCCCGGGGTCGAGCACGATCGCGCTTTCGTCCACGCCCGCGGCGAGCGCTTCGTCCACTCTGGACTGAAGCTCGCTGCGCACCTCGGCCACGACATCGGTGTACGTCGCGAGCTTGGTCATGTCCTTGCTGTGCCCGCGCCAGTGCATCAGCACCCACGGCACGCGGCACTCCGCGGCGACGCGCCCCATGTTCGCGTCGGCCAGCCCACCGGACACGTCGTTGATCACCCGCGCCCCGGCCTCGACGGCCGCCTCCGCGACGGAAGCACGCGTCGTGTCCACAGACAGCGCGACACCTTCCGACGCCAGCTGCCGGATCACCGGCAGCACCCGCTCCGCCTCGGTCTCCGCGTCCACGCGCAGCGCGCCCGGCCGCGTCGACTCGCCGCCGACGTCGATCAGGTCCGCCCCGCGCGCCCACATGTCGCGCGCGTGCTCCAGCGCCTGGTCGAGGTCGAGGTAGCGGCCGCCGTCGGAGAACGAATCCGGCGTCACGTTCAGTACGCCCATCACGGCGCACCGCCCGGGCCGGGGCAGGCCCGGGATCACGGGCGCCGGCCCTTGATCAGCTCGATCGCCTCCGCGCGCGAAGTCGCCGAAGTCCGCATCAGCCCCCGCACCGCCGACGTGACCGTCAGCGAACCGGGCTTGCGGATCCCGCGCATCGACATGCAGAGGTGCTCGGCCTCCATCACCACGATCACGCCGCGCGGCTCCAGCCTGCGGTCCAGCGCATCGGCGACCTGCGACGTCAGCCGTTCCTGCACCTGCGGCCGCTTCGCGTAGAGGTCGACGAGCCGGGCGAGCTTGGACAGCCCGGTGACCTTGCCGTTGGCGTTGGGGATGTACCCGACGTGGGCGACGCCGTGGAACGGGAGGAGGTGGTGTTCGCAGTTCGAATACATCGGGATGTCCGTGACGAGCACGAGCTCCTCGTGCGACTCGTCGAACGTCTTCGCGAGCACCTCGTCCGGGTCGGTGTAGAGGCCGCCGAACATCTCGCGGTAGGCGCGGGCCACGCGGGCCGGCGTGTCGCGCAGGCCGTCGCGGTCGGGGTTCTCGCCGCAGGCCAGCAGAAGTTCCCGGACAGCGCGCTCCGCCCGATCCTGGTCGAAGACCGGGACCGGGCGGAGGCCGTCGTCGCTAGTGCTTGTCTGGTCCGTCCACGTCACGCCGTTGCTGCCCCTCGTCCGGCTGCTGGCCGTTCGCGCCGTCGGCGAACCAGCCCTGCTCACGCGGACGGTCTTCGGCGGGGCGCCACGGCTGGCTGCCCGGGGACGTCGCCGGGGTCCAGCCCGGAGGCGCCCCGTAGTTGGGCGGACCGCTCTGCGCACCGCTCGGGCCACCTGGGTTGTAGCCGCCTGCCGGACCGCCCGGCTGCTGACCACCATACGACTGGGGCCAGCGACCAGTGCCGTTCGGCCCACCGTTCGGACGGCCGCCGTTGGGCGGCGGAGCGTACGGGTTGGCGTTCGGGTCGGGCGGCGTCGGCGGCGCGTACGGCGGACCACCGGGGAGGTCACCCGCACCCGCGGCGGTGCCGACGGGCGTCGGCGCCGGCTGCAGGACCGGCTTCTCCTTCTCCGGCGGCGGCCACGGCTCGCCGCGCTCCATCGCCAGCTCGCCCGGGGTCTTGATGGGCGGCTTGTCCGACGGGGTGCGCTCACCGAACTCGTTGAAGACGGTGATGTGCGGGCGCTTCTCGACGGTCGCGAAGATCCGCTCGAGATCCTTGCGCTGCAGCGTCTCCTTCTCGAGCAGCTCCAGCACCAGGTTGTCGAGCACGTCGCGGTAGGTGTTGAGCACGTGCCACGCCTCGGTGTGCGCCGTCTCGATGAGCTTGCGCACCTCCTCGTCGATCTCGTGCGCCACCTCGAGCGAGTAGTCGGCCTGCCGGCCCGCGGAGCGGCCCAGGAACGGGTCGCCCTGCTCCTGGCCGTACTTCACGGCGCCGAGCCGCGCGCTCATGCCGTACTCGGTGACCATGGAGCGGGCGATCTTCGTGGCCTGCTCGATGTCGGAGGAGGCACCGGTGGTGGGCTCGTGGAACACGAGCTCCTCCGCCGTGCGGCCACCCATCGCGAAGACCAGGCGGCCGATCATCTCCGACCGGGTCATCAGCTGCTTGTCGTCCTCCGGCACGAGCAGGGCGTGGCCGCCGGTGCGTCCGCGCGGGAGGATCGTGAGCTTGTACACGGGCTCGATGTCCGGCATCGCCCACGCGGCGAGCGCGTGCCCACCCTCGTGGTAGGCCGTGATCTTCTTCTCCTTCTCGGAGATGATGCGGCTCTTGCGCGCCGGCCCGCCGACCACGCGGTCGACCGACTCTTCGAGCGCCACGTCGGTGATCACGTGCCCGTTCTGGCGGGCGGTGAGCAGCGCGGCCTCGTTGAGCACGTTGGCCAGGTCCGCACCCGACATGCCGACGGTGCGCTTGGCCAGGCTCGTGAGGTCCACGCCCTGCGCGATCGGCTTGCCCTTCGAGTGCACCTCGAGGATCGCCTTGCGGCCGCGCAGGTCCGGCGCCGACACGGGGATCTGGCGGTCGAACCGGCCCGGGCGCAGCAGCGCCGGGTCGAGGATGTCCGGCCGGTTGGTGGCCGCGATCAGGATGATGCCGCCGCGGGCGTCGAAGCCGTCCATCTCCACGAGGAGCTGGTTCAGCGTCTGCTCGCGCTCGTCGTGCCCGCCGCCGAGGCCGGCACCACGCTGGCGGCCCACCGCGTCGATCTCGTCGACGAAGATGATGCACGGCGCGTTCTGCTTGGCCTGCTCGAACAGGTCGCGGACGCGGGACGCACCCACACCGACGAACATCTCGACGAAGTCGGAACCGGAGATCGTGTAGAACGGCACGCCCGCCTCACCGGCGACGGCTCGCGCGAGCAGCGTCTTACCGGTACCGGGCGGCCCGTAGAGCAGCACGCCCTTCGGGATCTTCGCCCCGAGTGCCTGGTAGCGCGCCGGGTTCTGCAGGAAGTCCTTGATCTCGTACAGCTCTTCGACGGCTTCGTCCGCGCCCGCCACGTCACCGAACGTCGTCTTCGGCATGTCCTTGTTCAGCTGCTTGGCCTTGGACTTGCCGAAGTTGAGGACGCGGTTGCCGCCGCCCTGCGCGTTGTTCATCATCCACATGAGCAGGCCCAGGACAAGGGCCAGCGGGATGGCGAAGATGAGGATCTGCGTCAGGATGCTCTGCTGCGTGACCTTGGTGTCGAACTTGACCGGCTGCCCGTTGACCTTCGCGGAGACGAGGTCGTTGTAGATGTTCACGGCCGCGTTCGCGGGGTACTGCGCGACGATCTGGTCCGTCTGGGTGCCGTTCACATCGATCTTCTGCGTCAAGGACAGCTTGACCTGCTGTTCCTTGTCCTCGATGCTGGCTTCCTTGACGTGGCCGGCCTCGATCTGCGCGTTTGCCACGGAGATCGGAGCCTGGGTGTAGCCACGATCGCTGTCGAAGATCGTGTTGTAGGCGAACAACGCCAGCAACCCTGCGACGATCCACAGCAGTGGGTTCCTGAGCACGCTCTTCCGGTTCATACGACTCGGCCCTTGCGGCCTCGACCCTCCCTGGTTGGGCGGCTCCTGTGATACCCGCCATCACGATGTTGACAACCCGTGGTGCCCGGGCCAGTCCCACCAGGGTACCGCCCGTCCGGACGATCGACCCTTGTGAGCCTCACGCAGGTCAACGGGCAATACGGCATGAGGGTTCCCGGATCGTGCCGGTTCGCGTCACCCTAGCGTGTGTCGGCGGCCACTGAAGCCACCATCTCACCGAGTCGCGTCCGTAGCGTCATCGGGTCAGCGGGCGCCACTGTCACCCATTCGCGGCCATCGGATCCCGCCCGCGACAGGCTCAGATAACGGCCCGTGGCGGTGTCGAACCAGCCCAGCACGCGGGACCGCTGCCGGGCTCCGAGCTGGGTACGGCTGTTCGCGGCCAGCTGACCACCGCGAAGCCGCGGCTGGCCGGAGATCAGCGCGTACGTCTCGCGCGGGTCGACCGTCGCGCGCTCGCTCAGCGACTGGCGCTTGGCCCGTCGCCCCTTCTCCTCCGCCCCGCCGAGGCCGCCCGCGGCGACAGGCACGCGGATCGGGCGTGTGTGCAACGCCTCGTCCAACGGGAGTGTGACGGACGCCTCGCTGCCGCGGCGGCCGCCGGGCAGCAGGTCGACGATCGTGGAGACCAGGCCGTCGGCCGGGGTCTCCCGAAGCCAGATTCCGTCGGCGTCCTGGATGGCGACGACGCCGGCGGCCCGCCCGTCGCCGGCCGCGAGCAGCGCGACGGGGTGGGCCTGGAACTCGGGGATGTGCAGCGCGTCGAGCGAGATCGGCGCGCGGGCGAGCAGGTTGAGCCACTCGTCCACGGGCGGTTCGAGCCGGCCGCGCGCGTCGCGGACGCCCCGCGCCTTGAGCTCGACGTCGACCCGGTGCCGCAGCGATACGCGCTCGTCTTCCGTGGCACCGTGCGAGCGCACGCGCAGCGGGTAGGGCAGCTCGCCGAGACCCGCGGACTCCCAGAGGAAGTCGAACGCCAACGGCGAGAAGAACTCTTGGTGCATGCGGTGGTGCTCACCCTCCAGGATCGATCTCTTGCTCAGCGTAGCGCGAGCGAACCCCGGGCAGAAACGGCCTGAAGTGCTGAACTACCAGCAGCTCCTCAGAACGCTGCCGCGCTCTCCTGCCCCGCCGCGCCGGCCATCATCTCGCCGAGACGGTGCCGCAGGGTCGCGGCGTCGGCCGGCGCGATGGTGATCCAGTCGCGCCCGTCGCGACCGCGGGTGGCCTGCGTGAAGTAGCGGCCGGTCTCCGTGTCGAACCAGCTGAGCACCGGCGACCGGCTGCGCCCGCCGAGGCGATTGCGCGCGTTGGCACCGATCTGCCCGCCGCGCAGCCGCGGCTGGGCGTGCAGGCGGGCGAGTGCCTTGCGGTCCTCGTCCACGCTCGCGCGGCCCGAGGCGTCGACCTGGTTGCCGCGCCGCTGCATGAAGTCGACGCCAGAGCTGCCCACGAGCTGCTCCAGCGGCACCGTGATCGACTTCTCCGTGCCGCGCGGCGCGCCCGGCAGGAGCGAGACGATGGCGGTGGCCAAGCCGTCGGCCGGGCACGGCTGCAGGTGCAGGCCGCGCTGGTCCTGCACGGCGAACAGGCCCTGCTCGCCGACGACGCCGGCCACGGCCAGCAGCGGTTCGGCGCTGGGATCGAGCAGCTGCACCGTGTCGAGGCTCGTGTCGGGCGCGGCGAGGATGCCGAAGTACTCCTCGACGTGCGGCGCGGGCCGGCCGCGGCCGTCGGCGAGACCCCGCTGGACCAGGCCGCCGAGCGTGCGGGCGCGCAGTGCGTCGCGCTCGTCGACGGTGGCGCCGTGCGAACGGATCCGCAGCGGGTAGGGCAGCTCACCCAGCGCGGCCGACTCCCACAGGAAGTCCACCTCGAGCGGGGTGAGCAGCTCCGCGTTCGGCATCGACCAAACCCCCAAACCCCGTGTCACACCTTGTGTTCAGGACGTTGTGTTCAAGAAATTGTCGGTGGTGCTGCGCCGTGTCCGAGACAGACGATCAGAGACAGACGGTCCGAGACAGACGCGGGCGCGCGGCCGGGAAGGCCGCGCGCCCGCGGGAAGTCCGTCAGTTGTCGTCGTCGTCCGACCAGGCACCGATCACCGGCGGAGGCGTGGCCTCGTTGGCACCGAAGGCGTCGTCGGGGTCCGGCTCGATGAGGAAGGACGCGTGGGTGTGCTCCTGGTCCTCCTGGCCCTGGCCGCCGTGGGCGCCCATGCCGCCACCCATGCCGCCGCCCATCGGGTTCATGCCCGGCGGGGTCTGGCCACCGATCGTGCCGCCGGCGGAGACCACGCCCTGCTGCTGCGCGGGCGCGGCGCCCTGGGCACTCTGGTGCTCGGCGGCCGCCGACGTGCTCTCCTCGTTCTTGCGCGCGCCACTGCGCGAGCCCTGGCCGAGCTTGGCGCTCGCGAAGCCGGCACCGCCGCCCAGCGCGCTCAGGCCGAGCGCCGAAGCGGCACCACCACCGCCGCCGCCGGCGGACACGGCCGGCGCGGCCGGAGCCGGTGCCGGGGCGGGCGCGGCACCCGCGCCTGCCGAAGCGGCCAGGCCGCCGTCGAAGCCCGACGTGCCGTAGGTACCCGAGTTGCCGGTGACCAGCGGGCCGCCCGCACCGGACGTCCCCGCGGCCGCGCTGCTGCCGGAGTGGCCCGAGTAGCCCGTGCCACCGCCGCCGACGCCGTAGCTGCCGGCGGCGAGCGCACCGGCGCCGACCGGCGCCGAGACCGCGCCGACGTTGCCGAAGTCGTTGCCGTTGAAGTGCGTGGGCGTGGGCTTCATGCCGAGCGAGTCGGGGCCGAAGCTCGGGGTCGTGTTGTCGACCTCTTTCATCGACTGCGTGTAGGCGTTGAAGAAGGCGACCTGCTGGGCCTTGACGTCGTTGGCGGCGTCGGCCTGGGCCTTCTGGTCGGCGGCGAGCGCGGCGGGACCGCCGGCCAGCGCCGCGGACATGGCCTGCTTCGGGTCGTAGTCGAGCGGCGCCGGCATCTTCTTGACCTCGGCGGCGGCCGCGGCCTGCTTCGCGAGGCGGTCGGCCATCGTGTGCGCGGCGTCGGAGGCCTGCGTGCCCGAGTTGGCGATGGACACGAGCGCGCCCTGCGCACCCGCGGCACCTTCGCCGACCCACGCGTTGCCGAGCTCGGCGACGGCGTTGAACAGGTCGTCCGACGCGGTCTTCAGCTCGGTGCCGTGCTTGGTCCACTGCTGCCCGGTGGCCTCGGCCGTGCCCGGGTCGTTGTCGGTGATCGCGCCGTTGTAGAGCTGGTGGCTCTCCTGCGCGTTCCAGTTGGGCGGGTTGGCGATCGCCCGGTCGCCGCCCATCTCGAACCCGCCGGCGCGACCGCGCGCGGAGTCGACGATGTTCTGCGAGACCGAGTTGTCGCCGAGCGGAACCGCAGACCCGCTCGCGGGCGCGTTCTGCGCCGGCGGCTGCTGGCCGTAGCTGCTGCTGTCGTGGTTTCCAGCCATGACTTCGTGATCCCCCTCGTCAGGCCTTGCGGAACGGGTCGGCCGCGGACTGATCGAACTCGTGGTAGCGCGCCATCGCGGTGAGGATGCCTTGCTCGGCCGCCTCGTACTGGCTCAGCAGGTTCTGCAGGGCCGCGGAGTAGGAGTCGCCACCGCCGTCGGCGCGCTGGACGAACTTCTCGGCCATCGCCTGGCCGACGGGGTTCGCGCCGAGCTTCGGCGGCTGCGCCAGCGAACCCGCGCTGTTGAGCAGGGCTTCGACCGCGTCCTTGCCCGTGCGGATCTTGTTGAGCGCGGTCTGCGCGGCGTCCGGGTCGATGCCGACCTGGCCGTTGACAGCGGCGCTCTTGAACGCGTTGGCATCGGCCAAGCTGCTGTTGCCCATTGCCCTCTCTCCGTTCCCCCGCGCGAGCTCCCCGCTCGCTTGGCAGTAGGTCTTCGCATAGGTTAACGCACCAGGTCGGCACCTATGACGCGATCGGCGAACCCCAGGTTCCCCGCTGTGTGTGATCGCCGCAACACCGCCTGCGCGTTACCACCTTTGACACGTTCGAAGGCCCCGCGAGGTTCAGCCCCGGCTTCAGGACGTGTAGACGTGCGGGTCCAGTGTGCCGATGTAGGGCAGGTCGCGGTAGCGCTCGGCGTAGTCGAGGCCGTACCCGACCACGAACTCGTTGGGGATGTCGAAGCCGATGTACTTCACCGGCACGTCGACCTTCACGGCCTCCGGCTTGCGCAGCAGCGAGACGACCTCGAGCGACGCGGGGTTGCGGCTCGCGAGGTTCTTCAGCAGCCACGAAAGCGTGAGGCCGGAGTCGACGATGTCCTCGACGATCAGCACGTCGCGGCCCGCGATGTCCCGGTCGAGGTCCTTGAGGATGCGCACCACACCCGACGACGAGGTCGAGGAGCCGTACGACGACACGGCCATGAACTCCAGCTGCGTCGGCACCGGCAGAGCGCGGGCGAAGTCGGTCATGAACATCACGGCACCCTTGAGCACGCCCACCAGGAGAAGGTCACCCTGGCCGTTTTCGGGGTAGTCCGCGGCGATCTTGGCCGCCAGCTCCGCGATCTTGTCCTTGATCTGCTGCTCGGTGATGAGCACGGAGGCGATCTCGCCCTCGTACACGGTCATTCCCCTCGGGTGGTGGGTTCGGGTCCGGACAGCGAGAGCCTGCCACGGCACCGGCGCGCCTCCAAGTTGCCCGGCAGCCAGACGCCGCCCTGCCCGCGCCAGCGCGCCACGAGCGCGTCGACCGAGCGCAGGTGCGCGTCGGTGAGTTCGCGCACGCCCGAGCCCAGCAGCCACCTGCGGAGAACCCGTCTCCGCAGTGCCGCGGGTTCGGCTTCGAGCACTGTCACGGCCAGCCCTTCGGGCCCGCCCGCGCGGGTGAGAATCCTGTCCGCGACTGTGTCCAACGCCTCGGTGTCGTCACGCAGCTGTGCGGCCGTTCGGGCCAACGCGGCCGCAACGCCACCGGCGAGCACGTCTTCCAGCAGCGGCAGCACTTCCGTGCGGAGGCGGACGCGGGTGAAGCGCGGATCGGCGTTGTGCGGGTCCTGCCACGGTTCGACGCCGAGCTCGGCGCAGGCGCCGCGGGTCTGCTCCCGCGTGACGCCGAGCAGCGGCCGGCCCCACGGCGGGTCGAGCGGGCGCATGCCGGCCAGCGACCGCGGTCCGGAGCCGCGGCCGAGGCCGAGCAGCACCGTTTCGGCTTGGTCGTCGAGGGTGTGGCCGAGGAGCACGAGTCCTCCTTCGCCGTCGGGCATTGCTTCGCGCAGCGCGCGGTACCTCGCGGTGCGCGCGGCGGCTTCGGGGCCGCCCTTGCCGGTGACGTCGACGGTGAGGATCTCCGTCGCATCCACTCCGAGCTCCTTCACGGCCACAGCGGCTCGCGCGGCGACTTCGGCGGAGCCGTCCTGAAGCCCGTGATCGACGATCAGCGCTCGCGTACGCAGCTTCAGGTGGCGCGCGACGTATGCCGTGGCTTCCGCCAGGGCAAGGGAATCCGCCCCGCCGGACACGGCGACGCACACCTCCGGCGGCGGCGTGTGCGTCGTCAGGAACTCCCGCACGGCCCGGCGGACCGCCGCGAGCGCGCTCACCCGTGCAGGCGCCGCACCCAGGCCGCGGGATCGCTGATCTCGGCCCGGGTCGGCAGCGTGTTCGGCGACCGCCAGACCGCGTTGAACCCCTCCATGCCGACGGCGTCCACCACGTGCTTCGTGAACTTCGCGCCTTCTTCGTACTGGCGGATCTTCGCGTCGAGCCCGAGCAACGCGCGCAGCATGCGGTCGAAGACACCGCCGCCCTGACGCCGCGCGCTGAAGCGCGAGCGGATCACGTCGACGGTGGGCACGACCTGCGGGCCGACGGCGTCCATCACGTAGTCGGCGTGGCCTTCGAGCAGCGTCGACAGGGCCAGCAGCCGGTCGAAGATCGCGCGTTCGGACGGCGACTGCAGCAGTTCGGCGATGCCGATGCCCTTGCCGCGTTGCTTCAGCGCCTCGGGCAGGCGGCCCACGAGGTCGGACAGTCCGTCGGCGGAGTGGCCGGCGATGCCGGTGACGAGGCGTTCGACCTCGTCGGCGAAGTAGTCGCGCAGCCACCGCACGGCCGTGAACTGCAGGCGGTGCGTGCACTCGTGCAGGCAGACCCACAGCCGGAAGTCGTGCGCGTGCACCTTCATCGCGCGCTCCGCGGCGACCACGTTGGGCGCGACGAGCAGCAGCTGCCCTTCGCGTTCGGGGCCGCCGAAGGGGTCGTACTGGCCGAGCACGCGCGAAGCGAGGAAGGACAGCACCAGTCCTGTCTGCACGCCCGCGCCCGACGCCAGGATCGGGCCGAGCGGGCCGCCCTGCGCTTCGGGCAGCGCGCGGCCCGTGAGCGCTTCGAGCCCCGACGCGGCGGAGCGCACCCAGCCCGGCCGGTCGACGACCGTGCCCGGCAGCAGCGGCAGGTCCCTGCCCAGGCCCGTCAGCTCCCGCACGTGGCCCTCGGCCTCGGCCGTGAGGTCACGCAGGTCGGTGACCGCGCGCGCGGCCTCTTCCTTCGGCACCTGCGGACCACCGCGCACCAACCGCGCTCCGGTGGACGCCGCGAGGTCCCAGTCGACCATCGGCCGCCGTCGGGTCTCGGTTTCCTGGCTCACCTGTCCGACGCTACCTGCACGAGGGCACTTTGCCCGACTGAATCCGCAACCGATTCGCCTAGTTGCAGCCACACTTCCGCAGGGTGGTTGCGAGCACGTCGAGCGCGGCCTGGCCCGGGTTCTTCTCCGAGCCGTTGGACATGAACGCGAACGCGAGCACGCGGTTGTCGCTGTCGAGCACGTAGCCGGCGAGGGTGTTGACGCCGGTGAGCGTGCCCGTCTTCGCGCGGACCCAGCCCTTGCCCGCGGCCGAGTTCGGCGTGGCGTAGCGGCTGGCGAGCGTGCCGGCGGGGCTGCCGGCCACGGGCAGGCCCGCGAGCAGCGGGCGCAGCTTCGGGGTGTCCGGGTTCTTGCCGTCCGGCGCCGCGGCCTCGGCCAGCACCTGCGCGAGCAGCCGCGCGGGCACCTTGTTCTGGTTGGACAGGCCGCTCGTGTCGGACAGCTGCAGGCCCGTGACGTCGAACCCGTGGTCGGCCAGCACCTTTTTCACGGACGCGGCCGCGCCGGAGAACGACGCCTCGGCGCCCGCGGTCATGGCGACCTGGCGGCCGAGGGCGTCGGCGAGGACGTTGTCGGAGATCTGCAGCAGCGCGTACGCCAGGTCCGGCAACGGCGCCGACTGCACCTGCGCGACGACCTTCGCGTCGGCGGGCGCTTTGGCGGTGCCGGCGGCCTGCGCGCCGAGCTTGTCGGCGACGAGCTGGGTGAGCGTGGTCGCCGGGTTGCCCGACCGCGGCGTCTCGTCGACCGACGGGTTGAGGCGGCCACCGTCGGCCATCGCGGGCACGATCGGCGCGCCGTAGGTCGACGGCGCGTCGCCGGGCTCCCAGCCCGGGGCGGTGGTGGGGCCGGAGTAGGCGCTGACGTCGACCTGCACCTTCTGGACGCTGGGGTCGGCCTTCTTGATCTGGGCGACGAGGTCGTCCACGTGGGCCGCACCGGGGTACAGCGGCGAGTCGGTGCCGATGGGCAGCGCCGTCAGCGACGGATCGCCACCGCCGACGATGATCACCGTGCCGGGCGTCGAGCCTTGAACGACCTTGGTGACGATCCGCTTCGTCGGGTCCATCGACAGCAGCGCGGCCGACACCGTGAGGATCTTCGTGGTCGATGCCGGGGTCAGCGGCGTGGCCGAGCTGTGGTCCCACAGGACGGAGCCGGTCGCGGGGTCGATCACGCTGCCGCTGAGCTGCGAAAGCGCCGACGCACCGGCAGGCCCGGCCAGCGCCGAGGCGACGCCGCTCGCGCTCGGGCCCTGGCCCGACGTCTCCGGGCCGTGCAACGCGAGCGTCACGGACGCGGGGTCGGGGCTGTCACCCTTCGGCGCATTCGGCGCCCACGGAAGGCCGAGCCGGTTGGACACCTGCGGCATCGCGGACGCGACCCCGGCCGCCGCGAGCACCAGCACCACGACCAGCCCGAGGACGATGAACTTCTTCTTGCCCCTCTTGGTTTTCGGCTCATCCGCGGGGGTCTCCCGCTGCGCCTCGCCGCTTTCCTGGTCGTCGTAGCCGCCGGCGAACCCTTCGGCGGGACGCTCGATCCCGACGGTCGCCTCCGCCGGGAACTGCCCGCCCGACGGCTCGATCCGCACCGGGCGCGCCTGCATCCCCGACGCCGGTGGCACCGCACCCCGCGGTGGCTCCGGCAGGCTGCGGGGGCCTGGGTTTTGGAGGCTGTCCCACTGGGGTGCTTCGCGCGGGCCTTCGGATTCCTTGCCGCTCTGGTTGGTGTGGAAGACGTCCCAGCGTTCTTCACGCGGGGACTCGGTGTTCTGGCGCTCAGGTTCTTGGCGGTCTTGTTGCTGGCGCTGGGGTTCCTCGCGCTTCTGCTCATTGCGGAAGACGTCCCATTTGGACACGTCGATGTACTCGGTGCCGCTGTCCCTGTTGGCCGGTCCGGCGCCCTCGCCCGCCTCTTCCTTCGACGGCTCGGCAGTCTGGAACATCGCCCCGCCCAGACGCGGCTCTTCGTTCTGGCTCTGGTTCTGGTCGCCCTGGTTCTGCTCTCCGCGGCCCTGATCGCCACGGTTCTGTTCGTCGCGGTTCCGCTCGCCCTCACCCGGGCGCGCCGGCCGCTCCACCGGCACCCAGGGCACAGCCGGCGGCACCCGCAACTGCTGAGTCGACTGATCGGACGGCCCCTGCTGCGACCGCTCCGACGAGGACAGCTCCTGACTCTGCTGGTTCTGCCCCGGCTGGTTCTGACCTTCCGTGCGGTCCTGCTGCCGGCCTTGCTGCCCGTGCGGCCTCTGGCCTTCCGCGCGGTCCTGCGCCTGCTCTGGCTGGTTCGGACCTTGCGACCACAGGCCCTCCGAGCGGTCCTGTGCCTGCTCTGACTGGTTCGAACCCTGTGACCACAGGCCCTCCGCGCGGTCCTGCTGGTTCCGCTCTTGCGGCCGCTGCCCCTCCGACCGATCCTGCTGCTGCCCCAACTGGTTCTGGGACTGCGGCCCATGGCCGTCTTGGCGGCCTCGCTGGGCCTGCCCCTGCAGCCATTGGCCGTCTGGACGGTCCTGCTGCCCTTGCTGGGACTGCGACCGTTGACCTTCCGGGCGATCCTGCTGCCCCGGCTGGTTCTCCCCCTCGGACCGCTGCCCCTCCGAGCGGTCCAGTGGCAGTCCTTGCGACCAAAGGCCTTGCTGTTGGCTTTGCCGGCCCTGTCCCGGCTGGCCCTGACCCTGTTGCTGCCGGCCCTGCTGGGACGCGCCTTGCTGCTGCGGCTGACCTTGCTGCTGGCCCCACGGCGCGTTGCCGGGCTGCTGGCGGCCCGGCCCCTGCGGCGACTGCCGGCCTTGTTGGGGCTGGCTGCCCTGATCCTGCTGACCGAACAGGCCCTGCCCCTGCTGGGTCTGGCTCCGCTCGCCCTGCTGCTGCCCCGGCGTCTGCTGGTTCTGGGCCTGTGGCGCTCGCGGCTGCTCGCCCGGCCGTGGCCCCAGCCGGTCGGCGAGGTCCTGCCGCGGCTGTCCCGGCTGTCGCATCTGCGCGGACTGCCCCGGCTGGCTCGGCTGTCCCTGCTGACCCGGCTGCCCGGGACGCTTCTCGACCGGAGTGTTCAGCCCCGGGATCAGTTCAGGAGGCACGTTCGGCTTGAACCAAGACCCCGGCGGACGCTCGCCGGAGCCCGGTGAAGAACCCGTGGGCGGTGTGACGTTCGGCACGGCGAGCCGGTCCGTGACGGTCTGGCCGGGCTTGGGGATGGGGAAGCGCGCCGTCGCGCCACCGGTGCGCGACGACGTGTCCTCGTCACCCTCGGGCCACATCGGCTGGTCGTTGTCCGGCACCCACCACTCCTTCTCACCTGCCCGGAAGGGGCCAAGGTCACATGCTGCCTAGCCGACATCCATGGGACCCGGCGGCAGCGCGTAGTCCACACTAGTGACGTCAATGAGGTGATTACGGTTGCCGCCCACGACGTGTGGGATACCGAGATTCGAGAAGCAGCGAGGACGGCCGTGGAGTTCGACGTCACGATCGAAATCCCCAAGGGGGAGCGCAACAAGTACGAGGTCGACCACAAGACCGGTCGCATCAAGCTGGACCGGACCCTGTTCACGGCGACGCAGTACCCGGCGGACTACGGCTTCATCGACGACACGCTCGGCCAGGACGGCGACCCGCTCGACGTGCTCGTGCTGGTGCAGGAGCCGACGTTCCCGGGCTGCCTGATCCGCTGCCGCGCCATCGGCATGTTCCGCATGACCGACGAAAAGGGTCCGGACGACAAGGTGCTGGCCATCCCGACCAACGACCCGCGCCTGGAGCACCTGCGCGACATCCACCACCTCAACGAGTTCCACAAGCTCGAGATCCAGCACTTCTTCGAGGTCTACAAGGACCTCGAGCCGGGCAAGAGCGTCGAGGGCTCGTCGTGGGTGGGCCGCGCGGAGGCCGAGGCCGAGATTTCGCGGTCGTACCAGCGTGAGCAGGACCGGCTGGCCAAGGAAGAGGTCGACGGTCCCGCTCACTGAGAGCGACCGAAAAAACGCGAAAGGGCCGTTCACCCCGGGTTGGGGTGAACGGCCCTTTCGTTGATCTTTTTCAGTGCGCCAGCGCGAGCGCTTCCTGCTCCGAACGCTGCTCCATCGCCGACTTGTCCGAAAGCGGCTTCTCCTTGAGCAGCCAGACCAGGGCGAACCCGACCGTCAGCACGATCCCGCCGACCAGGAACACCGTGCTCATCGAGCCGGCGAACCCGTCGAGGATCGGGCGGGCCAGCACCGGGTCGAGGTGGGCGAGGAACGAGGTGTCGTTGACGTCCACGCCGCCGTTGGCCATCTGCTGCGCGAACTCCGGGTGCTGGGCGAGCGCGGCGACGTACGACGGGGTCGCCATCGCCGAGCGCACCGCCGCCGCGATCCGGTCACCGACCGTGCCGAACAAGATCGAGAGGAACACCGCGGTCCCCGCCGTGCCGCCGATCTGGCGGAAGAACGTGGCCGACGAGGTCGCGACGCCGATGTCCTGCGGGGCGACGTCGTTGGTCGCGGCCAGCTGCAGCGTCTGCATTGACGCGCCCAGGCCCAGGCCGATCACGAACGCGATCGCCATCACGACGCCCAGCGACGTGGCCGCGCCGATCGTCGACAGCCCGAACAGCGCCGCCGCCATCAGCCCGAGGCCGGCCACGGCGAAGACCTTGTAGCGGCCGGTCCGCGAGATCACCGCGCCGGAGCCGAGGCTCGCGACCATGATCCCGAGGGTGAGCGGCAGCATCTGCAGGCCCGCCTGCGTCGGCGTCGCGCCCTTCACGATCTGCAGGTACAGCGGCAGCGACATCATCGCGCCGAACATGCCCGCGCCCTGGATCACCGTGACCAGCGTGGCCACCCGGAACACCGGCCGGCGGAACAGCCGCAGCGGCAGCAGGGCCGCGTCGCCCATCCGGCGTTCCTGCAGGATGAACAGCACCACACCGACGAGCCCGATCGCGTACATCCCAAGCGACGCGGGCGAACCCCAGCCCCACTCACGCCCCTGCTCGGCGACGATCAGCAGCGGCACCAGCCCGAGCGTCAGCGCGCCGGCGCCGAGGAAGTCCACGCGCTGCTGCACGCGGGTGTGCGGCAGGTTCAGCACCTTGCTCACCACGACCAGCGCGGCCAGGGCGATCGGGACGTTGACCAGGAAGACCCAGCGCCAGCCCGTGATGCCCGCGAAGGAGTCCAGCCCCGCGAAGAACCCGCCGACGACCGGTCCCGCCACGCTCGAAATCCCGAACACGGCCATGAAGTAACCCTGATACTTGCTCCGGTCCCGCGGCGCCGTGATGTCCGTGATGATCGCCAGCGCGAGCGACATCAGCCCACCGGCGCCGAGGCCCTGGAACGCGCGGAACGCGGCCAGCTCGTACATCGAGCTCGCGAACCCGCTGGCCAGCGAGCCGGCCAGGAACAGCGAGATCGCCGTGAGGTACATGGGTTTGCGCCCGAACAGGTCGGACAGCTTGCCGTACAGCGGCGTCGAGAGCGTCGCGGTGATCAGGTAGGCCGTCGTGGCCCACGCCTGCAGGCTCTGGCCGTGCAGCTCGTCCGCGATCGTCTTCATCGCCGACGACACGATGGTCTGGTCCAGCGCGGCCAGGAACATGCCGAGCATCAGCCCGGACAACACGGTGAGGATCTGCCGGTGGGACAGCTTGCCGGTGCCCCCTTCCGCGGTGATGGTGGCGGTCATCTTGGTACTCCCTCAAGTCTGGTCGAGCAGTTGCTTGTATCCATCAACTACTTTCAGGGTGCAACTGTTCCCGGAAAGCTTGCATGAGGCAAGCAAGTAGGGTGTGACGCTGCTCGCAGGGAGTTACAGGTGCCCTCTGAGCAGGGCGAAGTCGGCTTCCCGCATCAATCGCGCCTGACCCGGCCGGGGACTCCGCGGCTCCTCCACCAGCGCGACGGGCACCTCGCCCAGCCCCAGCCTCACCGCCACGGCGATGCGGTGATTGCCGTCCAGGATGGCGAACTCCTCGTTGAACCCCAGTCTGAGCGGCGTGAGAATCCCGCGCCGCGCGATGTCCGCGGCCAGCTCGTCGAGGTGTCGCGGCGTATCCACCAACGCAGACCCGACCAACTCCCGATCAACGGCGCGATACCGCACGACGAGCTCCGTCGGCAGGAACACGGCCGGCAGGCGAAGAGGCGACATGGGCCCATCATCGCCCGACCAGCCGCCGACCCGCTCGGTCCTGACGGCTCCGCTCCCCTCGCACCACCACCACGGCACGAACGGTCCACTCGCGCCCAAACCCGCGAAACGAGCCGTCCTCTCACGCCAGGTCCGCGGCGCGAGTGGTCCCCTCACACCACCCGCTCGGCACGACTGGACAGCTACGACCGCCAACCCGACCGACCCTCTCACCCACCGCCACGACCGCTCACCTTGCGCCGCCGGCACAGCACGAACGGTCCCCTCGCAACACCGACACGGCGCCAGGGGACCCCTCGCACCTAGCCCGCGGCGCGAACGGTCCCCTCACACCAAGCCGACGACACGAGCGGTCCCGCCGCACACTCGGCACAGCTGGACCCGCGCGCCAGCCGGAACGACGGCTCCCTCACAACATCGACACCGTACGAACGGTCCACTCGCACCGCGTCCGCTCCGCGAACGGTCCACTCGCAACGCCGACGGCGCACAAACATTTCCCCTCGCGGCGTCGACATGGCACCAATGCACCCCTCGCACCAAACCTTCGAGCTCGAACGGTCCCCTCACAACTAACCCGCCGCGCGAACAGTCCCCTCGCGACGTCAACACGGCACCGACGGACGCCTCGCACCAAACCTCAGCCCGAACCGTCCCCTCGCGCCAGGTCCGCGGCGCGAACAGTCCCCCCGCGCCAACCACCAAGCACGAGGGGACCATTCGCCCAGCGAAAGGCAGACTCAGGCGATGTAACCCGGAATCGGGAACGGCTCCAGGAACTCCCGGATCTCAGCGGCGATCCGGTCCAGTTCCGCGTCCGGAGAGGACCCGGCCGCGGCCACGACCGTCCGGTCGATCCACTCCGCCACCTGCACCTGGTGCTCCGGCAGCAGCCCCCGCGTGGTGATGGCCGCGGTGCCCAGCCGGATGCCCGACGGGTCGAACGGCTTGCGCGGGTCGAAGGGCACCGTGTTGTAGTTCAGCTCGATCCCGGCGCGGTCCAGGGCCTGGGCGGCCGGCTTGCCCGCCACGTTCTTGTTCGTCAGGTCGATCAGCAGCAGGTGGTTGTCCGTGCCGCCGGAGACGAGGTCGTAGCCGCGGTCGAGCAGCGCCGACGCCAGAGCCCCGGCGTTCGCGACGATCGTCTGCGCGTAGGTGGCGAAGGACGGCTGCGCAGCCTCACCCAGCGCGACCGCGATGGCCGCAGTCGTGTGGTTGTGGGGGCCGCCCTGCAGGCCGGGGAACACGGCCTTGTCGATCGCCTTCGCGTGTGCGGCGTCCGAAAGGATCATCGCGCCACGAGGGCCGCGCAGGGTCTTGTGCGTGGTGGTCGTGATGACCTGGGCGTGGCCCACCGGCGACGGGTGCGCGCCGCCCGCGATGAGGCCGGCGATGTGGGCGATGTCGGCCACCAGCACGGCGTCCACTTCGCGCGCGATCTCCGCGAAGCGCGGGAAGTCGATGGTGCGCGGGATGGCCGTGCCGCCGGCGAAGATCAGCTTCGGGCGGTGCTCCAGGGCCAGGTCGCGCACCTGGTCGAAGTCGACGCGGCCGGTTTCCTTGCGCACGCCGTAGCGGACGGCGTTGAACCACTTGCCCGTCGCGGACACCGACCAGCCGTGGGTGAGGTGGCCGCCGTCGGGCAGGGCCATGCCGAGCACGGTGTCGCCGGGCTGTGCGAAGGCCAGGTACGCGGCCAGGTTCGCCGGGGAGCCGGAGTACGGCTGCACGTTGGCATGGTCCACGCCGAACACGGACTTCGCGCGCTCGATCGCCAGGTTCTCGATGGGGTCGATGAACTGCTGGCCCTCGTAGTAGCGCTTGCCGGCGTAGCCCTCGGAGTACTTGTTGGTCAGCACGGTGCCGGTGGCCTCGAGCACCGCGCGCGAGACGTAGTTCTCCGACGCGATCAGGCGGATCTTGTCGTGCTGACGCTTCGCTTCGTCCTCGACCAGCCCGGCGATCTGCGGGTCGGCGGCGGCGAGCGTCGAAAGGGAGGGCTGGTGTGTCATCACGTCTCCGGTTCTGAACCGGCCGGGGCACCCAGGCGCGCGGTGCCGGCCTCGTCGTCGCTTCCCGGTGGTGCTCCACCTCTGATGGCGCCAGTCGCAGCTGCGTGCCGGAGTTTAGTGCACGTCAGACCGGCTTGGAGCCCTCCCGGTGCCGTCGCGCGAGCTCCTGGTAGATCCCGGCGTTGTGCTCAACCCACATCCGCGCCGAATCGGTGAGCGGCACGAACTTCTTGGCCGGGCTGCCCATCGCGATCACTTCCTCGGGCACCTCCGTGCCGGGCGTGACCGTCGAGCCCGCGGCGATCAGCGACCGCGCACCGATCATGGACCCGTCGAGCACGGTGGACCCGTTGCCGATCAGCGCCTGCTCGCCGATGGTGCAGTCGTGCACGAGGCACTGGTGCCCCACGGTCACGTTCTTCCCGACCTCGGTCAGGGTCCCGCCGCAGTGGATCACGGAGTTGTCCTGCACGTTCGCGCCCTCGCGGATGATGATCGGCCCGAAGTCGGCGCGGATCACGGCGCCGTACCAGACCGAAGCGTCCTTCTCGACGGTCACATCGCCGATCAAGGTGGCGGTGGGGGCGATCCAGGCGTCCGGGTGGACCTGCGGGCTGGCGCCCTCGAAGGAGAACAGAGGCATGCCAGCACCCTAAGTGGCGTCAGCGATAACCCGCGAAGCAGAGCGCCTCGACGTCACCGCGCAGGCTCTCGAACGGCCGCGGCCGCACCCGCTGCTGCACCACGGCGCCGAGCAGGTAGCTCAGCAACGCCCGGGCCCGCGCCCGCGGATCGTCGACGTCCAGCGGCGCCAGCAGTTCCGCGAACAGCTCGGTGATCGACGTCAGCATCGCGTCGATGGCCTGCGGGTGCTGCGCCCGCCCGGCCGCGATCCAGTACTCGAACCACAGGAACGCGCCGTTGGGCCGCTCCGCGAATTCCGCCAGGTACGCCTTGGTCACCTCGAACAGGCGCTCGCGCGGGTCGTCGAACTTCTCCCCGACAGCACGCAGGTCTGTGGCGAAAGTCGTGATGTGGGCGGCCATCGCGCGGTCGATGAGCACGTCGATGTCGGCGAAGTAGTAATGGATCGCGCTCTTCGTGAGCGGGCCCGCGTCGGCGATCGCGCGTACCGTGCAGCCGGCGAGCCCGTCTCTGGCGAGCACGACTCGTGCGGCCTCGACGATCTGCTCCTGCTTCTGCAGCTGGTTGGGCGACAGCTGCGCGCTGCGGCCGGGTACGGCGGTCACGGTGATCCTCGTTACGTTATTCAGGACGACAGCCCCGAATCCTAGGGCAGACGTCCCATCGCGCCCTCTCGGGTGAAAAAGCGGATTGGCCACCCCGGTCCGCACAGCGGACAATGCCCGGCATGGTGATCTCAGGGGACAAGGGGCTCAGCGAGGCGGCGCGCCGCCAGCTGGAGAAGGAAATAGCCGACCTGCGCGCGCAACGGGCGGCGCTCGCGCCGCAGCCCGGCGAGCAGGAACGCACGGGGGACGCGGCCGACCAGGCCGACGTGATCGACCGGGCCGAGGCCGCCGCGCGGCTGGAGCGCCAGATCTCCGACGTCGCCGCCAAGCTCGAACACGGCGCCTACAACAGCAACCTGCTTCCCGACGGCACGCGCGTCTCCCTGCGCTTCGCCGACGGTGACGAGGAAGTGCTCAACGTCGTCACCCTCCCCGGCGAGGACCTCGACTCGGTGACGTCGGACAGCCCACTGGGCCTCGCCCTGGTCGGCGCCAAGGCCGGCGACAAGATCACCTACCGCACCCCGCGCGGCGAAGCCACCGCCACGGTGATCGAGCTGACCCCGCCGGAGGACTGACCACTTCGGACTCCACGGATCGGGCTGCCGGGCACCACGCCTCGGCAGCCCGATCCGTCTTTCACCGACGCTGGTCGAGCGTCTCCGGTCTGTACGCGTAGATCAGCCCTTGGTCGGCGACGACGTGCCAGTCGGTGTCGCAGACGCGGTCGGTGCGGCGTTCCTGGCCGGCGGGCCACCAATCGGCCGACAGGGTCGCGGGGGTCGCCGACGCGGGACCCTTGACGCAGGTCGCGGGCAGGCCCGAGGCGCCCGGCGTGTAGCGCAGGATCCGTTCGGACCCGGTGGTGCGGATGGCTTCCGTGACGGCCGTCGCGTCGTCGGGGACCCAGGCCGGCAGACGCGCGTCGGCGTCGGCCTTGCCGAGAGCGCCGGTGTCGTAGGCGACGTTCTTGACGTGCTCCGGCCCGTCCGGCGCACACGCGGTGACGGTCGCCAGTGCCGCCGCGATCGCCGCGAACCAGATCGCGGTTTTCCCGATTTCGTTCATGCCACCGAGTCAATCCGGGCGCATTCGCGGCAGCATCGGCTTTCCGGTCCGAAGCCGCGGGCCGGATGGCCGACTCAGCGGTTGTCTCTCGGCTCTTTCGGCTCCACGGCGCACGACGTGATCGCCGGCGCGGTGTTGACGGCCGGGATCGTCGTCGTCAGCTTCGGTGCGGGGCGAGCAGGCCTGGGCGAGCGTCCGACAGCAGCACAAAGTGCGCGGCTCCGCGGTTTCGGCGGTGTCCAGCGAATGGCAGCCGTCGATGGCCGACCAGAAGTTCATGGCCAAGAACTTCCGCAAAGCCGAGTGCACCTACAGCTTCGCCCGCCCCGCGCCGGATGACTGGGAGCGCGCCTTCGCCGCGGCGCGCACCGTGAGGGCAGAAACGCACAAAGCCCGTGAGCAGGAGAACTCCGAGGAACTGCTGCCAGTGCTGTGGAGCGCCTCGTCGCCAAGTGCCGGATTGCTCGACACGCTGCCGCACCGGCCGCTCGTGCCCGGCCGGCTGTCGGTCGCGCTCGCGGTGGTGGCGCGGACTCCGCAGGGCAAGATCGGGATGCACCACGTGACCCGGCATCAGCACGATCAGATGGGCCGGCCGCTCGAGACGCTGTTCGACGTCGGATACGGCGCCCTGGCCCGTGGGCTGAAGATGGCGGTCCGCGGTTCAGGCGAGGACGCGCTGGTGTCGATCACCCGGGAGAACCTGCCGGCGGCGTCCGCCGTCGCCCTGCCCGACCGGTACTCCCAGCTGGCCCCGCACCTCGGCGGTGGCGACCTGCTCGTCGGCCTGACGTGTCCGGACGAGATGTTCGTCGTCCGCGGGGGCAGTGGCTTGGCGGACACCGTCCGGGAGCAGGTGCTCGCTTCGCCCCACGAGCCCACGGAGCTGGTCCCCTCCGCGCTGCGGCTCGGCCCCGGCGGGCTGGAGCTACTCGCCGAACGCAGCGCGTAAGGCCGAGGACAAATTTCCCCTCAACGGGTGATCTTCTCGAACTGAACCAACCGGCTTCAGGTGGACACCCACCACACGAATCAGGGCCCATCCGAGGAGTCTCGGATGGGCCCTGACCTGCGGAGCCGCCTGGGGGAATCGAACCCCCGACCTATTCATTACGAGTGAATCGCTCTGGCCGACTGAGCTAAGGCGGCATGCCGGGTGGCTGGCGCCGTCCGACGGGAACAAGTGTAGCGGAGGCCGTTGGCGTCACCTTGCGGGGGCCGCGTCGTTAGGGTCCTATGACCTCGGTCTCACTCCCCGCCCGGCCTACCTGGAGGACTCGGCACATGCGGCGAAGACTGCCCCGCGCGGTGGCCCTGCCCGCGGCAGCGGCGTTGCTGCTGCTCATCGCCGCGCCGGCGAGCGCGCAGGAGATCCCGACGACGCCGATCCCGCAGCCGGCGAACCCCACGCAGCCCCCGGCGTCCGCGCCGATCGGGCCGCAGCCGCTCGGCCACGCGGTGGGCGACGCGGGCACGGCGCTGGGCGTGTTGCGCCTGCTGCCGAACTCCGTGCCGACGTCGACGATCCTGCCCGGCTTCGGGCAGACGTTGCCGAAGCAGTCGGCGCTGGAGGCCGGGATGGGCCTGTCGAGCGCATCGGCGAACTCCGAGGCGTACCTGGCGTACGAGAAGTCGATCGCGCAGGCGTCGCCGTTCGGGGTGGCCGTGGGCGGCCAGGCGCCGCAGACGCCGGGCAGCGTGGTGCAGACCGCGCTGCCGGACAACCCCAAGCCGCTGTCCGGCGGGCTCAACGCACCGTCGAACCCGCTGCTCAACATCGGCGTGCTGAACGGCACCGCGCACGCCCGCTGGAGCGACTCGCTGGGCCCGTGCGTGGACACGATCGCCGACGCGAGCACGTCGGTGGCGAGCCTTTCGCTGCTGAACGTGATCCCGTCGCTGCCGCAGATCCCGTTGCTGGGCAACGGTGGACTGAACCTGCCGCAGGGCACGCAGCTCGCCCAGGGCTTCGACCCGGCCAAGGGCCTGCAGAGCCTCGGCGGCCTGCTGTCCGGCGGCGGCCAGACCGCGGCCGACGGCACCGGTTCGCTGCTGAGCCTGCCGAACACGCTGTCGTCGCGTTCGCAGGTGAAGCTCGTGGACATCCCGGGGTCGAAGAACAAGGCGGTGCAGTCGTCGTCGACGCTGCAGGCCGCCGACATCGACATCCTCAAGGGCACGCCGCTGGAGCTGTCGATCAAGGTCGCCAGCCAGCCGACGCTCACCGTCACCTCGACGGGCGACGAGAAGACCTCGAAGGTCGACTACACCGCGCCCGTGCTGACCATCCAGGCCGGCGGCAAGACGCTGTACACGCTCGACGCGGCGCACCCGACCGAGGACATCCCGATCGGCCTGCCGCTCGCGGGGCTGAGCGACAAGTTCGGGCAGCTCAACTCGATCCCGGTGGTCGGCGGCCTCGTGTCCACGCTGACGAAGGGCATCCAGCAGGTCGGCGACACCGCGGGCACCGTCCTCGACCTCGGCGTCCTGCGCCTGTCCATCGCCGGTCTGGACCAGAAGGGCTCCGCCGCGACCACGCCGTACAAGGGCTACCAGCTCGGCGCGTCGGCACGGCTGTTCGACCTCCAGGTGCTCCCGACGAAGAACCTGAAGACCCTGCTCCCCGCCGGCGCCGGCGACAACCTCCCGTCGTCCCTCGCACAGCTGTCCCTGGGCGAACAGGTCGCCCGCGCCTACGCCCCCACCGGCGGCGTCGTCTGCGGCACGACCGGCGTGACTCCCCCCGCCGCCGGCGGCCCGGCGCCCAAGGGGCCGGTGAAGAACCTCGCCTACACGGGCACCGCGTACGACACCGTGCCGCTCTTCTGGGCGGGCACGGCGATGCTGCTGATGGGCGTCGTGATGGTCGCGGCGTTCCCGAACCGCCGCCGCGTTGCCACGCCGGTGAAACTCCACTCCGACGACGCACCGCGCAAACCTTCCCCGCATCCGCGCGACTGAATTGCCACGCGAAACGGCCCGGTCACCTTCTCGGTGGCCGGGCCGTTGTCGTCGGTGCGGTCAGCCCTGGCGAAGCGTCGTCACCATGGCCTCCACGGCGATGCGCGGCTTGACGTTCAGCTCGATCGCCTCGCGGCACTCCAGGACGGCTTCCAGGCGGCGCAGCGTGGATTCCGGCGTCCAGGCCGCGGCGGCGGCGCGGATGACGTCGGCGTGGTCCGGGTGGTTGAGCGTGGCGCCGGAGTGGGTGGTGGTGACGAGGACGTCGCGGTAGAAGCCGGCGAGGTCGACGAGCGCGAGGTCGAGCGTGTCGCGCTGGGTGCGGGTCGCGCGGGACTTCTGGCGTTTTTCGAGCTGCTTCACGGCGGCCTCGGCCGCGCGCTTGGCGCCGGCGACGCCCTTGCCGATGCCGTCGCCGCCCATGGCGGTGCGGAGTTCGGAGCGTTCGTTCTCGTCGCGGGCCTTGCTTTCCTCGCCGGCGTCGGCCTCCGCGGCGCTGATCAGCTGGTCGGCGCTGGTGAAGACGTCGGCGGGGCGGCGCAGGCCCGTCGGGATCCGCAGCACGGTGGCGCGGCGCTGGCGCGCGGAGTCGTCCGTGGCGAGCCGGCGCGCGCGGCCGACGTGGCCGCCGCAGACCGACGCGGCCCACTGCGCGAGTGAAGGATCGACGCCGTCGCGCGCCACCAGCACCTGCGCGATGGCCTCGGGCGGCGGCGTCCGCAGCGTCACCAGACGGCACCGCGAGCGAATGGTCACCGACACGTCGTCCGGGTGGTCCGACGGCGCGCACAGCAGGAACACCGTGCGTTCCGGCGGCTCCTCGACGGCCTTGAGCAGCGCGTTCGACGCGCCTTCCGTGAGCCGGTCGGCGTCCTCGATGATCACGACCTGCCACTCGCCCGTGGTCGGGCGCCGCGCGGCCGCCTGCACCAGCGCGCGCATCTCCGCGACCGAGATCGACAGGCCTTCGGGCACCACGAGCCGGACGTCGGCGTGGGTGCCGGCCATCGTCGTGCGGCAGCCGGGGCACGCACCGCAGCCCGTGCCGGTGCTGCACTGCAACGCGGCCGCGAACGTGCGCGCCGCGACCGAACGGCCGGACCCCGGCGGGCCCGTGATCAGCCACGCGTGCGTCATCGCGCCCGGCGGAACCGGCTCGCCCGCCACGATCTTCGCGGCCGCCGACGATGCCGTCGACAGCGTTTCGACCGCCGGCTCCTGACCCACGAGCTCGGCCCAGACGCCGATCGGCCCGGTCACTTCGCGTCCACTTCGGACACTTCCTGCGCGGGCGCGAGCTCGGCCTCCGCGACGGCGCCTTCGACGACGTCGGCCGTCGCCACCGCGTGGGTGCTGTGGTCCAGCTCCGGACGCTCGGCCGGCTCCGAAGGCGCGAGCCCGGACAGGCGGCCGACGAACACCGCCAGCACGGCCGTGCGAACGCGTGCGGCGACCTCGTCGTCGGTGCCGTCGGCGTCGACGACCACGTACCGGTCGGGGTCGGCCGCGGCCATCTCCGCGAGCAGGGTCTGGACCCGCCACTGGTCGTTCACCGACACCGACGAGTTGTGGTCGCGCTGGCCCGGATCGGCGTCGAGCAGCACCGTCAGGTCGGGGCGCAGCTTGCCCGTCGCCCAGTCGGCCAGGCCCTCGAGCTCACCCGCGTCGAGGCCGGCGACCGTGCACAGGTGCGCGAGCGGCGAGTCGACAAAGCGCTCCATCACCACCACGGACCCGGCGTCGAGCGCCGGCTGGATCTCGCGTTCGACCAGCTCCGCGCGCACCGCCGCGGCGACGAGGGCCTGGGCCCGCGCCCCGGTGAGCGACGCGTCGGAGATCAGCGAACGGAACCGCCGCTCGTCGAGCGCGGGATCGGCGGCCAGCACCACGGGCCGGGTGCCGGTGCCGAGCCAGCGCGAGAGGCGCGCGGCCTGGCTGGCCGTGTTGATGGCCGTGGTGCCTTCGAGCGCGATGAGGAAACCGTTGACGCGCCGGGGTGCGCGGCGCAAGGCGTTGCGCAGGTCGGTGAGGATTTTCTCGCTGCGGCGGTCGTCCATCTGCCGGTAGGCGATCACACCGAGCAGCATCGCGAGCACGCCGCCGCCGATCATCACCGGGCGCGTGCCGTCGATGGTGACGGGGCTGCCCCACACGTTGATCTGGTGCGGGCGGACCAGGCCGATCAACGCCGGCGTGACGATCGTCGAGCCGAACAGCACGATCTTCAGCATCGACTGGTAGATCGCGTTGACCCGGCCGCGGATCGCGTCTTCCACGCGCGAACCGATGATCGTGACGCCGGTGAGGAACGCGATGCCGGCGCAGAAGCCGGTGAGCGCCACGGCGATCACCGAGATCGCCAGGTGCGGCGACAGCGCGATGATCACCAGCGACAGCCCGGCCACGACGATCGAGATGCCGAACAGCCGGTCGTGCGGCAGCCGCCGCGCGAGTTTGGGCGCGAGGGCCATCCCGGAGGCGAGGCCGAGGAACACGGCGAGCACCAGCAGGTTGAACGCCGCGTCACCCGCGAGCAGCGACGACGAGTACGGCTTGGCCGAGGCCACCACCGCCCCGCCCGCGGCGAACGCGCCGAACGCGCCGATCAGCAGGCCGCGCACCAAAGGCGTGCTCTTCACGAAGCGCAGGCCGTCGCGCACCATGTCGCCGAAGCCGAACTTCTCTTCGTCGGCCTTCTTGACCTTCTGGTCGGGCAGCTTGTGGACGTCGCGCAGCGAAAGCTCGGGGATGCGCGTCGCGATGAGGATGCCGCTGGTCAGGTAGAGCAGACCGTTGATGACGACGACGATCTTCGCGATGTAGAGATCGGCCGTCGCGCCTTGGAACAGGTGGAACGTGGTGTTGGCGCCGAGGATGAGCGCGTTGGCGCCGGCGGCGGTGATCACGGCGAGGCCGTAGGTCATCACCATGCCGAGCTGGTTGGCCGTCTCGACCTGGTCCGGGCGGCGCAGCAGGTTGGGCACCGCCGCGTCCTTCGACGGGATCCACATGATCGAGCAGCAGCCGACCAGGAAGTTCGCGACGAACAGCCACCAGGGCGCGCCGACGATCGCGATCGACAGCAGGAAACCGCAGCGCAGGAAGTCGCAGACGACCATCACCTTGCGGCGGTCGAAGCGGTCGGCGAGGATGCCGCCGATCGGCGCGAACAGCAGGCCGGGCAGCAGGTTCGTGAGCACCACGCCGACGAACGCGAAGTTCTGCGCGGTGTAGTTGTTGAGCAGCTTCGTGCTCAACGCCGTCAGTGCCAGCAGGTTCAGCCAGTCGGCGACACTGCACAGGTACGTGACGCCCCACAGCCGACGGAATGGTCTGATCGCCAGCACCCGACGGACGCGGTGGATCGTGGATGCCTCGGCACTCGCCGAGGCACCCGATCCGGCGCCGGGTACCGACCGCACGCCTTCGCTGATACGCCCACCCCACTCGTCACGGCGGCGTCGGGAAACCCCGTTTCGGATCCCCCGACCGTGTCGTCAGGGTAGCCCGATCGCCGATCCGGACACGGCACCGGCCCGGGTGTGGCGGTGGTGGAGTGACGTCAGCTGAACAGGCCCGTCACACTGCTGACCAGGCTCGACACCATGTACAGCGCGATCACGACGAACACGATGAGCAGCACGACCGCGAGGATCACGCCCGCCGCGCTCGTCGACGGACGGCCCAGGTTCGGCATCCCGATGTTCGGCAGACCGCGCTTTTTGGCCTGCCGTTCGGCTAGTTCGGCCTCGATGTCGTCGTCGGCGACCTCGGCTTTCGCCTTCGGCCGGGGCCGCGGCACCCGCTTGAGCAGCTGCGGGGCGCGCGTGGGCCACGTCCGCTGCCGCGGCAGCAACCCGAGCGGCACGCCGTCGGGCTTCTCCTCGGCCGACGACTGGCTCGGCTGCGGCGTGCGCGCGGCCTCTTCCCGCAGCGCGGCTTCCACCATCCGCTTCACGGCCTCGGGGTCGTGCTGCACGGGCCGCGCGGTCGGCAACGGCCGCGACTCGTCCGCCGACGCCGCAGGCGCCGCCTCGGCCGCCGTGACCAGCCCGGCGAGCGGATCGGCGAACCGCTCCCCGCCGACGCTGCCGTCCAGCGTCCCGTCGCGCTCCGGCTGCGGGGCGGTGCGGGCGTTGGTGTTGGGGGCGCTTTGCGTGCCTTGGGGGGCATTGAAGAAGGGAGCCCCACCGCTCGTGCTCATGGTGACCACCTCACTACGGAATGTCCTCGCCTTCCAGTGTCGGCGACACTACCGGCTCCCGCATCCGCCCAATGGCCGCAGAAACGCTCGCGGCCACGCCGCCGACCGGACGGTCCCGCAGCAGTTTGCAGGCCACGGCCACCCCGGTCGACCGCCGAAAGCGACGTGCAGGGGTGATACCGGTCACGAGATCGGGCACTCTTCGTAATCGATCGTGGCCGGCGCGCTGGGGCGTGGACGGCCCATTCCGGGCGGGTCGCCAGTCGGCCCCCCACCCGGCCGGCGATCAGGCCCGGCTCGACCGCATGGCGAACATCTGCCTCGCCACAGTCCGCAGTCCCGGCTCGGCGACGGGCCGAGCTTCGCCGCCGCCGAACCACCTCAGCCGCGACCACAGTCGACACCTCCCATCCGACCGGCGATCAGGCGTGTCAACCGCCCGGAGAGCACCTGGCTCTCCACAATCCGCGATCCCGGGTCTGCGACGGGTCGAACTCAGCCGCCGCCGAACCACTTCAACCGTGACGACAGTCGACACCTCCCACCCGACCGGCGACCAGGCCTGAATCGACCGCCCGGAGAGCACCTGCCTCGCCACCGTCCGCGATCCCAGATCTGCGACGGGTCGAACTCAGCCCCGTCGAACCACGTCAAACGCGACGACAGTCGACACCTCCTGCTCGGCCGGCGACCAGGCCTGAATCGACCGCCCGGAGAGCACCTGCCTCGCCACCGTCCGCGATCCCAGATCTGCGACGGGTCGAACTCAGCCCCGTCGAACCACGTCAAACGCGACGACAGTCGACACCTCCTGCTCGGCCGGCGACCAGGCCTGAATCGACCG
>NZ_JBIAWY010000001.1:1077292-1109472 GCF_042896185.1 Amycolatopsis sp. NPDC001319 | reverse complement strand
CGCCCGGAGAGCACCTGCCTCGCCACCGTCCGCGATCGCAGGTCGGCGACGGGTCGAGCTTCGCCGCCGAATCGCCTCAGCCGCGACGACGGTCCACACCTCCCGTTCGGCCGGCGATCAGGCCAAGCTCACCCGCCCGGCGGACCCCGATCCGCCACAGTCCGCAGTCCCGGTTCAGGTGGATGCTGCGCCGGTCTGCCGTGCTCGGCCGGGACGGCGGCGAGGCGACCGCCGAGCAAGCCCGGAGCCGTAGCGGCGCGCGTGGCTCCAGCGGGTCGGCCAGGCACCCTCAATGCCGGTCGCCTTCACCTCCGTTCCCGATGCCCGAAGGCCTAGGCCGGGTGTTGTGCGGGTCAGGCATGGTTGCGCACCGCCTCGACGATCCAGGCTTCCGCCGTGGTGCGGGTGGCGGGTTCCCAGGTCATGAGCCAGCCGCCGTCGGGGCGGGCGGCGGCGCGGAACTGGTAGCGGCCCTGGTCGTTGTCGACGAGGCCGAAGGCGCCGTGCGGGTACTCGGCGAGGACGGCGTCGCGCACGGCCAGGTCGACGAGCACCGTGCCGAGGCGCGGGCGGGCGACGGCGGCGCGGATGACGTCGAGCGAGCCCCACGCGGCGCGCGGGACGAGGCCGCTGCGGTCGGTCTCGATGCGGATGGCCGGCCCCGGCCCCGGCGGACGGTCCGGCAGCCCGTCGAACACCCAGCCCGGCAGGGCGCTGAGCAGGCCGGACCGCAGCCGCGCGCGGCGGCCCAGCTTGCTCATCACGGTGGTGTAGTCCTCGTCGCCGAAGAAGCGCACCTCCCACGGCTCCGGGCGCGCCGGGAAAACACCGGTCACCACGCCGCGGATGAAGCCGCCCCGCAGCACGCGGTAGAGCCCGACGGCCTCCGCCGTCACCTGGCCCTCGGGCACCAGGCCGAGCTCCGCCATGCCCGCCACGAACCGCGTGTACTGCTCGATCTCCTCGATCAACGAAGGCACCAGCGTGGGCCCGAACGACTGCCGCACCTGGTCGGCCAGGCTCAGCTCTTCCGCGCCCGAAGACCCAGAAGTCCCCGAGGCCCCAGAAGACCCAGAAGACCCAGAAGCACCGTCAGCCCCGGCACCTCCCGAGTCACCCCGCGCCCCGGACTCACCCGAGCCGTCCCGAGGATCCCGGCCTTCCGCAGACCCCGAACCGCCCCGAGCGTCCCCGGCACCAGGCTGCCCCGAGCCCTCCGAGCCAAGGCCCCAGCCATCCGCACCGCCGGACGACCCCGACCCGCCCCGAGACTCTGAGCCTCCGAAAAAGCCCGTGCCTCCGACAGCACCGGAACCGAAACCTCCACCGGCCTCCCCATCGCCTCGGGAATCCGTACCACCACGGGACCCCGGGCCACGAGAACCCCGGCTCCCAGGCGGCCCCGAACCACCGGAACCGGAACCACCCACCCCCTCCAGCACGGGTGGCACCGTGAACTGCGGGTCGTAGAACTCCATCACCGACGGCCGCTCCGGAACCTCGGCCCGGAGCGGCGCGATGACTTCGTCGATGACGTCGAAGACTGCGGTCGCTGAACTCACCCCTCCATTGAACACCCTGGTACCGACAATTTTTCGAACTTTTGTTCGACTCGCCGCCACCTTGCGCCGAACGGTCGGTCAGCGGGCCGGAACCGGGGCCGCCCGCATGGTCGGAGCCAGGAAGTACACCGACACCACCAGCGCCCCGACCACGCCCAAAGTCCAGTGCAGCCCGATGCCGCCGGCCAGGGCGCCGATGAGGACCGGCCCGACGAGAAAGCCGAAGTAGCCGCACGCCGCCACGGCCGCGATCGCGCGCCCCGGCGCGGAAGGCTGCTTGCGACCGGCCGCGCTCCACGCCAGCGGCACCATGCCGGACACCCCGAGTCCCACCACGGCGAACCCGGCCACCGCGAACCCCGGCACCGGCACGGCGACCACCAGCACGAACCCGGCCACCGTCACCAAGGTCGCCACCCGCATGAAGAGCACCACCCCGAACCTCGCCACCAGCCGGTCGGCCACCACCCGGACCGCGATCATCGTGATCGAGAACGCGAAGTACCCCAGCGACGCCAGAGCAGCCGACGCGACCGTGACGTCGCGCAGGTAAACCGCGCTCCAGTCGTTCACCGTCCCCTCGGCCACGAAGCCGCAGAACGCGATCACCCCGAGCGGGATCAGCGCCTTGCCCGGCAGCGCGAACGCCGCGTCGCCCTGGCCGCGGTCGGCGCCCGGCAGGAAACGCGTCGACGCGGCCAGCGCGACCACCAGCAGCACCACGCCGGTCACGGTGAAGTGCACCCCGATCGGCACGCGCTCCAGCAGCGCGCCGACGCCGGAGCCCAGCAGCCCGCCGACGTTCCAGAACGCGTGGAACCCCGCGAAGATCGGCCGCCCGTACGCCTCCTCGACGCGCGCGGCGTGGGCGTTCATCGACACGTCGAGCAGGCTGTTGCCCACGCCGAGCACCACGAGCGCACCCACGAAAGCGACCAGGTCCGACGCCAGCGCGGCCAGCGGCAGGCCCGCGCACAGCACCGTGGCCCCGGCCACGACACCCCGTCGGCTGCCGATCTTCGTGAGCAACGGCCCGGCCGCCACCAGCGCCACCACGGACCCGGCCGCCAGGCCGAACAGGCCGATCGCCAGCTGCCCCGCGCTCAGCCCCGCGTGGGCCTGCGCCGCTGGGATCCGCGCGGCCCACGTGGCGAACGCCGCCCCGCACACCGCGAACACCACCGAAACGGCCGCCCGCACACGCCGCGTCTCCTGCATCGAAACGTCCCCCAGACGCGAAGAAGGGGCCACCCGAAAGTCTCGGGTGGCCCCGACGGAAACTCCGCCTGCTACTTGGCCTTCGCGGTGCTCGCCTTCTTCGCGGGCGCCTTCTTGGCCGTCGTCGTCTTCGCCGCAGCGGCCGACTTCGTGGCCGAAGCCGACTTCGCCGCCGTGGACTTCGCCGGCGCCTTGCGCGTCGTCGTGGTGCGGCGCTTCGGGGCCGGGCCCTTCGCCCGCTTCTCCGCCAGCAGCTCCGCGCCGCGCTCGGCCGTCAGCTCCTCGATGCTGTCGGACTTCCGCAGCGTCGCGTTGTACTCGCCGTCAGTGACGTACGGGCCGAAGCGGCCGTCCTTGACCACCATCGGCTTGCCCGACACGGGGTCGTCGCCGAGCTCCTTCAGCGGCGGCTTGGCCGTGGCCGAGCGGCCCCGCTGCTTCGGCTCCGAGTAGATCTTCAGCGCCTCTTCCAGCGTGATCGAGAACAGCTGGTCCTCGGTCTGGATCGAGCGCGAGTCCGTGCCCTTCTTCAGGTACGGCCCGTAGCGCCCGTTCTGCGCGGTGATCTCGTCACCCGACTCCGGGTCCTTGCCCACGACCCGCGGCAGCGACAGCAGCTTCAGCGCGTCTTCGAGCGTCATCGTCTCGATGGACATCGACTTGAACAGCGAGCCCGTACGCGGCTTCGGCTGCTTCGCCTTGGCGGCCTTCTTCTGCGCGGCCGTCGCGCCCTCGGGCAGCGGCTCCGGCTCGGGCAGCACCTCGGTGACGTACGGGCCGAAGCGGCCTTCCTTCGCCACGATCTCGTGCCCGCTCACCGGGTCGACGCCCAGCTGACGGCCTTCCTGCGGCGTCGCGAACAGCTTCTCCGCGATCTCCGACGTCAGCTCGTCCGGCGGCAGGTCCTCGGGCAGGTTGGCGCGCTGCGACTGGCCGTCGACCTCGCGCTCCAGGTACGGCCCGTAGCGGCCCACGCGCACGACGACCTTGTGCCCGTCGGCGTCGTTGAACAGCGGGATCGAGTTGATCTCGCGCGCGTCGATGCCCTCGACGCTGCCGTCGACCAGCTTCTTCAGCCCGCCGAGCCGCCCGACCGAGCCCTCCACGCCGAAGTCGCCGCCGAAGTAGAACTTCTGGAGCCACTCCACGCGCTGCTCGTCGCCGTTGGCGATGCGGTCGAGCTCGTCCTCGAGACCGGCGGTGAAGTTGTAGTCCACCAGGCGCTCGAAGTGCCGCTCCATCAAGCCGATCACGGCGAACGCGACCCACGAGGGCACCAGGGCGGAGCCCTTCTTCCACACGTAGCCGCGGTCCTGGATGGTCTTGATGATCGACGCGTACGTCGACGGGCGGCCGATGCCCAGCTCTTCCAGCTTGCTCACGAGGCTGGGCTCGGAGTAGCGCGCGGGCGGCGAGGTGGTGTGGCCGTCGGCCGACAGGTCGGACGCGGTCAGCCCCTGGTCCTTCACCAGCACCGGCAGGCGGCTCTGCTTGTCGTCCGCCTCGCCGCCGGCCTCGGTGTCGACGGCCTCGACGTAGGCCTTCAGGAAGCCGGCGAAGGTGATCGTGCGGCCCGAAGCGGCGAAGGTGCACTCCTCGCCCGAGGTCGCCGTGCCGACGATGCGCACCGACATCGTGGTGCCCTTCGCGTCGGCCATCTGCGACGCGATCGTGCGCTGCCAGATCATCTCGTACATGCGGAACTCGTCGGAGTCCAGCTCGCCCGCGACCTGGCCCGGCGTGCGGAACACCTCGCCGGACGGGCGGATCGCCTCGTGGGCTTCCTGCGCGTTCTTCACCTTGCGCGTGTACTGCCGCGGCGAAGGCGACACGTACTCCTTGCCGTACAGCTGCGTCGCCTGGCTGCGGGCGGCCGAGATCGCCGACTCCGACAGCGTGGTCGAGTCGGTACGCATGTAGGTGATGTAACCGTTTTCGTACAGCTTCTGCGCGATCCGCATCGTGCGCTCGGACGTGAAGCGCAGCTTGCGGCCCGCTTCCTGCTGCAGCGTCGAGGTCATGAAGGGCGCGTACGGCTTCCGCGTGTACGGCTTCTCCTCGACGCTGGACACGGTGAAGTCGCGGTTGGCCAGCGCCTGCGTCAGGGCCTGCGCCTCGGCCTCGCCGAGCACGCGGATCTCCTTGGCCGTGCCCTTGAGCTGACCGTCGGAGTCGAAGTCGCGGCCGGTGGCCAGGCGGGCGCCGTCGACGCCGACCAGGCGCGCCGGGAACGTCTGCGGCGAAGCGTCCTCGCCGGCGTCCATCGTCGCGGAGATGTCCCAGTACGAAGCCGAGGTGAAGCGCATGCGCTCCCGCTCACGCTCGACCACGATCCGCGTCGCGACGGACTGCACGCGGCCCGCCGAGAGCTTCGGCATGACCTTCTTCCACAGCACCGGCGAGACCTCGTAGCCGTAGAGGCGGTCGAGGATGCGGCGGGTCTCCTGCGCGTCGACGAGGTCGACGTCCAATTCCCGGGTGGCATCCGCGGCCGCGCGGATCGCCTGCTCGGTGACCTCGTGGAACACCATGCGGCGCACGGGCACCTTGGGCTTGAGCGTCTCGAGCAGGTGCCACGCGATGGCTTCGCCCTCGCGGTCGGGGTCCGTGGCGAGGTAGAGCTCGTCGACGTCCTTCAGGAGGCCCTTGAGCTCGGTGACCTTGGACTTCTTGTCCGGCGTGACGATGTAGAGCGGCTTGAAGTCGTTGTCGATGTCCACGCCGAGGCGCGCCCACGACTCGCCCTTGTACTGGGCCGGCACGTCGGCCGCGCCGCGCGGAAGGTCGCGGATGTGCCCGACGGAGGACTCGACGACGTAGTTGCCGCCAAGGTAGGGGGCGATCTTTCGGGCCTTCGTAGGCGACTCGACGATCACCAGCCGCCGAGTCCCGGCGCCGTTCGTCCCGGTGCCGTCCTTCTTGGTCCGTGCTCCTGCCACGCTGCCCTGCTCTCCACTCATCCCCGCGCCATCGCCCTCGATGGCGGCGGCACTCCTTTTACCCCTCGACGAGGGGTGCTGCGCCCGCGTCTTCGACCTGCCAGTGTGCACGCCCGCACCGGCCGCGCAGCGGCTAGGTGGCCTGACACGCCGCCCGGCCCCTGCCCGTCGGATCGCCTGTGACCTCGGCGATGTTTCCTCTCCACACCTAGCACGTGATTCCGGACACGTGCCGTGCAGGGTATCTCGCGATCACGCCGATACCCTCCGTTCGACGGTGGTGGACCCGACGTTGGCACCGCTTCACTTACTACCTCGTCGAGCCGAAAGGAACCACCATGACCCGACGCCTGCTCGGTGGCGTGCTCGCGGCCGTGGCCGCGTTTGCCCTGGTCACCGCCCCCGAGGCGAGCGCCGCGACCACCACGTTCTCCGGCACGGTGGCGCTGTCCAACTGCTCCGGCTCGGTCGTCAAACCGGCCGGAACGCCGGACACGGCACCCGCGCTCGTACTTTCCAACGGTCACTGCCTGGAGTCGGGTTTCCCCGATCCCGGCGAGGTCATCGTCGGCCGGCGGTCCACTCGGACCTTCAGCCTTCTGTCGTCGGACGGCAAAAGTTCACTCGGGACGCTGAGGGCCAAAAAGGTCGTGTACGCGACCATGACCGACACGGACGTGTCGCTCTACCAGCTCGACACGACGTACGCGGCGATCAAGCAGAAGTACCGGGTCTCCCCGCTCGAGCTGGTGGCGGCGCACCCGGCCGCGGGCACGCACATCGACGTGGTCTCGGGCTACTGGAGGACCATCTACTCCTGCTCGATCGACGGGTTCGTGCACGAGCTGCACGAGAACGGCTGGGTCTGGAAGGACTCGATCCGCTACACACCCGAGTGCAGGACCATCGGCGGCACGTCCGGCTCCCCGATCGTCGAGACCGCGACCGGCAAGGTCATCGGCGTGAACAACACGTCGAACGACGACGGCCAGCGCTGCACGCTCGACAACCCGTGTGAGGTCGACGGATCCGGGAACGTGACCGTGCATCCCGGTACCAAGTACGGCGAGGAGACGTTCGGTATTCCCGCGTGCCTGACGGCGGCGAGCGAAATCGACCTCAACCGGGCCGGGTGCACGCTGCCGAAGCCTTAGCCGACTGCCTCCAGGACGTCGCCCAGCAAATACTGAAGGGGACTCTCGCCGCCTCCGCCGCGACGTGAGTCCCCTTCGGTGCGTTCGGGCCGGGTTTCCTCGCGGAGCTCCGGCAGCTCGGGCCACGCGGCCTCCGCGCCCGCGGGCGCCTCGCCGATGAGCTCCAGCAGCCCGTCGAGCTTGCGCCGCCCGGTCAACCGCGCGGCAGGCTCCTCGGCCTTGGGCCCCAGCAACCGCGCGTGGACGCCGAGCGGTGCCAGCGCGGCCAGCAGATCGTCGTGCAGGTGGGGCGCCAGCGGGTCCATGCCCAGCAGGTAGCCCGACGGCCCCTGCCGCCCAGCGGCCAGCGCCCACATGCGCAGCATCGCGCCGCTCAGCCGGAAGCCTTCGGGCAGCGCTTTGCCCGAATCGTCTTCGGACGGACCCGAGCAGCCCCGCCGCAGCCACTGCACCGACAGCGGCAGCAGGTCGACCCGGAACGACGTCCGCACCTGTGGCCGCCCGCACTCCCGAACCGCCACCTGCGCATCGGCCCCGCGCCGCCGGCACTCGCGCGCCAGCACCCGGGCGCGCCACTGCTCGTCGACGTCCACGGACAGCCGCGCCGCCGTGCGCCCGAAGCCGGTGATCTGCCCTTGGCAGCACAGCAGGCCGGCCAGGTCTGAAAGCCCCGGGCCGCTCGCGTCTGCGGAGAACAGCGAGATCGTCCGATCCACGCGGATCATGATAGAACACAAGTTCGATCGGACGCGAGGGTTGTGCGGCGGATTTTCGCCGATCGAGCGATCATGCCGGCACGCGTTCGTCGGCTCCGCGCGGCGCGATGACCGCGGCCACCACCATCGCGGCGGCGGCGGCGAGGAACACCGCGGGCAGCGTGAGCAGGCCGAAGACGGCGATGCCGAGGCAACCGCCGATCTGGCGCGCGAAGGTGAGCGTGGCCATGCCGGCGCCGAGGATGTCTTTCGGTGCCCAGGACTGCGCGAGCAGGGTGTAGGCCTGCATGGACAGGCCCAGCGCGGCACCACTGCATGTGAGCCCTACGACTCCGACGACTCTCGCCGGGTCCAGCAGCGGGAGTGCCGCCGTGGCAAGGAGTCCGGCCACGCCGAGGACCAGGCCGAACCGGCCCCACGCCGTGACCTTCGGCCACCTGCGCGCGAGTACCGCGAAGCCCGTCGTCGCCAGCACCTGTCCGACGCTCATCGGCAGGAGCAGCAGGCCCGTGGCCACCGGGCGCGCGTCGCCGAGGGCGAGCGGGACATAGGTGAAGCTGCCGAACAACGCCACACCCGTCAGGAACGTGACGGCGACAGTCCGTGCGAGGCCGGCGTCGGCGAACAGCCGGGGTGGAACGAGCGGCGCGGTGGCACGCCGTTCGACCTGCACGAAGGCCACGGTCGCGACCAGCGCGACGGCCACCAGGACGGGCGCCTCACCGCTGCCGCCGCTGCCGAGCATGACGACACACCCACCGGCGACCGCGACCAGAACCGCGCCCGCCCAATCGAACCGGATTCGGCCCGCGCGTCGCGTCCCGGGCACCGAGCGAGCCCCGAGGAATAGGGACACAACACAGATCGGCAGGTTGATCAGGAAGATCGACCACCATCCCGCGACGGCCGCCAACAGGCCACCCAACGGCGCCCCACCGATCGACGACACCGCGAACACCGCCGTCAGCCAGCCTTGCCGCCGCACCAGCTCGTCGCGATCGAACAGCTCCGCCATGGCCGCGACGGCGGCCACGATCAGCCCGCCCCCACCCAGCCCCTGCACCGCGCGAAACCCGATCAACACGGCCAGGTCCGGCGCCAGCGCACACCCCACCGACCCGACGGCGAACGTCGTCACCGAGCCGACGAACATCCGCCGCCGCCCCCACCGATCACCGAGACTCCCGTGCACCGGCGTGGCGACCGCGACCGCCAGCAGGTACGCCGCCGTCACCCCACCCACCGAGCCCGGATCACCCAGGTCCGCGCCGATCGACGGCAACACCGCCACCACCACGCTCGTGTCGAGCGAAGCCATCAGCATCCCCAGCACGAGCGCGGCGAACGCGGCGTCGCGGCCACGGGAAAGTATGTGCATATCGCACACGTTATGCATGCGAAGCGCACGCAGTCAAGGTAGGGTGGCTGCCGTGACGCCACCCCTCACCGAAGCCGGCCCCGCTTTGTTCCGCCTGGTCAGGCACTGGTCCCGGCGCTGGACCGTGCGCACATCGACCGAACTCACGGGCGAGATGCGCCACGTGCAGCACATCCTCGCGGTCGAAGCCGTCGACACGGGCAGCGAGCACACCGACGAGGTGACCGTCGCGACCGTGGCGCACCACCTCGGCCTCGACCACTCCGGCGCCAGCCGCATGGTCCGCGACGCAACCGCCGCCGGCTACCTCACCCGCGGCACCTCGGGCCACGACCGCCGCCGGGCATCACTGGAACTCACGGACAGCGGCCGCGACCTGCTCAACGCCTCGCACCAATGGCAACGCCGAACCTTCAACGACCTCACGGCCACTTGGTCGCCCACCGACCGCCAACGCTTCGCCACCTACCTGATCCGACTGACGACCGAACTCGACCTGGAGCGCTAGTCAGCGCGGGCGCACTCGCCTGGTCCGCGGTGACGCGGCCGGCCACGCCTGATGCCTCGGCACAAGACTTGCACCACACGCCGCCGCAGCTCACCGGCAGCGACCAGCTCACCGCCAGTCGCGCAGCAGCCGACCTTCAACGAACTCACGGCCACCCGCGCAGCGGGCAGCCGTCGGCTACCTCTTCCCCCGACTCTCGTCGGCCACGCCACGCACACCAGGCTCGCAACCGGCGTCAATGCACCTCATCGAACGCAGGCGCGAACTGCCGACGCGTCCCATGAATGGCAGTTACCGACGATCGACCAGCTCACAACCACTCGCGCAGCAGCCGACCGTCGACTAGCTCAGCCGGCTGTTCGCGGGCGTTCACGTCTTGCGAAGCACCGTCGCCGCCGGGCGCCGCTGTCGCTCAGTGGACGCAGGCACGAGCTGCTCGACCAGTCCCAACGACGGCCAGCGGCCGGCGTTCGACCAGCCCACCGCCACTCGCGCAGCAGCCGACCGCTGGCTGGCTCAACAGCCCGACCGCGGCCGGCCACGTCTCGCGAAGCACCGCGGGTCAGGGTTGCCGCCGGGGGGGGCGTTGCTCATCGGCAGCGGTCACGAACTGCTCGACGTGCCTTCACGAGCGACAGCGGCTGGCGTCCGACCAGCGCACCGCCGCCCGCACAGCAACCGACCGCCGGCTGGCTCAAAAGCCCGACCGCGGGCGGTCACGTCTCGCGAAGCACCGCGGAACAGGGCCGCTGCCTTGCGTCGCTGCTCACCGGCAGGGGCGCGAGCGGCCCACCGATGGCGGCGACCGGCGTCACCACACCCCGCCTCGATCTGCGCGCCAGCCAACCCCGGCCACCTCAGCCACCCAACCCAACAGCCACGTCGTCACCGTGGCGCCGGCGGCACCACCAGTTGCTGGCAGTCCGGCGCCCGCTTCCCCGCGGCCGAGAGTTCCGGCGTCGCGTTGAGGGCGTGGAGGACGTCGAGGGCGGAGACGTCGTCGAGGGTGGCGCGGGCGTCGCCGAGGGCGGTTTTGGTGGTGGCGGCGTCGGTGGCGGTGTCGAGGCGTTCGCGGGCGGTGTCGGCGCGCGAGCGGACGGACGAGAACTGCTTGAGCAGGTCGGTGCGGGCCTGGTCGTCGCCGGGGAGCGGCGGGGGGCCGACGCGGTCGAGGCCCTCGACGGTCTGGTCGATGCCGTCGACGACGGACGCCAGGAGCCGGCTCGAGGTGCGGGAGGCCTGTTCGGGTGAGCTGGGGTCGATCGCCGGCAGGTTCGCGAGCGTGCGCACGAGGTGGGTGACCGCCGAGCAGTAGCCGTCCGCCCATCTCGCGGCCGGGTCGGCCTGGCTGGAGGGGTCCGCCTGCCCACCGCTGTGGGTCTGCGACACCGGCGGCTGCTGCCCGCAGCCGGCGAGGCCGATCCCGAGTGCCGTGACCAGCGCGGCTAGAACGGTCGACCGCGGCCGCACCGCGACACCTCCTGCCCGTCGACGTCCAGGTGCCCCCGACCGTACCGATCCGAGAATCATTCGCAAGTCACCCACCGGAGTGCGGGAGCAATTCCCGACACGCCGGGGCCCGGCACGCGAGCGGCGCGCCGGGCCCCGAAACGGTGTTCGATACGGCGGATCAGGCTTTCGCCTCCGCCGGGGTGTTCTCGATGACCGTGCCGCGTCGCTTGGACACGACGACCGCCGCGACGATGACCGCCAGCGCGACGACCGCGATCACGATGCGCCACGTGGTGTCGGCGCCGCCGCCCAGCGTCAGGGAGACGACCGCCGGCGCGATCAGCACGGAGACCAGGTTCATCACCTTGATCAGCGGGTTGATGGCCGGGCCCGCGGTGTCCTTGAACGGGTCACCCACGGTGTCACCGATGATGGTGGCCTCGTGCGCGTCGGAGCCCTTGCCGCCGTGGTTGCCGTCTTCGACGAGCTTCTTGGCGTTGTCCCAGGCACCACCGGAGTTGGCGAGGAAGATCGCCATCAGGGTGCCGGTGGCGATCGCACCGGCCAGGTAGCCGGCGAGCGCGCCCGTGCCGAGGCCGAAGCCCACGGCGATCGGGGCGAACACCGCGAGCAGACCCGGCGTGGCGAGCTCACGCAGCGAGTCGCGCGTGACGATGTCCACGACCTTGCCGTACTCGGGCCGCGTGGTGCCCTCCATGATCCCGGCGATCTCGCGGAACTGGCGGCGCACTTCCTGCACCACCGCGCCGGCCGCACGCGAAACCGCGTTGACGGCCAGACCCGAGAACAGGAACACCACAGCCGCGCCGACGATCACGCCGACCAGCGTCGACGGGTTCACGACGTTGGCGATGAACGCACCCGTGCCGCCCACGGCCTTCGTGATCGCATCCGAATAGGACCCGAACAGCGCCGTGGCCGCGAGGACCGCCGTGGCGATCGCGATGCCCTTGGTGATGGCCTTGGTGGTGTTGCCCACCGCGTCCAGCTCGGTCAGGATCTGCGCGGCCTTCTCGTCGACGTCGCCCGACATCTCGGCGATGCCCTGCGCGTTGTCGGAGACCGGGCCGAAGGTGTCCATCGCGACGATGACGCCGACGGTGGTCAGCAGGCCGGTACCGGCGAGCGCGACGGCGAACAGTGCGACGCCGCCACCCAGCAGGTACGCGCCGAACACGGCGGCACCGATCACGAGCGCGGTGTACACGGCGGACTCGAAACCGACCGAGATGCCGGACAGGATCACCGTGGCGGCACCGGTTTCCGACGTCTTGGCGACGTCCTGCACCGGCTTGTGCTCGGTGCCGGTGTAGTAACCCGTGAGCTTCAGGATGATCGCGGCGAGCACGATGCCGATGATCACGGCGACGGTCGCGATGACCGCCGGGTTGCCGCTGTTGCCGGCGAACTCCGCACCGAAGTCGGAGAAGCTGCTCGGCAGGTACACGAACGCCGCGACGGCCGACAGCACCGCGGAGATCACCGCGGAGATGTAGAACGAGCGGTTGATCGTGACGAGACCACCCTCGCCCGCGCGCGCCTTCGTGATGTACACGCCGATGACGGCGGTGATGACACCGATGGCCGGCACGATGAGCGGGAAGATCAGGCCGCTGGAACCGAAGGCGGAGCTGCCCAGGATCAGCGCGGCGACCAGCATGACCGCGTAGGACTCGAAGAGGTCCGCCGCCATGCCGGCGCAGTCGCCGACGTTGTCACCGACGTTGTCGGCGATCGTCGCCGCGTTGCGCGGGTCGTCCTCGGGGATGCCCTGCTCGACCTTGCCGACCAGGTCCGCGCCGACGTCAGCGGCCTTCGTGAAGATGCCGCCGCCGACACGCATGAACATCGCGATCAACGCGGCGCCGAACCCGAAGCCCTCCAACACCTTCGGGGCCTGGCCCGTGTAGACGAGCACGACGATCGCGGCACCGAACAGGCCGAGGCCGACGGTGATCATGCCGACCACGCCGCCGGTGCGGAACGCCACGCGCATCGCGATCTCGCGGCCGCCTTCTTCGCGCGCCGCGGCCGCCACGCGCAGGTTCGCCTGCGTCGCGAGCCACATGCCGAGGTAGCCGATGGTGAACGAGAACACCGCGCCGACGAGGAAGAAGATCGAGCGGCCGATGCGCTCGTTCCAGTCGTCGGCGGGGAGCGCGAACAGCAGCAGGAACACGATTACGCCGAAGATGGCGAGGGTGTTGCGCTGCCGCTTCAGGTATGCGGCCGCACCTTCCTGCACCGCCTTGGCGATGTCCTGCATCTTGGCGGTGCCCTGGCCCGCGGCCAGCACCTCCCTGAGCAGCACGTAACCGATGGCGAGTGCGGCAAGGGCGACCACGGCGACCACACCGACGATGGTGTAGCCACCCCCGGAGAGCGTGAGACCGCCCTCCGCGAGGAACTGCCGGGACATTCGTCCTCCTGGGAACGCCGTTGGCCAATGCGGACTCGTCGTACCCGGCGTGCCTGCACTGGCATGGGATCTGTACCGAGCGACACGCTAGCCGTGCGGGCAATGCACGTCTCACATGACGATCGCCACAGAGGGTGTGGATTGCGGGAGTGTATTGGTAGTGCTCAGCGGCCGTGCAACGCGTCCCGGTGACAGTACGTTCCGTGACCTTGTGTGATTGCTCACTTGATCGATCTGGCGCCGGTTTTGTCGGTGCCCTGTGCTTAGCTGCGGCACGTGGTCGAGCGAGGACGGAGGCTGCTCAGCCGGGTCACGGCGGGGGTCCCGGTGAACGAGAACCCGGTCACGCACGTGGCCGAGCTTCCCGCGCGGGCAGCCGGTTTCGCGGCGTGGCCGGAGTGGGCCGCGCCGTCGGTCGTGTCGGCGTTCGCGGGTTCCGGGCTCGAGACTCCCTGGAAACACCAGGTCGAGGCGGCTTCGCTGGCTCACGCCGGGTCCCACGTGGTGGTGTCGACAGGTACGGCTTCGGGGAAGTCGTTGGCGTACCAGCTGCCGGTGCTGTCCGCGCTGGCCACGGGTTCCGCGGCGACCGCGTTGTACCTCTCGCCCACCAAGGCGCTGGGCGCTGACCAGCTGCGTTCGGTGTCCTCTTTGGACGTCCCCGAGGTGCGGGCGGCGTCGTACGACGGCGACACCCCGATGACCGAGCGCGACTGGGTGCGCGCGCACGCGAACTGGGTGTTCACGAACCCGGACATGCTCCACCGCGGCCTCCTGTCGTCGCATTCGCGGTGGGCCCGGTTTTTCAAGAACCTGGCGTACGTGGTGGTCGACGAGTGCCACAGCTACCGCGGGGTGTTCGGTTCGCACGTCGCGCTGCTGCTGCGCCGGCTGCGGCGGGTGGCGGCGCACTACGGGGCGTCGCCGGTGTTCGTGCTGGCCTCGGCGACGACGGCTTCGCCGGCGGAGTTCGCTTCACGGCTCACGGGGCTGCCCTGCGCGGCGGTCACCGAGGACGCTTCGCCGCGGGGTGCGCGGACGGTCGCGTTGTGGGAGCCCCCGCTGCTCGACGAGCTGACGGGCGAGAACGGCGCGCCGGTGCGACGTTCGGCGGGCGTGGAGACGGCGCGGATCCTCACGGACCTCGTGGTGGAAGGCGCGCGTTCGCTGGCTTTCGTGCGCTCGCGGCGCGGGGCGGAGCTCACGGCATTGGGCGCGCGGCGCCTTCTGTCCGAAGTGGACCCTGCGCTGGCGGAAACCGTTGCGGCGTACCGATCCGGGTTCTTGCCGGAGGAGCGTCGCGCGCTGGAGGCCGCGCTGTTGTCCGGCCGGTTGCTGGGGGTGGCGACCACCAACGCGCTGGAGCTCGGCGTCGACATCGCGGGCCTCGACGCCGTGGTGCTCGCCGGCTACCCGGGCACGCTGGCATCGTTCTGGCAGCAGGCCGGACGCGCGGGCCGCTCGGGCGACGAGGCGCTGGTCGTGTTCGTGGCCCGCGACGACCCACTCGACACGTACCTGGTGCACCACCCGGCGGCGTTGCTGGAGCGTCCGGTGGAGACGGCCGTGCTCGACCCGACGAACCCGTACGTGCTCGGGCCGCAGCTCGCGTGCGCGGTCGCGGAGCTGCCTCTGACGGAACCGGAGCTGCCGATGTTCGGCGGTGCGGCGGCCCGCGCGGTGCTCGCGGACCTGGCGGAGGAGAAGCTGCTGCGCCGCCGGTCCAGCGGCTGGTACTGGACCGCCCGCGACCGCCCCCACGCGGAAGTCGGCATCCGCGGCTCGGGCGGCGACCAGATCGCCGTGGTGGAAGCGGATTCCGGGCGCATGCTCGGCACCGTCGACCCGGGGTCGGCTTGCTACGCGGTGCACCCGGGTGCGGTGTACCTGCACCAGGGTTCGTCGTACGTCGTCGACGAGCTCGACCTCGAGACCGGCCTCGCCCTCGTGCACGCCGAGGACCCGGACTGGCACACGTCGCCGCGGGAGGTCGTGGACATCTCGGTGCTGTCCACCCAGGAGCAGTGCACCCACGGCGGCGTCACGGTGAGCCTGGGCGAGGTCGCGGTGACGTCGCAGGTCGTCGGCTACCTGCGCCGCCGCCCGTCGGGTGAGGTGCTGGACCACACGCCGCTGGACCTACCGCAACAAAGCCTGCACACGCGCGCCGTCTGGTACACGGTCACCAGCGATCTGCTCGGCCCGTCTTATCGGGTGGGGACCGGTGTCGTGGGCACGGCTCGGCCCGGTGCGGTCGCGCCGGCGGGGGCGGGAGACGCTGCGGTCGGGACCGCCGGGAAGACGGCGTCCGACGCTGCAGCTTCTGCACGGGTCGAACGCGCTCGGGTGGAACCGGAAGCTTCGGCCGCGGACCGCAGCGCTTCGACGCCAGCCACCCGCGGCCAGGAAGAGTTTGAGCCGGACGAGGCCGGCAATGCGGCTTCGGGCGCTCACGTGCCGAATGCCGGGCGAGGTAGCCGGATGGAGCCGGGGCCGACGGAGCAAGTGTCGCCGGAAGTCGACAAGGGCCGGCCGGTACAGGAGTCGCCTGCGGTGCAGGTGGCTTCGGCGGGGACCGAGGGTGCTCGTGACGAGGCCGTGGGTGCGACCATCGCGCCGACGGGGACCGGGGGCGCGCGGATCGAGGCCGATGACCTCGATCCGGTGGGGACCGAAGGTGCTCCTGAAACCGCGGGTGCGACTGTCGCGCCGGTGGGGACCGGAGGCGCTCGGGTCGGGGCCGAGAGTGTGGAGTCGGTGGGGACCGGGGGTGCTCTGGGCGACGCCGCGGGTGCGGAGGTCGTATCGGCGGGGACCGGGGGTGCTGAGGGCGGGGCTGGTGCTGAGGCTCGGGCCGAGGCCGTCGCGCCGGTGGGGACCGGAGGCGCTCGGGTCGGGGCCGAGGGTGGGGCGCCGGTGGGGACCGGGGGTGCTGGCAGAGCACCGGGGGGCGCCGGATTGGTTCCGGCGCGCGTCCCCGGTGCCCTGCATGCCGCCGAGCACGCGGCGATCGGCCTGCTACCGCTGTTCGCTACGTGCGACCGCTGGGACATCGGCGGGGTGTCTACCGCGTGGCACGAGGACACCGGGGAGGCAACGGTGTTCGTGCACGATGGGCATCCCGGGGGTGCGGGATTTGCCGACCGCGGTTATGCCGCGATTGTCCCGTGGCTGGCCGCAACGCGGGAGGCGATCGTCTCCTGCGAGTGCCCGACGGGCTGCCCGTCCTGCGTTCAGTCGCCGAAGTGCGGGAACGGCAACGAACCGCTGGACAAGGCAGGGGCGGTGGCCGTACTGGATACCGTGCTTGGGGCTTTGCGTCAGCACGGGGAGCGGTGCGGCCACGGTGGTGCGTGAAATCTCTTCAGTTGTCGACGCTGCTTGCCGGGGTCGAACCGGTCAGGCAGCGGTGGTCTCCGCGAGCAGCGGCGCGTGCTCGTCGGCGAGGGCGCGCATGAGCACGTCGTGCACCTCGGACGGGTCGGGCAGCTGCCAGCCGCACACCTCGGGCTTCACGCGCCAGTGCACGACACCGTGCTGGAACGGCGACGGCGGCAGCGGGATGTAGCTGCCGGCACCGTGCCACTGCACGGAAGCCTGCTCGGCGAGCTCGGCCGGGATGTGGTCGGTGGGCGTGGTGAGGAACAGCCAGCGGCCGTTGGGCATCGCGACGATCGGCGCGGGGTGCCCGAGGGCACGCAGCAGGCGGGCGGCGCGCTTGCCCAGCTCGTCGTCGACCTCGATGGCGTCGACGACCGTGCCCGTGGCCACGAGCAGGCTGTGGGTGCGGTCGGAGAACCAGGTGGCGACCTCGTGGGCGTGGGTGCCGACCAGCTCGCGCCAGTCGTCCCGCACCGGCACCGGCCGGCGCCACGTGAGGTCGTCGCCGTCACCGGTGATCGGCGCCGGGGTCGCCCCCGGGAGCACCGGCCAGCCGCGCCAGGCGAGGCCGATCGCCTCCGCACGAAGTTCGATGCGGAAGGCGCTCCGCCAGCTGTCCGGCCAATTCGCGTCCAACATTGCTTTCCTGCCTTCAAGGTCCGGTTTCGCGCCACCCGGGTCGGGGCCGTTGGTGGCGCACGTCTCACTAAACGGCAATTTGCACATTGCGCGGAAGAGCCGCGCGACAACCGGTGGTTACTGGGCGATGAACGCCCGGTAGTGCACCGCTCGGCCGATAACGGACAGCCGATGATCGGCCGCTGAGCCCCCGCTGAGGCCCTCCAGCACGCGGGTTGACACTTTCACCGCCCTTCGCGACCGCCAAGGCGCACCACGTCGTTTACGCCTCTCACCAGCGGTTTTAACCGCTCGCCGTGCGTCAGCTACCGCTGCTCGTGGCTGTTGGCCGCTCGTCGAGACAGTGCGTCTGATGGGCTCGGCGATGATCCACATCGCCCGCCACTCGTCGTGAAGACGCGCGGACGAGCGGTGGCGGGCGTCACTCCGGGAGGCCGACGGGGCCGGCCCGGGCCCGCGCCGAGGGCGGCGGCAAGCCGGGAACGGGTGGACTTGCAGCTCGCACCTCGACGAGGGCGTCACGCTCGTGCCAGCTGCAAGCCGTGACGACCGCGCCCTCGTGGTCGGCCACCTCGCGAGCGCGGTCGCAGGCCCGGGCGGGGCCGTCGGCGGCGTGCGCGGCAGCGGCCAGCGCGCCGAGGTCGGCGGCGGCTTCCACGCGGTGCCTCGCCGCCACGGCTGCGCCGAGCCAGCACCCCGCCGCGGCGAGGCCGACGAGCGCGGCGATCACGATGGCCGTCCACACGGTGGCGACGCCGTCGTCGCTGTCCTTCATTGCTGCACTCCGGGTTCGGCGACGGCGTAAGCGCTGGCGTCCAGGTGGAAGCCGGTGAGGGTCTCGGTGGTGACCTCGGCGGTGATGCCGTCGCCGGACCGGCGGATGGTGAGGCGCGCGCCGCGGGGCGCGATCGTCTGCACGACGGCCTCGGCCGCACCGGGCTGTCCGGCGGCGGCCAGGCGCGCGGCTTCGCGGGCGGCGTCGAGGCACCGGATGTGCCCGAGGACCGCCGCGAGGCCGGCGAGCAGCAGAGCCACCACGGCCGTGAGCGCGCCCAGCGAAAGGGCGGCTTCGACCGTGACCATCCCGCCGTCCCGGCGACGGCCGGCCATCAGGTCGCCACCGTGAGGGCCCGCTGCACGAGACCCGACAGCGCCGTGCTGATCGAGTCGCCGCTGAGCAGCACGAACAGCGCGAGCGCGAACGCCGCCGCGGCCACCGTGCCGATGGCGTACTCCGCCGTGGTGGTGCCCTCGTCTCCGGGGAGGAAGTGCATGGTCGGTCCTTTCTGTCCATTGTGGATTCATCTACAACACGCTCCCGATCCGCTCGGCCAGGCCGAGCACCACCGGCAGCACGCCGAGCACGAAGAACGCGGGGAGGAAACAGAGCCCCACCGGCAGCGCCAGGGCGACCCCGGCCCGTTCCGCGCGTTCCTCGGCCTCGACGCCGATCCCGTCACGCAGGCGGCGGGAGACTTCGTCGGCCGTCGCCGCGAGCGCCGCGCCGGACCGGGCCGTTCGCGTCGCGGCGACCGACAGCTCCTCGAACCCGGGCCGGGTTTTGAGCTGGGCCCAGGCTTCGGCCGGCCCGGCGCCGAGGGCGAGGAGGTTGGCGGTGGCCTTCATCGCGGTCGCCGTGTGCTCGGGCGCGGTGGCGCTGACGGCTTCGAGGGCCGTCGGCACCGGCAGGCCCGTCTGGAGGCAGGCGCCGAGGAGGTCGAGGGTGGCGGCAGAGTTCAGACGTTCGGTGACGTCGTCGCCGGGTTTGGGCCGACGCGAGCGGTGGAGGAGCCACCAGGCTGTTGCTCCAGCCAGTGCGCCGCCCGCTGGTCCGGCGACTACGGCCACGGATGCGCCGGCGATCGCGGCCGCGAGGGCGTGTCTCGTGCGGAGGCCCGGGAGCTTGGGTCGCCAGGTGGTTGGCGGCGCGAGGCTCCGCGGCTTCGGAGCGCTCGGCCAGACGAGGAGCGCGACGGCGGCGAGGACGTAAGGCGTCATCGGATCTCCCGACGGCCGGTGAGCGCTCGGGACCAGGCGGTGCCCGCCCAGAGCAGCGCGGCGCCGGCGACGAGGAACAGCTGTCCGAGGACGGTGTGGGTGAGGACGGTCAGCGGCTCGGCACCGATGGCCTGCCCCATGGCGAGACACAGGACCGGCAGCCCGGTCAGGACGGTCGCGCTCATCCGCGGGCCGGCCATCTTGGCGTGGAGCCGCCGGGCGAACGTGGTGGCGGCGTCGAGGTCGCGGCGGGTGGCGTCGAGGGTGTCTGCGATGGGGAGGCCGTGCCGTCGGGCGAGGGCCCAGGCCGCGGCGAGTTCCGGGAGTTCTCGGGATTCGAGCGCGCCGTCGAGTCTCGCGGCGGTGGCGAGGTTGGTGAGTTCTCCGGCTACCGCGGGGACTGCTTCGGCCGCCGCTTCAGCCGCGAGCACCGGGTGAGCGCCGGCCCGCAGCTCGGCGACCATCGTGCGGAGCGCGGCGGACGTCTGCTCGGCCCGGGTGAGCGTTGCGGCGGTTTCCTTTCTGTTGCGCCATTCCTGCCTCGCCGCGACGGTGATCAGGGCGGTCGCCACCGCCGCTCCGACCCCGGCGAGCGGGAGGGCGAGGAGTGTCGGCAGCACCCAGACGGCCTGACGCGGCGGCGTGGGGATGGTGAGCCGTCGCCGCGGTGGTGCGAGCAGGCGGCTCGGGAGGGTGGGCCAGGTGAGGAGGGCGGTGCCGAAACAGAGGAATGGCCAGGCGGTGATCATGCGGTCGCCTCCTCGAAGAGGGGGCGGTAGGGGGTCCAGTGGCCGTCGCGCCAGATGGGGGTGGTGTGGGTGGTTGCGGTGGTGCGGTGGAGGCTGGCGATTTCGGTGAGGCGGCGGGCGCCGGTGGGGTCGCGGCGGAGGTGGAGGACGACGCGGATGGCGGCGGCCAGTTGGCTGTGGAGGGCGTCGCCGGTGAGGCCGCCCAGGGAGGCGAGCGCTTCGAGGCGGGCGGGGACCTCGGAGGGCGAGTTGGCGTGGAGGGTGCAGGCGCCGCCGTCGTGGCCGGTGTTGAGGGCGTTGAGGAGGGAGCAGACTTCGGCGCCGCGGACTTCGCCGACCACCAGGCGGTCGGGGCGCATGCGCAGGGCTTGGCGGACGAGCTCGGGCAGCTCGACGGCGCCGGCGCCTTCGACGTTGGCCGGGCGCGCGACGAGGCTGACGAACTGCGGGTGCGCGGGGCGGAGTTCGCCGGCGTCCTCGACGCAGATGATGCGTTCGCGCGGGCTGACCTCGGCCAGGAGTGCACTGAGGAGGGTCGTCTTGCCGGCGCCGGTGCCGCCCGTGACCAGGAACGCGAGGCGGCGCGTGATGATCGAGCGGAGGATGTCGGCGCCTTCCTCGTTGACGACGCCGAGTGAGGTCAGGGTGTCGAGCGTGTGCGTGGCCGGGCGGAGGACGCGCAGGGACAGGCAGGTGCCGTTGGGGGCAATGGGCGGCAGCACGGCGTGGACTCGGACGTGTCCACCCGGGACGGGAAGCCAACCGTCCACATAGGGCTGTGCGTCGTCGAGCCGCCGACCCGCGGCGAGGGCCAGACGCTGCGCCAGGCGGCGGACGGCTTCTTCGTCGGCGAAGCGGACGTCGGTGCGGGTCAGGCCGGAGTCGCCGTCGGTCCAGGTCTGGTCGGGTGCGGTGACGAGGACGTCGGTGACGGCGGGGTCCTCCAGCAGCGGCGCCAGCGGGCCCGCACCGACGAACTCGTCGTGAGCCTGGCGGACGGCGTCGAGGACGGCATCGTGGCTGAGCGTGCCGCCGGCCTCCGCCCGCACGGCCTCCGCGACGGCGACGGGGTCCGCCAGACGGCTCTCACCGGCGAGGCGGTTGCGGACGCGCTCGACGAATTCGGTGGTCATGTCGGCGGCTTCGGACAAGTGGGCATGGCTGGGCTCCCGGCATCGCAGGGCGAATGGGTTGGTGGTGAAGGAAAAGAAAGAGGGACCACTCGAACTGTTGAGCGCAGGTGCGCGATGGGCGAACTCGGCTCGGGAACACAATCGAGCGGCCGGAACGACGGAGGACTTACCGGCAGCGCGGCCTACGGCCCACACCGCAACGAGTGCCGCAAGAGGAGTTCGGTCGGCAAGGCCGCGCCACTAGCGCCAAGGCGGACGCGTGCGGAGGTCGGATTTCGGTGAGTGCGGTCGTGGCGTCGGTCGGCCACGCTGCCGCCTGACGAGGTGGCCAAGAGGCCCGTGCACGCTCGCATGACAAGCCGCCGCGGAGATGGAGGACGGGGCTGGGCGGAGGGCGGCCACGACGAGGCGGCCGAGAAGCCCTTACACGGCTGCATCACAAGCCCCCGAGGAAAGCGAGGCCGGGGCTCGGTGAAGCCCGGCCACGACGAGGCGGCCGAGAAGCCCATGCACGCTCGCATCACAAGCCGCCACCGGAAGCGAGGACGGGGCTCGGTGGAACCCGACCACAGCGAGGCGGCCGAGAAGCCCGTACATGGCTGCATCTCAAGCCGCCGCGGGAAGCGAGGTCGGGGCTGGGTGGAGTTCGGCCAGGACGGTGCGGGCGGTGGTGGCCAGGGCGCCCTTGGGTGGGAGGTCGAACTCGCCCGTTTCGAGGGTGGCGGCGACGCGGCGTTCGGGCGGCAGGGTGGCGAGCAGGGGTGGGCCGAGGAGTGCCGTGGTGCGGGAGGGGGGCGCGCCGGCGTGGGGGTGTCCACTTGCGACGATGGCGAGGCGGTCGGTGTGGGGCGTCAGCAGCTCGAGGACCTGGCGCGCGGCCATGCAGGCGCGGAATTCGACCGGGACGACCAGGACCACCAGGTCCGCGAGAGAGGCGACGGCGAGAGCGCCCTCGTCGAGGTGGCGGGGCAGGTCGCAGACGACGGTGCGGCCCGAGCGGCGGCCGGCGGTGACGACGGCGGACAGTGCGCGCGGCGTGGGACCGGGGCCGGTGCGGCCGCAGGCCAACACGGGCAGGGTGCCGCGGCGTGGGAGGGCGTCGACCAGAGCGGGCAGCGAGACGCGGCCGGACAGGCGGACGTCGGGCCAGCGGTGGCCGGGGGTGTTTTCCAAGCCCAGCGGGAGATCCAGGCCGCCGCCCAACGGGTCGCAGTCGACGAGCAGGGCGGGGCCGACGCGGTCCGCTTCGACGGCCGTGGCGGCGGCCAGCACGGAAGCACCCGCGCCGCCGCGGCCGCCGAGGAAGGCGAGGATCGGGCCGGGGCGTTCGGCGGGGGCGTCGGCGACGTCGGCCAACGCCACGGTCAGGTCGGATTCGTCGTCGGGCAGGCACACCACGCGCCGGGCGCCGACCAGCGCCGCGCGGCGCCAGGAGTCGACGCCGGCCGCGCCTTTCGACACCACCACCACGCCGTCGCGGCGGGGTAAGTGGGATAGGTGGGGCAGGAGCACCCGGTCGTCGGCGGAGTCCTCGTCGATCACGACCAGCGGCGCCCGCGTCCAGCGCGAGCGTGCGGCCGCGAGGTCCGGTGCGCGGTCGAGCTCGCAGCCGGCGACCGCGGCGACGCGCAGGATTTCGTCGAGCACCGCGCCGTCGGCGGCGACGACGAGTGGACGTGCGGTTGTCATGAAGGCCTCCCCCTGGCGGATCGGACCCGGCCGATGTGGACCGGGTCCCACCAAGATCACCCGGCCCGAGCCCGCCGGCAATGGCCAACCGAGCAACCTGTGGATAACCCGGTGCTTGTGGACAACTCCCGCCGAAACCGCTCAGCACAGGCGAACCCGTCGAGCCGTTGAGGCACAATGCGCGACCCGCCCACACCCCTGAACCGGGGAATTGCAGGCAGTCTCGTAATTGCCACGAAAAACATCCTGGCGATCCGCGAACGCAGCGGAAAAAATGCACTACCCGAGAAAAGAGGGCGGCCCTCGCCAGGGGGGAGGGACGAGGGCCGCCGTGGGTTCAGCCCCGGGGGGTCGGACTGAACCGGCCCGGTTGGACACCGGGTTCCCCCACTGTAACTCCGCAGGGCACCGGTTGGCGCCGCGAGTGACACCTACGATTCGATAACGGCATCCAGAGCCGGATGTACTGTCCTGTCATGGATTTTCCGCCGGACGGGCGCGCCGGTGTTCGATCAACGCGAGAACGAGGGCGTCGCTTCTCCTATCCTGATCACGTGGCCGAACCCAGCACCGCGCCGCCGCGCGAATCCCACCCCGAAGAACCCCGGCGCGCCGTCGCCGCGTTCTTCGATCTCGACAAGACCATCATCGCTTCTTCCAGCGCGCTGGCGTTCAGCAAACCATTACTCAGAGAAGGGCTGATCAACCGCCGAGCCGCTTTGCGTAGCGCGTACGCACAACTCGTCTTCTCCCTCGCGGGCGCCGACGCCGACAAGACCGAACGCATGCGCGCCGAGGTCTCGAAGCTCTGCGCCGGCTGGGATGTCGCCCAGGTTTCCGCGATCGTGCAAGAAACGCTCCACGACGTGGTGGACCCCCTCGTGTACGTCGAGGCCACCGATCTCATCAACCGCCACCTCGCCGACGGCCACGACGTCGTCGTCCTCTCCGCCACCGGCGAAGAGGTCGCCGCACCCGTCGCCGCGATGCTCGGCGCCACGCGCTGCGTCGCCACGCGCATGGGTGTCACCGACGGCCGCTACAACGGCGAAATCGACTTCTACTGCTATGGCGACAACAAGGCCATCGCCGCGAAACAGCTCGCCGCGACGTACGGGTACGACCTCGCCGAGTGCTTCGCCTACACCGATTCCAGTACGGACATCCCGCTGCTGGAGACCGTCGGCCACCCCCACGCGGTGAACCCCGACAAGCTCCTGCGCCGAGAGGCCGGCGAGCGCGACTGGCCGATCCTCGCGTTCGAACGCCCCATGTCGCTGCGCAGCCGGATCCCCGCCCGGTCCGCGGGCATGGTCGCGCTCGGCGTGGGCGCCTTCGCGGCGGGCGCCACCTGGTACAGCCTGAGTCGTCGCCGACGGTTCCGAACGCCCCCGCGCTAGGCACCCACACGGCGGTACCGCGACCGGTTTTCTCAAGCGTAGAGCGGAATCGGCCGTTGCTCAGGGTGTGTGCATCACCAGATCGAGCCTCTTTTGCCGGTGCACCCGTCCACGCTCTTGAAGTGACCGGGCTCACGGCGTAGAAAGTAGGTGCGGACGTTGAGCCGGCCAGGGCAGAGGTAGAAGAGAAGCCTCTGTCACCCCGGGCAACCTCCGTGCGCGGACTCCGGGTACCCACGCGCAGCGCGCCGCGGGAGGCTCGTCGTCTAGGGACTGCGTACCGGGACGCCGGACGCCGAGTCCATGAAGGTACGACCAGAGTTGCACGCTTGGTCGCCCGAGATGTTCCGCGCTTGCAGGCGGCGCCCGCCGGCTTCGGCCGACGGGCGCCGCCAGTGTTTCCAGGGTTGTCCCCACGAAAATCCCAGCACAACCCCCATGTTGCTGCGCTCGGCCGATGGACAACGCCCAATCCGGTGAGTAGCTTCCCGATACCGGCGCCGCCAGGTGGACTTCTCACCACCGGCGGCGCACGACACTGGGAGGCCCTTTCGTGACGACCCGACTCGCGCGCACGCGCCCGCGGAGGATCCATGCGCTCGCCGTCCCCCTCGCGGGGCTCCTCGCCATCACCGGAGTCGGCGCCGGAATCGGCGCGACCGCTTCAGGCAGCACACCGGACGCGAAAGCGATGACCTCCCTCGACGCCGCCGCCCAGCAGGCGCTCCACGGCCTCAGCCTCGAGGAAAAGGTCGGGCAGCTGTTCGTCACGTGGGTGAACGGCAAGTCCGCCGATGAGGTCAACCCCAAGAACCAGACGGACTTCGGCGTCGACACGCCCGCCGAGGTCGTCCGCAAGTACCACCTCGGCGGCGTCATCTACTTCAACAACGACACCCGCGACAACTTCGACACCCCGACCCAGGTCGCGAAGCTCTCCAACGGCCTGCAGCAGGCCGCGATCTCCAGCGGCGCCCACATCCCGTTGCAGATCGGCACCGACCAGGAGGGCGGCACCGTCACCCGGATGGGCGCTCCCGCCACGGAGTTCCCCAATTCCATGGCCATCGCCGCCGGCCGCAGCACCGACAGCGCGACGCAGGCCGCCACGATCATCGGCCACGAGCTGCGCGCCGTGGGCATCAACCAGGACTTCGCGCCCGACTCCGACGTGAACTCCAACCCGGCCAACCCCGTGATCGGCGTGCGCTCGTTCGCCGGCCAGCCGGGGCTCGCGAGCCAGTTCGTGACGGCCGAGGTCAAGGGCTACCAGAACTCCGGGCCGGCCTTCGAAACCGTTTCCTCCACGGCAAAACACTTCCCCGGCCACGGCGACGCCGCCACCGACAGCCACACCGGGTTGCCGCGCATCGACCGCACCGAGGACGAGTGGCGCAAGATCGACGTGCCGCCGTTCAAGGCCGCCATTGCCGCGGGCATCGACTCGATCATGAGCGCCCACATCCAGTTCCCGAGCCTCGACCCGTCGGGTGAGCCGGCCACGCTGTCGAAGCCGATCATCACCGGAAAGCTGCGCGACGAACTGGGTTACGACGGCGTGGTGATCACCGACGCGCTGGAGATGCAGGGCGTGCGCGAGCTCCACAGCGACGCCGAAATCCCTGTGCTGGCACTGAAAGCCGGTATCGACCAGCTCCTCATGCCGGTGCACCTCGACCTCGCGATCAACTCCGTGATCTCCGCCGTGAAGTCCGGCGACCTGCCGATGCAGCGGATCGACCAGAGCGTGCTGCGGGTGCTCAAGCTGAAGCTCAAGCGCGGCATCCTCACCTCGCCGTTCGACAACCCGGCGCTCGTCGCGAAGAAGGTCGGCACGCCGGCGCACCTCGCCACCGCGCAGGGCATCGCCGACCGCTCGATCACCGCCATCGCCAACGACGCCGGCGTGCTGCCGCTCAAGCAGAAGCCCGCCACCGCGCTCGTCACCGGCTGGGGCGTGGCCAGCACGCAGACGCTCGCCGACCGCCTCACCGCCCACGGCACCAAGGCGACCGCGTTGCAGACCGGGCAGACCCCGTCCGACGATCTCATCGCGCAGGCCGCCGCGGCCGCCGCGAAGACCGACCTCGTCGTGGTCCTCACGAACAACCTCGGCGGATTTCCCTTGCAGAACAAGCTTTTGCAGGCGCTGATGGACACCGGCAAGCCCGTGGTCGCCGTCGCCGCACAGATCCCGTACGACGCCGGGTACGCCAACCCCGTGCCCACGTGGCTGGCCACCTACGGTTACATCACGCCGTCGCTCGAGGCGCTGGCCAAGGTCGTGCTCGGCGAGACCAAGCCGAGCGGCAAGCTTCCCGTCGACGTCCCCGCGGGCGCCGACGTGAACACCGTCAAGTACCCCTTCGGACACGGACTGAGCTGGTGAACCTCAACCGCAGGAAGTTCCTCGCCGTCCCCGCCCTCGCCGTACCGGTGCTCGCGGGCGGTTCGGCCGTCGCGCAAGCCACGCCAAGCCAAGCGAAACGACGAGTGCTCACCGGCGCCGAACAACTCGCCGCCCAGCACTGGCGTCCGCTCGCCGGACGCAAGCTCGGCGTGCTGTCCAACCCGACGGGCGTGCTCGCGAGCGGCGACCACATCGTCGACGACATGGTCGCCGCCGGCGTCAAGCCGGTGGCCGCCTTCGGCCCCGAACACGGGTTCCGCGGCAGCGCCCAGGCCGGTGGTTCCGAGGGCGACTACACGGACCCGCGCACCGGCATCCCCGTTTACGACGCGTACGGCGCCGACGCGGCGAAGCTCGCGACGCTGTTCACCAAGGCCGGTCTCGACACCGTCGTGTTCGACATCGCCGACGTCGGCGCCCGCTTCTACACCTACATCTGGTCGCTTTACACGGCGATGGTCGCGGCGGCGAAGGTCGGCGCGGCCTTCGTGGTGCTCGACCGGCCGAACCCGATCGGCGGCCGCCTCGCCGGCCCGGTGCTCGACCCGAAGTTCGCCTCCGGCGTCGGCCGCAAGCCGATCGCGCAGCAGCACGGGATGACCGTCGGCGAGCTGGCGCGGCTGTTCAACTCCGAGTTCCTGCCCGGCGAAGGCGTGCAGCCCGTCGAACTGCAGGTGATCGAGGTCCGCGGCTGGCGGCGGGACATGCTCTTCGCCGAAACCGGTCTCGACTGGGTCATGCCGAGCCCGAACATGCCGACGCCCGACACCGCGATCGTCTACCCCGGCACCTGCCTGTTCGAAGGCACGCTCTTCGCCGAAGGCCGCGGTACGACGCGGCCGTTCGAGATCATCGGCGCGCCGGGTGTCGACTGGCACTGGCGCGACAAGCTCGAAGCGCTCGACCTGCCGGGCGCGCGCTTCCGCGAGACGTACTTCGTGCCCACGTTCAGCAAGTTCGTGAACGAGACCTGCGGCGGCGTGCAGCTCACCGTGACCGATCCGCAGGCGTTCGACGCGATCACCACCGCCGTCTCGATGCTCGTCACGGCAAAGCAGGTCGCGCCGCAAACGTTCGGCTGGCGGCCCGACCACGCCATCGACTTGCTGTCCGGTTCCGACCGGCTGCGCACCATGATCGACGCCGGCGCCGGGGTCGACGAGGTCACCGGCGCCTGGCGCGCCGAGCTCGCGGCCTTCGACCGTAAACGCCGCCCCTACCTGATCTATCGCTGAGGAGAGCGGTCATGCGTGCTAGGAAGGTGCTCGCCGCGACGAGCACGGCGATGGCCGTGCTGCTCGCCGTCACGTCGATCGCAGGAGCCGCCGCCATCGCCACCACGACGCAGCACGACCCGCTCGCCGGGCGATTCGACGTGGTGCGGCACGGCTTCGCGGCTCCGTCGACGACGCTGCGCGAAGGCAAGCCGTCCGACGTCGGGCTCGACGCCGGCCCCATCAAGTCCGCCGAGCAGTTCCTGGCGAGCTGGACCCAGCCCGACGCGTCGGGCCACCCGCACTTCTCCGGCGCCGTCGGCCTGCTCGCCCACGACGGCGTGGTCGTCGACCGCTACGCCGTCGGCGGCGCGCTGAGGTACGCCGACGCCGCGGGCACCGAGCTGCCGAAAGACCAGCAGGTGCCGATGCGCGACGACACGATCTTCGACATGGCGTCGGTCTCGAAGCTGTTCACCTCGATCGCCGCGCTGCAGCTGGTGGAGCAGGGCAAACTCCACGTCAACGCGCCGGTGGTGCGCTACCTGCCCGAGTTCGGCGTGAACGGCAAGGAAGCCGTGACGATCGAGCAGCTGCTCACGCACACGTCGGGCTTCGACGCCGACCCCGTGCCGTCGCTGTGGCAGGGCTACCCGGACATCCCGTCGCGCCGCAAGGCCGTGCTCGACAGCCCGCTGAAGAACACGCCGGGCACGACCTACCTCTACTCCGACCTCAACATGCTCACCCTCGGCTTCGTCATCGAGAAGCTCACCGGGCAGACGCTGGACAAGGTGGTGCACGACCGCATCACCACGCCGCTGGGCATGGTCGACACCGGGTACAACCCGCCCGCGTCGAAACTGGACCGCGTCGCCGCCACGGAGTTCGAAACGAACCCGCCGCGAGGGCTCGTGCGCGGCCAGGTGCACGACGAGAACGCCTGGTCGCTCGGCGGCGTCGCCGGGCACGCCGGCGTGTTCTCCACCGCGAGCGACCTGGCGATCCTCTGCCAGACGATCCTCAACGGCGGCACCTACCGGGGCAAGCGCATCCTGCGTCCCGACACCGTCGAGACGATGCTGACCAACTACAACGAGCGCTTCCCCGACGACGCCCACGGCCTCGGGTTCGAGCTCGACCAGCCCTGGTACATGGGTGCGCTTTCCTCACCGGTGACGGCGGGCCACACCGGATTCACCGGCACGACGCTGGTCATCGACCCGGAATCGCGATCGTTCGCGTTGTTGCTGACCAACCGAGTGCACCCCAGCCGCAACTGGGGTTCCATCAACACGGCCCGCCAGGTCTGGGCCACTTCGCTCGCGCAAGCCATGGCTGTGAAGCCCGCGGAGGGCCGCGACGCGTGGTTCGCCGGCCTCGGCGACAAGTCGACGGCTACGCTGAGTACGCAGCCCTTGACACCGCGATCCGGCGGCCCGTTGCAGGTCTCCTTCTACGCCTTCGTGGATACGGAAGGTCCGACTGATCCACTTCAGCTGGAATCGTCCTCGGACGGCGTCAATTGGCAACCAGTCGCGGTTCATGCGAACGGACCAGGCGCACCCCCCGGACAGGTGACGTCGCTCTCAGGCCACGGACACCGTGCCTGGTGGCGCGTGACGGCAGAAGTACCGGCCTCGAGCGTTACGACCCTGCGCTGGCGTTACAACACAGACGCGAGTTACACCGGACGCGGAGTTTCTGTCGACGGTGTGAAAGTCACCGAACGCGGCCGGGCAGTTCTCGATGGTGAGCGGAATCCGTCGGCACTCACCGCTACCGGGTGGTTTTTGAGCGCTCGGTGACCGGCCTGTCGCACAACGCCGAACTGGCCCTCCCACTCAGCGATCCGAAGCCTTTTGCGGGGCGACACTAAGTTGCCAAGTCGTTAGCTTGACCTCGTTAACAAGGTCGACCTGGTTAGCGACTTTCTGGTCAACGATTAATCGCAAAACGAAGTCCGCAGACACGGACGGGTTGCGATCCTGCCGAAGGATGTGGGTAGCCTTGTCGCAAATGCCAACGGTTAGTAACTTTCCGACGGTGGACGATGCCGATTCCGTAACCATCCCGGCACCGTCCGAGCAAACCCCAGCTCAGACCACTGTGCGTGACGCCGATGCGAGCCCGCTGGTCCGCATCCGCTCGCTGCTGCCCGGGCTCGCCCGCGCCGAGCAGCGGGTGGCGAAGGTCGTGCTCGAAGACCCCGCGTCGGTCGCGCGCCGGAGCATCACCGAGGTCGCCCTCGCCGCCAGCACCAGCGAGACCACGGTCACGCGGTTCTGCAAGGCCGTCGGCGTCGGCGGGTACCCGCAGCTGCGCATCGCGCTGGCCGCGGACACCGCGCGCACCGAAGCCAGAACCACGCGCAACCTCGGTGGCGAGATCAGCCCGGAGGACGACCTCGCGGCCGTGATCGGCAAGGTCAGCTTCGCCGACGCGCGCGCCGTCGAGGAGACGGCCGACCAGCTCGACGTCGCGACGATGCAGCGCGTGATCGACCTCTTGGCCGACGCCGGCCGCGTGGACGTCTACGGCGTGGGCGCGAGCGCGTTCGTGGCCGCCGACCTGCAGCAGAAGCTGCACCGCATCGGCCGCGTGAGCTTCTCGTGGTCCGACACGCACATCATGCTCACCTCGGCCGCGGTGCTCAGCCCCGGCGACGTCGCCATCGGCGTCTCCCACACGGGCGCGACCACCGACACCGTGGAGGCGCTGCGCGTCGCCCGCGAGCACGGCGCGGTCACCGTCGCCGTCACGAACTTCCCGCGTTCGCCGATCACGGAGGTCGCCGACCACGTGCTCACCACGGCCGCACGGGAAACCACCTTCCGTTCCGGAGCCACGGCGAGCCGCATCGCGCAGCTCACCGTGATCGACTGCCTGTTCATCGGGGTCGCACAGCGGCACATGGACGCCTCCGTCAACGCGCTGGACGCGACGAGGGACGCGGTCGGCTCGCACCGGCTCGGGGTCAGGCCCGACGGTCGCCGCCGTCCGCGGGAAACCGGTAAGTGAACTCAGAAACGAGGCGCATGATGACCGTCCCCACCCAGGCGGTGCACGTCGATTCGCCGACCGAGCAGCGAAACCCCCGCACGGTGGACATCGACCTGATGTCGACCATGGGGATCCTCAGCGCCATCAACGCCGAGGACCGCCGGGTGCCGGACGCGGTGGCCGCGGTGCTGCCGCAGCTGGCGCGCGCGGTCGACTACGCCGTGGAAGCGCTGCGGGGCGGCGGCCGCGTGCACTACGTCGGGGCGGGCACGTCGGGCCGCCTGGCGACGCTGGACGCGGCCGAGCTGGTGCCGACGTTCAACGTGCCGCCGGACCTGTTCGTCGCGCACCACGCGGGCGGTGAGAAGGCCCTGCGGCAGGCGGTCGAGAACGCCGAGGACGACGACGAGGCCGGCGCGGCCGAGCTCGCTGCTGTGGTGCAGCCGGGCGACTTCGTGCTCGGCCTCGCCGCCTCCGGGCGCACGCCGTTCGTGCTCGGCGCGCTCGAGGCGTCGAGCCGGCTCGGCGCGCACACGGGGCTGGTCTCGGCCAACCCGCGGGCGGCGAAGCCGGACGGCGTCGACGTGCTCATCGCCGTGGCCACCGGCCCGGAGGTGATCGCCGGCTCGACCCGCATGAAGGCGGGCACGGCTCAGAAGCTGATCCTCACGGCGTTCTCCACGGCCACGATGATCAAGCTGGGGAAGACCTACTCGAACCTGATGGTCAGCATGCGGGCCACGAACGCGAAGCTGCGCGGCCGCACGATCCGCATCCTGCAGGAAGCCACGGGCCTGACCATGGCCGACTGCTCCGACGCCCTCACCGAGGCCGGCGGCGACCTCAAGACGGCCCTCGTGCACCTGCTGTCGGGCTCCGACGTCGAACACGCCGCGGCGGCGCTGACGGCCAGCGGTGGCCACGTGCGGAAGGCACTCGACTCGCTCCACCTGCGCGCAGGCTGAATACAGAGGCAAGGAGCCCCACCAAAACGGTGGGGCTCTTCGTCGTGCCCGGCGGCAAACCCGGCCACGACCGCGAGATCGCGCCGGCTTCTGGACTGAGCGGTTTGGGGGGGGGGCGCGGCCCCCCCCCCCCCCCCCGGGCGGAAGAACCCCCGGGGGCGCAAACGCCCCGCCCCGCGGGCCCCCCCCCCCCAAAAAAAGGTGAAAAATTAAAAAAAAAAAAAAAAAAAAA
>NZ_JBIAWY010000001.1:894206-1077283 GCF_042896185.1 Amycolatopsis sp. NPDC001319 | reverse complement strand
CGCCGGGGGGGGGGGGGCCCCGGGCCCCCCCCCCCCCCCCCCCCCCCCCCCCCCCCCCGCGCGGGGGGGGGGGCGGGGGGGGGGGCGGGCCCCCCCCCCCCCCCCCCGAAACCGGGAGGGAAGAAGCCGGCTCGAGGCGATCTCGCGCGCGGCGGCGGAGCCGACGCAGACACTATTGCGGTTCATCTGTTCACCTGCCTAACCTCTCAGGTGTTGTCTGCGAGCGAAGGGGCAGGTTCTCGATGACCGGGGTGAAGGAACCGACCCGCGCGAGGCAGCCGTTGTCGAGGCGGGAGTGGGGGTCGCTCTGCGGGATGGCGGCGGTGATCCTGCTGCTGAACCTCGTGGGCTGGGGTGTGCTGGTGCTGTTCATCGCGCCGCACCACTACGACCTGGGCGCGTCGGGTGTGTTCGGGATCGGGCTGGGGGTCACGGCGTTCACGCTGGGCATGCGCCACGCGTTCGACGCCGACCACATCGCGGCGATCGACAACACCACGCGCAAGCTGATGTCCGAGGGCCAGCGGCCGCTGTCGGTCGGGTTCTGGTTCTCACTGGGGCACTCGACGATCGTGTTCGGCCTGTGTTTGCTGCTGTCGTTCGGCGTTCGCGCGATCGCCGGCCAGCTCGAAGACGACGGGTCGGCGCTGCACGAGACAACCGGGCTCATCGGAACGTCCGTCTCGGGCGTATTCCTCTACCTCATCGCGATCATCAACCTCGTCGCGCTCGTCGGGATCATCCGGGTCTTCGCGCAGATGCGCCGCGGCGAGCTGGACGAAGCCGCACTGGAACGTCAGCTCGACAAGCGCGGCTTCATGAACCGCCTGCTGCGCGGCGCGACGAAGGCCGTGCGCAAGCCGTGGCACATCTACCCCGTGGGTGTCCTCTTCGGACTCGGCTTCGACACCGCCACGGAGATCGGCCTGCTGGTGCTCGCGGCCGGCGCGGCGGCGTTCGCGCTGCCCTGGTACGCGATCCTCGTGCTGCCCGTGCTCTTCGCCGCGGGCATGAGCCTGTTCGACGCCGCCGACGGCGTGTTCATGAACTTCGCCTACGGCTGGGCGTTTTCGCGGCCCATCCGCAAGATCTACTACAACATCACCGTCACGGCGCTGTCCGTGGCCGTCGCGCTGGTCATCGGCACGATCGAGCTGGTGTCGATCCTCGCCGAGAAGCTCGACATCACCCACGGCCCGCTCGCCGCGATCGCCGACGTGGACCTCGACTACGTCGGGTTCGCGATCGTCGGGCTGTTCATCGTCACGTGGCTGGTCGCGCTCGCAGTGTGGCGGTTCGGGCGCATCGAGGAGAAGTGGTCGGCGCGCCTCACCGATCACTGAGCCGGTCGACGCGCAGCGCGAGCTGGATCTCCAGCGCGCGTTCCGGCTCGCGCCAGTCGTCGCCCAGCAGCGCGGAGACGCGGTCGAGCCGCTGCACCACGGTGTTCACGTGGACGTGCAGCTCGTCCTTGGCGCGCGCGAGGTTTCCGCCGGCCGCGAAGTACGCACGCAGCGTGCCGACGAGGTCGGTGCCGCGGCGGGCGTCGTAATCGAGGACCGGGCCGAGCGTGGCCGTGACGTAGGCGGGCAGGTCGGCGTGGCGGCCCAGCAGCACGCCGAGGAAGCCCAGCTCGGCCATCGCCGCGCCGTCGCCTTCGCGGCCCAGTGCGAGCAGCGTGCTCACGCAGCGGACCGCCTCGGCATAGGCCGACGCGAGCGCGGCGGGACCCTTCGCGGGGCCGGCGGCACCGACCGTCACCGGACAGTCCACAACGGACCGGAGCTCCCGCGCCACCTTCGCCGCCGCGACGCCGTCGGGCGCGAGGGCGACCACCTGCTCCGCGTGCACACCGACCAGGTCGCCGTACCGCGCGCACGCCGACGCGAGGCCACGCCGGGAGATCCCCGGCGCGTGGGCGACGAGCACCACGTGCGGCGCCGACAAGTCGACACCGAGCCGGCGCGCGCGAGCCGTCAACGAAGCCGGGTTGCGCGCGGGCGCCGTCAGCAGGTCCGTGAGCAGCTCGCCGCGCACCTCGTCCTCGGCCTGCGCCACGGACCGGCGCAGCATCAGCAGCAACGCCGTCACCACGGCCGCGCGCTCGAACAACCGCCGGTCCGCACCGGCCAGCTCAGGCCGGCCCGCCAGCGTGAGACTGCCCAGCAGCTCCTGGCCGGCCCGCACCGCGCACACCCAAGTGTCCGATGTGGACTCGGCGCGCCCGCTGCCGCGCGAAGAAGTCACCGCCGGCGCGTCGAACGACAGCGCGGAGCCCGCCAGCAAGTCGCCGGAAGCGTCGTGGACGGCGATCTCGCCCCGCAGCACGCCGGCCACCTCCGCGGCGACTTCCGGCAGGTCACCGCCGCGGAGCACGAGGTCCATCAGGCGATCGTGGGCTTCGTCGGCGCGGCGCATGGTCGCGTTCACGGCGTTGAGCTCGGCGGCCGAGCGGCGCGTCTCGTCGAGCAGGTGCGCGTTGTCCAGGGCGATCGCCGCGTGGTTGGCCAATGACGACAGCAGCGCGACCTCCGCCGTCGAGAACTCCCGTGGCGCGCGGTCCGACGCGTAGAGCACGCCGAGCACCTTGCCGCCGATGGCCAGCGGCACGCCGAGGATCGCCGTGAGGCCCTCCTCCAGCACGCCGGTGTCGATCGGCGAGGTGTGGCGGAAGCGGGCGTCGGCGAAGTAGTCCGCCGTCGCGTACGGCCGCGCGGTCTGGGCCACGAGCCCGCCCAGCCCCTCGCCCATGCCGAGCACGATCTGCTGGAACAACGCAGAAACCGAGCCGTCCGTGACGCGGATGTAGGTCTTGCCCGCGGCCTCGTCGTTGAGGCTCAGGTACGACACGTCGACGCCGAGCAGGGTCCGCGCCCGCCGCACGATCGAGCGCAGCACCGCGTCCGGGTCCCTCAGCCGGGCGAGGTCGCTCGCGGTGTCGAACAACGCCGTGAGCTCGGCTTCGCGCCGCTGGTGCTCGGTGAGCGTCTCGCGGACGCGCAGCGCCAGCTCGGTCGCATCGGCGCCGGACTCGCGCGCGGCGTGCGCCAGCTGCTCGCTGCTCGCCCCGGCGGCGAGCAGCTCGAGCAACCGGCGGTAGGGATCCACACAGGTCATGCTGTCACTGAGCGCCGTTCGGCGGGAGCCTCCTCCAGCGACTCGCCGCGCGTCTCGCGCGCCCCGAGCAGGGCCAGCACCGACAGCACGCACATCGCGGCGACGTAGACCGAAACCGGCACCGTCGAGTGGTACGCCTGGAACAGCGCCACGGCGATGATCGGCGCGATCGCGCCCGCCGCGATGGACGACAGCTGCCCACCCACCGAAAGACCGGTGTAGCGCACGCGCGTCGGGAACTGCTCGGCGAAGAACGCGGCCTGGGGCCCGTACATCGCGCCGTGCACGACGAGCCCGATGGTCGCCGCGCCGATCACCGCGCCCGTTGTGCGCAGGTCCATCAGCCAGAAGAACCCGAACGACCACGCGGCCATCCCGACCACGCCGAAGAAGTACACCGGCTTGCGCCCGATCTTGTCGGAAAGCAAGCCCCACAAGGGAATCGTCACGAAGTGCACGGCCGACGCGACCAGCACGGCCGTGAGCCCGGTCGCCTTCGGCAGACCGAGGCCGGTCGTCACGTAGACGAGGATGAACGCCGTGATCACGTAGTACGACACGTTCTCCGCCAGCCGCGCCCCGAACGTCACGACGAGCCCGCGCAGGTGCCCGCGGAACACGTCGACGATCGGCGTGGCTTCCTCCTCCCCCGCCGCGACCTTCGCGGCCAGGAACACCGGCGACTCCGCGACCGCCAGCCGCACCCACAGCCCGATCGCCACGAGCACGCCGGACAGCAGGAACGGGATCCGCCAGCCCCACGCGTTGAACGCCGCGTCGGACTGCACCGCCGCGAGGATCGCCAGCACGGCCGTGGCCAGCAGGTTCCCGGCCGGCACGCCGGTCTGCGGCCACGATGCCCAGAAGCCGCGCCGCCGGTCGTCGCCGTGCTCGGACACGAGCAGCACCGCGCCGCCCCACTCGCCGCCGAGCGCGAAACCCTGCACGAGCCGCAGCAGCGTCAGCAGGACCGGGGCGAGGACGCCGACCGCGCCGTACGTGGGCAGCACGCCCATCAGGAACGTCGAGCCGCCCATCATCACCAGGCTCACCACGAGCAGGCGCTTGCGCCCGATGCGGTCGCCGAAGTGGCCGAACACCAGCCCGCCGATGGGCCGGGCGAGGAACCCCACCGCATAGGTCAGCAGCGCCAGCAGCGTGCCGGTGAGCGGGTCGGCGTTCGGGAAGAACAGCTTGTTGAACACGAGCGCGGCGGCCGAGGTGTAGAGGAAGAAGTCGTACCACTCCACGGTGGTGCCGATCAGGCTCGCGCCGACCACGCGCAGCAGGCCGGCCCGGGTTGGTGTTGTCACTGCAGACTCCACTTCGTTGTGGGGACGGGGTTTCAGGCGGCCGACCAGCCGCCGTCGAGGGGCAGCGACGCGCCCGTGACGTGCCCGGCGTGCTCGCCGCACAGCCACACCACGAGGTCGGCGACGTCCGCCGGTTCGATGAGCCGTTTGATGGCCGCGCGCCGCAGCAGCACCTGCTCCACGACCTCGTCGGCGTCGAGGCCGTGCTCGGCGGCCTGCGCGTCGATCTGGCCGGTGACGAGCGGCGTGCGGACGTAGCCGGGATTGACGCAGTTGGACGTCACGCCGTGCTCTGCGCCTTCGAGAGCGGCCACTTTGGACAGTCCCTCGAGCGCGTGCTTCGCCGTGACGTACGCGGCTTTGAACGGGCTGGCGCGCAGGCCGTGGACGCTGGAGACGTTGACGATCCGGCCCCAGCCGCGCGCGTACATCGCCGGCAGCGACCGGCGGATCAGCAGGAACGGCGCCGTCACCATCAGCGCCTGGATCCGCGCGAACTGCTCGGGCGGGAACTCGGGCAGCGCGGCCACGTGCTGGAACCCGGCGTTGTTCACGAGCACGTCCAGCTCGTCCGGCAACGCGTCGATCACCGCGGGATCGGTGAGGTCACCGACGTGCGCCCAGCCGCCGATCTCCGCCGCGGCGGCTTCGGCACCGCGCGCGTCGAGGTCTGCGACGTGCACCTTCGCGCCGGCAGCGGCCAACGCCCGGGCACAGGCGAGCCCGATTCCGCTGGCGCCGCCGGTCACCAGGGCAACGCGGCCATCGAGCGTGCCGGGCGAGCTGTGACGTACCCCACTGGTCATGGGCTACGAGGTTAGGTCTCGCCCACCTCGCCGACCATGTGTCCGGCCACCACAGCGCGGCAAGATCCAGTGTGGCCGGACCACACCCCTATCCGGCGGCAGACGAAATGCTCCGCGCCTCCCGCGCGCCCGATTCGAACGCCTCACAGCAGAACAGCAGCCACTCCCGGACCCCGTCGACGGATCCGGCGGCGAAGCCCGCAGCCAGCTCCACGTACTTCGGCACGCGCCGGAAGAACGCCACCTCCGGCACGGTCAGGGCTTTCGGGTCCAGGCCCGTCGCGATCATCGACAGGCGCGCCGCCGCGCGGGCGACGACACCGTCGGCCGAGCCGAACGGGCGCAGGGCCAGGAGCTCGCCGTGCACAACGGCCGTGAGGACCGGCCCGGGCACGGACGTCGCGCCCGTGACGAGCTGGGCCAGCAGCTCCAGGCGTTCGCCACCGGCGAGGGGCCGGCCGAGTGCATCGGGATCCTCGACGATGTCGGCCGCGGCCAGGACGTGGAGGCGGGCCAGCGCCTGCAACGGCGCGCGCCGCCAGGTGGGCAGGAGGGGTTCCAGCGACTCGGCCACGCGCAGGGCGCCGGCGAGCAGCGGGTCCGCGACCGCGCCGTCGGCAGGCAGTTCGGGGTTCGCGCCGTCGATGCCGGCGGACGCCCGGGCCGCGCGCACCGACGCCTCGGCGGCCGTCTCCGCGCCGCCGCGCAGGTTGGCGGGCAGGCGGTGCACGGCGAACACCGCGTCCTGCGCCGCCTTGGCCGCGGCGGCGACGCCGTCGAGCTCCAGCAGCGGCTTGAGCGGGTCGCTCATGCGTCGAGCACCTGCCCGGCGCGCTTGACGACCGGCGGCAGGACCGACCACGGGAAGTTGATCCAGCGGTCGGTGCGGCGCCACACGTACTCGCTGGTCACCGTGGAATGCGGCTTCTCGTAGATCACGGCGCAGCGCACGTCGGCCACGTGGTCGGCGCAGAAGTCGCGCACGAGCTTGAGGGTGGCGCCGGTGTCGGCCACGTCGTCGGCGACGAGCACCTTCTTGTTGCTCAGGTCCACGACGTTCGGCACCGGCGGCAGCATCACCGGCAGGTCGAGGCGCTGGTCGACGCCGGTGTAGAACTCCACGTTCATCACGTGCAGGTTCTTCACGTCCAGCGCGTAGCCCAGCGCACCGGCGACGAAGAGCCCGCCGCGGGCGATGGAGAGGATGAGGTCGGGCGCGAAGCCGTCGCCGGCGACCTGCTCGGCGAGCTCCCTGCTGGCGGTGCCGAACAACTCCCAGGTGAGCTCTTCCCGCGCCGCGCCGTCTTCAGCCATGCCCATGCCTCTCCTCGGTGTTCCAGCGAGCATAAGCAACCGGGAAGTGGACTGGAGAAATGATCGGGAACTGGCTATCGAGCACGACCACTTGACGTCGTAGCTTGGGGTTCGTGAGCGACTGGAACGATCACCCGACCCTGTCCGGCACCCACGTGCGCCTCGAGCCTCTCGGCCCGGACCACGTGAAGGGCCTCTTCGAGGCCGGGCAGGATCCCGCGATCTGGGCCTGGTTGAGCGTCCGGCGGTTCGAGACGCCGGCCGACGCCGAGCGTTTCGTCGAGGCCGCCACGGCCGATCCCGATCGCCGCGCGTGGGCGCAGATCGACGTCGCCACGGGGCTGGTCGCCGGCACCACGTCGTACTACCAGATCGCGGCGAAGCACCGGATCCTCTCGATCGGGCACACCTGGATCAGCCCCCGCTGGCAGCGCACCGGGCTCAACACCGAGGCCAAGTTCCTGTTGCTGCGCAACGCGTTCGAGGTGCTCGGAGCCCAGCGCGTGGCGTGGGAGACCGACAGCCGCAACCTGCGTTCGCAACGCGCCATCGAGCGGCTCGGCGCGCTGCGCGAAGGCGTGCTGCGGGCCCACCGGATCCGTCCGGACGGCAGCTCGCGCGACACGGTGGTGTACTCGATGACGGAAGCTGAATGGCCCGGCGCACGCGCCCGGCTGCTGGCCCGCCTCACCTGAGGGCGCGCCCACACGGCTGCATCCTTGTCCTGGGCGGACTAACGTCGCTAGCGTGCCGTGAGCCGCGGGTTCGCACTACAGGAGGCCTTGCACCATGACCGAGCAGTCCCCAGCGCTGGACAACCTGCTCACCGAGAGCCGCACCTTCCCACCGAGCGACGAGTTCGCCGCTCAGGCCAACGCCAAGGCCGACACGTACGAGAAGGCGGACGCGGACCGGGAGCAGTTCTGGGCCGAGCAGGCCGAGCGCCTGAGCTGGGACACGAAGTGGACCCAGGTACTGGACTGGACCAATGCGCCGTTCGCGAAGTGGTTCGTCGGCGGCAAGCTGAACGTCGCCTACAACTGCGTCGACCGGCACGTCGAGTCCGGCCACGGCGACCAGGTCGCCATCCACTGGGTCGGCGAGCCCGGCGACACCCGTGACATCACCTACGCGCAGCTGAAGGACGAGGTCTCCAAGGCCGCCAACGCGCTGACCTCGCTCGGCGTGACCGCCGGCGACGTCGTGGCGATCCAGCTGCAGATGGTGCCCGAAGCGATCTTCGCCATGCTCGCGTGCGCCCGCATCGGCGCGCTGCACAGCGTGGTCTTCGGCGGCTTCTCGCCGCACGCGCTGCGCGCCCGCGTAGACGACGCGGCGGCGAAGATCGTGATCACCTCCGACGGCCAGTACCGCCGCGGCAAGGCCGCCGCGATGAAGGCCAATGTGGACGAGGCGCTCGAGGGCGCCGAGACCGTGGAGAAGGTCATCGTGGTCCGCCGCACCGGCAGCGACCTCGCGGCCGAGGTGCCGTGGACCGACGGGCGCGACCTGTGGTGGCACGAGCTCGTCGACGGTCAGCCGGCCGAGCACACGCCCGAGGCGTTCGACAGCGAGCACCCGCTGTTCATCCTCTACACCTCCGGCACCACCGGGAAGCCGAAGGGCATCCTGCACACCTCCGGCGGCTACCTCACGCAGGCCGCGTACACGCACCACAACGTGTTCGACCACAAGCCGGGCGAGGACGTGTACTGGTGCACGGCCGACATCGGCTGGATCACCGGCCACAGCTACATCGTCTACGGGCCGCTGGCCAACCGCGTCACGCAGGTCGTGTACGAAGGCACGCCGAACACCCCGCACGAGGGCCGGCACTGGGAGATCGTGCAGCAGTACAAGGTCTCCATCTACTACACCGCGCCGACGCTGATCCGCACGTTCATGAAGTGGGGCGCGGAGATCCCGGCGAAGTACGACCTCACGTCGCTGCGCGTGCTCGGCAGCGTCGGCGAGCCGATCAACCCCGAGGCGTGGATCTGGTACCGCGAGACCATCGGCGCGAGCAAGGCGCCGATCGTCGACACCTGGTGGCAGACCGAGACCGGCGCGATCATGATCTCGCCGCTGCCGGGCGTCACCTCGACCAAGCCGGGTTCGGCGCAGCGCGCGCTGCCGGGCATCTCGGCGAAGGTCGTGGACGACCAGGGCAACGAGGTTCCGCACGGTGGCGGCGGCTACCTCGTGCTCGACAAGCCGTGGCCGGGCATGCTGCGCGGCGTGTGGGGCGACGAGGAGCGCTTCCGCGAGACGTACTGGTCGCGCTTCGCCGACCAGGGCTTCTACTTCGCCGGCGACGGCGCCAAGTACGACGCCGACGGTGACATCTGGCTGCTCGGCCGCGTCGACGACGTGATGAACGTGTCGGGCCACCGCATCTCGACCACCGAGGTCGAGTCGGCGCTGGTCTCACACCCGACGGTGGCCGAGGCGGCCGTGGTCGGCGCGTCCGACCCGACGACCGGGCAGGGCATCGTGGCGTTCGTGATCCTGCGGGGCAACGCGGTCGACGGTGGTGACGAGGCCGTGCAGGAGCTGCGCAACCACGTCGCGAAGGAGATCGGCCCGATCGCGAAGCCGCGCCAGATCATGGTCGTGCCGGAGCTGCCGAAGACTCGCTCGGGCAAGATCATGCGCCGCCTGCTGCGCGACGTCGCGGAGAACCGGGCGATCGGTGACGTCACGACGCTCGCCGACTCGTCGGTGATGGACCTGATCTCCTCCGGTCTGCAGTCGGGCAAGGAAGAGTAGAGTCCGCAGCTGTGCAGGAAGGGGCTCTCCCGGCCAAGGGAGGGCCCCTTCCTGCGTGACTACCCCGAATGGCGCACATCGAACGCATGTTCTAAGATGTGCCGCTGTACCCACCCCAGATCCGGGCAAGGAGACGACACGAATGACCGTGGAAGCCTTGACGCACGACGAGGACACCGCGGCCGAAGCGGCGACGACTGAGGCAACCACCGCCTCGGCCCAGGCCGCCGACGCCCCGGAGGTCACCGAGCCCACCGAGACCACTGCCTCACCTGCGTCGCCTTCCGGTTCGGACGCGGCCGCCCCGGCCGCCGAAGAGGCGCCGAAGCCGAAGCGCGGCCGCCCGAAGGCCGCGGCGGCGTCCACCGCGAAGAAGACCCGCACGGTGGAACTCATCCTCACCGTCACCGGCACGGCCGACGGCGAGTGGCAGGCCGAGCTCAAGAACGGCAGCAAGTGGGTCGCGAAGGGCCTCGAGATCCCGGCCGCCGCCGTCTCGCGCGCGGCGAAGGAGCTGCACGCCGACCTGTCGGGCCCGATCGACGAGGTCATCAACCAGGCCCGCGAGGCGCAGGCCGCGAAGGTCGCGCAGCTCGAGGCCGAGCTGGAAGCCGCCAAGGCGGCCCTGGCGGAGCTCGACGCCTGAGCCTTTTCCCGAGGAAGCCCGGCATCCCAGGGGTGCCGGGCTTTTTCACGCCAGCGGCGGGTTTTCCGGCAGCGGCGCTTTGAACTCGAGCCAGCGACTGTCCACAATGGCCGTCACCTGGTGCTCGACTCCGCGGGGGTGGACGGCGGTGTCGCCAGGGCCGAGTTCGGCGGTGGTCCCCTCGACCACACCGGTCAGCCGTCCTTCCAGCACGTAGATGACGCTGTCGTGGCCGTGGCTGTGCACCGGCGACCCGACACCGGCGGCGTAGCGGATCTCGTACACCAGCCCGTGCGTCGCGCGTTCTCGCTCGCGGACGAAGGCGGTGCCGCCGGTGAGCCGTTGTCCTTCCACAGTGGACACTTCGAGCCACTCGTTCATTCCGCCGCCTTCCAAGGCCATGTCACACGGACAAAGCTGACCACAGCCGCCACCGCGAGGCACGCCGCCACGGCGAGCCAGGTGCCGTTCGACACCGACACCCCCCGGCGCCCGGCGGTTCCGGCCGGCACCCGGCCGATCCGGCCGGCGCCACACGGTCGGGCCGCGCACAGCTCCGGGCGGCAAACATCGAAGTTGTCCACACCCCAGACCAAGTTGTGGACAACTGAGCCCCTACCAGCGCATTCAACGGATTCTGTCGAGGGTGGCCGGTAGAATGGACTTGGGGACGCCCCCCTCGGGAGGGCGGAGGCTGTGTGCCGGCCGGTCGAGGTCGTGTGCGCGCTGGGGCTGCGAGGTGTGGTCGTCCGGGCCGGAGGCGTCGGTGACCGCGATCGCTGGGTGGATGGTGTCGCAACGGCAGCAGTCGCACTGAACTCGGCCACCCCGCGAGGTACGGCGAAACAGCGACAGTGTCCGCGGCCGCGAAGGCCGGCCACAGGACAACTGCGAACGTGACCGGCCGACGGATTGCGATTCGGGCCGAACCCGCCGAACCATCGCCGAAGAAGTGCGGCTCCGGGGACAGGCCGGCCGCGAACACGCGGCGCGACGATCGGCGGCCGACGGACGCGGCCGTGGTGAAGTCTGTACTCATTGAGTAGATATACCTCATGTATGCACAGCCGGGCGCAAGGCCGCGGGAGGTGCACGGCGTCACCTGGACCAAGAACACGGAGCAGCTGCCGACGCCGATCGGTTGACAGTCAAAGGCTAGGCACAATTAAATAAGGAAACCCTTCCTTAATGTCGTCGACAAGACAGAGGCGCTCACCCCAATTCCGTGTTTCACTATTCCCGTGACCGAAACAGTGGACGCGACTGATTCCCACTCCCACGAGCCCCACGAGGACGTCGGCGGCAAGCTGAACTGGCTGCGCGCCGGGGTTCTCGGGGCCAACGACGGGATCGTGTCCGTCGCGGGCATCGTGGTGGGCGTCGCGGGCGCGACCACGAACAGCACCGCGATCCTCACCGCCGGAATTGCCGGACTGGTGGCCGGCGCGTTTTCGATGGCCGGCGGGGAATACGTGAGCGTGAGCACGCAGCGCGACACCGAACGCGCGTTGCTGCAGCTCGAGAAGCAAGAGCTGAAAACGATGCCCGAGGCCGAGGAACGCGAGCTGGCCGAGATCTACGAGGGCAAGGGCCTCTCCCAGGAGCTCGCCGCGCAGGTCGCGCGCGAGCTGACCCGCAAGGACGCGTTCCACGCCCACGCGGAGGCCGAGCTGGGCATCGACCCGGACAACCTCACCAACCCGTGGCAGGCGGCCTGGGCTTCGCTGATCGCGTTTTCCGTCGGCGCGCTGCTGCCGCTGCTGGCCATCGCCTGGACGGCCGTCTCGGTGCGCGTGTGGGCGTGCGCGCTGGCCGTGGTCGTGGGCCTCACCCTCACCGGCTTCGTGAGCGCCCGCCTGGGCAACGCGCAGGTGGGGCGCGCGATCGCGCGCAACGTGGGCGTCGGCGCCCTCACCATGCTCGTCACCTATTTCGTGGGAGTGCTGTTCGGCACCACCATCGCCTAAGGGCTAGTGCACGCCCTTCATCAGCCGCCGGATGAACGGGATCAGGGCCAGCAGGATCAGGCCGATCGCGATGGCCACGCCGCCGATGATGCTGAAGTACGGCGTCTCGTCGTGCACGTCGTAGGACTCGGCGAGCTTGCCCGACATCGCGGTGCCCAGCGAGACCGACAGGAAGTTCAGCGCCACCATCTGCGTGCGGAACGCCTTCGGCGCAAGCTTCGTCGACAGGGACAACCCGACCGGCGACAGCATCAGCTCCGCGATCGTGAACACCAGCAGGATGCCGGCCAGGGCGATCAGCGGGCTGCCGTTCACGCCGGTGCCGGTCATCGGCAGGAACAGCAGGAACGCCAGGCCCATGAGCACCGTGCCGAGCACGAACTTCATCGGCGTCGACGGCTGCCTCGGCCCGAGCTTCGTCCAGATCGCGGCGACGATCGGCGCGAAGATGATGATGAACACCGGGTTGATCGAGTTGACCCACGACACCGGCATGTCCCAGCCGAACAGGCTCCGGTCCAGGCGCTGGTCGCTGTAGACCGAGACGACCGTGGACTGCTGCTGGTACAGCGAGAAGAACGCGGCGCTCGCGATGTACATCGGGATGAACGAGAACACGCGGCTGCGCTCGTCGGACGTGATCTTCTTGCTCGTCAGGATGACCACGAAGTACACGACCGAGATCGCGACGACCACGTACACGACCACGTCGGCCAGGTTCGACGGCCCGACCACCCCGGACATGATCAGCGCCGCCACCGCGACCACGATCACCACGGCGACACCGATCGCCATCCAGCGCTGCGAAGGCAGCAGCGGGTTCGGGATCTCCGACGCCTTCGCGCCCAGGTTCTTGCGGCCGAGCGTGTACTGGATCAGGCCGAGCGCCATGCCGATCGCGGCGAGGCCGAAGCCCAGGTGGAAGCCGACCTCCGACTGCGCCAGCCCGGTGAGCAGCGGGCCGATGAAGCCGCCCAGGTTGATGCCCATGTAGAAGATCGTGAAGCCGGCGTCGCGGCGCTCGTCGCCCTCGGCGTAGAGCGTGCCGACCACGGCGGTGGCGTTGGCCTTGAGGCCGCCGGAGCCGATCGCGACGCACGCGAGGCCCACGCCGATACCGGTCAGGCCCGGCAGCAGCGCCAGCGCGATGTGGCCGATCATCACCAGCACGGCGCTGTAGAACAGCGTGCGCTCGGAGCCCAGCAGGCGGTCGGCCACCCACGCGCCGATCACGGTGGCGAGGTAGACCGTGCCGCCGTACGCGCCGACCACGCCGAGCGCGTCGCCCTGGTCGATGCCGAGTCCGCCCTGGTCGGCCTTGTAGTACAGGTAGATGGCGAGGATGCCGAGCATCCCGTAGTAGGAGAACCGCTCCCACATCTCCACGCCGAAGAGGTTCGCCAGCCCTCGTGGGTGCCCGAAGAACCTCGTGTCGTGCTGGGCCTCGGTAGAGGTACTCACAACTGTCTCGTCCTTGTCCTAGACAACGTTGTCGTTTCCGATTCGCATGCTAGAAGGCAAATGGGTGAACCGAACACCGGAGTGAGTGTGGGAAGCGTCATCGAGGGCCCTCACGAGCGCTTCGCGTTCATTAAGATGAGATCAAAGGTGCGCCGGGAAGCCTGGTCGGCAAGAGTCTGTGTTCGTTGCCGACCCCTGGAGGGTTCTGCCCGTGACCGCTTCCCGCCCGGCCCGCGCCGCCGCCGAGTTCGCCCGCTACCTGCGTACGGAGACGACCGGCGGGATCATCCTGCTGGGCGCCACGGCCGTCGCGCTGATCTGGGCCAACTCGCCGGCCGGTGACGTGTACCGGGCCGTGCGCGACTTCCACATCGGCCCCGAGTTCCTGCACCTGAACCTGTCGATCGGCGACTGGGCGAAAGACGGGCTGCTCGCGTTGTTCTTCTTCGTCGCCGGGCTGGAGCTCAAGCGCGAGCTCGTGGTGGGTGAGCTGTCGCGGTTCAAGCAGGCGGTGCTGCCGGTGATCGCGGCCGTCGGCGGGATGGTCGTACCGGCGCTGGTCGCGCTGGCGGTCGCCTGGGGTACGCCGGGGATCGACCGCGCGTGGGCGATCCCGGTGGCCACGGACATCGCGTTCGCGCTCGGCGTGCTCGCGCTGACGGCGTCGAACCTGCCGAGCAGCGCGCGGGTCTTCCTGCTTTCTCTCGCGGTGGTCGACGACCTCGGCGCGATCCTCGTGATCGCGATCGTCTTCACCACCGGGTTCGACCTCGTGGCCGCGGCCGTCGCCGTGGTGGCGCTGGCGCTGTACTGGTTCCTGCAGCACAAACGCGTGCGCACGGCCTGGTTGTACGTGCCACTCGCGGTGGTCACCTGGGTCGCGGCGCACACGACGGGCATCCACGCGACCATCGCCGGCGTCGCGCTCGGGCTGCTCACGCGCGTGAAGCCCGACGAAGGCGAGGACGAGGCGCCGGCGCTGCGGCTGGAGCACCGGCTGCAGCCGTGGTCGGCGGCGGTCGCGGTGCCGGTGTTCGCGCTGTTCGCGGCGGGGATCTCCTTGAGCGGGCACGCGTTGAGCCAGGTCTTCACCACCGCGTTGCCGCTGGCTGTCCTGTTGGGACTGGTCGTGGGAAAGTTCGTCGGCATCCTCGGCGCGAGCGTGCTGGCGGTGAAGCTGGGCGTCGCGGAAAAACCCACCGGCACGGGCTGGCGTGATCTCTCGGCGCTGGCGCTGCTCGGCGGTGTCGGCTTCACGGTGAGCCTGCTGATCTCCGACCTCGCGCTCGACGGCGCGGCGAGCGACCTCGCGAAAGCGGCGGTGCTGATCGCCTCGGCCATCGCCTCGCTGGCGTCCGCCGCGCTGCTGTTGCGGCGCAGCCGGGCGCACGCTCGCGGATCCGATCCCGACACTCCCGACGGTCCGCCGCGCCCAGGGAACGGGTACGTGGCACGATGACCCGGTGACCAGCCCCAAACACGAACGCACCGGCCCCGACGGCGTGGGGGCCGTGCCCTACCTGCCCCTGTCGAGCGACGAGGAGGCCGCGGCGGCGGAACAGTCCATCGGCAAACTCGTCGGCGACGCCACCCAGCACCTGTCGACGCTGGTCAGGGCCGAGGTCGAGCTGGCGAAGTCGGAGCTGGTCGGCGAGATGAAGAAGGGGCTCAAGGGAGCCGTTTACTTCCTCATCGCGCTCGCCGTGGGGCTCTACAGCTCGTACTTCCTGTTCCTGTTCATCGCGGAGATCCTGTCGGACTGGTGGGGCGTCCGCTGGCCGGCGTTCCTCACCGTGTTCGGCCTGATGCTGCTGACCACCGCCGTCACGGCGTTCCTCGGCTGGCGCAAGGTGAAGAAGCTGAAGGCGCCGGAGCGCACGATCGACAGCGTCAAGGAGACGGCCGCGGCCCTCAAGCCGCGTCGCGCCGCCGAAGACGACCTGCCCGCGACGCGTCCCTGACGCGGGACCGCGCCCAGGCTGAGTTACCAATCCGGCCGAAAGCACGCCGGCCCGTAACCGTTGCTACGAAGTCATTCGGCCGTGGCTGTGGTTGGATTGGTAACGATCGGCACAGTACCGGCTGAAGCGGAGCCCGCAGTGCAGCTCACGCCCGACCCGTCGATCGTCCGGATCGACGGTCCGTGGACGCACCGCGACGTCTCGGCCAACGGCATCCGCCTGCACGTCGCCGAGCTCGGCGACGGACCACTGGTCCTGCTGCTGCACGGCTTCGGCGAGTTCTGGTGGACGTGGCACCACCAGCTGCGCGGCCTCGCGGACGCCGGTTTCCGCGCCGTCGCCGTCGACCTGCGCGGCTATGGCGACTCCGACAAACCCCCGCGCGGCTACGACGCGTGGACGCTCGCCGGCGACGTCGGCGGCCTGGTCAAGGCCCTCGGCGCCCGCCGCGCGCACCTCGTCGGCCACGCCTGGGGCGGCATGCTCGCCTGGACGGTCGCCTCCCTGCACCCCCGGCTCGTGTCCTCCGTGACGGCCGTCGGCGCCGCGCACCCGCTCGCACTGAAGTCCGCCGTGCTGCGTTCGCCCCGCCGCCAAGCCCGCGCGGTCGGGCACCTGTTCCGCTTCCAGGTGCCGATGGCGCCGGAGAAGTGGCTGGTACGCGACGGCGCTGCGAACGTGGAGTCGTTGTTCCACAGCTGGTCCGGCCCGGTCTGGCGGTCCTCTTCGGACTTCACCGGCACCGTCGACCACTTCCGCCAGGCGATGCTGATCCCGGGCGTCGCGCACTCCGCGCTGGAGTACTACCGCTGGGCCTTCCGCGCCCAGTTCCGCGGCGAGGGCCGCCGCTTCACCGACGCCGTGGGCAAACGCGTCACCGCCCCCGTCCTGCAACTGCACGGCGCCGTCGACACCTGCATCGTCCCGGAAACCGCGCGCGCTTCCGTGCACTGGGCCGGACCCCACGGCGAGCCTCGCGTCTGGCCCGGCGTCGGGCACTTCCCGCACCTGGAGGAGCCGGACCGCGTGACGAAGTCCGTTGTGGACTTCGTGAGCTGAGCGGATTTCGTGAGCTGGCTCAGTTCGCCGGGAACAGGTCAACCACGCGGCGCTGCGCCGACCTGAGCTCTTCGAGATCGTAGGACGCTCGGCGTTCGCTGGTGTTTCGAGCGGGCCAGTCGAAGATCACGGTGACCGCGGATCCGGCGGGCAACGGCCACTCGTCTACGAGCTGCGAACTGCGCCATTTCCCGCGCGCCCCGCTACTGCCGCCGCCGATCGGGGTCGCCACCGGGAACCGCGCCGACAGGCCACGATCGCGCCGTCGCGGATACCCCGGCGGCCGCACAGTGGCGGCGAGGCGGCCGTCGTGGAACACGACACCAAGCCTCGGTCATCGTGGTCCGAAAACCGGTCCGGAAAGAACCGGAACTCCTCCGACGCACCCGCGGTGAAGGCGGTGATCTCAAGGGGCAGGTGCTCGCGCCACACCTGCTCCGAGCGCAGGACCACCACGCGCGCCTCGGACTCGTCGAGCACGCGTTCCCAGGGAAGGCTCGCCGCCGGCACCGAGGACCGGGGCGCCATCGCGCGCGTCCGGTCGACCACCGGCTGCGGCAGCTCCACCGGCTCGGAAGTCAAGTCGTCGATGATGCCCGTTCCCACCTCGTGTCAGGTGTCAACTGCCCACGGTTTGTTCAGACTTCGTGAGCTGGCTCAGCTCGCGCAGGCGCCCGTGCTCACGTTCGTCGTCTGGGACGGCGCCGCGGCGACCTCGGCGCGGACCTGTTCCGCGGTCAGGGTGAAGCCGGTGTCCGGGTCTTCCACCGCCGCGCCGAAGACGACGCCGATGACGTCGCCGTCGGGGGTGATCATGGGGCCGCCGGAGTTGCCGCTGCGGATGCCGGCGCGGATGGTGAAGACGTCGCGCTGCACGGTGTTGGCGTCGTAGATGTCCGGGCCGCGCAGGTTGATGCGGCCGCGCACGCGGGCGGCGGTGGAGGTGTACGGGCCGTCGAGCGGGTAGCCGAGCACGATGGCGTTGTCGCCGGCGCGCGCGGTTTCCTGGGCGAACGGCAGCGCGGGCGCGGACAGGCCCGGCACCGCCAGCACGGCGATGTCGACCTCGGGGTTGAAGTACACGACGCGCGCCCGGTAGTCGCCGCGCGTGGACTCGATGCCGACCTCGTCGGTGCCCGCGACCACGTGCGCGTTGGTCATCACGCGCTGCGGCGCGATCACGAAACCACTGCCCTCCAGCGATTTCGAGCACGACGGCGCGTTGCCGCGGATCTTCACCACGCTCGGGTGCACCCGCCGCGCGACCGCGGTGATGTTCATCGACGTGTCCGGCGGCGCGGCGTCGGCGGCCGGCGCCTTCTCGAACGGCGAGAGCGCCGACGGGAAGCCCGAGGCGTCGAGCAGCTTGCGCAGGTCGCTCGGCAGGCCCTGGGCCTCGGCCGGCATCAGGTCGTTGACCTCGCCCAGCACCACCGACGAGTTGATCGACTTCGCGAGCCCCGGGATGGCCGACACGGTGGTGAGCGGGTTCGCCACCAGCCAGGCCACCACGAAAACCGCTGCGGCCTGGACGATCGCGCCCAGCGTCTTGTCCACTCCGGACAGCTTGTCCGGGTTGATCTTCTGGCGCAGCTTGCGCCCGATCCACACCCCGAGCGTCTCGCCGAGCACCACGAGGAACACGACCACGGCGAGCGCGAAGGCCACCTTCGCGACGGGACTGTCGAACAGCTCGATCACGAACGGCGCCAGCTTCACGCCGAGCACCGCCCCGATGGCGACGCCGATCAGCGCGGGCAGCGCGACGATCACGCCCTGGAACGCCCCCGAGACAGCCGCCAGCACCGCCAGCACCAGCACGAGGACATCGACCCAGTTCACGCCGTCACTCCTCGTTCGCCTCTCCCCGCGCCGCGTTCCGGGCCCGGTGTTCGGCCAACGCTACGTCAAGGTCGCGCACGTCGCCGGTGTCCCACTCGCGCTCCCAGCCACCGAGTGAAAGCAGCGCCGACAGCAGCCCCGCGGTGAAGCCCCACACGAACAGACCCTCGACGTCGAACGCCGGGCCCGTCCACGAGCGCCCGCGCATCCGCACGCGGAAGCGGTTGGCCGGATCGGCGAGGTCCGCGAGCGCGACGCGCGCGACGGCGGCCGTCTCGCCGGGGTCCACGGCGTGCACGGGCGAGGGCGTGTGCCAGTACGCGAGCACGGGCGTCACGGCGAAGCGCGACACCGGCACGGGCAGCTCCGGCAGGATCGCGACGGGCAGGATCCCCGACGGGTCCACGCCCGTCTCCTCCTCGGCTTCACGCAGTGCCGTGCCGACGGGCCCGCCGTCGCCGTCCTCCGCGCCGCCGCCCGGGAACGCGACCTGGCCCGCGTGGGAGCCGAGCGTGTCGGCGCGGCGCTGCAGCAGCACGTCGGGACCGTCGGCGCGCTCGCCGAAGAGGATCAGCACGGCGGCCGAGCGTGTGAGCGAGTCGTCGACGGTGAAGCGGCTGAACGCGCGGCTGTCGACCTCCCCGGACACCTTCACCAGCGGCCGCAGCCACTCCGGCACGGCTTCGGGCTCGACGAGGGGACCGGTCATGAGAAGTCCTTCACGGCTGCGCGCACCTGGTCGGTGCTGTCGAACAAGCGGGGATTGGAGATGAAGCGCACCTGACCGTCGGGGGTCACGAGGTAGGACGCGGGCAAGTTCGAGGGCACCTTGAGGGCGGTGCGGATCGGTCCGGTCGAGCCGCCGCCGTCGTAGACCGAGGGCAGGTGCACGCCGAGGGTCCGCAGCAGGCCGAGCCCGTCGGCCGCGGGGCTGGCCACCTGCACCCCGACCACGCGCACGGCGCCGGGTTCGGTGGCGTACTTCTGCAGCACCGGCAGCTCGGTGCGGCACGGTGTGCACCACGACGCCCACACGTTCACCAGCGTCGGGCCGCCGGCGAGGACCTTGCCGACGTCGACGCGCGAGCCGTCGCCGAGGCAGTCGGCCTGGATGCCGGAGAGCTGCCCCACGGCGGGCCCGGGAGACGGCGGCGGGCACGCCTGCAACGCGGCCTGCGCGCGGGCGGCGGTGAGATCACCCGTCGCGGCGGGCGCGTCCTTCGAGCCGCCGCGCGTGGTGAGCACGGCGACCAGCACCGCGACCACCAGGACCGCGACGCCGAGTGCCCACTTGGTGACCGTTGTCACCCTCGCGCCGCCAGCTCGAGGATGTGCTCACGCTCCTCGCCCTTGACGAGCTTCGCGGCGACCTCGAACTCCGTGGGTCCCAGTCCGTAGGACGGGCAGTCCTTCTTCAGCGGGCACGCGCCGCACGCCGGCTTGCGCGCGTGGCACACGCGGCGGCCGTGGAAGATCACGCGGTGCGAGAGCATCGTCCACTCCTTGCGGGGGATCAGCTCCCCCACCGCGTGCTCGACCTTCACCGGGTCTTCCTCGGCGGTCCAGCCCCAGCGGCGCACGAGGCGGCCGAAGTGGGTGTCCACAGTGATTCCCGGCACGCCGAACGCGTTGCCGAGCACGACGTTGGCCGTTTTGCGCCCCACACCGGGGAGTGTGACGAGGTCGTCGAGCTTCTTGGGGACCTCGCCGTCGAAGCGCTCCACGAGCGCCGCGCCGAGGCCTATCACCGAGTTGGCTTTGGCCCTGAAAAACCCGGTGGGCCTCAGGAACTCCTCGAGTTCGGTGCGATCGGCGCCCGCGTAGGCGGCCGCCGTGGGATAGCGCTTGAACAACGCGGGCGTGACCAGGTTCACCCGCACGTCGGTGGTCTGGGCGGAAAGCACCACCGCGACCAGGAGTTCCAGCGGATTCGTGAAGTCCAGCTCGGCTTTCGCGTCGGGATACACCTCGTCGAGGCAACGCTTCATACGCCGGGCGCGTCTCACCAAGGCGAGCCGGCTTTCACCGGCGCCCTCGCGGGGGGCGTTCGTGACGGCAGGTGGCACCCCGATAGCCTACGGGCGCGTCGGACGAGCCGGGCGGGAGCACCCGCCGGTGGACGGCCGACACGCCAGAGCACCACCTCGGCGCACCGTGTGCCGCGAGGAGCGAGGATCTGGAGTCGATGCTTACTTTCCGTAGTGGATGTGCGTCATGACCGCGTGGTTCGTGATTCTGGTCCCACTGGTGATCATGTTCTTCGCTCTCTTCATGGAGCGGGTGGAAAGCCGCCTCAAGCACGTCGCGGTGCAGGAGAACGAGGTCGAGGAGTTCCTGGAGCAGGCCCAACCCAACGAGGTCAGGGCCCTGTACGGCCACGGAATCGGCCGCGCTCTGGAGCTGTTCCGGCTGCGCAGGCTGGGCGGACGGGCAGCCAGGCTACGCGCGCGACGCGTGCGGAGTTAGGCTCCCTGTTCGTGCGAGATCGTCTCCGGCTGCCGCGCCCCGCGCGGCGAGCCGACGGGCGATCTCGCCGACACGCCCTAGACTGACGCGAAAGTGATCGGCGACACGGCCTTCGACCTGCGAAGGAAGTGATCGTTTCTCGACGAGGAGGCACCCGAGGTGGACGAAACCCTGGCCCGTGCGGGCATTTTCCAGGGTGTTGAGCCGGCAGCCGCTGAGGCTCTGGCCCAGACCTTGGAATCCGTGGAGTTCCCCCGCGGCCATGTCATCTTCAGCGAGGGTGAGCCGGGCGACAAGCTGTACATCATCCAGTCCGGCAAGGTGAAGATCGGCCGCAAGTCACCCGACGGCCGCGAGAACCTCCTGGGCATCTTCGGCCCGTCGGACATGTTCGGCGAGCTGTCCATCTTCGACCCGGGCCCGCGCACGTCGAGTGCGACGACGGTCACCGAGGTCCGCGCCGTCACGATGGACCGCCCGGCCCTGCGCCAGTGGATCTCGACGCGCCCGGAGATCGCGGAGCAGCTGCTGCGCGTCGTGGCCCGCAGGCTGCGCCGGACGAACAACATGGTCGCCGAGCTGATCTTCACCGACGTGCCCGGCCGCGTGGCCCGCGCGCTCCTGCAGCTCGCGCAGCGCTTCGGCAGCCAGGAGGCCGGCCTCCTGCGCGTGACCCACGACCTCACGCAGGAGGAGATCGCCCAGTACGTCGGCGCCTCCCGCGAGACCGTCAACAAGGCCCTCGCCGACTTCGCCCACCGCGGCTGGCTGCGGCTGGAAGGCAAGAGCGTCCTGATCCTGGACCCCGAACGCCTGGCCCGCCGCGCGCGGTAACTGCTTTGGACTGAAGGCCACCCTCGCCACACGGCGTCGGGTGGCCTTCGTCGTTTTTGGGGCTTTTGGGACTGGAGCGGGGATTCAGCCTTTGTGGGCGTCCCCCACACGAGCGGCATCCAGCCGACCATGCCGTGTCGCGGCGCGTTTTTCCTCCACCGCAGGGAAACTAAGTGGACCACCCGGCGGGAGCGAAGCCGCCACAAACGACAAAGAGCCGGGCGCCACCCCCGACGTGGCGCACCGGCTCCTTGCCTCGCGCGGACCATCCCCCGACGACCCGCGCTCCCCGCCCTCCGGTTCAGGCCCCGACCCGTATGCCGGAGGGAGTTGGGATGTGCTGTTTCTCAACCATCATGGCCACTACCCACGAATTCAAGGCCATTCACTCTCAAGGACGCCGCTTCGGCCGTTTCGTTGCACGAGTTCACCGAGAATCCATAGAGCGTTACGGGATCGAGACCTCTGCGGCGTAACCGACGCCGTTCGATGGAGGTGACGCACCTGACCGCAAAACAACTGGTACTTCCGTACCACTCTCAGGCATACTGGTACGCGTGTCCCACTCTGCTCGCTCCGAAGGCCGCACCACACTCGCCGACTACCGTGCCGCGCTGAGGGCCCCTGGCTCTCGCCGCCCGGTCGTCGCGTCGGTGCTCGCCCGCTTGCCGATCGCGATGATCGGCATCTCGGCGCTGCTCTACGTGCAGCGCGAGACCGGTTCGTTCGCCGCAGCCGGGCTGGTTTCCGCCAGCTCGCTCGCCGGCGTGTCCGTGGGCGCGGTGGTGCAGGGGCGCCTCATCGACCGCTACGGGCCCACGCGGCCGCTGCTGGCCACGGTGGGACTGTTCGCGCTGTCGATGGTCGCGCTGGCCCTGGCGATCGAGGCGCACGCGCCGACGGTCCTCCTGGTCGCGCTGGCCGCCGCCACGGGTCTGTCGGAGCCGATGATCGGGTCGGCCTCACGTGCGTTGTGGACGAAGCTGCTTCCGGAAGGCCCGGCGCGCAACGCGGCCTTCTCGTACGAAGCGATCAGCATGGAGGTGTTCTTCATCCTCGGCCCGGGCATCGCGGGTCTGCTGATCACGGCGCCGTGGGCCGGCACGGGCATGGTCGCGGGCGCCGCGGCGATGGTCACCGGCGCGACGGTGTTCGCGCTGAGCCCCGCCGTGCGCGCCTGGGGCCCTGCTCCGCGCGCGAAGTCGAAGCTGCTGGGTGCGCTGGCGAGCCCGGGCATGCGGACGCTCGCCGTGGCCGCGTTGGGCTTCGGTGTGGTGATCGGGTTCGTCGAGGTGGCCGTGCCGGCCGCCGCGACGGAGTCCGGGCACGCGGCGTTGAGCGGGCTGCTGCTTTCGGCGTGGTCGCTGACGTCGGTGGCGTTCGGCGTGGCCTACAGCCTGCACCCGTGGCCGCGCCGGCTGGGCCTGCGCTTGCCCGCGTTGCTGGGCGGGTTCGGCGCGCTGGTGGCGCTGCTGGCACTGCCGTCGTCGCTGTGGGCGCTGGCGCTGCTGATGCTGCTGGCCGGCGCGCTGATCACCCCGCAGTCGACCACGCACTCGACGGCGATCGAAACGGTCGCGCCGCGTGGTACGGCCGCGGAGGCCTTCGGCTGGGTCCTCACGGCTGTGACGCTGGGGCTGGCCGCGGGCCAGTCGGTGAGCGGTTACCTGGTCGAGCACTCGGGCCCGAGCGCGTCGTTCCTGGCCGCCGGCGGCGCCGGGGTGGCGCTGGCGATCGTGGTGTGGCTGATGCGCGGCACCGTGCGCGCGCCGGCGTCGGAGCCGACCGGCTCGGGTGAGCTCGTGGGCGCGGGAAACTGACGTCTCCGCAGTTCAGCAGGGCCGTGGCCGTTTTCTGTCGGTGGTCCGCGCTAGCTTCGCGGGCATGGATCTGACGTCACCGGCACGGCCGCTGTCCACAGCCGTGAACGCCGCCGCGCGCCTGCTGCCGAGGCAGGCCGCGCTGCGGCTGCGCGCCGACGCGGACGGGCTCACGGTCGCTGGCAGCGACCGTGACCTGTCCGTGCGGTTGGCGTGCCCGGCGACGTCGCACACCGACGGGGAGGTGCTCGTGCCGGCGGCGCCGCTGGCCGAGACGCTGAAGATGCTGGACGTCGACCAGGTGCGCCTGGTCGTCGAAGGCAGCCGGCTGGCGGTGCGCGTGGAAGGGGCGCGCTTCGCCTTGCCGCTGCTGGACCGGGGTGCGCGCGTGGAGCCCGCGCAACCGCCGCGGTTGTCCGAAGTGGACGGGGAGCTGCTGGCGGCCGCGGTCCGCACGGTCGCGGGCACGGCGGCGAAGGACGATCCGCTGCCGGTCTTCACGGGCGTGCGCGTGCAGAGCTCCGGTGACACGCTCGTGCTCACCGCCTCGGACCGCTACCGCATGGCCGTGGCGCGCCTGCCGTTGCGAGCGGTGTGGGGGCCGCTCGACGTGCTCGTGCCCGCGCGCCTGCTGACCGAGGCCACGCGCCACGCCACGGGCACCCTCACCCTCCACGCCGACTCCGGCCACTTCGGCCTGGCCTGGGCCGGCGGCACCGTCACCACCGCCGTCCTCGACGCGGGGTTCCTGTCGGCCGACGCGATTCCGAGCGGCGACGTCGACACGGAGGTCGAGCTGCCCGCCGACGCCCTCGCCGCGGCCATCCGTCGCGTCGGCGTCTACGCCGAAGACCGCCGCGTCCTGACCCTCGAAGTGGGCGACGCGCACGTCCGCCTCGCCAGCACCCGCGCCGACACGGGCGAAGCCGAGGAAACCCTGAAGGCAAACGTTTGCGGCGGCCGCACCTCGCCGTCATTCCAGGCGCGCTACCTGCTCGACGCCCTCGCGCCCTTCGCCGACTCCACCGTGCGGCTGTCGATCCAGCCGGGGCTGCGCGCGTGTGTCCTGACGGCGGCGGAGCCCCAGGAGGTGAGCCTCACGTACTACCTGATGCCGATGCTGCCCCGCTGAGATTGACGGGACGCGGCCGCCGTGCAGCCGGGCGCACGAATGCCCCTCATCCGTCTCTGACGGCGCCGTCGACCCTGCTGCGCAGGTACTCCGCAGCGACGGGCGAGATCAGGGCGCGACCCAGCTGCCCGAGCGTTTGATGGTCCGGATCATCGGTGCCGTCTCGACCTGGTGGATGCCGGGGAGGGCGCCGAGGCGGGCGGCGAGGAAGTCGTAGAGGGCGTCGTCATCGCGGCAGCCGACGCTGAGGGCCAGGTTGGTCGGGCCGGTGGTGGCCGCGACGAGCGCGACTTCCGGATAGGTCGCGACCTCGCGGGCGACGGCGTCGAGGCGGGACGGAGTGACGCCGAGCCACAACAAGGCCGACAGCGACGCACCGAGCAGGGCAGCATCCACCTCGACGTCGAAGTAGAGCGCGCCCGAGGAGCGCAGGTGCTCGAGGCGGCGCCGGACGGTCGTTTCGGAGCGTCCCGACGCAGCGGCGAGCGTGGCCAGCGAGGCGCGGCCGTCGTGGGCCAGGGCGGTGAAGAGGGCGTCGTCACCGGGCTCCAGGCGCGGCGCCGCGCCGCTGTGCTCCCAGACGGGGGTCAGCGCGGCGACCTGAGCGGCGTCCAACGCACTCGCCCGCCCCGGCCAGCCCGCCGGACCACCGGCGAAGCGGCGCAGCAACCGGTGCGCCGTCACGGACACCACGCGCGGCGTACGCGGCAGCTGTCCCAGCAGCTTCGACTGGGGCGCTCCCGGCAACCCGTACGGCGCCTGCCACTGCATCGACGTCCCGTTCCTCTTCGGCACGCACGACGCCGCCCCAGGTGCCGCCTGCCTCGCCGGCGCGCCCGAAGGCCTGCCCGAGATCGCCGACCTGCGCCAGATCTGGGCGCAGTTCCTCCACGGCGAACGCCCGGTCATCGACACCCCGCTGCTCACCGCGTTCTGACGACGAAAACGGGCCGCTCACCAGCCCGGTGAGCGGCCCTTCCCTAAACCGTCAGGCCGCCGAAGCCGCCTTCACCGCCGCCTCGACCTCGGCGAACGACGGGTTCACCATCGCGGTCGACCCGACGATCACCGTCGGCACGGTCTCGTTGCCGTCGGCCACCTCGCGCACGCGCTCGGCCGCGCCCGGCTCCTCCCAGATGTTGATCTCCTTGACGTTCAGGCCGCTCGCCATCAGCGGCCGCCGCAGCGCCGCGCAGAAGCCGCAGCCCGGCCGCCAGTAGAACTCGACCTCGACGTCACTCATCGCCCGTCCTCCGAAGCACGTAGGTAGTCCAGCTGCGCCCGCACGCTCTGTTCGGCAGGCGCCCACAGCGCCCGGTCGACGTCCGCGTAGACCACCTCGACCACCTGTCGCGGCGACGCGTCGGCCCCGAGCACCTTCAAAGCGGAACGCACCTGGTCCAGCCGCTGTTCCCGGTGGGCCAGGTATTCGCGCGCGGTCGCGGGCAGATCGGCCAGCTCCGGGCCGTGGCCGGGCAGGCCGGGGGTACCTTCGGGCAGCTCGATGAGCTTGCGCAGCGACCGCAGGTAGTCGCCGAGGTCCTTGAGCACGGTCGTGCCGCGCCCGAGGATCGTGTCGCCGGTCAGGATCTGCCCCGCGACGTGCAGGGACACGGAATCGTCAGTGTGCCCGGGCGTGTGCAGCACGCGGAACTCGAGCCCACCCGCGGTCAACACCTCACCGTCGGCCAAGGCCGGCGCGCCGACGCACAGCGAAGCGTCGAACGCGCGGATCGGCGCGCCCACGCGCTCGGCGAACCACGGCGCGCCCTCGGCGTGGTCGGCGTGGTGGTGGGTCAGCACCACGAGCTCCACGGCGCCGACGGCCGCGAGCTTCTCCAGGTGCTCCAGGTCCTGGTAGCCGGGGTCGACGACCACGCCGGCCGGCGCGTCCGGACCACGCAGGACCCAGCTGTTCGTGCCCTCGAGCGTCATCGTCGACGGGTTGTTCTCCAGCAGCACCTGCACGGTCTCGGAGACGCGGCGAAGCACGCCGTACGCGGGGGCAGTCACCGGTCAGACCTCCGTCGGGTCGAGGACGACGCGGAAGCGGTCGCCTTCCTTGATGAGCGTCGGCATGGTCCGCACGATCTCGCGCGGCGCGGCCAGCAGCGCGTCGGCCGTGGCGAACTCGTCGATCTCGACGAGCGTGAGCCACGTCGGGGGCATCAGCATGCGGCGGCCTTCGCGCGCGTCGCCGACCGCGGCCGACGGGCGCTGCCAACCCGTGGCGAGAGCCTCGGACGTCGCGCCGTCCGCGCGCTGGCCCTCGGGCAGCTTCGCGGAGAAGAAGCGGGTGTCGTAGCGGCGCGGCTCCTGCGGTGGCGTGACCCAGTGGGCGAACGGCCGCAGCAGGTCCGCGCGCAACGTGAGCCCGGCGTCGGCGAGGAACGCGGCGAGCGAGATTTCCCGGCTCTCCAAGGCTTTCCGGGCTTCTGCATATGGCGCGACGTCGGCGACCACCGCGTCTTCCGTGCCCGCCAGCAGCACGCCGGACTCTTCGAACGTCTCGCGCACCGCGGCGCACACGAGCGCGCGGGCGAGGCTCTCGTCGCACGTGAACTGCCCGGCCCACCAGCTCGGCGGTGGTCCGGCCCACGCGACGGACGCGTCGGCGTCGCGCGGATCCACCCCGCCGCCGGGGAAGACGGTCATGCCGCCGGCGAAGGGCATGCCCTTCACGCGGTGCTGCAGGAAGACTTCGAGACCGTCCGCGCCGTCGCGGGTGAGGATCACCGTGGCGGCGTCTTTGGGCTTCACGGGCGGGCCGTCGGCGTTCGCCCTCGTACTGACTCCGGCCCCCACGGGGATGTCGAAAAGGAACTCACGCGGCCGATCCACCGAGGCAACATACCTCGCACCCGTGACCTCACGCCCACAAGTTGTGACATGTCACCGACGCACCGCAGCCCCGGACCCACACGGGCCCGGGGCTGCGATCGAAACGTCAGAACCTCAGGACGACCAGCGGTCGCCACCCGAACGGGACGCCCCGTTGAGCCGCAGCCGGGCCGCCTCGGCGCGTTCGCGCTCGGCCAGCTCCTCGTGCAGCTCCCGCAGCAGCGCGCGGTCGCGCTCCGACAGGCTCGGGTCGTCCAGGTCCAGCGCGGGCAGCTCCACGACCTCGTGCATGCTCGGCTTGCCCGCGGCGATTTCGCGGCCCTTCTCCGGGTCCTCCGCGAGCGCCTGGCGCAGCTGGGCGACCTCGGCCGGCGTCAGGTCGGCGGTGCGCTCGGCGCGCGTCTCCGACCGCGACTTGCGCGAGTTGTCCGCCTGCGGAGTGGGCGCGTTCTGCACGATCGGCACCACGGGGGCGACGGCTTCGGGCGCCTGCCGGATGCTGTGCCGGCTCGGGGCCTCCATCACGACCGGCTCCACGACGGGCGTCGGCACCGGCGTGGGTGCCGGAGCCGGCGGCGTGACGACCGGCTCGGGCCGGTAGTCCGACGTCGTCGTGTGCGTGGCCCCGGTGACCCACACCGGCGTGGCGACGGACGCGGCCGACTGGTGGTACGCGGACCGCGCGACACCCGGGCCGCTGACCTCGACGACGGAGCGGATGCCGGCGCGGCGCAGGGCCGTGTCGACGCGGAACGCGACCGCGGGCGGGTTGCCCTCCGGGCCCAGCTCCACCAGCACCACGCGCTGCGGCAGCGCACCCGGCACGGAACCCGCCGGGGTGTTGCGCCACACCGCGTGCACCGAGCGGACGTCCGGCAGCACCTGCAGGGTGCGGTCGAGCGCCTCCGCCAGCCCGAACTCCGGCTGGTTGTCGCCGGTGAAGCGGTGGCTGTGGACCTGCTCGGCCTCGTCGACCAGCAGGTCGTTGGCGAGTGTCGCGTCCGACCGGCTCATCTCGAGCACCAGCGCCAGCTCGCGCTGCTCGGCCGAGCTGACGGAGATGCGGCCCGCGATGAGCGTGCCGGTCGTCAGTTCGACCGCTTCGTCGATGTGCGCGCGGGCGATCAGCTCACGCGCTTCGGTGAGCGCGCTGTCGTCGATGCGGCCCGCCAGGGCCAGCAACAAGTTGTGCAGGCGCAGGGGCACCGAGAACCCGTCCATGGGCGGGCCTTCGTGAACCTCCACCATTGCTCTGCTCCTCCCAGCTCGCCTGGCGGCTCGAGCGTTAAGCGGCGACGAGTCGATTACCGGAACCCGCGGCGCCGACGCAGACCAGCTCGGAATTGGCGAGCGCGGCCCGGTGGTACCCGGGAAGGTCGAAGCGCGGTGGGATGACCTCGACGCTCGGTTCCTCGTCCCCCAGCACCCGCAGCACGCGCTGCAGTTCGCCGGTGAGCCTCGGCAGCCCGGACGTCGCCGTCACCAGCAGGACTCGCTTGGCCCCACCCTCACCGACCACACCGAGGTGTCGCCAGCTTTGCCGCACTTCCCCCACATCCGCGCGTCCCCGCAACGTTGCGTGGAGCAAGACGGACACAGAGTCGACTGAGTTCACCCATTCGGGCGCACTCGGTGTGAATGTGTACCTGGTCTCGGTGACGTCGTCTACCCCCAGGGTGGAACTGACCTGGTGCCAGTCGGCGCCGTGCGGGATGAGACCCGCGACGAGCAGGCGGTACTCGGTTTGGTCCAGATCGATCCTGTGCTTAAGCAAAGACCTGGGCAGCGTGCGCGCGAGCGTGCCCATCGCGCCCTCGCCCAGCCAGTCGCGGAACCGCCACAGGAGCTGGTCGGGCGTGCGGCCTGCGAGCCGGATCAGCAGCTCGTGCAGGGACTGTTCGATGTCGGGGTCCATCACTTCACCTCCACGATCAGTTCGACCTCCACGGGCGCCCCGATCGGCAGCTCCGCGACGCCGACGGCCGAGCGGGCGTGCTTGCCCGCGTCGCCGAAGATCTCGCCGAGCAGCTCGGACGCGCCGTTGATCACCGCGGGCTGGCCGGTGAAGCCCTCCGCGGACGCGACGAAGCCGACCACCTTGACGATCCGCGTCACCGAGTCGATGCCCACGAGCGCGTGCACGGCGGCCAGCGCGTTGAGCACGGAGGTGCGGGCGTGGCCCTTGGCCTCTTCGGGGCTGACCTCCGCGCCGACCTTGCCGGTCGCGGCGAGCGTGCCGTCGACGAAGGGCAGCTGGCCGGAGGTGTAGACGTGCGAGCCGCTCTGCACGGCCGGCACGTAGGCGGCCAGCGGCGCGGCGACGCCGGGCAGTTCGATGCCGAGCTCGGCGAGCCGGGAAGTCCAGGTCACGACGGGTCCCCTCAGTTCTTCGGGCGCTTGAGGTACGCGACGTGCTGCTCGCCGCTCGGGTTCGGGAGCACGGTGACCAGCTCCCAGCCGTCCTCGCCCCACTGGTCGAGGATCTGCTTCGTCGCGTGGATCAGCAGGGGGACAGTCGCGTACTCCCATTTGGTGGCGCTCATGACCGGGGAGCGTAGCCAAGCGGGCAAGGGCGGTCATGGCCACCGCCGTCCAACGGCCGGGCCGCTCAGGGGAACACAGGTGCACCCGTCCAGGTGAACGACTCACCGACCGTCTGCGAATGTGGTCCACTTCACACCTCCGGCACTCGCTAGCGTGGAGGTGTGGAGACGTGGCGGATCGTCGCGACCGCCTTGCTCGCCGCGGCCGGGCTGCCGCTCGTGCTCGTGGTGATGGCCAAGGTGCGCGACCACGTGAACAGCTCGGCCCGGGTCGCGATCGGCGGCGCGATCACGTTCACGGCGCTGGTCGTGGTGGCCGTGCTCACGCTCACGGTCCTGCCCGGCGTCCTCACCTGGATCCTCGTCGCCGCGGTCGCGGCTGCGGTCGGCGTCATGGTGCTCGCCAGCTGAGCGCCGGTTTAGTGTTGACGGCGTGACCACACCCCCCGCCGGCTGGCCCGACGAGCTCACCCGGGCCCGGCTGCATTTCGTCACCGGCAAGGGCGGCACCGGCAAGACCACCCTCGCCGCGGCGCTGGGTCTGGCCCTCGCGCGCGAGGGCCGCCGGGTGCTGCTGATCGAGGTCGAGGGCCGCCAGGGCATCGCCCAGCTCTTCGACACCGAGCCGCTGCCGTACGCGGAGCAGCGCATCGCGTCCGTCCCCGGCGGGGGCGAGCTGCGCGCGCTGCACATCGACGTCGAGGCCGCGCTGCTCGAGTACTTCGAGATGTTCTACAACCTGGGCTTCGCCGGCCGGACGCTGCGGCGGATGGGCGCGATCGAGTTCGCGACCACGCTCGCGCCGGGCCTGCGCGACGTCCTGCTCACCGGGAAGATCAAGGAGTGCGTGGGCCGCACGGAGTCCGACGGCCGCCACACCTACGACGCCGTGGTGGTCGACTCGCCGCCCACCGGCCGCGTGGTCAAGTTCCTCGACGTCACCAAGGCCCTGACCGACCTCGCCAAGACCGGCCCGATCCGCGGCCAGGCCGACGGCGTCGTGCGGCTGCTGCACTCGGGCGAGACCGCCATCCACCTCACCACGCTGCTGGAAGAGATGCCGGTGCGCGAGACCGTGGAGGCCGTGGCGGAGCTCGACGGCGCCGACCTGCGCCCGGGCGCCGTGCTGGTCAACCGCGTGCGCCCGCCACGCCTGCCCGCGCGTTCCGTCACGGCGGCGGCCGACGGTCGCGTCGACGCCGGCCGCGTGCGCTCCGGCCTCGCGTCGGCCGGGCTGAAGCTGCCGGACGACACGCTCGAGGCATTGGTGGAGGAGACCGTGGAGCACGCCGTGCGCGTGGCCGCGGAGCAGCGGGCGCGCGAGCAGCTCGCCGAGGCCGATCTGCCGACGCTGGAGCTGCCGGAGGTCACCGACGGCGTGGACGTCGCGTCGCTCTACGACCTCGCGGAAGCGTTGCTGGACCAGGGGGTGCGCTGATGACCGCCATTGACGTCGACGCCCTGCTCGACGACCCGGAGAGCCGCGTGATCGTGTGCTGCGGCTCCGGCGGCGTCGGCAAGACGACCACCGCGGCGGCGCTCGCGTTGCGCGCGGCCGAGCGCGGCCGGCAGACGGTGGTGCTGACCATCGACCCGGCGCGGCGGCTGGCGCAGGCGCTGGGGCTGCGTGAGCTGGGCAACCACCCGCGTCAGGTGCAGGTGGCGGGGTTCGAGCCCAAGGGCGAGCTGTGGGCGATGATGCTCGACATGCGCCGCACGTTCGACGACATGGTGCGCGTGCACGCCGGCCCCGAGCGCGCCGAGCAGCTGCTGCAGAACCCCTTCTACCAGACCATTTCCACGTCGTTCTCCGGCACGCAGGAGTACATGGCGATGGAGAAGCTGGGCCAGCTCGCCGCCACGGACGAGTGGGACCTGATCGTGGTCGACACGCCGCCGAGCCGCTCGGCACTCGACTTCCTGGACGCGCCGACGCGCCTGTCCAGCGCGCTCGACGGCCGCATGATCCGGCTGCTGACTGGCCCCGCGAAGGCGGGCGGCTGGGGGCTGCGCAAGGTGGTCAGCGCGGGGTTCTCGATGTTCGCCAAGGCCGTGTCGACGATCATCGGCGGGCAGCTGCTGGCCGACGCGTCGGCGTTCATGCAGGCCTTCGACAGCATGTTCGGCGGGTTCCGCGAGCGCGCTCGCAAGACGGCGGAGCTGCTGCGCTCCAGCGGCACGTCGTTCCTCGTGATCGCCGCGCCGGAGCCCGACGCGCTGCGCGAGGCTTCGTACTTCGTGGAGCGGCTCGCGGGTGAGTCGATGCCGCTCGGCGGGCTCGTCGCGAACCGGACGCACCCGGTGCTCGCGTCGCTTTCGGCGTCGGAGGCCATCGCGGCCGCGGAGTCGCTGCAGAAGGGCGGCACGAACGCACCGCTGGCCGAGGCCGTGCTGCGGCTGCACGCCGACCGCGTGGCGCTGGCCGAGCGCGAGAACCGGCTGCTGGCGCGGTTCACGAAAGCACATCCGGAAGTGCCGCTGGTGCGAGTTCCGGCGTTGGCCGGTGACGTGCACGACCTCGAAGGTCTGCGCGACATCGGGACCAAGCTCGCGAGTGGCCAGGCCTGATCTCGGGCCCGGCCACTCACGAAGGCGTCAGCTGACTTGCGCGCCTTCCAGCGCGTCGCGCTTGGCCGCCTCGAGCAGCTCGGTCCAGCTGGTGACGTCGGAACGACGGCGCAGCAATGCGCGGCGCTCGCGTTCGGTCATGCCACCCCAGACACCGAAGTTGATCCGGCCGTCGAGCGCCTCGGCGAGGCATTCCGTGCGAACCGGGCACCCCATGCACACGGCTTTCGCCCGGTTCTGCTCGGCGCCGCGCACGAAGAGCCCGTCGGGATCCGCATCCCGGCACGACGCGCTCATGCGCCAGCTCGACTGGTTGGTCTCCATACCCCCAGCTCCCTACCCTGGTGTTCGACACCAGCGAAGGTGAAGCTCCCGCTCCCACCCCCGCGAGCGTGTCTCCCTCTGCTCTCACGTCGGTGACGGCACCTCCCCGGTGCCGCTGCCGCCGTTCGGTCCAGAGGAGCTCCCACTCGCACTGGGCCGTCGGTCGGCAAATCTTTCGTGAGACGTTGACGGACTGTAGGGGCCCTCGGTTCCCCCCGCCAAGACCTAGCATGCATTCCGTTACCGGAAGTCACCTCATGGGGTCCGTTTTGTCACTGCTGTCGGCCCCTGACGGGTGTGAGGTAACGGGAGCACAACAGGCCTTCAGTACCCTGGCCTTCGTGCGCAAAACGGACGGTCTCTTCAAGCTCATCGGCCTCTGTCTGCTCGCGGGGGTGCTCGTCGCCGGAATCCTGTTCCCCGTGGTGGGGGCCGCCGGCGTGGCGTCCAACCAGGCGAGCGAGACGGTGGAGAAGACCTCGTCCGATCTCGCCGACATCCCGCCGCCCCTGGTGACGACGATCACCGACTCGGGCGGCAAGCCCATCGCGACGCTGTACGACCAGTACCGCATCCCGGTGGCGGCCGACCAGATCAACGAGGCCATGCAGTGGGCCCTGGTGTCGGTGGAGGACAAGCGCTTCTACGAGCACCACGGCGTCGACTGGCAGGGCACGCTGCGCGCGGCCGTGTCCAACAGCACCGGCGGTGACACGCAGGGTGCTTCGACGCTCACGCAGCAGTACGTGAAGAACTACTTGATCAACGTCGTCTATCGGGGCGACAAGGTCGGCCAGGAGAAGGCGCAGGAGCAGACTCTCGCGCGCAAGCTCAAGGAAGCGCGCATTGCCATCCAGCTCGAGACGAAGCTGTCGAAGCAGCAGATCCTGGCCGGGTACCTCAACATCGTCGAGTTCTCCCGCCAGATCTTCGGCATCGGCGCCGCCGCGCACGCGTACTTCAACACCACGCCCGAGAACCTGACGGTGCCCCAGGCGGCGCTGCTCGCGGGCCTGGTGAACAACCCGATCAACAACGACCCGTGGAAGCACCCGGACAAGGCCACCACGCGCCGCAACCTCGTGCTCGACCGCATGGTGGACAACCGAAAGCTGGCGAAGGCCGACGCCGAACGCTTCAAGGCCTCGCCGCTCGGCGTGGTCCCCGACGCCCCCGCCAAGCCCGCCTCCAACTGCACCGGCGCCGGCCCGGAGAACGGCTTCTTCTGCCAGTACGTCGAGGACTACCTGCTGAAGGCCGGCTTCTCGAAGGACGACCTGTACACGGGCGGCTACACGATCAAGACCACCCTGGACGAAAAGGCCAACCACGAGGCGAAGGTCTCGGCGGAGACGCAGGTCAAGAAGACGCAGAAGAACGTGGCGAACACACTTTCGTTGGTGCGTCCGGGAAAGACGCGCCACGAAGTGGTGGCACTGGCGGCGAACCGTGATTACGGCATCGACGCGGATCAGGGCCAGACCACTTTCGCGCTGCCGTCCGGTGTGTACAACACGGGCGGGGCGGGGTCGAGCTACAAGATCTTCACGACAGCGGCTGTGCTGGACCGCGGGATTGCGGGGATCTACAGCAATATCCCGGTGGGTGACGGCTATACGTCGCACGTCTTCACCGGCAGCCAGCCGCAGTGCGCGCCCACGGGCGCACCGAACACGCACTGGTATTGCGTCGGTAACGCCGGCCACTACGGCGCTTCGAACACCCTGCAGGGCGCGTTGGCGACCTCGCCGAACACCGCCTTCGTGGCCCTCGAGGACAAACTCGGCAGCACCGCGCCGGGCATCGACATGGCGGTCCGCCTCGGCATGAAGAACACCATGGCGAGCAACACCGGCGGCGGTACCGTCGATCCGAACGACCCCAGCAAGGCCGAATCCCAGGCGAAGGCCTACGGCCCCAAGGGCAACTACCCCGGCGTCGGCGCGTTCACCCTGGGCTTCAGCCCGACCAGCGGCCTCGAAATGGCGAACGTCGCAGCCACGCTGCTGAGCGGCGGCGTCTGGTGCCCGCCCACCCCGCTGTCCGGCATCACCGACCGCAACGGGAAAACGGTGCCTTACAAGGAAGAGGCTTGTGCGCAGGCCGTCCCCGAGGGCCTCGCGAACACCATGGTCGTCGGCATGAGCAAGGACGACCAGCCGGGCGGCACCTCGGCCGCGGCGGCCGCGGCCGTGGGCTGGAACCGCCCCATCCTCGGCAAGACGGGCACCACCCAGAACAACGGCTCCGCGACCTTCGTCGCCGGCACCCCGCAAATGGCCGGCGCCGCCATGGTCTTCCGCCCCGAAGGCGGCACCGGAGGCCTGTGCTTCCGCTCCGTCGGCACCGTCACCACCTGCGGCACCGGCAACATGTTCGGCGGCAAGACCCCCGCCCAGACCTGGTTCGGCGCGATGAAGAACATCATGGCCGACCAGCCGATCGCGCAGCTGCCACCAGAGGATCCGAAGTACACAGGTCGCTGAGCGTTGACGTCGGCCGGGAGCTTTGGTCTCCCGGCCGACGCTTTTTTGTGCGCGCGCTGACGCAGTTCTTGCCCCGAATGGCCGCTGCCCCGCCCGGCAATTCCGGCACTAAGATCGTCACGTGGGTGGAGCGGCAGCAGTTTGGCCTCTATTGCTGGGAATACTCGTCGTGTCCATCGGCACAGCATGCCTGCCTCTGCGGCCTCCTCTCCTGCGCGCGGCCGGCATGGCCGCCCACGTCGCCGCGTCGTGGGTACTGATCACCACACTCGAAAGCCCCTGGCAAATGTGGTTCGTGCTCCTGATGTGGGGCATGCTCATCGCGCTGAGCCGCCTGATCGTCGACATCGTTCGCTGGGCCAAGAACCTTCGCCTCGGCCGGAACGCGAAGACAAATCACACCTGAGGCGAAATGAAATCAGCGATCATTCTGGCCGTTGTGGCGGTGATTCTCGCCTGCACGGTCGTCTTGTCCGCGTCGCAGCAAGTGATGGCGTGCGCGGGGCGCCGCTTCGGCTCGAGGGGCGCGCCGGCCCGCCGGAGGCCGGTGGAGCCGTGAGCAAGGAAGTCGTCACGCTCGACGGCTGAGGTGGTGTCCGCGTCATCACGTAGACGAATCGTCCGTTTCCCCCGGAGAATGAAGGTCTCCGGGGGAAGGGGCCGCCGTGGAGTTGGTTCTGGGGCTGGTCGTGTTCTTGGTCGCGCCGTCGATGGTCGTCGCAGGCCGGCGGTTTCACGCGGCGCGGTGGCGGGTCCCTCCGTCGCTCGCAACTCGGAGCGGCTGATCGGAGAGTGAAATGCCTATCGTGTTCGCTTTTCTGCTCCTCTTGTTCGGCACGACGTTGTTCCTTTCGGTGCTTCCTTGGCGCCGGCCCGTCGACGTCTGGGTGCTGATCGCGATCCCACTCGGTTCGGCCGGCCTGGTGGCTTTTTTCCTCCTGTCCGACTGGGCGACCCGCGACTGGCCGCCGCTGCTCTGGCTCGTCACGTTCGGGCCGGGCTCGCTGATCGCCGTCGTGCGCCTTTTCCTGATCGCGCTCGGGCGTTCTCCCGGGAATGTGCGGCCGAAATGAAGTCCGTGCTCAACGGCTGACGCGGCGTCAGAACTTCGGCAGGTCTTGCAGGATGACCTCGTTCCACCAGAGGTACATCTGGTCGCGCTCCTGGGGCGTCGACACGCCGTCGAAAACGAGGACGCCGAGGGTGTGGGTGCGAGCGTCCGTGTAGACGAACGTGTCGTCGTAGCAGGTGATGAAATCGCCGGCGTGGGGGACGCCGGCGCCGGACCGGTTGTAGGAGCCTCAGATTCCGGGATGTTTCACGGGGTCGCAGCCGCCGTGGTCGTCGTCGCGGATGAGGTCGTGGGCTTGGACCAGGCCTTCGAAGAAGGCCGCCATCGTGGCTTCGTCGGGGAACTGGTTGAAGTGCGCCTGAGTCGGCTGGTGGAGCGTGACGTTTCCGGACCGGAAATCGCCGGCGAGCGACTTCGTGCAGTACGCCGCGCCGGTGGCGCCCTGCACCGGTTGAGCCGACGTGCAACCGCTGCCCTGGTAGGTGGCCGGCACCGGCACATTCCCGCTGGGGGCGCTCGCGGACTTCGGCGCACCACTCGACGACGGCGGAGGACTGGATGGGCTATTCGGGGTGGTGGTCTCGTTGTCCGTGCTGGACGGGCTCGAAGCGCTTGGCGTCGACGGCGGGGTCGACGTGCCGCCGCCTGCCTCGGCTTGGCCCTGGGCGCGGATGATCAGCACCGTCGCGACGACCGCGATCACCACGACGACCGCCACCACCGCCGTGATCACCGCCCCTTTGCGCGACTTACCCGGCGGCACCGGAGCCGGCCGCGTCTGCGGCGGCGGAGTGCCCTGCCACGACGGCGCCCCGGAAGCCAGCGGGATCGGCGTGTTCAACGACGTCGCCGGGCCGCCGCCGGACGTCGCGGGACCGTTCGGGTAGACGTGCCCACCGGTGAACACCCCCGATGGTGGTCCGGCCCACGTGCCCGGCCCAGCCGGAAACCCGGGCGGCGGAGTGCTCGGCGGCCCGGCCAGTGTGCCCGGCAGGACCACGCCCGGCGGCGGCGTGTTGGGCGCCACGCCAGCCAATCCAGCCGCCGACCCTGAATCCTGCCCGGAGGCCGAGCCGGAACCCGATCCAGGCCCGCCTGGACCACCAGCTGATTCGGACCCCGCCGCCGAGCCTGACCCAACACCCGCCCAGGGCATCCCATCCGCCGCAGCCACGCCAAAGCCTGGCTCGGCCGGGCCTGCGGCGAAGCCAGGACCCGATTCCGCGCCGTCCCGTCCTGAGCCGGGCACCCCAGCGGACCCATGCCCCGCCCCGCCGAGCTCCCCCCGCTGCCACACCGGTGCACTCGTCTCGGCACTCGTCGCCGTGGGACCCGGCGAACCGGCCAGGGCCGCGTTCACCGCCGCCGCGAAGGCGCCCGCCGTCGGGTAGCGGGCGGCCGGGTCCTTGGCCATGCCCCGGGACACCACGTCGTCGAGGGTGCGCGGCAGGTCCCGTCGCGCGGCGGACAAAGCCGGCGGCGGAGCGGTCAGGTGAGCGCCCATCTGGGCCACGGCACCGTCCACGGGAAACGGCCGATGCCCCGTCAGGCACTCGTAGAACACGCAAGCCAGCGCGTACACGTCGACAGATCCGTCAAGCGGCTTGTCGCCGAATCGCTCCGGCGCCATGTAGTCCAGGGTGCCGATCACGTTGCCCGTGCCCGTGATCGACGTCACGGCGCCCGACATCGAGCGCGCGATGCCGAAGTCGACCAAGTACACGAAGTCACCGTCGGTGACGAGGATGTTCGAGGGCTTCACGTCGCGGTGGACGAGGCCGTCGGAGTGGGCGGCGTCGAGCGCGCTGGCGACCTGCGTGATCAGGCCGGCCGCGCGGGTGGCGGTCAACGGTCCCACGGCGATCAGGTCCTTGAGGTCCTGCCCCTCGACCAGGCGCATGTCGAGGTAGAGCCGGCCGTCGATCTCGCCGTACGCGTGGATCGGGATGACGTGCGGCTCGCGCAGCCGCGCCACCACCTGCGACTCGCGGCGGAAGCGCGCGCGGAACGCCTCGTCGGCCACGTACGCCTCGGAAAGCCGCTTCAGCGCGACAACGCGGTCGTGCGCGGTGTCGTAGGCGCGGTGCACCTCGCCCATCCCGCCGCGGCCCAGCAACGCCTCGATCCGGTACGGCCCGAACTGTTCCATCGTTCTCCCCAAGCCCCCCGGCTTGTCACCCGTACTCGGGCCGACGCAGATGCTAACGAGCCCGTTCCCCCGAACCGGCCGACGTCACCCAACTGTTGAGCACACAATCGGATACCAAACGCACGCTCAGTGATCATCGCTGCCCGGAAAGACGTGGTGCACATCGGACCCGCGCTCGAACAGCCGCCACTGCTCAACCGGCCCCGAGCACGCCGGGAACACCTCCAGCACCGCGGACCCGGTGACCACCAGCGTCACAGCACCCGCACGGCCGAGCTCGGCCGACTCCACCCGATACTCGCCGGCCGCGAGGCGCGCGGTCAGCCACCGTGCCTTGCGGTCATACATCGTGCGGCGCTCGGCGTACGCGGCCTCGTCGGCGGGCGCGGCCGGGTACGCCAGGTCTTCGCTGCCGATCACCACGTTGTCCCCGCCGATGAAACGGAACGGGCACTGCGCGTGCAGCCGTGTCTCGACCTCTCCGAGCGCGAACCCGACCTCGATCATGTTCACGGTGCGCCCGACGTCCGTGACGCGGGCCCCGACGAGCCGCGCCAGGCCCACGCGCAACTCCGCTTCGGTCGACATCGGACTCAACCTAGCCGCGTCCGGGAGCCTCACGCTGCCCGCAAGCCCTGGAACACGCCGACCACGTATCCTCGCCTTGTGAGCACGCTCAGTAACACCAGCACCGCCAAGAAGCTCGCCATAGGGACCCTCGCGCTCGGGACCGCCACACTCGGTTACGCCGTGGGCGTAGAACGGCGGCGGTTCACCCTCCGCACGGCCGAGCTGCCCGTGCTGGCCGCCGGCTCGAAGCCGTTCACGATCCTGCACGTCTCCGACCTGCACATGCTTCCCGGGCACCGCGCGAAGCAACGGTGGGTGGCCGCGCTCGACCGGCTCGAACCCGACCTCGTCGTGAACACCGGCGACAACCTCTCGCACCGCACGGCCGTGCCGTCGGTGCTGCGCGCGCTCGGCCCGCTGCTCGACCGGCCCGGCGTGTTCGTCTTCGGCAGCAACGACTACTACGCGCCCAAGCCGAAGAACCCCGCTCGCTACCTCATGCCGAAGGGCAAGAAGAAGCGCATCCACGGCACGAAGCTCCCGTGGCGCGACCTGCGCGCGGCCTTCCTCGAGCACGGCTGGACCGACCTCACCCACTCGCGCCACACGCTCGACGTCGCGGGCCAGGCCGTGTTCGCCGCCGGCCTCGACGACCCCCACCTGCACCGCGACCGTTACCGCGAGATCGCCGGGCCGGCAGACGCGGGCGCCGTCGTGCGCCTCGGCGTCACGCACTCGCCCGAGCCGCGCGTGCTCGACCCGTTCGCCACGGACGGTTACGACCTCGTCCTCGCCGGCCACACTCACGGCGGCCAGCTCCGCGTGCCCGGCTACGGCGCCCTCGTGACCAACTGCGAGCTCGACCGCACCCGCGCCCGCGGCGCCTCCCGCTGGGGCGCCCACATGTGGCTGCACGTCTCGGCCGGCTTGGGCACGTCGCCGTACGCGCCCGCGCGCTTCGCCTGCCCGCCGGAGGCCAGCCTGTTGACGCTGGTTCCGCGCGGATCCGGGGCCGCCGCAAGCCGTAAGGCAACCCCGAGGAAACCCGCCAAGACCGTCGGCTAAACTTCTCCTCGACCCGTTAAGCAGTACCTCGGGGTGTGGCGCAGCTTGGTAGCGTGCCTCGTTCGGGTCGAGGAGGTCGTGGGTTCGAATCCCGCCACCCCGACAAGATAGTCCGGAGGCCCTATGTCCGCAGAAAGCGCGGACATAGGGCCTCTCTTGTGTGTCCTCTGGGGGTCGAACCCCCAGACCCCCGCCAGGGAGGCTTCGCCCCCTGGACCCCCGAAGGCGGTGGATCACCGGGTGGCGGTGAGTTCCGTCCAGCACTGGAGGAAGTCGCCGGGGCCGGCGGTGCGCGTCCAGGAGTAGGCCGAGCGCGCGGCCGACGTCAGCTGGTCGCGGTCCGGGTGGTCCAGATCCGCGAGCGCCGTGGCCAGTGCCTGCTCGACGAACGTGGCCAGATCCCGGTACGCCAGGTCGGAGCGGTGCCGGGTCCGCGCGACGACCTCGGTGAAGCCGCTGTCGGACACCTGGTCGGCAATGATCCGGCCCGCGAACGGGTTGGCGCCGGAACGCCGCAGCAGCAGGTAGTAACCGCGCAGGGCCGCGTCGACGTTGGCCGATTTCGGACGCAGCCGCGCGCGGCCCCAGTCCGAAGTGGACAGCGCCAGCCGGCCACCCGGCCGGAGCACGCGGTGCAGCTCGGCGAGCACTCCCGCGGGGTCAGGCAGGCGTTCCAGCAGGGCGTGGGAGAAGGCGACGTCGGCCGACGACGTGGGGAACGGCAGGTCGAGCGGGTCGGTCACGATGTAGTCCACTGTGGACTCGCCGCTGCCGAAACCCAGCGTGATCGTGCCGCGCCCGCAGCCCAGGTCGACCACCCGCATGCCCGGCGTGAAGAGCGTCTGGGCGAAGGCCGCCCGCTCCACCGCCGTGCGCGCCGCTCGCCTCGACGCCGCGTCCCGCGTGTATCCCTCCAGCACCCGGCACACAGTACGGCCACCAGGGTGGCAGGATCGAGGGGTGAGCACGCAGTCAGGCAACAAATATCCGCCCGCGGTGGTCCCCGACCGCCTGTTCGCCGACGCCGACGCCGAGTCCCGCTGGCGAGCCCGCTTCCACGCGGCCCGCATCTCCGTGCCCGAATGGGCCCGCGACGCCCCCGACGCCAACGTGTACGTCTCCAACGCCAGCGGCGTCTGGGAGGTCTACACCTGGGATCGCGCCACCGACAGTCACCGCCGCGTCACCGACCGGTCCAATGGCACCCTGCACGCCACCCCCGCCCCCGACGGCTCGGCCGTCTGGTGGTTCGACGACACCGACGGCGACGAGTTCGGCTCCTGGGTGAGCCAGCCGTTCGACGGTGACAGCTCGGCCGCCACCAAACCGCTGCCCGAGGTCCACGACGGCTACCCGGCCGGCCTCGAGCTCGGCTCGCGTGTGATCGCGGTCGGCGTTTCGACCGACGACGGCAGCGAGCTGTTCGCGAAGATCGGCGGCAAGACCGAGCGCTTCTACAGCCACCCGGACGACGCCGGCATCTCGTCGCTCTCGCGTGACGAGAGTTTGGTGGTTATCTCACATTCCGAACACGGCGACTCACGCCATCCCGCGCTGCGCGTGCTGGCGACCGACGGCTTCACGACCGTCGCGGAGAAGTACGACGGCGAGGGCAAGGGCCTTTCGGCGCTGGAGTTCTCGCCGCTGCCCGGCGACCAGCGGCTGCTCGTGCTGCACGAGCGGCGCGGCCGGGAGGAGCTGCTGATCTGGGATGTCCGCGCGGACACCGAGACGGAGCTCGAGATCGACCTGCCCGGCGAGGTCGTGGCCGGCTGGTACCCCGACGCCCGCGCGCTGCTGGTGGTGCACTTCCACCAGGGCCGCAGCTCGCTGTACCGGTTCGACCTCGACGACAAGTCGCTGTCCTCTGTGGACACCCCGGCCGGCCGGATCGGCGGCGCGGGCGTCCGTCCGGACGGCAGCATCGAGTACTCGTGGTCCAGCGCCGCGGAGCCGACGGCGGTGCGCCGCCGCGCGGCCGACGGCACCGAAGCCGTGCTGCTGGCGCCGCCGGGTGAGCAGGCGCCGGGTTCGTCGCCGGTCACCGACGCGTTCGTGGAGGGCGTCGGCGGGCAGATCCACGCGCTGGTATCGCGTCCGGCGGATGCGCCCGACGGCCCGTTGCCCACGGTGTTCTCCCTGCACGGCGGCCCGCACGCCGCCGACGAGGACCGCTTCTCCGCCTACCGCGCCACGTGGCTCGACGCCGGCTTCGCCGTGGTCGAGGTCAACTACCGCGGCTCCACGGGCTACGGCTCCGCGTGGCGCGACGCCATCGAGGGCCGGCCGGGCCTGACAGAACTCGAAGACGTCGCGGCGGTGCACGACTGGGCTGTCGAAAGTGGACTGTCCGACAAGGACAAGTGCGTCGTCAACGGCGCCTCCTGGGGCGGCTACCTGTCGCTGCTCGCGCTCGGCACCCAGCCCACGCGCTGGGCGGCCGGCGTCGCGGGCGTGCCGGTGGCCGACTACGTCGCCGCGTACGAGGACGAGATGGAGCAGCTGCGCTCTTTCGACCGCGCTTTGTTCGGCGGCGCACCCTCGGATGTGCCCGCGGTGTACAAGGAATGTTCGCCGATTACCTACGTGGACGCCGTCGCCGCGCCCGTGCTCATCCTGGCGGGCGACAACGACCCGCGCTGCCCCATCCGGCAGATCGAGAACTACCTCGACCGCCTGGGCGCCCGCGACGCGCCCCACGAGTTCTACCGCTACGACGCCGGCCACGGCTCCCTGGTGATCGCCGAGACGATCAAGCAGACGTCGATCGAGGTGGACTTCGCTTTGCGCGCTTTTCGGTGATTTCTCCCTGGCCGGGGTCCCTTTGTAGACCCCGGCCGGGGAAATTCGCTTGGGTTTCTGGCTTTCCGAGGTCGATGCTTCGCGCTGTGGACCTGGTGTTCGAGCACGACCCCCGCGGCGAGACCTTCACGCGCATCACCCGTGGCGACGGGGTGGTGCTCGGGCTGCCTTCGTACTCGCGCAAGTTCCGCGTCCCGCACGACCTCGCGCACGCCGCGGTGGAACGCTCGCTGGGCCTGTCCGGCGGCATCTTCGGCTGCATCGCGGCGGGCGGAGTGTTCGACAACATGACTGTGCTGCACGGAAACCCCGCCACGACGCCCGGGACCGCAGCCGCCGGGTCCTGAAGGCGGCTTCGGGGTCCATCGCCGTGGCGGAGAGTCTCGTTGGCGTGCTGCATCGCGCGGTGGAACATCGCCGGCGCCCGCCGTTTGCCGCCGCGCGGGAGGCCTGGGGTGTGATTCGGGCGGAGCCGTATCCCTTTGGTGACGCCGATATCCGTGGGGCGGTGGAGTTACTGGCGGGGCTGGTTGAGGTGTGGAGTCGGCAGGCGGAGCCGTTGGAGTTTGCGTGGCCGTCGCGGCTTCGGGCTGGGTAGGTGTTTTTTTGGGGGGGGTTGACTCGGTTGGTCGGCTTTGCGGTCGCCGGTTGGAGAACTCCGCTGAGCTGGGCGGATGGACGTCGGGGCGAGGTGTCGCGCGCGTTCGGTTCTCGCGCTCTGCACGCATGGTTACCCCAGTTGTCCACAACTGTGGCGTCCTGTGGACAACCTGCCTGAGCAGCGGGTTTTGTCGGGGTGCCCCGGTAGAATGGATCATGGGCGGCCCCCGGGAGGGTGGGTTTACGGCCGTTGCGCGGGTGGGGCACGGCGTCAAGCCACCGTGGGGATGAAAAGGCGCGGTGGCCTGAAAAGGCGCGGTGGGGCTGAAATCGGGCTGCTGTGGGGCGAAACGGCACTGGAGGCAGCAAGACGCTGCGGACGCAAAGGCGCTGGGGGCAAGACGCTGGGGCGCAAAGGCGCTGGGAGGCGGAAAGCCGCTGGGGGCGATACAGCGCTTTGGGGAACGACGCTGGGGCGGTAAGGCTCTTCGCGGGGCGGGGCGGGACGGGGCCGGGCGGCGCCGGGGCGGAAAGGCGCTGGGGGGGGTGTAAAGCGCTGGGGGCCGTAAGGCGCCGGGGGGTAAGGCACCGGGGGGTAAGGCACCGGGGCGACGGCGCCAGGAGTGGAAAGGCGCTGGGGCACAAAGGTTCGAACAACGAAAGGGCGCTCGCCGGTGCGGAGCATCTACGTCGTCACCCATCCGGAGGCCACGCATCACGTCGAGGGAGTGGTGGGTGGGTGGTACGACTCGCAGCTGACGCCGGCCGGCGTTCGAGCGGCGGTTTCGATCGCCGCGGCGTTGCGAGCGCGGGTTCCCGACAACGCCGAGGTCGAGGTGGTTTCGTCGGATCTGCGGCGTGCGCGCCGTACGGCCGACGAGGTGGCAGCGGCGTTCGGTGTGAAGCTCGTCGAGGAGCGCCGGTTGCGGGAGAGGTCGTACGGCGAGGCCGAGGGGCGGTCGCAGGAGTGGCTGGACCAGCGGTTCGTTCCGCCGTCGGCGAGTGGGGACCGGATGGGGCACGACGTGGGTGTGCGGGGTGCCGAGACCACGAGGACGTTCGCGCGGCGCGTTTACGCGGCCATGGAGGAGATCCTCCTACGGCGGTGTGAGCACCAGGTCATTGTGACGCACGGCGGGACCCTGACGTTCGTCGTGGCGTGTTGGATCGGGATGCCGGTCGAGTCGCTGGGCCGCGTGAACTTCCGGGCGCCCTCCGGAAGCATCACCACGTTGCGGGAAGACGACTACTTCCGCAACCACCAGCTCGTCAGCCTCGGCGATACCCGTCATCTCGACGGATGAGCGGCCGAACGCGGCTCACATGCCGCGGCTCAGCGCCTGCAAGCGGTCGACTGCCGTGGGGTCGCCGTCGAAAGTGACGTGGACGGCGTCGCGGCCGAAGACGAAGAGGAGGAGGTCCACGGGGTCGCCCGTGACGGTCACGACGGGGGTGCCGGATTTGACCTGGGCGGAGCGGCCGTCGGTGTGGCGCAGGACGACGCCGACGGGGGCCTTGCGCAGGTTGAGTTTCGCGGACTGGCGGGCGAGGCGCCACGCGGCTTCGTCGCGAGACGGTTCGGCGGGGCGGGGTTCCCAGCCGGGCTGGGCGCGGCGGACGTCTTCGTGGTGGACAAGGAACTCGGCGCCGTTGGTGAGCTCGTCGAGGGGGCCGATGGCCATGGGCCAGTACCACGCCGGGCCGCGGCGGACCTGGTCGACGAGCGCGGGCCACGGCTTGGCGGCGTAGCCGTCCTGCACGCGCTTCGTGTAGCCGGCGAGCGCGGGCACCATGATGCCCGGCGACGCGTCGAGGCGGTGTTCGCGCACGATGAGGTGGGCCGCGAGATCGCGCGTCGCCCAGCCTTCGCACAAGGTCGGGGCGTCGGGGCCGACCTCGTCGAAGAGAGTGCTCAACGCCTGGCGTTCGTCTGCGGCAAGACCCATGTCAACGACATTACTCGCGAGTACACCCCCCGCGCCGGGACGAGACGACCACCACTGGGTGTTTCATCGAATCGTGAGCCGACTCTTCGAACCCCTCTCCCTGCGAGGCCTGACGCTGCCGAACCGAGCGTGGGTCTCGCCCATGTGCCAGTACTCCGCCACCGACGGCGTGCCCAACGACTGGCACCTCGTCCACCTGGGCCAGTTCGCCGTCGGCGGTGCCGGGCTCGTCCTGACCGAAGCCAGCGCCGTCACCCCGGAAGGCCGGATCAGCCCGCAGGACACCGGCATCTGGAACGACGAGCAGGTCGCCGCCTGGCGCCGTGTCACCGACTTCGTGCACGCGCAGGGCGCGGTGATCGGCATGCAGCTCGCGCACGCGGGGCGCAAGGCGTCCACGCGCCGGCCGTGGGAGGGCACCGGCACCGTGCCCGCGTCCGAGGGCGGCTGGCAGAGCGTCGGCGCGGACGACCAGCCCTTCGGCGACTACGCCCCCGCCCGTCCGCTGACCACCGACGAGGTCGCCCACCTCCCGGCCGACTTCGCCGCCGGCGCCCGCCGCGCGCTCGAGGCCGGGTTCGACCTGGTGGAGCTGCACCTCGCGCACGGCTACCTCGGCCACCAGTTCCTGTCGCCGCTGTCCAACTCCCGCACCGACCGCTACGGGGGCGACTTCGAGGGCCGCACCCGGCTCGCGCTGGAGCTCACCGAAGCCGTGCGTGCGGAGATCGGCCCCGACGTCCCCCTGCTCACCCGCATCTCCGCCAGCGACTGGGCCGACGGCGGCTGGTCCCCCGACGACTCCGTGCACCTCGTGAAGCTGCTCGCCGACCGCGGCACCGACCTCGTCGACGTCTCCTCCGGCGGCAACGTGCCCCACCCTCGCATCCCCATCGGCCCGGGCTACCAGGTGCCGTTCGCCGAACGCATCCGCCGCGAGACCGCCGTGCCCACCGGCGCCGTCGGCATGATCACCGAACCGGAACAAGCGGAACAAATCGTCGCCACCGGCTCGGCCGACGCGGTGTTCCTCGCCCGCGCCCTCCTGCGCGACCCGCACTGGCCACAACGCGCGGCGCACGCACTGGGCGCCGAGGTGCGGTGGGCGGATCAGTATTTGCGGGCGAAGCCGCGGCGCTGACGTGGGGCGCTACCTCACGAAGCCGAGGCGCTTCCGCGCTCGAGTTGAAGCCTGGCCGGCTGTCCGCCGTGGATGTCGCGAGGCCGCGGGAGGTCGAGAACCCGGATGAGGGCGGCGATGACCGGGAGGGTGTGGCGGGGCAGGTGCCGGTAGGCCCAGTCGGCAGCGAGCGCGAGAAAGGCCGCGAGGTCGCGCTCGACACCGGCCAGAAGGTGCCGGAGTTCGCCGGCCGGCACCTCGATCACCGGGCTGCCGGTCGGCGTCGCGTCGGCGGTGATCCGGACGATCTCGTCGTCGCGTTCAGCCAACGGACCGTGCCCGAGGCAGACTGAGCCGCCGAACGCGAAGACCTGGTTCCAGTCGCGCCATTCCTCCAGACCACTGCAGCAGCCCGGCCAGGACACCACACCGGCGGCAGTGTTGGTCACCTTGAGACCACCCGCCGCGAAGAGGCTGTCGAACGTGAGCAGGCCGTGCAGAAAGGACTCCAGCGCGTCGGCGGGGCGCGGCGGTCGGCCGTCGTCGCCCGGGTCGACGTCGTTGCAGCCGACCACGCACATCAGCGCTGTCCCGACTTCGAGGGGCGTGAGCTCGCCGCTGAGCGCGAGGTAACCGTCCGTTCGGGCCTCGGAGACAGGCCAGAGTGCGAAACCGTCTCGCGCGCACACCTCGACAACGGGCTGCATCGTGATCACCCGCGAAGTGTCGCGCGTCAGTACCTCGGCCTGCCTCCGCTTTTCGTCAGTGGTGGAACGCCGTCGACGTCGCCGGGTCGTGCTGGGGCTTGGTTTGGCGTTCCAGCTCGGGCAGGGCGCGGCGGAGGTCGTCCATCAGGAGGTCGGCCAGGTCGTGGGTGAAGCCGTTGCGGACGACGATGCGCAGCACCGCCAGGTCGGTGCGGTGTTCCGGGAAGGTGTAGGCCGGGACGAGCCAGCCGCGTTCGCGGAGGCGGCGGGAGACGTCGAAGACGTCGTAGGCGGTGATCTCGGGCTTGGTGGTGAAGGCGAAGACCGGAAGCTGGTCGCCGCGGGTCAGGAGCTGGAACGGGCCCAGGTCGGCGATGGCGGCGGACAGGTGGAGGGCGACGTCGCGCGAGGCTTGCTGCACGGCGCGGAAGCCTTCGCGGCCGAGGCGGACGAAGGTGTAGTACTGCGCGGCCACTTCGGCGCCGGGGCGGGAGAAGTTCAGCGCGAACGTGGGCATGTCGCCGCCGAGGTAGTTGACGTTGAAGACCAGCTCCGAGGGCAGCGCCTCGCGGTTGCGCCAGACGACCCAGCCGACGCCGGGGTACACGAGGCCGTACTTGTGGCCCGAGGTGTTGATCGACGCGACACGCGGCAGGCGGAAGTCCCACGCCAGGTCCTCGTCGAGGAACGGCGCGATCATCGCGCCCGACGCGCCGTCGACGTGGACGGGGATGTCCCAGCCGGTGCGGGCCTGCAGGTCATCCAGCGCGGCGGCGATCTCCGCGACGGGCTCGTAGCTGCCGTCGAAAGTGGACCCGAGGATCGCGACAACGCCGATGGTGTTCTCGTCGCAGTGCTTCACCGCCTCCTCGGCGGAAAGGTGCAACCGGTCGCCGTCCATGGGCACCAGGCGCGGCTCGACCTCCCAGTACTCGCAGAACTTGTCCCAGCACACCTGCACGTTCACGCCCATCACCAGGTTCGGCTTCCCGGTGCGGCCGAGCTTCGTCCAGCGCCGCTTCAGCGCCATGCCGGCGAGCATGCACGCCTCGGAGGAGCCCGTGGTCGAGCAGCCCATGATGTCCGCGGGGTCGGGCGCGTGCCACAGGTCGGCGAGGATGTTCACGCAGCGGCGCTCGAGCTCGGCCGTCTGCGGGTACTCGTCCTTGTCGATCATGTTCTTGTCGACGCACTCGGCCATCAGGTCACGCGCCTGCGGCTCCATCCACGTGGTGACGAACGTGGCCATGTTGAGCCGCGCGTTGCCGTCGAGCATCAGCTCGTCGCGCACGAGCTGCAACGCGGCGTCCGGCGGCAGCGAGGTGTCGCGAAGCTTGTTGTGCGGCATCACGAAGTCGGCCGCCAGGGCGGGATTCGCCCCTGCGTACATGGGGTTCGTGCCCGATTGACGGTTGGATCCGTTCTGTTCCCCGCTGTGCAGCACCATGCTTGCGACCGTACTGCCGCACCCCCGCCCGCGACAGCTCGTGACACCCGGCCGGGCGGCCCGTCAGCCCAGCGGCTCCACCTCCAGCACCTGCGCTTCGGGACCACACCGGAAGACCAGGCCGGCTTCGGTGCGGTCCAGCGTTGAAAGTTCAACCCCGTCGAGCCGGGCCCTCCACGCTCCGGGGATGCGGCCGATCGTCACGGTGCCCTCACCCGGCACGTCGGGCGTGCGCCGCAGCCGGGCGCGCAGCACGCCGTCGACGACCTCCGCTTGGCTGACCTCGACGTCCCGATCGACAACGGTTAACGCCGGCTCCTGGAAATGGCTCGCCGGCCACGGGTTGGTGTAGAGGCCCCAGAGGCCGTCCGGGGTGTTGAGGCGGGCGTAGCCGAGCAGGACGTTGCCGCTCATCGGCTCGATGTCGGTGCGGTTGCCGTCGGCGTCGGCCGGGGTGTCGTTGCGCGGGTAGTACAGGCCGCCTTCGCGCCAGGTCGGGTTCATGAAGCGGTCGGCGTGGGCGAGCAGGCTGTCGAGCGTGGCGGCGTCGCCCATCTCCGACGCCCACGCCGCCACCCAGCCGAAGTCGCACGTGTCGGTGATGACGGGCTGGCCCATCACTTCCCGCGCCGGCGCCGAGCGGACGGACCGCGTGCCGTCCGGGCCGTCGACGAGGAACCGCTTGACCTGCTCCGGGTAACCGTCGTGGACGAAGTCGCGGTTCCACATGTTCATCAGCGCGCCGCACCACGCGTCCACCCACGGCGACGGCGCTTCGTTCGGCCGCACGCGCTTCGAGTCGGCGGTGATCATCATGTTGTAGTGGCCCGATTCGTCGAGCCGGCCGAAGTCGGCCCACGCGCGTTCGTAGCCGGCCACGACCTCCTCGGCGCGGCTGCCGCCGGTGATCAGGTCGTGGAGGCGGAAGCCGAGGATGGCCGGCTGGTTGCAGATCTGGAACACGCAGTTGGGCTCGCACGCCACGCCCAGGTAGCCGTTTTCGACCATCTGCCAGTAGATGTGGTCGTTGAGCGACTCGCGGTCGTACGCGAACCGCTTCTCCTCGCCGCCCCAGAAGTACGACCAGTGCTGGAACGTCAGCGATCCCGGCGCGGCGAACTCGTCAGCACCGAAGAGGTAGTCGTGCAACAGTGCCATCGACTGCACGTACGCGCTGTACATGATGTTGTCGCGCACCACGGGATCCCACTCCTCCTTGAGATCCCCGAGGTGCGCGTTGACCACCGCCCCGCCGCGGCTCACGTCGCGCCAGTACAGCCACACCTCGGGCAGCAGGATCTTCTCCACGAGCCGCCGCATCGTCGGCCGGAACAACCCGGGCGCGGCGGGCAGCCGGTGCCGGTGCGTCAAGGCCAGCGCGTACGCCATGTACGCGAGCTGGAACCGGTAGCCGCCGAAGTCGTCTTGGCCGGTTCCCTTGCCCTGCATGAAGGACCAGTCGTTGCGGAACTGGCGGGAGAGGTTGTCGAAGTGCCTGAGGTGACCGAGCTGCTGCCGATCCAGCGGCGGGTGGAGAGCGGGCATGCCCTCAAGTGAACACGGAAGCGGGCGGAAAAGCCCGTGTCGGATGGCGCGAACGGTCCCCTCGCGCCGAAATGGCACGAACGGGCCGTTCGTGTGCCGTGACAACGTGGTGCGTACGCCGCGAAGCCGTGCGCGAACGGCGGCTCGCCGCCGCGACGACTCGGAGCTCCTGGAGATCGTCACGGCGGCGCTCGCCGCCGGCACCGACCGCGAAGACATTCTGAACGCCGGCTACGAAGCCCAGGACGAGATCCGACAAAGCGCGGGCGACCAAGACGACCCGGCTGAAGAGCATTTACTCGACATCATGGACAGGTTGTTTGGCTGGTGCCCACCCGGTGCCGCCCTCTGACGCCCGGCCCATGGGCGCGCCCCGGCGAACCGATGTGCCACGCACACGGCTGCGGCTAAAGCGATAGCGAACAGGCCGGTCGTGCACCGTGACAACGTGGTGCGTACGCCGCGAAGCACGCAACGCGCGCCGCCCGACACGACAAAGCACGACAAGGCACGACAAAGGCCGCCCACCCCGAGGGGTGAGCGGCCCGTCAGCAACAACCGTCAGGCCTGCTGCGCCTGCCACATCCAGTGCGCCTCTTCCAAGGCGCGCGTGATTTCGATCAGCAGGTCCTGCGTGACCAGGTCGCTCTTGTCGGTCTCGTCGATGCGCTTGCGGAGGCGCTCGATGAGCGACGCCAGGATGTCGACGATGGCGGCGACCGTGGATTCCACCGACTGCCAGTTGTCGGGGTAGTCCGGGACGCCCGAGCTTTCGACGACGGTCTTCGCCTTGCCGTTGGGCGAGATGCCGATGGCGTTGGCGCGCTCGGCGACCTCGTCGACGTACTGGCGGGCCGTGGCCACGAGCTCGTCGAGCTGCAGGTGGGCGCTGCGGAAGTTCTTGCCCACGACGTTCCAGTGGGCCTGCTTCGCGATCAGCGAAAGGTCCACGAGGTCGACGAGCGTCGCCTGCAGGGCGTTGCCCGTGATCTCCTTGTCGGCGTCGCTCAGGGGGCTCTTGATGGGAGAGTTGACCATCGGGTTGTCCTTTCTGTGTCGTGGTGGTGGAAGCCGGCCGGGAACGGGGTCAGACCGTGGTGATGAGCGCGACCTCGATGTTGCCCCGCGTCGCGTTCGAGTACGGGCACACCTGGTGCGCCTGCGCGACGAGCTCGTCGGCCTGGGCCTTGTTCATGCCGGGCAGCGAGACGTTCAGCGCGACGCCCAGCTTGAAGCCCACTTCCTGCTTGTACAGGCTGACCTCGGCGGTCACCGTCGACTCCGGCAGCTGCACCTTCCCCGCACGCGCCACGGCCTGCAGAGCGCTGTGGAAGCAGGCGGAATAGCCGGCGGCGAACAGCTGCTCGGGGTTGGTCTTGTCACCGCCAGGGCCACCCATTTCCTTCGGGATCGCCAGCGACTCGTCGATGACCCCGTCGGACGAGGTCACCTCGCCGTTGCGGCCCTCGCCTCGCGCGGTCGCGGCCGCGGTGTAGATCGCGTCAGCCATTCTTTCGCCTACCTTCTCGTCGGGACGCCCGGCTCAGCGTCTCATCGATAACAACGTTCCGCATCAGCGGAACCTTGCCACCGCATGGCAGGCATCACGCCGGGGAATACCCGGCGTCCGGCGGATGAAACCTCAGCGCGACAGGGTGAACTCGGCCACGTGGCGGCCGATGAGGCGCAGCGTGCGCACGCTCTTGTCGTCGGAGGCGCCGCCGGACTCGTCGAACTTGGTCTCGGCGGAGTTGATCGAACCACCCAGCGGGGTGGGCCATCCGCGCAGCGCGTGCGTGATCGTGCGCAGCTGGTCGAGAGTGGTGACGGCGGCCTGCCAGCCGAAGGCGACGGCGGCGAGGCCGACGGGGCGGCCGTCGAGGTACGGACGGGTGTCTTCGCGCAGGTCCTCGACGTAGTCCAGGGCGTTCTTGACCAGCCCGGACAGCGCGCCGTGGTAACCCGGGGAGACCACGATCAGGCCGTCGGCGCGACGGATGCTCTCGATCAGCCGCCTCGCGCGGTCGTCGCGCTCGCCCGCGGCCGTGTCGTAGAACGGCAGCACGAGCTCCGGCCCGGGGATCAGCTCGGTGTTCACCCCCAGCTCGGCCGCCGAGTCGAGGGCGATCCGCAGGGCGCGCTCGGACTGCGAGCCGTCGCGCAGTGAACCGCCGATCCCGAGCACCGTCTTGGCTGAAGTCACGTCCCCGAGGCTAACCCCTCGACTTAAGTGGAGGACCAGGATTTGGGACGGAGTTCTCGATCACAACTGGACCCACTACCTACTGACAAGTAACGTCGGGGTCCACAGCCGAGGAGGAACGATGGCGATCCCGCTCCAGGTCCGCGCCCAGGCCGCCGCCGCGCAGCTGGTCTTCTGGCTGCCCCGGCCCGTCCGGCGGCTCATCGCCGGCCCGCCGCTGCGGCGCGACGGGCAGGAGCTCGCCCTCGACGCCCAGCTTCTGCTGCGGTTGCAGCAGCTCACCGGCACCGCGCTCGTCGGCGACTCGGTCGAGGGCTCGCGCCTCGGGCTCGAGCTCGGCCGCCACCTGGTGAGCGGCAAGACGATCGAGCCCGTGGCCGTGCGCGACGTGGTGATCCCGTCCGGCGACGCGTCGCTCGACGCGACTCTCTACACACCCGCGGGACTGCCGGAGCCGTCCGGGCTGCTCGTGTTCTTCCACGGCGGCGGCTGGGTGGTCGGCTCCCGCGCCACGCACGACAACGCCGCGCGCTACCTCGCGAAGCACGCCGGCGTGCGCGTGCTCTCGGTGGAGTACCGGATGGCGCCGGAACACCCGTTCCCGACTCCGTTCGAAGACGCGCTGGCGGCATTCGACTACACCCACGCGAATGCCGCCGAGCTCGGCGCCGACGCCGACCGCATCGCCGTGGGCGGCGACAGCGCGGGCGGCAACCTCTCCGCGGCCTTGACCCTGGCGGCGGTGCGGCGCGGCGGCCCGGCGCCGGCGTTCCAGCTGCTGATCTACCCCGCCGTGGACTTCACGACGCGCCGCCGCTCGCGCGAGATCTTCGGCGAGAAGCTGTTCCTCACCGACGAGTCGATGACCTGGTTCGAAGGCCACTACGTCCCCGCCGGCACCGACAAGGCCGACCCGCGCCTGTCGCCCCTCGTCGCGACCGACCACAGTGGACTGCCGCCGGCGTTCATCATGACCGCGGGCTTCGACCCGCTGCGCGACGAGGGCGAGGCCTACGCGGGGAAGCTGCGCGAAGCCGGCGTGTCCGTCGCAGTGAGCCGGCAGCCGGACCTGATCCACGGGTTCCTGAACTTCACCGGCGTCGGCTCCCGCTTCCGCGAGGCGACGGCCGAGCTGGCCGGCGCGCTGCGGCTGGGATTGGCGCGGCAGCAGAAGGAGAAATAGTCCCGGGCGACGGTCTCGCGGGGTTGGTGCAGGGCACTCTTCACGGCGAGCGCAACGAGCTTCGCCGGCCCTCGCGCGACAGCGCGCGCGGCCGATGGTCGCACCGGAGCGGATTGTCGATCGCGCGGACACAGTTCCGCGCGCGGGGCAGCCAGGCGCCGGCCGGGCACAGCACGAGCGTCGGCCGCCGAGAGAGAAATAGCCCCGGGCGACGGCCTCGCGAGACTGGTGAAGGACGGCACTCTTCACGGCGAGCGCAATGGCCCTCGCTCGACAGCGCGGGGGCTGACGAGGGTCGCACCGCAGCACAGTCACCGTGCGCCGGTCAGCAGCACCAGTTGTCGAAAGCAGAAGGAGAGGAGGCTGGCGCAGGGCACTCGCCACGGCGAGCGCAACGAGCTTCGCCGGCCCTCGCTCGACAACGCGGCGCCGAAGACGGTCGCACCGCAGCACAGTCACCGTGCGACGGTCGGCGGCAGCACCGGCGGCGGCTACGAAAGAAGGAACAGCCCCGGAAACCACCGGAGCCTGGTGCGGCGAACCGCACCAGGCTCCGAAAACCCCGGGTTCCGGGGGTGGTGACTACGCTCCCGGGACGGGCAACGGTGGCACCGGCAGCGGAGGCACCGGCAGGGAGCCGAGCAGTCCGCCCAGGATGCCGGTGACGGCACCCAGCAGGGCCTTCAGCAGGTCGCTCACGATCTTCAGCGGACCAGGCAGGTCCGGGATCGGCGGGAGCGGCAGCGGCGGGAGCTGACGCGGCGACGCCGACGGGTCGGCCAGCAGGCGGCTGGACTCGTCCGCACGGCCCTTGGCCGCCGACGAGAGCTGCTGCGTCTCCGACTGGATCGTGTAGCGCTTGCCCGCGGCGAGGTCGCCGAGGACAGGGCTGAGCTTGTCCAGGTCGGCACGTGTCAGACCGACGTTGCCGGCGTACGCGGCCTTCGTCAGGTCGTCTCGCATCTGGAGCACCTGCGCGCCGACCGCCTCGGTGGACGACGAGCCCTTGCCACCCGCAGGGCTCGCCGAGGCCATCCCCGAGGTGCCGACGGCCAGCAGACTGCCGGCGGCTACCAAGGCGATGATCCGCCCAATCTTGCCTTTCATTCCTTACCTCCTGGCCTCTGGAGACCTGACGGGTAAATCGATACCCGCCGTGTCGACCCAGCACCAGCCGATCACCGGATAGGGACGTTTTCTAACCCTTACGTGCCGAATCCGTCTTTCGGGAACATGCCCGCAATTGATTAACGTGGACGGCTTGCCCATCCCCCTGAAGATCATCATGACCGATCATGAATCGGACTCGGAGTAGCCGTCCGCCACGAATGGCCCCGATGCTCACCCACACAGGTGTATTACGTGATCGTTTACCCTGATCACTCCGTCGGACCGCGTGTCGCCACTGCTCCGGTCGGGGTGTCCCCCACGCACGCACCGCCACAGGTGGAGTAGCCGGGTCACGGGCAGATCTCCGCCACGGAGACCAGCGGAAACAGCGCACGAATGCGCACCCGGCGAAGCACGCCGAGGTCAGCAAACGAATGCGCAAAAATATTCGCGAATTGTTTCGCGTCAGGAACAGAAGTTGCGCCGATTCAGAGCGGCAGGCCTTCTTCCAGATGCGTGAACGCGCGTTCCAGCAGCGCGACGAAATCGACGCTCTGGTCCGCCGCGGCCGCCAGCGCCGTGGAAAGGACGACGCCGACGACCGCGCCCGCCCAGTTGCGCACCTCGAAGTCACCGCGGGCGCGACCGGTCCGTTCGGCCGCCAGCTCGACGAGCATCGTGATGCCCGAGACGTAGTTGTCCATCACCTTCGCGCGCAGCTCCGGCACGGAGAACACGAGCAGCTGCCGGCGCCGCTCCTCGGCCCACGCCTCGGGCGGCAGGCTGTCGTACACCTCGCGCAGCGTCGCGCGCACGACCCCGAGCAGCGTCAGGTCCGCCGGCTGCCGGCGAGCGGCCTCGACGAGGAGCGGGTCGATGCGGTCGTAGAGGACCGTCGCCTCCTTCGTCGGGAAGTAGCGGAAGAACGTGCTCGGCGAGATGTCCGCGGCCGCCGCGATCTGCTCGACGGTGGTGGTCGAGTAGCCCTGCTCCTGGAACAGCCGCAGCGCGTGCCGCTGGATCGCTTCGCGCGTGCGGGCCTTCTTACGTTCGCGCAGGCCTGTCGGTTCAGCCGGGGTCATGCGGCGATTGTCGCTGTCGCTCTCGTTTGACAGCAACTGTCACGAAGATCGCCCCAAAAGAAGTTGCACGCGCGTACCAGGATTTGCTCTCATGAGGTACGTGCCCTTCGAGCCGTACCGCCAGGTGCTGACCCTGTCCCGAGTCCGTCCGTCGATGGCGCTGATGTTCTTCGCGCGCCTGCCGATGACGATGACCGGCGTCACGCTCACCCTGTACGTGGTCACCAACCTGGGCCACGGCTACGGCGCGGCCGGCATCGTCGGCGCCGCCACCACGCTCGGCATGGCCCTGGGCGCGCCGCTGCTCGGGCGCACGATCGACCGCTACGGCCTGCGTCCGGTGGTCGCCGTCTGCGGCATCGCGTCCACGGCGTTCTGGGTCGCGGCACCCCACCTCTCCTACGCGGTGCTGGTGGCGTGCGCGCTGCCCGCCGGGTTCCTGTCCGTGCCCGCGGGCTCGCTGGCACGCCAAATCCTGGCGGCGCTGGTGCCCGCCGAGCACCGGCGCGCGGCCTACTCGCTCGACACGATCCTGGTCGAGGCATCGTTCATGATCGGCCCGGCGGCCGGCATCGCGGCGATCACGTCGCTGTCGGCCACGTTCACGCTCAGCGGCATCGGCGTGCTCTTCGGCAGCACGGCCTTGCTCATCTTCCTGCTCAACCCGCCGATCCGGAACGAGGACGAGCTCGCCCCCGTCGGCTCGGTCCGGCCGCCGCTGCGGTCGTGGCTCACCGGCCGCCTGCTCGCGACGCTGCTGGTGGCCGCGGGCGCGCTGTTCTGCCTGGTCGGCACGGAGGTGGCGACGCTGGCGGCCCTGCGCTCCCACGGTGACGTCGGCTGGACCGGCCTGGTCATCGCGGTGATGTGCGCGGCGTCGATGCTCGGCGGAATCGTGCACGGCGCCGTGAAGAAGTCGCTGCCGCAGGGCGTGCTGATGCTGCTGCTCGCGGCGCTGGTCTTGCCGGTGGGGCTGGCGGACCAGCCGTGGTGGCTGCTGATGCTCGTGCTGATCCCGACGAACCTGCTCTGCGCCCCGACGCTGGCCGCGACCACGGAGACGGTGAGCGCCATCGCGCCCCCGGCCGTGCGCGGCGAGGCGATGGGGCTGCAGGACGCGTCGACGCGGCTCGGGCTGGCCGCGGGCAGCCCCGTGGTGGGCTTCGCGATCGACCACTCGAGCCCGGCGTGGGGCTTCGTCGCCGCGGGTGCCGGTGGTCTGGTCCTGGCCGCCGCGGGCCTGCTGTGGACGCACCGGCGCCGGGCCGCAGCTGCGCCGGCGATGGCCGCGGCTGTCCAGGCTCGCCGCTGACCAACCCGCCCCAATGCGGCGTTGCACCCAACGCGGCGTTCGGTGCGTTCAGCGCACCCAACGCCACATTGGGGTGCTTGGGTCAGCTGCAGGCTTTGCGCAACGCGTCGAGCTTCGCGACGTTCCGCTTGGCCCACGCGGCGACCACGCCGGCGTCCTGGATGTGTTCCTTCTGCACCTCGACGTAGGAGTCGGCCATGCCGAGCAGCGCGTTCTTCACGTCCTGCTCCTGCACGTCGGCTGCCAGCGCGCGCAGGCGTTGTTCCTTGTCCTGCGCGCGGGCCTTCAGCTTGTCGGGGTCGACCAGCGGGTTGAGGTCCGCCAGGCCCAGCGCCTGCGTGCAGGTGCTGACCTTGTCGGCCGTCGAGCTGGCCGTGTCCACCGCCGAGTTGACCTGGTCGCACCCGGCCAGCAACGCTCCGGCGGCCGCCAGCGCGACCACCGCTCCCCACCTCGTCATGGATCCAGCGTAGCGGGCTCGCGGGGCCCGGAACGGCCCCGCGAGCACCTTCACCCCTTCACGCAGACGACCTGCTTGAGGTGCGCCACGACCTCCACGAGGTCGGTCTGCGCCTCGATCACCGCGTCGATGTCCTTGTAGGCCGCCGGGATCTCGTCGACCACGCCGGTGTCCTTGCGGCACTCGACGCCGTCGGTCTGGGCCGCGAGGTCGGCCGCGGTGAAGGTCTTGCGCGCCTTCGTCCGCGACATCCGCCGCCCCGCGCCGTGCGAAGCCGACTCGAACGACGCCGTGTTGCCGAGCCCGCGCACGATGTACGAGCCGGTACCCATGCTGCCCGGGATGATCCCGAGGTCACCCGCGCCGGCCCGGATCGCGCCCTTGCGGGTGACGAGCAGGTCGACGCCGTCGTAGGTCTCCTCGGCGACGTAGTTGTGGTGGCAGCTGATGGCGTCGTCGAACGTCGTCCCCGGGATCACCTCGGCGACGGCGAGCTTGATCAGGGCGACCATCGTCGCGCGGTTGCGCGCCGCGTAGTCCTGCGCCCAGAACAGGTCCCGCCGGTAGGCCGCCATCTCCGGCGTGCCCGCGACGAACACGGCCAGGTCGCGGTCGGGCAGGTCCGCGTTGTGCGGCAGCTTGCGCGCCACGGCCATGTGCCGCTCCGCGAGCTCCTTGCCGATGTTGCGCGAACCCGAGTGCAGCATCAGCCACACGCGGCCCTCGTCGGCGCCGCCCTGTTCCAGGCAGACCTCGATGAAGTGGTTCCCGCCGCCGAGGCTCCCGACCTGGCGCGCCGCGCGGTCGTGCAGGCCCTGCACGCCCTCGTGGAGGTCGCCGAACGACTTCCAGAACGCGTCCCAGCCGCCCACGCCGTGGACCTTCGCGGGGTTCACGGGCGTCTTGTGCAACCCGAAGCCCACCGGCACCGCCGACTCGATGCGCCGCCGCAGCCGGCCGAGGTCGTCGGGCAGGTCGGCCGCGGTCAGCGACGTGCGCACCGCGCTCATCCCGCACCCGATGTCGACGCCCACCGCCGCCGGCGAAACCGCGTCACGCATGGCGATCACGCTGCCCACGGTGGCGCCCTTGCCGTAGTGGACGTCCGGCATCACCGCGACGCCGTGCACCCAGGGCAGATTGGCGACGTTGCGCAGCTGGCGCATGGCCTGTTCCTCGACCGACGTGGGGTCGGCCCACATCCGGATCGGGACGCGAGCACCGTCTACCGCCGTGTACATGACTTTCCTTTCCTGGCTGGGATTCTTCGAAGAGCATCCCCCGGGACGCCGAGTCGGCGCCACGGGTTTTCGCCGCGGCGGATTCACCGGCGAAACGAAATCGTGGCTCCCGGCGATATCGGGCACGATGACGGGCCTGGCGCCCGACGCGCCCCGCGGGAGGAACGTCCGTCCATGAAGAACTCTTTTCGCGCGCTGCTCGCGGTCGTCTTGCTGGCCGGGTTTCCGCTGCTGGTGCTGGCGCTCGTCGTCGCGATCGTCGTGGTGGAGGTGTTCGCGTTCCGCAACCGGCTTTCCCACGGGCTGGAGTTCGCCGTCTTCGCCGCGCCCGCGACATACGTGCTGCTGCGGGCACTGTTCACCTTCGACCGCGCAGGCGACGCCCCGGGTCTTCCGATCACCGCAGAGGCCCAACCCGAATTGTGGGCCCTGGTCCGCGAAGTGGCCGAAGCCGTCGGAACCGCGCCGCCTGACGAGATCCGGATCATGAACCGGGCCAACGCGGCGGTGTCCGAGCGGACGCACTGGTTCGGGCTGCGCGTCACGGGGCGCACGCTCTTGATCGGTGCCCCTCTGTTCGCGGGCCTGCGCGTGACCGAGCTGCGGGCTGTGCTCGGCCACGAGTTCGCGCACTACAGCAACCGCGACACCCGGTTCGCCGGCGCGACCTACCGCGGTGGCGTGGCGATCCTGCGGGTCCTGAGTGGACTCGACGGGGCGTCGTGGTTCAGCCTGCTGCTGCGTCCGATGTTCCACGTGTACGGCTGGGTGTACTTCGCCGTGTCGGCGCGGGTGAGCCGCGATCAGGAGCTGGCCGCCGACGTCGCGGCCGCGCGGGTCGCGGGCACAGCCGCGGCGACCAGTGCCCTGCGCGAGATCAAGGCACTCGGCGCCGTGTGGCGGGTTTTCGCCCGCGAGTACCTGCTGATGGGCTGGGACGCCGGTTACCTGCCCGACCGGCCGGCCGAGGGGTACCGGCGGCTGCTGACCGACGAAACCCGCGCCAGCGAAACAGCGCGGCCGAGCCAGAACCCACCGGAGGAAAAGCCGTCGCCGTTCGACAGCCACCCGCCCACGGCCGAGCGCATCAGGGTGTTCGAAGCGGCCGGTGTCATCCCGGGGCCCGGGACTGAGAACCGGCCGGCGAGCGAACTCCTCCGCAACGGCGAGGCGGTCCTCGACACGGCGTGGTTCGCCGATCTGTCGGACGAAGGCCGCACGAAGCAGCGCACCGACTGGGACACACTCGCCGACGTCTCTTCACGGCACAAGTTCGGTGAGCTGGCCGCGAAAGTCCTGCGGGACCGTTCGGTGAGCGACGTGCTCGACGCGCTGGATGCGGGGCGGTTGGCGGACCTGGCTGATCCCGACCTGTCGATTCCGGCCGACGCGGACGAACAGACTCGCCGGCAGCTCGTGACCGAGTCCGCTCGCGTCCGGCTGTCGTTCGTGGCCCTGTCGCAGGCCGCCGGCGCGGGCGGGGCGCAGTGGACCATCTCGTGGTCGAAGGTGGACGCGCTCCTGCTGACCCCGAGGTACAACGGAACGCTCTTCCCCGCGATCGATGCCGCCGTAGCCGGAGACTCTGCCGCCCTGCGCGCGCTCCTGAGCGAACCCAACCGCGTTTCGTCAGCTTGATTCCCGCGGCGAACCCGGCGCCCGCTCCACAATGGATCAACCGGCGAACCGTCCGAATAGCACGATTTGCCGGAGTAACCCGGAGAACTTCGTTTCGTGAGCGAAACGAAATCGAGGTTCCCGGCGATATCGGGCACGATGATCGAGCCCGGCGCTCGTAGCGCCACTGGGGGAGGATTCCGCTTTTCCATGAAGAACTCTTCGCGAGCGTTGCTCGCTGTCGTCCTCCTGGCCGGATTTCCGGTGCTCGTGCTGGTGATCGTGGCCGCCATCGTCGCGATCGAGATCTGGGCGATCCGCGATTCGCCGAGCATCGGGCTGCGGCTGGCGATCATTGCCGTGCCGGCGGTGTACGTGCTGCTGCAGGCCCTGTTCACCATCGAACGCAGCCACGACGACGGCGTCTCGGGGCTGCCGGTGACGCCCGAAGCGCAGCCCGAGCTGTGGGCGCTCGTCCGCGAGCTCGCCGACGCCGTCGGCACCCGGCCGCCGGACGAGATCTACCTGGTGCCGCAGGTCAACGCGGCCGTGAACGAACAGACGCGGTGGCTGGGCCTGCAGGTGACGCGACGCCGGCTGTTCATCGGCGCGCAGCTGTTCGCCGGCCTGCGGATCGACCAGTTCCGCGCGGTGCTGGGCCACGAGCTCGCGCACTACAGCAACCGCGACACCCGCTTCGGCGGCGCCACCTACCGCGGCCGGCAGACGATCGGCCGAGTCGTGAATGGACTGAACGGCACCAGCTGGTTCGGCCGAATGCTGCGCTCGCTGTTCCACGCCTACGCCAAGCTCTACTTCGCCGTGTCGATGCGGGTGAGCCGCGACCAGGAGCTTGCCGCCGACGCCGCGGCCGCCAGGGTCGCGGGCACCGCCGCGGCGAGCAGCGCGTTGCGCGAGATCGAGGCGCTCGCCTTGTCGTGGCGGTTCTTCCTGAACACGTACGCGACGATGGGCTGGACCGCCGGTTACGTGCCGGCCCGGCTCGCCGAGGGCTACCGGCAGCTGCTGGCCGACGACAGCCGCGCGGCGGAGATCGACGAGGTGCGGCGCAACCCGCCTGAGCACGAGGTTTCGCGGTACGACAGCCACCCCGCCACGCTCGAGCGCATCGCGGTGCTCGAAGCGGCACCCGTCGTCCCGGTGGCGGAAGGCGGCGAGCGGTCGGCGACCGAGATCCTCCACAACGCCTCCGTGACGCTCGACGAAGCGCTGCTCACGGGCCTGTCGACCGAAGCCCGCCGGAAGAAGCCGACGGACTGGCCGACCCTCGCCGACGCCGCCACCCGCCACCAGTTCAGCGAGAACGCGACGAAGATCCTCAGCGGACGTTCGCTTCACAGCCTGCTCGACGCGCTCGACGCCGGCCGGCTCGAAGACCTGGCCGACCCCGGCCTGAAGGTGCCCGCCGGCGCCGGTGCGCGAGCCCGCCGGGAGCTCCTCGGCCAGTCCGTCCGCGAGCGACTGTCCACTGTGGTCATCTCGGAACTCGCCACCGCCGGGCTCGCGCACTGGACGCTGTCGTGGTCCGGCCCGGCCGAGCTGGCGCTCGACGAGCCGTACGCCGACTCGCTCGACCCGGCGCTCGACGCCGCCGTCACCGGGGACACCACCGGGCTGCGGGCGCTGCTGCCCGCGGCCGAACCCGACCCGATCGTTTCTTGAGAGGAAACCCATGGGACTCGTAGGCCTGCTGTTCAACTCGAGACGCCGGAAGACGGCGTTCGCGCTGGCCAAGGCCGCCCGGGAACGCGGGATGAGCGTCGCGGAGTTCACCGCCTCGCTCAGCCGCGAAGACCTGGCGCGGTACGTCGCGCCGGACAAGAAGGCGCCCAAGGTCGAGATGCCGGACGTGACGAAGTTCGGCCTGCCGCCGGACAGCGAGGTCACGCGCGCCGACTTCATCCGCGACCGCGAGATCGACGAGGCCCAGCAGGCGTTGGTGACCGGCGGCTGGCAGCCGGCGGCGCGGCTGCTCTCCGAGATCGGCACCGATTGGGACCGGCGGACGGTCCTCGTCCGCCACCTCGGTGAGGTCGTGGCGAACGACGAGATCGGGCTCGAACACTGGCGGAGCGAGCAGCCGGACGACGCCGGCGCTGCCGCCGTCAACGCCGAGAGTCTCGTGCAGCTGGCCTGGCAGGTCCGCAGCGGGCTGGGGGCCGAGCACGTGAGCCGCGAGCAGTTCCAGAAGTTCTTCGCCATCCTCGAGTCCGCCGTGCCCGCGGTCGACGAAGCGGCGGCGCTGGCGCCCGAAGACCCCACGCCGTGGGTGACGATGCTGGCGGTCGCCCGCGGCCGGCAGTACGACAACGACGCGTTCCGCGAGGTGTGGCAGGAAGTGGTCGCCCGCGACCCGCTGAACCTGCCCGCGTACGGGTCCGCGCTGCAGTACTGGTGCGAGAAGTGGTTCGGGTCGCACGAGCTGATGTGGGCGTTCGCCGAGGAAGGCGCGGCGAAGCACCCGAAGCTGGCGTGGCTGCCGCTGGTCGCGGCGCACGAGGCGGAGTACCGCGGGGTCGAGGGCGCGTGGCGGAACCCGCTGGTCGCGCCGGCCGTCGACCGGCTGCTGCCCTGGCTCGACGGTGAGGGCCGCGACGCGCCGGGCACGGCGACGAGCCGGGCGTACGCCGCGCGGGCGCTGGTGGAGCTCGGGCGCGGCGAGGAGGCCGTGGAACAGTTCCGGGAGCTCGGCGTGCACGCGGACGCCAACTTGTGGGCGTACAGCAGAAAGGGACCGGTCGTCGAGTTCCGCAAGATCCGGTACCTGGCCTGCCACCTCGCGGAAAAGGCGAAGTCCACAGTGGACTGACGGAAACGTTGTCCTCGCGGCGAGCGATATCCGACACGACCGAGCGAGGAGGTCCGGATGGCGCTGCGTGCCGTGGGGCTGCTGGTCGCGTTCTGGCTGGCGGTGGTCCTCCTCGTCGGCGGGTTCGTCGTGGGCGAGGTCGTGCTGTGCGTGGCGATGTCGCCCGCGACGCTGGCCCTGCTCGTCGTGGCGCCCGGACTCGCGACGCTCGTGGCCGCGCTGTGCTCCCGCCCCGAACCCACACCGGCCATCCGGCTCACGCCCGCATCGACCCGGCTGTGGGAGCTCGTCCACTCCGCGGCGGACGACGTCGGCGTCGAGGCGCCGACATCCGTCCGGCTCGACGCCGGCGTCGCGGTGCGGCTCGCGTCGCGCCGCCGGCTGGTCGTCGGGGTCCCACTGCTCGCCGCGGTGAACCCGGAGCAGCTCAGCGCGTTGGTGCGCCGCGCGCTCGGCCAGGACGTGCGCTTCCGGCCGGCGATCGCGTGGGGTGCGCGGTTCCTCCCGCGGGTGCGCGACACCCTGGCCCACGCACCGCGCTGGATCGCACCGGCCCGGCCCGCGGTAAGGGCCTTCACCGCGTACTACTTGCGGGTCGCCGAACGAGCCCTGGCCACGCCGGATCCGGCGGACGTGCGGTGGGAACGCGAGGTGATCGAAGAGCTCTGGGAGCTGTTCCTCGTCCGCTACGCCGCGCTCGGCCTGCGCGCGGGGTTCCTGCCGGCGCGGCCGATGGCCGGCTTCCGGCAGTTGCTCGACGCCCAGCTCCCCCTCGGCGACGAGCCCCGGGCCAGCGCCCTGCTCGCGCGCGACGAGACGCTCGACCACGCCTTCGCGCAGCTGCTCTCCGAGGAGCAGCGCGCCATGCCGCGCGCCGACTGGGACACGCTCGCCGACCTGTCCCAGCGGCACGAGGTGACGAGCTCGGCCCTCGAAGTCCTCGGCGGCCTCACCCTCGGGGCCGCGCTCGACCGGCTGGCCGCCGGTGAGCTCGCGTTCCTCGCCGAGCCCGGCGCTTCGGACGTCGTGGCCTCGGTCCGCCATCGCCTGGCCCTCGTGGTCACGGCGGCCCTGGCGGACGTGGGTGTCGTGCGCTGGCGCATGGCGTGGCCCGGCCCGCCCGAGCTGGTGATGGACGATCCCGGTGCGGAAGCGATCACGAGCGCGCTCGACGAGGCGGCCGCGCTGAAGCCGCAGGTCTTGCCGCTGCGGACACTGCTCGTGGTTTCGGGAGTGTCGCCGGACTTCCGGCCGGTCCGGCAGCCGATCTCGGCCGGATGAGACAGGGCCGCCTTCCCGGAGGAAGACGGCCCTGTGCTCGATGTAAGAAGATCAGCGGTTGCCGGCCACCAGCTCCGCGATCTGCACCGCGTTCAACGCCGCGCCCTTGCGCAGGTTGTCCGTCGCCACGAACAGGGCCAGCCCACGGCCGTCCGGCACACCCGGGTCGGAGCGGATGCGGCCGACGAAGCTCGGGTCCTTGCCCGCGGCCTGCAGCGGCGTGGGGACGTCCGAGAGCTGCACGCCGGGCGCCACCGAGAGCAGCTCCGTGGCCCGCTCCACCGAGATGGGCTGCGCGAACTCCACGTTGATCGACAGCGCGTGGCCGGAGAACACCGGGACGCGGACGCACGTGCCGGACACGAGCAGCTCCGGCAGGCCCAGGATCTTGCGGCTTTCGTTGCGCAGCTTCTGTTCCTCGTCCGTCTCGAACGAGCCGTCGTCGACGACGGAGCCGGCCATCGGCAGCACGTTGAACGCGATGGGCGCCACGTACTTGGCCGGAGCCGGGAAGTCCACGGCGGAACCGTCGTGGGTCAGGGCCGCGGCGCGGGAGGCGACGGCGTTGACCTGGGCGGCCAGCTCGTCGACGCCGGCAAGGCCACTGCCGGACACGGCCTGGTACGTGCTCGTGATCAGGCGCAGCAGGCCGGCCTCGTCGTGCAGCGGCTTGAGCACCGGCATGGCCGCCATGGTGGTGCAGTTGGGGTTCGCGATGATCCCCTTGCGCGCCTCCTTGATGGCCTCCGGGTTGACCTCGCTGACGACCAGCGGCACGTCCGGGTCGCGGCGGAAGGCCGACGAGTTGTCGATCACCGTCACGCCCGCGGCGGAGAAGCGCGGCGACTGCTCACGCGAAGTCGCGCCGCCCGCCGAGAACAGGGCGATGTCCAAACCGGACGGATCCGCCGTGGCGGTGTCCTCGACCGTGATCTCCTCGCCCTGCCACGGAAGTTTCGTTCCCGCTGACCGGGACGACGCGAAGTACCGCATCTCGTCCACCGGGAAACCACGCTCCGCCAGCAGCTTCCGCATCACACCGCCGACCTGGCCGGTCGCCCCGACCACCCCGACGCGCAGACCGTTGCCCATCAGCGACCACTCCCCGCGTAGACGACGGCTTCCTCGTCGCCGCCGAGCTCGAACGCCTCGTGGATCGCGCGCACGGCGTCGTCGAGCTGCGCGTCGCGGATAAGCACCGAGATGCGGATCTCCGAGGTGTTGATGATTTCGATGTTGACGCCCGACTGCGCGAGCGCCTCGCAGAACGTCGCCGTGACACCGGGGTGCGAGCGCATCCCCGCGCCGACGAGCGAGACCTTGCCGACGTGGTCGTCGTAGAGCACGGTCTCGAAGCCGATCTCGCCCTTGACCTTCTCGAGCTCCTGCACAGCCTTCGCGCCGTTGGCCTTCGACAGCGTGAACGTGATGTCGGTGCGACCCGAAACGGTGCTGGACACGTTCTGCAGCACCATGTCGATGTCGATCTCCGCGTCGGCGATCACGCGGAAGATCCGGGCGGCCGCGCCGGCGTGGTCCGGCACGCCGGTGACCGTGATCTTGGCCTCCGAACGGTCGTGTGCCACACCGGTGATCAGCGCTTGTTCCACGGGGATCTCCTCGATTGACCCGGTCACGGTGGTGCCCGGCTTGTCGCTGTAGGAAGAGCGGACTCGGATCGGCACGCCGTAGCGGCGCGCGTACTCGACCGAACGCAGGTGCAGGATCTTCGAACCGCTCGCGGCGAGCTCCAGCATCTCCTCGTACGGGATCGTGTCGAGTTTCCGCGCGTCCGGCACGATCCGCGGGTCGGCGGAGTACACACCGTCCACATCGGAATAGATCTCGCACACGTCGGCGCCCAGCGCCGCGGCGAGCGCGACGGCGGTGGTGTCCGAACCACCGCGGCCGAGCGTCGTGATGTCCTTGGTGTCCTGGGAAACGCCCTGGAACCCGGCCACGAGCGCGATGTAGCCCTGCTCCAGCGCCTCCGTGACGCGGCTCGGCGTCACGTCGATGATGCGCGCGTTGCCGTGCACCGACGTCGTGACGACACCCGCCTGCGAACCGGTGAACGACCACGCCTCGGCGCCGTGCGCGGAAATCGCCATGGCGACCAGTGCATTCGAGATGCGCTCACCGGCCGTGAGCAGCATGTCCATCTCCCGCTCCGGCGGCGCGGGGTTCACCTGCTGCGCCAGGTCGAGCAGCTCGTCGGTGGTGTCACCCATCGCCGAGCACACCACCACGACGTCGTTGCCCGCCTTCTTGGTGGCGACGATGCGTTCGGCGACGCGCTTGATCCGGTCGGCACTTTCCAGCGACGATCCGCCGTACTTCTGGACCACGAGGGCCACAGCCCGAACCTCCTTGACGGGCCGGGTCTGCTCCTGGTGGGCACCGAGGAGCCCCCGCGTCCCTTCACTTGGGCGAAACTCTACCGGGGCCGACCGCGCTCGCCACTCAATCGAGTGGCGGCGCACACCGATCGAGGGTGTGTCGGAAGTAAATCTTCCTTAACACCACCGAAATGTTCGAAGCCCTTCCTCCGGAGTGATGGAGAGCACTCCCTCCGTACTACGGTGCGGGACGTGCGCAAACCCGCCGAGACGAGCGTCCCCGTGATCCCGGCCGTCGCCGAGCGCTGGAGCCCCCGCGCCTTCGACGCGACCGCCGAGGTGTCCCCGCAGGAACTGACCACCTTGCTGGAGGCCGCGCGCTGGGCGCCGTCCTTCGGCAACACCCAGCCCGCGCGCTACCTCGTGGGACGGCGCGGCGACCCCACGTTCGCCCGGATCCTGGCCGCGTTGAACAGCGGCAACCAGGCGTGGGCCTTCCGCGCGGGCGTGCTGCTCGTCGGCGTGATGGTGACCACCAACGAGAAGGGCGACGTCCCGTACGCGGAGTACGGGCTCGGCCTGGCGACCGAGAACCTGGTGCTGCAGGCCGTGGAGCTCGGCCTGATCGCGCACCAGATGGCGGGCTTCTCCGCCGACGCGGTCCGCTCGTCGTTCGGCCTGCCCGACGGCGCCGTGCCGCGCGTGGCCATCGCCGTGGGCCACGCCGCCGAGGCCGAGGTGCTGGAGGACGAGCGGCGCATCGAGCGCGAGCTCAAGCCGCGCCAGCGCATTCCGCTGAGCGAGTTCGCGTTCAGCGGGGAATGGGGCACGCCGGCGTTGGGTGACTGACGCACTGATCGCATTCGCTTCGCACCGCTAAGTAATGCCGCTCGATCGGGGAACCGCTGATCGGGGCACCGCATCGAAGCCGGCAACACACTGGGTGGACACGAGGAGAGAACGATCATGCGTAGTCGTGTGCTGGCGGTCCTGGGGGTCTCCGCGGCGGTACTGGCGCTGGCCGGCTGTGCGGGTGAGACGAACGGCACGCCTTCGGCCGCGGGCGGTGCCCCAGCGCAGCAGCAGAGCCAGAGCACCAGCGCGACCGAGGCGAGCACGGAAGCGCCGCCCAGCGCGCAGCAGAACTCGTCGTCGGCCGGCGGTTTCACGCAGCAGGGCACCAAGCTGAAGCTCGGCGAGAAGGCGATCGTGCCGTTCAAGTCGGAGGGCAAGACGGGCTCGATCGGCGTCACGGTGAAGTCCATCGACAAGGGCGCCGAGGCCGACCTCGCGCCCCTCGACCTGGGCGACAAGGCGAAGGGCATGACGCCGTACTACGTGCGCGTCACCGTCTCGAACGAGAGCGGCACGGACTTCTCCTACAGCTCGCTCGGGCTGATGAACGCCCTGCTCCCGGACGGCTCCGAAGCGCAGGGGGTGTCGGTCATCGGCACGTTCGACAAGTGCGACAGCGGCGACGCGGGCAAGGACTTCACCACGAAGGGCGCCACGTACGAAAGCTGTGTGCTCGCGGTGGCGCAGGCCGGCACGACGGTGACCGGCGCGTCGTACGACGAGGGCGACTACAGCGACCAGGCGCCGGGGACGGACTACGGCAGCAAGCCGATCACCTGGCAGAGCTGACCCGGCGCGAACGGGCCGTTCGCGCCACGGCGGGAACGGCCCGTGACCGCGGTCAGGAAGAGAGCCCGCCGCCGATGCGGCGGAGGATCTTCGCGACGATCCCGGACACCACGAGCCAGAAGATCGCCGCGATGCCGTAGTTGACCAGCACCCTGAGTTTCGCGTCACTCGGGGTGAAGAGGTCCTTGAAGCCGATCGAGAGGCCGTCGGCCCAGCTCCGGACGAACGAGACGATTCCGTTGTCCGGATTGGCCTCGCCGACGGTGAAGATCACGTGCAGCACGAGGATCGCGGCGAAGATCAGCCCGACCCACCGCACGAGCGTGGCGAGGAAGGAAAACGCCTGCTCACGGGTGCGTCGCCAGTCGATCTCGGCACGCTTCGGCCGTGGCTCGGTTTCCGCCTCAGGTGTCTGTTCGGCGTGCTCGCCCATGCCCGGCAGTCTGACACGTCACACCCCCGCCCGCTACCCGCTGGTAACACCCGACGGGCACCGGACGTAACAGTTCGATCGCGGAGGTGACTTCACAACGGCCGCGTTCCGTGGTTAAGGTGACCTCGTGGCGCGTGCTCTCCTGCTTCGCTGCCGCGACGGGGCCTGACCAGACCGGCTCCTCGTCGCGGGGCTTTGTGGTGCCGGTCGTATGCACCCACCTCGTCAGGAGACGTCTTCACCCATGGCCACGAACGACCCCCGTACGAATACCTCCCGCGTCCGCACGCCCTCGCGCCCGGCGCCCGCGGACCAGCCCCGGTGGAACCCGCAACGCGGCACTTCGATGCCCGTCCACCGCTACAAGCCCTGGTACGAGCTGATCGAGAACATCGACCTGCCCGACCGCACCTGGCCCTCGAAGCGCATCGAGCGGGCGCCGCTGTGGTGCGCGGTGGACCTGCGTGACGGCAACCAGGCCCTGATCGACCCGATGTCGCCGGCGCGCAAGCGCAAGTTCTTCGACCTGCTCGTACGCATGGGCTACAAGGAGATCGAGGTCGGGTTCCCCGCCGCGTCGCAGACCGACTTCGACTTCGTCCGCGAGATCATCGACGAGGGCGCGATCCCGGACGACGTGAGCATCCAGGTGCTGACGCAGTGCCGCCCGGAGCTGATCGAGCGCACGTTCAAGTCGCTCGAGGGCGCGCCGCGCGCGATCGTGCACATCTACAACTCGACCTCGATCCTGCAGCGCCGCGTGGTGTTCCGCGAGGAGCGCGAGGGCATCAAGAAGATCGCGACGCAGGGCGCGGAAATGGTGCTCGAGCTGGCCGCGAAGCAGCCGGACACGGACTTCCGCTTCCAGTACTCGCCCGAGTCCTACACCGGGACCGAGCTGTCGTACGCGCTCGAGGTCTGCAACGCCGTCACCGAGATCTGGCAGCCGACGCCGGAGAAGCCGGTGATCCTGAACCTGCCGGCGACCGTCGAGATGGCGACGCCGAACGTCTACGCCGACTCGATCGAGTGGATGAGCCGCAACCTGGAGCGCCGCGACTCGGTGATCCTGTCGCTGCACCCGCACAACGACCGCGGCACCGGCATCGCCGCCGCCGAGCTGGGTTACCAGGCCGGCGCGGACCGCATCGAGGGCTGCCTGTTCGGCAACGGTGAGCGCACCGGCAACGTCGACCTCGTCGCGCTGGGCATGAACCTGTTCAGCCAGGGCATCGACCCGCAGATCGACTTCTCGGACATCGACGAGATCAAGCGCACCGTCGAGTACTGCAACCAGCTGCCCGTGGGCGAGCGCACGCCGTGGGGCGGCGACCTGGTGTTCACCGCGTTCTCCGGCAGCCACCAGGACGCGATCAACAAGGGTCTCGACGCGCTGAAGGACGCGGCCGACAAGGCCGGCGTGCCCGTGGACGACTACCCGTGGGAGGTCCCGTACCTGCCGATCGACCCGAAGGACGTCGGCCGCACGTACGAGGCCGTGATCCGCGTGAACTCGCAGTCGGGCAAGGGCGGCGTCGCCTACATCATGAAGGCCGAGCACCAGCTCGACCTGCCGCGGCGCCTGCAGATCGAGTTCTCCAAGGTGGTCCAGGCCTACACCGACACCGAGGGCGGCGAGGTCGACCCGGCCACGATGTGGAACGCGTTCTCGAAGGAGTACCTCGAGCCGCGCACCCCGCTGGAGCTGGTGCGCCAGCGCGTGACCGACAACGGCGGCGGCGAGTACGACATCGAAGCCACGGTGACCGTCGACGGCGACGAGCACGACATCACCGGCCGCGGCAACGGCCCCATCGCGGCCTTCTTCGACGCCTTGTCCACCGTCGGCTTCGACCTGCGGCTCCTGGACTACAGCGAACACACCCTGACCCCGGGCGACGACTCGCGCGCCGCGTCGTACATCGAGTGCGCGATCTCCGACCGCGTGTTCTGGGGCGTGGGCATCGACCCGTCGATCGTGACGTCGTCGCTGCGCGCGGTGGTGAGCGCGGTCAACCGGGCGAACCGCTGACGTTGTCTTGAAAGCTGAGAGGCTGGTCGCGCTGCTGTTCACCCTGCAGCGCCGCCGCAGCGCGACCGCCTCCGAGCTCGCCGCCGAACTGGGCGTGTCCGAGCGGACGATGCACCGCGATCTGGCGGCTTTGCGCGACTCCGGCGTTCCACTGTGGACAGAACAGGGGCGGCACGGCGGCTACCGCCTCGTCGACGGCTGGCGGGCCGGACTCGACGGACTGACCGCGCGGGAAGCCGTGGCGCTGTTCGCTTTGGGAGCGCCGGAAGCCTTGGCGGGGCTGGGGCTGGACACCGCCGGCAGCGCCGCCCGGGCGAAGATCTCGGCGGGGATGCCGACGGAACTGCGCGACCACGCGGCGTTGGTGGCCGGGCGGTTTCACCTCGACGCACCGGGGTGGTTCGGCGGCGCTGACCAGCCTGCTTGTCTTGCGACCGTCTCGCGCGCGGTCTGGACCCAACGCCGGCTCGCGATTTCCTACCAGCGGCGCGACGGCGTGGCGGAGCGAGCGCTGGAGCCGTTGGGGCTCGTGTTGAAGGCGGGCGTCTGGTACCTGGTGGCACGAATCGAGGACGCCTACCGCACGTACCGCGTCTCCCGGATCCTCACCGCCGAGGAACTCGCCGAGGCCTTCGACCGCCCAGCCGATTTCGACCTCCCGACCTGGTGGCGCACTTCCTCCGCAACCTTCGAACAGGTCTCCCGCCCCGTGCGCGTACGGGCCCGCCTGAACCGCCTCGCCGTCCGCGAACTCCGCCGCGTCTTCGGCGGCGAACACCTCGCCGACACCGTCCTCTCCCTGACCGACCCGGACTCCGACGGCTGGGCGCTGGCGGAACTCGCGCTGGAGGGCGGCGAGATCGCGCTCGGCCAACTGGTGGCGTTGAGCCCCGGCATCGAAGTCCTCGACCCACCTGAACTCCGCGCGGCCCTGGCCGACATCGGCACCGAACTCGCCGCCCTCAACGCTCAGCGGTAGCCAGTCACATCTGCGGGCTTGCCGGCGTCCGCCACTTCCACCAGGTAGCGCCACGCGTCCGGGCGGCTGCCGTCCACGTCGTCGATCGAGTAGGCCTGGGCGAGCTGGCCGCTGCTCACCGTCTGGCCGGACCACCGAGCCCGATCGGGGTCCGCGGCGAGGGCCGCGATGGTGCGGCCGCAGAACGTCGGGGATTCCGAGATGGCGAAGTGCGGCACCGTCGCCTCCGCGTCGTGCCAGTTGGACTCCGTGACGCCGTACGCCTCCAGCATCGCTTCCGAGCGGAGCCAGCCCGGGGTGAACGCGACGGCCGTGCAGCCGAACGGGGCCAGCTCGGCCGCCTCGCCGATGGCCAGCGGGTGGGCGGAGGCCTTCGCCAGGTAGAACGGCAGTGACGTCCCCTCCCGATACCGCGAGTTGTACGACGCGGTGCCGTCCGTCAGTTCCACCACCAGGCCGCCCGGGCGGTCGATCATCAGCGGCAGCAGGTGGTGGCTGGTGATGAGGTGCGCGTCGATCGCCAGGCGGATCATGCGCAGGCCCGCGTCCAGGGAGTGTTCCCAGACGGGTTTGCCCCATTCCAGGTGGCGGTCGCCGCCCCAGAGGCCGTTGACGAGGATGTCCAGGTGGTCCAGACGAGAGGCCAGGGCCGCGACCTCGGCGGGCACCAGGTGGTCGACGCGAACGGCCTCGGCCTGGCCGCCCGCCGCCACGACCAGAGCCACCGTGTCCTCGATCGTCTCCGGACGGTCCACTTCGGACCGAGCGGAGCCCGACGTCCGGCCGGTCACGTAAACGAAGGCCCCCGCCCGTCCCAGCTCAACGGCGATCGCGCGGCTCGCACCCCGCGTGCCGCCCGCGACGAGGGCGATCTTTCCCGAAAGGTTCATGCGGACCACCGTCGCGGTTAACCATGACACCCGCTGTCATGGTTAACCCAAGCTGTGTGCCGCCTGTGCCTTGCTGTGAGTACTCGGTGAACGGGACTCATCCGCCCGCGCACGACGGTTAATGGGAGTGTGGACGCAACGACGGCAGGGCTCGTGGTGCTGTTCGTCGTCTCGCTGGTGCCCCTGCTGCCCACCGAGGTGACGATCCTCGGCATGGGCATCGCGGCCGCGCAAGGCGGGACGTCGCTGGCCGTGGTGATCGCCGTCGCCACCGCCGGGTGCCTGGTGGGCGACCAGGCCCTCTACGCGCTGGGCCGCTTCGGCGGCGCCCGCGTGCTGGAACGGCTCAGCCGGCGCCGCAAGATGGCCGCCGGCCTGGCGTGGCTCGACGGCCGACTCCAGCGCCACCCGCGCCCGATCCTGGTGCTGGCCCGCTGGCTGCCCTCGGGTGGCACGGTCGGCGCACTGCTGGCCGGCTCGCTGCGCTGGCCCATGGGCGAGTTCTTCAGCGCCTCGGCGATCGGCATCACGCTGTGGACGTCGTACGTCGCCTTCCTCGGCTACGCCCTCGGCGAGCTCATCGACGAACCGGTGGTCAGCATGCTGCTCTCCTTCGGCGTCGCGACGCTGCTGGGCGTGGCGATCACGTTCGGCGTCCGCCGCGGAGCGCGGAGCTAACCGGTCAACGCTGCCACTTCCGCGCGCAGCTGGGCGATCACCGTCGCCACCGCGGGCCGCGACAACGCACCCCGCCGGCACACCACCTCGACCAGCCGCGCGGCGCGGATCCCGGCCAGCGGACGGCCGACCAGACCGCTGCCCCGCCGCGTGTCCATCGTGTAGCGCGGCAGCAACGCGATGCCGTGCCCCGCCGCGACGAGCCGTTCGGTGATGCGGAAATCGTTGATGCGCTGGACGATCTGCGGCCGCACCCCCGTGCGCACGGTCAGCGACCGCAGCACGTCGTCGACCGGGAACCCGTGGTCCACGGAGATCCAGCGTTCGTCGGCGAGGTCCGCGAGGTCCACCCGGCGCCGCCGCGCCAGCGCGTGCCCCGCCGGCAACGCGACGTCCAACGGCTCCCGCAGCAGCGGCACCACCTCGAGCCGGTCGGAGGTGAACTCGCCGGCGTGCTCGTCCCGGTGCGTCACGACCACGTCGTAGTCCGCGACCAGCGCCGGGACATCCGAAGGCGTCATGTCGACATCACGCACGTCCACCTCCAGACCGTCGAACTCCGCGACGCGCGTGAGCAGCCCCGGCAGCAGCATCAGCCCCGCCGACTGGAAGATCGCGATCCGCACCCGCCCGCGCGGCGCACTTCGGTACGTGTCGAGCTCGGATTCCGCGCGATCCAGCGCCGCCAGCACCTCGTCGGCGCGTGCGACGAGCGCCCGGCCGGCGTCGGTGAGCCGCAGGCCGCGGCCGTCCGGCTCGGTCAGCGGCAGGCCGACCTCCGACTGGAGCGCCCGCAGCTGCTGCGACACCGCCGAAGGGGTGCAGTGCAGCGCCCTCGCCGCCGCAGTCACGCTGCCGCGGTCCGCGAACTCCCGCAATGTCCGGAGTCTTCCGAGGTCCACGATGTCCAGCTTATGTGAAGCACGGCTACAGGGTCAGTGCAGTTTTTCTCGCTGGTCCTTCACGGTCCGCGGTTGCACAGTGGAGGTCATGCCCGCACGTGACCGTCTCCTCGCCGTGCTCGTCGCCGTGCTGTGGGGCTGCAACTTCCTCGCCATCCACGCCGCCCTGGGCCAGTTCCCGCCGATGTTCGCCGGCGCGCTGCGGTTCGCGCTGATCGCGATCCCGACGATCCTGTTCGTGCCGTGGCCCAAGGTGAAGCTGCGCTACCTGCTCGGCTACGGCCTCGGGTTCGGCACGGGCCAGTTCGCGTTCCTGTTCGTCGCCATGGATCTCGGCATGCCGACGGGCCTGGCTTCGCTGGTGCTGCAGGCGTCCGCGCCGTTCACCGTGCTGCTCGGCGCCGTGCTCCTGCGCGAACGCGTGTCCGGGCGCCAGCTCACCGGCATCCTGCTGGCCGTCGCCGGCATGACGGCGATCGCGTGGCAGCAGTCGTCCCACGCCGCGCTGCTGCCGGTGATCCTGACGCTGCTGGCCGCGCTGAGCTGGGCGTTCGGCAACCTCGCGGTGCGCCGCGCGACGCCCGACAACCCGCTGCACCTCATGCTGTGGATGTCCGTGGTGCCGCCGCTGCCGATGCTGGCGCTGTCGTTCGTCTTCGAGGGCCCGACGGCCGGCTGGCACTCCCTCACGACACTCGGCACCACCACCGGCCTGATCGGCGTCGCGGGCATGGCGTACGTGATCGCGTTCGGCACCGTCGTCGGCTCCGGCATCTGGACGACGCTGATGAAGCACCATCCCGCCGGCGTCGTCGCGCCGTTCTCGCTGCTCGTGCCGGTGGTCGGGCTCACCGCGTCGTACTTCGTGCTCGACGAGGTGCCCACCGTGCTCGAGATCGTCGCCGCGGCCGTGGTGATCGGCGGGGTGCTGCTGGGAAGCCTGCGGCGCAAACCCGTCGAGCTGCCCGACGAAGACCTGCTACCCGCGGGGACCTGAGCCCGGCGGGGCGAGGCGCGCGTCGAGCTGGCTCCACGCGACGAGCGCCACCAGCCCGGCCAGCCCGAACACCGCCGCCAGGCCGATCCCGGACGCCGCCGCACCGGCCAGCGGCGACGCGGCGGTCTGGCCGACGCCGAGGCCGACGAACGACCAGGTCACGCCCCGCGCCGGGCGCGTGGGGAACAGCCGGGCGGCCCACAGGATGCACAGCCCGGTCAGCGCCATGTAGGTGCTGCCGAACAACGCACTGGAGACGAGTGCGCCGGCGAGACCCGGCGTAGGCAGGGCCAAGAGGGCGAGGCCGGCCGCCGCCAGCGTCCACGTGACCAGGTTGGCGGTCCGCAGCCCGACGCGCTCGGCGGCCCGCCCGGCCAGGCCGCCGAGCAGCCCGGCCACGCCGATGGTGAACCAGCACCAGGTCGCCGCGGTCGGGCTCAGGCCCGACGCGGTGAGGCGGGAGCTGGAGAACGTCCAGTACGGCGCGCTCGTCACCCCGATGAGGACGGAGTCGACCACGAGCGGGACCAGGCCGTGGACCGGCACGGGGATCTCGGCGGCGGCTGCGGGCGTTCGCGGCAACGTCCGCCAGGCCAGCACCGTCATCGCCGCGGCGAGCACGGCGAAGCCGGCCCAGATCGAGGGCCAGCCGACGGCCAGCAACGGCGTGAACGCCGACGCGGCCAGCCCGAGCCCGGTCCCGGTGTTGGCCCAGGTCTGGGCCCGGACCCGGTGGCGCGCCCCGACCGTTTCCCCGATCAGCTGCGCGACACCGGGCGAGACCAGACCCGCGCTGCCGCCCGCGAGCACGATCCCGGCGCCGAACACGCCCACGTTCGGTGCAGCCGCCATCAGTCCGAGCCCCACCGCCGCCACCGCCCCGGCCAGCAGCACGGTGCCGCGCGCGGACCGCGTGGCCGTGCGCAGGGACAACAGGAGCCCGACGCCGTAACCCGCGGTGGACAGTCCGCCCAGCACGCCGACGCCGACGGTCGTGAGCCCGAACGTCACGCCGAACCGGGGCACGAACAGCCCGTAGGCATAACGCGCGAAGCCGTAGCAGAGCGCGATCACGCCGGCGCCGACCGCGGCGGTGGACCACCACCGTGCGGTTGTCTGCTCACTGACCATCAGCGCAACCAAACAGACAGGTCTGTCTGTTGTCAACCGATGCTAGAGTCTGGACTGGTCAAAGCAGAGACTGAACAGTCTGGAGGAGACGTGAGCCGGACCCGGCCCGGCGACGCGGGAGCCAAAGTGCTCAAGGCGGCGTCGACGTTGTTCTACCGCGACGGCATCCACGCCGTGGGCGTCGACACCGTGGCGGCCGAAGCCGGCGTGACGAAGGCCGCGCTCTACGGCAACTTCGGGTCGAAGAGCCGGCTGGTCGTCGCCTACCTGCGGGAACGGGACCGGCAGTGGCAGGAGGAGATCGACCGCATCACGGCCGCGCACACGGATCCGGCGCAGCGGGTGCCGGCGGTGTTCGACGCCTACGAAGCCTGGCTCTCCCGCGACGGCTACCGCGGCTGCGGCTTCCTCAACGCCACCTCGGAGTTCCCCGACCCGGCCGATCCGGTGCGCGAAGTCGTCCGTCACCACAAGACTGCGCTGCACGGCTACCTGCTGACGCAACTCCACCGCATCAGGGCGGAGCACGCCGAAACCCTGGCCGACGAGCTGATGCTGTTGCTGGAGGGTGCCGCCGTCACGTCCGTGGTCACCCAGGCCTCCCGGCCGTTCCACACGGCGAAGCGGCTCGCGGCGACGCTGATCTCACCGCCGGCGAACTAGGCGACCGCGTCGTCCTTCTGCTCCGCCTGGGCCTCGTGGTTACGCGACATGCGCCGCTTCAGAACCAGCGTCACGACCACGCCGATCACCACCGCCGCGCCGAGGCCCGCCCACTGGAAGCCCTTGAGCCACTTGTCCGCGACCACACCGAGGTAGTAGATCAACGCGGTGGTGCCGCCGGCCCAGACGATGCCGCCGAGCGCGTTGGCGATGAGGAAACGCGGGTAGTGCATGTTCAGCGACCCCGCGAGCGGGCCGGCGAGGATGCGCAGCACGGCGACGAAGCGGCCGAAGAACACGGCCCACATGCCGCGTTTGTGGAACATCCGTTCCGCGTTCGCGATGTGCTGTGGACCGAAGTGTTTGGGGAACTTCCGGCCGGCCCAGTCGAAGAGGCGTTTCCCGCCCTTGCGGCCGATCAGGTACCCGATGCTGTCGCCGATGATGGCGCCCGCGCTGGCCAGGACGCCGATCCACAGCGGGTTGAGACCGCTGTGCGAAGACGCGAGCAGCGCGGCACTCACGAGCACGATCTCGCCGGGCAGCGGGATGCCGAGGCTCTCGACCATCACGACGAGCCCCACCAGGAGGTAGACCGACAGCGGAGGGATCGCCTCCAGCACGTGGTCGATGTTCACTGCCCCTACCCCCTGCGGCTTGCCGGTTTTGTGCCTGCACTTCGCAGACTACCGGGGCCCTCGTGCGCGGGCGTCACCCTTCAGTCGGGGGTGGGGTCCGACTTGAGTCAGGGTTTTCCGTACATATCGGACGAAGCGCGCGCTTCGAGGTGCCGGCGCTCAGGCAAGCTCAACGTCCGCCGTGCCGCCGCGGCGTAGTACTCCCGGGCGGCGTCGAGATCACCCGCGAGCTCCAGCAGGTGCGCGCGGACGACGTCGACGCGGTAGTGATCCGGCGGCTCCGACGCGTCGAGCTCGGCCAGCGCGACGGCCGGGCCCTCGACCATCGCGAGCGCCACGAGCCGGTTGAGCGTCACCATCGGTCCGGGCGCGACCTGGCACAGCAGGTCGTAGAGCAGCAGGATCTGCGGCCAGTCGGTGTCCTCGGCCGAAGGCGCCTCGTCGTGGACGGCGGCGATCGCGGCCTGCAGCTGGTACGGACCGACGGGCGCGGTCGCGAGCGCGTGGGTGATCAGCGCGGTGCCCTCGGCGATGGCGTCGGCGTCCCACCGCGACCGGTCCTGCTCCGCGAGGGGGACCATCGTGCCGTTCTCGCCGAGCCGCGCGGCCCGGCGTGCGCCGGTGAGCAGCATCAACGCCAGCAGGCCGGTGACCTCGCCATCGTCGGGGAGCTCGGCGTGCAGCTGCCGCGTGAGCCGGATGGCCTCGGCGGTGAGCTCCACGCGGTCGACGGCCGAGCCGGCGCTGGCCGTGTGGCCCTCCGTGAAGATCAGGTACAGCACCTGCAGCACCGCGGCGACGCGAGCGGGCCGTTCGTGCTCCGGCGGCAGGCTGAACGACGTGCCTTTCACCTTCTGCTTCGCGCGGCTGATGCGCTGGCCGATCGTCGGCTCCGGCACGAGGAACGCCCGCGCGATCTCGGCCGTCGTCAGGCCGCCGACCGCGCGCAACGTCAGCGCGACCTGCGAGGGCCGCGTCAGCGCCGGGTGGCAGCAGAGCAGGAGCAAGGTGAGCGTGTCGTCCACGGCCGGCGCCGGGTCCGGGTCGGGTGGCGCCAGCGCGGCCACGGTCTCCTCACGCCGGTGCCGGGCGGAGTCGCTGCGCCACAGCTCGATCCGCCGCCGCGAAGCCGTGGTGATGAGCCACGCCTTGGGGTTGTCCGGCACGCCGTCGCGCGGCCACTGCACAGCCGCGGCGAGCAAGGCCTCCTGCACGGCGTCCTCACACGTGTCGAACCCGCCGTAGCGGCGCACGAGCGCGGTGAGGACCTGCGGCGCCAGCTCGCGCAGGAGGCCCTCGATCACAGGTCGCCCAGGTCGAAGTCCACGTCGCCGGTCAGGCCCATCACGGGCCGGACCTCGATCGTCGCGTATGGCGCCTCCGGGATCCGCGCCGCGATCTCCAGCGCGCGGTCCTCGGAGTCGCAATCCAGCAGGTAGAACCCGGCGAGCTGCTCCTTGATCTCCGCGAAGGGCCCGTCGGTGGTGCTCACCTGGTCGTCGCGCACGATGACCTGCTTCGTGAGCTCCGGCGCGGCCAGCCGCTCGGACACGATGCGCTCGCCGGAGCCGTCCAGGCCGTCGTTGAACTCGACGTACGCCCGCAGGCCCGCGGCCTTCTGCGCATCGCTCATCCCCGCCCACGCCGACCGGGACGCCGGGTTGCCGTAGATCAGGACCAGGTACTTCATCGGGTGCCTCCTCGAAATCGTCGTCACCCGGGATGTCGAAGCCACGCGGACGGCTTCGACGTCCCCCGTGAAACCCGACCAGGCAAGGAGAGCACAGAATGTCCGAAAACGAGATCCGCGACCTGCTGGCCGAGCGCACCGCCGCGATGTACGCCAAGGACCCCGGGCGCCTGGTCGCGGGCTACGCGGAAGGCGCGGTGAAGTTCGACCTCGCGCCGCCCCTGCGCACCACCGGCGCGTCGGAGGAGTTCCTCACGAAGTGGTTCGGCACGTTCGACGGCCCGGTGACCTACGAGTACACCGACGTCGAGGTGACCGAGTCCGGCGACCTGGCCTTCACCACGGCGCTGGCGAAGATGTCGGCCGTGCCGGTGGGGATGAGCGAACCGTTCACGCTGTGGTTCCGCTCGACGCTGGCCTTCCGCCGCGTCGACGGTGCGTGGCGGATCGTGCACGAGCACAGCTCGACGCCGTTCCACATGGACGGTTCGTTCCGGGCCGCCATCGACCTGCGGCCGTAAACGCGATGAAGGGCACCTCGAGGAGATCGAGGTGCCCTTCATCGCCCAGCGGTTACAAGATCTCCGTCACCGAACCGATGTCCGGCGCCGCGTCCGGGTTCAGGACGCCGGTGAGCTCCACCAGTTCCGGCTCGACGTCGTGCGGCTGGATTCGGCCGTCGCGGATGTCTTCGGCGTAGTGGCAGGCGACGCGGTGGCCGGCGCCGATCTCGCGCAGCTCGGGGCGGTCGGTGTCGCACAGGCTTGCCTGTCGCCACGGGCAGCGGGTGTGGAACCGGCAGCCCGAAGGCGGGTTGGCCGGCGAAGGCAGGTCGCCCGCGAGCAGGATCTGCTCCCGGGTGTCCTCCACGAGCGGGTCCGGCACGGGAATCGCCGAGAGCAGCGCCCGGGTGTACGGGTGCAGCGGGTTCTCGTACAGCTCGGCCGACGTCGTCTCCTCCACCAGCGCGCCCAGGTACATCACGCCGATGCGGTCGGAGATGTGCCGGACGACGGCGAGGTCGTGGGCGATCACCACGTACGTGAGGCCCAGCTCGTTCTGCAGGTCCTCCAGCAGGTTCACCACCTGCGCCTGCACCGACACGTCGAGCGCGGACACCGGCTCGTCGGCCACGATCAGGTCCGGCTCCACGGCCAGCGCCCGCGCGATGCCGATGCGCTGGCGCTGCCCGCCCGAGAACTCGTGCGGGTACTTGCGCAGCGCCGTCTCGGGCAGGCCGACCGCGCCCAGCAGCTCACGCAGCCGCTGGTCCGTGGCGGCCTTGTCCTTGGCCAGCCCGTGCGCGCGCATGCCTTCGAGCAGGATGGACTCCACCGGCTGCCGAGGGTCCAAACTGGACATCGGGTCCTGGAAGATCATCTGCATGCGCCGCCGCGCCTTGCGCAGCTTTTCGCCCTTGAGCTGAGCGACGTCCGTGCCGTCGAACACGACCTTGCCGGCCGTCGGCTCGTTGAGCCGCAGGATCGCGCGGCCCAGCGTGGACTTGCCGCAGCCGGACTCGCCGACCAGGCCGTAGGTCTCGCCGCGGCGGATCGACAGGTCGACGCCGTCCACCGCGTACACGTGGCCGACGGTGCGGTCGACCACGACACCGCGCTTGATCGGGAAGTGCACCTTGAGGTCGGTGACCTCCAGCAGGACCTCGTCCTGCGGCTCGTTGATCACCTCGGTCATCGGGTTCCTCCTGCGGTGGCCACGGCGGGCTTCACCGGGTTGTGGCAGCGCAGCAGGCCGTTGCGGTCGGACACGAGCTGCGGCGAACGCTCCTGGCAGACGTCCAGCGCGTTGGGGCAGCGCGGCGCGAAGGCGCACCCGCCGTCCCACGGGATGTTGTCGGACACGGAGCCGGGGATCGGCACGAGCTTCTCGCCCCGGCCCACGTCGAGGCGCGGGATCGAGGCCAGCAGCCCGTGGGTGTACGGGTGCCTCGGCTCGGCGAACAGCGCGTGGCGCTCGGCGCGCTCCACGATCTTGCCGCCGTAGAGCACGTTGACCTCGTCGCACAGACCGGCGACGACACCGAGGTCGTGCGTGATCATGATCAGCGCGGTGCCGGTGTCCTGCACCAGTTCCCGCAGCAGCGCGAGGATCTGCGCCTGGATGGTCACGTCGAGCGCGGTCGTCGGCTCGTCGGCGATGAGCAGCCGCGGCCGGCACGCGAGCGCGATCGCGATGAGCGCGCGCTGGCGCATCCCGCCCGAAAGCTGGTGCGGGTACTCGGAAAGCCGCCGCGTCGGGTCGGGGATGCCGACCTTGTCGAGCAGGTCCGCGGCCTCGACTTTGGCTTTGCTGCGCGACATCCCGCGGTGGCGTTCGAGCACCTCGGTGATCTGCAGCCCGATCGGGATCACGGGGTTGAGCGAGGACAGCGGGTCCTGAAACACCATGCCCAGATCGCGCCCGCGCCGGTCACGCATGTCGCGGTCGGAGATCTTCAGCAGGTCGGTGCCCTCGAACGACACCGAACCGCTGACCTTGTTGCCACGCTTGGCCAGCAGCCGCATGATCGCCAGCGACGTCACGGACTTGCCGCAGCCGGACTCGCCCACGAGCCCCACCGTCTGGCCGGGTTCGACGTCGAAGCTGACGCCGTCGACCGCGGTGAACGGCTTCTCACCGCGGCGCTGGAACACGACCGTGAGGTCGCGGACTTCGAGGAGTGCCATGGGTTACCGCCGGTTCTTCGGGTCGAGGGCTTCACGCAGGGACTCGCCGAGCAGCGTGAACCCGAGCGCCACCACGATGATCGCGATGGCCGGGTAGTACGCGAGCTCCGGGCGGATGTCGAGGAACTGGCGCGAGGCGTTGCCCAGCATCAGCCCCCACTCCGCACGCGTCGGGTCCGGGTCGCCCAGGCCGAGGAACGACAGCGCCGCGGCCTCCAGGATCGCGGTGGCCAGCGTGAGCGTCGCCTGCACGATCACGGGGCCCAGCGAGTTGGGCAGCATGTGGCGGAAGACGATCGTGCCGCGTTTGACGCCGAGCGACGTCGCGGCCAGCACGTGGTCGGCTTCCCGTTGCGCCAGCATGGAACCGCGCAGCAGCCGCGCGAAGATCGGCACGCCGATGATCGACACGGCCAGGATCACCGTCCACTGGCTCGGCTTCGCGAACAGCGCCGCGATCGAGATCGCCAGCAGCAGCGAGGGGAACGACAGCAGCACGTCGACCAGTCGCATGAGGACGGTGTCGACCCAGCCGCCGAACGCACCGGCGAGGCCGCCGATGATGACCCCGATCAGCACCCCGATCACGGTCGCGAGCACGCCGACCAGCAGCGTCTGCTGGGCACCGACGATGAGCCGCGACAGGAAGTCGCGCCCGAAGTCGTCGACGCCGAGCGGGAAGCCCGGGCTCGGGCCGGGGATGATGCCCTTGCCTAGCTCGACCTGGTCCTGCAGGTAGCGGATCTGCGGGTCCTTCGGCGCGATCAGCGGCGCGAAGATGGCCAGCAGCAGGAACAGCAGCGTGATCACGCCACCCGTGATGGCGACCGGGCTGCGGAGCATGCGCCGGAACGCTTCGGCCCCGAGGCTGCGCCCGCCCGCCGACGCGGCGGCGAGCTTGTCGATCGGTTCTTTCTTCTTGGCAAGCAGAGTGTTCATCGCACACGCACCCTCGGGTCGATGATCCCGTACGAGATGTCGACCAGCATGTTCACCAGCACGTACACCAGAGCCCCGAACAGCAGCAGCGCCTGCAGGCGGGGGTAGTCACGCCGTTCGATGCCTTCGGCCAGCAGGAAGCCGAGGCCGCGGAAGTTGAAGACCCGCTCGGTCAGCACCGCGCCGCCGAGCAGCGCGCCGGTTTGCAGGCCGATGGTGGTGACCACCGGCAGCAACGCGTTGCGCAGCACGTGCCGGCGCCGGATCACCGACTGCGTCAGGCCCTTGGAGTTGGCCGTGCGGAGGAAGTCTTCGTTGAACACGTCGAGCACCGACGCGCGCGTGATGCGGGTGATCACCGCGAGCGGGATGGTCGCCAGCGCGAACGCCGGCAGGATCAGGTGCTTGATCGCGTCCCAGACGGCGTCCCACTCGCTCGTCATGATGCCGTCGAGGATGGCGAAGTTGGTGATGCTCGTGGCGTCGATGCCCGGGGCCTGGCGGCCCTGCGACGGCAGGCCGAGCGGAGCGGCCAGCAGGTCCTGCATCGTGTAGCCGAGGAAGAACACCGGCACCGCGACGCCGACCAGCGTCAGCACGATGATGATGTTGTCCGGGATACCGCCGCGGTAGCGCGCGGCCAGGTAGCCGAAGGGCACCCCGAGGACGATCGCGATGAGCATCGCGGAAAGCCCGAGTTCGATGGTGGCGGGGAGGAACGTGCCGATCTCGCCCATCACCGGCTGGGCCGAAACGAGCGAGTTGCCGAAGTCGCCGGTGACGGCGCGGCCGAGGAACTTGAAGTACTGCAGGATGATCGGCTGGTCCAGACCGAGCACGTGGTTGAGGCTGGCGATCTTCTCCGGCGTCGCCTTGTCACCCAGGAGCGCGGCCGCGGGGCCGCCGGGCAGGGAGCGCAACCAGGCGAAGACCAGGATGGACAGGATGAGGAGCGTCGGAATCGCTTGTAGCACCCGACGCACTAGGAAACGGAGCACTTGTAGTCCTTTGTGTACAGCCCGGGAACGTGGGCAAAGGGGGCAGGCGCGGTAGCGCCTGCCCCCCAGCCCGGCTGCTCAGCGGAGCACGTCAGCCGATCGTGACGTTGTTGAAGCGTTCGTCGGTGAGCGGGCTCGCCACCACACCCTTGATCTTCGGTCCGACCACGATCGCCGGCGTCGGGTAGGCGATCGGGATCGCGGGCAGGTAGTCCATGATCTGCTTGTTCACGCCCTGGTAGGCCTGGGCGTGCGCGTCGCCGGCCGGCGAGGCGTCCGCCGCGGCGAGCGCGTTGAACAGCTCGGGGTTGTTGAACCCGAACTCCTTCTTCTCGCGGCCGAAGAACGTGCCGACGAAGTTGCCGGCGTCGTTGTAGTCACCGGTCCAGCCGAGCAGGTGCAGGTCCTGCTTGCCGAACTTCTGCACGTCGTCCTTGTAACCGCCGTTCCACGGCTCGGCCACCGGCTGGATCGTGATGCCGATGTTCTTCAGGTCCTCGGAGATCGAGGTGAACGTGTCGGCCGGGTTCGGCATGTAGGGCCGGGTGACCTCGGTCGGGTAGTAGAACTTCAGCGTCAGGTTGCTGGCGCCGGCCTCGGCGAGCAGCTGCTTGGCCTTCGCCGGGTCGTACGGGTACTTGGTGACGTCGTCGGTGTAACCCGAGATGGCCTTCGGCACGAACTCGGTGGCGACCTCGGAACCCTCGGCCAGCTTCGACTTCACGAACTGCTCGCGGTTGATGCCGTAGGCCAGGGCCTGGCGGACGCGCACGTCCTTGAGCTTCGGGTTGCCCGACTGGTTGATGCCCAGGTACAGGACGTTGAACGACGGGCGGATGAGGACCTGCTCACCCTCGTTGCGCAGCAGCCCGTAGTCGGCCGGCGCCGGGAAGTCGTAACCCTGGATGTCGCCGGCCTTCAGGGCCTGCTTGCGGGCGTTCTCGTCGGGGATGACCTTGAAGACGAGCTTGTCGAGCTTCGCCGGCGCGTAGCTGGAGTCGTTGCGCACCAGCGTGATCTCGCCCTTGCCCTGGTCCCAGCTGTCGAACTTGAACGGGCCGGTGCCGGTCACGAACTTGTACGCGTAGTCGCTGTAGGTGAAGGAGTCACCGGACTGCGTGACCTTGTCCGCGTCGTGCTGCTTCATCGCGGTCGGGCTCTGCATCGCGAACGACGGCAGCGTGAAGGCGGCGGGGAACGCACCCTTGGCCTTGTTCAGGTTGATGACCGCGGTCGACGGGTCCTTCGCCTCGCAGCTCTTGAAGACGGGGTCGCCGGCGGCGTCGCCCTCGTTGTGGGCGAAGCCCTCGAAGACGTCGCCGTAGTAGATCATCTGGCTCTGGGCGGCGGCGCCCTTCATGTTGTACCAGCGGTTGAAGTTGTAGCAGACCGCGTCGGCGTTGAAGTCCGTGCCGTCACTGAACTTCACGCCCTGCTTGAGGGTGAAGGTCCAGGTCTTGCCGTCGTTGCTCGACTCCCACTTCGTGGCGAGCGAGGGCTCCAGCTCCGCGGTGCCCTGCTTGTTCTGGATCAGCGTGTCGAGCATCTGCCGCGTGATCCGGAAGGTCTCGCCGTCGTCGTTGAACACCGGGTCGAACATCTTCGGGTTGCCGGTGTCGCCGAAGACCATCGTGCCTCCGGTGCCACCGCCTCCGGCCTCGTCGCGCTTCGACTCGGCGCACGCGGTGAGCGAGACCGCGAGCACCCCGGCAAGCCCGATCAGGGCCGCTCGACGTGTTCGGGTCAGGCGCAATTGCTGCATCTGGCACCCCTTGGGAGATGTTCGGTGTCAAGAACCGTCCGGTCGGTCAGGAACTCTCGGACGGTCGGTGTGCTCGCCGACACTAGCGGGAACTCGGCTTGCACTTAAGCACGTGAGGTTACGATCGCGCTACGTAAGGGCCAAAGTCACCGCAATGTGTCGAGAATTGTGTACGCAACGTGACGAATTTTGTCGCATTGGTACGGAGAGTGGCACTAGGGCCACTCTAATGGCCTAGTACCGAAGCAGGTTTTCGGGTCGTTTCGGACGCGGGGTGACGATCAAGGCAGTCTGGTTTGTGCCGATTCGGGTGTGCCGTCGACGGCGAACCAACCTTGTTCGAACAACTGCCAGCGACGCAGATCCGCGCGCGAAGCCTCACCGTCCCGGGCCACGGCTCGCTCCAGCCGTTCGGCCTGCGTGCCGCCCTGGATCCAGCACAGGTGCGACAACCGCGACCGCATCGAACGGCGGCCGCTCGACACGCCCTCCAGCACCAGAACCCCAGGCACCTCAACGGTCACGAGCTCACCCGGTCGTGGTTCCCCGGAGGTCCAGTCCACCCGCCGGTACTCGCCGGCGCGCCCGGCTGAAAGCGGTTCCAGCACGCCACGCTCGAGCTGCGGCCACCACGCCACGGGGTTGTCCCAGGTCGCGAACGCATCGGTACTGACCAATGCGGCCCGTGCTCCCAGCTCGGCCACCACGGCCCCGGCGAGCGTCGACTTACCGGCCCCGCTGGGCCCATCGACCGCGAGCACACGAACGCCGCCCAGCCGAGGCGGGGCGGCGAGCAGTGCGGAGATCAGCGAACGCGTGCGGGACTCACTTCGGGCAGGCCCTTCACGTCGTCGGGCGTGGCCGTCTTGGCCTCCAGCGCCTCGATGCGGGCCTGCAGCTCCCGCTTGGCGTCCTCGAGCTCGCAGCGCAGCAGCGCCGTCTCCTCGACAGAGGTCCGGACCTCTTCCTCCAGGTGCCCGACCTCGGTGGACAGATGCAGCGCGACGAGCGCGAGGACGACGCCGGCCAGGAGGAACACGAAGTTCGACGGGGTCTGGACCCCGGTGATCTTCGCCAGGAACTCCGCGGCCTGCGGGATCACCGCGAGCACCACGACACCCACGGCGACCACGAGCCACACGCCCGCGTACTTCTCCCGAAGCTTCCTGCGCCGCATCATCTCGAGGACGACGAACAGCACCAGGCACGCGACGACGATGCTCAGTACGCGCCAGCCGGCCATGAATTCCCCTTACGCTGCGTCGGACGAGTCGACGGACGGACGGCGGCGGACCAGCGCCAGCAGCAGCGCGAGCCCGGCGCGGGAGAGGTACACAGCCGATTTCACCGGCGAGTGGCTGGGCGTGCCGGCGACACGCTCGCGCATCACGACCGGCACCTCGGCGATCGTGAGCTTGCCCCGGATCGCCATCACGAGCGATTCCACGGTGTCGCCGAGGTACTCGGCCGGGTAGTAGTTCGCGAACATGCGGATCGCCCGCGGTCCCATGGCTTTGAAGCCCGACGTGACGTCGGTGATCTTCCGCCTCGCCAGGCGCGAGAAGACGAGTGAGAGAGCCACCATCGCGTACTTGCGCGGGCCGACGGCGCGGTAGGCGCCCTTGCCGGCGAAGCGCGAGCCGATCGCGATGTCGGCACCTTCGTCGAGGGCCGCGAGGAGCGCACCGACCTCTTCGGGGTCGTGCTGACCGTCGGCGTCCACCTGCACCACGACGTCGTAGCCGCGAGCGGCGGCGTACCGGAAGCCGGTGCGCATCGCGCCGCCGACGCCGAGGTTCACGGCGAGCCGGGCGACTTCGGCACCCGCGGCCCGCGCGAGCTGCGCCGTTGCGTCCACCGAACCGTCGTCGACGACGAGGATGTCCATCCCCGGCAGGGAGGTCTTGACCTGGCTGATGACGGAGCCGACGCTGGCCTGCTCGTTGAGGGCGGGCATCACGATCAGAACGCGTCGGGTGCTCACGGAGGTGGTGGACACGGAGATCACTCTAACTTCTCACTGACCGTGAGGAGCGGCGGACCCGGGAGAGGCACCCGCCGCGACGACGCCCTGCTGGCCTTCGATCTGGTAGATCGTGGCCCCGTCGTTGTGGAAGACCTCGTGAAAGTCCGGACCAGCGACGATGTCCGCGACTCCGACGGACTGCTCGGCCGTGGGCGTCGCCTTGCCCTTGCCCACGATGACGTAGCGCACGTGCAGGTCGGTGAGGTCCTTGCGCACCTGCGGGTACTGCTCGATGTCGTCCAGCCACACGGACAGGTAGCCGGCCTCGGTGTCCGGGTCGGCGCCGTAGAAGGTCCACTCCACCGGGGTGACCCCGGCCAGGGCGTACATCCACACGGAACCGTCGGCCTTGTCGTTCATCACGCGCTCGCCGGGCGCGGTGTGCTGGCCCAGCCACTGGTAGGCGGCTTCCTCGGCCTTCGAGACGGTGGGGCCGTCGCCGTAGTTGATCTCGAGGCGCGCGGTGTTGCGTCCGATGTAGCCACCGCGGCTCAGCCCGCCCACGACGATGGCGATCAGGACCGCCCCGATCAGGCCGAGCGTGGCGGGCTGCAGCTTCACGCGCGAGCCGACCTTGCGCGCGAACCAGCCCGAAACCGTGTGGGTGAACTCGCCGAAAGCGACGCTGCCCGCCAGCGGCACGAGGGCCGCGATACGCCAGTGGTCGTTGTAGAAGATGCCGGTGATCGTGTGGATCAGCGGCGTCTCGAGCGAGACGGTGGCCGCGAACAGGCCACCGAACACGATGTACGCGCCGACCATCCACATCATGCGGCGGTGGCGCACCATCAGGAAGATGCCGATGAGGGCCGGGATGCCGATCCACCACTGCGGGAAGTCGGCCATCGGGGAGAACGTGATGGTCTCGCCCAGGCCGCCGCTGACCGTGGCTTCCGAAGACCACGTGGCGCTGGTCACGCCGCCGACGTTGTAGAGCGACGGCAGCACGAGCGGCACGCCCAGCACGGCGGCGAGCACCACGGTCGCGATGAGCGACGGGCCGGAGCGGCGCCAGTCGATCTTCTCCCAGCGGAACAGCACCGCGAGCAGGATGAGGATGAAGTAGACGGCGATCACGAACACGATGCTCGTGTGCAGGCCCGTGAGCCCGGCCACACCGACACCGATCGCCACGGGACCGGCGATGCCCATCGGCTTGAGCAGCAGCTTGGCGATGGCCAGCATCGCGGGGATCATCGCGACGCCCGCCACGTACGGCCACAACGGACCACGCCACAGCGAGTCGTACGGGAAAGCGGTGAACCACGTCGTCACGGCCGCGGCGGCCGCGATGCCCAGCGGCGGCATGTTCCAGGCCCGGCACATCGCGGCGACGCCGAGCGGCACGCTGAGGATCACGGCGAGCACCGCGAGGTTCAGCGTGGGCATCATCGTGAGCCCGGCCTTGTCGAACACGAGGGCGAGCAGCGCGTGGTAGGTGTCGGGGTAGAAGTAGTCGGTCTGGTTGGGCAGGTTGGCGATGGTGCCCACAGTGGACGGCCGCGCATCGCCGTGCTCGGCGATCCAGCGCACCAGGTTCGCGTGGAACGGCGCGTCCCAGCCCTGCTGCACGCGGTCGATGCCGTTGGTCCCGCGGAAGAACGTGACCGTGCCCACGGCCATGCCGACGAACACGCCCAGGCCGATCAGCACGTGGTCGCGCACCGAGCGCGCCGGCTTCTCCTCGGGCTCGCGCTCCGGGTGGCGGCGCGCGGTGAAGCGGCGGACGCCGAAGCCGATCGCGAAGCCGACGAGGGCCAGCACCACCGTCCACAGTGCCACGTCGAGCAGGTTCCAGCGGATGCCGAGGTCACCCAGCACCGGCACACCGAGCGCGACGATGCCGAACGTCAGCAGCGGCCCCGCCGCGGCGAGCGTCCACCCGCGCAGCCCGATGGCGGTGCCGAACACCAGCCCAGGCACCCAGAAGGCGAGCAAGATCAGTACTACGTTCATCGGATTCGCTGTCCAACCCTTACCGGCTCTTCACACCGACTTCGTCGCCGGCCTGAGCTCGCCTGCACAGTACTCAGACGCCCGGGGTGCCCTGCACGTTGCCCGGCCGTCGCAAAACGAACGCCGCCGCGACCACGAGACCCACGGTCGGCCCGACGGCCAGCCCGACCACAGCCCGCAGGATCGTGTCACCCGGCAGCAACAACAGCACCAACGCCGTCGAAACGGCGACCACGGCCCAGGTGACGAGCACCTTGTTCGCCTGCGTCCTGGCGACGAGGACCGCGGTCATCAACTGCATCGCGGTGAGCAGCACGGCACCCCACACCATGCCGGCGACCCACCAGCCCTGGGCCAGCGCGTAGTTCGAGCCGAAGAGCAGCTGCACCACCCAGGGCCCGATCACCAGGCCGACCAGGGCGCCGACGACGCCGAGCACGAGCGTGCCGAGCGTGCCCAGCACCAGCAGCCGCCGCAGGCGGTGCATGCCGTCGGCAGAGCCGGAGAGCCGCACGACCGTCGGCACCGCGAGCGCCTGCAACGGCGAGAGCAGCAGCAGCGGGACCCGCGAAACCTGCAGCGTTGCGAACAGCACGCCCACCCGGGTGGCGTCGCCGCCGGGCGCGAGCACGTTGACCAGCGCCGGGTAACCCGTGATCACGCTGGCCGTGAGACCCGCGCTGAGCAGCAGCAAGAGGATGCGAGAGGTGATCGGCCGCCAGCCGTCGCCTTCGACACTGGTGTCGATCATCCCGCGCGCCGAACGCACGAACAGCAGCCAGGCGAACGACCCGACCGCCGCCGCGATCGCGAACGACACCACACCGGTGAGCCCGGCGACGACGACGAGACCCAGCAGCACCGCGCGCACGGCCGCTTCGGCGACGACCAGCCAGGAATAGGGCCGGATGCGGTTGTGCCCGACCAGCAGGCCGCGCATGGCGAACTGGCAGGCGAAGGCGATGCCGCCGCACAGCGCGATCACCCCGAGCTCGAGGTGCCCGGAGTACAGCCGCTGGTTGAGCACCGGAACGGCGATCGTCACCGCGGCCACCACCGCGATCGCCGCGGCGCCGACGGCGAGCGCGCGCAGCGCCGGCTTGCCGACCCGTCCGCCGTCCATCGACGCAACCGCGGACTGACGGGAAAGTTCCTGCTCCAGCGGTGAAAGCGCGCTGCCGAGTCCCATGAGGATGCCCCAGAACGAGGCGAACACCGCGTTGTCGACCGGACCCAGCAGGCGCGGGGTGAGGAAGGAGAAGACGTAGCCCAGGGCGATGGCGACCAGCAGGGAGACGCCGATCTTGCCCGCCGACTTGCCGGTTTCCTTGGCCAGCTCGCGCTGTCCCTCGTCGGTCACCGGTGTGCTCGGTGTGCTCATCGGGCGGACCGGCGGCGGGAGCGCAGTGCCATGACCAGACCGCGCACGGCGCCGGCACCGAACCCGGCGCCGAACACCGGTGCGAGCAGGGCGACTGCGCGTGCTTCGGACTTCGTGGCGCCGAAGCGCGTCACGGCGGCGCCCGCGGCGACCGAACCGGCGGCGGCGAGCGCCACGGCCGTCTTCGGGCGGCGCGCGGCCAACCCGACACCGACGAGGCCGACGGCGAAAGCGGCGAAGAGGCCGTTGCGCGCGGGGCCGGGCGAGGCGAGGTAGGAGTCCACGAACGTGGTGCCGCGGAAGTACGACTGCGCCGTGAACTTCTTGAAGGAGTCGCGCCCGTGGTAGGTCGCGGAGAAGTCCGGCGCGAGGAAGATGCGGTGGCGCTCGGCGATCCAGCGCAGCACGCCGGTGTCGTCGCTCGCGAAGCGGGAATCGTCGAACAACGATTCGAATGCGGCGCTCGCGTTCTCCAGAACTTCGCGCGGCGCGGAAAAGAATCCCGTGCCCTTGGGGAACACGTCGAATTCGTCGATCCCGAACGACATCAGTCGCGGATTCGCGCAGTAGCGCCGCCACGGAATCTTCACCATGCCGGCGAGGAAGCCGGCGTAGGGATTGCGCTCGGAGTCGACGTTGATGTGGCCGTTCCACACCGTGCGCTCGGGATGCGCCACGAGCTGGTCGCGCAGGAACACGAGTGCGGTCTCGTCGACGATCACCCGGCTGTCGACCAGCACGACCTGCTGCCCGGAGGCCTTGGCGAGCCCCGCGCGACGGGCCTCGAAGCGCCCGCTGTTGGGCTGGGCCAGCACGGTGATGCCGTGGCGCCGCTGGAGTGCGGCCAGCTTCTCGGGCGTTCCGTCGGTGCTGCCGTCGTCGACCACGACGATCTCCGCCGGCCAGCCCGCGGCCTCCGCGGCCGCGACCAGTGCGCCGACGCTGCGTTCGATCCAGTCCTGCTCGTTGTAGACCGGAATCACGACGCTGAGCGAGGGGAGGAGCGGGTTCGCACTCACGGGGCGAGGCTACCCTGTGCCCCGGGGCCGGACGTGCCCAGTATCCTTCGGACACCGCATACCGACCAGAAACGGGCCTTCCGGTGATTTCCTTTATTCTCGGCACCACCGCGGAACTGATCAAGATCGCGCCGGTCTACCACGGGATCGCGGAGCGCGGGGTGCGGCCGAAGATCTGGTTCACCGCGCAGCACGTGGACGAGGTCGCGGACGCGCTGTCCGACCTGAAGCTGCCGGAGCCCGACGTCTGGCTCATGCCGCGGGACAAGGCCCACAACCTGGAGTCGCCGGCGCAGGTGCCGGGCTGGGCGGCGCAGGTGCTGCGCACCGCGTGGGGCCGGCGGGCCGAGTTGCGCGCCGCGCTCGTCGAGGACGGGCGGCCGCCGCTGGTGCTGGTGCACGGCGACACGTTCACCACGCCGTACGGGTCGCTGATCGGCAAGCGCATCCTGAAGTCGCGCGTCGGGCACGTCGAGGCGGGCGCGCGGTCGGGCAGCATCCTGTCGCCGCTGCCCGAGGAGCTGAACCGCAAGATCGCCGCGAAGATCGTCGACATTCACTTCGCGCCCACTTCGCGTGAGGTCAACAACCTGCGCCACGCGCGCGGCGTCGTCGTCGACACCGAGGCGAACACCGCGATCGACGCGATGCGCCTGGCGATCAACCAACCGCTGGACGTGCCGAACCTGCCGGAGAAGTTCGGCCTCGCCACGCTGCACCGCTTCGAGCTCGTCTCGCGCGCGGACAAGTACCGCGAGGCGCTGGAGATCCTGCGCGAGCAGAGCCGCAAGATGCCGATCCTGTACATGGCGGGCGCGCCGGAGCGGGAGAAGATCCGGTCGCTGGGCCTGGACAACCTGTTCGACGACAAGTTCATCGCGCAGCCCAAGATGCGGTACCTGAAGTTTCTGCCGCTGGTCGCGAAGGCCGAGTACGTCGTCACCGACTCCGGCGGCCTCTCGGCCGAGTGCTACTACCTCGGCCTGCCCTGCGCGGTGCACCGCGAGCGCACGGAAACCCCGCAGCACCTGGGCGAAACCGTGGTGCTGACGGAGATGCGCGGCGACAAGCTGCAGAACTTCCTGGACACGTACCAGAACCGCCGCGGTGAGTCCTGGATGGACAAGTACCACCCGTCCGACATCATCGTCGACACGCTGGCGCAGCTCGGCTACTGCTGAACCACGGCAACGCGAAACGGCCCCCTCACCGCGGTGAAGGGGCCGTTTTTGTCGCTACAGCGTTTGTCGGCTACAGCGCTCGCCGGCCGGACAGCGCGCGGCCGAGGGTCAGCTCGTCGGCGAACTCCAGGTCGCCGCCCATGGGCAGGCCCGAGGCCAGCCGCGTGACGGACAGGCCGGGGAAGTCGCGCAGCATGCGGACCAGGTAGGTGGCCGTGGCCTCGCCCTCGGTGTTCGGGTCCGTCGCGATGATGATCTCCTTGACGTCCGCCTCACCGATGCGCTTGAGCAGCTCACGCATGCGCAGCTGCTCCGGCCCGATGCCCGACAACGGGTCGAGCGCCCCGCCCAGGACGTGGTAGCGGCCCTTGAACTCGCGCGTGCGCTCCACGGCCAGGACGTCTTTCGGCTCCTCGACCACGCAGATCACCGTGAGGTCGCGGCGCTCGTCCCGGCAGATGCGGCAGGTCTGCTGCTCGGAGACGTTGCCGCAGATCTCGCAGAACTGCACGCCTTCCTTGACCTTGCCGAGCACGTCCTGCAACCGCCCGATGTCGGCGGGATCCGTTGCCAGGAGGTGGAAAGCGATGCGCTGGGCGCTCTTCGGCCCGACCCCGGGCAGCCGCCCGAGCTCGTCGATCAGGTCCTGGACCACACCCTCGTACAAGGGTCAGCCGCCGAACCCGAGGGCGCCGAGGTCCGGCATCCCACCGCCACCGCCGAGGCCGCCGGCCAGGGGGCCGAGCTTCTGCTCGGTGAGCTTCTGCGCGTTCGCCGACGCGTCGCGCACCGCGGCGACCACGAGGTCGGCCAGGGTCTCGACGTCGTCCGGGTCGACCACCTTGGGGTCGATCACGAGGTTCTTGAGCTGGCTGTCGCCGGACACCGTCGCGGTGACCAGGCCGCCGCCCGCAGTGCCCGTGACCTCGGTGTTCGCGAGCTCCTCCTGCGCCTCGACCAGCTTCTGCTGCATCTGCTGCGCCTGCTGCATGATCTGCGACAGGTCGAAGCCGCCGCCGGGTTGCACCATGATCGCTCTCGATCCTTCCGCCACTGGGTGTTCCTCCCCAGCGTAGCCGCGTCGCCGCGCTGCCTGCCCAAGCGCCACGCGCACGCCTGTGGCACGGTGGTCGCCGTGCGCGTGAACCCTCTCCCGCTGCTGGCCGGCCTGGTGCTGCTCACGGCGTGTTCCGGTGGCGGCGGGACGCCGGCCGCGGCTCCGGCGCCGAGTACGTCGGCGCCCGTGACCACGACGTCTTCGGCGGCTTCCTCCTCGGCGACTTCGCCCCCACCGGTGCCGTCGACGTCCTCGGCCAAGCCCGCCGGGCCCGCGGTGACGGGCAAGGTCGTGGTGCTCGACCCCGGGCACAACGGCGGCAACGCGTCGCACCCGAAGGACATCAACCGCAGCGTCCCGGCCGGACGCGGCGAGATGAAGCCGTGCAACACGACCGGCACGGCCACCAACGCGGGGTACTCCGAGCACGCGTTCAACTTCGCGGTGGCGCAGGAAGTCGGGAACGCGTTGGCGGCCAAGGGGATCAAGGTCGTCTACACCCGCACGAACGACACCGGCGTGGGCCCGTGCGTCGACCGCCGGGCGGAAATCGGCAACGAAGCCGAGGCCGACGCGGTCGTCTCCATCCACGCCGACGGCTCCACCTCCGCCGGCGCGCACGGGTTCCACGTCGCGTACTCGTCGCCGCCGCTGAACGCGGCCCAGGGCGCCCCGTCGACGCGGCTGGCCCGCGCCCTGCGCGACGGGCTGCGCGCCGACGGGTTCACCACGTCCACTTACATCGGCAGCGCGGGCCTGTCCGCGCGCTCCGACCTCGGCGGGCTGAACCTCTCGACCCGCCCGACAGTGCTGGTGGAGTGCGGCAACATGCGCAACGCCGCGGAGGCGGCGCTGATGTCGTCGGCCGCGGGGCGCGTGAAGTACGCGGCCACCATCGCCGAAGCGATCGAGGCCTATCTCGCGTGACGCGCGGGTGAGGCTAGTCGAGCGGACGCGCGCCCAGGTGGTCGGAGATGAGCTTGCGGGCGATCTCGTCCGGGTCCTCGTCCGGAGCCGGCGGGGGCGGCGGCGGGACGGGGCTCGAGTCCTCCGAGTAGATGTCGTCGTCCTCGTCCGAGGGTTCGGGCGGGAGCGGGATGTCCGGCTCGGCGGTGGTGACCTTCGGGCGCGCCGGCGGTTCCGGGGCGCGCGGGGGCTCGGGTGCGGCCTGTTGCTGCTGCGGCGCGGGGGCCGCGGCGGCGGGGGCGGACGGAGCGGCTGATGGGCGCGTGAACGAGCGCTCCGGCGCGGGCGCGGCCTGCTGACGCTGGGGCGCGGCGGCGCGGGACGGAGCGGCGGCCGCGGCGGCGCCGTGGACGCAGCGAACCTGCCACTCGCCACCCAGCACGTCGGACAACGCGCCGGCGATCTTGCGCGCGTTGTCCTGGTCGGACAGGCGCCGGGCGAGGGGCTCGGACTTGTGCGTGAGGGTGACGCTCGTGCCGTCGACGTCGGCGACAGTCGCCTGCGTGAGCATCGCTTCGAGGCTGCGGCCGCCGGCCAGCTTGCGCAGCGCGGCCAGCAGCTGCGGCCAGACGTTGCGGATCGCGGCGGCGTCGAGGCCGCCTTCGGACGCGGCGGCGGGGGCCGACGGTTCGGGAGCCGGTTCGGGGGCGGCGGCGGGCGCGGGCGCCGCGGTGCCGCCCGGCGGGCGCGGGGTGCCCCAGCCGTCGTCGGACGGGGCCGGGGCCGCGGATGCGACGGGCTCTTCCGCCGGACGCGCCGGAGCCGGCGGCTGAGCCGCAGGCCGCGACGGTGCCGCCGCGGGCGCTTGAGCCCGCACCGGCGGCTCGGCGGCCGGAGCAGCAGGCGCCGCGGAAGCCGGGCGCTGCGAAGGGCGCTGGAACTCTCGCTCCGGCGCGGGAGCCGACCGCAGCTGCGGCTCGACCCCCGCCTCACCGCCACCACCGGCGACGACGGCACGGCGTTCGAGCCGCTCGATCCTTGCCAGCAAAGCCTTTTCTGACTCCGTGACCGAAGGCAGCAGCATCCGCGCGCACAGCAGTTCGAGCACGAGCCGCGGCGAAGTCGCGCCGCGCATCTCGAGAAGTCCATTGTGGACGATGTCGGCGTAGCGCGACAGCGTGCCGAGACCGATGCGTTCGGACTGCGCGCTCATCCGGCCCAGCTCCTCGGCGGGCGCGGACACCAGACCGCGCTCGCCGGCCTCGGGCACCGAGCGCATCAGCACGAGGTCACGCAGGCGGTCGAGCAGGTCGGTCGCGAAGCGGCGCGGGTCGTGGCCGGCGTCGGCGAGCTTCTCGACCGTGCTGAACACCGTGGCCGCGTCTTCGGCCGACAGCGCGTCGACCATGTCGTCGATCAGCGCGACGTCGGTGACGCCCAGCAGCGACACCGCGCGCGAGTACGTGACGCCCTCGGGCCCCGCACCGGCCAGCAGCTGGTCGAGCACCGACTGCGTGTCACGCGCCGAGCCGCCGCCCGCGCGGATCACCAGCGGGTACACGGCGGGCTCGACCTGCGCGCCCTCGGCCGCGACGTTGCGCTCCAGCAGCGCGCGCATCGAACTCGGCGGGATCAGGCGGAACGGGTAGTGGTGCGTGCGCGAGCGGATGGTGGTGAGCACCTTGTCCGGCTCGGTCGTCGCGAAGATGAAGATCAGGTGCTCGGGCGGCTCTTCCACGATCTTCAGCAGGGCGTTGAAGCCCTGCGTGGTGACCATGTGCGCCTCGTCGATGATGAACACGCGGTAGCGCGACTCGGCGGGCGCGTAGAAGGCCTTGTCGCGCAGCTCGCGGGCGTCGTCGACACCACCGTGGCTGGCCGCGTCGAGCTCCGTGACGTCGACGCTGCCGGGCCCCTCGGGTGCCAGCGCGCGGCACGAGTTGCACTTGCCGCACGGGTCCGGCGTCGGTCCTTCGACGCAGTTGAGCGAGCGCGCCATGATGCGCGCGCTCGACGTCTTGCCGCAGCCGCGCGGCCCGGAGAAGAGGTACGCGTGGTTGATGCGGCCCGCCGCGAGAGCGGTCCGCAGCGGTTCGGTCACATGCTCCTGGCCGACGACCTCGGCGAAGGTCGCCGGACGGTACTTGCGGTACAGCGCGAGAGCCACTCCGCGAGAGTACCGGCACCGACCGACAACCTTCGCCTGGCCAGGTCAGCGCACCGAGGCGGCCGCCTTCGCCGCGTCCGCGACCAGCGCGTTCACCGCGGCGACGTGTGCGGCGGTCGTGGCGTCACGCTGCTGGGCGCGCGGCACCTCGTTGGCGAAGAACGCCTCGAGCGCCGAGTCCGGGCCGTCGAGCGCACCCTGCGCGACCGCGTTGACCTCGTCGGCCCCGGGGGCGGACATGGCCCGGCCGACGAAGATGCGGGCGTCGATCTCCTTCGCCTGGTACTGCCCCTTCTCGAGGAACGCGGTGATGTCCGCCGGCGTGCCGTCGAGCGCTTCCTGTGCCCGTACCTTCGTCGCGGGACCACCGGCGGCCATGATCTGGTCCACGGCCACGCGTTCGTCCACGTCCTTGCCCGGGTAGTTCTTGGTGCGCAGGAACTCCTTGACCTGAGCCCAGGTGCCGGCCAGCGCGTCGGCCGCGGCCTGCTTCAGCGCGGGCTTCCCGTCGCCGTTGGCGATCGCCGTGACGGCCGCGCGGTCGTCGGCCTCCTGCGCGGTGTCGAGGCCGGTGCGGACGAACGCGGTGAGGTTCTCGTCCGTGCCGCTCAGCGCCGCGCGGGCCGCGGTGCGGACGGCGGTGCTGGCGTTGCGCAGCAGGTACAGCGCGGCCGAGCGGCCGTCGGTCAGCGCGAGCGCCGGGTCGGTGCCCGGCGCGACGGCCTCGGCGAGCTGCCGGTCCTTCTCCGCCGCGAGCTTCGCCGCTTCGTCGGCCTTCGCTTGGGCGTCGGCCTCGGCCTTCGCGGCGTCAGCCGCCGCCTTCTGCCCGGCCGCCTGCCCCGCGGCGAGCTGATTGGCCAGCCGGTCGGCGTTCGCCTTGCGGGCGTCGCTCGCGAGCTTCGCCGCCGAGTCGGCCGCCGCCTGCGCCTGGGCCTTGAAGTGGAAGTCCGCGGCCTTGCGCGCGAGGTCGCGCTGGTGCGTCACGGCCGCGATCTCGGTGTCGCCCGCCGCGGCGACCCCGCTCCACAGGGACAGGAAGTAGCGAACGTCCTCGATCGTGCCGTTCAGGGCCTGCTGGCCGGCCGCGTGGACCTCGGGCCCGCCGGCGGACATGACCTGCGTGGCGCGCACACGGTCGTCGTCGGCCTGGGCCTGGGCGAGGCCGGTCTGCAGGAACTCGTGCCGGTCGGCCGGGGTGCCGTCGAGCGCGATCTGCGCCGCCCGCTTCACGCCGGGGCCGCCCGCGGACATGGCCTGGTTGACCAGCAGGTCCTCGTCGATCTCACGCGAAACCTGCAGCCCGGTGGCCAGGAACGCCCGGATGTCGTCGGGCGTGCCGTCGAGCGCCTTCTGCGCGTCCCGCTTCACGATCGGCCCACCCGCGGCCATCGCCTGGTCGACGAGCAGGCGCTCGTCGTTGTCCTGCGCGTTCTGCCGGCCGGTGGCGAGGAACTCACGCAACTCGTCGGCGGTGCCGAGCAGGGCCTTGCGGGCCTCGCTCGTCATCGTCGGGCCGCCGGTCTCGTACAGCGCCACGGCCTGCGCGCGGTCGCTCAACACGTCGGCGCTCGCCGGCGTGGCGATCCCCAGCCCGAGCGCCAGCACAGCGCCGGCGACGAGCAGTCTTGTCCCGTTCAACGGTTTCCCCCACATCGGTAAAGGATCTTCCGAGCCCTTATCGCCGGGGACGCGAAGGCGTTTCAGGTTCACCCGAAACCGTCACAAGTACGCTCGGACAGACTCGTCCGAAGAGAGGAACCCCGTGAGCCGTTCTGCCCGCAGCCGTGACAAGGGTGGGCCGCGGCCGGGGAAGTACCCGGTGCGGTTCGGCACGGCCGAGCTGCTCGCCGACGCCGATCGGGCAGGCGCGTGGCTCATCTCGGTCGACGGGGTGGCGCAGTCGTACGTCGACCTCGACGATCCGACGAACCTGGAGTTCGACTACGTGCGGCGGCTCGGCGATGTCGTCGACTGCCTGCCCGAAGGGCCGCTCGACGCGCTGCACGTGGGCGGCGCCGGGTGCACCCTTGCCCGGTACGTGGCGGCGACGCGGGCGGGGTCGCGCCAGCTGGTGTTCGACGCCGACGGGCCGTTGATCGAGCTGGTGCGCGAGCAGCTCGACCTGCGCAGCGTGCCGCGGTTGAAGGTGCGGATCGAGGGCGGGCGCGAGGGCGTGGCGTCCCGCTACGACGCGTCGGCGGACCTCGTGGTGGTGGACGCGTTCGAGCGGGCGTCGTTCGCGGGCGGCCTGGCGACGGTGGAGTTCGTGACCGATGTGGCGCGCGTGCTGCGCGGCGGCGGCGTGATGCTGGCGAACATCACCGACGGGCCCGGGCTGGCGTTCGTGCGCCGATTCCTGGCGACGGTCGGCGAGGTGTTCCCGCACGTCGTGCTGCTGGCCGAGCCCGGGGTGCTGCGCGGGCGGCGGTTCGGCAACGTCGTGGTGGCGGCTTCGCGCGCCGAGCTGCCGGTGGACGTCCTGACGCGCAGGGCGGCTTCGTCGGCGTACCCGGCGCGCTGCGTGTCCGGCGACGAGCTGGGGAAGCTTCGCGGGAAGGCGCTGCCGGTGCGGGACGCCGAGCCGGTCGCGTCGCCGGTGCCGCCGGAGGACGTGCTCGGGCTGTTCTGAACCGGCCCGGAAACCGGCCCCCGAAAACAGCCCCGAAAACAAAGGGGACCCCGCGCACCCGTCAGAGCCTGCTTATCCTTGCTGCCTTCCGGCCCTGGGGAGGTTCACAGGGTGGACGCCGCGCGGGGTCCGTTGTCCAGTGTAGCGGAGGCGACCCGGCGCCTAGCTGCCGACCGCTTGTTTGAGCTCCTCGATGAGCGCCGGCGTCAGGACCTCGGTGGCACGGTTGGCGAACATCGCCATCTCGTACGCGATGGTGCCCAGGCTGGCCTGTTTGTTGGCCAGCACGCCGAGCGAGCAACCGACGCTGATGGTGCAGACCAGCAGGTAACCGCGCTCGAGCTCGACGATCACCTTGTCCGGCGAGCCCAGCGGGTGGCTGTCGGCGACGCCCTGGGCGAGGCCCAGCATCGCGGACGAGATGGCGGCGAGACGGTCGGCGTTGGCGCGTTCGAGCTCCTGGGACATGGCGATGAGCAGGCCGTCGGACGACACCGCGAGGGCGGCGATCGCGCCGGCGGTGTGGAGCGCGAAGCGGTTGACCAGCCAGTTGAAGTTCTGGGCTTCGGCGCTGACTTCCGGGATCGTCATGTCTCTCCTCCTGCGTTGGCGGTGGCGGTGGCTCGCGACGCGTCTGCCTTGGCCACGCCGTCGGAGTACGAATCGAAGACTGCCCGTTCCGCGGCCGGATCACGCAAACCGCGGCGGACGGCGCGCAGCGGGGTGCGGATGGTCTGCTGCGCCTTGAGGCCCGGGGCCAGCTGAGCGCCGGGGACGCGGCGGGTCAGCTCCTGGTCCAGCGGCGCGAACCGCTGCGTGGTGAGGGCGTGCACGGCGGACTTCGTGCGTTCCAGCTTCGCCGCCAGCTCCTTCGCGCGGGCGACGGCGGTCTCCACCGTCTGCTGAGCCGGCACCGGCGGGTCGGCGGACAGCGAGGTGGCGAGGTCGTCGCCGTCGAGGATGAAGCCGGACGCGGGCGGCTCGTCGGGTTCGGCGTCGGGCCACTCGGGCCCGGGTTCCGGCTCGGGCTCGGGTTCCGGGTCGCGGAACCACGTGAAGCCGAGCGACGCCGTTTCCAGGACCGCGATCGCGGGCGCCGGCAGGGGTTCGGGCGCGCGGCCCGCGTCGAACAGGCCCGCGGCTTCGGCCGCCGGCGCCGATTCCACCGGCTTGTCCTCGACCGGCGCGTCCATGCGGTCGAACTGCGCGGCCGGCACAGTGACGCGCGCGGTGACCCCGCCCGTGTCCGGAGTGGAGGTGAGTTCGACTCCCAGCGAATGCCGCCGCGCGAGCCGGCCGGCCACGAACAGGCCGAGCACGCTCGTCGGCGCGAGCTCGAGGCGTTCGCGTTCCAGCAGGCGGCGGTTCTCCTGCGCCAGTGTTTCCTCGGCCATGCCGATGCCGTGGTCGACGATCGCGACGACGAGGTCGCCGGACTCCAGGAACTCCGTCTCGACCTCGACGCTCGTGGTCGGTGCGGAGAACGACGTCGCGTTCTCCAGCAGCTCCGCGAAAAGCCGGACGAGGTCGGCGCCGAGCGAGGACGTCAGCTGCACGTCGGGCAGCTCCCCCAGCCGCACGCGGGGGAAGTCCTCGATCTCGGCCAGCGCCGCGCGCACGGCGGTGGACAGCTGGATCGGGCCGGCGATCGGGTTCTCGTCGTGGGTGCCGGAGATGACGAGGAGGTTGTCGGCGGTGCGGCGCAGGCGCGCGGACAGGTGGTCGAGCCGGAACAGCCCCGCGAGCGCGCGCGAATCCTGCTCGTGGCGTTCGAGCTCGTCGACGAGCGCGAGCTGGCGGCCAACGAGGTTCTGCGTGCGCTTCGCGACGTTCGCGAACATCAGGCTCGTGTTGCGCCGCGTCAGCGTCTGCCGCTCGACCAGGGCAGCGGCGGTGGTCTGGACCCGGTTGAACGCGGTGGCGAGCTCGCCCAGCTCGTCGTCGGAGGCGACGTCGATGGTCGCCAGGCGGGGTGTCTGGTCGTCGTCGGTCTCGGTGTCGCCGACGCGGACGAGCTCGGCGTCGGCCAGGTCGGCGACGGAGGTGGCGGCCGACGTGAGGCGGCGCAGCGGCTCGGCGATCGAGCGGCTCACGGCGATGGCGAGGAACGCGACGAGTCCGAAGAGGACGGCCGCGCCGCCGCCGACCAGCCAGGCCAGCCGCGTCGCGGCGGCCGCGCGGTCGCCGGCCGCGGCGTTGATCTCGGCCGTCACGCGGTCCTGCGCGGTGCGGCGTTCGGCGGCCTGCTGCTGACCGGCCGCCACGACGTCGTGGACGTAGGGCTCGGGCGCCGCGTCCGGCTCGGGCAGCTGCGTGGCGAGCTGGTCGACGCGGTGGGCGGCCTCGCCGGAGTCGACGTCCGCCAGGATCGCGGCCTGGTCGTGGCCGGCGAGCTGCGTGAAGCGGTCGGCGTGCACCTGCGCCCGCTGCGTCGCTTCGTCCAGGAGGGACTGTCCGGCCGACTGCGACTGGGCCGCCACGACCAGCGCGGTGACGCGCAGCGACTCCTCTTCGTCGGCGCGCAGGAGCGCTTCGAGCGCGGAGAGCTGACGAGCGCCCTCGGCGTCGGCGGCCGTGCGCGGCACGAGCTGCAGCCCGTCGATCAGGGCGCTCACCACGGTGTCGTACGTGCGGGCGATGCGTTCGGCGGAAATGCTGCGGTGCAAGGTGTTCTGCCGCTCGTCACCGAGGGAGGCGACGCGCGTGAGCGCCGTCTTCAGCTCGGCCGGCGCCCCGGCGCCGAGCGTGGTGCGGAGCTGGCCGACGGTCGCGTCGACGGTCTGCTGCTGGTGCACGAGGTCGGAGTCGGGCGTCGAGGGCGCGGCCACGAACGCGGCGGCGAGCACGCCCTCGCGCTGCACCTGCCAGACGAGCCCGCTGAGCTCCTGGGTGTTCCACGCGGCGCGGACGGTGTCGTCGGCCGAGGCGACGCTGCCGGTCTGCTTGACCACGAAGGGCACGGAGACCAGCAGCACGGCGGCCAGCGGCGGCAGGAGCAACAGGTTGAGCTTGCCGCGGATGCCGAGTCTCGACAGCACCCGCGCACCGGCCCACCGGGGCCGGGTCCTGCCGTGGCGCATCAGCGTCACCTTCCCGTTCCTCCGCTCACGGCACCGCGGGCGGACATCTGTACACAAAGGAGCAAGACCGAACGGATGACACCACGAAGGGGGACCCATACAGAGAACCCGACACGCACAGTGAGACCCGTACCGTAACGGACAAGGGTGGCCGGCCCCTGGCTCTTCCGCGCGAGAGCTTAGCGACTGGCACAAGATCCCGACAACGCTTCAAGACCGCGTGTCCCACGACAAAGATGGACGGTATGAGCACACCACCGCGTACACCGACGCCCGCCGACGTGGCCGCAGCCGCGAACCGCATCCGGCCACACGTTCGGAGGACGCCGCAGCTACGGACCGAAATCGACGGTCGGCCCGTGGTGTTCAAGCTGGAGCACCTGCAGCGCAGTGGTTCGTTCAAGCTGCGCGGCGCCGTCAACGCACTGCTCGCCGGCCCCGCTCCACGCCGTGTCGTCACGGCTTCGGGCGGCAACCACGGCCTCGGTGTCGCGACGGCCGCGCAGGCGCTCGGCCTGCCTGCCGTCGTGTACGTGCCCGAGTCCGTGCCGCCCGCGAAGGCCGCCGGGATCGAGGCCGCCGGCGCGAAGCTGATCCGCCACGGCGCCACGTACGCGGAGGCGGCGGCCGCCGCGCTGGCCGTCGGCGATGAACCCGGCACGCGTTACCTGCCGGCCTACGACGACCCCGACGTGGTCGCCGGCCAGGGCACGGTGACCGCCGAGATCGTCGCGGACGACCCGGACGTCGACGCCGTGGTGGTCGCCGTCGGCGGGGGCGGGCTCGCCGCGGGCACGGCGCTGGCGGCCGACCGGCGGCGCGTGTTCGCCGTCGAGCCGGAGCGCTGCCAGGCGCTGCACGCCGCGCTCGAAGCCGGTCAGCCGGTGGACGTCACGCTCGACTCCGTGGCCGCGTCGGCACTCGGCGCGACCCGCGTGGGCGAAGTGCCCTTCCGGATCCTGAACGCCCCGAACGTCACGTCCGTGCTGGTCAGCGACGCCGAGCTGCTCTCCGCGCGCGACCGGTTGTGGGCCGAGTTCCGCCTGGCCGTGGAGCCGGCCGCGGCGGTCCCGCTCGCGGCGTGGCTCGCCGGTCGCGTGCCCGCCGCGCGGCCCTGTTTCGTCCTCTGTGGAGCGAACACGAGCGTTACTTTCGCGTGAGGTCGTAGACGGTCGTGCCGTCGACGGTCGTCGCGGGGAAGTTCTGCTCGACCCAGGTGGTGATCTGCCCGGCCGTGCCACGGCTGCCGCCGAAGCCACCGAACCCGCCGCGACCACCGGCTCGGCCGGCCACGAAGTAGTGCACCTCGCCGGCGCCGACGTACTGCTGGAACTGCGCGAGCGTCGGCGCCGGGTCGCTGCCGCTGAAGCCGCCGATGGCCATCACGGGCTTGCCGCTGCTGAGCGCGAGGCCGGCCGACTGCATGGCGCCGGTCTGCGCGGCAGCCCACTTCGTGGTGGTCGCCTGGAGAAGTCGATCAAGATCCACTGTGGACGCGGTCGTCCCGCCGAAGCCGCCGCGGAATCCCCCGCCACGCTGGTTCGCCGGCCCCGACGACGGCTGGCCGCCGGTGTGCGCGGTCGCGGCCGTGACGACGGTGAAGGACGCCGTGCCGAGCAGCGCCGCCACGAGCCCGAGCACGGCGACCACCGGGGCCGCGCGGCGCAGGGAGCCGGCGCCGAAGAGCACGGCCGCCGTGCCGAGCGCGCCCAGCACGAGCACGGTGTAGCGCAGCCACGGCTGCCACTCCGGCGTGTGGGCGAGCAGGATGAAGGCCCACACGGCCGTGGCCGCGAGCATCAGGGCGAGCACCGCGCGCGGGGCGAAGTGCGCGCGGCCGCGCCACAGCTCGCGGGCCGCGATGGCGATCGTCGCCGCGATGCCGGGCGCGAGCGCGACCGTGTAGTACGGGTGGATGATCCCGCTCATGTAGCTGAAGACCACAACCGAGACGACCATCCAGCCGCCCCACAGCAGCAGCGCGGCGCGCGTGCGGTCGGTGCGCGGGGCGCGGCGGGTGAACCACAGCCCGGCGACGAGCCCGATCAATGCGGCGGGCAGCAGCCAAGACGCCTCGCCGCCGAACTGCTCGGTGAACAGCCGCGTGAGGCCCGTTCCGCCGCCGAAGCCGCGGAAACCGCCACCGCCACCGCCGCCGGCGGCGGCCCGGTCCGGCAGCTCGAAGCCGGCGGGCAGCTCGGGCCGGGCGCCACCGCCCCCGCCGTGGCCCTGGCCGAAGATCCGGCCCAGCCCGTTGTAGCCGAAGGCCAGCTCCAGCACGCTGTTGTTCGTGGAACCGCTGATGTACGGGCGGTCGGCGGCGGGCCACAGCGCGACGGCCAGCACCCACCACCCCGCCGACACGAGCACCGCACCGGCCGCGGCGAGCAGCTGCCACACGCGCCGGCCGAGCGACGTCGGCGCCGCCACCGCGTAGGCGAGCACGAACGCCGGCAGCACCAGGAAGGCCTGCAGCATCTTGTCGAGGAACCCGAACCCGATCGCGACGCCCGCGAGCAGCAGCCACTTCGTGCTCGCGTGCTCCAGCGCGCGCACCACGCAGTAGCCACCGGCGACCAGGAGCAGCACGAGGAACGCGTCGGGGTTGTTGAAGCGGAACATCAGGGCCTCCACCGGCGTCAACGCGAGCGCGGAGCCCGCGAGCAACCCGGCGCCCGGCCCGGAGAGGCGCCGCACCGCGAGGTAGAGCAGGCCGACGGACGCGACGCCCGCCAGCGCGTCGGGCACCAGCATGCTCCAGCTGGAGAAGCCGAAGATCCGGCCGGAGAGCCCCATGACCCACAGCGAGAACGGCGGTTTGTCGACCGTGACCACGTTGCCCGGATCGAGCGAGCCGAAGAACCACGCCTTCCAGCTCTCGGTGCCGGCCTGCACAGCCATGGCGTAGAAGTCGTTGCCCCAGCCCGAAATCGCGACATCGGTGACATACAGCGCAGCCGTCGCGATCAGGAGCACCGCGACCGCCGGCCGTACCCATCTGGGCCGCTCCGTCGGCGGGGCCGCGGGTGTCGGGTCCACTGTGGTCGGTCCGGGCGCGGTGAGGGCACTCGTCATGCGGCCATGCTCACGACGCGGTTTGTGGGCTCCTTGTGCGCTTCCTGTGCGCGTCCTGTGAGACATTCACGACCGGGTGATAGCCGGGTCACGGTATTCCGGGAACATGGCGACGAACTCGGTTCGACCAGGCTCGCTGAACACCGAAACGCGGCCGCTGTGCGCGGCCACGACTGCGGCGACGATGGCAAGACCGAGGCCCGTGCTGCCGGCCGCGCGCGAGCGCGAGTTGTCGCCGCGGGCGAAGCGTTCGAACACGTCCGGCAGGATTTCCGGCGGGATGCCGGGGCCGTCGTCGAGCACCGAGAGCCGCACCCAGCCGTCCTGTGTGGACAGTGCCGTGGTCACGGTGGTGCCGGGCGGGGTGTGGGTACGGGCGTTGCCCAGGAGATTGAGCACGACCTGGTGCAGCTGGCCGGCGTCGCCGAGCACGCTGATCGGCTCGCCGGGAGCCTCGAGCCGCCACTTGTGGTCGGGGCCGGCCACGTGGGAGTCGGCGACGGCGTCGGCCACCAGGCGCGAGAGGTCCACCGGCTCGGGCACGACGGGGCGGCCGGAGTCGAGCCGGGCGAGCAGCAGCAGGTCCTCCACCAGCGTCGTCATGCGTGCCGACTCCGACTCGACGCGGTTCATGGCGAACGCGACGTCGGGCGGCACCTGCTCTTTGCTGCGCCGCGTGAGCTCCGCGTAGCCGCGGATGGCGGCCAGCGGCGTGCGCAGCTCGTGGCTCGCGTCGGCGACGAACTGGCGCACGCGGCTTTCGCTGGCCTGGCGGGCTTTCAGCGCGTTGGCGATGTGGCCGAGCATGCGGTTGAGCGCGAAGCCGACCTTGCCGACCTCGGTGCGCGGGTCGGTGTCCACTTCGGGCACCCGCTCCGACAGCGCCACCTCGCCGCGGTCGAGCTGCAGTTCCGACACGCGCGACGCGGTTGCGGCCAGCCGGTCGAGCGGCGCCATGGTGCGCCGGATCGTCACCGCGCCCGCGACGCCGGCCACGATGATGCCGCCGAGCGCGACCCCGCCGAAGATGAATCCCAAGCGCCACAACGTGTCCGTGACGTCCGAGAGCGGCAGGCCGACCACGGAGAAGTCGCCGGACGGGGAGAACGACGCGATCACCCGGTAGTCGCCGAGGTCGCCGCCGAGGTCGATGGTGCGGCGGTGGCCGTCGGGCGGGAGGCCGAGCAGGAGCTTCTGCTGCGCGGTGGAGACCGACTGCAGCGGCGGCTTGACCTTCGACGGCGTCGCGGAGCCGAAGTTGAGCACGGCCGCGCGCACGGCTCCGTTGTGGACCTGGACGGCGAGCGTGCCGTCGCCCTGGCCGAGCACGCGCAGCGGGTCGGGGGGCGGTTTGTCGCCGTAGATCCACGGTGGCCGGTCGCCGCTGCGGAAGCCGCGGTCGGTCGCCGCGGCGAGGCGCTTGTCGACCTGGCCGACGAGGAAGTCCTGCAGCGCGAACTCCGTGACCACGCCGACGACCAGGCAGACGAGCGCCAGCAGCGCCGCCAGCTGCACGATCAGCCGGCGCCGCAGCGACCACGGCCGGCGCGCGGGCACCTCAGCCGGCGGGCTTGAGGACATACCCCGCGCCGCGCATCGTGTGGATCATGGGCTCGCGGTCGGCGTCGATCTTCTTGCGCAGGTAGGAGATGTAGAGCTCGACGATGTTGGCCTGGCCGCCGAAGTCGTAGCTCCACACGCGGTCGAGGATCTGCGCCTTGCTCAGCACGCGCTTGGGGTTGCGCATGAGGTAGCGCAGCAGCTCGAACTCCGTGGCGGTGAGCGGCACGAGGTCGCCGCCGCGGTGGACCTCGCGGCTGTCCTCGTCGAGGGTCAGGTCGCCGACCACGAGCTGCGAACCGCTGGCGCCCGTCACCCCGTTGGCACGCCGGAGGAGGGCGCGCAGACGGAGCGCGACTTCTTCGAGGCTGAAGGGTTTGGTGACGTAGTCGTCGCCGCCCGCGGTGAGTCCGGCGATGCGGTCTTCGACGGCGTCCTTCGCGGTGAGGAACAGCACCGGCAGGAACGGCGCCTCGGCGCGCATGCGGCGCAGCACCTCGAGGCCGTCGAAGTCGGGCAGCATCACGTCGAGCACCACGGCGTCGGGCCGGAAGTCGCGCGCCACGCGGACGGCTTCCGTGCCGTCGCCCGCGCTGCGCACCTCCCAGCCCTCCATGCGCAGCGCCATGGCGACGAGTTCGGCCAGCGTCGACTCGTCGTCCACCACCAGCACCCGCACCGGGCTGCCGTCGGCGCGGCGCAACTCGTCCTTGCCCCGGCCGGGCGACGTCGCGTTCATACTGCTCATGGTGCCATCCTCGGGGCCGGTGTTCAGGCCGAGCTGTGCGGCGACTGTGCGTTTCCTGTGCGGTGGTCAGCCGTTCGTGGCCTTCTTGCACAGCCTCAACCCACTCCGGACACAGCTCCCGCACAGCGGCGGCCGCGACTCTCGGTCCGACAGTCAAGACCCGGAGGAAAACACCATGACGACCGATCCAGCACAGGGCGCCACGTGGGGCGCCCCTGGCGGCGAGCCACCGGCGGCCCCGAAGAAGTCGTGGTCGGGCCGCAAAACGGCGATCGCCGCGGGCGTCGCGGTGGTCATCGCCGTGGGCGGCGGCCTCGCGATCTGGGCGGGGACCAGCTCCAACGACGCCTCGGCGCAGCAGGGCCCCGGCGGCCCCGGCGGCTTCGGCGGCCCTGGCGGTCAGGGCGGCCCTGGCGGTTTCGCCGGCCGCGGTGGTTTCGGCGGCTTCGGCGGCGGCGGCGCCGCCCTCCGCGACGCCCTCCACGGCGACTTCGTCGTCACCGACCCCAACGGCGGCTACGTCACCGAACGCCTCCAGACCGGCGCCATCACCGAGATCAGCGCGACCTCCGTCACCCTGACCAGCAAGGACGGCTACAAACAGACCTACGTCCTCGACTCGTCCACCCAGAAATCCGCGACGACCCCCAAGACCGGCGACAACGTCACCGTCATCGCCAAACTCAACGGCACCACCGCCACCGCCACCTCCCTGCAGTCCGCCACCGCCACCCAACGCGCCCCCGGCGGCACCGGCCAGCCCGGCCAGGGCCGCCGCCGCTACGGCAACTGACCGGGCTCCCCCGACGCCGGCGTCGTCGCCCCGACCACCATTGGACGGTGACGCCGGCGTCGTCGTTTCGGGCACGACCGGTCCACTCGCGGTGCTGGGCTTCGCCCCTCTTGCCCGTTCGCCCCGCCGACCGCGCACGACCGGTCCACTCGCGCCTCCGACTCCAACGCGAACAACCCCACCCACGGGTCCTCTTCCGCAGAAGTTGTGCGCGACTGGACCCCTCGTATCACCGCGCCCCGGGCGACGGGTCCCTTCGCGACGCACGGCGCGAAAGGTTCACTCGCGCGACGACCACACCATGACACCTCGTGCGGCAAGCCCGGCATCACAGGTTCAGTCGCACCACCGCGCAGCACGATCGGTCCCATCGCAGGAGCCGGCTCGGCACGATCGGTCCCATCGCGACGCGCCAGCACACGACGACCGGTCCAGCCGCGTCGCCGACCCGACCCGGCCAGCCCACTCGCCTGCGCGAATTGGCACGACCGGTCCCCTCGCGCCACTGCGACGGCACGACCAGTCCACTCGCGAGGTGAAGCCCCACCAGCCTCCGAGCCCGACCGGCCCTCTCACGAAACCAGCTCGGCACGACCGGTCCACTCGCGCAGCAAATTAGGCACCATCGGTCCACTCGCGAGGTCCGGCCCGGTCCCCTCGCGCAGCCCACCTGAACCCATCGGTCCCCTCGCGCAGCCCACCCGAACCCATCGGTCCCCTCGCGCAGCCCACCCGAACCCATCGGTCCCCTCGCGCAGCCCACCCGAACCCACCGGTCCCCTCGCGCAGCCCACCCGAACCCATCGGTCCCCTCGCGCGACCCACCCGAACCCACCGGTCCCCTCGCGCGGCCAACCCCGGCCCACACCGAAACGGCTCACCGCCGCCCCGCTCAACCAAACGTGCGCCCCCTTCCCAAAGCGCACCAAAACCCCGCCGTCGGTGCGTAGGTTGGCCGGGTGCGGGACATCAACGGGTCGCTGGCGCGTCAGTCGCTGCTGGTGGCGCTCGTCTGTCTGGTGTGCGACGTCGCCCTGTTCACCCTGCGCGGGCCGCTGCCCGAGGCCGGGTGGCGGGGCTGGGTGGTGCTCGCCGGAGCGGTCATCGTGGACGCAGCCCTGGCCGGGGCGGCCCGGTATTCGGGCTGGGTGGCGGCCGGACACGCCGCACTCTTCGTCGCGGCCCCGCTGTTGCTCTGCACCTGCACCGGCTTCGTAGTCGGCAACAACGCGGGCATCCTCGTCGCCGGGTATCGGGCCGGGGCGTGGTTGCGGGTGGGGCCGGCGGTGGTGGCGCTCGTCGCGATGCTGGCGGGGGTCGGGGCGGGCGAGCTGCTGGGCGGGGGCCGGGGCGCGAATCCGGCGCTCGTCGCGATCAGCATGGCCGTGTCGGCGGTGCTGCCGTGGCTCGTCGGCCGGTACACGACGGCCCGGGGCGCCTACATTGCCGACCTCGAGCGGGAAGCCGAAGAGCGCCGAAGGCACGAAGCCGAAGCAGTGCGGCGGGCCGTTCTCGAAGAGCGCGAGACCATCGCGCGCGATCTGCACGACGTGATCTCCCATCACGTCAGCGCGATCGGCGTCCACGCCGGCGCCGCGCGGCTCGGGCTGCCCAAGGGGGAAAGCCAGGTCCACAAGTCCCTCGGAGCGGTCGAGTCGGCGAGCCGCTCCGCGATGGCCGATCTGCGCCGCCTGCTGGATCTGCTGCACGCGCGCGGCGACGAAGCCGCCCAGCCCGGGCTGGACAACCTCGACGAGCTGCTCGACACCGTCCGCGCCGCGGGCCTGCCCGTGCGTCTCACGGTGCACGGCGACGTCCGCGAAGTCCCCGGCTCGCTCGACGTCGCCCTCTACCGCATCGCGCAGGAAGCCCTCACGAACGCGTTGCGCCACGGCACCGGACCCGTGGAGCTGGAGCTGGACCACCGGCGCACGGAGATCATCCTGACCGTCACCAACGAGGCCGGCCGCCCGGTCCCGCAGCGCGACGGAGCCCACCGCGGCCTCGCCGGGATCCGCCAGCGCGTGACGCTCTTCGGCGGCGAAGTCACGTACGGCCAAAAGGACAACACCTGGCAGGTCAAGGCCGGCTTCCCCCTGGAGGTGGCATGAGCACACCATCGCGCCCGCCCGCTCACCCCGCCGGCCAATCGCCCCGCAAGAAACAGGAGGTCGCATGATCCGCGTGCTGCTCGCCGACGACCACGCCATGTTCCGCTCCGGCATGCGCGCCCTCCTCGACACGCAGCCCGACTTCGAGTGCGTCGGCGAAGCGGCCGACGGGCGCGAAGCCGTGGCGGAAACCCGGCGCCTCAAGCCGGACGTCGCGGTCCTCGACGTCCGCATGCCCCGCCTCGACGGCCTCGCCGCGACCGAGGCCATCCTCGCGACCCCCGGCAACGACACCCGCGTACTGGTCCTGACCACCTACGACGCCGACGAGTACGTCTACCGCGCCCTGCGCGCCGGCGCCAGCGGCTTCCTGCTCAAGAGCCTCGCCCCCGAAGAGCTCGTGGCAGCCATGCGCGTCGCGGCGCGGGGTGACGCGTTGATCGACCCGTCGGTCACGCGCCGGCTCGTGGCCAGCTTCGCCACCAGCCTCGAGCCCCGCGCGGCCGAGCCGCCAGAGCTGGCGCGGCTCACGTCCCGCGAGCGCGAGGTGCTGCTTCTCATAGCCGACGCGCGCAGCAACGCGGAGATCGCACGCCAGCTTCACGTCGGCGAGGAGACTGTGAAGACGCACGTCTCGCGCGTGCTCGCGAAGCTCGGCCTGCGCGACCGCGTGCACGCCGTCGTCTACGCCTACCGCAACGACCTGGTCGCGAAAGAGGCCACCTAGGAGGAACCCCCGTGAAACGCTGGATCACGCTGGCCATCGGCGCGGTGCTGGTGCTGGTGGGGGCCGTCTGGGTCCTGCAGGGCGCCGGCGTCATCACCGGCAGTTTCATGACCGGTCAGAAGCTGTGGTTCCTGATCGGGCTGGTCGCGGTCCTCGTCGGGGTCGTGGCCGTCGCCGCCACAGCTCGGCGGTCCACGAAGAAGTAGCTCAGGCGGGCATCAGCTCGAAAATGGGGTAGCCCGGCGCGATCTCGCGCAGCTTCTCCTCCGGCGCCTTGGCGTCCACGCCGTCGAAGAACACGCCGACCTCGAACTTCCAGCGCTTGAGGTACGCGCGCAGCAGCACGGGCTTCTCGTCGTCGGCCAGCTCGCGGTAGGTGAAACCCTCCACGCGCTTGCCGACGCGCAGCTGCCCCTTGCCGGCCACGCGCAGGTTGCGCACCCACTGCGTCTCGCCGCGCGGCGCGACCAGGTAGCGGCCGCCCTCGAACGGCAGCAGGTTCACCGGCACCTCGCGGATCTCGCCGGTCTTGCGGCCGCGGACCATCAGCACGCGGCTGCCGACCACGCTCACGCCCCGCTTGGTCAGCCACTGCACGAAGTTGTTGAACGAGTTGGTGGCCTTGGCGGGCTTGATGTAGCGCTTCTCGGTGTTCATCTCAGGACCTCCAGGTTCTTCGAGAGCACTGCTCTCCGTTGAGATCAGTGAACACCAATCCGCACTTAGAGTCAAGAGCAGTGCTCTCCATTTTGTGCAACGCTCTCGAAGTGGCACACTGGTCCCCATGACCGCCACCAGGACCGCCCGCGAACGTGCCCGCGCCGAACTGACGCAGGAGATCAAGGACGAAGCCCGCCGCCAGCTGGCCGAGGTCGGCGCGCACGGGTTGTCGCTGCGCGCGGTCGCGCGCGAGCTGGGCATGGTGTCCTCGGCGCTCTACCGCTACTTCCCCAGCCGCGACCGCCTGTTCACCGAGCTGATCATCGACGCCTACGACGCCGTCGGCGAGGCCGCGGAGAAGGCCGACCCGGGCACCGGCGACCCGCGCGAGCGCTGGCACGCCGTCTGGCAGGCCACCCGCGCGTGGGCCAAGGCGCACCCGCACGAGTACGCGCTGATCTACGGCTCGCCGATCCCCGGCTACCAGGCGCCGCAGGACACGATCGTGCCCGCCGCGCGCGTGGCGCAGGCGATGGCGAAGGTGCTGCTGGAGGCCGATCCGCACGAGCCGGCCGTCACGGCCCCGATGTCCGCCGAGCTGCGCGGACAGGCCGAGCGGCTGGCCCGGGCCCTGGGTGCGAACGCGCCGGCCGAGGTCGTGACGCGGCTGATCGGCGCGTGGACGCAGCTGTTCGGCGCGATCAGCTTCGAGCTGTTCGGGCAGTACGTGGGCAGCGTCGACCCGTCCGACGCCTACTTCGAGCACCTGACCGGACAGATGGCCGACTTCGTGGGGCTGTGAACTAGCCCTCTCGGGACGGTTCACCGACGGCGGAGAGACGGTACGTTCGCGCGTGACGACTTCGCGGGGAAGGTGGTTCGACGTGGCGGGATGGGCCGAGCGGGTCAGCAGGGTCCGGGTGGTCGGGACCGGCGTGATGGGGCGCGGCATCGCCCAGCTCGCCGCGACCGGCGGGGTCACGGTCGAGCTGGCCGACCTCGACCTCGACGCGGTGCGCTCCGCGCTCGACTACGTGCACGGCATGCTCGACAAGCTGGTCGCGAAGGGCCGCCTGTCCGAGGCCGAGGGGCGCGCCGCCAAGGAGCGCCTGGTGATGGTGGACGCGCCGTCCGCGCCGGCCCAGGACGTGGACCTCGTGATCGAGGCCGTGCGCGAGGACCTCGAGGCCAAGCGCGTGCTGTTCGGCAAGCTCGAGCAGGTCTGCCGGCCCGACACGGTTTTCGCAACCAACACGAGCTCGCTGTCGGTCACGGAGATCGCCGCGGGCCTGACCGACCCGACGCGCGTGGTCGGCCTGCACTTCTTCAACCCCGTGCCGCTGATGCGGCTGGTCGAGGTCGTCCCCGGCGTCCGCACGGTCGAATGGCTGCCCGAAGAGGCGCTGAAACTGGTGCGCCGCTGGGGCCACGAACCCGTGCTCGCGAAGGACGCGCCGGGCTTCCTGGTCAACCACGCCGGGCGCGGCCTGAACACCGAGGCGCTGCAGATCCTGTCCGAGTCGGTCGCCGAGCCTGCGGACGTCGACCGCATCGCGCGAGACGTGCTGGGGCTCAAGCTCGGACCGTTCGAGCTGCTCGACCTCACCGGTCTCGACGTCTCCCACGCCGTGCTCGAAAGCATCTGGAGCGGCTTCCACTCCGAGCCGCGGCTGCGCCCGTCGTGGCTGACGCGCCCGCGAGTGGCGGCGGGGCTGTTCGGGCGCAAGAACGGCGAGGGCTTCTACCGCTACGTCGACGGCAAGCAGGAGGTCGCGCCCGAGCCGGCCGCGCCGCCGGCCCCGGACAAGCCCGTGTTCACCGCCGAGGAACGCCTCGGCCGCCTGCTCACCGCCGCCGGCGTGCAGGTCGTCGCCGACGCGTACCCCGACGCCGTGCTGCTGGTGTCACTGCGCGGCGAGTCCACTTTGGACGCCGCCGCGCGCGCCGGCCTGCCCGCCTCGCGCGTCTGCGGCGTCGACGCCCTGGGCGGCTACGAAGGCCGCCTCACCCTGTCCGTCCACCCGGGACTCGACCCCGCCGCGGGCCGCGCCGCGTGGGGCGCGCTGGCCGCCACGGGCCGCCCGGTGACCATCGTGCAGGACGGCCCCGCGCCCGTCGCGCAGCGCCTGCTGGCCTCGATCGTCAACACGGCGTGCTACATCGCCGCCCAGAACCTCGCCGAGCCGGCCGACATCGACACCGCCGTCCGCCTCGGCCTCGGCTACCCGCGCGGCCCCCTGGAATGGGGCGACCTCGTCGGCGCGGACAAGGTGCTGCGCGTCCTCACGGGCCTGCACCAGTCCACAGGGGACCCGCGCTACCGGCCGAGCAGCTGGCTCGTGGAACGCGTCGCGCTCGGCCTGCCGCTCACCGCGAAGGGCACGCGGCCCGCCGATCTGCTCTGACGCCACCGGAACCGCGGGGGTGCCGCCCCGACCGCGGCGCCCCCGGCTCCGAAAGCGTCAGTCGAAGCTGCAGCCCGGGTTCGGCGCGTCGTCCGACAGCGGCGCGCCGTGGGGCAGGACGTAGAGGACGTCGAGGACCATCGGCGTGGTGCCCTCGTTGCGGCCGATGTGGACGTGGTCGGCGCCTGCCGGTTCCATGATGGGGGCGCCCTGGTGGTAGACCCCGTCGACGGCGCAGTCGGATTCGTAGTGGGTGAGCGTGCCGGAGCGGACCCAGCCGTAGAGGTTGCCCTCGTGGGTGTGCCAGCCGGTGGAGCCGCCCGGGGCGAGGGTGATCTCGCGCAGGACGAAGTCGGTGTTGCCGGCCGTCCACTGGGAGATCAGGGTCGCGCTGACGCCACGACCGGGCGTGGCCGACGCGACGGACGGCACGAGCAGGGTGGCGAGAGTGGCAACGCCGGCGACGGCGACCGTGGCGAGCTTGCGCATGGAAGACCTTTCTCGATGATCTTCCGTGAAGTTACCCCACTAACGGTTGTCTGAAAGTTCCCGACTTACCGTCCACACGGGCACTTCTCACCCGCCGGGAACGCCCACAATGGACAGATCACCCACGCCGGAGCCGACGTGGGTGACCCGGGCCACTCACCAGCGGTGGTCGACCGCCCCCGCCGGCGTCCACACGATGTAGCCGCCCTGGAAGTCGCTGCGGAACCCGTTGGCGCCGTAGCGGTACTCGTCCGACGTCGGCAGCCCCAGGTAAGACTTCTCCCACCCGAGCGCGGCCCAGCGCTTGCGGATCTCGCCCTTCACGTTGTGCGCGCCCGTCGCCGGGCTCCAGTAGATCGACGCATTGCCGCTGAAGTGGTTGTAGCGCGCGGCCCCGTTGGGCGTGGCGGTTTCGTCCGTGGTCGGGTAGCCGAGGCCGCGTTCCCAGCCGTACGCCGCCCACTTCTGCTTGATCGCCCCGCCGATCTCGTGCGCACCGGTCGATGGTGTCCAGTAGATCGAAGCGCCGCCGGTGAAGTGGTTGTACCGGCCGACGCCGTCCGGGGTCACCGATTCGTCGGTGGTCGGATAACCGAGGCCCCGTTCCCAGCCGTACGCGGCCCACTTCTGCTTGATCGCCCCGCCGATCTGGTGCGCGCCCGTGGCCACGGTGTAGTAGATCGAGCCGCCGCCGCTGAAGTGGTTGTAGCGGCCGACGCCGTCGGGGGTGCCGGCCTCGTCGTTGATCGGGTAGCCCATGGTCTTTTCCCAGCCCAGCGCCGCCCACTTCGCCCGGATCTGGCCCTGGATCGAATGCGCGCCCGTCGACGGCGTCCAGTAGATCGACGCCGCCTGCGTGCCCGGCGTGCCCTGCAGGTGGTTGTAGCGGCCGACGCCGTCCGGAGTCGGCGTCTCGTCGGTCACCGGCGGCCCGTAGGCCTGGTGCCCGCCGATCGCGAGGTACTCGGCGAGGATCTGGCCGCCGATCTCGCGCACGCCGGTCGCCGCGGTCCAGTACAGGCGGGCGTTGGCGTACGGGCGGTAGTGCACCGGGCCGTCGACCACCTCGGGACCGGTCGCCGCGCCGGCGAGTGTGCGCAGCGCGGGTTCGGCGGCGTAGCGCTGGTCGATCGCGGTGGCGTAGTTCGCGGTCAGCGTCGTGTCGCTCGCGCCGACGGTGATCGACCACGACGCGGTGGCCGGCCCGTCCTGCCAGCCGGTGAACTTCGACGCGCCGTCGCTGCCCAGCGTCGACGCCGTCACGTCGAACGTCGCGCCCTCGGTGACCATCGCGCTGCTCACGCCGCCCTCGCTGGGGATGCTCAACGCGGCCGGCTGCGTGCTCACGAGCGTGAGCCGGTGCTGGCGCGGCAGGGCGACGTAGGTCTTGCTCGCCTTCACACCGGCGCTGTCGGTGACCGTCGCGGTGAACTCCATGCGCGAGTCGGTGTGGTCGGTGAACGGCACGGACAGCGACGGGCCGGTCGCGCCGTCGTCGGGGTGCACGTGGCACGCGCCGAGGTCGGGGCAGTGCCGGATCAGCGACGTCCACGTGACGGGCAGCGTGCCGTCCTCTTCGTCGGTGGCCGTGGCGGTCAGCGAAACCGGCTCGCCGACGGCGAAGGTCTTGTCCGGAGTGGACAGTTCGAGGTCGGGCGAGTGGTTGCCCGGAGCCACCGCGACCGTCGTGGTCCCCTTGGCGCCCAAGGGGTCCTGGGCGGTGAGGGTGGTCGTGAACGACGCGCCGGTGCCGTACTGGTGACTCGCCGTCACGCCCGTCGCCGTGGTGCCGTCGCCGAAGTCCCAGGTGTAGGTGAGCGCGTCGCCGTCGAAGTCGTAGGAACCGCTGGCGTCGAAGGAAACCGTGCGCGTGCCGGGGTCGGTCGACGATGTCGCCACCGCGACCGGCGCCGCGTTGTTCGTCGAGTAGCTCAGGCGGCGCAGGCGGCTGCCGTTGAGGTCGGCGAACACGATGTCGCCGTTGGGCGCCGAGGAGATCCGCGTGACGCCGCCGATATTCGCGAACGGCGGCGGGTTCACCGGAGCCTGAGTGAGGGCGCCCTGTGCGTTGTACTTGAGCGTCCACATCTTCTGGCCCGCGTAGTCACCGAAGAAGTACGCGCCCTGGTACGCGGCCGGGTAGGTCGTTCCACTGTAGACAACGCCACCGGTGACGCTGTTGCCGTTCGCCGGCCCGTCGCCGTGCTGGTGTTCCCACAGCGGCGGCGTGTTCACGACGTGGGCGCAGCGCGCGTCGGTGCTGTAGCCGGGCGTCGGGTGGTTGCCTTCCCAGCACGGCCACGCGAGGTTCGCGCCGGGCTGCACCACGTCGATCTCTTCCCACAGGTACCAGCCGACGTCGCCCACCACCGGCAGGCCGCTCTTCGGATCGAGCGTGAAGCGGAACGGGTTGCGGAAGCCGCTCGCGAACACCTTGCTGCGCGTGGAGTCCGGGGCCGAAGGGTCGTAGAACGGATTGCTCGGCACGCCCTTGCCGTCCGGCGTGATGTGCAGGATCTTGCCGTGGGGCGAGTCGAGGTCGAGCGCCACGAAAGCGACCTCGTTGGTCTTGCCCGCGTCACCGTTGTCGCCCACCGAGTACCACAGCGTGCCGTCGGGCGCGGGGATCACGGTGTCGAGGCCGTGGATGTAGTACTGGCTGCCGGGCAGCTCGAAGATCACCTTCTCGTCGGCGAGGCCGGAGGGGTGGCCCGAACCGTCGATGGTCACGGTGAAGCGCGCGGCGCGCAGCACGTACTGGCCGCCGCCCGTGCTCACGGCGCGGTTGAGGTAGATCTGGTGCGAGGTCGTGTAGTCCGGGGCGAGCGCGACGCTCGTGAGCCCCATGTCGCCCTGTGTCTCGACCGGGAAGTTCGCGATCCGCACGGGTTCGCCCGAGCCGTTGGCCGGGACCCAGTTGACGGCACCGCTCTTGCCCAGCGCCAGCACGCTGTCGTCGGGCAGCCACGCGAAGTCGGTGAAGTCGTAGGGCGAGAGCCCGGTGGGCGTGTCCCGCAGCACGAAGCCGGCGGGCAACGTCGGCGCCGCGTCATCGGCCGCCGCGGCGGACGCGGTGATCGGGACCAGCGCCACGGCCAGCACGGCGGCCGTCAGCAGCGAGCGGAGTTTGTTCCAGGCCATGCGGTGTGCCCCTTCGTGAGTGATCGGTTATCGCTCACGAAGAGGACGTTGTTACCGCATCCGGGTGAATTTCGTTAAGCACCGGCGGATGTCACCCGGACCTGCGAACGCTGTGCACATTCGAACACCTGAGCCCACCCCGGATGGTTGATGCGAGGGCTCATCAACCGCTACGACAAGCTCTCCCTCGGCGCGATCCCGGGCACCGGGGGCACGACCTCAACCTGCGTAAGGACGAAAAAGAAGTGGGGGCGCCGGTTCCGACCGGCGCCCCCACTTCGCGTTTCACCCACCCGTCAGGGCGTCAGGGCACGACCTGCACGACGTCGCCGACGTGGAGGGTGTTGAAGAACTTCAGCGACGACGTCGCCGAGAGGTGCACGCAGCCGTGCGAGTACGTCTTCAGGCTGCCGGTGTGGAAGGCGTCGCCGGGGTAGAAGAACACGGAGTTCGGCATGGGTGCGTTGTCGAACTCGCGGCTGTAGTGCATCTTCTCCTTCGACAGCACGTGGAACGAGCCCGTCGGCGTGGCGTTGCCCTTGCGGCCCGGCAGCATCGAGACGGGGCCGTAGATCACCTTGCCGTCCTGCAGCAGCCACGCCTTGTGCGCCGAGATGTCCACGCACGCGGCCGTGCCCGACGCGGCGGCGGCCTTGGCGCACGGCACGTCGGCGGCCGCGGTCACCGGCGGCTTCGGCTTGGTCGTGGTGGGCTTCGGCTTGGTGGTCGTCGGCTTGGGCTTCGACGTGCTCGTGGCCGGCGAGCTGGTGGTGGCCGGGGCGCTGCTCGTGGTCGCGGGCGCGCTGCTCGACGTCGCCGCGGAGGTCGTCGCCGAGGTCGTCGGCGCACCGCCGCCGGCACCCGCCTCCACCGCGCCACCACCGGTCACGTTGGCGGGCGACGCACCACCGCCGGAACACGCGGCGAGCACGAACGCGCTGGCCACGGCCGCGATCCCCACCAGAAGCCTCTTCACGATCCGGTACCCCCAGGGAACTCGATCAGGTCGAACTTGTCACGGGGATAGACGACCGTCCCCCGGTGGTGGTTGCGGCCCGAAGGTCACGATTTCGGCGCGGCTCCACCCCCGGGTGGACGCGAGAATCCACCCGGAACCCGCCCGTGAGCCGACGAAACGGCAGGTCGAAAGGACGAATCTGGGTGTCACCACCGACCAAGGAGCCCCCGATGAACCCGCTGACCCTCCTCGCCTACTTCGCCATCGCGGCCCTCGTCCTCTACCGAGTGGTCTACAAGCAGCTGCGCGGCACGCTGCTGAGCCGGAAGTCGCTGGTCACGATGCCGCTCGTGCTCACCGCCATCGGCGTGTTCACCGCGGCCCAGGCGCTGCCGAAGGCGAGCACCGGCGAGCTGGTGCTGCTCGGCGCGGACATCGCGGTGCTGATCGTGCTCGGCCTCGCCCGCAGCGCGAGCACCACGCTCACGGCGCGCGGCACCACGACGTTCCAGAAGGGCTCGGCGCTGACGCTGGTGCTGTGGCTCGCGACCATCGGCGCCCGCGTCGGCTTCGGTTTCCTCGGCGGCTACCTGGGCTTCGGCAGCGGCCTGACCTCGGCGTCGATCCTGCTGACGCTGGGCCTGAGCATCGGGGTCCAGAACGCGCTGACCTACTACCGCATCCAGCAGCGCGGCCTCCCGCTGGCCGAGCAGAGCCGGCCGGCGGTGCGCGCCTGACGATCCACCGCGAAGTCCTCCCGACCGCACCCGGTCGGGAGGACTTAGTCATCCCCGGACCTGCGCCACCACGCGCGCGTACATCCGCGCGGGACTCGGCAGCGCATGCAGGAACCCCGGCAACGGCGGCAGATCACGGACGAACGGGCCCAGCGCCGCGTACAACGCGTCGGCGCCGGAGGGTCGGTTGGCCGGGTCTTTGGCGAGGGTCGCGGCGAGCAGGGCGTTGAGCGCGGCGGGGACCCCCGGCACGGCGGCGGGCGCGTCCTTCACCTGCTTCTCGAACACGGCGTACGCGGTGGGACCGGTGAAGAGCTGACGGCCGGTGAGCATCTCGTGCAACGCGCAGCCCAGCGCGTACAGGTCGCTTCGCGGCTCCGCGAGGCCGCGCTGGATCTGCTCCGGCGCCATGTACGACGGCGTACCCAGCAGCTGGCCGGCCCGCGTGAAGCGGGCGACGTCGGCTTCACGCAGCACGGCGAGGCCGAAGTCCATCACCTTCACGCTGCCGTCGGGGCAGAGCATGAGGTTGGCGGGCTTGAGGTCGCGGTGGCAGACGGACCGGGCGTGGGCCGCCGCGAGCACGGCGGCGGTCTGGGCCGCGATGGCCGCCGCCCAGGGGACCGGCAGCGGACCGTGCTCGGCGAGGAGATCGGCGACGGTGACGCCGTCGACGAACTGCATGACCTGGAACAACCGGTCGTCGTACGTGCCGAAGTCGTACAGCGTGGGTACGCCGGCGTGGTCGAGCGTCGCGAGGATGCGGGCTTCGCGGGCGAAGCGTTCTTCGAGCTCTTCGTCGCGGCCGGGCAGGCGCAGCAGCTTGATGGCGACGCGCCGGTCGAGCCGCCGGTCGTGCCCGCGGTGCACCGCGCCCATCCCGCCCCGGCCCAGCGGCAGCTCGTCGACCTCGTAGCGATCGGCGATGAGCATGGTTTCCCTTCAGGCGCCGGGCCGCAGCCGTCCTTCGGCGAGCGCCGCAAAGCCTAGCCGGACCAGGTCACGGCCGATTTCCGCCGTCTCCCGCAGCGCCCGGTCGAACTCGGCGAGGGCACGGAAGGCGGCGCCGTACGAGCGTTGCTCGGCGAGCGGGTAGCGCGGCACTTTGAGGCGCCGCGCGTCGATGCGGGTGGAGGCGCTGTGCACGGGGAAATCGGCGGCGCGCAGGCAGCCGGCGAGGAAATCGGCGTCCAGGCGGTCCGGATCGACGCGGTAGAGGGAAAGCGCGGGGCCGAGCCGCACGGGCGGTCCACTGTGGACCTTGACGGCGCCGGTGACGGACGCGATCACGTCGCCTTCGTGCGCGATCACGGCCGCGCCGTCGGGGGCCGCGTAGCCGGTGGGGGCGCGGCCGGCCAGGACGTCGTCGGGGGTCAGGACGGGTTCGTCGCCGTCGCCGGTCCGCGTGGGCGCGTGGTGGATCTCCAGCGCGCCGGCCTTCACCAGCTCGCCGACGGTGGTGTGCGCCGGTTCCTCGCCCGTCGGCTGCAGGGGCGGGAGATCGAGGCCGACGCGGCTGAAAAGCCGTTGTGCGGCAAGGAAAGCCTCGCCGAGGTCTTCCCGGGCGGTGCGCCGCTGGGCGGGCGTGAGGTCGACGTCGTCGTCGAGGAGGTCGATGATGCGTTCGCCGGTGCCGTTGTCGAGGTGGTCGTGCCAGAGGGCTTCGGCGTCGTCGACGGTCGTCTCGGCGATCAGCGCGGTGGCGGGCGCGCGGGTGCCGGGCTCGGGTCTGGTGAGCAGCCAGAGGTCGGTGCCCGGGGCGAGGGTGAGCACGGCGCGAAGCGCGCCCGCGCGCAGGAGGTTGGCGCGGATGCGTTTGCCGCTGCGCCGGCCGGCCGCGGCGCCGGGCATCAGGACGGCGACGGTGCCGCCGGGCTTCACGCGCGCCAGGCAGTGCTGCACCCACGCCAGCTCCGACTCGCCGCGCGGCGGCAGGCCGTACTCCCAGCGCGGGTCGCCGACCAGCTCTTCGTGGCCCCAGGCGCGTTCGTTGAACGGCGGGTCGCAGAGGACGACGTCGGCCTGCTGACCGGTGAAGGCGTCTTCACGCAGGGAGTCTCCGGCGTGGATCTCGGTGTCGGCGCCGTGGAGACGCAGGCGCAGGGCGGCGATGCGGGCGGTGGTGAGGTCGCTGTCCTGGCCCTGGGCGCGGGCGGCGTCGGCGGCGAGGAGCAGGGAGCCGAAGCCGCACGCCGGGTCGAGCACGGTGGTCTCTTTCGCGCCGGTGAGGCGGACCATCAGGCTCGCGTACGCGGGCGTCGTCGGCGAGACGCGCCGCGCGTGGGCTTCGAAGTAGCGTTCGCAGAGCTGCTCGAAGGTCCAGGTCGCCCCGTTCACCGTGGCCGCCTGGGCGAGGAGGGTGAGCAGCTCGGGGTCGTCCGTCGGACGTTCGGTGGCGTGGGTGAGGTACTCACCGGCGTCGGCGACGCGGGTGCCCAGCTCCAGGTCGTCTCCGAGGGCGCGCAGCCGTTGCCACGCCAGGTCGATCGGCGCGAGCTCCACGGGCCGGCCGCGGCCGGCCAGCCACGCCTGCACCTCGGGCAGCGAGAACAGCGGGCTGGACGCGGTGCCGCCCACCGGGCGCGGGAAGTCGTCGTGGCGCCGCCGCCAGTTGCTCACCGCGGCGCGGCGCACCCCCGCGAGCCGGGCGATGTCGGCGGCGGTGACCGTCGCGGTGTCGTCCATGGCCAGCACGATAGCTGATGACTGGAGTTTCCATCGTTTTGCTTGTTAACTCAGTCAACCAATGGTTACATGGTGGCATGGCCACCAACCAGACCCGGTTCACCCTGCGCTACGCCGCGGGCTCCGACACCGGGCGACGACGCTCGATCAACGAGGACTCCGTCTACGCCAGCGGACGCCTGCTCGCCGTGGCCGACGGTATCGGTGGTCAGCCCCACGGGGAAGTGGCCAGTGCCACCGCGGTCGGCGTGCTCGCGAGCCTGGACTCCGAGCTGCGCTCGCTCGACCTCACCTCGATCGACCTCCAGAGCACCCTCGCGGACGGCGTCCGGCGCATCGGCGAACGCCTCACCGAGGTCGCCGAGCAGGACCCCGCCACCCACGGCATGGGCACCACGCTCACCAGCCTGCTCTTCGACGGCGTCCGCTTCGCCGCCGCCCACATCGGCGACTCCCGCGGCTACCTCCTGCGCGACGGCGAGCTGCACCGCATCACCCGTGACCACACCCTCGTGCAGGCCCTGGTCGAAGACGGCCGCATCTCCCAGGCCGACGCCATCGACCACCCGCGCCGCTCGCTGCTCATGAAGGCCCTCCAGAGCACCGGCTCGGGCGACCCCGACGTCTGGGAGTTCACCCCGCTGGCCGGCGACCGCCTCCTGCTCTGCTCCGACGGCCTCACCGCCGGCGCCGGCGAACCCGCCATCGCCGAAACCCTGGCCGCCGGCACCCCCGACGAAGCCGTCCCCGCCCTCATCACCCTCGCCAACGACGGCGGCGGCCCCGACAACATCACCATCGTCGTCGCCGACGTCGTCCCGGCCTGATCCCCACCCCCGGCCCACCTGCGGGACCACACCACCCCATCCGGTACCCTTCTCCACGGAGGATTGGCCGAGCGGCCTAAGGCGCACGCTTGGAAAGCGTGTTGGGTTCACGCCCTCGCAGGTTCGAATCCTGTATCCTCCGCCGCAATAGCAGGCGAAACGCCGGGCAGCTTTCACGAGCAGCCCGGCGTTTTGTCATTGCAGTCTCAATTCCCGTCTCAATTGCCATCCCGAGACTCACCACGCGCAAGACGCAGGAACTGCGACAACGGATGGCCCGTCCACCGGACGCTCCGGATGGTTGCCGCGAACAGGTGGTCGCCGGGGCGGCTGTGGTCGAGGTCGGCGTCGAGGTCCAGAACTGCGCGGCCCCCGCGGTCCGGCTCAGGCCGCGCCGGCGCCCGGCGCGCTGCGCGTCGAGCGCCCGGTGCGACGCGGCCCGGTCGAAGGCCCCGAACCGGCCCACCATCGCGTCGCCTCCGGGCCCGCCGCGGCACGCCCGTCCGAAAACCCGAATTTCCTTCCACATCCCCGATTTCGCCGGTTCGCGCCGCGCTCGGCTGGTCGGTCTACGGCCCGTTGGGCCGTTGCCGAAGCGTTGCTGATCGACACCCGTGCAGGCCACGGGGCTAGCCGAGGACCTCCGGAACCCACCCCGAACCCACGCGCTAGTCTCCTCCGCAGACTCGATCGTAGAAGTTCGGAGAGGTTCATCGGTGTCACGAATACCGGCCTGACCTGGGCGCGGCCACTCGCGCGCGAGCCTCGAAAACCGCAGGTCACCATGGCTGGAACACGGTTCGGGGGTCCCGTTACCGACCGCTGCCCGCGAGGCCCCGGACGTCACCCACGTCCGGGGCCTTGTCGATTCTCCCCCAGTTCCTCACTTACCGAAGACACCTGATCACGCTAAGTTTGTACGTGGTCGTTCCAGCCCCGACGCACCGAGGAGTCCGCCCCCATGCCCGGAGTGGAAGAGATCCGCGCTGGCATCGCGCTCGCGAACGAGAAGGCGTCCGCGAGCATCGCCGCCCTGCAGCAGGCAGCGCAATCTCTCGAAGAAGCCCAGTTGTCGCTTTCCCAGGCGACGCAGGGCAGCAGTCAGCACGAGGTCAACCAGGCCCACGGTCTGCTGGCCGAAGCGCTGAACGGAATCACCGGGATGCAAAGCACCATCCAGGCCAGTATTTCGTCGGCCGACTCCTACTCGGCCCGGTTGTAACCGCATGTCGGGACTCGCCGAGATCCACCAGTTGCTCACCGCCGCGATGACGGGCCTCACCGACGGGCGCGCCCACGCCGAGCGGGCCAAGTCCCTGCTCGGGGACGCCCGCAGAGCGCTCGTCGACGCACAGGCGAAAGCCGATCCTTGGCTGCCGACGCAACTGGACCAGGCCGACGAGGGACTCGACCACCTCCTCACCCGCCTAGCCGCCGCCGACGACCTGGTGAGCGGATATCAGTCACGTCTGTAGGGACGACCGCGCTATGAGCAGCACCGATGGCCAGTAAATCCGCCGAGCAGCGCAACCGCGTTCAGACGGCGCTGGACCGGGTCCGGCACCAGATCGGGCTCGTGCTCGGTGCCGCCGCCGGCGCCCGCGAGGCCGCGGAGGCCGACGTCGCGCGGCTCGCTCTCGAACAGGAAATCGTGCGGGTCGGCATGAACCACGCCGATGCCGAGCAGCAGACCGAATGGGCGCGGCACCCGGCCGCGCACGAGGTGTTCGCTTCGCTCGGCGGCGTGCGCAACGCGTTCTACACCGACTGGAGCTCGGGCCCGGGCGCCCTGCGGGATCTGGTGGCGGCCAACGCCCCGGGCCCCGCGGGGCGGCCGCCGAGCGAATGGCTCGGCCGGGTGGGGACCAACCCCGGCATCATCGCGCCGGGGCTGTGGCGCGTGGGCTCGGCGACGGCGGCCGGCCGCGACATCTCGCGGACGTTCGACGTCGCCGTGCCCCTGCTCGACGAGTCGCACCTGCAGATCACCTCGGCGCCCAAAACGCGGCCGGTGATCGACGGGATCGTGCAGAACCTGCTGATGCGGGTGCTCTCGACGTTCGAGCCCGGCGCCGTGAAGATCCACCTGTGGGACATCGGGCAGCTCACCGCGATCCTGCCCGACCTGTACCCGATCAGCCGCACCAGCGCGCTGTCGCTGTACGACCCGACGCGGCTGGAAGACCTCCTCGACGAGCTCGCCGGCCACATCCGCCGCATCCACGCCACCGGCATGCAGGCCGGGCACACGTCGTTGCGGGAGCTGCGCCGCGCCGGCAACCAGCGCGTGGAGCCGTACCGGATCGCAGTGCTCTACGGCAACGGCGAAACGCTGGAACCCGAGCTCGCGCGCGACCTCAAGCGCGTGGCCAGCGGCGCGCTCGCCGCGGGGATCTGCCTGATCCTGATCGACGTGCCCACGGCCGTGAGCGCGTCGGTCGAATCGCTGAGCCTGCTCGACGAACGGCGCGCGATCAGCAGCATGACGGGCACCGACCTCGTCGTCGACCTCGACCCGCCGCTGCCGTCCGGGCAGGTCATCCGCGCGGCCGGGCGGATCGCGGAAGCGTTGATCGCCAAGCAGGGCGGGCCGCGGTCGTTCGCCGACCTGCTGCCCACGGAGTTCGGCCAGGAGAGCTCGGCGCGGGAGCTGCGCGCGCCCGTCGGGTTCTACGAGGGCGAGGCCGTCGAGGTCGTGATCGGCGACGCCAGCCCGCACGCGCTGATCGGCGGGCCGAGCGGGTCCGGCAAGACGAACTTCCTGTACGCGCTGCTGGGCAGCCTCGCCGCGCGCTACACACCGGACGAGCTGGCGCTGTACCTCCTGGACTTCAAGGAAGGCGTGTCGTTCGCGGGCCTGGCGCCCGGCCGCAAGGACGCGAGCTGGCTGCCGCACGCGAAGCTCGTGGGTGTCAACGTGAACACCGACCGCGAGTTCGGCCTGGCGCTGCTGCGGTTCCTCGCCGACGAGCTGCGCCGGCGTTCGGCCGCCGCCAAGGAACACGAGGTCACGAACCTGGCCGACCTGCGCGAGCAGGACCCGGGCGGGCACTGGCCGCGGATCGTCGCCGTGATCGACGAGTTCCAGTACCTGTTCGCCGGGCGCGACCAGGTCACGGCCACGGCCACGCAGCTGCTGGAAGACATCGCGCGGCGCGGGCGTTCGCAGGGCATCCACCTCGTGCTCGCGAGCCAGGACGTCGCGGGCATCGAGGCGTTCTGGGGCAAGCCGGCGGTGTTCGAGCAGTGCACGCTGCGCATCGCCATGCCGAAGGCCCGGCGCGTGCTGGCGGAGACGAACAACGCGGCCGTGTCCGCGCCGAAGTGGCACGCCGTGATCAACCACGACTCCGGTGTGGCGCACGGAAACCTGCTCGCGCACATCCCGGACGCGAGCAGCCGCAACGTGTTCGTCGACCTGCAGCACAAGCTGTGGGAGCTCTACTCCGGACGCTTCCCGCGCCCCCGGCTGTTCGACGGCGCACATTCGCCGGTACTGGAACAGTTCCCGGCGTACACGGAGCTCAAGCCCACCTCGCGCCCGCGCGCGCTGCTGGGCCAGTCGATCGACGTGACGGAGGCCGCGCAGGGCGTCGAGCTGCCGCGTGCGCCGGGTCGCAACGTCGCCGTGCTGGGCGGCGCGTCGGCCGAGGCACTGTCCATCATGGACTCCGCGGCTCGGTCGCTCGCGCGGCAGTACGAGATCGGCGAGGTCGAGTTCGTGCTGTTCTGCCCGATCGAGGCGTGCGCACCGGCCGTGCTGGAGCTGACGGAGCGGCTGCGCGCCGAGGGGCACATCGCGGACCTGATCGACGACCTGTCGGCTCTGCTGACCTCGATCGTCGAAGGGGAGCTCGGCGGTCCGTCGCGGATCCTGCTGCTGTACGGGGTGGACGCCGCGTTGCCCGCGTTGGAGACCAAGGCACCCGGCCAGCTCAAGAGCGGCCTCGACCACCTGCGCACGGTGCTCAAGACCGGCCCGGGCCACGGCGTGCACACCATCGGCTGGTGGCGCAGCATCGCGCGGCTCAAGGACACGCTCGGCTTCGGCGGCACCGACGACATCGGCACGTGGGCGGCGCTCGACGTGCAGGGCAACGAGCTTTCGCCGTTCGCCGCCGGCCAGGTCGTGCACTGGTCGCCGCGCCAGGGCCGCGCGTTGTTCTTCGACCGCACCACGCACGGCGCCCCCGAAGTGATCATCCCCTTCCAGCGCCCCGAAACCTCCGGAGACCCGTCATGACGGACGATGCCAGCGCGGCCATGCGCTACAAGGAGATCGTCGGCCTGGCCCGCGGCTCCGCCGACAACCTGCGGGCCTGGGAGCTCGCCCGCGCCGACGAGATCGACCACCAGCTCGCCGACGCGCACGCCGCCGTCTCCGCCGCGAAGGAACGCGAGGAGAAGGCGGCGGAACGCGCGTCGCGCTGGTGGAAGATGGCCCTGCACAACGTCGCCCGGCTGAACTTCCTCGAGCCGGCCGACGATCCGCAGCCGGTGTCGACGGCGCGGCCGCAGTACCTGGACCGGTATCTCGAGGAAGTGAAGCCGTCGTACCAGGAGCTGGTGCAGGCGGTGCTGGCGCTGGGGTGGCGAGCGAAACGCTGATGCGTCAGACGACGTCGGTGTAGAGCACGACGGTGCCGCCCGCGGTACTGGCGGTGACGCCGCAGTTCAGCTTGTGGGCCGCGAGGTCCGGGGTGATCGTGAGCTGCGGGTTCGTGGCGCCCTCGACCGGGACGTAGAACTCGAAGCCGTTGGCGGGGTCGACCCGGTTGGAGTACCAAGCGTAGTCCACCTTGGCCGGTTCGCCGTTCGTCCACTTCGGAGCGTCACAGGTGAGCGTGTTGCCTGCGGCTTTGGTGCCGGTGATCGTCGGCTCGTGCTCAGTCATCGGCGCCAGCGGCGGCCTCGGCTGCGTCAGGAATTTCCGCAACGCGACCGCATCGGCGAACCCGTTTGCGGTCGGCTCACCGCACTGCTTGCCCGCGACCTCACCGGCGAAGCTGACGACGCCGACGAGCCGGCCGTCCTGAACCAGCGGGCCACCGCTGTCGCCGGGACAGACCGTGGCCGCGGCCTGCGTACACAGCACCGACGGGCCGTCGACCACGTCCGAGCTCCCGAACGACCGTCCGCACGCCTGGTCGTCGATGACCTTGAGCTGCGCGTGCGCGAGCTGGTCACCGAGCGCGGGCAACGGATCCTTCGGGTCCGGTGTTTTGGTGAGCCCGTGCCCGTACACGTCCACAGCGGACCCCGGCTTCGGCGCCCGGGTGGCCACCGGCAACGTCGGGACGTCGAACACCGGACGCGCCAGCTTGATCACGGCGACGTCGTCGGCCGCACTGGCCTTCGAGTAATCCTCCGGCGCCAGCGGCGACGGGATCAGCCGAAACCCCGGGTCGATCGACCACCCGTCGATCGGCACGATCCGCCCGGGATCGGTCGACAGCGTCCCACCCCCGAGGTGCACCTCGAAATGCGTCGGGTCCACGTGGTCGAGGCAGTGCGCCGCCGTCGCCACCCGATCCGGCGCGATCAACGCCCCACCGCAGCTTTCCCGCTGCACCAGGGGCTCGTCGCCCTTGAACACGACCGTCGCCATCCACGGCGCCGCACCCTCGGGCGTGGGCTCACCACCGGACACCGCCATGGCGGGCGCCGCCACCACCGTGCCGGCCACCAGAACAGCCGCGGCCACGGTCACCATCCTGCGCATTCGGACCTCCTCATCGGTTGGTCCGAACGTACGAATCCCGGCCCACTCCGGACAACGCTCGCCGGAGTGATCACCACGTACGCCTTTCGGCTACGGGCATCGCGCCGATCGGCTACTTGTTCCAGATCACCGCGTCCCCGGACACGCTGAAGGCCACCATTCGCGGAGAATGGTGGCCTTCAGCGTTACGAGAGAACTACTTACGCGGAGCAGTCCGCCCCAGCAGCTGGTCCAGGTAGTCCAGCAGGTCGTAAGCCAGGTCCTGCAGCTTGTTCCCCGTCGACGGCCGGAACCGCACGATCTGCGGGTCGTGGTCGCTGGCCTGGTCGGCGAACTCGGCGTTGATGTGGACCACGTCGTAGTCCACGCCGCGAAGCGCCGGGGCGGCCAGGATGTGGTCCAGGACCTGCGACTGGCCCTCGAACACGTAGCTGTACCGCTCGGCGGCGGGCAGCGTCGAGATGAGGTCCTTCAGGCCGCCGGACGTCAGCTGGGCCAGCGCGGGCGAGAACTGGTAGTCGTTGAGGTCACCGGCCACCACCACGTTGGCGTTGCGGTCGGCCGAAAGCAGCTGGGACACGAAACCCTTCAGCACGGTCGCCTGCTTCTGGCGCTGCACCTCGGAGCTGCGCACCGGCGGCTGGAACCGGCCGTGCGTCGGCTGGTCGCCGCCCTTGGAGTTGAAGTGGTTGGCGATCACGAACACCGTGCGGCCCTGGAAGACGAACTCGCCGGCCAGCGGCTTGCGGCTGTCGGTCCACGCGTCGTTCGTCGGGTCGACGCGGCCCGGGGACTGCGTCAGGTGCACCTTGCCGTGGTCCTTCACGACGCCCACCGAGGAGGTCGCGCTGCCACCCGGACGGTCCACGAAGGACACTCGCGCCGGGTTGAACAGGAAGCCCACGCGGATGTTGCCGCCCGGCTCGCCGCCGTCCTCGTCGTTGGTCGGGTCGATCTCGCGCCACTGGTAGTGCGGGCCGCCCGCCGCGACGATCGCGTCGGTGAACTTCTTGAGCGTCACGTCGGCGGTGACCACGCCGTCGTCGGTGGCGCCGTCGTTGTCCTGGATCTCCTCCAGGTTCACGACGTCCGGCGCGGCCAGGTTGTCGACGATGCCGTGCGCGAGCTGCGCGAACTTCGTGTCCGGGTCGGACGGCGCGAGGTTCTCGACGTTGTACGTCGCCACCGCGAGCTGGCCCGGCCGCTGGCGCGCCGTAACCTCCTTCTGCAGGTGGTTGTCCTTCACCGGACCCATCTGCGATGCGAAGAGCGTGTAGCCGCCGAAGCTGCTGTACTCGACCGGGCCGGAGGTCGTGCCGGTCAGCACGTCACCGGTGTTGACCTTCGGGAACGGCTGCTGGTCGAACGGGATGATCGACTGGACCTTCAGCACGCCCGTGTTGATCTTGTCGTAGCCCAGGTAGACCGTGCCGCCGCGCGGCGTCGGGTTCTGCTGCGGCTTCGTCGTCACGTACAGCTCGTCGAAGTCGTTGCTGGGGCCGACCACGCGGGCGTCGGAGATGCTGATGATCTCGCTCTCGTGCGACTCCCAGAAGTCCAGCGCGTACTTCGCCGGCTCCAGCGGCAACGCCTCGATGTTGCCGCCGGCGTTGGGTGCGAGCACGTCCGGGATCTGGTCGGGCGTGATCTTCGTGGGCGCGGGCACCGGGTTCCCGTGCGTACCGACCGTCCACTGTGCACTTGACAGCTCGGTGAGCGACTGGTAGTTCGAGGTCGCCGGGGCGTCCGGGTAGAACTCCTTCACCGTGCCGGCCGCGGTCACCGCGTCGCCGACGGCCACGGCGGGCGTGGTCGAACCGGTGAACACGAACAGGCCCTCGCTGGTGCGCGGGTCGCTGTCGGGGTTGGGGTCGGTGAGCCAGAAGCCGCGTGACGAACCGAAGGTGCGCACGGCCGTGACGATGCCCGTGACGTCGCTGACCTTCTTGTCCTTGAACGGCGAAATCCGCGTGGTGCCCTGGATGTCGTGGATCTTCGCGGGGGTGCCCGGGTCGACCGGACCGGTGTCGCCGCCGCCGGCCGTCTCGCCCTTGGAGTTGGTGGGCGTCGGGTCGCCGACGGTGAAGTCGGCGCTGTTGTTGTCCGTGTCGGCCAGCGACGCGGCGCGCGCGGCCGAGGTCGTGTTCGACAGCGCGGCGGTCGGCGTGCCCTCGCGGACCACGGCGTCACCGAAGCCGACGAGGTCCTTGACCTGCGGGTCGGCGGCGCAGTCGGCGGCGGTCTTGCAGGTCAGCGCGGTGGAGCCGCTGACGAGCGCGATCGTGCCGGCGGTGCCGGACATCGAGATGGTCCCGGTCGCATCCGGGGTGGGCAGCGCGACGGTGCCGCCGGTGCCCTTCGACTCCTGGACGAGGTAGCGGCCGCCCGCGGCGACCGAGCCGGCGAGCTTCGTGACCTGCCACGTGCTCGACGCGCTGGCCGTGGCCGGCAGGTACTGCACGCTGAAGCCGTCGAGCGCGAGCGGCGTGCCGCCGCGGTTCGCGAGCTCCACGAAGTCGTTGGTGAGGGTGGCGCCGGCGTTGCCCCCGCCGCCGTAGACCTCGGCGATGACCGCGTCCGCGCTGGGTGTGGCGAGTGCGGCGGGAGCGCCGCTCACCACCAAGCCCGCGACGGCAGCGGCGGTCAGCACGCTCTTTCTTCGACCGGATATGGTCACCCTGAGTCCCCTTTGCATGAACGGTCGACGCATCGTCCCCCGAACAAGCGAAGGGTAGGAAGACTAAGAGGCAACGATTCGTAACGAGTTCGCGGAATTACCTCCGAGGGACGGGTTGACACAGTGATCTCTCTCGTACTCGGCGGAGACGTCAACGTGCAGGGGCGGACCGAGCCGAAAACGGCATTCCGGGCGCTGACTCCGTTGTTGAGCGGAGCCGACCTGCGTTTCGTCAACCTCGAGGGCCCGCTGTCGGGATCGATGGGCGACCACGGCGGTCTGGACATCCCGCACAAGCCGAATTGGCGCCATTCCGCACCCGAAATGGTCGAGGCGCTCACCGCCGCCGGCATCGACGTGGTGTCGGTGGCCAACAACGTGACGTACCCGCCGCCGGCCATGCTCGCGAGCCTGGCGGTGCTGGAGAAGGCCGGGATCGCGTACTGCGGCGGCGGTCCGAACCTCACCGCCGCGCACACGCCGGCCGTGATCGAGCGGGCCGACCGCCGCGTCGCCTTCCTCGCGTTCACGTCGCTGTGCTGGCCGGTCGGCCAAGAGGCGAAGGCCGATTCGGCGGGCGTCGCGGTCGCCGGCGCGTACACCTCCTACCAGCCGGACCCGCGGGTGCTCGACGTGCCGGGCCGGCCGCCGATCGTCCACACCACCCCGGTGCCGGCGGACCTGGAACGCCTGGTCGCCGACGTCCACCGCGCCCGCGCGACGGCCGACCACGTGATCGTGTCGATGCACTGGGGACTGCCGGGCGAGGAGCTCACCGAGTACCAGATCGCCTACGCCCACGCGATCATCGACGCGGGCGCCGACCTCGTGGTGGGCCACGGGCCGCACAGCATCCAGGCCGTGGAGGTCTACCGCGGCCGCCCGATCCTCTACAGCCTCGGCAACCTCGTGTTCGACTGGCCCGCGATGCGCGGCCGCCACGTCGACGGACTGCTCGCCGGGTGCCTGCTCGGCGACCGGCCGCGGCTCGAGCTCATTCCGGTGCGCCGCGGCGAGGACAACGAGTGCGTGCCCCTGGCCGGCGAGGCCGCGGCGCAGGTGCTGCGGCACGTGGCCGAGCTGTCGGCGCGGCGGTCCACAAAGGTGGCCGTGGGAGCCGGGATCGGCACCGTCGAAGGGTTTCTCGCGCCGAAGCGCTGAGGGCGTTTCCCCAGGTCGTCACCCGGACGGCCCATCTGCCTTAAATGCAGGTCAAGCTTTGGCGCGGTGCGTTTGCGGCGGAGGTACCTTTACTCGCGAGCCCACGAGAAAGTGGCCCAGACCACTTCCCGGGAGCTCACGGGTCGCACACCGCGGGGGGAGGCGACACGATCACATGGGGGTTGATCGTGTTCGGCTTGCGCGGTTTCGCGCCCGCTGAGGAACGCCGCGGACGCGGGATCTTCCGCTTCGCTCGCGACCGCGGCGTCCTCGAGAAAGTTTGCCCCGGGGGTTCGTGGGTGGTGCGGCGGCGGCTTGGCGGCCGCACCACCTACGAGCGGTACTTGCCGATGAGGGTCTTGGCGCCCGACAGTGCAGCGCGTCCGGCGCCCTTCGCGCTCGCCGCGAGGAACGTCGTCCAGTCGAAGTAGTCGCGCCACAGCACGATCCGGCCGTTCTCGACCTCGAAGGTGCCGCACACCCAGAACTCCGCCGCGAACGAGCCGCGGCGCAGCACGTCGGTGCGTTCGGTGAGCACGATGTTGCCGTCGGCGGCGATGTGGTGCGTGCGTGCTTCGAACCCGGTGCCGAACCGGGTCAGCGTGCGCAGCTGCTTCTCCACGGCCGTGAGCCCGCGGGCGGGCGGGAGCGGCACGTTCTGGTAGGTGATGTCGACAGCGACGTGGCTCAGCGCCCGTTCGACGTCCATGTCTTCGAGAGCCTGCAGGAACGCGGTGACCACGGCCTTGGGTTCGCTCATACGACCAGGCTAGGCCCAAATGGCCGGTCGCCGACGATCGCGACGCGTTCGGCCACCCGGTTGTGGGGGTGGTAGTCGTTCACGGCGTAGTGCTGGGTCGCGCGGTTGTCCCAGAACGCCACGGCGTCGCGGGTCCAGCGGAAGCGCACCTGGTACTCGGGCGTGTGGGCCTGGAGGAACAGGAAGCGGAGCAGGCGGTCGCTCTCGGGTTTGTCGAGGCCCACGACGTGGGTGGTGAAGGCCTGGTTCACGAACAGCGTCCGCCGGCCCGTCTCGGGGTGGACGCGGACGATCGGGTGCTCGACGGGCGGGAAGCGGTCCTGGTGGGCGGCCAGCAGGTCCGGGTCGGTGAAGCGTTCGAAGCCGGGGACGAAGTCGTGGACGGCGGTCAGGCCGTCGATGCGTTCGCGCACGTCGGCGGGCAGGTTGTCGTAGGCGGCGGCCATGTCGGCCCACATCGTGTCGCCGCCGATCGGCGGGACCTCCACCAGCCGGAGGACGGAGCCGAGCGCGGGTGCTGGGCGCCAGGTGACGTCGGTGTGCCAGATGTTCTCGTAACCCGGCATGCCCGCGGTGCGGGTGAAGCGGACGACCTCGTCGTTGTCGCCTTGCGGGATGAAAGGGTTGGTTTCCAACGCTCCCCAGTGGGAAGCGAACACGCGCTGTTGTTCCGACGTCATTTTCTGTTCGCGGAAGAACAGCACCTTCCACTCCAGCAACGCGCGGTTCAGCTCTTCGCGAACCCGGGGGGTCAATGACGCTCCGAGGTCGACGCCCTCGATTTCGGCCCCGATCACCCGACCGAGAGGGCGGAGGGTGAACAGTTCGTAGGGGCGTTCTTCGACCCCTTCGGGCAGCCGGCGCAGCACGCGCGGGCCTTCGAGGATGCCGTCGGCGGGGGTGGCCGACGAGCGCAGCAGGTCGATCGACATCAAGCCCTCCGGGTGGTCGAATCGGCTTGGTTGAGCGGAGTTCGGCCGTTCGGGGTGGCTCGCCGCGGCGACCGGCGCGCGGCTGTGCCGGCACCGGACGGGCGGCCGGGCCGGCGGCGCGGGCGGGTGGCTGGCATGGGCGCGATGATCGTCAGCGCTGCCGAGCGGGGTCAAGGCTCTTCACGATGTGAAACTGTCCTACGCCCGGCCGAGTGACCACACAGGACGTGATGAGGTTAGATCTCCCCCTACAGGGTGACGAGGTGGGGGCCTGGCCACCTTGAGCTGTTTTGTTCCGGGAAGGGGAGGTCCCATGGCGAGCTCGACGAGCGAGCGGCTGCGCGCCGCGGCCGACGCGCTGGACAAGGCCGCGGCCGACGCCGACCAGGCGGCCGGCCGGTTCGCCGAGGCGCGTCTGGAGTCGACGCCGTTCGGCATCTCCGCGCCCGCGCGCGAGCTGGCCGCCCGATGGGAGGCCGCGCTGGCCGCGCGCGACGTCGACGCCCGCGTCCTCGGCGACGCGACGTCCGACCTCGCCGGCCGCCTGCGCATGGCGGCGGGCGGGCACGCGGAGAAGATCCGCCCCGCGGTGGCGACGGCGCTGTTCACCTGATGCCGTTCCTGCACCCGGCCCTGGAGAAAGCCGCCGCGACCCTCGAGCCGCTGCGGAAGGCCGGCGCGCGCCTGGGCGCCCCGGACCCCGTGGCCGCGCTGCAGCAGATCGACTGCTCGCCTCCCGCCATCCGCGAGTCGGCCCGCACCTTGTCCACCGGCCGCGACGTCCTGGTCACCGCGCGGCTCGCCTTCGAAAGCGGCGCCCACCGCGCGGAACGCCGCTGGGGCGGCGAGCCCGCCGCGCGGTTCCGCACCCGCGCCGACGAGCTCGACGTGCACTACCGGCAGGCCGCCGAAGCCGCCGCCCGCACCGCCGCCGTCGGCCTGGACCTGGCCGACCTCCTGGACCGCCTCGCCACCGAGACGGCAGCCCAGGTCATCTGCGTCGCCGGCTCCGCCGCCGCGTCCGCCGTCGCCGTCCTGGCCGGCGACCGCTCGACCGAGGCGGTGCAACCAGTACTCGACGCCTGCGCCGCCGTCGCGCGCGCCGTCGAAACGGGCGTCTCGACGATCATGGAGACCATCTCGTTCCTGGAACCCTTCGGCACGCCAGTCCTGCCCTTCGACTGACGCACCCGGCTCCCGGCGCCGCCGCCCCACAGCCTTGCCCTCCGGCACCGAGGCCCCTGAATTCCAGCCGCGCCCGCCAGCAACCCCCGCGCCCCACAACAGCGGACCCTGGGGTTCCAACGGCGCCCACCGTCAAAGCCACGCTCTGCAACTGCGACCCCTGGATTCCAGCGACGCCACCCAGCAAAATCGCGCCCCCCAACGGCGGTGCCAGGGGTCCCAGCGGCGCCCGCCGTCAAAGCCGCGTCCAGCAACTGAGGTGCCCAGAATTCCAGCGAACCCGACCAGCTAACCCGCACCCCGAAACGAACGCCCCCAAGTCGGCCGTGCCGACCTGCGGTCAACCTGAACGCCACCGGAGTTGTCTTTCAAAGACGATCACCCACCCCCGTGACCAACTCACCAGTCGCAACCACCACCGGGGGTCCGGGGGCAACGCCCTCCGGGCGGGGCCTGGGGGTTGCACCCCCAGAAAACACAGCGAGCGAGGCACATCAACGCTTTCCGTTGACATACCTCGCCCACTCGCGAGCGGTGGCGGTGGGATTTGAACCCACGGACGGGATTAACCGTCACACGATTTCGAGTTCCGATCCCGGTCGTTCAAACGAGTCCAGCTCGGTCATTTGCGCTGGTCACCCCGATCCGGCGACCTAAGGCGAACATACTCGAATCTGCCTGAACTGAGACCAGGACTGAGACCAATCGCGCGGGCGTCAGCTCGGACGTCGTCGGCTGGTCTTCCGACCCACCGACCAGCGACATGTAAGACTGGTCGCGTGTTGGACGAGGCGAGTCGACAGCGACAGCTGTGCTCTGGTTGTGGCCGTCGTGTGGACCTTCGTGGCGGCGAGTCTGCTGCCTTTGTTGCGTATTTCGACCTTGCGTCGGGTTGGCTCCTCGCCCTGCCAATAGGTGGCACCTCGCTTGCCTGGAACAAGAGGTGGTCATACCTGAAGTCGCGACGCGAACCGCGCCAGCAGCAGACGGCTTCGCGGTAAGCGGAGTACCCCGCCCGGCGGCCGTCGCCAGGACCGGAGCGACAGGGCGACGTAGCACCGGGAGGGCACCTATGCCAGGACGCTTGCACCCGCGGCCCGGAAGCTGCACGAACGTCGCGCTGTGCGAAGTGAAACGAACGGCGCTCGTCGGGCCGGAGCCGACGCCGGCGATCTGACCAATCGGATCATTGCTTCGCCTTACCGACACGTTTTGCAAGCTGGGTCGCAGCTGATTTCATCGCACGCTCATTGATGGTTCGCCTGACCTTATAGATATAATCTGGTACTTGAGGTGCAGACATCCGCAGGTCGTAAAGTCGCTCTTGCCAAACCAACAAATCGGCACCGTCAACGTTTGCGTTCACCTCCTCTAGGCGACACTCAATAGAGCTAGCTAAATCTCGGCGCTCCTTGGCTGATCGCCACACGCCGGCTACATACTGTACAACGTCAAGAAACGCTGGCAATATGGGAAGCAATACGCCGACAAGGAACGTTAGAAGAGACAGGCTGGCAACTATGCTCACGATAATCAGAACAATACTCCACGCAGCTGTGACGCTTGTCCAGACAATTGCGGTCGTGCGAAGTAGGCTATCAGAATAAGCAGCGTTTGTGCGCTGGGATGCAGCCACGGTGAAAGCGCCGGAATTTTCTTGATCTACAGGGTACCAATCCAGGAGGCGTTCTTTTTCTGCAGTATTTTCCAGGTTAAGATCGGGGCCTGCGATCTTGGAAATTTCCTCCATTAGCGGCAAGTTTGAGCGCTGAATACTCGACGGCATCCCAAACACGAGAAAATCGAACTGTTCTTGCACTGCGGCAGCCTTGGCCGTAGATGCGGATTGGAGCAGGACCAACAGTGTGCGCCCCAAAAAAATCCACAATCCTGCGACAGCGCCCGCAACGACGGCAAGCTGTGGCCAGATGACTGAGATAACTGGCGCCGCAAGTCCAATGGTCAGCATGCCAAGCCATCGAACAGCTAGCCAGCGCTTCGCGCGCGAGTAAAGACGCCGCTGGGCTATCAATAGCCGCAAAGCATCCGGCTCGTTTTGCCGAGTCGCCATCAACGCACTTTTCGGCGGCGTGTACTCGGTCTGATTATTCGGCATATTCAGACCGCCTCGCATCTTGTGCAGCACAGTGTCGATGTACTCATATCACTGATTGAACAGGAGCTCTAGTTGATTGATTGCGAGTGAGTCTTTGCCTTCTTGCTCGTAATCCTTAGCTTTCAAGGCCCTACCAAATGCAGTACTGAGTTTGGACAGCGCGTCTTGGCGACTGGATTCAGACGAACAAGCACCGAAACGTGTGCTGAGTCCGGTCGGGTCGTTCATGGATGCAAGATCGGCAATCTGCATATTCCTGAGAGTTAAGTACAAGTCCCATAGAGGCGAGTACGACTGTTCGCCATCCATATGCTTCGCCGCCCGCATCTCCAAGTAGCATGAAGAGACAGGAACACTCCTTTTATACTTCCAGACCTTGAGTTGGCGAGCCAACTTCTTGGCTGCTCCATCGTGCTTTTTATTAACCTCGGTAACATATTTGTTGTGGTCTTTCGGGAAGGTTCTCATCCATTCGCCCGCGGGGTCGGAAATCCAATATCCCGAATTTGCCTCGTACGCTGGAACCACTTCAACATCCCCGTCGGAGAAACGGCACACGATCGCAGGTCGACGAACGACAATTGAAGTCAACGGATACCGTCCTTGAAGTGCCTCCTTAACCTTGTTTAACATGGTCCAAGGGGAGCTGGGACGAGCACCCTTGAGGGATGCGAGAAAGTCAGCATCACTGTATTGCCAGACGCCAGTCCCATGCTTCATTGAGCCAATCTCAAACATTTCGTGCAGGCCGAGAAACACATCTAGGCGAGTCTCGAGGGCATGTCGATGTTTGCGAGCTGCATCGAATTCTGTCGACGTCGGAGTGTAAAGACTGTTCAGATTGTTCAACCACGCGCGTGCTGCGGCTGTCATCACTACCGTCCCTTAACAGGCTCGCTGATCATTCCGGGGGGCTGCGCCTGCGCAAGATGGCTCTTGCCGTTAGCTCACGCACTCGCTGGCAACAACAGTTGTCGCTTCCTAACTCGACGTCGTTACGGACTGACGTGCCCCCGTGATCAGATTGTCATCATGAGCAGTCGGAGAGCCTTAGCGGCTCGAAATTGCGCGAACCTAAAACAGGGGAGATTCGAAGCGCTGACACCTGCGGGTCGACGTCGCACGAGTGGGCTCAGCCATATGACGCAGGTATGGCAAGTTCTGCTGGCTGCGACCGAGCACGACTTGTCGGTGAGGTCGACTTCCGCGTCGGTCGATGGCAGGAGCTGATACGAGCCGAGGGCCAGCGCGTTTGGCGCTAGTCAGCATCGTTCGCCTCCTTCGCCGCGCCGCGCTGGGTGCTCGGTGACCGGCGGGTGCGGACGCTCCGCGCCGCGCAGCGCGGCACTGGCTACATGTGGACGACCGCGCAGGTCGAAGACACCCCGAAAGCCAGCGGGTTCGCCAAATGGCTCCCGCTGCCGAAGGTGGGCGAACCGCGGTACTGCCGTCACATGCTCGACCCGGCCACGCGGCTCACCTCGTAGGCCAACCGCTCGCCGGCCGCGCCGGTTGTTCGAGCTCGGGGAACGACCTCTACGCGGTCCACCGCCGCCGACTTCGACGAGCCCTTCGCACTAGACGTAGGGGAAGTGGCACAGTGAGTGCAGGGCGATCCACGGAGCGGATGCGAGGAGAAAGCGTGACCGACACTGCGCGAAACGGAGGATGGTTACACGTGGCACAGTCTGTCGCGGCTCCGCCTGATGGCTCCAACGCCGGCGAGGTGATCCGCTGGTACCGGCAGCAGCACAACCTCACGCAGCAAGACGCCGCTGACCTGCTCAGCACCACGCAGTCGTGGGTTTCCAAGATCGAGAAGGGCAAGCTGGTCCCCGGGGTCGCCGAGCTGCGGTCGATCGCGAGCAAGCTGCACATTCCGCCGGAGCGTTTGGGTGTTCTACCCGACCGCTCGGCCGATGCTGTACCCAAGCGCGGACAGGTCAGTGAGGCCGGCGTGCCGCACGAGAGCCAGGAGCGATGGAAGTTCGTGCGGCGGGAGTTGAACGCCAATCGTGCGGTGCTCGGTGACCTCGCGTCCGCGCTGTATCCACGTGCGCAGGTCGTCCCGGGCACGACCGTCCTCACTCAGCCCGGTTGGCTGCCCTCGAGCCCGGTCGAGCTGACCGACGTGGAGCTGAGCTGGATCGCCGAAGCGCCGCCCAAGCCGACCATCACGGGCGGCGTTGAGCAGACCAAGGGTGTTCGGCCGCTCGCCGCGGACGGGGAGCACTTTCGGCTGTACTCTCGCGCCCTTCGAGACCTCGCCCGGCCGAAGCTCCTGGACAACCGGGTCAGCTACCGACTCGTCGACGTTGACTGGTCCGGCGACCGGGGTCGCCTCGGGTTCAACTACACGACCTACTTTGACGTGCTCGACGTGTGTGAAGCGGCAGCCCACGAGTTCGCCGACGCATGGCTCCGTGCGGGGCGGAAGCGGCCCAGCCTCGCCCACCTGCCGTTGCGACGGCACATCGAGGACCCGTTCGACCTGCTGGCGCGCCCGATGCTGCCCAGCATCAACACGCTGACCATCAGGCGCGACCCGATCGACGGGCATCGGATGTTCCTGCACCGCCGTGACGCCAAAGCCACTGCTGTCGCAGGCGGCATGTTCCACGTCATCCCCGCTGGGGTGTTCCAGCCGGCCGCGTTGGCGCCGGCGCACCAGTCGAACGACTTCTCGATCTGGCGCAATATCCAGCGCGAGTACTCCGAGGAGTTCCTCGGCAACCCCGAGCATGACGGCAACTCTCTCGACCCGATCGACTACGACCAGGACGAGCCGTTCCGCTCGTTCGCCGCCGCTCGCGCGGCCGGCGACTTCCGGGTCTTCACCTGCGCAGTGGTGCTTGAACCGCTGACCCTGTGGGTAGAGCTGCTGACTGTCGCGGTCATTGACGGCCCGGTGTTCGACAAGCTCTTCGCCGACATGGTCGAGGTCAACGAGGAAGGAGCTGCAGTCAGCACCGACGCGGCTCGGCCGACCGTTGGAATTCCCTTCAACACCGAGGCCCGAGAGCGGCTAAAGTCCGAGCCTCTTTCACCGATCTCGCGGGCTTGTATCGAGCTGGCCTGGCAGCACCGCAACACGCTGCTGGCAAGCTGACCACGTGCGCGTTCTCGTCACCGGCGCAGCCGGGTTCCTCGGACACGCCGTCGTCGCTGCCCTCGCCAACCGGGGACATGAACCGGTGGCGTTCGTGCGCGATGCGTCCAGAGCGCCACAGGGGGCAACGGCGGCGGCAGTGGGGAGCCTGGAGGACCTGGCCAGCCTCCGCGCCGCGGTCGACGACGTCGAGGGCGTCTGCCACCTCGCGGCCCGCGCGCGCGTGCGCGAGTCTCTGACCGACCCTGTGAGCTACTGGCGCACCAACGTCAGCGGCACTCTCAACCTTCTCGACGCGCTCACGAGGCGAGACGCGCCGGCCAGCCTCGTGCTGGCGTCGACGGCGGCCGTCTACGGCAGTCCCGAGGCTCAGCCCATCACCGAAGACGCGCCGATCGCTCCGACGAACCCATACGGTGCGACCAAGGCTGCGGCCGACTTCGCAGCTGCAAACGTCGCGGCGACGGGACGGCTTGGAGCGATCAGCCTCCGCGCGTTCAACATCGCCGGTGCCGTTGGCGGCTGCCACGATCGTGACCTCACCCGCCTGATTCCGAAGGTGCTCGCCGTTCAGGCCGGGCTCGTCGACGAGTTGGGCCTCAACGGCGACGGGACGGCAGTCCGCGACTTCGTGCACGTGGCTGACATGGCCCACGCCTTCGTCCTGGCGATCGAGGCGTGCACGGTTGGCGAGTGGCGTGTCTACAACGTCGGCAGCGGCCGGGAGACGTCGATCAACGACGTTCTCGCTGTGGTCGAGCAGGTGACCGGACGTGCGGTCCGGACCAAGCCGAATCCGCCCGCGAACGAGCCGCGTGTACTGCTCGCGGACAGCCGACGCATCCGCGACGAGTTGGGTTGGCAAGCCCCGAACTCAGATTTGTTGCGGATTCTTTCGGACGGCTGGAGCGCCCTGACCAGCGCGTATGCCACCCCGGAATAGTCCTGTTCGGAATAGGTTTGACGCGACTGTAGATCGCCTACCAACCCAACCTTCTTTGCGGTGTTCTTAATGCATCACAGCGAACAAGAACACCGAGAGGAAGTAGCGAGATGGCGAAGAATCCCTTCAGCATCAAGACCGGCGGCGGGATCCTCAAGAAGGCGGTCGGGGCGGTGATCGTCCTCGCCGTGCTGGCCCTGGTGATCCATCACCCGCACGACGCGGCTGGCATGGTCAACTCGGCCACGGACAAGGGCAACGGCATCATCGACAGCGTTGCGCAGTTCTTCCGGGACCTGGGCAACGGCTAATCGCGGCCGGCCATGAGGTCATCGACGGACTTCCGCAGCGAAGCGACCTCGGCCTGCAGATCTTTGACCGTTGCGGACAGCTCGGGCAGGGATGGCAGAGGCTCGTCGGAGTCCGGGATGGAAGCGGCCACGAACGTGCCGATCGGTGCCCGCGTGTTGACCCAGCCACGATCGCGAAGCAGCCCTAGCGCCTTCTGCAGCGTGGCGATCGCGACGTCGTACCGCTCGGCCATGTCCCGCTGGCTCGGCAGCTTCTCCCCCAACGCGTAGGTACCGGACCGGATCTCTTCGGCGATCTTCTCGGCTACCTGCTCAAACGGCGCCTGAAGTCGGGACTCTGCCTCCATAGGCGCCATATTAGCGACACAAACCACCATGGCCTAGTTCACCCAAACGGCCGATACCAGCTTTAACCTAGTACATACTAGTTTGTAATGGCAGACGACGAACGGAGACGAACGATGAGGAACGCACACCAGAGCCGCCGCCAGGTCGAGATGGCCGCGCCTGACCTGGACTTCGACTACTTCGAGGACACGACCGGTTTGGCCGGCGACGGGTTCGCGGTGGACACCTTCGACGCCGTGACCGAGCTGGCCGACCTGTATGCGGAGATCGCCGAGATTGACGCGGCGCTGGCCGAGTTCGAGGGTCCGGTGGCTCCGGTGCTGCCGCTGTTCGAGCAGAACGTGATCGTGGGCAGCAAGGTCGGCCACGGCAAGACCGCCGGGATTCTCGCCGTGTTCTTCGGTGAGGTGGCGTGATGGCTGACCGCCTGTTCCTCCCGGCCGAGTTCTCGAATCTGGCGGCCACGATGCCGCCCGCGTCGGCGACGCCGGAAGCCCGGTGGGCGTGGCTGAACCAGACGCACAGCGACTTGCGCCAGATGTTCGGCGGCCCGCACGGGCTGGTGGCGATGCGGCTGGCCAAGGTGATCGACCAGGCCCGCGCCGCCGCGCTCGACGAGATCAAGACCAGCACCACCGCTTCGGCCGCCTGAGGCCTTCCGCGCACACCTTCCGCGCACATTTTCCGCAATTCCCGAATTTCCGCCCGGGAACCGCCATGCCTTCTCCCGGTTCGGCCCGCTCGAAAGGACCGCTCATGACCAGCACTGCGACCACCGCGACCGCGGGCCGCTTCCGCGACCTGGCGGCCACCCTGACCCGCAACGCCACGATCCTGGCCACCGCCGGCCTGCCGGACACCGTCGTGACGGTCCGCACGGACGTCTACCGCGACGTCGCGGCACAGCTGCACCTGCTGGCCGAGGCCGAGACCGAGGGCAATCCGCTCGTGGTGGTGCTGGCCGAAGCCGACGCCGCGATCGCGGTGGCCCGCCGCTTCGAGCAGCTGGCCGGGCAGCTGCTGCGCAACGCTCGCCTGCTCAGCACTCGCACCACCGGCCCGGTGATGCACCGCCGCGCCACGGTCTACCGCGACGTGGCCGCCACGGCCCGCCTGTGGGCCGAGGACGAAGCCGCCCACGCCGCCCGCCGCGTGCGGCGCACCAGCCGGCCGCCGCTGTCGACCGTGCTGGCCGTGGCGAACCCCATTGTGGAGCAGGCCGCGGCCCGGGCACCGCGGGTGCGCCCGGCGTTCCTGGACGCCCTGATCGACGCCATCGCCACGCGGCGCCGGCAGGGCTGGTCAGTTTCGCGGCTGACGCTGTGGCTCCGCTCGACGCTGCGCGACCCGCAGACCGACGCCATCCACCCGTGCGCGCAGCGCTCGTTTGTCTCCTACGTCACCGAACTGCTTGCCCACCCGCAGAGCGGCCACCTCCCGTCAGCCGCGTGACCGCCAGACCCGTCCGAAGTCACCCTCCTGAAAGGACAGTCCACATGTCGCTGATTGGCTCCCTGGCCGCGAAGCTGGCCGCCCGGTTCGATGACCGGAACCCGGTGTTCTACGCCGCCGACATGGTGGCCTTCACCCTCCGGGACGGGGTGTGGCACGTGCTGGTGATCCAGCGCGGCTGGAACCCGCACAAGGGGAAGCTCGCCCTGCCCGGCGGGCACGTCGACCGCAACGAGAAGTCGCACACCGCCGCGGTGCGGGAGCTGGCCGAGGAAACCGGCATCCAGGTGCCGTCCCGCGTGCTCGTCGACCAGCTCGGAATCTGGGACGACCCGCTGCGCGACGCCCGGGGCCGGTACGTGTCGGTGGCCTACACCGTCGTACTCGACGACGCACCCGACCCGATCGCGGCCGACGACGCCGCCGCGGCCGAATGGATGCCGGTCCACATCGCCACGCGCGTCGCAGCGAAGGGCGGGTTCGCCTTCGACCACAGCCAGATGCTCGCTCTGGCCCTCCACCACCACGGCATTTCCGAGCCGTCCTGGCCGGGCACCGACCGGGACGCGTAACCACCGACCACCAACTGCTGAACCGAAAACCGTACAGAAAGGACAGTCCATGACCGGACCCGAGCACTACCTCGAAGCCGAAAGGCTTGTCGCCTCGACGAGCATGCGCGACCTCCTCCCCGAAGACGCAAACAAGCTGGCCGCCGCCCAGGTGCATGCCACGCTCGCGCTGACGGCGGCGACGATCGCCTCGGCCGGCCAGCGGGCCACCGTGGCATGGGCCGAGGCCACGGAGGTGGCCGCGTGACCTCGACCCTGATCACGCAGGCCGCCCGCAAGCTCGACTGCCGCGAATCCATCGCCGCCGCTTTCGTCAACGCCGTGCTCAGCAAGCACCGCCAGGGCTGGAAAGCGCCGGCCATCGCCAGGTGGCTCGTCTCCTGGCTCGACCCCAAGGACCCCGCCGCGAACACCGAGTTCGTGGCCTGGGTGCTCAAGAACAAGCACCTGGAAGGGGCGGGCTGATGCTGAACGTGTTCATGACCGCCCGCCTGCTCGACACCGCCAACCGCTGCTCGGTCGGGCACGAGCTGCGGGTGTGCTTCCGCTACGACCCGGCCGACCCGTACGCGGTGCAGCTGAACGTCACCGACTCCGGCGGCCGGCGAATCAAGTGGCTGTTCAGCCGCGACCTGCTCGCCGACGGCCTCACCGGCCACGCCGGTCACGGCGACGTCCGCATCACCTCCTTCGCCGACACCGTCGAAATCGTCCTGTCCTCCCCGGACGGCATGGCGCGCCTGGAGTTCTCCCGCGCCGACCTGCAACGCGGCCTCGACGAGACCGAAACCCTCGTGCCCACCGGCGCCGAAGCCGCCGCGTTCGACTGGGACCACGAGATCGCCCTGCTCGGCCGCGACGCCGCCTGACCCACCACCCCGCACCACAACACAGAGGCCGCCGGCCTCTGCTCCGCCGCGCCCGGAAAACCCGGTCGCGACAACGAAACCGAGGAGACGAGGAACCGACAATGACCAACTTCGACGACGCGGTCCGCGACGCCCGCTCGACGCTGCAGTGCGCCCACAACGACAAGAGCAAGCTCTCGGCTGCAGAACAAGCGCGGCTGCAGAAGCTCAGCGGCGAGGCCATCGCGACGCTCGGGCTCGCGAACACCCTGCGCCGCAAGCACGGCGAGAAGACCGCAATCCGCAAGATCCAGAACGCGGTGACCAACTACGCCAGCGCCGTCATCCACGCCCGCAACGCCGCCGGCCGTCGATAACCCGCCCACCACCGCAGGACTACCGGGGCGATCCCGCCGACCTCGACGTCCGGGATCGCCCCGGTGCACCAAAACCCACCAGCAAGCCCGTCAACCACAACGGAAGGACGTAAACCGATGAGTTACGCGGACTGGCAGACGCGGGAGCTTCAGCGCTGGATCAAGGACGGCGACGATCTCGCCGCCAAGGCCCGCAAACTCGGCTCGCCGGGCAATAAGCTCGCGGCCCTGCGGAAGTGGGCTGCGGCTGCCTTCGACCGGGAGGTCCTCAAGGGCAAGGACGGCGACTTCCGTTACGTCAAGGACCTCATCGTCACCTACCACAGCGCCGCCATCGCCGAATGGAACGCCCTGCGCTGACGACCGCGCCACCTGATCCGCCCGCAATCCCTTGACACAGAAGGAGAACCACGCCATGCGACGCTCTCGCGAGGCCGACAACCGCAAGCGCATCGACCCCGATCTGAACGGGGTCACGACCCTGGGACGGTGCCTCGGATGCCGACGCCGCACCAACAAGAACACCAACCTGTGCGGACGCCCGGCCTGCGCCCGCGCGGTCGCGGCGGTGATGGAATGACCGCCTGCCGGCACACCGCGTTCATCGCAAAGCTCAAGGGCGGCTGGGTCTACAAGACCTGCCGCAACTGCCCGCATTCGTGGTCGGAATCGATGCCACGGCGCGAATCGCGCAAGCCGCTCACCGCGGTCAAGCGCTGAGGACCCCGGCCCGGTGGCCCAAGCCTCGCGAGCACGTCCCACCGGGCCGGGGTCTGACCCCGCTCTCCCAGCAGTCACGTACCCGGAAAGGGGAAACCCAATGGTAGCGGCCACAACCACCACCGGCCCGGCGGCCACCGGCCGCCCCGACCACCCGCCGGCCGAACCCGTCGGCGCCTACCACCGCGCCGCCTCCGAGCCCCCACGCCGCGCCGGCGCCTGCCGCTGCACCAGCTACTGCCACAAGCCCACCACTCCCGCCTGCCGCTTGCAGGCCCACTGAGCCAGCAAGGAGCGCTGCCCCATGACCCACACAACCCGCCACCCCCGTGACAAGGCGAAGAAGCCGGCCGAGGTCGTGCTGTGCATCGACGCAGACTGCCCCGCGTGCGGCTGGCCCGAGCGCACGCTCACGTTGCCCCAGGCCATCTTCGGCTGTCCGCAGTGCACCTACACGAGCATCGAGCGAGGTGCGTGATGAACGTGTTCGAGGTGCTGGAGCGCAAGGGAACGCTGGTGCTGCTCGGGTTCCTGGCCGCGCTGCTGGGGTTCGTGGTGCTGCACCTGATCCGGATCCCGCTGGTGCTGCTCGCCGCGATCCTGGCCGGCGTGATGGCCCGCCTGAACACCGGCCTGCAGCGCCTGGCGACCGACCCGCCGCGCGGCCCGGTCAACCAGTTTTTCCCCCCGAACTTCCCCGTGACCCGGAAGGAGCCCGCCCATGTCTGACCTCAAGATGCCCGGCCCGGCCACCCGCGAGGACGCCGCCGGCGCGCTGCAGCTGGCCCGCGCCGACGCACAGCGGATGGCGCTGACGATGGTGGCGGGCAACCTGCTCGTGGTCGCCGTCATCGTCGTGGCCTGCGTGCTGCTCACCCGCTCGTGGATGCCGCCGTGGTGGGGCTGGGGCCTGATCGGCCTCTACGCCGCCGGCGTCCTGGAAGGCGGATACGACCTCGCCGGGATCGTGACCGGGCGGATGACGTTCGACACCCGCCTCGACGACGGCACCACCGTGCACCTGTGCGGTCGCCGCCACTGCCCGCACTACCCGGAGGTGACGCCATGACCGAGCAGCACCCGTGCCGCACCCGGACCGAAAAGGCTCTGGTGTGGACGGTCGGACGCTTCGGCGAGCTCGCCGCGGTCGGCGCGCCGGTCGTGATCGGCGCGTTCACCACCAGCTGGCTCGACCTGCTCTCCGCCGCTATCGCCGCGGTCTGGGCCGCGCACGAGATCCGCCTGCACCGCGCGACCCGCAGTACCCGTGCTGCGGTCGCCGGCACCCTGCCCCGACCCCAGCTCACCACGACCTCGACCGACCCGGCCCAGGCCGGCGAGGCCGAGCCCACCGGCCGGAAGGAGGCCAACGCATGACCACCACGACCGAACACCTCGACGACGGCGAGCCCGGCGGCGAGTTCTCCCACGGCCTGGCCGCCCTCGAACGCCACCTCGCCGAAGTCGCCGACGCCGAAACCATCGGGCCGGACGAGGACGGCACGACGAGCCCGGACCCGCGCGAGACCACCAGCGCGGGCCGGGCGGGGGTGACGCGGCGGGTCAAGCGCCGCGTGGCCGAGCACGAGGAGGCCCACCGGCTGCTCGTGCTGGAGGCCGACACCGCACCGTTCGAGGTCACCACCGACAAGGTCCGCACCCGCCGCAAGGCCGTCAACGAGGCCGCCGCGCTGTGGCAGCTCTCCCGCGACCCACGCGTGCTGGCCTACCGCGACGCCCGGATGCTGCGCCTGATCATCGGTGTCGCGCTGGTGTCGCTGGTGTTGGCGCTGGCCTGGTCCACCGCCGGGGTCCAGGCCTTCGCGGCCGAGGGCAACCCGCCCTGGAGCCCGCAGTGGTGCTTCGCGTGGCTGGCCGAACCGTTCTGCTCGCTCGCCCTGCTCATGGTCGTGGCCGGCCGCGCCTACCTCACCACCCGCGGCCAGCCGCTGCGCTCGGGCAGCGTCGAGCGCACCGAGTGGGTGTTCCTCGGACTCACCCTCGGCATGAACGCCTGGCCACACCTGCCCGGTGTCGCCCAGGACTTCACCGTGTCCAGCCTCGTGCTGCACCTGCTCGGCCCGGTCGTCGCCGTCGCGGTCGTGCGCTGCCTGCCCCACCTGCTCGCCGCGTTCTCCACCCTCGACGTCAACCCCGACACCCCCACAGAGCCGACCCCGACAACGACCACTCCGGCGAGCGTGGCCGCGGTCGCCGACCCTGCCCCGGCGGTGGACCCGCCGGCCGCCCCTGCCCCGCGACGGATCGCTCCGGCCCGCCGGCCGGGCGGACGCAAGACGGTCCGCTCGACCATCCCCGAGCCGAAACGACGCGGACTCGACGAGCTGCGCGAGGAGTTCAAGGCGCTGCTCAAGAACCCGCCCCCGGGATTCCGCCCGGACGTCATCGGCGACATCCGCGAGGCGCTGCACTGCGGCCAGAAGTACGCCGTGGCGCTGCGCAACGAATACAAGAACCGCCCCACCGACTAACCCCACCCGGGTCCGGGCAGGGTCGGTCACCCTGCCTACCGGGCATGCGGTGCCGACTCTGCCCGTGACCTGCACGAGTACACCGCAGGAGGACCCCATGGCACCCACCGACCACCACGACGAGAACACCCCCGAGTACACCCGTGACGACGCTGTCGAGTCCGCCGGTGAGCTGGCCACGGTCCACCCCCTGCGCACGGTCGAGTCCACCGGTCCGGCCATTCAGGGTGAGCTCGTGTCCGACGAGGAGTGGGCCCTGCTCACCTCCCCGCGGGCGCAGGCCGCGTGGCGCTACCGGCAGTACCGCGACAACGCGGTCACCGTCGCCCGGGTCACCCGCACCGCGGTCACCCACGACGCGACGAAGACGTCGCTGCGGTTCGTCGGCCGCCACGTCTCCTACACGATCGGCGGCGGCCTCATCGTCGCGAAGCGGGTGTGGGAGGCGAAGACGAACTCCCGCTACGAGCGGCTGATGCGCTCGGCCGAGTCCAGCGGCAACACCGACGAGCTGCACTACTGGGAGGAGCGCGCCGAGCTGGCCAAGGAGAAGCGCCACCAGCGGACCATGGACTGGCTCGACGCACCCAAGCGGATCGTGAAGGGCGCCGGGCTCGCGCTGCTGGTCGCGATCGTGCTCCTGTTCGGGATCGGCTGCATGCTGGGGATCGCGTTCAAGGACTGGGGCATGGTCATCTCCCCGTTCACCGCGGTCACCGACGTGGTCCGCTGGATCGCGATCGCGATTTCCGTGGCCTGGGGCCCGTTCCTGCTCGGTGCCCCGTGGCTCGCCGCGGTCGTGCTGCACCACATCGGCCGCAAGGCCGAGGCCCACCCATCGTGGCTGGCCCCGTCCGGCGCGTCCGGTTCGGACGCAAACGTGCTGGTCACGGCCGATGGGATCGTGACCGCGTTGCGGCACCTGAACATCCCCGCGCTCAAGGCCGCGCTCAAGGAAGGCTGGGTCCCGCGCTTCGAGCTCACCCCGACCCGCGAGGGCTCGGGGGCGTTCAAGGGCTACCGGGCAATCGTCGACCTGCCGATGGGCGTCACCCCCACGATGGTCGCCGACAAGCGCGACGTGCTGGCCAAGAACCTCAACCGCAACGCGGTCGAGGTGTGGGCCTCGGACTACGGCCAGGAAAAGGGCGGCAAGGCCGGCTACCTCAACCTCTACGTCGCCGACTCCGGCGTCATGGACAAGCCGACCCCGCCGTATCCGCTGCTCAGCGAGGGTATGGCCGACGTGTTCGAGGGTGTCCCGATCGGCATCACCCAGCGCGGCGACATCGTCTTCATGCCGATCAACGGCTCGAACGCGGTGTTCGGAGGCCGCCCGGGGCAAGGCAAGTCCAACGCCCTGCGGGTAATGGTGCTCGGGGTCGCGCTGGACCCGCTCGCCGAGATCCGGGTGCACGTGTTCGCGCTCAACGGCGACTTCGACGCGTACGCACCGCGCCTGTCGATGTATGAGAAGGGAGCCAACCCCGAGCACGCCGCACTGGCCGTCGAGCACCTGGAGCAGCTGTACGCCGAGGTCGAACGGCGTGAGGGGCGCCTGGCCGAGCTGGGCGCCAAGAAGCTCACCCGCCAGATCTCCGAACAGCACGCCGACATGCGCCCGCTGCTCGTGGCCTTCTCCGAGTGCCACGAGCTCTTCGGCAACGCCGAGCACGGCAAAACCGCAGCTGACCTGGCAGTTCAGGTGGTGAAGCGGGGTCGCAAGACGGGCGTGAGCACCGTGTTCGACACCCAGTCTTCGCGGGCGGACGCGATCCCGTCGCAGCTGGTGGAGAACGTCGGCGCCAACGGCTGCTTCTCCGTGAAGACGTGGCGCTCCAACGACGGATTCCTCGGTGACGGCAGCTTCGCCGCCGGAATCCGCGCCACGGAGCTGCGGTTCAACGTCGACCGCGGCACCATGGTCGCCACCGGCATGACCGAAGAGCTGTTCGAGATCGTGCGCACGTTCTTCGTCGAGGTCGACGACGACCGTGGTTGGGACCAGGCCACCGAGGTCATCGAACGGGCAATGGCCCAGCTCAAGCCCGGTACCGCCGTGGCCGGCGCCCGCCCGGCCGCCCAGATCGAGGCCCCGCGCGACCTGCTCGACGACACCCTCGACGTCCTGGGCGACGAGGACAAGGTCAACGCCACCGACGTCGCCGCCCGCCTGCGGGAACTCGCCCCCGGCCACCGCCCCTACCAGGGCCTCACCGCCGAAAAACTCGCGGACGCGCTCAAGGCGGAGGGCGTCAAGGTCACCAAGGTCAGCGTCCTCACGGTGTTCACGGAGCGTGTTCGCGCCGCGATCGTCAAGCGGGACGCCGACGCGTAGGGAGGGAACCCGCCCGCTGTCCCCGAACCCCGCCCACAGCGGGCCGCGGACCGCGGCGCTCCCTCGCATCCCTCGCTCCCTTGCCGATCATCGTCGCTGATCAGCCATAGGGAGCCATCCCAGGTGGCCGGGAAGGGGATTTTCCCTTCCCGACCCCGGATTCCCTCGCCCGCCCCCTGCCGATTCCCTGTCTCGTTCACGCCTCACCATGCCCAAAATTGATTACACACAGTGATATTTGGAGGTTGTTGATGTCTCGTACGATCACCCACACCGAGGCCGGTCCGGTCGACCTGGTCCTCTCCGCCGACATCGCCACGGTAGTGGTCCAGGCGTCCGAGGAGTGCACCACCGCCAGCGTCCACGTGGATTCGGCCGTGGCCGACGGGGCCGAGGCCGCCCGGCTGATTGAGGCCACCACCGCCGAATCGCGCGGCCGCACCTTCGCCGTGACCGTCCCCCGTTCGCAGGGCGCCAGCGGCACCACGATCGTCCGCAACGGCGGGAGCGTGATCATGAGCGCGGGGACCATCACCGGCGACGTGACCGGGCTGGTCATCGGCGGCGACCACCACGGCGTCACGATCGTGAACGGCCAGGTCGTCACCGGGTCCGGGACCTTCACCACCGGCGGCCGGCTGCGAATCATCGCGACCGTCCCTGCGGGTTCGACGCTCACCGTCAAGGGCACGGCGCCCGACGTGACCACCCGTGGGCAGCTTAACCAGGTCAAGGCCGAAACGACCTCCGGGGATCTCACCGTCGGGACCGCCGACCAGGTCGACCTGCGCACCATGTCCGGGGACGTCCGCGTCGGCGCCAGCGGCCACGTCCGTGCCAAGACGATGTCCGGCGACGTCACGCTCGACCAGCTCGACGGCACCGCCCACGTCAAGACCATGTCCGGGGACATCCGGGTCGCCGCGGTCGCCAAATCCACGGTCACCGCCGAATCGATGTCCGGCGACATCACCCTCGACGCCCCGCGCGGGATCGAGATCGACGCCAAGACCCGCACCATGTCCGGCCGCACCTCGAACCGGCGGTCGTGACCATGACCAGCCGCACCGTCAAGGGCCTGGCCCTGTTCGCCGCGCTTCAAGCCACCTTCGCCGACGTCCACCCGGTCTGTGACCAGTGGGTCCAGTCCAGCGCCGACGCCATCGGCAAAGGCGCACCGGGCCGGGAGGGCGCGAAGCACTGCGCCCGCCACGTCGCCACCTACACCGCCGGGCAGGTCGCCGCCGGCCTCGCGGTCACCCGCGTACTGGGTTTCCGCACCCCGCTGCGCGCGGTGGCCACGGGCGCGGCGATCAACGCCGTGACGCACTACCTGATCGACCGCCGCGAACCGCTCAAAGCCCTGGCGCGCAAGGCAGGCAAGGGCGGCTACCTCGACCACGCCACTGTCCAGCGCCGCCAGCTGCCCGACGGCACCGGCTTGGTGGACGAGGCCGGGCCGGGTACCGCGCTGATGGAGCTGGACCAGGCAGCTCACCGCGCGATCGGCGTCGTTGCCTCGCTGATCACTACCTGGATCGCCCTGCGGGCCCGCGACCACTAAGGACCCGCCGACCTTCGACCCCGACCCTCGAGCAGTCAACGACAAGGAGCACCGCCATGGCCAGCGACAAGGACCTCGACCTGACGGTCACCAGCCGGGGCGCGTTCGTCACGGTCGCCTGGAACTCGCGCCGCGAGCGCCTGATGTTCCGCATCGACCGCCGCACGGGCGAAGCCCTCGACGCCCGCGGTAACCAGGTCGACTCCAGCGACGCGCGCGTGATCCAGCAAGCGCTCAACGCGGCCGGCGAGGCACCGCTGGGTAAAGCCGTCTGGCGCCTGCACCGCTGGTGACCCGCCGCCCGCACACCCGAGACCCCGACCACGCCGAGGAGTAATCCCCGTGATCACCCAGCCCGACCCCGCCGCGATCGCGGCCCAGCTGCGCCAGACCGACACCGAAGAGCAGGGCGCCACATACCTGAAGGCGCTGCTCCTGGACCGCGAGCAGCTGCTCGCGGTCGCAGTCGCGCTCGGGCTCACCCGCATCCCAGCCGGGCTGAGCACGAAGAAACTCACCGAACGCGTGCTGAACCAAGCGATCGGCGCCCGCCGCAAGTTCGCCGGCCTGCGGAGCTGGTGATGGCCCGCTACAGCCCCGACGAGGCCTCAACGCTCGCGCTTGCCGCGCACGAGGTCGCCCACGCAGTCGCCTGCCGTGCGGCGGCCGCCACCCGCGCGAGCCGGCTGACCGTGCGGCGCGTGGTCCTCACCGCCGAGAACGGGTTCATCCAGCACTCACCGGTGGACCCCGACAACCAGGACCAGATCAACACCGCGCTGATCGTGGCCCTCGCTGGCCGCGAAGGCGCCGCACGCTGGGTCCAGCGCAACGCCGGCTACTGGCGCGGCTCCGCCATGCGCTGGGCCGCCCAGGGCTGCGACTCGGACCTGACCTACTTCCACCGGATGAAGCACCACTCCAACCGTTCGACCGGCTGGCTCGAGAACCGGGCCCGCGCCGTGGTCGCCGGCAACTGGGGCCGCATCGACCGCCTCGCCCACAAGCTCGCCGCCGACGGCCGCCTCTCCGGCAGGCACTTCGCCTGAACCAGTCGCACCTTTTCCAACGCCCGCAACGAAACCCGCTAGGAAGGATCGACCACGATGACCACCCCCATCGTCGGCAACGGCGACGAGCTCACCACGATGCTCAACCAGCACGGCTTCGGCCCGGTCACCCGCACCTCGCTGCGGCGGCTCGGCGGCCCGGAGGTCCCGATCTACACCATCGCGCCCGACTCTCCCACCAAAGCCCACGCCCTGCTGCGGTGGCTGGACATCGTCGAGATGGTCGACGCGACCGCGGGCAAACGCGACGCCAGGGACCCGCTCGTGCGGCTCAACATCCGCGGCCGGTTCCCGCACGGAGAGCGGGTCGTCGTGACGGCCATCTTCGACGAACGCACTGAGACCGCCCAGACCGACCACATCTACGCCGTCATCGAGGCCCAGCAGATCCGGCAACTGGTAGCCACGCTCGCGGACATGGAACAGGACTGAACCCGAGCCCGACCACTTCCAGCGAGAGCTGAACACCGACACCCGACTCACCCCGGCCGGCGCCCCGCTGGCCGGGGTGAGCTGTGTCCACAGTGGAGAATGGGAGGCCCGATGGCTGAGCGTCTGGTGGTGTCGCTGCGGCGGTGGGCGCTGGAGTTTGCTGGCAGGGGGTGGCCGGTCTACCCGTTGCGGCCCGGCGCCAAGCGGCCGGACTGGCATCGCAAAGACCGCTGCCCGCAGGCCGGCCGCTGCGCCGACGGGCACGTCACCCCCGAGCAGATGGCCTCGACCGACCCCGGCCTGATCGAGCGGGCGTGGGCGGCGACGCCATGGAACATCGCGCTCTTCCCCGGCCCGGCCGGGCTGCTCGCGATCGACTGCGACCAGCCCAAGCCCGGGCACACCGGCGGCGGTGACCCCGACGGCTGGACCCAGCTGCAACGACTGGCGGCCGAGCGGGGCGGCCCGCTGCCCGACACGTTCACCGTCACCACCCCCACCGGCGGCCGGCATCTGCTCTACACCGTGCCGCCCGGGTGCGTGCTGCGCTCGACGGTCAAGCACATCGCCAGCAACGTCGACACCCGCGGCTGGGGCGGCTACCTCGTCGGCGCCGGATCACTCCGCCCGGACGGCGCCTACGAACTGCTCGACGACACCACCCCGGTGCAGCTGCCGGGGTGGTTGGTCCAAGCCAACGTCGAACACGCCTCCACGGCCATCTCAGAGCCAGGCGAGAAGGCCGTAGCCGCCCCGAGCGCCTACGCCGCGAAGGCATTGCAGGCCGAGACCGACCGCGTCCGCAGCGAGGCACCAGGGCGCCGGAACAAGGTGCTCTCGACCGCCGCCTTCGCGCTCGGGCAGCTCGTCGGCGCTGGGCTGCTCGACGAACACCACGCCCGCACCGAGCTGCAGACCGCCGTCGCCGCCTGGGGCGACACCGCCTCGCTCGGCAAAGACCACGGCGTCATCGACACCAGCCTGCGCGCCGGCGCCGCCAACCCTCGGCGCGTCAAACCCCGCGGCCACCGCGCCGCATAACCGTGATGGAGGTGACACACGATGGCACGTCAACACCAGTGGGTCCTCGCGGCGGTCTGTTGGTCACCCGACCGGGAGTTCACCCGTGGCACCTGGCACGACAAACCCCTGATGTCCCACGGCATCGCGCCACGCGACAAGCTCGCGACCCGCCGCCAGCCGCGCGCCCTACTCGGAGAGGAAGCCGGGTCAATACCGGAAGCGGGCTGTGTTCAGGTCAATCCGCAGCTGAAAGTCCGTGAGCGGGACTCCACCCCCGCTAGGGATGAGGACGAGTCCCACGGCTTGGATCACCTCATCCGCTTCCAGCGCGGCTTCTATGTCACCCCGTTCCCATGCGACACGCGACGCCTCGAAGAGCGGACGAAGCTCGGCCCATGCGGCTTCGGGCTCGAACCGGCATTCCGACCAGAACATGTCCTGTTCCTCGAAGAAGAGCGTCCCGATAAGACGGTTTCCCTGTCTGAGTTGCCAACTCTGCTCGGTCATTCGGTCCCCTCCGCTGCGCTGACGGGAACCGTAGCGCGCACTGGCTGCGGCCGGTCGTCGAAGGGCTCGGAGCGGGCCACCACAGCCCTACGACGGCCGGCACCACGGCCGTACCGCTCCCACGGCGTCCTGGCCGCCAACAACCTCACTGGTCACGGCGAGTGATTTGATCGCGGGTCGGACCGTGGACCTTGCAGTCGGGGTTCGTGCATTCGGCCGCGTGCCGTTCGTTATGGGCCGTCACCATCTTCTCGTGCCGCGCCAAGAACTGGGCGTCGCGCCGGGCCTTCCAGGGCGACGGAGCCAGGCGGCCGGTAACCAGAAGCTCATTCCGCGCGTAGTCGTTGGCGGTCCGTTCGACCTCCAGCCCGGCAGCTGTGAGGATCGCGAACATCGCCTCCTCCATCGCGTCGCCGATCGCGGCGGACAACCGCGAGAACGCGGCGACCTCCTCGCCCTCGCGGTGCGGATCGTCGAACCACGCTTCCAGCGCGGCGCCGCCGAGAAGGTTGCCGACCTTCCAGTCGACCAGCACACCCCGCAGGTCAGGCATATCGACATAGGCGATCGCGCCGGCCGTTCCGTCCGGATTCGCTTCGGGCACCACCGGTAGCCCGGCCGCGACGAGCTCGGACTGTACGACCCCCAGCAACGCATTCAGGCGATGGCGCCGCTCGGGGTCCACACCGAAAGGGTTCTCCGTCATACCCGCATCGTCCCAGCTGCTCCGACGAGTCGTGCAGTGACCAGTCACTGACCACAACCGGCACCAGACCGGGCCGGGCACCGACGCGGTGCCCGGTTTTCGCCGTGCCTGCCCATCCCCTGAGCAAAGGAGATCGATCCATGTACACCGTCACGGACCTGTTCTGCGGGGCCGGCGGCTCCGGGCTCGGTGCCACCGCTGTGCCCGGGGTCGAACTGCACATGGCCGCCAACCACAGTCCCCGCGCGATCGAGACCCACGAGGCGAACTTCCCCGACTGCAAGCACGACTGCGCCGACATCTCCCAAGTGGAGCCTCGCCGCTACCGGCGCACCAACATTCTGTGGGCCTCCCCGGAGTGCACCAACCACTCGATCGCGAAAGGCCGCCGCCGCGCTGACCCAGCGCAAGCGTCGCTGTTCGAGGACGAGGTGCCCGACCACGTGGCCGAGCGGTCGCGGGCGACGATGTGGGACGTGCCGCGCTTCGCCGAGGCCCACCGCTACGACGTCGTGATCGTCGAGAACGTGGTCGACGCGGTGAAGTGGGAGCCGTTCCGGGCGTGGCTTTTGGCGATGGACTCCTACGGCTACGACCACCACATCGTGTCGCTGAACTCGATGCACGCCCCCGCGATCGCCGCGCCGTGGGCACCGCAGAGCCGGGACCGGATGTACGTCGTGTTCTGGCGCAAGGGAAACCCGCGCCCGAAACTCGACATCCGCCCGCAGGCCTACTGCCCGGCCTGCGACATGGTCGTCGAGGCGGTGCAGTCGTTCAAGCCCGGCCGTACGGTCGGGCGCTACCGCCAGCAGTACGTGTACCGGTGCCCGCGCTTCGCCACGTGCCGCTCGGTGGTCGAGCCGTTCGCGCTGCCCGCGGCGGCGGTGATCGACTGGTCCAACCAGGGCCAGCGGATCGGGGACCGCCCCAAGCCGCTCTCGGACAAGACGATCGACCGCATCAAGGCCGGGCTCGCCCGCTACGGCCGGCCGATGACGTTCGAGGCCACCGGCAACACCTGCGTGCGCCCCGGTTCCGGGTACGCGCGGGCGTGGCCGGCCGACTGGCCCACCGCCACGCTGACGACCTCGCACACCCGGGCGCTGCTCGTGCCCAGCGGCGGCACCCGCAACGAGGACGCCCGGCCGGCGGGCGAGCCGTTCCGGACCCGCACCACCAGCGAGTGGGAGGGACTGCTGGTGCCGCTGGAGGGCCGCGACGGCAAACACGCCGCCTCGACGGGAATGCCGATGCGCACGCAGACCGCGCGGCACGAGACGGCGCTGGTGGTGCCCTACTACTCGACCGGCGTCGCGCACCCCGCCGACGGGCGGGCGATGCCGACGATGACCACCGTCGACACGGCCGGGCTCGCGTTCGTGGCCGAGCTGCGCGGCGGCGGCTCGACCGCACGCGACGTCCACGAGCCGCTGGCGACCGTCTGCGCGTCGGGCAACCACCACATGCTCGTGCGCCACAACTCCAGCCGTGGCGCGGGCGGGGAGATGTGCACCCCCGTCGCCGAACCTGCCCGCACGCTCACCACCGCTGGGCACGAGTCGGTCGTCGGCTGGCCCGCGTCGGCGCCGGCGGTGGAGGACTGCTCGTTCCGGATGCTCACCGTTGGCGAGGTCCAGGCCGCCATGGCCTTCACCCCGGACTACGTGATCACCGGGAACAAGCGCGAAGCCATCCGCCAGCTCGGCAACGGCGTCACCCCGCCCGCCGCCGAATGGCTCGTCGCCGCCGCCGTCGACTCGCTCGAACACACCAGCCGCCGCGCCGCCTGACACCGCACCCGTTGCGGTCGCTGTCGTCGCGCTTGCTCGATGGGAGATCGCTTTGTCATCGCAAGACGTTGCCGCGGGCGATCACCGGTGTGTCACAACCTACGGTCGGAGCCGCTCGATCTGAGGGTCGTAGCAAACCAATCCGTGCTCTGCAGCGAGTTGAGCAGCCCAGGCGGAGACCTCCTTACACCTGCTCCACACCATCGGGAAGTAGATCAACGGTCCGACTGCCTCTTTAAGCAGCGGCCCGGTCGACCAAGGGCTGTCTTCGCCGTCTTGCTCGCTGATATCCGGGTAGCGATCGAGCAGCGCCGCGACGAAAGCACGGATGCGGTCCGATGGCGGTTCCTGAACGTCGGACTCGACGCGACGCTCATACAGCAGTCGACGAAAAGTGTCGCCGGCCGCCTGGTCGCTGGGCGGACGGTCGCCCTCCCACACCGCCAAGTCATAACTCATACGTGGAGCATGCCAGCGGCACCGCGCACATTCATCAGCACCCACGCGAGCACCTGCACTGCCTGCTCAGCTGGTGAGCCGCGCTCGGCGCGATGCTGCCCCTCCGTCAGGCCGAGCAACTCACGCTCTGGGACGACACGGCGGCCTGACCACCTCGCGCGCTCCGCTGCACTGCTCGATTGGAGATCCTCATGTCCAGCCAGCCGAATCCAGGCCGCCCGCTGTGGGCGGTGAATGCCGAAGGGCGTCCGCGCGTGCGGGTCGGGGAGGACCCCGAGGCGATCCGTGTGCTCACCGATGCGGTGAACCGCCGCATCATCCCCGGGACCTACGTCTCGGACGGGGCGCCGGTGGTGGTCGAGGAGATCTCCGGGGCCGCCGACCCCGCCACCGCCGAAGACGACGTCGCGCTCCCGATCGTCGCCTCGGTGCTCAAGCCGCCCCTGCTGGCCGGGTTGCTGGCCGAGCACGCCGAAGTGTTCCGGCCGAAGAAGGTCGGCGAGAACTGGGTGGATACCGAGGTCACCCCACCCGGACCGGTACTGGGCGCAGTACTGGCCCGCCAGTCCTGGCCCGGACTGCCGGTCCTGCGACGGATCATCTCCACCCCGGTCCTGCGCCCCGACGGCACCCTGCTGCAGGAACCCGGCTACGACCGCGCGACCGGGTTCTACCTCGCCGGCAACCACCACCTCGCCCCGATCCCGGACCACCCGACCCCGCAAGAAGTCGCGCAGGCCCGCGAGTTCCTGTTCGAACGGTTCCTGCGCGACTTCCCGTGGCGCACCGACGCCGACCGCGCGAACTACCTCGCCCTGCTGGTGACGCCGCTGATCCGGCCGTTCACCCGCGCGCTGTCCCCGTTCGGGATGATCGAGGCCTCCATGCCCGGCTCCGGCAAGACCATCCTCGCCGGCTGCGTCGGGCTCCTGGTCGGGCAGCGGGTGCTGACCTGGACCGACTCCGAAGACGAACTCCGGAAATCGATCACGACCGTGCTGTCCGACGCGGTCGGGGTGATCGTGTTCGACAACCTCGCCGAAGGCGCCGTCGTCGACTCGGCCGTGCTCGCCCGCCTGGTCACCGAGCGGACGTGGTCCGACCGCAAGCTCGGCACCAACGCCGCCGCGACGTTCCCGAACGACCGGCTGTGGCTCGCGACCGGGAACAACCTGCGCACCGGCGGCGACATGGCCTCCCGGTCGGTGTGGGTGCGGCTCGACCCGAACTGCCCCCGCCCCGAAACCCGCACCGGATTCACCATCCCCAACCTCGACACCTGGATCCTCGACCCCGCCAACCGCGCCACCGTGCTACGCCACGTCCTGATCCTCATCCTCGACTGGACCGCCCACGGCGCAACCTCAGCGACCGCGGTCCCCCAGATGCGCCAGTTCACCCCCTGGGCCCGGCACCTCGGGGGCTTCCTCGAACACCACGGCGTGCGCGGATTCCTCGCCAACGCCGACGCCACCCGCGACCTCGACGACGAAGACGCCGAATGGCGCTCGTTCTTCCTCACCTGGGAGGAGCTCCACGGCGACCGGCACATGACCGCGCAAGAACTGCGGGTCAGCGGCGAACCGACCGCCGGCTCCGACCCCTGGGCCGGGACCTTCCCGGTCACGCCTTCCGGGAAGCCGCTCACCACCAAGAGCCTCGGCAGGAAGCTGGCAGGGCAGGTGGACCGCTGGCACACCGACGTCGTGTTACGCAGCGAAGTCGACAGCCACCGCAACTGCAAAACCTACTGGGTAGTACGCAACGGCTCCTAGAGACACCGCCAAAAGAAACCCGCAAACCCGCAAACCCGCAAAAGATCTTGCTTCAGCTCTCTCACCAGGGAAAACAAGGTCTCTCGGGGTTGCGGGTTTGTTTGATCATGAACCCCTCGAAACCCGCAAACCCGCGGGTTTGCGGGTTTCTCCCACCACCCCCGGAGAGAAACCCGCAAGCAAAACCCCAGGTCAACGGGCACTTTGCGGGTTTGCGGGTTTGCGGGTTTCTCCACGGCCCCGACGCCCCAGAGCCGCCAAACCCGCACCCCCACCTGCCAGCACTCCACGCCCCTGATCACTCAGCGTCACAGAAGGGAGTTCACAACTTGGAAGAGGTCACCGTCGCCACGGAGGTCGCAACGTTCACTACGCCATCCGCCACCGGTCACCAAACTCGAATCCTTCTGACCGTCGAGGAAGCCGCAGAACAGCTGTCCATCGGCCGCACCACGATGTTCGCCCTCATCAAGGCCGGGGACATCACGACCGTCCGAGTCGGACGCCTTCGTCGCGTGCCGGCCACCGCGGTCGCCGACTACGTCGACCGTCTCACCAGCGCCGGGACTGCGGCCTGACGAAAGGAACTACATCCATGCCCCGCAAGAAGCGACCGGAAGGTACCCGGGCTCCAAATGGTGAAAGCTCCGTCTATCAAGGAACGGATGGCCGCTGGCATGGCCGCGTGACCATGGGGATCCGCGACGACGGGAAGCCCGACCGGCGCCACGTCTCGCGGAAGACAGAAGCCGCCGTGCGCACAGCGGTACGAGAACTCGAGAACCAGCGGGACCAGGGAAAGGTCCGCAAGGCTGGGAAGGGCTGGACGGTCGAGAAGTGGTTGACCCACTGGGTCGAGAACATCGCGGCACCCTCCGTGCGCACGACCACGATGGTCGGATACCGGGCATCGGTCTACAAGCACCTGATTCCCAAGATAGGTGGCCATCGACTCGACAAGCTTCAGCCGGAGCACCTTGAGTCGGCCTACCGCAAGATGATCGCGGGCGGGCTGAAACCGTCCACTGCGCACCTGGCTCATCGAACCGTCCGGGTCGCGCTCAACGAGGCCGTTCGCCGTCGGCACATCGTCGAGAATCCCGCGCGAATTGCGAAGGCGCCGCGTGTCGAGGAGGAGGAGATCGTCCCGCTATCGCGGGAGGACGCTAAGCGGCTCATCCGGGCATCCGGAGAGATCAGGAACGGCGCACGATTCGTCGTGGCCCTCTCGCTCGGCCTCCGCCGTGGCGAGGCGCTCGGCCTCAAGTGGGACGACATTTCACTCACCTGGAAGCACGGCTGCGCGAAGGGTGCTTCGTGTCGACGCACTCTGCTGTCGAGCGAATGCCCGGGGCGCCGCGGTTCGGGGACGATGCGGATCCGCCGCTCGATCGGTCAAAGGAACTGGCAGCACGGGTGCAGTACGGACAAGCCGTGCGGGCACGAATTCGGTGCGTTCTGCCCGTCCCGATGGGGCGGTGGCCTGGTGGTCGGCGAGGTGAAGTCCCGGGCGGGTCGGCGAACGATCGGGATCCCACACCCGCTCGCAGAGGCGCTTGATGCTCACCGTGCGGGTCAGGCAGAGGAGAGGGAGGCAGCAGGTGACCTGTGGGAAGAGGGCGATTGGGTGTTCGCCACGGCGATCGGGCGGCCAACGCACCCGACGCCTGACCATCGTGCGTGGAAGGCGCTGCTTCGCCTCGCCGAAGTACGGGACGCGCGGCTGCACGATCTCCGCCACACGGCCGCGACGGTCCTGCTCGAGCTCAAGGTCCCGCTCCCGGCGGTGATGGAGCTGATGGGCTGGTCGAACGCCGCGATCGCGAAGCGGTACATGCACGTCACGAGCGAGCTGACGGCCGCGATCGCGGACCAGGTCGGCAACCACGTTTGGTACGACGAAGACGAGGAAGAGGACGACGACGAGAACGGTCCGGAGGGTGTCCTGGTACCTGCCTAAGAGGTACATCTGAGACCAGAACTGAGACCACACAGCAGAACGCCGGGTGCCCCTATGCGGGTCACCCGGCGTTCTGCCTAGTAAGAGCGGTGGCGGTGGGATTTGAACCCACGGACGGGATTAACCGTCACACGATTTCGAGTCGTGCTCCTTCGGCCGCTCGGACACGCCACCGCCGAGAACAATACCGGAGGCCGAAGGCAGGGCGTCGGCGGGGTGGCGGCGGGTGGCGAAGTACGTCTCGAGCAGCGCGGCGCACTCGGTGGCCAGCACGCCGCCGTGGACTTCGGGGCGGTGGTTGAGCCGGCGGTCGCGCACGACGTCCCAGAGGGAGGACACGGCGCCGGTCTTGGGTTCCCACGCGCCGAAGACCAGGCGGGAGATGCGGGCGAGCACGAGGGCACCGGCGCACATCGTGCAGGGTTCCAACGTGACGGCGAGCGTGCAGCCCTCCAGGCGCCAGCCGTCGCCGTGGACGCGGGCGGCCGCGCGCAGGGCGAGGATTTCCGCGTGGGCGGTGGGGTCGCCGAGCTCGACGCGGGCGTTGCGGGCCGCGGCGAGAGGCCTTCCGTCAGGGCCGAACACCACGGCGCCGATGGGCACATCGGCGCCTGGACCGCGCGCGGCTTCGAGCGCCGCCTGCACGGCTTCGGTGTCGGCCGGGCGTCTCAGAGCTCGTCCAGCAGTTTCGAGAACTCGGCCGCGAAGCCGCAGCGCTGGGCGATCATCTGGAGCTGCTCGTCGGGGTAGAGATCCACCTCTCCGACGATAACTTCAAGCTCGCCGCCCGGCAGTCCGAGATCGGCGAGGATGTCGAGGTCGCCTTCGGGCCAGACGGCGTCGTCGTCCTCGTCGGGCGGGTCGACGCGCAGCACGTCGAGCACGTCCGCGGCGATGTCGTAGTCGAGCGCCGCCGCGGCGTCCGACAGCAGCAGCGACGGGCCTCGCGGGCTGGGCCGCACGATCACGAAGAACTCGTCGTCCACCGCCAGCAGCCCGAACGCCGCGCCGGTCGAGCGGAGTTTCCCCAGCTCGGTGATCGCCGCGTCGAGCTCCGTGAGCGCCGCGGGATCGAGCGCACTGCACCGCCACCGACCGTCTTCTCGGACCACTGCCATCGCGAAGCCCGTGACCGGCTCTTGCACCGCCATGCGCACACCGTATTCCGCCGCCGATGCGAGCGCACGCACGGTGCACCCGAAGCGTCCGTGGTGCCACTATCGAGCCATGACCGGACCCACCGACCTGCCGACTCTCCCGGACACCCGCTTCAACGGGCTGCTCGACGCCGCGCGGGAGCTGCAGGACCGCACCGTCGCGTTGCGCCGCGCCCTGCACCGCCGTCCGGAGCAGGGGCTCCAGCTGCCGCGGACGCAGGAAGCGATCCGTTCGGCCCTGGCCGACCTGCCGCTTTCCGTGACCGAAGGCCGCGCCACGACGTCGCTCACCGCCGTGCTGCGCGGCGCGCGCCCGGGCCCGGCCGTGCTGCTGCGCGGGGACATGGACGCGCTGCCGCTGCACGAGGACACCGGCCTCGAGTTCTCGTCCGAGGTCGACGACTCCATGCACGCCTGCGGGCACGACACCCACGTCGCCATGCTCGCCTCCGCCGCCCGCCTGCTGGCCTCGCGCGTGGATTCGCTGGCCGGCTCCGTGGTCTTCATGTTCCAGCCCGGCGAGGAGGGCCACCACGGCGCGCGCTTCATGATCCACGAGGGCGTGCTCGACGCCGCCGGCCCGCGCGTCTCGCGCGCTTTCGGCCTCCACGCCATGGCCAACGTGCGCACCGGCCTCCTCCAGGTCCGCGGCGGCGCGATGATGGCGTCCGCCGACACCTTCCGCGTCGAGGTCACCGGCCGCGGCGGCCACGGGTCCGCCCCGCAGGAAGCCATCGACCCCGTCCCCGCGGCGGCCGCGATGGTCGGCGCCCTGCAGACGATGGTCACCCGCCGCGTCGGCGTCTTCGACCCCGCCGTGATCTCCGTGACCCGCATCGAAGCCGGCACGACCACCAACATCATCCCCGAGACGGCCGTGCTCGAAGGGACCATCCGCACCCTGTCGGAAGCCACGCGCGCCGTCGTCCGCACCGAGTTGCCTCGCGTCTGCGAGTCCATCGGCGCGGCCCACGGCTGCCGCGTCCTGGCCGACATCGAGCCGGGCTACCCGCCCACCGTCAACGACCCCGAGGTGGCCGCCGAGGTCCTGGCCCTCGGCGCGACGGTGCTGGGCGGGGAGAACGTGCAGGAGATCCCCCACCCGATCATGGGGGCGGAGGACTTTTCGTATGTGCTGCAACGTGTTCCGGGGGCATTCGCGTTCCTCGGCGCCTGCCCACCAGGACTGCCTCCCTCGGACGCTCCGGCGAACCACTCGAACCGGGTGGTCTTCGACGAAGCCGCGATGCCTGCTGGGGTGGCGATGTATGCGGCGTTCGCGCTGAACACTTTGCGGGGCTGAGGGGCGCGCGGGGGACCATTCGCACGTTTCGCCAGGCGAACGGAGCGCTGGTGCCGCTTCATGAGCGCGAACGGTCCCCTCGCACCGTCGGCTGGCGGCGCGAGTGGACCGCTCGCGCCGCTGACGCAATCACGAAACGACCGCTCGCCCCGCAACTGCGACACGAGCAGTCCCCTCGTGCAGCCAGGACAGCACGAGCGGTCCAGTCGCATCGCGCTCGGCGCGCGAACGGACCGGTCGCACCCGCAAGCCGCGCACGAAAGATCCCCGCACAGCCAGGACGGTGTGGGTGGACCACTCGCGGCGGCGTGGCGAGCACGAAACGACCACCACTCGCCCCGCTATCGCGGACACGAGCGGTCCCTTCGCTCGCACTCGGCGCGCCGTGACAGGTCCGCTGGCGCTCAAACGGCGGCGCGAAAGGTCCTCTCGTATCGCAGTCGGACCCTCAAGCCGAGCACGAACGGTCCAGTCGCGTCGCGGTCGGTGCGCGAGTGGACCGGTCACCCCCTCAGGCTGTGCGCGAAAGGTCCAGTCGCGGCGCGATCAGTGCGCGAAAGGGCCGGTCGTGCCGGCGGGCGCGGCCAGAGGTCCAGTCGCGCGGGTGCGGCGCGCCGGGGGACCATTCGCCCAGCGAACGGTCCCCCCGCGCAGCCGGGTCAGGCCGTCCGGCTTGGTTGGCCGTTCTCCAGGTGGCCGGCGAAGCGCCGGTGCCACTCCGGGTGGCCGACGAGGGACAGGCGCAGGTCGTACCAGCCGGAATTGTCGGCGAGAGCGTCGACGGAAAGTGTGTGCGAACCGTGCGGGCCCACGACAAAACCGGGGCGGCCCTTGACCGTCAAAGTCGCCGACCGGGACAGCGAATTCGTCACCTTCACCACAAAAACCGGGTGCGCCGCCGACCCCGAAATGGCGGCCGAGACCTCCACCCCGGCCGTTGAAGAATCGCCGGAAGCTTCCACGACAAATCCATTCGGCCCGTGGACAGCAACGTCATAAGAACCAGAAAACGCAATCTTCCCAGCAGCCGAACCACCACCGGAAACGTCGAACCGCTGCGAAACCCCACCCGCGTGATAAGCGTAAGAAGCCAGCTGCAAACCAGCCGCCCCGTGGTTCGACGCCTGCAGAGCCAGCGACCCCGCGCCCACCGAAACAGAAGCCACCGGCTGATACGGCAACGCCCGCGCCGGAGCCGTGCCGCGTTCCTGTTCCGGCATCGACTGCTGGCCCGTCAGCGGGGGCGCCGGCTTGGGCAGCTTCGTCTGCGTCCGGTCCGCCTCGGCGCGCAACGCCGTGGCGTCCGGCAGCACGGGAATCGAAACGTCCTTGCGCGAGAAGTCGAAGCAGCTCGTCAGGTCACCGCAGATCTCGCGGCGCCACGCGGAGATGTTGGGCTCGCGCACCCCCGTCCACGTCTCCAGGAACCGCAGCACGGACGTGTGGTCGAACACCTGCGAGTTCACGAACCCACCGCGGCTCCACGGCGAGATCACCGTCATCGGCACGCGCGGCCCGAGGCCGATCGGCGCCAGCGCGCCCGTGCCGACGCCGCCGGGGCCCGACGGCTGGTTCACCGGCAGCAGCTCACCCGGCGTCCCGGCCGGGGCGCACGGCGGCACGACGTGGTCGAAGAACCCGTCGTTCTCGTCGTAGTTGATCAGGACCACAGTGGACTCCCACAGCTTCGGGTTGTCCCACAAGGCCTTCAGCACGCGCTGGGTGTAAGCCGCACCGTCGACGGGCCGCGCGGCCGGGTGTTCGCAGTACGCGTAGGGCGCCACCACCCACGACACCGCCGGCAACGTGCCCGCCTTGCAGTCCGCCACGAACTGCTGCAGCACGTGGTCGACGTTCTTGCCCTGCCCCGAATCCGCCTTCCACTGCGCGCGCAGGCTGGCCCGCTCGGCGAGCTGGCGCTTCTTCGGGTCCGACGACGCCAGCGCGTCGTGGTACTGCTGGAACAGCCACAGTGGATTGTCGCCGTAGTCGCCGACGTAGCCGTCCGCGCCGTCGCCGACCTCGTCGTTCGCGTAGACCTGCCAGGAGATGCCGGCGGCCTGCAGGCGTTCGGGGTAGGTCGTCCAGCGGTAGACGGGCTTGTAGTCGTCCGGGTTCCACGTCGCGGGGCCGCCGAGCTCGCCGTCCGGGTCGATCATGCCCGTCCAGTGGTAGAGGCGGTTGGGCGTGGTCGGGCCCTGCAGCGAGCAGAAGTAGTTGTCGCACAAGGTGAACGCGCTCGCGAGCGCCCGGTGGAACGGCAGGTCGTCGCGGTTGAAGTAGCTCATGGTCATCTCGGTCTTGGCCGGGACCCACGCGTCGTAGGCGCCGTTGGCCCACGCCTGGTGCGTCGTGGCCCAGTCGTGCGCGAGGTCGCCGAGGTCCTGGCCGTCGACGAGCGCGGTGTCGACGTGGAACGGCAGCAGCCGGCCGCCGTCGGTGCGCTGGGCGTCGGGCTGGCGGAACACGTCGCGCACGGCCGCGGTGTCGCCGAAGCCGCGGACGCCGGCCGTCGTGCCGTAGTAGTGGTCGAACGACCGGTTCTCCTGCATGAGCACCACGACGTGCTCGACGTCGTCGAGGCTGCCGCGCCGCCGGGGGCCCGCGGCCGCCTCGGCGAACGCGCCGCCGAGACCCGCCGCCGCGCCTGCCATGCCGGCCGCCGCCGCGCCGCCGAGCACCGAGCGACGGCTCAGCCGCCCTTCCGCCTACCCCATCCGTACCTCCTCGTCCGGAATGTGCGTGACGGAGATCCACATCACGCGCGGCAAGCAGCCTTCCCCAGGTCACGGCGCGCGACAAGCAGCCGAATGTGAACCGCGGCTGAACACGGTGGCAATTAAACAACAGTGTTGATTTAATATCGGACATGACGACCGAAACCGAGCTCATCCAGGAGCTCCTCGAACAGGAGAGCCGGCTGGTGTTCCCCCGGTTCGACAACGAGACCGCCCTCGCGCTCGGCCAGCACCTGCTCGCCGCCGCGCGCGAACGCGCCCTGCCCGTCACCGTCTCCGTGCGCAGAAACGGACAGCGGTTGTTCCACGCCGCACTCCCGGGAACATCGGCCGACAACGACGCCTGGATCGATCGCAAGAGCCGCGTCGTCGACCGCTACGGGCACAGCTCGTTCCTCGTGGGCACGCAGTTCCGCGCGAAGGGCAGCAGCTTCGAGGCCGACTCCCGCCTCGACCCCGATCTCTACGCAGCCCACGGCGGCGTCTTCCCGGTGCTGGTCAAGGACGTCGGGCCGGTCGGCACGGTCGGCGTCTCGGGCCTGCCGCAGGCCGAGGACCACGCGTTCGTGGTCGAGCAGCTCGCGGCGTTCCTCGCCGGCTGAAAATCTCCGCACAAGAACTGGTAGCCCGCGCACAAGAAGTTGTCGATTCGGCGCATCCCTCGTTCGACGGTTCACCACAGACCCGACGAACGAGGGAGACGACCGATGGGCAAGCTGACCGTCACGGCGTTCCTGACCCTGGACGGCGTGGTGCGCGGACCGGGTCACGTCGACGCGCAGATGGACGCGGCCCTGGCCCGCTGGCAACGCCGAGCGTCGGCGTTCCTGCAGGTCAGGGACGTCGCCGACTACTGCCCGAGCTCCGGTGACCTGCCGCGGCACGTCGTCACCGGCGACCTCGCCACCGAGGTCCGACGGCTCAAGGCCCGCTACGACGGCGAGCTGCAGCTGCACGCCAGCGGCAGCCTCGTGGCCGAGCTCGACGACCTCGTCGACGAGTACCGCCTGCTCGTCTTCCCCGTCGTCCTCGGCGAAGGCCACCCGCTCTTCCCCGCCGGCGCCCACCCGCTCGCCCTGCGCCCGCTGTCCACCAGCGCGACGAGTACCGGCGTCGTCATCCAGGAGTACGCGGCCGCGGGCGCCCCGACGTTCGGGTCGATGGCATGACCACGCTCACCGCCACCACCTTCGTCTCCCTCGACGGCGTCGTGCAGGGCCCGGGCACGCCCACCGAGGACCCGCGGGGCGGCTTCGACCTCGGCGGCTGGCTCACGCCGTACTACGACGCGGTGATGGCCGAGTACACCGCCGACTGGTTCTCGCGCGCCGACGCATTCCTGCTCGGGCGCCGCACGTACGAGATCTTCGCGGGCTACTGGCCCACCGTCGGCGGCTCCGACCCGATCGCGGGACCGCTCAACTCACTGCCGAAGTACGTCGCCTCGCGCACGCTCACGCGTTCGTCGTGGCAGGGCACCGCGTTTCTGCGCGGCGACGTCGTGCGGGCGGTGACCGAGCTCAAGGCCGAGCCCGGACGCGAGCTGCAGGTGCACGGCAGCAGCGATCTGCTCCGGACGCTGCTGGCGGCCGGCCTGGTGGACGAGCACCGCGTGTGGGTGTTCCCGGTGGTGTTGGGAAAGGGACAACGGCTGTTCCCGCCGGGAACACCGCGGCAGTCACTGCGGCTCGTCGAACATCGCACGACGGGCAAGGGCGTCTCCGTGCAGGTCTACCGACCCGAAGATCAGGACGCCTGACCCAGCTCACCGTGCTACCCTCTGCGCCGACACATCATATATCAGATCGGACACACCAGTGGCGTTCGAAGTGCAGAAACGGCGGTTGGCGGGCGTCGTCGCGATCCCCGTGACGCCGTTCAACGGGAGCGGCGGAGTCGAGGCGGAGACGTACGGCCGGCTCGTCGAGCGGCTGGTGACCGGCGGCGTCGAGGTGGTCACGCCCAACGGCAACACCGGCGAGTTCTACGCACTCGACGAGCACGAGACCCGGCTGTGTGTCGAGGTCACGGTGAAGGCTGCGCGGGAGGCGAGCGTGCTGGCGGGCGTCGGGCACGACGTGCGCACGGCCGTGAAGGCGGCCCGGCACGCGCGCGACACCGGTGCCGACCTGGTGATGATCCACCAGCCGGTGCACCCGTACGTCTCGCGCGAGGGCTGGGTCGAGTACCACCGCGCGATCGCGTCGGCCGTGCCGGAGGTCGGCGTGGTGCTGTACGTGCGCAACCCGGAAATCGGCGGCGAAGAGCTCGCGCGCCTGGCCGACGCGGCGCCGAATGTGATCGGTGTGAAGTACGCGGTGTCAGATCCTGTGCGTTTTGCAACAGTTTCACGTGACGCCGGTCTCGAACGGTTCGTGTGGATCGCGGGGCTGGCCGAGCTTTCGGCGCCGGGCTATTTCGCCGTCGGCGCGCAGGGGTTCACGTCGGGGCTGGTGAACGTCGCGCCGCGCATCTCGCTCGACCTGTTCGCCCGGCTGCGCGAGCGCGATTTCCCCGGTGCCATGCGGTTGTGGGAACTGATCCGGCCGTTCGAACAGATGCGCGCGGCCGAGCACAACGCCAACAACGTGAGCGTCGTCAAGGACGCGTTGTCACAACTCGGCCTCTGCCGGCCCGACGTGCGCCCGCCGAGCCGGCTGCTGACCGCGGCCGAGCGCGAGCGGATTTTCGGCCTGCTCTCGTCGTGGGGACTTTCGTAAGGTTTCTCGACACCTGTGGGCAATTGCCTTTGCCAGCCAAGGGTGAGAAGGTGGGTGCAGGCTGCGGTGCCACCGCGGCCAGGCCCCAGCGCCCTTCTCCCGGACTGGACCCGGACCCGTCGTGGCCGGAAACCGTCGCTGGACAAGCGATTCGCCTGAACCAGAGCGGTGCTGGCATGACTTCGTCCTCAACTTTCGACACCACAGAACCGTCCACCGGAAGTGATTTCGCCGAACTTTCCCGGCTCGTCAAGGCGGCCGGCCTGCTGAAACGCCGCCGTATCGCCTACGGAATCCGCATCGGCCTCAACCTCGCCGCCTTCGCCGGCGGCTGGGTGGCGTTCGCGTTTCTCGGCGACTCCTGGTGGCAGCTTTTCCTCGCCGCGTTTTTCGCGATGATGTTCGCGCAGCTGGCCTTCATCGGCCACGACGCCGGCCACAAGCAGATCTTCTCCAGCCGCAAGGCCAACGACGCCACCGGACTCGTCCACGGTGGACTCACCGGGCTCAGCTACGGCTGGTGGATCGCCACCCACAACCGTCACCACGCCAACCCGAACCACGAGGACGAGGACCCGGACGTCGACATCGCCGCGCTCGCGTTCTCGCGGGCGCAGAGCCACGACAAGCGAGGTTTCCTGCGCTGGGTCGCGAAGTACCAGGCGTTCCTGTTCTTCCCGCTGCTGCTGCTCGAAGGCCTCAACTTGCACGTGGCGAGCGTTCGCGCGGTATGGGCAGGTGACATGCGCCGCCACAAACTCGAGTCGACGCTGCTGATCGGGCACCTGGTGGCGTACCTCGCCGCGGTGTTCATCGTGTTGTCACCCCTGACGGGTCTGGTGTTCATCGTCGTACACCAGTTCCTGTGGGGTTTGTACATGGGATGTTCGTTCGCTCCCAACCACAAGGGCATGGAAATGCTCACCACGGGCCACAAGCTCGACTTCCTGCGCAAGCAGGTGCTGACGTCGCGCAACATCCGCGGCGGCGTCGTCGTCGACTTCGCCCTCGGCGGCCTCAACTACCAGATCGAGCACCACCTCTTCCCGAGCATGGCCCGCGGAAACCTCAAGCACGCGCAGGTGATCGTGCGCGAGTTCTGCGCCCGCCACGGGATTTCCTACGCCCAGTGCGGCTGGGCGCGCTCCTACGGCTACGTGCTCGAACACCTCCACTCCGTCGGCGCTCCCCTGCGCGAGCGCACGCCGGAGCCGGCCACGTCATGACCGCCGCCGAACACGACACGCCGACCGAGGTCCGGCCCGAGACGTCCTGCCCCAGCTGCCCGCACCCGCTCGAGGACCACGACGTGATCGCCCGCAGGTACTGCGCCGCGACCGCCGCCGGCCACACCGAGCGCGGTTGCGTCTGCGGCGCCGCGAAAAAAGCCCAACACCGAGGACGATGATGACCGCCACTGCCCTGCCGCCGAGCCGTTACGAAACGCGGGTCGAGCGTGTGAAGAAGATCGTGCTGGACAACACCAAGCTCTCTGAGGAAAAGGCTCGTGAGCTGGCCGTGCAGATGGTGCACGCGCTGGACACGGTTCCGGAGAAGATGCGCTGACCTGACCCATCCCGGCGTCGGCACCGCGACGAGATCGCGGTGCCGCGCAGGGAGATCTCGTGCCCTGAGCGGGGTCAATCGATCAATGTTTGCGGGAAATCGAACAGCTCGAACACCGCCGGTGCGAATGTTGTCACTTCGGCGACATTGCCCCGGGCGATTCGCAACACGTTGAGCCCGAACGCCCGGAACTCGCCGTCGAGCCGGACGTAGGTCGCGAGCGCCGGGAGGCCGTTGGCTCGCGTTGCCAGCACGCGGAAAGCGACGGCGTCCGGCCCGCGCAGCGCCGGCGCCCAGCCTTCGAGCACGGTCTCCCGGCCCGCGTACCAAGTGGGCTCCGCGCCGACGTGCCCGCCGGCACCCGCGGCGTGACTGCAGCGGACGTCTTCGCGCAGCAGCGACGCGAAGGCCGCCTCGTCGTGATCCACCAGCGCCGCCATGTACCGGGCCACCACCGCGCGTTCCTCGTCGCTGCCCTCAGCCGACCACTCCGTTCGCCGCTCCGGCAGGTGCTCCTTCAGCGCCGCCCGCGCCTGCAGCACCGCGGTGTTGATCGACGCCGGGGTCGTCTCCAACGCGGCCGCCGTCTCGCGGGCCGACCAGCCGAGGACGTCACGCAGCACCACCGCCGCACGACGGCGTGGGGACAGGTGCTGGATCGCCGCGAGGAAGGCCAGCTCAACGGTCTCGCGCGCAACCACCTCGCCGAGCACGTCGTCGGGCACCGGCTGCAACCACGGCACGGCGACGTCCGGGCGCGGCGCCAGATCGGACCCGCCGGTCGCCGGCAGGTCCAGCACCGGCAGCTCACGCGGGTGCGCGGCGAGGTGATCCAGGCACGCGTTCGTCGCGATGCGGTACAGCCACGCGCGTAGGCTCGCTCGGCCGTCGTAGGTGCCGCGGCCACGCCACGCGCGCAGCAGCGTCTCCTGCACCAAGTCCTCGGCCTCGTCGTAAGAACCCAGCAGCCGGTAGCAGTGCACCCGCAGCTCGTGGCGGTGCGTCTCGGTTTCGGTCGCGAAGTCCGTCATCTCTTCAACCATGTCCCATGAGACGGGACGCGACGGGAAAAATCGACTCTTCGCAGGTCAAACGGAATGTGGCCGAAGTTACTCGCGTGTTAAGAACGTGTCAGCGCGGCCGAGCGGAGCGTCAGGGTGGTGTTCACGGTTGGGGCGAATCGAACACCGCCGCAGTGTGCTGACGGTGTCCGAATTCGCACATCGCCCGGAGGCCACCGTGACACTCAGCGAGCTCCTCCCCAGCCTCGGTTGTGAGGCCGCCGACCATCTCGAGCCGGGGCTCTGGCCGCGCAGCACCTGCCTCGGCGAAGGCGGTGAGCTGATCTTCGCGGGTGCTCCGGTGAGCCACCTGGCCAACCGGTTCGGGACCCCGGCGTACCTCATCGACGAGGCCCAGGTGCGCGACACCGCACGCGCCTACCGCCGCGCCCTGCCGGAGGCCGAAGTGGCCTTCGCGAGCAAGGCGCTGTGTACCCGCGCCGTGCTGCGCTGGGTGGCCGAGGAAGGCCTGTCGCTCGACACCTGTTCGGCGGGCGAGCTCGCCGTCGCGCGGTCCATCGGCTTCCCCGCCGAGCGGATCCTGTTGCACGGCAACGCGAAAACCCCCGAAGACCTCAAGGCCGCGCTGGAGTACGGCGTGCGCCGCATCGTCCTCGACTCGCTCGACGAGATCGAGCAGCTCGGCGCACTGGCCCACGGCGCGCAACAGGTCATGATCCGCGTGACGCCCGGCGTCTCCGGCGACACCCACGCGGCGATCACGACCGGCACCGAAGGCCAGAAGTTCGGCTTCTCGCTGCGCCCGGACGTCCGCGACAACGTGGACCGCGCCGTCGCCGCCGTGCTCGCGCAGCCCGGGCTCAGGCTGGTCGGGCTCCACTGCCACATCGGCTCGCAGGTCGCCCGCGTCGACCGCTACGAAGAGGCCGCGCGGCGCATGGTGGAGGTGCTGGTGCGCGTGCGCGACCAGTACGGCATCACCCTGCGCGAGCTGGACCTCGGCGGCGGCCACGCCGTGCCGTACCTCGACCGCGAAGCGAGCTTCGACCTCGACGGCTACGCCCGCCGGCTGCGGGTGGCGCTGGGGTACGAATGCTCGTCGCACGACTTTCCCTTTCCCCGCTTGACGATCGAGCCCGGTCGCGCGATCGTCGGCCCCGCCGGGATCACGGTGTACCGGGTGTGCGCGGTGAAGCGCGGCAGCCGCACGTTCGTCGCCGTCGACGGCGGCATGAGCGACAACGCGCGCCCCGCCCTGTACGGCGCCCGCTACACCGCGCGGCTCGTCGGACGGCACACCAAGGCCGCGCGCACGCCGATGACCGTGGTCGGCCGTCACTGCGAGTCGGGTGACGTGCTGGCCGACGACGTCTGCCTGCCCGACGACGTCCACGCCGGCGACCTGCTGGCCGTGCCGTGCACCGGCGCGTACCACCACTCGCTGGCGTCGAACTACAACCTCGTGGGCCGCCCGCCGCTCATCGGCGTGCGCGACGGCTTCGCGAAGCTGCTCGTGCCGCGCGAAACCGAAGAAGACCTGCTTCGGCGCTGCTGAGCCTTGCCGGTTGCTGGCCTAACCCCAGGTCAGCAACCGGTAGCGCAGCCCCGTCGACGACTCCAGCCACTCGCCGGTCGAGTCCGGCGGCCGGCCGACCTCGGGCGCGTACGTGTCGCCCTCGAAGTGCTCCTGGATCTCCGTGACCACGATCCGGTCCGCGAACGGCAGCGCCGCCCGGTACACGGCCTCGCCGCCCATCACCCACACGTCGCCGGACACCGCGGCGAACGCCTGCGCCAGGTCGGGGAACGTCTCCACGCCTTCCTGCGGCGTGCTCGACAGCACGAGGTTGCGCCGCCCCGGCAACGGCCGGAACCGCGGCGGCAGCGACTCCCACGTCCGGCGGCCCATGAGCACGGCCGCGCCCGTGGTCGTCTCGCGGAAGTGCTTCTGGTCCTCCGGCAGCCGCCACGGCAGCTCGTTGTCGCGGCCGATGACCCCGTTGGCGGCCTGCGCCCAGATCAGGCCGATCACACCGCCACCGGGGCCTTGATGCCGGGATGGGGGTCGTAGCCGTCGATCACGATGTCGTCGTAGGTGTAGTCGAACAGGCTGTCCGCCGGCTTCAGGCTCAGCGTCGGGAACTCCCGGGCCTCGCGCGAGAGCTGCGTGCGGACCTGGTCGACGTGGTTGTCGTAGATGTGGCAGTCGCCGCCGGTCCACACGAAATCGCCGACGCGCAGGCCGACCTGCTCGGCGATCATGTGGGTGAGCAGGGCGTAGCTGGCGATGTTGAACGGCACACCGAGGAACAGATCGGCGCTGCGCTGGTAGAGCTGGCAGGACAGCTCGCCGTCGGCGACGTAGAACTGGAAGAACGCGTGGCACGGCGGCAGCGCCATGCGCGGGATGTCGGCGACGTTCCACGCGGACACGATCATGCGCCGCGAGTCGGGGTTCTCCCGCAGCGTGGTCAGGAGCTCGGCGAGCTGGTCGACGTGGCCGCCGTCCGGGGTCGGCCACGAGCGCCACTGGACGCCGTAGACCGGGCCGAGGTCACCTTCGGCCGACGCCCACTCGTCCCAGATCGTGACGCCGTTGTCCTGCAGCCAGCGCACGTTGGAGTCGCCGCGCAGGAACCACAACAGCTCGTAGGCGATCGAGCGGAAGTGCACCTTTTTGGTCGTGACCAGCGGGAAGCCGTCGGCCAGCCGGTAGCGCAGCTGGTGCCCGAAGATCGACCGCGTGCCGGTGCCGGTGCGGTCCTGCTTGACCGCGCCTGCGTCGAGCACGTGGCGGAGCAGGTCTTCGTACTGTGTGTCCGGCATGCCCACCAGCCTAAATCAGGCCTCGATCGACTCGCCGTCACGCGGCACCGAACCGCGGGGCAGACTCCGGCCGGCGAAGAATTCACGGCACACCCGGCTCACGGCGAACATCAGCGGGATCCCGATCAGGATCGACACGACCCCGATCACCGCGACGCCGCCGATGCCGAAGACGGTGGTCTCACCTGCGTCCGGCTTCGCGTATTCGATCACCGCGAGCACCAGCACGGCCAGGAAGAACACCCCGCCGACGAACGGCAGCACCCCGCGCAGGAGGAAGTGGCGCAGGCTGGCCAGCAGCGTTTTGCGGAACACCCAGACGCACGCCAGCGCCGTCATCGTGTACTCGATCGCGATGGTGAGGCCGACGGCGTCGACCGAGTCCGAGAGCACGTTGTCGCTCCACACCGCGAGCAGCACGTAGAGCACGAGCGAGACGAGGCCGAACGTCCAGGTGGAGACCGACGGCGTCTGGTACTTCGGGTGCACGCGGCCGAAGACCTTGGGCAGCGCGCCGTGGCTGGCCATCGACAGCGTGGTGCGCGCGGCGGGCATGATCGTCGCCTGGCTGGTGGCGGCGCCGCTGGTGAGGACGGAGACGATGAGCAGCAGGCCCATCACCTTGCCGAGCCCGGAGTCACCGAACACCGCGCCGCCGAGGCCGGCCAGCACGTCTTCGGAGTTGGCCTCGTTACCCAGGCCGATGCCGCCCTCCCCGACGCCGGCGAACGCGAGCGCGGCGACCGTGACGAGCAGATAGTTGAGCACCAGCAGCACGGTCGAGAGCACGGCGGCGCGGCCGGGCGCGCGGCGCGGATCGGCCGACTCCTCGTTGACCGACAGCGAGCTTTCCCAGCCCCAGTAGATGAACACGGCCAGCAGCACCGCCGAGACCGCCGTGCCGAGGCCGACGCCGTTGGGCCACAGCCAGCTCCACTGCGGGTGGCTCGCCTGCGGCCCGGCGCTGCCGTCGTAGACGCGGACGAGGGCGACGATCGAGAAGACGACGAGCACGGCGAGCTCGATGCCCAGCAAGATCCACTGGGCGCGCGCGGACACCTCGATGCCGCGGTAACACAGGTAGCAGAGGGCGAGCAGCCACGCGCAGCCGATGGCGGTGGTCACGGCGCGGTTGTCCGCCAGGCTGTCGGCGCCCAGCAGGAGCAGCGTGTAGCGGCCGGTGAGCGCCGACTGGCTGCTCATGACCAGCAGCTGCGCGACCGTGACCACCCAGCCCGTCATCCAGCCCGCGCGGCTGCCGAACGCGCGCGTCGCCCAGGTGAAGTTGGTGCCGCAGTCGGGCTCGGCCGTGTTGAGCTCGCGGAACGCTACGGCCACGAAGAGGACGGGGATGAACGACAGCAGGATGAACGCGGCGGCCTTGAAGCCGGCGCCCGCGAGCACGATGAACCCGAGCGTCGCGGCGATCGAGTACGCCGGGGCCGTCGACGACATTCCGATCACCATCGCGGACACCATGCCCAGAGCCCCTGTCCGGAGTCCTTTGGCCGGCACGGAAGGGGCGGGGTGGGCGCCGAGCGCGACGGCTTCGGACATGGCCGGTCCTCCTTATGGGGGTGGGATTTGGTCGGAGCCGCTGCGTTTCGCTAGGCCTTCCGGGTCTTTCCGGGCCTCTCACGGCCGCCAGACGGTACCGGTTTGGAGCCCAGACCCGGCACCCCGTGTGCGCCGGCGCACATCCGCGCGCCGAAAACATCACCTCAACGGCGCCTTGACCACTGATTTCGGCGTCGCTGTCGACCCATCCGGCGAATCGCGTGAATCCCGAAACCGACTCCTGTTCGGGCGCGGGGGCAGATACGCTGCGCGCCTAAGGAATCACATGCCGAAACACAGGGAGGGACGGCATGGGTGACGGAAACCGTACGAAGGTCGAGGAGCAACGCACACCGAAGGCGTTGGACGGCACCGACAGAACCTTGATCGCCCTACTCCAGAGCGACGGTCGCGCCTCGTTCACCGCACTGGCCAAAGCAGTCGGACTCTCCGAGGGCGCCGTGCGCCAGCGCGTCCAACGCCTGCTTCGCGACGACATGATGCAGATAGTCGCCGTGACGGCCCCCGAAAACGTCGATCTGACCCGCCAGGCCATGATCGGCATCACCGTAAGCGGCGACCCGCGCGAGGTCGCCAACCGCCTGTCGGACCTTGCCGACGTCCACCAGGTCGTCCTCTGCGCCGGCCGCTTCGACCTCCTGGCCTCACTGATCTGCCGCGACGACGACCACCTGCTGGCCGTCCTGGGAGACCAGGTGCGCCCCATCCCCGGGGTGACCTCCACGGAGCTGTTCGTGTACCTGAAGCTGGCCAAGCAGAACTACGCGTGGGGCAACCTGACCGTCTGAGGTTGCCGGTGTTTCTCGGGTGAGGCCGGGTCCCCGCCTCATTTCCGGGCTGCTGGGCCGCTGTGCCAGGGGTTTTGGCGAGGCGCCGCTGACTGTCTCGCTTTCGCTGTGTGCGCGGCTGGTTTCCTTTGTTTGCAGCCCTTCCCCCTCACCACACACAGCCCTGCCCTCCCGGCATGCCGTGTGCGAACACCGCATCACCCGATCGACGCCACTCGGGGATGTGCTCGGCTACCCGATTTATTTCTCGTACGCCACCCGCGCGTTCGTCGTTGAGCGCCACACCACCCGGCGCGCCGGCGGACAACACCACCCACACTGCGCTCAGCGTCACCGCCCTCACCGGCCGCCGAGCGCACCCCCGGTCGTATCGGCTGCTACGTCCGCAGCCAGTGGCACACAGAGAACAACCTTCACGGCGTCCGCGCCATCACCCGGCGAACCGTCGCTTCGTCCGAGGCCGATCTGGCAGCTCCGAATTCCGCCACCTCGGCCCGCGCCAGGATCGTCGCCACTGAATGCCGCACACCACGCCAGCCCTGCGGATCCGGCGCACGAGACAGAAATTCACGCAGATCCGAGGGACCCCACACGCGGACCCACGACTTTGCCGGAACTCCCGCCCTCCCCAGGGGGCCATCCCCGTCCCAGCTTATCGCTCCATGGCCCCAAAAACGGGGGAAAACAAAATCTGTGGACAGGTTCTCCTTCGGGCAGGTGGGCTGTGGACAACTCGGGGCCGCCACGGCACCGGCACGGAAGCAGCCGAACGCCGGACACCAGATCTGATATCTGATGGCCGGCATCCACCACGCCGGCACCGAGCCGTCCTCCGAAACAACGTCACCGACCCTCGTCAAAGACCGAGCGGCACAACAACGTCGGGCCACCACTGCCCTCACACATAACGTCGATGGCTCACCCGACCACCACCCTCCGGCACCGCTCCGCGCAACACCGCCGGAAGGGGCCCGTCGTGGACGATGCCCAGCCGTTGCGTCGCGCGGGTGAGCGCGACGTACAGCTCCGCCGCCCCGCGGGAGCTCGCCGCGAGGATGCCGGCGGGGTCCACGACGAGCACCGCGTCGTACTCCAGGCCCTTGGTCGCCGACGGCGGCACCGTGCCCGCCACGCCCGGCGGCCCGATCACCACACTCGTGCCCTCGCGTGAAGCCTCCGAGTCGACAAAGGCAGAAATCGCCAAGTCGTACGAAGAAACCCGCCGCGACCACGGGGACACCCCGCACGAACGCACCGACTCCGGCGGCTGCACCCCCGGCGCGAACTCCGCCAGCAGCCGCGCTGCCACCGCCATGATCTCCGCCGGCGTCCGGTAGTTCACCGTGAGCGGTCGGAAAACCCACCGGTCCGCCACGTAGCGTGACAACACCTCCGCCCACGATCGCGCGCCGGCCGCCGAACGCCGTTGCGCCAGGTCGCCCACGATCGTGAACGACCGGCTGGGACAACGCCGCATGAGCACGCGCCAGTCCATTTCGGACAGTTCCTGCGCCTCGTCGACGACGACGTGCCCATACGTCCAGTCGCGGTCCGCCGCAGCGCGCTCGGCGAGTGCGCGGTTGTCGCGCTCTCGGTGACGCTCCGCGAGCGCGCGCTCGTCCAGCAGGTCGGCCGCGGTGAGCTGCTCCTCGTCGTCCATTGTCTCCTCGACCTCGAGGACGTCGAGCACACCGGCGGCGTAGTTCTCCTCGACGCGAGCGCGTCGCGCGGCGGCCCGCTCCACCGACCGGTCCTCGCCGAGCAGGTCGACGGCCTCGTCCAGCAGCGGCACGTCCGACACCGTCCACGCCGCGCCGCGCGCCCGGTACAGCGCGGGCGCCCCGCCGGCCGCCGCCACGCGGGCGCGCGACGAGTACAGCTGCGCGAGCAACCGGCGCGGCGTCAGCAACGGCCACAGCCAGTCGAGCGCCGACGCGAGCTGCTCGTGATCCGCCAGCTCCGCCAGCACCTCGGCGCGCAGCTCCGCCCGCATGCCGTCCGACGGCGACAGCCAGCCTTCCCCGATCCGATCCACCGCGCGCTCCGCCAGCCCCCGCCGGACGGCCTCGCGAAACACCGGCCGCGCCTCGTTGTGCGGCAGCCCGGTCGCGCGGGCCTCGTCGCGGGCCGCACGCGCGACGTCCGCGTCGAGCACCACCGGGCCGTCCGTCAGCTCGACCGGCACCGGCTCCGAAGGCAGCTCCTGCCGATCGGCGACGGCCGCGACCAGCACGTCGAGCATCGCCGGCGACCCCTTGATGCGCTGCAACTCGGGCTCGTCCTCGGCCGTCACATTCAGCCCGGGCACGAGGTCGCCCGGCGTCTGGAACACGACGTCGGTCTCACCCAGCGACGGCAGCACGCGGCTGATGTGGTCGAGGAACGCCGGGCTCGGCCCGACGACGAGCACGCCGCGCCGCTGCAACCGCTCGCGCTTCGTGTACAGCAGGTACGCGACGCGGTGCAGCGCGACGGCCGTTTTTCCCGTCCCCGGTCCGCCCTCGACCACGACGACGCCCGGGTGCCGCAGCCGGATGATCTCGTCCTGCTCGGCCTGGATCGTCGCGACGATGTCGCGCATCCCGTCGCCGCGGGGCGCGTTGACTGCGGCCAGCAGCGCGGCATCGCCCCTGGTCCCGCCGCTGTCGCCGAGGAATTCGTCGGTGAAATCGACCACGCGCTGTCCCCGCGTGCGGAACTGCCGGCGTCGTGCCATTCCTTCGGGTGACGCCGCGGTGGCGCAGTAGAACGCGCTCGCGACCGGCGCGCGCCAATCCACGAGCAGGGGTTCGTAGTCGTTGTCCTCGTCGAAAATGCCGAGCCGGCCCAGGTACGTCCGCTCTCCGGAAAGGGCGTCGAGACGGCCGAAGCACAATCCGTTGTACGCCACGTCGAGCTGCGCGACGGCCTTCGCGCGCTGGGCGGCCTGGACGTCACGCTCCCACAACAGGTGGCCAGGTTCCCGCAGTGCCTTGACATGCGCGCCGTTCGCCCGCTCCCGCTCGGCGGCGAGCCGATCGTAGAGCGACGCGACGTATGCGCGTTCCGCTTGCAATTCCTCGTCGTACCCCTGATTTGACAAGTTCCCTCACAGCGTTTATCCTGATATCAGGTTCGGCGTTCACCAGTGGTTTTGACGTGAGCGCCGATTTTTTATTGTCCAGGTCCTGTCAAGTCGGATCTTTCGGGCAGGAAAAAGCCGCCCCTTCGAGATTCCGGGCGCCTTTTCCGGGCTTTCAGCCGAGCAGGAAATCGCGGACGGGCAAGGCGCGCTCGACCACGCGCACGTCGCCCAGCAGGCCGTAGAAGCCCTGCTCCACCTTGCTGCCGTAGGCGTACGCGCCGACCAACCAGCCGCCGCCCGGGTTGGTCAGGCCGTTGGCGGGCGTCTTCGGGTTGCGCAGCAGCGGGCAACCGTCGACGAACATGGTGGAGTGCTTGCCGTCGTTGACCATGCTGCGGCGGCCATCCAGCGGGCAGGCCATAACTCGTCGGCCGGTTATCGCCGCCAGCCAATCGCCCGGTCAGCCCTGCTGGTCGCGCTTGGTCAGTGCCCGCCAGTCAGCTGCCCCGGTCAGCCCCGCCGGTCACGCCCGGTCAGCGCCGCCAGCCAATCGCCCGGTCAGCCCTGCTGGTCGCGCTTGGTCAGTGCCCGCCAGTCAGCTGCCCCGGTCAGCCCCGCCGGTCACGCCCGGT
>NZ_JBIAWY010000001.1:836940-894107 GCF_042896185.1 Amycolatopsis sp. NPDC001319 | reverse complement strand
TCAGCGCCGCCAGCCAACCGCCCCGGCCAGCCCCGCCCGTCGCGCTTGGTCAGCCCCACCAACCAACCGCCCCGGCCAGCCCCGCCCGTCGCGCTTGGTCAGCCCCACCAACCAACCGCCCCGGCCAGCCCCGCCCGTCGCGCTTGGTCAGGCCTGTCGGTTGCGCGCCGGCTCAGGTGGGTTGGCCGCGACCGGGTCGTCCTTGGGGAGGCGGAGGGGTACAGCGAACCACAGTAGGCCGAACAGCAGGACCGTGAAGCTGCCCGCGGCGATGAGGGCGGGGGTGCCGTAGACGACCTTGGCGATGAGGGCGACCGTGAGCGTGACCGTGCCGGCGAGGCAGCCGAAGCCGACGAGCACGACGCGGTTGCCGACGCGCAGGATCTCGTCGCGGCGGCCTGTGCGGAACAGCAGGCGGTGCCACGCCGCGGGCGCGGTGAGCAGCGCCGTGGCGGCGACCGCCAGCAGCACCGCGACCAGGTGCAGCCCCTTCACGAGCCCGCCGGCTGCCTGGAACCGGTCGGTGAACACGACCGCCAGCAGGAACCCCAGCAGGATCTGCACCCCGGCCTGCGCGACGCGTAGCTCCTGAAGCAGCTCGCCGACGTTGCGCTGCAGCTTCTGGTTGCGTGTCTCCCCGGTGTGCTCCACGTCGACGTTGTCGATGGCCCCGTCGGCCTCCACCGGTGGTGCACCGCCGGTGGTCGAACCGAGGCCTTCCCCACGGCGGAATTCGGCTCCTGCGGGGTCGGCGGAGGGCGGGTTGGCTCGGCGCTGCTCGTCGGGGTCAGTCATCGGTGTGCTCCAGAGTCGGCTTCGTGCCGAAACACTAAGCCCGACCCACCAGGCTCCGCCCTGCCCCGAACCTGGCCGACCGGCCCGTGGAGGATTCACCCGACGCTGTCCACGACGGGGGAAGTGATCACACGTTCGGGTGGCGCCCATGGCGTCGTGGTCCACGCGCTGGCTAGAGAATGACCATGCGAATCGCTCCCACACTCCTTTCCGCTGCTCTCGTCGCCGGCTTGGCCGGCCTCTCCGGCGCCACCGCCGACGCGGCCACCCCGGTGCACTTCACCTCCGTGCACGGCACCTTCACCGGGTACTCCCGTGGCGCCCACGCCGTGACCTACCGCACCGACCTCGTCCCGGGCGGCGCACAAGCCCACGTGTTCGGCACGTCCGCGCACACCACCGGCACCACGACCGCGCTCGTGGTCACCGGCCTGCTGCCGAACCACCAGTACGGCGCCCACGCCCACGCGAACGCGTGCGGCCCCAGCGGCGACGACGCCGGCCCGCACTTCCAGCACACACCGGACCCGGTGAAGCCGTCGGTGGACCCCACCTACGCGAACCCGCGCAACGAGATCTGGCTCGACTTCACCACCGACCATTTCGGCACGGGCCACGCCAAGTCCACTGTGGACTGGACGTTCGGCTCACGACGCGCACACTCCGTGGTGATCCACGAAACACACACGCACACCGACGCCGGTCACGCCGGAACCGCAGGCGCACGGCTGGCCTGCCTGGACGTCGCCTTCTGACCTAGAACCCCCAAGAGCGCTCCGGGACGATGCGGACGCGCACCGAGAACGACGCGTCGAACGCGGCCGCGTCGGCGTATCCGACGCCGGCGTAGGACGGCTCGTATTTCTCGAGGTAGCCCGGCGCTTCGGAGGGTTTGCCCTCGTCGACTTGGGCGCGGCCGTTGACGACGAGGATGCTTCCGCCGTTCTGGTCGCTGTTGAGGTGGAAGCTCACCTCCGGGTTGCCGGCGATGTGGCGGAGTTTGGCGGTGTCGGGCTGGCTGAACACCAGGATGTCGTCGCCGTCGAGGACGAACCACACCGGACGTGGTGCGGGACGTCCCCTCGGCGTGATGGTGGTCAGCCAGCCCACGGGCTCGCCGGCGCGCTTGATCAGGTTCGGGTCGGGTGTGTACTGCATCTTCGGTCTCCCCTCGGAAGTGGTGAGATCAAGAGAACCACAACCCACCGACAGTTTCCGCTAGCGCGAGGCGACCATTCGCGCATATCGGCTCCCTGCAAGCAAAAGAACGAGACCGGCGCCGAGAAATGCACCCACTCGGGCGAGCCCGTCGAGCGCCGCGAGGTCGAACAGAACCAGCTTCGCGACCGCTGCGGCAACCAGCACGAGACCTACCACGCGAAGCGCGACGACAGCGATACCGCGGAGAAGCAGGACGAGGGCGGCGACCGTCCAGGAGACGGTGATCAACGCGTGGCCCAGCAGGAAACCGGACCGGCCGGGAACCGCCAGCAGTGCCACGCACAGGACCAGGCCGGCTGCGCCGTAGAGCGCGGCGAGGCCGCCCGGAAGCCACGGCAAAAGCTTGCTGGGATTGAGGGTTTCGAGCCGCACGGCGGCCCAGGTCAACGCGATCGCGGCGCCCAGCATGAGCGCGGCCGCGGCGAGTGCGGCGAGCAGGTCCGCGGTCGTGTGCGCTCGTGGGACAACGAGGATCGCGGGCGGCACGTCCACGACGATCGCGACGAGCCCGCCGATCACCGCGAAAGCCAGCGAACCCCCTAGCACGAAACGGTTCTTCGTGTACCGAGCGGCGAACGCGAGCGCCAGCGCTTCACCCAGCAGCACCGCACCCCCGTCGAATTCCGTGACCGTGGCCTGCAAAGCGGCGACGAGGCCGGCGACGCCTGCGACCGTACCGGCTTGACCGCGCACGAACGGCCATTTCGCGACAAGGACAACCGCCACCGCACCCGCCAAAAGTGCCGCCTGCGTCTTCGGAAGCACCATCGCGGCGGCCAACACGGGTAGTGGCGCGACGGCGAGCACGGCCAGCAAGGTCGGATCGTTTTCCTTGCGGCGCAACATGATCAACGAGATGGCGGCGCTCACGAAACCGGTGGCCACGGCGACGCCGGCGTTCTGCGTGTGCAGCACTGTGCCGATCAGCGACGCTGTCAAGGGTGGAATCGCCGAAGTGAGCGAAAGGGACCACCACGACCGTCGCAACTGGACGGGCACCGTCGAGATCTGGATGATGAGCAAGAAGGTCACGAGTTCCGGCGTGAAGCCCTGGGTGATCACGGGTGCGCACACGCCGCACGCGACGACGACGGAACTGGCGAGCAGAGGGGAATTCCACATGACGGCGAGCAACAGCCCGCCCACCGCGGTCACGAGCCCGACGGCGAGGCCGGCGGGGACGGGCAGGAACTCGTACAGGGAGGTGGCGGCTATCGCGTCGAGGTAGAGCGTCGCGATCCCTGTCGCGGCAAGGGCGAACGCACCAGTGCGCGCGGCCGGCTTGCGATGCAGCCACGCGCCCGTCCCGACGAGCGCGGCCCCGAACACGGCCCCCACGAGCACCCGCGGCAACGGCCCCAGCCACCCGCGCTGCACCGCGAGCACGAGCAGCAGCACAACACCCAGCAACGTCACGGCCCCACCGACCCACGCGAGCAACCGCGACCCGGCGCCCTCCTTGCCGAGCCGCTCGCTCAGGGTGGGCTGCGGGGTGTAGGTCGGGAAGGGGTTGGTCTGGGGGTAAGGCTGCTGCGCGTACGGCTGGGGTTCGGGCGGCGTCTGGTAGGCGTAGGCGCCGGGGTACGGCTGGTAGATGGGGCCGTAGGGCGCGTACGGCTGCGAGCCGGTCTGGGGCTGCTGGCCGCCCACATGAGGCGACGCCGTGCTCGTAGCGGCCTCCGTGGTCGGCTGCGAGCTGGCCTGCGGCGACTCGTCTCCTGCGGCTCGGTGGGTCGGCTGCGGAGTTGCCTGGGGTGACGCCGGGTGCGAGGCCTGCCGAGCGTGCGACGGCTGGCCACCTGGCTGCTGCGGACTGGACTGAGGTTCCAGCCGGCCACTTGCCACGGGCGAGGTCTGGTCCGGACCTGCCTCAGACCGGGTGCCGGGCTGTAGGGGATGCCCTGACTCGGGGTGCGCTGAGTCCGCGGCCGCGTGGGATTCCGTCGGGCCTGCCGGGTTTGTCGCAGCCTGAGTCGCCGCCGAAGCGGCGGCGGTGGCCGACGGCGCGTCGGGCTGGCCACGATGCGGAGCTGGCTGTGGGCCCGCGCCGGTGAGGTGTGCCGGTAGGTCGCCTTCGCTCATGCTGGGCTGCGCGGATGTGGCCGGCTGCGCGCTGACCTGCGGCTGCGTGGCGGTCGACGGAGAGGGTGGCCGGTCCGAGTCCGGTGCGGCCTCGGGCTGCGGTGCCTCGGCGGGCGTCGGCGGCTGCCCCGGCGGCACCGGTGGCTGGGAAGTGGGCTTGACCAGCGGGTTCACCGGCCCAGCCTGCGCAGCCGGGTCCGGGGGCGGCGTGGCGGGCGTTCCGGCTGTGCGGAGTTCGGTGCCGACGGCGGCGATGTGCCGGCCGAGGGCGTCGAGGGCGTCGGCGAGGCGGTGAAGCGTGGCGGCGTCCGTGGTCATGCGGTCAGGGTCGGGGATGGGTGGCGGTGATCGGATCCGTAGCACTACTCAACCCCGGACACGGGACGGTTGCGATCACCCCGGGCTAGTCTTCGCGGCGCAGGCCCAGCGACGAGGAGTGGCGTGGACGATCAGCTGCTGGACGACCTCGCCGAGCTGGCCGAGGTGCTCCGGCCGCACAAGCCGGGTGTGGCGACGTTCCTCCGGACGCACCACGAACGGCTCGTGCAGGCGCCGACCCGGCTCGAGCGGCGACGGGCGCTGAGGTCGTTGCTCGGGCTGTTCCGCGGTGCGGCGGGAAGCTTCAACGACGTCTCCCTCCACGACCACGGCGACCTCCTGCCCGAGAACGCGCGCATGGAGGAACTCCGGGCGGCGGTCGCGCGGCAGGCTCGTGAGGAGCTGGACCGCCGCTGATCCCGGACGCGGGCGGCGGATAAGAGAGGCTGAGACCACGCCGGACCTGGCCGAGTCGCTGGCGTTCTTCCCGTGCAGGGAACGTGGAGACATCGGCCGAGCACGGCCTGCGAGCCGGGCAGGCGGCCATCGGGGGCAGCCGTGGCGATCTGGACCACCGAGCACCAACACGAGCCCCAACCGGACAGCAGCTTCCTCGCGAATAGAGGCGAAGGCGCAGCAGCGGCCGCCGTCCGAGTCCCGAACACAAGCCGCCCCGGGCTACCCGCCACACGCGGGCCGGCGGGTAGCCCAGCGACCGTCAGCCGGCCTGAGCGATCACCTCGTCCATCGTCGCCATGATCGAGATGGTTTCGTCGAGCGGCATCAGCGGGCTCTCCAGCGCGCCGGCCGCCAGGAGGCGGGCGACCTCGTCGGCCTGGTGGCGCAGGCCGCGGCCGGGGTCGGTGTGGGTGTGGCGGACGGGGGTGCCGCCGCGTGGGGTGACGGTGAAGGAAGCCGGGGCGTAGAAGGCGCCTTCGATGTCCAGGCGCGCGTCGGTGCCGACGATGGAGGCGGTGGTGCCCGACGCGGCGCGGAGGGTGCAGTTGAGGACCGCGTGGGCGCCGCTGTCGTAGCCGAAGAGCATGGACGTCTGGGCGTCGACGCCGGTGAAGGCCGGCGAGCCGATCGAGGCCACGCGCGACGGCGTCCCGAGGATCATCGACGCGAACGAAACCGGGTAGACGCCCAGGTCGAGCAGTGCGCCGCCGCCGAGGGCCGGGGCGAAGAGGCGGAAGTCGGCGTCCTCGGCGAACCATTGGCCGTGGTCGGCGGAGACGGTGACGATGTCGCCGAGCTCCGGGAGCAGGCTGCGGACGTGGTGGATGTGCGGCAGGAAGCGCGTCCACATCGCTTCCATCAGGAACAGTCCGCGTTCACGGGCGAAGGAGACCAGCGAACGGGCCTCGTCGGCGTTCATCGTGAACGGCTTCTCCACCAGCACCGGCTTGCCGGCGGACAGCGCGAGCATGGCGTTGTCGTGGTGCATCGGGTGCGGGGTCGCGACGTAGACGGCGTCGACCTCGGGGTCCGCGGCCAGGGCTTCGTAACTGCCGTGGCGGGTGGGGATGCCGAGGCGATCGGCGAACGCGTCGGCGGTCTCGCGGCTGCGCGAGCCGACGGCGGAGACCACACCCGAATCCGTGAGCTTCAGGTCCTCCGCGAAGGCACCGGCGATGCCGCCCGTACCCATGATTCCCCAGCGCAGCATGCGTCCTCCACGTTCTCGCCCGAAACTGTCGGACCGAAGACATACCATCGACCCCACCGAACGGAGGAGCCGCCATGACCACGCTCGCCAACCGCCCGAAGACCGGCCTGCTCGTGATCGACGTGCAGAACGGCGTGGTCGACCACGCCCACGAGCGTGACAAGGTCGTCGCCAACATCGGCGCGCTCGTCGACAAGGCGCGCGCCGCCGACGTCGACGTGGTGTGGGTGCAGCACAACAGCGAACAGATGCCTCGCGACAGCGAGAAGTGGCGGTACGTGCCGGAGCTCGTCCGGAACGACTCGGAAGCGTTGGTGCAGAAGGCGTACCCGGATTCGTTCGAGGACACCGACCTCGAGTCCGTGCTGGCTGAGCGCGGCATCGGGCGCCTGTTCGTCTCGGGCGCGCAGACCGACGAGTGCATCCGCTCGACGCTCCACGGCGCCATCGCGCGCGGCTACGACGCCACCCTGGTGGGCGACGCGCACACCACCGAAGACCTCTCCGAGTACGGCGCGCCGACGCCCGACAAGGTCATCGCGCACACGAACCTGTACTGGAACTACCACGCGGCACCCGGCCGGAAGGCCGGCACGGTCACCACCGAGGAGGTCGACTTCACGGCCTGACCTGCGCGAAGTCAGAACACCTCCACTGTCGAGACCCTCGGCAGGCCGGCGAGCGCCGGCTCGTCGTCCTCGACCGCGGCCAGCACGGCCGCCTCGGCGAGGCCGGCTCGTCGGCACAGTTCCACCGCCGCTTCCGCCACGCCCGTGCAGCCGGTGCGGGCCAGGATCGGAACGACGTGGCCGGGCCGGGTGAGGTCGGTCCACGTCGTGGCCGGAGCCGCGAGGGTGCGCGCGGTCAGGGCCCGGTCGTGGGCGGAGATTCCGGTGGTGATGCCGTCGGCGGCGTCCACGGAGACGGCGAACGGCGGGCAGTCGGTGTCGTCGGCGGGCAGCAGCGGGATGCGCAGCGCGCGCAACCGCTCGCGTGGGAGAGCGACGCAGGCGAACCCGCTGGTGTAGCGGATGAGGAAGGCCATCGACGCGGTGGTCACCAGCTCGGCCGGGAGGACCAGGCAGTCGTCGAGCCGCACCGGTTCGCCGCGGCCCAGGGCCGCGAGCGCTCCGACGTCCAGATCGGCGGCGAGGCTCATCAGCCCAGGTAGTCCGTGATCGCGGCGAGGGTGTCGTCCTGGTACTCCAGGAGCATGGCGTGGCCACCCCGAGGCAGGACGCGCAGGGAAGCGTTCGGCAGCAGCGAAGCCATTTCCACGGACTGCGACACGGGCGTCAGGACGTCTTCGGCACCGGCCAGCACGAGCGTCGGGGTCAGCGCCGACGGCAGGTCCGGGCGGGAGTCGTAGACGCGCAGGCCCGCGGCTTGCGCTTCGAAGCCTTCCAGCGACGTCGGGTACGGGTCTTCCGCGGCCAGTTTCGCTTGGGCGGCAAGGGTTTCGTGGTCCGACAACACTCGGGCGGTGAAGGCCCACGCCATGCCGATCACGCCGACGGCCAGCGGGTCGACGTCGGCGCGGCGGAGCGCGAGGCCGGCGTCGAGCCACGCGTGCTGGATGGGGGTGTACGACGGGAAACCGTTGAGCAGCACGGCTTTCGACAGGACCGAACCGTGGCGGATCAGCATCGACTGCAGCACCGACGCGCCCAGCGACCAGCCCACGGCGGCGACCGGGCCGAGGTCCAGGTACTCCACGAGCGCGGCCGCGTCGTCGGCCAGCGTGTCCACCGAGTACGGACCCGGGGGCACGGCGCTGCGGCCGACACCCCGGTTGTCGAAGGTGATCACGGTGAACCGGCGGCTCAGTTCGGGCACCGCGCCCGCCCACGCGCTCGAGTTGGCGCCGAGGCCGGCGATGAGCAGCAGTGGCGGGCCTTCGCCCGCGGTGTCGTAGCGGAGGGTCACGCCGTTCACGGTCGCTGTCGCCAAGGTGCACCGTCCTCTCGAAGACACGAGCATCCGGCCGCGCCGGGTCGCGCGACAACAGGAGGATGTACACGAGCCGCACATCGGACGTGGGTGAACGCACACGCACTGCGCCATCCAGCGGCTTTTGGTCGACGGGGCCGGACATCTGTGGTCAAGATGTCAACAGGCACCGAGGAGACGAGATGGACAACACCAACGGCGGTGTGACCACCACGGAACAGGACCTGGCCAGGCTGCTGCACCTGCTCGCCGACGAAACCGGCGCGACGGGCGAGTTCGACCGGCTCGGCGAGGACCTGGCGGGCGAGGGCGATGGGGAGCTCGTCGCCCTCACGCTGACCAGGGCCGCGCGCATCCGCGGACTGCTCGCCGACCGCAAGCGCCGCGAGCGCGAGATGCAGGCGCTGCTGGACACGGCCAGTGATCTCGCCTCGGTGCGCGAGGTCGACGCCGCGCTCGACGCGATCGTCGCCCGCGCGCGCCGGCTGCTCGGCACCGACGCCGCATACATGGCGCTCGTCGATCCGGAGACGGGCGACGCGTACATGCGCGTCACGCTCGGCACGATCACGCGGCCCATCGAATCGCTGCGGCAGCCGCCCGGGTACGGCGTCGGCGGCTGGGTCGCGCAGGAAGGCCGCCCGTTCGCCACCGCCAACTACCTGCGCGACAACCGGATTCGCCGCAAGCACTCCGTCGCGTCGGCCGTGGCGGAGGACGGGATCGTGAGCATCCTCGGCGTCCCGATGCGCGTGGGTTCGGAAGTGATCGGCGTGCTGTTCGGAGCCAACCGCGACGAGCGAACATTCGCACAATCCGAGATCGACCTGCTGGGCTCGCTCGCGGATCACGCGGCGATCGTGTTGGAAAACGCACGCCTCTTCGCAGCCACCAAGGCCACCGCCGAGGAGCTGACGGTCGCCAACGACCAGCTCGCCCGCCACAACAAAGCCCTCGAACAGGCAGCGACCGCCCACGAACAGCTGATGGCGATGGTCCTGCGCCGCGCCGACCTGGCCGAACTGGTGGCCGCCGTCGCCGAGACCCTCGACGGCGCGGTCCTCGCCGCCGAACCCGACGGGACGCCGCTGGCCAAGGCCGGCCCGGCGGAGCTGCTGGATCGGCTGCCGGACCTGCCGCCGGTCGCCGCGGAGGTTGCCGGGACGGACCTGGTGGACGGCCCCGCCGATCGGGCCGCGCTGCCGACGGAGTCCGGAAGCGAGCAGGGCAGGAGCATCGGTGAATCCGGGCCGACCAACGAACCCGGACCTGGCCGGGTGCGGGATTTGGGGCGGCGCGCGTGGACGGTGCCCGTGCGGGCTGGGGGTGAAACGTTCGGGCATCTGGTGTTCTCGGGGCGCGCGGAGCCGTTGGACACCGACAAGCGGATCCTCGAGCGGTCGGCGCAGACGGCGGCGTTGTTGTTGCTCGTCGAACGTCAGATGTCCGCGGCCGAACAGCAGGTGCGCGGGCAGGTGGTGGACGAGTTGCTTGCCGAACGCGAGCCGGATTGGGCGGCGTTGCGGCGGCGCGCGAAGGTGTCGGGTGCGATCGATTTCGCCGTGCGGCAGACGGTGCTCGTGGTTTCGGCCGGCGGCACCACCAGGCGGCGGCTGCTGAGGGCCGCAGCCGACTACGTCCGGGCGCACGGGGGTGTGGCGACCGAGCACGGTGGGCACGTCGTGCTGGTGCTCCCCCGCGCCGACGCGACGGCCGCCGTGAGAGCCGCGCGGAGGCACCTCGAGCGCGCGACCGGCGGCACGGTCACCGCGGGCGTGGCGGGACCCGCCGCGACCGCGCCCGCCGTGCGGAGCCTGCACCGGGAAGCCGAGCGCTGCCACCGGTTGCTCGTCGCGCTCGGGCGAGCGGGCACGGCCGCCAGCCTGGCCGACCTCGGTGTGCTCGGCCTGGTGCTCGACGGCGCCTCCCGCGAACACGTCCGCCGCCTCGTCGAGGACAACGCCGGCGCGATCCTGAGCTACGACGACGAACACGGCTCTCTGCTGGCCGAAACCCTCGACGGCTACTTCGCCGCCGGCGAGAACCCCCGCGCCGCCGCGCGCCGGCTGCAGGTGCACGCCAACACCGTCTACCAGCGCCTCGACCGCGTCGACCAGGTGCTCGGGCACCGCCGTTGGCGTGAGCCCGCGGGTGCCCTCACGCTACGCATCGCCCTGCAGCTCCGGCGCGTAATCGACCAGATCCCGGTGGTGGTGTCATGACAGCGGAAGCGCTCACCAGGTCCACAGTGGACAACCCTGCCGAAGCCCTCGCCCACCTCACCTTCCTGCTCGCCGAAGAGGCGCCGGCCACTGATTTCGAGGCGGTCGAGGCCCACGTCCGGGCGCTTCCCGAAGGCGGCCGGAAGAACCTGCTGCGGCAAGCGATTGCGGATGCCCGGACCGTCCGCGGCATCCTCGCCCGCCGCGCACAACGCGAACGCGAAACCCAAGCCCTGTACGAAACCGCGCGCGACCTGACCTCGCTGCGAGACGTCGACGAGGTGCTCAGTGCCATCGTCGACCGCGTCCGCCGGCTCCTGGCCACCGACTCCACCTACATCGCCCTCATCGACGACGATACCGGCGACGCCTACATGCGCGTCACCTCCGGCACGGTCACCGCGCCGATCCGCTCAGTGCGCCAACGGCCCGGCTCGGGCGTCGGCGGCCGGGTGATCGCCACTGGACGTCCGTTCGCCACCACCAACTACCTCACCGACCCCCGCATCCACCGCGAAACGCACGTCGCGAGCGCCGTCGGAGAAGACGGCGTGGTGAGCATCGCCGGTGTGCCGATGAAACTCGGGCAACGCGTGATCGGCGCCTTGTTCGCAGCCGATCGCCACGAGCGAACATTCGATCAACACGACATCGCTTTGTTGACCTCGCTTGCGCACCACGCGTCCGTGGTGATCGACAACGCGCGCCTGTTCGGCCAGCTCGGCAGCACGACGGAGGAGCTGCGCGAAACCCACGCGCAGATGTCCGAACAACGCCACGCGCTCGAACTCGCCGGCGCCGCCCACGAGCTCCTGGTGCCGCTCGCGCTCGCGGGCGCCGGCCTCGGCGAAGTCGCCGACACGATGGCACGGCTGCTCGACGGCACCGTCGCCCTCGAGACCGGCACCGACCGCGTCGCCGCCACCGCGCCCGGCGGGATCCCGGTCGAGGCCGTGTTCCGCGCCGGCACCGTCGTCCCGCTGCGCGCCGGCGGCGAAACACACGGGCGGCTGTACTTCGGGCGCACCCAGCCCCTGACCGAAACCGAACTCGGCACCCTCGAACGCGCGGCACAAACCGCAACACTCCTGGTACTTCTCGAACGCCAAACGGCAACAGTCGAACAAGACCTGCGCCACGAGCTGGTGGAAGACCTCCTCGGCGACCGCGAACCCGACTGGGACTCCATCACACGGCGTGCGAAAAGATTCACGGTTCTGGTGGAAAACGAACCGCACGTGATCGTGGTGGTCTCAGGCGATGCGCAAGAACTCACATCCGCCGCCGAATGCGTCGCCACCCGGCGCGGCGGCCTCGCGAGCGAAGTGGACGGTCACCTCGTCCTGATCCTCCCCGGGTGTGACGCCGGCGCCATCGCCCGGGCCGTCGCGACCGAGCTCGACTCGAGCACCCCCGTCACCGCCGGAGCCGCCGGCCCAGCTCACGACCTCCCGGCGTTGCGCACCACCCACCACCAGGCCCTGCGCTGCCACCGTCTCCTCCTGGCCCTCGGCCGGGAAGGCAGCGGCGCGGGCCTCGACGAACTCGGCGTGGTCGGCGTCGTGCTCGACAACGTCGGCCCCGACCAACTGCGCCGCGTCGTCCGCCGCGCCCTGGGACCGCTGCTCGACTACGACGCCGAACACCGCTCGTCCCTGCTCGCCACCGTCGAGTGCTACTTCGACCGCGGCCAGAGCCCGCCCGCCGCGGCCCGCGCGCTCGGCATCCACGTCAACACGCTCTACCAGCGCCTCGACCGCATCGACCACGTGCTCGACGGTGCCGGCTGGCGCGATCCGGAAAACACCCTCGACCTGCAGGTCGCCCTGCAGCTCTACCGGCTCATGCCGGACCCCGCCGCGCCCGCTCCCGCAGCACGAACTTCTGCACCTTCCCCGTCGACGTCTTCGGCAGCTCACCGAACTCCACCGACTTCGGCGCCTTGAACCGCGCCAGCCGCGACCGCACGTGGGCGACGATCTCCTCCTCCGTCGCCGACGCGCCGGCGTGGAGCGTCACGTACGCCGCCGGCACCTCACCCCAGTGCTCGTGCGGCGCGGCGACCACCGCGACCTCCAGCACGGCCGGGTGGTCCGCGATCGCCTGCTCCACCTCGACGGACGCGATGTTCTCACCGCCGGAGATGATCACGTCCTTGCTGCGGTCGCGTAGTTCCACGTATCCGTCGGGATGGAGAACGCCCAGATCACCGGTGCGGAACCAGCCGTCCGGTGCCGCCGCGCGCGTCGCCTCGGGGTCTTTGAGGTAGCCGAGCATCACGTTGTTGCCCCGCAACGCGATCTCGCCGACCGTCACGCCGTCGGCGGGCACGTCCACCCCGTCGGTCCCGATCACCCGCACGACACACGCGATCATGTTCCCCACGCCCTGGCGCGCCTTCATCCGCGCCTGAGCCGTCGTGTCGAGATCGTTCCACTCCGGACGCCAGTCGCAGATCATGGCCGGGCCGAAGGTTTCCGTGAGCCCGTACAGGTGCGTCACGTCGAACCCCAGCTCACCCATGCGCCGCAGGATCGCCGGAGACGGTGGTGCACCGCCGGTCGCCACACGCACCGTTGGTGTGACTCGCACAGCTTCTTGTGCGTAAGCCAACATCGACAACACCGTGGGCGCACCGTTGAGGTGGGTGACTCCCTCCTCGCGGATCAGCCGCCACACCTCGTCGGGCTCGACCTTCGGCAGGCACACGTGCGTCGCCGCCGCTGCGGTGACGGCCCACGGGAAACACCAGCCGTTGCAGTGGAACATCGGGAGTGTCCACAAATGCACAGAAGATGGTGACAATCCCACGTGACCTACCATCGCCAACGCCTGCAGGTACGCGCCGCGGTGGTGATACAACACGCCCTTCGGCCGGCCGGTGGTGCCGGACGTGTAGTTGATCGACAGCACGGCCCGCTCGTCGTCGGGTGTCAACGCCAGCGGAGCAGCGGTCGCGAGCAGCGCCTCGTACTCCTCCCCGGCCCGGATCCGCCGCACCCCGCCGACGCTCGAGAGCACCTCGTCCACCAGCGGGTCGAACACCGGATCGTGCACGAGCACCGACGCCTCGGAGTGCTCCAGGATGTACGCGACCTCGCGCGCCGACAGCCGCGTGTTCACCGCCACCAGCGGCACTCCCGCCCAGGGCACACCGAAGTTGGCCTCCAGCAACACGTGCGTGTTCGGCGCCAGCACCGCCACCGGACGCCCGCCGGCCAACGGCGCCAGCACCCCCGCCAGCCGACGGCACCGGTCGTGCAGCTCCGCGTACGTCCACCGAGAAGCACCGTCGACCACCGCGACCCGGGAGCCGTGCGCCGCCGCCGCGCGGTCCAGATAGGACAGTGGCGTCAGGGGTTCGAACGATAGCTCCATCAGGCGACCCGCGCCCCGGCGACAAGACCCGCGAACCGCACCACCTCGTCGGCCACCAGGTGCAGCTGCTGTACCACCCGTGGCTGGTCACACACACCGTCGGCGAACTGCGTCTCCAGTGAGTTCACCACCGCGCCGTAGGGCGTGACCCAGCCGCGCAACGCGTGGACCACCGCCCGCAACGCGCCCAGCGTCGTCACCCCCGCCTGCCATCCGTGCGCCGCCACGACGAGCCCGACGGCCCGGTCGGCGAGGTAGGACAACGGATCCTCACGCATGTCCTCCACGTAGTCCAGAGCGTTCTTGACCAGCCCCGACATCGACCCGTGGTAGCCGGGTGACGCGATGATCACGCCGTCGGCGCGCCGCAGGTGCTCGACCAGCTCACGCGCCACCGCGCCGCCGTCGCCGCCCGGCGCGTACATCGGCAGCTGGGCCAACGACGCCCCGGCGAACGCGTGCGTGATCGCGCCCAGCTCCTCCGCGTGCCGCAACGCGATCCGCAGCGACTGCTCACTCGACGATCCGGGGCGCACGGTCCCCCCGAGGCCCACGATGTGCAGCTGTCCAGCTCGTTCCACGACCCACCACCCGTCACTCGCGCTGACTTGGCCACTTCATCGTCAGCGGCGCCCGGGCACGGCGGCAATGGGAATCCGCACATGCCGCGGGCCCGCAGCGCGCACGAACTTCCGTTGTCGCACCCTCGTGCCGCAGGTCACAGTCGAGCCCATGGTCATGGCACTGGAGAACAAGATCGCCGTCGTCACGGGCGGCGCGAGCGGCATCGGCCGGGCCACCGCGGTGCGCTTCGCGCGCGAGGGCGCACACGTGGTGATCGGCGACGTGCAAGATGCGAGCGAAACCTTACGGCTGGTGGAAGAAATCGGCCAAAAGGCTGTGTACAAACGAACAGACACCACCAGCGAAGCCGACTGCGACGCCCTCGTCGCCGCGGCGGTGGCCGAGTTCGGCCGGGTCGACGTCGGCGTGGCGGCCGCCGGCATCGCGACCGCGGCGGGGATGAGCAACGTCGAGACCCGCGCGCAGAACGGCGACGCGACACACGTGGTGAACCTGGCGACGGAGGCGTTCCGGCGGGTGCTGGACGTCAACGTGCTGGGCGTGATGATGACCGACCGCGCGCTCGCCCGGCAGATGCTCGAACAGGGTGACGGGGGTTCGATCATCAACATCGCCTCGAGCGCCGCGAAGATCCCTTTGGCCGGCGCGGCGCCCTACTGCACGTCGAAGGCCGGCGTCTGGATGCTCACCAAGGTCCTCGGCCTCGAGCTCGCCACCACCGGCGTGCGCGTGAACGCCGTGGGCCCCGGCTACACGGCGACGCCGATGATCGCCGGCATCGAGGACAACGAGGCGGCCTACTCCTCGGCGATGAGCATCACGCCGATGAACCGCCTCGGCACCCCTGAAGAGCAGGCGAACGCGGTGCTGTGGCTCGCGTCCGCCGAATCGTCGTTCGTCACCGGCCAGATGCTGCACCCGGCGGGCGGCCAGTTCACCGACTAGCGGAATGGAGGTTCCCGCATGACAACGCTGGACATCGCAGGCATCGGGCGGTTCGAGGTCGACCTCTGGGAGGACGGCAGCGGATCGCCCCTGTTGTACCTGCACGGGTACGAGCGCCACCCCGGCGCCGCCGGCTTCCTGAAGCGCCTTGCCGAATCCCGGCGGGTGCTCGCGCCCGAACTGCCGGGCTACGGCAAGTCGACCGGGTTCGAGCATTTCACCGACGTGCTCGACGTCGCCCTGTTCCACCGCGCACTGGTCAGTTCTTGGGGTCTGGAGCAGGTGGACGTCGTCGGGCACTCGCTCGGCGGGATGTTCGCGGCCGAACTCGCCGTGATCGCTCCCCAACTCGTACGACGGCTGGTGTTGGTGGATCCGTTCGGAATCTGGCTCGACGACCAGCCTTCACTCGACCCGTTCGGCGCGGCCGCCGACGTGAAGGCCGCCAAGTGGCACGCCGGCCCGCCCGAGCAGGAGCCGACGAACTTCGTGCCCGACCCCGAAGACCCCCACGCAGGAATCCTGTTCTCCGCCCGCAACCTCGGCTCGGCCACCAAGTTCATGTGGCCCATCGCCGAACGCGGCCTCCGGCGCCGGCTGCCGCTGATCTCCGCGCCGACGCTGGTGGTCAACGGCGCGTCCGACGGCCTCGTGACCACCGCGTACGCCGAGGAGTTCGCACGGCTCGTGCCCGACGCCAAGGTCACCGTGATCGACGAGGCCGGGCACTACCCGATGGTCGAGCAGGAAGACGAGTTCGTGTCCGTGGTCACCGCTTTCCTGGATTCCTGAGAGGACGTCGAAATGGGCAGGGTAGACGGCAAGGTCGCACTGGTCACCGGAGGCGCGGCGGGCATCGGCCGCGAGACCGCGTACACGCTCGCGCGTGAAGGCGCGTCCGTGGTGGTCGCGGACATCAACGAGGACGGCGCCAAGCTGGTGGCCGAGAAGATCGGGGACACGGCGAGCGCCGTGCGCTTCGACGCCACCGATCAGCAGTCCATTGAGGACATGGTCGCCGCGGTGATCGAACGCCACGGGCGCGTGGACGTGATCCACAACAACGCCGCGCTGGTCGGGCCCGACGCGTGGTTCGGTGACACCACGGTGATCGACACCGACATCGCGCTGTGGGACCGGGCGTTCGCCACGAACGTGCGGAGCATCTTCCTGGTGTGCAAATTCGCACTTCCGCACATGGTCGAGGCCGGCCACGGCGGTTCGATTGTGAACATGGCCTCGATCGGCGGACTGCGCGGGAGCACCGGGCTCACGGCGTACGGCACCACGAAGGCCGCCGTTGTCGGGTTGACGCGGTACATCGCGGCGCAGCACGGACGCCAGGGCATCCGCTGCAACGCGATCGCCCCGGGCGTGATCCAGACGCAGCAGCTGCTCGACGCGGTGCCCGACCTCCCGGAGCAGTCGCTGGCCGGCACCGCGTCACCGCGCGCCGGGCTGCCGTCCGACATCGCGAACATGGTGCTGTACCTGGCTTCCGACGAGTCGGCGTTCGTCAACGGCGAGACCTACCGCGTCGACGGCGGCTCCATGGCAGCGGGCTGAACCCCTACTCCTTCGAAAGGCAGGTACGCACGTGAAGTTCCACTGGTTCGCACAGCAGTACTACACCAAGCTCCCCGACGACTACGGCAGCACCGTGCACAGCTCGTGGGTCACGCCGCCGGCGTCGGTGGCCGACCCGTCGCAGGTGCACGAGGATTACCACACCTACCTGCGCCTCATGCAGCAAGCCGACGGCCTCGGCTGGGACTCCCTGTTGTTGAACGAACACCACCAAACATCACTCGCGATGACGCCGTCGCCCAACCTGATCGCCGCCATCCTCGCCGGGACCACGCAGAACTCCGCGATCGCCCTGTGCGGCAACTCGCTCGCGCTGTACAACCCGCCGGTCCGCGTGGCCGAGGAGATCGCGATGCTCGACACGATCTCCGGCGGCCGCATCATCGCCGGCATGGTGTTCGGCACCCCGATGGACACGGCCTTCTCCTACGGCGTGCCCCCGATCGAGCTGCGCGATCGCTTCCACGAGGCCCGTGACCTCATCACGCGCGCGTGGAAGGCCGAGGAACCGTTCGCGTTCAACGGGAAGTACACCAAGCTGCGTTACGTCAACACGTGGCCGCGGCCGGTGCAGGACGAGATTCCCGTGTGGATCCCGGGCAGTGGCAGTGTGGAGACCTGGGACGTGGTCAACGCCTTCAACTACTGCTACGGCTACCTTTCGTTCAGCGGCAAGCAGAGCGCCGAGCCGATCGTGAAGGGTTTCTGGGACTACACCGAGCAGCAGGGTGCCGACACTAACCCGAACCGCATGGCGTTCACCCAGATCATCTGCTGCGCCGACAGCGACGCCGAGGCCGAGCGCCTCTACGGCGACGCTGTGAAGTACTTCTACCGCCAGAACCCGACGGCGCTGGAGTTCGCGACGCCACCGGGCTACAACTCGCTGCCGTCGATCCGGGCCAATCTCACGCGGGCGCGCACGATGTCCAATGAGGAACGCATGAAGGCTCAGAACGGCGAACTGTCCTTCTGGGAGTACGACAAGCTCGGCTACATCATCGCCGGCACGCCGGAGCGGGTCGAGCAGCGCGTGCGTGACCTCGTGACGGACCTGCGGATCGGCCAGCTCATCACGTGCATGCACGTCGGCAACCTGCCCGAAGAGGTCGCGGCGATGAACAACCAGCTGTTCGGGACGCAGGTGATCCCGAAGCTGCGCGACATCTGGGCCGGGCTCGAGGACCGCTGGACGCCCAAGGTGAGCCAGCAGCGGATCGCGGAACGCTTCCCCTCCGCGGTCACCGCGGGCTGAACGACGAAGGGGCTTCCCCGCGCGGTGCGGGGAAGCCCCTTCTTCAGCTCCTGTGCGTCAGGACACCGGATCGGTGGTCCGGGCCGGCAGCGTCGGTTCGAGGTCGCCCGCCACGGCCTGGTGCACCCGTACCTCTTTGGACAGAAGGACCGGGATGATGGCCACGGCGAACAGGATCGCACCGACGATCCAGATGGTGTCGAGCTGGCCGCGGCCCGACACCGACGTGTCGATCCACTTCCCGCTCTGGTCGGTGATGATCCAGCCGACCGCGACCTGCATGGCCGCCGACGCGCCGTTGAGCGTGCCGGTGACCTCCGGCCGGGCGATGCCGGCCCAGTAGCTGTTGACCGTGCCCCAGAACATCGGATCGCAGAGGAAGGCGAAGGCCCCGATGAAGAATCCCCACAGGACCCACGTCGAATCATGCAGCAGCACACCCATCAGGAACCCGACGGCACCGCAGGCCGGCCCGGCCACCAGCCACGGCCGCGTGCGGCCACCGAAGAAGCGGGTGACCAGCGTGCCGTTGACGAGTCCGAAGAGGACCGGGATCGCCGCGATGAGCGGGCTGACCCAGGCCACCGTGTCGGGATTGACCTTGTCGAGCGTGATGAGGCCGTAGGGCAGCCACGGACCCGAAAGCCACGTCGGGGTCGTCGCCAGTGCGGTCGCGATGATCATCGTGAGGATGCTGCGGTTCTTGAGCGCTCGCAGCAGTTCGCGGAAGCTCAGCTTCTCGCGGACCTCGACCCCGCGGTGTTCGGCGTGGATGCGCGCGACCTCTTCCGGCGTGATCCCGCGCAGCTTCTCGGGTTTGTTGGCGGTGAACAGAACCAGCATCACCAGCGCCGGCACACCCAGCGCCGCCACGACGATGAACGCGTCCCGCCAGGACAGGTGGTTCGCCAGCGGCAGTGCGATCGCCGGCGCGAGCACACCGGCGATGAGGGTCGAGCTCATCCACGTCGACGTCGCCCTGGCGCCGAGCGCGCCCGGGAACCACACGGAAAGGAGCCGTTGTGAAGGAGCCCAGGAGAATCCGAAGAAGACGCCGAAGATCAGGTTCCGCCACCACATCTCGTTGTAGGTGTGGACGAACGCCATCGTCGCCGAGAGCACCGTGACGCCGGAGATGCAGATGATGAGCATCAGCTTGGCGCCGATGCGGTCGGCGAGGATGCCGGCGAGCAGCAGCAGGGGGAAGTACCCCAGCAGGTAGCTCGCCGTGACGCTCGAGATCTGACTCGGCGAAAGGTGCAGGTCGGTGGACCAGAACGGGTTGAGCAGGCTGAACTTCGCGCTGTCCAGCCAGACCACGAAGTTGACGATCAGGATGCTCGCGAGCATCAGCCCGCGTTTGCCCATGAAGAGCTTGGGGCGGATTACCGGTGCGGGGAACGACATGAAAGACCCTCCGGACACAGGGGTGCGGATGCAGGTGGTGGATAGGGAGGCGGAACAGGTGCCTCAGCCGAAGTGCTCCCGACCGACTAGTCGGTTCGAGACAGCTTGCGCCCGGCTTCAGAGTGTGTCAAGCGCCACTTCGGAGCTTCTCGATTCAGGACAAAGCTCTTGTGCAGCAAGAGGTTTCTTGATCTTTCGGGATTCACCCGTGCGGCGCAATGCGTGGTTACCGTTGGTCGGCGTTTCGGGGTTTGTTGGGGTGCCGGGGTTTTCTTCCCGGCCACAAAGGACTTGGTGTTCCATTTAGGAGGCTGTTGTGCGCGTAGTCACTTGGCAGGCGATCGAAACCCTTTCCCTGGACGAGGTCGACGCACCGGTGTGCGGACCGTCCGATGTGGTCTTGTCCGTCGGGGCGTGCGGGATCTGCGGTTCCGATGTGCACTCCTACACCGAGGGCGTGTGGATCGCGCCCGGCGTGCCGCTCGGGCACGAGTACGCGGGAACGGTGACAGCAGTGGGATCCGAGGTGGCCGGCTTGCGGGTCGGCGACCGGGTCGCGGTGAACCCGGCGGCGCCGTGCGGTTCTTGTCCGCGGTGTTCGGAAGGGCGGCAGAACCTGTGTTCCGGTGGGTCCGGCCACTCCGGCGGGTTCGGGGACGAGGTGCTGGTGCGCAACGCCGTTCCCGGGCAGCACTTGTTCGTGTTGCCCAGCGACTTTCCCTTGGAGGAAGCCTGTTTTCTCGAACCGCTGTCGGTGGCCGTGCGGGCCGTGCACCACGCCGCGCCGCCGTTGGACGAGCCGATCGTGGTGTTCGGCCTGGGAACAATCGGACAGTGCGTGGTGCAAGTCCTCCTCGCGGCGGGCGCCCGTGATGTGATCGTGGTGGATACTTCACACCGCCGCCTCGAGGCCGCCCTGGCCGCCGGGGCGCATGAGGCGTTGAACCCCTCGTCCGACGACGTGGGCGCCTCACTGTTCGCTTCGCGCGGCACGACTTCGTCGCCCTACCAACCTCGTTCGGGTGCGATCGGGTCGGTGTTCGAATGTTCCGGTGCCGCTCCCGTGCTGCCGCTGGCGTTCTCGCTGGCCCGCGCCGCCGCGCCGATCGCCGCGATCGCGCTCGCGGCCCACCCGTTGAGCGTCCCGGTCGACGACCTGGTCCAGAAGGAGCTCCGCCTGCTCGGCAGCTTCGCCTACACCCCCCGCGACTGCCAGGAGGCGTTCGACCTGCTCGTGTCACGGCGGGTGGACGTCCGGCCGCTCATCTCGCACCGCTTCGCCCTCGCCGACATCACGGCGGCGTTCGAGGCGCAGCGGGACACGGGGGCGTCGATCAAGGTGGTGGTTTCGCCCTGATCTACCCCGCGTCGACTATGTGCATCGTACTGGGGTCCTGCACGTGATCTGCTCGTACACCCTGCGCTGCTCGATCATGAAATCGCGAATTGCTCGTGCGACCTGTATCATCACCCAACGGTGTGACCAGCCATGCCGCAAGGGGAGGACCGTTGGGGGCAATCGTGGTGACATCGTGCTCGCGGAGCTGCAGATTCCGCGCACTGAAGCGATAAATGAGCGGCTCAACGAGCTTCTACGACCCGGCGGCGAGAGAGTAGAAATCTCGGCCAAGTACGAGGCGTGCGACGCGAGCGGCACCATCCGAGTCGTTGTCGATTCCGATCGCCGTCTGAGTGATGTCGACATCCGACACAGCTGGGCGACCCGCATACCGCCAGCTCAGTTCACTAGCGTCCTGTTCGACACGTACGTCAAGGCGATCCAGCGCGCAATGGTGGTTCAGCTCGCAAATGACGGAGATTCACGTTCGAATCACCCCGTCGCAGACACCCAGCCCGACGAAATAGGCGCGAAACCCTACGAGGAGTGGATCATCGCCATGCGGGCCCGGATCAGCGATATCGACACGCAACTGGAAAGCATCCGGCGCCTCGAAGAGAGACGGGCGCCTTCTGCTGAGACCGACGTGAGAAGCCCTCTGGGGTTCTTCGTACTACGGCTGCAGGGCGGCAGCCCCGCCGGGTTGACGGGGTCGGTCGACATCCTGGCAAAGGCCGGCTTGGACCGATTGCGGAAGGACTTCCTCGACGTGTTCTCTGCCACCGGCCTGACCGCGCCGGGCACCCTGACAAACTCACCGACTAGACGCCGCGCACGGGATGCAGGCCAGGAAGACGACGAAGAACCATTCGAGTTCCGTTACGACGCTTGAGGGGGAGAAGATGGCTGGCTACAAAGTGATCACCTCGGCTGTGCGAGCTGAAGGAACGAAATGGCGCGGGTTCGCCGATACTATGAACAAGGTCAGTCCCGTCGTGAAGAACGCAACACTTGGCGAGACAGCGTTTTTCGTCGGCGACCCGATAACACTACTGGCCGGAGCGTTCAACGCGAAAATTCTTGGCGACATCTATGAATCTTTGCGTTCTTACGTGGAAGACGCTGTCGCTGGGGCTGCCGTCGAGTTCGATCAGATCGATGATGCATTGCAGAGGACCGCACAGCTGTACGACCAGGCCGAGGCTATCACTGAAATCGATCTTAACCAGATCTACGGAAGGGCACAGGGATAAGGAATGGGCAATCCCACCGGGCCCGACGAACTGACTGGAATACTCGATGAGCTTTTCGGTAAAGTCGAGGGCAAGGTCGACGAAATCATCGACAAGTACAATGCGGCCGTGCACCACATCAATGACTGGAGATACCTACTCGGCCCGGCCATGATCTGGATATCCGACGCGCTCCAGAAGATTCGGGACGGCCTGGACAAGGTTGTGAAGCTGGTGCAGTATGCCGTGGAGCACCACGTGCCAGTCGTGTCTTTGATCATCCAGAGCTTCAACTGGCAGGACCACATTCAGAAGGACGTCTCCGCCCTGGCGGTTTCTGTTGAAACCCCCGCTGACCCAAACCTCGCGTACTGGGAAGGTGGTGGAGCGGCGGAGTACTGGAAGCGAGCCAAGACGCAAAGGGACGCCGTCGAGGCCATCGGCGGCCAAGGCGGAAAGGCTGACGCAATCAGCAGTTGGCTGATAAGCATCGCAAAACTCAACGTCCAGTTCATGACCGGCCTGGTAAAAATGGTCGCAGACTTCCTCGGCGCTCTCGTGGCAGCTGGCCTTGAAGCCGCGACTGTCGTCGAACTCCCCTTCACCGTCAAAGATCTGGCCGGCGCGATCGGTGGGCTCGTTACCAACGCGATCAACAGACTCGCCGATATCGCCAACCAGATCATGGAGACCGTCGGTAGCATTCGAGACGCGAAGGGGTTGATGAATGACTCCCGACTCCCTGGTGCGCAGTGGCCTCAGGCGGTAAACCTGTGACTACACAGACACAGCTGTGAACGCGTCGTTTCCCCAGAGCTTTCCGCAGCACGGCGTCCCGGTTCCCCGGCCGCCCAAGAGAGGGCTCGGCGCCGGCTGGATAATCGCGATCGTGGTCGGCGGATTGGTCGTCGTGGCTGGGGTTGCGCTGGGAGCGGTCACGTTGTCCAGCAGTGGCGGCAGCTACGACGAAGCGGACAGCAAGTACGGAACCGCGCCGCTGCCCAGGTGCGACGAGGTCGCGGCGCGAGTCGGGAACCTGCCTCCGAAGACGTCCGAGACGGCACTCCAGGGAAGCAAGGGATGGCTGTGCACCTTCGCCGACGCAGCGACGTCGGTGCGCCTCGATCTTGAGGTCAACACCGTGCAACGGCAGCATGCGGGGTTCGACGTCGACACATCGTCCGGGGCGTATGTGGTGGATCCGGCGCTTCACTTGGGCGAGAAGGCGGCGTGGGGCCTGCTGCCCAGTGGCCAGGCGTGCACGCTGGCCGTCCTGGACAGCAACGCGACGTTCAAGGTCGGCATCGACAACCGGAATGCCGATCGAGGCGATACGGAGACTTGCAAGATCCGGGCGGCGACCATCGCGCAGGCGTTGTACGGCTCGATCCAGCCTCGGTGAGGCCCCTGGTCGACGTGATCGACGCCACAAGCGACAATGGAGGACGTGACCGCCACCTTGAGCAAGCCCGCCCTGCGGATCGGCCCCTATCAGGTCGATCCGCCGGTCGTGTTGGCGCCGATGGCGGGGATCACGAATGTCGCGTTCCGGCAGCTGTGTGCGGAGTACGGGGCGGGCATCTACGTGTGCGAGATGATCACCGCGCGGGCCGTCGTGGAGCGGCACCCCGGGACGATGCACATGATGACCTTCGGCGAGCACGAGAAGCCCAGGTCGATGCAGCTTTACGGCGTGGATCCGAAGACGATGCGCGAGGCCGTGAAGATCATCACCGGTGAGGGGCTCGCGGACCACATCGACTCGAACTTCGGGTGTCCCGTCGCGAAGGTGACGCGCAAGGGCGGCGGGGCGGCGCTGCCGTTCAAGCGGAAGCTGTTCGCGGACATCGTGCGCGAGTCGGCCGCGGCCGCCGCCGAGGCGGGGGTGCCGTTCACGGTCAAGTTCCGCGTGGGCATAGACGACGACCACCGCACGTTCCTCGACGCCGGGCGCATCGCCGAGGCCGAGGGCGCGGCGGCGGTCAGCCTGCACGCGCGCACGGCCGCGCAGCGCTACTCCGGCCAGGCCGACTGGTCGAAGATCGCCGAGCTGAAGCAGGCCGTGACCAGCATTCCTGTGCTGGGCAACGGCGACATCTTCTCCGCCGCCGACGCGCTGCGCATGGTCGACGAGACCGGCTGCGACGGCGTGGTCGTCGGGCGCGGGTGCCTCGGGCGGCCGTGGCTGTTCGGGGAGCTGGAGGCGGCGTTCGCGGGGCGCGAGATTCCGGCCGGGCCCAACCTGGGCGAGGTCGCGCGGGTGTTGCGCCGGCACGCGGAGCTGCTGGTGGCGCACGACGGGCCGACCAAGGCGATGCGTGACCTGCGCAAGCACATGGCGTGGTACTTCATGGGCTTCCCCGTGGGGTCCGAGCTGCGGCGCGGGTTCGCGATGGTGTCGAGCCTCGACGAGCTCGACGACCTCATCGCCCGCCTCGACTTCGACGCGCCGTTCCCGGAGAACGCCGACGGTCCGCGGGGCCGGCAGGGTTCGCCGGGCAAGGTGACGCTGCCGCACGGGTGGCTGGACGACCCGGACGACGACTGTGTGCCCGAGGCCGAGGACATGCATTCGGGCGGCTGAGCCCGGGCATGGGGCTTTGGGAATGCGGGCTTTGGCTTTGTGCGCCGGTGTTGGTTGCCGACGGAATTCGAACAGGGACTGTCGCATAATTCGCAGCCAGTGAGCACTTTCGCGCTTCGCTGACCTGATTATTGCGCGGGAAACCACGTGTCGAGTGTGAGTTGCAACGATTGGTTGTCCCCTTCTGCCCAGGCGATGATGCCGTCGGGACGGAGGAGGAGTGCGCCGGTGTTGGTCACGGGGAGGATTTCAACACGGTTTGTCGCATAATTCGCGAAAGCCTGCGTCTCGGGTGTGAGCAGGAGCAGGCCACGGCCGGAGTGCAGGTGTTCGTGCAGTTTGGAGCGCACCCCGTGGTCGTCGGTGAGGTCGAGATCGGACGAGTGCAGGCCGACGGGTTCGGCGGCAGGGTAGGGCAGCTCGTGGCGATAGTCCACACCGGACAGTAGAGCGCTGAAATACCGGTTCACCGCAGGGATTTCCATGAGGTCGCTGACGATGTCGCGCAGCGCGTCGACATGGCGCCCGGGAGCCAGGAGCGCCGACTGCGCACGGGTGTTGTGCAGCACGGCTGCCGCGGCGGGGTGGCGTTCGCGGGTGTAGGTGTCGAGCAGCGACTCGGGCGCGGCGCCGCGGACTACGGCGGCGAGTTTCCAGCCCAGGTTCATCGCGTCGAGCAGGCCGAGGTTCAACCCCTGGCCGCCGCTGGGCGAGTGAACGTGGGCGGCGTCGCCCGCGAGCAGGATTCGGCCGTGCCGGTAGGTGTCGGCTTGGCGCGCCTGGTCGGTGAAGTCGCGGGGTTCGCGGAGGCCTTCGATGGCGACGTCGGCGCCGGTGACGCGACGGATGGCGGCGGCCAGCTCGGCCGCGGTGACCGGACCACGGCTGCCGTTCGTCGCGACGGCGGTGGCCGGGTGACCTTCGCCGGTCAAGCCGAGTGAGGCGATCGGAGCGGCATGGTCGGTCGGCCTCTCCGGCGTGGAGGTAGCGACTTCGGCCGAGACAGCCGGAGCACCAAAGGGATCTCCTCCGGGCGAAGCGGCTGAGACGACCGTGCCACCGCCGGTGACCGGAGTGGACCGGCGGCCTTCGCCAGCCGCGACGACTGGCGCGCTGACGCCCACCGAGGTGACCGGCTGAGCGTTGTCGACTGGAGTGGGCAGGCGGCCATCGCCAACCGAGACGACAGGTGCGGTGGCGCCGACCGAGGTGACCGGCTGAGCGTTGTCGATCGGGGCGACGGCGCCGGGCGTGGCGGCTGGAGCAGGCGGCGCGGCGTCGGCGAGTTCCGTGACGCCGGCGAGCGAGCCGCCGTGGAGGAAGGTGCCCGTGGGGTAGCGGCCGGGGGCGGGGGCGGGGCCGGCGAAGGAGACCGCGCCGGCGATGGTGCGGAGCAGGGGTGCGGTGCCGGGGAAGGCGAACGGTGTGAGTTTTCGAACGCGGCTGTGTGCGCCGTCGCACCCGATCAGGTAGGGGGCGCGCAGGCGGTGTTCGGCGGTGGACGTGTGGGTGATGGCCGTGACGCTGTCGGCGCCGGGTTCCAGGGCGACGACGTCGTGGCCGCGGAGGATCCGGACACCGAGCGTCTCGGCGTGGGTGGTGAGGAGCCGTTCCAGGTCCGGCTGCCAGATGCGGGTGCCGGGGCGGCCGGGGTCTGGGGTGAGTTTGTGGATGTTCGCGAAGTGACCGAGTTCGGTGCCGTGGTCACGGGTGAAGTCGCGGGCACCGGCGGGATCCGCGGCGGACAGGTGGGGGCCGAGGCCGCGGCGCCACAAGGCTTCGGTGGCCAGGGGCCGATGCCGCGGGCCTTGCGATCACGCGAGGGTTCGGTGAGTCGTTCCAGCACCAAAGCGCGGCCGCTGCCCAGCTGGACTTCGGCGGCGAGGAGGAGGCCGACCGGGCCGGCTCCGACGACGATGACGTCCGCATCCATGAGAAGCCTCCTTAACTTGTTAAGTGCTACTCTGCTCCTGAACTAGTTAAGGAGTCAAGAAGCATGCCGATCGACGTGCCGGCCGCGGTGCGCACCGCGCTGCGATTGCTGGAGCAAGACGGGCTCGACAAGCTCACCGTCCGGCGGCTCGCAGACGAGCTCGGCGTCAAGGCGCCCGCCCTGTACTGGCACTTCAGCAGCAAACGCGCGCTGCTCGACCACATGACCGGGGCGATCGTCGAGCCGGTGCTGAACCAGTTGCCGGACAAGACCACGCCCTGGCTCGAGTGGCTGGAAAAAGCGGGCAACGCGCTGCACACCGCGCTCCTGGGCCACCGCGACGGGCCGAGCATCGCGATCGGCGCCGACCTGAGCGTGGCCCGGTCGCTGGGTGAATTCGCGGAGCGCGCCGTCGAGGTCCTGCACCGGGCGGGGTTCCCGCTCGCCGACGCGACGCGCGCGGCGGGGGTGTTCGTCCACTTCGTCCTCGGCCGTGCGGTCGAAGACCAGACCAGGCCCGATGAAACCGTAGAGATCCCGTTTCCCTTGATGGCACAAGGCTTGCGCGCTCGCCAAGCCGCCGGCGCCACTCCGGCCGACGACTTCCGCTACGCGCTCGGCGTCGTGCTCGCCGGGCTGAACGCGACCCGCCCCACGGCCCCGTGAGTTGCCCCGGCGTGACTACTGACAGGTCGAGAAGCTGTTCGACGGGCTGGAGATGGTGGAGCCGGGCATCACCCAGCTCGTGCGCTGGTGGCCGGACGGCCCGCAGCTCAAGCCGCTCATGGCCGCCCACCGCATCATCGCCGGCGGGATCAAGCTCTGACCTGCGATTTCATCCGTTCTCCACAAGCTGTCCCCAGGTTGTCCACAGGGAGCTGTGGACAAACGCGAAAGGCCACTCCGAACGCCGGAGTGGCCTTTCACGCGAGCGGGCAGGATCAGGCAGCCGCACCGATCAGCACCGACTGCACCTGGCCGAAGCCGAGGGCGGCGAGGTCCGCGACGTCGTGGGTGACGACCAGGGACTTGCCCGTCAGGTTCGGGCCGGTGTACAGCGTCAAGGTGCCGGAGACGAACTGGATCGAGCCGGTCGCCGGGATGTTGATGTTGACCTTGTCGCCGACGTTGCCGTTGATGCCCTGCGAGCCCTGGGGCTCGGAGAAGTTCTTGCCCGAGTCGATGATCGCGCTGGCGCCGGCGACCGGCGGCTTCGCGGGGGCGTTGTCACCGATGAAGATCGACTGGACGTGGGCGAAGCCGGCGCCGAAGGTGGCCGGGATGTTCGAGACGCTGTCGGTGAGGACCGCGGCGTCGCCGGTCTTGCAGTCGGCGCCGGTCCACAGGGTCATCGTGCCGCCGAAGCTCTGCAGCGAACCGGTGGCGGGGATGTTGACGGTGATGCACTCGCCGCCGTCGCCGCCGATGCCCTGGGAGCCCTGCGGCTCCGAGAAGTTGATGCCCGAGTCGAGGATGCCGCTCGCGCCGGAGGAGGCGGGCGAAGCGGAGGCGATGCCGGCACCGCCGAGCACCGCGCCGGCGACGGCACCGAAAGCAGCCAGGGACAGAACAGTCTTGCGCAGCATGGGATTCTCCAGAACCTTGTCGGGTTTCCCGGCTCCGCACCTCGGTGCCGGACACCCGCAGACACGGGTCCCGTCCGGTGAACGGTTCACGATCTTGATGTGACGGCGGCCACATCACCCGGTGAAGGTGAGACAGGGCAACGTACTTGCCCGGAAGAATCCCCGCCCGAAATCCACTGTGGACGGATATGGTTCGGCCCCGTCACTCCGAAGAGGAGCGACGGGGCCGGGAAATGAGCCTGGAACTCAGTTCTCGAGCTGCTGCGGCTCGCCACCGACGGTGATCTTGCGCGGCTGGGCCTTCTCGGCAACCGGGATGCGCAGGGTCAGCACACCGTCGACGTATTCCGCGGCGACGCGGTCGGTGTCGAGGGTGTCACCGAGGACGAGGCGGCGCGAAACCTTGCCGCGCGAACGCTCGGAGACCTGCACACGGGCGTCCTCGCCGAAGGCGGCGGCGCGCTCGGCCTTCACGGTCAGTACGTTGCGCTCCACGCTCACGTCGATCGACTCGCGGGCCACGCCCGGGAGGTCGAACTGCACGACGTACTCGTCACCGTTGCGGTAGGCGTCCATCGGCATCGTGCGCGGCGAGCTGGTGGGCTGGCCGGCGAAGAACTGCTGGGTCAGGCGGTCGAACTGGGCGAACGGGTCGGTCCGGATCAACATCTGCGTTCCTCCTTCAGGTGGCCTCGATCAGCTCCTGGGCGGCTGACCGGACCTTACAAAGTTGACAACGACACACTCAACTTAGTTGTTCCCGTTTGACGCACATCACAGTGTGGAGTTGTCAGACGGCCACCACCCGGTGTACAGGTATGAACATGTCCATGGGCGGAAAGAAACAGCAGCTCGTGGGCGACCTCGCCGAGCTCATCCGCTCCGGCCGGCTCGCCCACGGTGACCAGCTGCCCGGTGAGCACCAGCTCGCCGAGCAGTACCAGGTCAGCCGCGGGACGGTGCGCAGCGCACTGTCCGAATTGCAACACCAGGCGCTCATTTCCACACACGCCGGCGTCGGGTCGTTCGTGACGTTCGACGGGGTCACGCTCGACCAGGGCGTCGGCTGGGCCCGCGCACTCGCCGACTCCGGCGCGCCCGTGACCACCGAGCTGCTCGGCATCACCGAGGTCGAGGACGCCGAGCTCACCCGCCGCTTCACCACACCGAAGTTCGTGCGCGTGAAACGGCTGCGCCGCGATGACACCGGCCGCGGTGTCTCGCTCGAAGAGGCCACCCTGCCGCCCGTCGGGCCGCTGGCCGAGCTGCGCCTGGTCGACGGCTCCATCACGGCCACCCTGCGCGAAGCCGGCCTGCACCCCGTGGGCGGCGACCAGTGGATCACCGCCCAGCCGCTCGACGCCGCTTCGGCCGCGCTGCTCGGCCGCCCCGCCGGTGAGCTGTTCCTCAAGGCCACGCGCACGTCGCTCGACGCGGATTCCCGGCTCGTCGAGCACGTCGTGAGCCTGCTCGACCCCGCGCGCTTCAGCTTCCACCTCACCTTCGGCCGGCGATGAGCCCCCGCGACCGCGCGCTCGCCGCGTTGACCGGGCTGGCCGTGGGTGACGCGCTCGGCATGCCGACCCAGTCGATGTGCCGCGCCGAAATCCGCGCCGCGTACGGGACGGTCGACGGGTTCCGCGACGCGATCGCCGGCCAGCCCATCGCACCCGGCCTGCCCGCGGGCACGATCACCGACGACACCGAGCAGGCCCTCCTGCTCGCGCGCCTGCTCGTGGACGGCGGCGGCCACGTCGAGCCACGCGTGTTCGCCGACGCCTTGCTGGCCTGGGAAGCCGACATGGTCCGCCGCGGCTCGGCGGACCTCCTCGGGCCGTCGACGAAGAAGGCGTTGGCCCTGCTGGAAAGCGGCGTCCCCCCGGAAGAGGCCGGGCGCGGCGGCACGACCAACGGCGCCGCCATGCGCGTGACCCCGGTCGGCATCGCGACCCCGGTCGACGACCTGGCCACGCTCGTCGACGCCGTGGCCGAGACCGCGCGCGTCACCCACAACACCTCAGTCGGCCTCGCCGCCGCGACCGCCGTCGCCGCCGCGGTGTCGGCGGGCGTCGACGGCGCGGACCGCATGGCCGCCTTCGACCTGGCCGAACGCGCGGCCGCGCTCGGTGCGGCGCAAGCGCACTGGAGCGCGGGCGGCAGTGTCGCCGCGCGCATCCACTGGGCGCGCGACTGGGTGCGGGGCCTGCGGCGCACCGAGCTGGACGACGCCGTGGCCGACGTGATCGGCACTTCCGTGTCCGCGAAGGAGTCGGTGGTCGCCGCGTTCGCGCTGGCCGAGGTGCTCGACCCGGCCGACGCGCTGACGACGGCCGCGCGGCTGGGCGGCGACACCGACACTGTCGCGGCGATCTGCGGGGCGCTGCTCGGCGCCTGCGGCGAGGAGATCCCGGCCGAGCTCGGCGAAACCGTGGTCCGGGTGAACGGCCTCGACCTCGGTCCGCTCGTCGACGGCCTCGTCGCCGTGCGCAGGACCATCCCGTGAGCCGCTTGATCCACACCGGACAGGTCGTCGTCGACCTGGTCCTCACCGTGCCGGGGCTGCCGGCTCCGGGCGGCGACGTGCTGGCCACGTCCACGAACCTGCTGCCCGGCGGCGGGTTCAACGTGATGGCCGCGGCCGCGCGCTCGGGCGCCGAGGTCGTCTACGCCGGCACGCACGGCACCGGCAGCTTCGGCGACCTCGTGCGCGCCGCGCTGGAGGCCGAGGGTATCACGACCGTGCAGGAACCCACGGCCAGCGGCGACACCGGCGTCGTCGTGGCGCTCGTGGACCCGTCGGGTGAGCGGACGTTCGCCACGGGCACCGGCGCGGAGGGACGGCTGCGCGCCGACCAGCTCGCGCGAGTCGCCGCCACGCCGGACGACCTCGTGTACGTCACCGGCTACAGCCTCCTGCACGCCGCCAACCGCGACGCCCTGCTGCACTGGCTGCCGGATCTGCCGGGTTCGCGGGTGCTCTTCGATCCCGGCCCACTGGTGTCCGAACTGGACGCACCGGCACTGGCGACCTTGCTGTCCACAGTAGACATCATCAGCTGCAACTCCCGCGAAGCCGAGTCCCTCGACGTCGCCGAACTCGCCGAGACCACCACCGTGATCGTCCGCGACGGCCCCGCCGGCTGCACGATCCACCACGGCGGCGAGGGCATTCGGATCGACGGCTTCCCGGTCACCGCGGTCGACACCAACGGCGCCGGCGACACCCACTGCGGCGTCCTGGCCGCCGAACTCCTGCGCGGCGCCGACCTGCCGAACGCGGCCCGCCGCGCCAACGCCGCCGCCGCGATGTCCGTAACCCGACACGGGCCCGCCACGGCGCCAACGCGTGCGGAACTGAACGAGTTCTGTCGAAATATTGACGGCAACACGGGCGACTTCTACCGTCGCACCGACCAAATATGAACAGGTTCAGATAGGCGGGCACCATGGCCAGGACCGAACAACGGGCACCGGAAACAGGCAGCCGGCTCAAGGTCGAGACGCACGGCATCAACGTGATCGGCGACGCCGAGCGCCGGGGCCGGCCAAGGGATCTGTTCTGGCCGTGGTTCGGCGCCAACGTGTCGATCCTCGGGCTCAGCTACGGCTCGTTCGCGCTCGGGTTCGGGATCTCGTTCTGGCAGGCGACCGTCGCCGGTGTCGTCGGGATCGTGTTCTCGTTCCTGCTCTGCGGCTTCATCGCGGTGGCGGGCAAACGCGGCTCCGCGCCGACGATGACGCTCTCCCGCGCGGCGTTCGGCGTGCGCGGCAACCACCTGCCGTCGGCGATCTCGTGGATCCTCACCGTCGGCTGGGAAACGGTGCTGACCGCGCTCGCGACGATGGCCACCGCGACCGTGTTCGAGCGGCTCGGCTGGGGTGGCGGCACGACGACCAAGGTGATCGCGCTGATCGTGGTCGCGGGGCTCACCGTGCTCAGCGGCGTGATGGGCTTCGACCTGATCATGCGGCTCCAGACGATCATCACGTGGATCACCGGCGTCCTCACCGTGGTCTACGTGATCCTCGTGGCCGGCCACGTGCACTGGTCGGCGGTGAGCGCGGTGCCCGCGGGTTCGGCGCAGGAGTTCATCGGCGCGCTCGTGTTCCTGATGACGGGCTTCGGCCTCGGCTGGGTCAACGCGGCGGCCGACTACTCGCGCTACCTGCCGCGCTCGTCGTCCGGACGCGGCGTGATCGGCTGGACGACGTTCGGCGCTTCCGTGGCGCCGCTCGTGCTGCTGGTGTTCGGGCTGCTGCTGGCGGGTTCGTCGCCGGAGCTGAACTCGAGCATCGCGGCCGACCCGATCGGGGCGCTGACCACGATCCTGCCGCTGTGGTTCCTGGTGCCGTTCGCGATCGTCGCCGTGCTCGGCCTGGTCGGCGGCGCGGTGCTGGACATCTACTCCTCAGGCCTGTCGCTGCTGTCCGCCGGCCTGCGGATCCCGCGCTACGTCGCCGCGCTGATCGACGGCGTGATCATGATCGCCGGCACCGTCTACATAGTCTTCTTCGGCGGCACTTTCCTCGGCCAGTTCCAGGGTTTCCTCACGACGCTCGGCGTGCCCGTGGCCGCGTGGTGCGGCGTGATGCTCGCCGACGTGCTGCTGCGCCGCCGCGACTACGCCGAAGCCGACCTCTACGACCGCCGCGGCCGCTACGGCGACGTGCGCTTCGGCCCCATCGCCCTGATCGTCGTCGCGACGGCCATCGGCTGGGGGCTGGTCACCAACGCGTCCGCGAGCTGGCTGCACTGGCAGGGTTATCTGCTGGCACCGTTCGGCCTCGGCGGCCGCGAGGGCTCGTGGGCGTTCGCCAACCTCGGCGTGCTGGTGGCACTGGCGCTCGGGTTCGTGGTGACGCTGCTGGTCAGCCGCTCGCGCGTGCGCGCGCAGGAGGCTGCCGCGTGAAGCCGCTGCTCGGGGTGATCGACCTGCAGAACATCTTCGCCGACCCGGCGAGCGACTGGTTCACGCCGGGCTTCGCGTCGATCCTGCCCCAGGTGCGGCGGCTGGTGAACGCATTCGGGCCGCGGGTGGCGTTCACGCGGTTCCTGGCTCCGGAGAAACCGGCCGGGGCTTGGGTGAAGTACTACCAGCAGTGGCCGTTCGCGCTGCAAAAACCGGATTCACGGGCGTACGCGGTGGTCGACGAGTTCCCCGTGAAGTCCACTGTGGACGCCTACACGTTCGGCAAGTGGACGCCCGAGATGGCGCAGCTGGTCGGCGACGGCGGCCTGGTGCTCGCCGGCGTCTCCACGGACTGCTGCGTCCTGTCCACCGCCCTGGCCGCCGGCGACGCGGGCGTCCCGGTGACCGTGGTGTCCGACGCGTGCGCCGGGGTCTCGGACGAAAGCCACGAGCAGACGCTGGCGATCCTGCGGCTCTATGGCCCGTTGGTGGAGGTCAGGACGACGGACGAGGTGCTGGCGAACTGAACCTGGGCCCCCGGCGGAGAAACCACGCCGGAGGCCCAGGAGATCGGGATCGACCCTACGTCAGCTCATCCTGCCGCTCCGCCGCGATCCGGCGGACGCGGCCGCGGACCCCGAGCCAGCCGGCGACCAGCACCAGCGCCAGCACGGGAATGCTGTAGATCAGGATCCGCCCGGTGGTGCCGCCCCACCAGCTCATCGTGAGGACCAGCAGGAGGAACGCCAGCGTCACGTAGTTCGTGTACGGCGCGCCCGGCAGGCGGTACGCCGGCCGGGACATCTCGCCGCGCGCGGCCTTGCGCGTCATCGCCAGGTGGCAGATCACGATCATCGACCACATGCCGATGATGCCCAGCGCCGAGAACTCCAGCGCGACCTCGAAGGCCTCGCCCGGCACCACGAGGTTGAGCACCACACCGAGCACGTACACCGCGGCGGTCAGCAGCACACCGCCGAAGGGGACGCCGCTCTTGCTCATCTTCGAGGTGAACTTCGGGGCCGAGCCGGCGATCGAGAGCGAGCGCAGGATGCGTCCGGTGGAGTAGAGGCCCGAGTTCACGCTGGACAGCGCCGCGGTGAGCACGATGACGTCCATGATGCCGCCGGCCGCGGGGATGCCGAGCTTCGAGAAGAACGTGACGAACGGGCTCTCCCCGCTCTTGTACGCCGTCCACGGCAGCACCATCACCAGCAGCAGCACCGAACCCACGTAGAAGATGCCGATGCGCCAGGCGACGGAGTTGACGGCCTTCGGGATGACCTTGCGCGGGTTGGCGGTCTCGCCCGCGGTCACCCCGACCATCTCGACGCCGGAGTACGCGAACACGACGCCCTGCAGGATCAGCAGCGCGGGCAGCACGCCGGTTGGGAACAGGCCGCCGTTGCTCGTGATCAGGCTCGGGCCGGTCACCACGCCGTCGACGGGTGTCCGGCTGATCAGCACGAAGATCGCCACGACCATGAACACCACGAGCGCCAGCACCTTGATGGCGGCGAACCAGAACTCGAGTTCGCCGAACAGCTTCACCGACACCATGTTCACCGCGAGGATCGCGAACAACGCGATGAGCGCGGGAATCCATTGCTGCAGGTCGGGCCAGAAGAACTGCGTGTACTTGGCCACCGCGGTCACATCGGCGACGCCCGCCGTGGCCCAGTTCAGGAAGTACATCCAGCCGGCGAAGAACGCGGCTTTCTCGCCGAGGAATTCTCGCGAATAGGACACAAAGGATCCGGAAGACGGCCGGTGCATCACCAGTTCGCCCATTGCGTGGACCACGAAGAACGCGATGATCCCGGCCACGGCGTAGACGACGGCCAGCGCCGGACCGGTGCTGTGCAGGCGCGAGCCGGCGCCCAGGAACAGGCCGGTCCCGATGGCGCCGCCGATGGCGATCATCTGGACCTGACGGTTCTTCAGTCCTTTGTGGTACCCGGTTTCCTCGTGCTTGAACGAGGTTTCCGGCGGCTCGGCGACCGCCGTCTGATCCGAGGGCGACATGTGATTCCCCTGTTCTGACAACAAAGTGCGTGTCGTGACGCAGGGGTCGGCCGACCACTGTGTCGTGCCAGATCATGATGTGGTCGGACCGCATCCGACCGCAACGGGAGCGGCGATAACTTAGGGTTGATTTGAGCTGCGAACCTCAAGCCATTCTCAAATGTGCCCGATAGAACCGAAATTCACGGACTCCCGGGCCGGAAAACGCGAAACGCGTTTCAAGCCCAGCTGTCCGGCTGTGTGCCGTCGACGTCGGTGAAGCCGTACTCGCGGGCCAGCTCCGCCGAGCTCACCGACCGCTGGTTCCACCGTGCGCGCTCCGGGTCCTCGGCCAGCGCCGCCACCGCGCGGCCCACGTACCGGGGCGACTCGGACTGCGCGAAGGGCGGCGGGGCGGTCGGGAGGCCGCCCGGGCGGTCGGAATCCAGCGCGGTGCGCCAGTTTTCCTCGGTGACGCCGTAGTTGTCGAGCATCATCTCCGAACGCAGCCAGCCCGGCGTGATCGCGACGGCCGTGCCGCCGTGCGCCGCGAGCTCGTGGCCCTGCGAGAACGCCAGCCGGTTCACCGAGGCTTTCGCGAGGTCGTAGAACACGGAGATCCGGTACTGGGACGCGTTGTACGCCAGCGTGCCGTCGGTGATCTCGACGAGGAGCCCACCGGGCTGGGAAACGAGCAGCGGCAGCAGGTAGTGCGAGGTCACGAGGTGCGTTTCCACGCCGAGGCGCAGGATCCGCAGGCCGTCGTCGAGGTCGTGCTCCCAGATCGGTGTGTTCCAGTCGGCCGGGCCGCCCTTGAGCCGCTCGGCGCCCCAGATGTCGTTGACCAGCACGTCGAGCCGGCCGTGTTCACGACGGACGCGTTCGCCCAGCACCCGCACCTGCTCGTGGTCGAGGTGGTCGACCTGCCTGGGCACGCCGGTGCCGCCGAGGCTGGTGACGAGCGCGGCCGTCTCCTCGATGGTCTCGGGGCGGTCGTAGTCGGAGTGACCGTCGCGTTCCCAGCTGCTGCGGCCGGTGCAGATCACCGTCGCGCCGGCCTCGCCGAGGGCCGCCGCGATGCCGCGCCCGGCGCCGCGGGTCGCGCCGGCCACCAGGGCCACCCGGTTCCGGAGATCAGCCATCACCTCGAGTGCGACACGGTCAACCCGCCAGCGCGTCCCGGACGGTGTCGGCCAGCAGGCGGGTGCACCCGGGGGCGCCGGGGTTGAGCAGCAGGTCAACGCCACCTTCGAGCAACGCCGGCAGGTCGCGCGCCGCGACAGGCAGCCAGCCGGCGGCCCGGACGCGGGTGCGGTGCGCCGGGGCGGTGGTGGCGAGCACACACGGGATGTTGTCCGGCGACGGCGCCACCAGCGGCTCGTCGTCCACGTCGAGGGCGACCGACACGGTCGACTCGCGCAGGATCGCGGCGAGCCGGCCGGCGTCGGCGTCACCGCGGGCGACCAGACGAAGCACGGCGTCGAGAGGGTCGCTCGGCGAACCCGGACCCGACGGTTCGTAGGCGGGGTTCGCCTCGAAGCGGCCGACCGCGCCGTCCTCACCGGCCAGCCAGCCACCCACGACGGCGGCCAGCGGCGGGGCCGCGACCTCGGCGCCGTCCTCGGTCGACGACGGCGTCCACGCCGGGTCGACGAGCAGCACCCACTGGTCATTCGCCATCGCCGGCGCCTCCTCCGCTCGCGTGCGGCTCGCCCACCGAGGCGAGGAACGCGTCCTCCGACTCGCTCACCTTGGCGAGCATCGCGTCCTGCTTCGCTGCCTGTTCCTTCATCCGCGCGGCGTACTGCCGGATGTGCTCGGCGGTACGCCAGCGGTTCAGCCACGCCAGGCTGCTCAGGTGCAGGCGCCGCATCACCCACAGCGTGTCGCGGGTCCGCTCCACGCGCTGCTCGAACGTACCCGGCCCGCCGCGCCAGCCCTCCAGCGCGCCGCGCACGGCCTCCTTCAGCACGTCCGGCGCGAACTTCTCCGAGGCGAACGCGCGGATCGCCGTGGCGAGGTCGCGCGCGTAGGACTCGGCGTCCGCGTGGCCCAGGATCTTGCGGAACTGGCCCAGGAACAGGCCGTTGTCCAGCGCGGCGTCGAGGGCGCCATGACGGTCGAGGACCTCGACGGCGTCGGCGGCCCGGCCGACGTCCGTGCCGTGGGCGACCTCGTTGGCCAGGTCCAGCAAGGCCTCACGGCCGGTCTTGGCGAGCAGGGTGTCGGCGACGCCGTGCAGCTGCAGGAGCGTGTACTCCTCGGCCAGCCCGACGGCGACGGCGGTTTCGGCGGCGGACAGCGTGGCCGGTGCCGCGGTGGCGGGCAGCGAGATCGTGGCGAGCGCGTCGGTACCGGGACCGGGGGTGACGATCGAGGCCGCCGCGTGCGGCGTGACACCGGCCGGCGTCAGCTCCGTCAGCTTGGCCTGGACCTGCGCGACGAACTCGGCCCGCACGTCGTCGGGGCCACTGACCTGCACGTGAGGCGCGGGCAGTCCGTCCGCCGTGCGTTCCACTGTGGACTCCGCGATCCACTGCGCGACGGAGTCGTCGAGCGGCAACGGCACCGGCTCAACGCCGAAGTCGCTCGCAGGACCGGGTCCGGTGTTCAGGCGCACGGGCCGGGAAACCGCACCGTCGCGCCAGACGCCCTTGCCCGTCACCGTGAACCGCTCGCGCGCCGATTGCGGCAGCCGGACCTGCTGCCAGCGTCCGTCGACGAGCCGGTGGTCGATCACGTGCTGCACGTCGGCGTTGTGCGAAGCCAGCTCCAGTGCCGCCGTCCACAGGAGATCGGGCTGCTCGTGGCGGGCCACGATGTCGGCGGCAGCCGTGAGGTCGAGCGCCGTCCCGCCCGAGCGCAACGCGCTGACGGCGCCGCTGAGCAGCGCCAGCGTGCCGGTGCGGTCGTCGAGACGCACCGGGCCGACGGGAATCGACGGCCGGTACCACCAGCCGTGTTCGGCAGCCTGGCCCAGCTCGGCGATCGTGCGGCGATCGTCCTCGGTCAGCGCGTGGTCACCCGAAACCAGGTAGGAGACGGCCGGGAAGGTGTCCACGACGTTGTCCGGCGACGGCTTCGGGGTGGCGTGCACCGGAAGGTCCATTCCGGACGAACGCACGTGCTGCGTGAACTCGGCGGCCAGCGCGCCCGACGCGAGCACGAGCGTGGGCGGCCGGTCCGCCGCCTGCGTCAGCTCGGCGCTGCCGCCGGGCGCGGCGTCGATCTTCATGACCACACCGGGTTTCGCACCGCGGTAGCCAGCGAACGGCGCAGACTCCGAGGCGTACGGCTTCCCGTCGACACCGCTGAAAACGGCCGGCGCGTCCAGCGAGAACTCCACCGCGGCACCTTGCGTCGGCCGGAACGAGACGGTGACACCCGAACCGTCGGCGACGCGGATCTTCACCGGCACCCGCGCCAGCAGGTCGCGGTCGCCCAGCTCGCGGCCGAGGTGTCCGGCCAGCTCCCGCGCGGCCTCGCGGGCCCGCGCGCGATCACCACCGGTCACGTGGATCGCGGGCAGCTCACCCTCAACGGCCCGCAACGCCTGCGCCAGCTCGCGCGCGCCGGTCTCCAGTGGACTATCCACATCGGACACCAGCACCGCGTCGTCCGGGTTCCGCAGCGTGGCCCCGTGTTGCACCTCGCCCAGCGCGCGGTGCACCCGGCCCGGATCGATGTCCAGCAGAGCCCGTGCGGAAGCAGGCAACTGCACGTCGTGGTCGGTTGCGGTGTAGGTGTGCCCGTCGGTCACCGTGCGCACGAGCGGCGCCAGCTCCGGGTCCGCCGCGAGGAACGACAACGCGGCATCCCACACCAGGTCCGGGTCCGCGTGGCGGCGCACGGCCGGCTCGACCGCGGTCAGGTGCAGGTCGCCGGCGCGGTTGTACAGCCCGCGCACCAGGCTCTGCACCACGTGCTGGGTCAGCTCCAGCGTCTCGTCGCGCCCCGACACCGGTCGCGTCCCCGCGGCGGGCGGCTTGAGCCAGCTGCCGTCGCTGTTCATCCGGATGTCGGTCATCTCCGGCAGGTCGAACGCCGACGGCAGGCCGATGCGCCGCGCGGTGCCCGACAACGCCGAGGGCCCGGTGCGGACGATGATCGAGTTGCGGTGCACGCGGCCCTGCGGCATCTGGAAGAACACCGGCGGCAGGTCGTACGCCTCGGGCGGCATGAGGTTGCGCTGCGTCTTGCCGTAGTTCTCGCGCACGACGTCGAGGTGCACGCGCGCGAACGGGTGGCCCTTGCTCATCGCGAACGCCGAGTTGGCCACGTTCATGCCGATGCGGTGCGTCGCGTAGCCCTCGCGCGAGGTCGCCGCGTGGAACAGGTCCTCGAGGCTTTCCACCACGTTGTCGCCGTCGGTGTAGAGGCCACCGAAGCGGTTCATCAGCTCCATGCGCAGGATGTCGCTGGCCGCCGCGTAACCCGGACCAGTCAGTTTGCCGGTCTCGGACTGGTAGAACTCGTTGAGCAGCATGGGGTTCTCGCTCGAGAACACCTCGTCGACGTTCACCAGCCGCACGTGGTGCTGCTGCGCCCAGTTCACGAAGTCACGCACGTCGGCGAGCGGGTCGGGGCCCTCGGCCGGCGGCTCCGTGGTCAGCGCGAGCTCGATCTGCGAACGCGGGACGTCCGTCCACAGCACCGGCACCACGCCGTCGTGCAGCCGGGAAGCCGCGCCGCCGAAGTTGTCGCGGAACGCGCTCATCGTGCCGGCGTCACGCAGTGGCCCGCCGAGCCAGATGGCATGCATGAGCAGCGGTGTCGAGGTGGTCTTTTCCAGCGGCTCGACGTCGCCGGGTGCCCAGGCGGACAGCCGGTCGTCGGCGCGCGTGTGCTCGACGGTCCAGTCCCGCAGGTCGGGCAGGTTCGCGGGGTCGGCCAAGTCGCGCAGCACCGGCACGCCCCGGGTGAGGTCGAGCGTGTCCAGCAGCGCGAGGCCCTGGCCCGCGGTGAGGTTCGAATAGTCGTGGCCACGCAGGAAGTCGGGCGGCTCCGGAGCGCGGTAGAAGCCGAACAGGTCGGGGCCGAGCAGCGGCGCGCCGGCGGGCGCCGGGCCGTGGTCGGCCGAGGTCGCGCGCAGGTCCTGCGTGAGCTCGGCGGCGGAGTCGTACGGCGGCAGCTCATCGGGCGCGGCCGTTGCCCGCAGGTACTCGTTGGCCACGGCGGCGAGCAGCTCGGGATCCTCGTGTCGGCCGAGCAGCGCCTGCACCTCGTCGTCGGGCGCGCGGTCGTAGACGGCGTTCACGACCTCGGCCGTCAGGTACAGCGTGCGGGCGCGGTCGGCGAGACGGATCGGGCCGGCCGTGGCGGGAACCCGGGCGTAGCGCCAGTTCTTGAGCAGCGCGTTCGTGAGCTCGTCGACCACGGCGTCGGCGTCGAGCGGACGGCCGAGAGTCTCCCAGTGACCGCCGCGGACCACCGCGGTGAACGCGTCGTCGCGGGCGCCGAAGAGCGGGGCCGACGGTTCGTCATCGGGGCTGTCGTCACGGTGGTTGGCCAGCACGGAGTCGGTGGCCGCGTGGACGATCGACGGCCCGCCACGCGTTTCGAGCGCCGCCTGGAAGTCGTGCGCGACCCCGCCGGGGCCCAGCCGCCGGGCCGCCGCGCACTGGAACAGCGTGACCGACTCCGGCTGCGCATCGGCGAACTCGGGCGACGCGGTGACGATCCGCGCGAGCGTCTCGCCGTCGACGTAGACCTCGCGCCGCGTGCCGTCCGGGCCGGTCACGGCGACCTTCACCCGGGTTTCCTCGCCGTGGCCCGTGACGAGGAACGTGCGGCCCTCGGCCAGCTCGTCGGCCCACGGCGTGCGCACGGGAATGCCGCCGTCGCCAGGGCCACGGCCGCGCAGGTCGTTGGTCGCGCCGGTGGCGAAGGCCCGCATCTCGTCCGGGTCGGCTTCGACCACGAGGTTCTCGCCCCGGGTCTGCTGCAGCCAGGTCTGCACCTTCGTGGCCTCGGCGGGGTCGAGGAACGTCAGCCCGCGCGCGGTGCCGGTGTGGTCGGAAAGCACGGTCGTGGTGACAGCACCGGGCGCGAAGTCGACGGTCACGCCGGGTTCGCCGACGACCTCGCCGGTCAGGCGCGTGTGGTCGGCGCGCACCAGGTGGCCGAACGCCAGGTCCCCGAAGCCGCGCTCGCCCAGCAGGCGCGTGACGTCGGCGTTGAACTGGTCCACGCGGTCCGCGGGCACGGTGACCGGCGGCAGTGGCTCGCCGTCGAGGTGGTGCTCGGCGAGCGTCTCGGCGTAGTGGGTGGCGTCGGGCCGCGTGTGCGTGGTCTCGCGCGCCGGGCCTTCGGTCCACGCGGGGATCAGCCGCGCGGGCCGGGCCAGCTCGTCGGCGCTCCAGGTGCCCTTGCCGGTCACCGTGATCAGGCCCCGCGCCATCGGCGGCAGCGGCACGCGCGTCCACTCGCCGGTGTCCGGGTCGCGGCGGACGTCGACCACGGCGTGCACCGGTGTGTCACCCGAGGCCAGGTGGGTGAGCACGGCCGAGTAGACGACATCGGGCCGTTCGTGGCGGGCCACGAGGTCGTGGACGTCGGTGAGCCGCAGCTCACCGGTGCGGGCGGCGGTGTCTGCCAGCTGGCGCTCCACAGTGGACGCCAGCGCCAACGTGCCGTCGTGGTCGGCCGGCGAGATCGGCCCGGCCGGTGGTTCGGTGCGGGGGCTGGTGTCGAGCTCGCGGACGAGGTCGACGATCGTCTCGTCACCCGGGCGGCCGCCGAACGTCCGGAAGTGCCCGCCGTCCGTGACCGCCGTGAACGCGCCGGTGGAGCCGAGCGCCTTGCCGAGCGTTGTGGTGTCGCGGCCGAACAGGGTGGGTTTCGTGGGCGCGTGCACCGTCGTCGGCCCGCCGAGGTCGCTCAGCGCGCGCTGGAAGTCGTGGGCGACGCCGCCGGGTCCGTCGGTCTGGCCGGTGCTGCAGGCGATGAGCGTGACCGACGACTTCGGCCCGGCCTGCGCGAACGGCGCCGAGCTCGCGACGATCCGCGCGAACGTCTTGCCGTCCACCCGAACGGTCTGCCCGCCGAGCAGCGTCAGCTTCACCGACTGCGGCTTGCCGTGGGCGAAGACGAAGAACGTGTCGCCGGTGTCGCTGCCCCACGGCGCCGCGGACTTCGCCGCCCAGTCGCCGAAGCTCCGTCCGCCCAGGTCAGGCGTGGTGCCGTTGCGGCGTGCCTCGGCGACCACCGGGTCGAGCGTCTTGGACGTCACGCCCTCGTCGAGCGAGGAGACCTCACCGGAGTTGTCGGCGACCCAGTCGTGCTCGACCGCGGACGTCTGCTCGGCGGCCGGCAGGAACGACACGGCGACGACCTTGCCCGAGCGGTCCGTGACCTGGTGCAGCTGGACCTCGTCGACGTCGAAGTCGTACGGCCGGTCCGCGTTGACGTCCCAGCCCGAGATCGTCGCGGGCTCGGTGTCGGGTGCGGTGTCCGGGGCCTCGACGACGTGCTCGGCCGAGCGCGGGTCGAAGCGGGACTCGACCTTCTTGGCCGGCCACACGTGCGTGGCGAGGCGCCAGTCGACCTCTTCCTTGGCCTGCCACCACTTCTTGCGCGCCTCGTCGGCCTTCTCCCGCGCTTCGCGCACGTCGCGCAGGGCGTCTTCGCGGCGGGAGGTGAAGTCGGAATTGTCGTTGCGGTAAGCGTCGAGGACGTCGGCCAGCTGCTCCGCACGGTCCTGCGCGTCCTGGCGACGCTGCACGAGCGCGGGTTGCGCGGTGCGGATGTCGCGCACGCCCTGCTCGGCACGCGCGACCTGGTCCAGCAGCTGCTGCCGCTCGGGCGAGCCCTCGTCGGTGACCGCCGCCAGGGCCAGCGCCTGCTCGGAGACGTCCTGCAGCCGCGTGATCTCCGCATTGCCCTCGCGCAGCTCACGGCCGGCGTCCTTGGCGTCGTTCTCCGCGTCGGTCAGGGCCTGACGCAGCTCACGCGCGGGGTCGGCGTCGGTCTCCACGGCCAGGCCGTTCGCGTCCTCGGCCAACGTCTTGACGCGGTCGCGCCCGTCGAGCCAGCGGTCGTCGGCCTCGTGCTGGGCCGTCTCCACCGCTTCCTCGGCCTTGCGCCAGCTCGCGGCCGCGTCCTTCACCGCGTCCTGCGCCTTGGTGATCGCGTCCGGCAGCGCCTCGCCGAGCAGCTTCTCGAGGTCCACATCGGACATTCGCACGAGCGCCGACGCCGGCACCTTCACCTCGACCGCCGCCGTGCGGCCGCGGCCGAGGTCGGCGACCACGCGGTACTCCACGTCGAACCCGACGAGCCCGCTGCGGCCCTTCGGCTTCGCGACGGTGGACCGCTGTCCACCCGCGACAGTCGCCGTCGGATCGCTCATCGCCGCCGGGTTGCGGATGTCCGCGCCGCTCCACGAATGCGAGTTGTCCTTCGGGTCGGTGATGCCGCCGACGCCGGGCATGTACTGGTTCTCGCCGCTGAGCGCTTCCTTCGCCTCGCCCGTGAACGTGGCCGTGGTCTGGTCGGTGCGCTCCAGCTTCACGGTGTCGCTCAGTGCCGTGAGGTCCGGGTTGACCAGGCGCGAGTAGACCTTCACGCTGCCGTGGCCGTTCTTGATCAGCGACGCTTCGTGCAGGTCGGGCGAGGCGAGCGGGCCGTCGAGCATGGCCGGCAGGTGCCCCTGGAGGACCTCGTTGGTCAGCGACGTGACCAGCGTGTTGTTCGCGCCGGTGCCCGGGCCGGTGAGGCCGCTGCCGGCGCCCGCGAGCCGCAACGCACGCACAGCCCCGGCCTGCACGGCAGCCGACCCGCGTACGCCCTCGGTGTGCGCCGACGGCGGCAGCTTGCCCACGCCCTGCGCCTGCCATTCGGCGAGCTTCTCGGGCGTCGTGTCGGCGGCGGTGAGCTCGGTGGTTCGCGGCGCGTACGCCTTCGGGGCCTGGCCCTCGGTGCTGATCTGGTGGTCGTCGGCCGCCGAGCGCACGGTCACGTTCGCGTTCTGCTCGGTGACCGGGTACGTCTTGCCGCCGCGCTGCACCACGAGCTCGAACTTCAGCTGGTGGCGGTAACGCACGGCCGGGCCGCTCTGCGAAGCCTTGCTGCCCTTGGTCGTCGCGGTGGCCGACACCGTCTGGTCGGTCTTCGTCTTGGAACCGGAAACGCCGAGCGTGAGCCCTTCGTAGCCGCTCACGTCCGGCTTGGTGTCGCTGAACAGGCCGCGCCCGGCGCCGCGGAACTGGCCGCCGTAGGACGAGCCGTGGCCGGCGTTCTCCTTGTCCGTCTCGGCGGCGCTCACGACGTGGTCGATCTCGCCACCGTCGTGGACGACGTCGAGGAACTCGGTGTCGGTGATCGTCGCCTTGAGCAGCACCTGGTAGGTGTCGGTGGACAAGACGCCGGCGTCGTGCAGCAGCAGCGGCGCGCCACCGTCGAGCGCACTGTCCACAAGGGACGTGACGGCGTCGGGTGAGGCGAGGTCGAGCGTGCGCTGCAGGTTGGTCATCGAGTCGTCGAGCACCGACTTCGGCAGCAGCTTGTCGCCGGTGCGGCCCAGCGCGGTGCGGGCGTCGCGCACCAGCTGCGACAGGTCGGGCGCGTCCTCGATCACGGCGGCGCCCAGCGCGCTGGACTCGCGGCCGACGAGCGCGGGCGGCGCCATCTTGCCCGGCGGCGCGGTGCGCGGCTCGACCTCCGGCAGCAGGCCCTGCTCGCGGGCCTGGTCCTCGGACATGCGCACGTACACCGCGCCGGGCAGCTTCACGTCGGCGCCGGCCCGCGAGGTCGAGCCGTTGACCAGGCTCTCCTGGCGGGTCTCGGCGACCAGCCGCACGTCGGCGTCGTACTGCACAAGCACGGTGCGGCCCTTGGCGTTGGCGCGGTTGAGGTGGTCGACGCTCGCGCTGACCTCCGTGGAGCTGCCCGACGTGCGCGTCCACGGGCTCCACTTGGCCGACGCGTAGACCTGGCCCTGACCGTGGGCCGTGGCCATACTGCCGTCCGGCCGGATGGTGACACCGAGCTGCACGTTGCCCTCGAGCGCCTGCTTGTGCGTCTGCTCGAACGCGGCCTTCGCGCCACCGGCGAACGTGGTCTCGCTGCCGCCCGCGTCGGACGCCACGACGACCTTCGGGTTGCTGAGCGCCACGTTCATGCCGAGCCCGCCGACGCGGTCGGCCACGCGCCGTTCGTAGCGGAACCCGCCGGCCCGCGCGCCCTGGCGCAGGAACTTCGGCAGCCCGCCGCGGAACGTCTCGGGCGAGAACATGCGGTCCACGCGCTTGCGGGCCTCGCCGCCGGACAGGCCGAGCACGCCGTCGCCGTCGGACGCGCGTTCCAGCTGCCGCAGGGCCTCGTCACGGAGGGCCTCGGTGTTGGTGAACGCCTCGACGTGCAGGAACTTCGGCTGGTCGGGCTTGGGACCGGCCAGCAGGTCGTCGATGGTCGGGGTGTCGTTCTTGTTGAGCACGGTGGTGCCGGGCTTGCCGGGCAGGAAGTCGCCGGGGTCCTTCTTCAGCGCGGAGCCGTCGTTGACCCACAGGTCGACCTTGCCGGAGATCTTCGGCAGCGCCGGGTCGCCGGTTTTGGCCACAGTGGACACCTTGGGCGTCGCGCGGAACGGCGAGCCGGGCGTCAGGCGCTTCACCCACGGGCGGTTGCGGGTGTAGCTGGTGATCTCGACGTCGAACTCCACGTCGTGCTCGAACACCTGCGCGTCGGGGCTGCCGGAAAGGCTCGTGGTGGTCGTGACCGTGGGGCCGCCGGAGTTCTTCCAGGTGTACGCGTCGGAGTACTGGATCGGCACGACCGCGGGGCTGAGGCTGGAGGTCGCGATCGACGTGGGCTGCGGGATGACCATGCGGCCTTCCAGCCCGACCGACCAGCTCTTGTCCACAGTGGTCGCGCTGCTCAGCGACGGCGCCGTGGCGACCGAGCCCTTGACCGAGCGTCCGGTGGCCTGCCCGAGGTGCCGGCCCGGCGACAGCTTGGCCTTCACCGTGACGCTGATGTACTCGTCGGTGAACAGGCCGCGCCGCTTGAGCTGCACGGACACACCCGGACCCAGCAGAGTGTCCATTTTGGCCTTGAGCGCGGCCGGCGAGAACGTGGCCGTGAGCTTGCGCAGGTTGGCGAAGCGCTCGGCGATGTCGCGGCTGGAGCTCTTGTCGTCGGCCTGGAACTTGTCCCAGCGCGGCAGGAACTTCTCCATCCCGGGCCGGTCGCGCAGCGCGCTTTCGATCTGCGGCTGCACCTTCGCGGCCGGGCTGAACGAGCCCGTGCGCACGTGGCCCGCGGCGGCGGCCGCGGCGAGGTAGGGCGGCTCGTACCGCTTGCCGACGTCGGTGAGCTTGTCGCGGGTGTCGCCCGGCACGGGCAGGCCCTGGGCCTTCGCCTCGGGCAGGCCCATGCGGACGTACGCGGTGGCCTCGACGGTCTCGACCTCGCCGGCCGAGGTGACGACGTCGACGTCCACCTTCACCTTGTAGATCCCGATGTCGCCCTTGGCCTCGACCGTGTTCTTCGCCGTGACGCCGGTGCCGCCCGTCGCCGTCTCGGTGACCTTCGAGGACACCGTCCCGCTGACGCCGACGAGCCCACTGACCGTGCCCGGCAGGTAGGAGCCACCGCCGACCGTCACGGCCAGGTCCATTCCGGACTTCGACGCCGCCGCCGTGGCCCCGCCGTTCACCGACGAGTCGTTGAACCGCAGCTCGCTGTCGCCCGGCACCACGCCGACGAGGTCGACGTCCTTCGGCCGCGCCTGCAGCTGCACGGCGTCGCGGTGGCTGCCGTGGGGGCTGAGCAAGTCGCTGGACACGACCGGGCCACCCTGCAGCGCGGTGCCCAGCACACCGCGGATGCCGCCGCCGCTGACGAACTCGCGCAACGCCTGCCGCCCCGGCGCGCCGAACTTGGTGACCGACGGGTGCAGCCGCTTGGCCACCTTGTCGAACAGCGCCTGCTCGTCGAGCAGCACGGCCTCGGGCGCGAGCAGCTCGATGTTCTCGGCCCAGTCCGGCTTCGGGTCGCCCTTGGCCTCGGCGTCCGGCTTGAGGTTGCCGAGGTCCTGCGACCAGAGCAGCGAGACCTTGCCGTCCACAGTGGAGCCGGTGAGCCCGCCGACCTGGTCGGTGACGGTGATCGAGTACTTCACGTTGACGTCGGCGCCGTCCACGTCGCCCGCCGAGCGCACCACCCGCTGCTCGGTACCGGTGACGGTGGACGTGTGCGTCTGCGCCGCCGTCGCGAGCTGAACCGTGGGCGCGACGGACACGTAGGCGCCGGGCGGGATCAGCGCGAAGTACGACGTGCCGACGGTCCGCGCGATCGTGTCGTTCTGGCCTTGGGCGTGCGTGGCCTGCGTCTGGTCGTTGACGTCGCTGATCGTGGCGTGCGGCTGCTTCGCGATCGCGTCGGCCGGCACCGCGTCCAGGTCGAGCTCGGCCCGCACGTGGACCTCGTACCACTTCTCGCCGACGCGCACCATGGACTTGCGCCCCGGCCCGAGGAACGACTCGAAGGCGGCGCTGTCGAGCGTGCCGGTGATGGCGTCGATGCCCACCGGATCCGGCGGGTTCCGGCGGGAGTCCAGCGAGGTGACCAGGCGCTTGATGGTGTCGCCGACCTGCTTCACGCCCTGCGGGTTCACCGGCACGAGCGAGCCGAGGGCCTGGCCCTTCTTGGCGTACTCGGGCAGCCGGTCGGTGAGCGAGCGGGTGTCGGGCGCCGGATCGTCGTCGGCGACGGTGACGACACGCTCCTGCTCCGCGGTCCCCTCCAAGCCCGGCTTCTCGCCGAACGTCTCGACGGTTTTCCTGGTACCGACATAGGTCTCGCGACCGTCCACTTCGGTCTTGACGACGTGGACCGGGCGACCGGTTTCAGGGCCGTGGCTCGTCCACGTACCGTCGGAGCCGAGCACGTGGACGCGAACGCCACCTGCCGTCGCGATCGCGTCGGGGTCGGTGAGAGCCGACGCGTTTTCGAGCGCGGTGGTGATCCGCGCGTGCTCGTCCGGCGCGTCCTGCGAGATGCTCTCGGCCACGGCGAGCCGGAAGTTCTCCGGGCCGTGCGCGCCACCGACGAGCACGCTCTCGAGCCCGTGGCTGTTCAGCTGGGTGTTCTGCGCCGGGGAAAGCGCCGATCGCGGAACGAGCGTGGCGTGATTCGCGGGCCCGGTGGTGGCGCCGGTCGGTCGGCTCGGGGCCGACGCGGGTGTGTGCCGGCTGCCGCGCGGGCGCGCGTTCGACGGCCGGTAGCCGTAGTAGCTCTCGAACTGCTTCGGCGCCGTGATGTGCGAGTCGGACGACCACTTCCGATTCTCGTTCGTGTACTTGTCCCGGTAGAGGTACTCGATCCGCCCGCCCGTCTCCGCGGCGAACGCCATCATCAGTGACTGGCACGACACGCACGGCTCCGACTCGCCGCTGATCCGCAGCGTGCGGCCGTTGCCCATCAGCGCGCGCACCGACGGATCCCGGATGATCTTCGCCTCGGTGTGGCTGATCTTGCGCCGCATGTGGTCGGGCAGGTGGTGCGAGGTCGGGTCCTCGCCGCTTCGCCACGTGGTGGCGGGTGTCAGGGCCTGACCGGAGTAGGAGTCGACCACCTGGGCCGTCGCGTGGTGGCGGCCCGCCTTGTTGCCACCGCCCCCGCCTTCGAAGTTCACGGGCAGCTGGACGTCGAACGGGTCGTCGTCGAGCGGCCGGATCCGCGTGTGCGGGCTCAGGCGCGCCGACGACGGCGCCGGGTTCATGATCCGCGCCTGGTTGTACAGGTCGCTGCTCGACGGCCCCTGGTACCGGATCGGGTTCAGGTCCGGCGAGGGCGGCAACGGCAGTGGCGGCTGCGGGTTCGGCGAGTACTTGGCGCTGTTGAGCGAGCTGTGGTCGGGCTTGTAGTAGTAGAACGGGTCCGACTGGCTGTGCCATGCGGGCGGCGGCGGGCCTTGCTGTGCCCACGCCGGAGGCGGCGGCCCCTGCTGCGCCCACGCGGGAGGCGGGCCGTAGGGATTCCCGTACGGGTCGGTGCCCCAGCCGTGCGCCGGCGCGGACGACGGCGTGTGCAGGCCCGGCCCTTTGCCGGATTCCGGAGTGCGAGTCGACGGCCCGGCGGTGTCACGGGCCGGCCCGTCCGAATCGTGGCCCTGGGCGGCCAGCCCGTGGTCGTGGATCAGGGCGCCCGTGGAGACGTCGTGGATCTTCGCCAGGTTGTCCGGGGTCAGCGACGAGTCCGACCAGGCGTTCTTGCCCATCACCCCGGGCTGGTTCTCGCGGTTGAACAGCAGGGCGCCGTCCTTATAACCCTCGCCCAGACCGAGGAAGTGCATGACCTCGTGGGTCAGGCCTCCGCGCGGGTCGCGCACGTCCCAGTTCAGCTGGTTCGTGGGCAGCCAGCCGTGGGAGTCCTTCGGGCCATCGTCCACAGTGGAATCGTGGACGTCGACCGGGACGCTGCGGGAAGGCTCCGCGGTCCAGCGGTCGTCGTCGGGATCCACGGACTCGTTCGCGTGCGCGTCGATCCGCACGTGGAGCTGGTCGCCGTTCGGCAGCGTGTAGCGCTGGTTGACCGTGCGGTCCAGGTGCTCCTGCAGGTCCTGCGCGAGGTTGTGGCGTGCGTCGACCGAGACAGAGCCTGAAGCGGAAGTGAGGTCCACGGGCACGGTGAACTCACGCACCCACTTGCCCGGCGACGTCTCGAACCGGCGCACGTCGTAGCGGATGTGTGTGACGGCGCCCTCGAGCTGGCCTCCGCGCAGGCCCTCGCGGTTGCCGTCGAATTGGTCCGCGATCGCCTTCTTCGGGTCGAACCGCTCCGACACGAACCGCGACGGCCGGGCCGTGTCTCGGCGCTCGCCCCAGGTCTGTGGCCCGGGCAGATCTGCGGGCCGGGTGGTCTGCGACGTCGTCGTCGAGTCGCGATCCGGCGCCGACGCGTGACCGCCGGGGTACTGGCCGGGCCGGTATCCGTAGTAGTCCTTGAACTGCGCGGGTGTGGAGATGTAGTCGGCCGAGCTCCAGCGCCGGTTCTCCCCGGTCACCTTGTCGCGGTAGACGTAGTCGATGCGGCCGCCGTTCTGCGCGGCGAAGTTCGTCATCAAGGTCCGGCACGAGGTGCACGGTTCCGATTCGCCGCTGATCACCAACGTCCGTCCGCGCCCGAACGTCGCGCGGACGTCGGGGTCGCGGATGATCTTCGCCTCGGTGTGGCTGATGTTGCGCCGCTCGGACTGCGACATCCCCAACGACGTCGGGTCGTCACCGCTGCGCCACATGGTCTGCGGCGTCACCGCCTGGCGGGTGGCGTCGTCGAACACCTGGGCCGTCGCGTGGTGGCGGCCCTTCTTGTTCAGGCTTCCGGAGGCTTCGAAGTTCGCCTGCGTCTGCACGTCGAACGGGTCGTAGTCGAGCGGGCGGACTCGCAGGTGCGGGCTCAGCCGCTGCGACCCCGGAGCGCCCGGCATCGCAATCGCCTTGTGGTACAGCTTGTTCTTGCCCGGGCCGAGGTACGGGATCGGGTTCGGGTCCACGACCGGCGGCAACGGCAGCGGCTGTGCGTTCGGCGAGTACTCGTCGTCCGATTCCGTGCTCTGGTGGGGCTTGTAGTGCTGGAACCGGTTCTGCTGCCCGTGCCACGCCGGCGGCGCGGGCGTCTGCTGGCCCCACGAATGCGGCGGCGGCAGGTGGTTCTGCGTCAGCCACGCGGGCGGTTGCTGCTGCGGCTGCACCCACCCCGGTGGCTGCTGTTGCGGCGCGTACTGGCTGGGCGGCGGGCCGTAGGAGGTCTGAGGTGTGACGTACGGCGAGTGGTACCCGCCGTAGCCGGGGTCCCAGTTGTGTGTCGGAGCGGCTGCGGGGGTGTGGCGGTTGCGCTGCGCCGGTGTCGGGTCCGTCGGTGAGTGCGGTGCGGGGCCGACGTCGCTGACGCGCATGCTCTTCGCGGTGTTCAGCAGGTTCGTCAGGTGCTCCGTCGGGTGGCCGCCGAGCCGGGCGTTGTGGATCTGCTGCTCGAGGTGGCTCTCGATGGACAGCAGGTCGTGGGGCGTGACCGAGGTCCAGCCGTGCGCCTGGGGGTCGTTGCCCACGTGCAGCCCGTAGACGGTGAGCGCTGCGGCCTTGTCCTGTTCCAGCTGGCTGACCTGGTCCTGGAGGCGGCGCAGCCGGCGAGTCAGGAAGTCCTGCTTCGACTCGCGGATCTCCTGGTCGTGCACCATCGAGCCGGTCTTGAAGCTCTTGGGCAGGTAGTCCGAGATGCTCGTGAGCTCCTGCAGGTTGCGGGCCGCCTCGTGGATCATGGTCGACAGGTCGTCGCGGCGCTGGTCGAAGCCGCCGGTGAGCGCGATCCGGTCGAGGTCCAGCATCTTGTTCACGGCGGACAGGCGGTCGGGATCATCGCCGTGGATGATCTTCAGCGCCTCCAGCCCGGACTGGTCCATGCCGTAGAGCGAGGCCACGAACGCGTCGTGCTCCTGGCGCGGAGTCAGATTCGGCGCCGGGGTGGGAGTCGGCGACGTCCCGATGTCCGGCGAAGTCTCAGTGTCCGGCGAGGTATCGGTGTCCGGTGTCGGGTCCGAGTCGTGGCCGGTGCGCGAAGGCCCGGGGTCGGGGCGCGGTCCGCCGTCGTGCGCCTGCTCGGCCGCCGCCCGCGCAGCCTTGCCGGCGGTGGTCTTGCCCTCCAGGCTCTGCATGTTCGTGAAGATCCGCGCGGCCCGGTGGAACCGGTCGCGGTAATCGGAGTGCGTGATCAGCCCGATCTTGCGCTGGACATCGGCCAGGTGCTGCTCGCCCTCGTGGATCTTGGTGTCGAGGTCGGCGCGGAACTCGGCGTTCCCGGTGGAGTCGAAGTAGCCGAGGAAGCTCCACACCCCTGTCGGCAGCGCGACGTCGGCCTGGACCTGGCGCATCTCCGAGAGCGATTCGTCGAGGCTGGTCATCATCTGCTCGAACTGGTCGACGCCCTTGGCCGCGACCAGGCCGGCCAGCCGGCGCACCTCCGGCTCGTTCTGCACGCGCTGTTGCAGCATCTTCAAGTGCGTGGTGTCGAACCCGGCCTTGTCCGCGGCGGCGATCCGCTGCTGCAGGTGGGTGTCAAGGCGGTTGAGCTGGTCGGTGGTCAGCTTGGCGAGGTTGTCGGCGTTCGGCCCGGCGACGTGGTTGTCGAGCAGGTGCATCGTGGCGAGGGCGTTCGCGTCCTTGGCGAGCGCCGTGATCCGCTCACCGAGGTCCTGCTGCACCGTCTCCAGGCTCTTGATGTGCTGCCGGCGTAGGTGTTCCCGCTGCTGCTGTTCCTTGTTCTGGAGGATCTTCGGCACGATGGTGCCCTCGGCCCGCGCCTGCTGCAGCCGGGTGCGGACGTCGTTGTACTTGTCGCGCAGCTCCTTCGCGAACGCCTCCGGCCCGCCCTCGTGCGCCACCGCCTGCTTGAGCCGCAGCGCCCGGTCCGCGATGCTCGCGAGCTCCTGGTCCTGCCGACTGGTGTTGAGGTCGACGACGACGTCGCGGACCTGGTCCACGTTCAGGTCGCTCAGCGAGGCCTCGAACCCGCTCACGAAGTCCTGGCGCGACGGACCGCCGAGTGCGCCGTACTGCCCGTTCTGCGTGCGGACCCGCACCTCGGGACGCCCCGCCGGCCCGTATTCCGATCGCCGGCCCGGCCCGCCGCGCTCCACGATCAGACGCACGTCGAGGGCTCGCGCGACGGTGTCCGGCAGCCGCTTCCCGACGTGGGAGTCCTGCCACGACGGCGTCTGCAGGCCCTTCGTCACCAGCTCGGCCGAGGTCGGGAGAGCACCCTTCCCCGTGACCTCGTCGACGATGTGGTCGAGGACCTGGCGGTCGCCGGTGTTCACAGTGGACGCATCGGTGTCGAGCGCCGCGCGGACGCTCTGCCAGTGCTGCGGTGACGGGCTCGCCAGCTGGTTCGCGAGCGCCTTGCGCCAGTTGCGGACGTGGCCGGCGTCGTCGTTGTCACCGCGCTCGGGTTCGAGTTCGGGGGCGACGTCCTTGAGCTGGCTCGGTGTGAGCTGCTTCGCCGCCCAGTCACCGAGGCCCTTGTCGGTGAGTGAGGTGAATTCGAAACCGCCGGGGTTCGCCTCGACTTCGGCGACCACCGCGTCAGTGGCGGTCTTCACCTCGGCCTTGGTGAGGAACGGTTTCGCGCTGTCGACGTCGACGCCCTGGAACCGTGAACTGCGCAGCGCCGCCTCGACGAGCCCGACCTCGCCCACGTTCGGCAGGTGGACTTCGGGGCCGCGGACGTTCTGGTCGGTGTTCGAGTTCGTGAACGTGCCGGGCATGGTGTTCGAGCCGGTGTCGGTGTTCCTGGCCGGCGCCTGGGCCGGGGTGTGGAGGTTGCGCGGCGGTGCCTGCGCGGTGCCCTGGACCGAGGTGCGGGTGTTCATCCGGCCGAGACCGTCGATGAGGGCGGTGCGGGTGCCCACCGTCATGGCCGCGAGCTTCTTGCCCTGCTCGGGGTTCGTCCGCATCCCCTTGACGAGGGCTTTCTGCTCGTCGCTCGAGAGGTTCGCGGCGACGTCGGACATGTTCTTCGGTTTCGCCGGCAATGGGCCCGCCGGGTCGAGGCCGTGGAACGCGGCCTTGGCGGCGATCTTCGCGAGGTTCGGGTCGAGATCGGTGTGGTTGCCGAGGTAGTGCCCGACCTGGTCGGCCCACGTCGTCTCGTTCGCGTGGCTCTGGGTCAGTTTGGTGACATTCGCCGGATTCGCGCCGACCTTGGCCGCGATCCGGGTGCCGTCGGTCTTGATCGCCAGGCTCGAATCGAACTTCGCCATGTCGCGAACGTGGCCGTCGTAGTCCCAGGCGGCCTTGCGTTGCTTGAGGACGGAGTCGACCAGGCCCTGCCCCTCCTTGGCGCCGTAGTCGAACCGGCCGGTGTTCGGGTTCTCGGTGCCGAACGTGGCATCGTTCTCCAGCTTGTCGCCGTTGACCCGGACGAACGTGTTGGGTTCGGGGAAGTAGACGCTGCGCGAGTCGACGTCGGCCAGCGCCTTCCGGATGTCGAGGTCGAGCTCGGCCGCGGACTTCGCGAGCGCGGTGTCGTTGTCGCGCACGCGGTAGCCGCCGCTGATCACTTCCGGCGGGCCTTCGGGGTTGTTCTTGACGGTCGTGTTCACCGCGTCGAAGAGCGGCCCGTTGTCGGTGTTCAGGGAGTCGACGTCGGCGTCGCCGGTGTGGAGGTAGACCTCGTTGTCGCCGCCCTTGCCGCGGATCTGCGTGATGAGGTCGGTGGTCACGGGGTTGCGGACGATCGTCTCGCGGATCCCGCCGTAGGGGATCGACTTCTGATCGATGACGTCAGTGGTCGGGTTCTTCCAGGTGAAACCGACCACTGCGACCGGGAAGCGATTGTCCCAGTTCTGCTGGAAGTCCTGGATCTTCTGCGTGATCGTCGCATCGTGGCCGGCGACGCCGTTGATGCCGATGACCAGGCCGAAGCGGCCCTCATGGGAGTTACCGTCGAAGCCTTCGGAGTACTTCTTCGCGAGGGCGTTGAGGTCGTCGCCGGTGGTCGCCGCGACGGTCGCGACCACGCCCACGCTGTGCTGGTTACCGGCGTTGCGGTTGCCGACCGTGCCGATGATGCCGGACTCGTGAACGGTCTTGAACTGGAAGTTCTTCTGCGCCTGCTTGAAATCGTCCTTGCCGCCGGTGGTGGGCGGGACCTTGCCGGCGTTGTTCCCCGAACCCGGGCCGGGAGCCGGCGTGTTCTTCGGCTTCGGGGCCGCGGCCGGGGTGTGGCGGTTCTGGCCCACGGCGGTGTGCTGCCCGATGTCCGACCGGCTGTCGTTCGGGGTCGGGCCGCGCTCGGCGCCGAGGTGGTGGTCGCGGATGTTCGCCTGGTTGGAGATCTCCTCGATCTTGGCCAGGTTGTCCTTCGTCAGCGTCGAATCGGTCCAGGCGTCGGGCCCCATCACGCCGGGCTGGTCTTGACGGTTGAAGAGGAGGTCGCTGTTCCGGTAGCCCTCCCCCAGGCCGAGGAAGTGCATGACCTCGTGGGTCAGCCCCGTGTTCTCGTCGTGGACGTCCCAATTCGTCTGGTTGGTCGACGGCGGGTTCTTGTCCACAGTGGAATCGTGGACGTTGACGGGGACTCCGCGTTTCGGATCCGCGGTCCAGCTGTCGTCGTTCGGGTCGACGTTGTCGTTCGCGTGCGCGTCGACCGTGACGTGGAACTGGTCGCCGTTCGGGAGGGTGTACTGCTGGTTGACGGTCTCGTCGAGGTGGTTCTGCAGGTTCTGCGCGAGCTGGTTGCGGGTGTCGAGCGAGACGGAACCCGTCGAGGACGTGAGGTCCAGCGGCACGGTGAACTCGCGCACCCAGTTGCCCGGCGACGTCTCGAACCGCCGGACGTCATAGCGGATGTGCGTGACGGCGCCTTCGAGCTGGCCACCCTTGAGTCCTTCGCGGTCACCGTCGAACTGGTTCGCGATGGCCTTCTTGGGGTCGAACCGCTCCGACACCAATCGCGACGGCGGGGCGGTGTCGCGTCGACCACCCCATTCCTTCGGACCAGGAAGGTTCTTCGTGGACGTGTTGGCCTGGTGTTGCGTGTCGGTCGTCGTGCGGTTCGGCGGCGCCTCGGACGAGGTCTGACCGGGGTGCCCGCCGAGGTTCCGGATGAGGGCCTGGCGGGTGCCCAGGGTGAGGCCGAGCAGCTTCTTGCCGTCTTCGGCGTTCTGCTGCACGCCCTTCATGAACGCCTTGCGCTCCGCCGGCGGCAGGTTGGCTCCGAGGTCGCCGAACTTCGTGGGCGCCTTCGGCATGGGCCCGGGTGGGTTGATGCCGTCGAACGCCACCTTCGCGGCGGTCTTCGCGAGGTTCGGGTCGAGGCTGGTGTGGTTTTCCAGGTAGTGACCGACCTGGTCCGCCCACGTCGTCTCGTTGGCGTGGCTCTGCGTCAGCTTGGTGACGTTCGCCGGGTTCGTACCGACCTTTCCCGCGATGCGCGTGCCGTCGGTCTCGACGGCCAGATCGGAGTCGAACTTCGCCATGTCGGTGAGGTGACCGTCGTAGTCCCAACCCGCTTTGCGCTGGGCCAGAACGGAATCGACCAGACCCTGGCCTTCCTTGGCCCCGTAGTCGAAGTTGCCCGTGTTCGGGTTCTTCGTGCCGAACGTCGCGTCGTTCTCCAGGCGGCCGCCGTTGAGCCGCACAAAGGTGTTCGGCTCCGGGAAGTAGACGCTGCGCGAGTCGACCTTCGCCATCGCGTTGCGGACGTCGAGGTCGAGCCGCGCGGCATTGTTGGCATTGACGCCATCGCCGGGACGGACACCGTAGCCGCCGCTGATCACCTCCGGCGGGCCCTCGGGGTTGTTGCTGACGGTGGTGTTCACCGCATCGAACAGCGGACCGTTCTTGGTGTTCAGCGAGTTGACGTCGGCGTCGCCGATGTGCAGGTAAACCTCGTTGTCGCCGCCGTTTTCGCGGATCTGCTGGACCAGGCTCTCCGTGACGGGGTTGCGGACGATCGTTTCCCGGATCCCGCCGTAGGGGATCGACTTCTGATCGATGATGTCGGTCGTCGGGTTCTTCCACGTGAACCCGACCACCGCCACCGGGAAGCGGTTGTCCCAGTTCTGCGTGAAATCCTGGATCTTCTGCGAGATCGCCGCATCGTTGCCAACGCCGTTCAGGCCGATGACCAACCCGAAACGGCCCTCGTGGGAATCCCCGTCGAAGCCGCCGGAGTACTTCTTCGCGAGATCGATGAGATCATCGCCGGTGGTCGCCGCGACGGTCGCGACCACGCCCACACTGTTCTGATTGCCGGCGTTGCGGTTGCCGACCGTGCCGATGATGCCGGTCTCATGGACAGTCTTGAATTGGAAGTTCTTCTGCGCCTGCTTGAAATCGTCCTTGCCGCCGGTGACGGGCGGGACCTTGCCGACGTTCGGGCCAGGGCCGGTGCCGGTGTTGCTGGCGTTGGCACTGGTGCTCGCGAGGGCCGCCGGGGTGCCCCGCTTCGGCTTCGGCGCCTGCGCGGGAGTGTGGCGGCCAGCGGATTTCGGGGCGGGGGTATGGCTGGTCTTCGGGTTCGGGCTGGTGTTGGCGTTCGTGTTCTGGTTGGCGTTCGTGTTCTGGCTGGCGTTCGTGTTCTGGCTGGCGTTCGTGTTCTGGCTGGCGTTCGTGTTCTGGCTGGCGTTCGTGTTCTGGCTGGCGTTCGTGTTCTGGCTGGCGTT
>NZ_JBIAWY010000001.1:777044-836843 GCF_042896185.1 Amycolatopsis sp. NPDC001319 | reverse complement strand
GTTCGTGTTCTGGTTGGCGTTCGTGTTCTGGTTGGCGTTCGTGTTCTGGTTGGCGTTCGTGTTGGTGCTGCTGCCGGTGTTGGTGTCGACGTTGGTCTTGGTGTCGACGTTGGTGCTGCTGGCCGTGTCGGTGTTGGCGGTGGTCTCGACGCCGGTGTCGGTCTCGGCGTAGGTGTCGGTGTTCACCTCGGTGTTCGTGTCCGGGGCCACGGACTGGTTCGAACCCGAGTTCGTTGCCGGGGCTGAGTTCGGCGCAGTGGTGATCTTCGCACCGGTGTCCTGGCTGCTGTTCGTCTCTGGCGCCGGCGTCGGCTCGGTCTTGATCGATTCGCTGGGTGCGGGCGTCGGCGTCGTGTCGATCTTCGGAGCCGGAGCCGGAGCCGGAGCGGGGTCCGAGTTCGTCGAGTTTTCCGAGTTCGGGCCCGATTTCGCCGACGAATCGCCCTTCGCCCCACCTGTCGACACCGAACTCCGCGACGGCGAGATGTTCGTCCCGGTTGGCGACGTCGTCGAGGTGTTCGCCGCCGTCGGTGGGACGTTCGCCGGTGTCGGCGTGGCGTTCGTCCGGGTTGGAGCGGGGCTGAGGCTCGGCCCATCGACGCTCGTCTGGTGGTTCGAGGGGGAGGCCGCGCCAGTCTGGTCGGGACCCGAGGTCGAATGGACCCCACTCACACTCCCCGCAACCGGCGGCGGGACCGACTTCGTCGAGCTCGGGTCGGCGGTTGTGGCGGGCCCGGCCTTGGTGTTGGTGTTCGCGGCGGTGTTGCTGGTGGTGTTGGTGTTCTGATTGCTACCAGTGGTGGAATTCGAACCGGTATGAGTGCCCGCGTTGGAGTTCGTGTTCGAATTCGCACCCGTGTTGATGCCGGTGCCGGAGCCCGAGTTCGGGGTGGCGTTGAGCCCCGTGCCGAAGTTTGTGTTCGGGCCGGTGGTCGCATTCGGGCTGCTCAGAGGGCCACTGCTCGAGTTCGCAGTGGGGCCCGCGGTCGTGTTCGGGCCGGTGTTAGGTCCAGTGGTGGTGTCTGAGGCGGAATTGGTGTTTGTGTTCTGGTTGCCACCGAAGCCGGGGAGCCCACCTTCGTTCTGGGAGCTCGTCGCGGGCGGTGGCGTCGCCGAGTGTTCACCGCCCGCGACGGGCGGTGGCGTCGCCGAGGTGCCCGTGCCCGAGTTCGCGCTACCCGGAACCGACGGCGGCGGCGTGGCCGTCGCGGTTGTGCCATCCCCCGCATTCCCACTACCCGAAACCGACGGCGGCGTCGCGGTCGCGGTCGTGCCATCCCCCGCATTCCCACTACCCGAAACCGACGGCGGCGGCACCGGATTCCCGGTGTTGACCGAATTCGGCGCCGCAGGCGGCGGCACCGAAGTACCGCCGGTGTTGTTTGTACCGGTGTTGGTGGTGCCGTTGGCGCTGGAGCCGGTGTTCGCGCTGGTGTTTCCCGGACCGGTGCTGGTGTTGCCGGTGCCTGTGTTGGTGGAGCCGGTGTTACCCGCACCCGTGTTCGTGTTGCCCGCGCCGGTGTTGCCGGCACCGGTGTTCGAGTTGCCCGTGCCCGTGTTGCCGGCACCGGTGTTCAAGTTGCCCGTGCCCGTGTTGCCGGCACCGGTGTTCGAGTTGCCGGTCGAGCCGGTGTTGCCGGTTCCGGTGTTCGGGTTGCCGTTCAGGCCGCCGGTGGAGTCGGTGTTGTTGGCGCCGGAGTTGTTGCCGCTGGTGTTTCCGGCTCCTGTGGTGCCGGTCGAGCCGGTGTTGCCGGTTCCGGTGTTTGTGTTGCCTGAGCTGGAGTTTCCACCAGTCGTGTTTCCGGTGTTGGTGTTGCCGGTGCCGACGTTGCCAGTGTTTCCACTACCTGCGTTGCCAGTGTTGCCGTTGTTTGTGTTGCCGGTATCGCCAGCACCGGCATTCCCGGTGCTTCCAGCACCCGTGTTGCCCGGGTTGCCGCCGCCGGCAGTGCCCGTATTACCTGCACCTGTGTTGCCGGCGCCGGCATTGCCAGTGCTTCCAGAGCTGGTGTTGCCCGAGTTGCCGCCACCAGCATTGCCGGCACCCGTGTTTCCGGTGTTACCGGCACCGGTGGTGCCCGTGTTGCCTGCACCGACGTTGCCCGAGTCGCCTGCGCCTGCACTGCCGGTGTTGCCTGCGCCGGCGTTACCCGGGTTCCCGGCGCCGGTGGTGCCGGTGTTGCCGGCGCCGGAATTCGCGCCGCCGGTGGCGCCGTTGCCTGAGTTGGCGCCGGTGCCGGTGTTTGTGCCGCCGGTGGCGCCGTTGCCGGAGGTTGCGCCGCCGCCGGAGTTGGTGCCGCCGGTGTTGGCGAGGCCGGTGTCGCCGGTGCCCGAGGTGGAGCCGCCGCCGGAGTTGTTGTTGCCGCCAGAGCCGCCGGAGCCGCCGGTGCCATTGTTGCCAGAGCCGCCTGTGGCCGGAGGGGGCGGCGGGGGTACCGACAGGTTCCCCAAGCCCGGATTCCCGTTGATCCCGCCCAGGTCGCCCGGGCCGTTGGGGCCCTTGGCGGTCGGGCCGTTGCCGCCGTTGTTCAGGGAGTCGTGGAGGGACTGGCCGGCGTGGTGGGCGCCGTGGGAGGCGGCGCCGGAGAGGCCGCCGTTGAGGGCGCCCCAGCCGAGGCTGTCGGTGTCGCCGCCGAAGAGGGCGGCGCCGGCGCCGCCGACGACGACTTCGGTGGTGGCTTCGTTGGCGGCGGCGCCCCAGACGTTCTTGCCGAACTTCGTGCCGAACTTGTTGTCGAACTTGTTCATGGCGCCGTGGAAGTTGTGGGCGAACGCGCCGCCGATGCCGCCCAGGACGCCGGACTGCATGATGGCCTTGCCGTCGAGGCCGTGACGATTGCCCTGCGCGATCTGGATGACCTGCGCGAGCATCTCCTCCGCGATCTCTTCCGCCGCCTCCTCCGCGGCGGCCTCCGCGAGGTGCGTCGCGAGGTTCATCAGGCGCTGCATGAGCGTCCGCTCGATCTCCACGATCGCGGTGCGCCCCGCCGCGAAGATCTCCGGCACCAGCGGCATCGTGAACGGGTTCGACATCGCCCAGATGATGTCGGCGGCCGTGATCGCGATCGCGATCAACATGCTGTACTTCGACTTCTCGACGTCGAGCGCCTGCGCCCGCAACGCCTGCGCCTGGCCCTGCGCCGCGGCGATGAAGTCCGTGCCCATCGTGCCGAGGTTGTTGGCGAAATCGACGAAGTTCTTCTGCACGTCGCCGCCGACGTTCTCGGCCACGCGGCCCGCGATCTGGTTGAAGCCGGTGCCCGCTTCGGCCACGCGCCGGGCGACGTCGTCCCACTCGTCGGCCAGCGCGCGCATGGCGTCCTCGTCGCCCTGCGGCCAGGCGTCACCCGCGATGATGTAGAAGATCCAGTTCAGGCTCGGATCCACCATCAGGCTCACCGCGGGTTCACCCCCTCAACAAAATAGTCTACAAAGGACTCAGTGGGCCGGCTTGGACGGAGTCGTCGGCTTCAACGCGGTCCCCTCACGCGCCCGCAACGGCTCGGCCGGACCACCGTCGCCACCGCTGTTGACGTCCGAATTCAGCTGCGTGAAGTCCGTCCGCAACGAACTGGCGAGCTCGGTCGCGCCCTCGTCGACGTCGCGGAACGAGTCGGCCATGTCCCGCACCGCCGTGGTCGTGCCGTCGACGGCCTTGGCCCACGCGTCGAGTCCGTTGTAGATCTTGCCGGCCGCCGCGAGGTGCACGTTGGCGAAGTTCGTGCCGTTCTTGTCGTTGCCGGTCGCCGCCAGCACGGTGCTCGGGTTGGTCAGTGCCTGCACGCGCTGCGCGAGGCTGCGCAGCTCGCCCGCCTTCTGGGCGAACCCGTTGGCGCTGTTGGTGAGTCCGTCCGCGTCGACGAAGAAGTCGTCAGTCATGCCTGGGTCCCTTCCTCCATGCCGGGAACACGTCCCGAGAACAACGCCCGCACGTCCACGCGGCCGTTCATCAGGTCCTGCGCCGAGAGCCCGGGCGGCAGCATGGGTGCCATCGCCTCCGCCGAGGCGCTGATCGACTTCTGCCGCGCCTCCTCGACCGTCTTCACGATCACCGCCGCCAGCTCCGCCGGCGCCATCCGCTTGTACACACTGGTGGGGAAGGAAAGTTCGGTCAGCTCACCGGTGCGCGACACCGTCGCGGTCACCTCGCGCCGCGCCGACGTGGCGCTGCTGGTGAGCGAATCCACCTGCTTGCGGTTCTCCTCGAACCGCTCGCGCTGCTGCTGGTAGGCGCCCATGGCCTCGTCCAGCATCTTCTGGTACGGCGAACTCATGCGTTACCTCCTCAGCCGACCGACGCCAGGCCCGGGCCCAGCGCCAGCGCTCCGGTCTCAGGTGGACGGATGCCCCGCAGGTCCGCGGCCGCGAGCGTGCGCGACGCGGCCGCCACCGACAGCGTCCGCGCCAGCTCGTGCGCCGCGTGCACGGTGCGCTCCGAAGCCGACGCCAGCTCGTGAGCCAGCGCGTCCCGGACGTCGTCGGGAACGTCGTGGCCACGCCGGACCAGCAGCCGCACGGCGATCTCCGCCAGTTCGTCCACTGTGTACTCACCGAGCTCCCACCCGACGGTGAACGAGCTCCGCAACGAAGGCACCACACCCAGCAACGCGGCCACCCGCTGCGTCTGCCCGGTCAGCACCACGACCGGGTCGGCCGGACGGCGCGTCACCGCTTCCGCGACGGCCTCGACGACCTCCGCGCCCGAGCTGTGTGTCGCGATCTCCCAGTCACCGTCCACATCGAGCACGAGCACGCCACCGCTGGCGTCGTTCATGGCCGTGCGCACGAGGTGCTCGGCCTGCCCAGGCCACCGCGGGTACAGGTCCGCGGCCACCGAACAGCGCACGAGCTGCCCGACGTTCACCAGCCCCAGCTCCGCCAGGCTCAACGCGTACAGCTTCGCGAACTCCGCGCGCCCGGACCCGCGTTCACCGCTGATCACCAGGTTCGCCAGGTGCCCCAACGGCTGCCGCTCCTGCTTGAGCCCGCCCAGGCGCACCAGCTGGCGCTGCGCGTTCTCCCGCACGCCGGCCTGGCCGACGAGCGTGCGCAGCCGGTTCCAGCCCGTGCTCGCGCCGACGGCCGCCGCCGGGTCCGAACCCACCGAAACCGCCGCCGCGGCCGCGGCCGGCAGCTGCACCAGCTCCGCCCGCAGGTCCTCCGCCGTCAGCCGGTTGAGCTCCGAATCCTTCGACGGCGGCTGCAACGCCAGCCGGGAAGCCTGGTTGTTCACCATGGCCTCGAACAGCTTGCGCGCCACACGACCGTTACCGAACGTCGCGTCCTTCGGCACCCGCTCGAAGTACTCGCGCAGCGCCTGCAGCGCGTCGTCGGTCAGCTCGTAGTAGTGCTTGCGCGTCAACCCGGTGGTGATGGTGACCAGTTCGTCGACGCTGTAGTTCGGGAACTCGATCGTGCGCGTGAACCGCGACGCCAGACCGGGGTTCGACTGCAGGAACAGGTCCATCTGCTCCGAATAGCCCGCGACGATCACCACCAGCGAGTCACGCTGGTCTTCCATGATCTTCATCAACGCGTCGATGGCTTCCTGCCCGAAGTCCGGACCGGACCCACCCGAACCCGCGGCCAGCGTGTACGCCTCGTCGATGAACAGCACACCACCGATGGCCTTCTCGACCACCTCGGTGGTCTTGATCGCCGTCGAACCGATGTACTGGCCCACCAGGTCCTGGCGCGCGACCTCGATCATGTGGCCCTTGGACAGGATCCCCAGCTCCGCCAGCACCGTGCCGTACAGGCGCGCGACCGTGGTCTTACCGGTACCGGGAGGGCCCGCGAACACGAGGTGGCGGCTCATCGGCGGCATCGGCAGCCCCATGCGCTCGCGCATCTGGGACATCTTGATCAGGTTGATCAGGCCGGTGACCTCCTTCTTCACCCCGGCCAGACCCACCAGCGACTCGAGCTCACCCAGCGGCCCGTCCAGCACCTCACCCGCGGCGTCGCTCACGCTCTGCGGGCCGGCCGGCTGGTCGGGCGCCGACGGGAACTCCGAGGACAGCCCGCTCGACGATTCCGGCCGCACCTGGTCGGTGCTCACGTTCTCCACCGTCGCCTGGTCGTCCTCGAGCCGGTGCACGGCTTCGCCGCCCGCGTCGTTGACCACGCAGTCGCGGATCGTCACCGGTTCGCGCGTCTCGACGAGGAACCCGTCGCCGCCCGCGCCGAGCACCTCGCACTCGACCAGCGACCCGCGCGAACCCTCTTCCAGGACAACACCGTTGCGCTTGGCGCCGCGCACGCGGCACCGCGAGGCACTCAGTGCGGAGCCGCCGGCGACGGTGATCCCGTCGGCCTTCGCCTCGGCGATCTCGCAGTCCTGCAACGAACTCTCGCCCGGGCCCGACACCCGAAGCCCACCACCGCGCACCAGCACCGAGGTCAGCGACGAGGGCGTGCTCGCCCCCAGCGTCACGGCGTGTTCGGCGGTCGAGCCCACCCTGATGTCGGCCACGGTCACCCGCGCCGACTCGGTCGCCTCCAGGCCCGCCTCGCGGCCGGTCTCGATCGACGCGTCGGCGAGCTCCATTCGCGACTGTCCGGAGAGGACGATGCCCGGCCCGGCGTCGGTGTTCAGCCGCAGGCCGGTGATCTTCACGGCCGCCTCGGCGTTCACCAGCACCGCCGTCTGCGTCGAACCGCGCACGGTCGCGCGCTCGAACTTCGGCGTCGCCTCACCGTCGACGAGGATCGCGACCGGTGAACCCTCGAACGTGCAGTCCACGAACTGCGGCGCCGCGTTCGCCGTCGCCTGCACCGCGTTGCGCTCGGCACCGGAGAACACGCACTCGCGCAGCAGCGGCGCCGACGAACCGGCCACGTGGGCGGCTTGCATCGGCGCGGCGACGAACTGCGAGCTCGCCACCGAGATCCGGCCCTGGCTTGTGAGATAAAGATCAACATTTGCGCTTTCGCGCACAACCAGGCCCGTGATTGTTGCGCGGCCCTGTTGTTCCACCACCATCGCGGGTTTCTGTGCGCCGGTGATCTCGCAGTGTTCGATTACTGCCACCGCTTCGCCGTTGACGCAGATGCCGTTGCCCTGCGGGCGGCGCACCGCGCACCGGCGCAGCACCACGGATCCGACCTCGGCCACCACGATCCCGGACGACGCCGCGTCGGCGATCTCCGTGTCCTCGATCGTGCTCTGGGCGGGCGAAGCGACGACCACGCCGGCGCCCGCCGAGCTCGTCACCGTGCAGCCGCGCAGCGCGAGCTGGCCCTGCAGGCGCGCGAGCAGTGTCGCCCAGGAGGAGCCGGAGATCCGGCAGCCGTCCAGCGCCGCCTCGCCGCGCACGACGTCGACGGCCACGAGGTTGCTGTCGGTGCTGGTGAGCGTGAACCCGCGCAGCTGCACCGCTTCGGCGTTGGCGACGAGGACGCTGCCTTCGCTCGCCACGACCTCGACGGTGCCCGCACCCTGCTCGGCGACCAGCGAAACCATCCGGTCCACCACGAGGTTCTCCTCGTAGCGGCCCGGGTTCACGCTGATCGTGGCCCCCGGCTGCGCCTGCGCCAGCGCGGCGCCGATGGTCGGGAACGCCCCCGGCCGATCACCGCCGACCACGAGCAACTGTCGGTTCATCGAATCCGCCTCTCCCGCCTCGACACCACGCTCACACCAGCCCCGGGAGCGCCCCGAACCGCGGCGCGGACACCTCGGCGATCGGGTCGCGGCCCTCGGCCTCGGCCCACACCTCGAGCTCCCGGCGCAGCGACACCAGCGCCAGCTCGTCGAGCGAGATCCGGTCGGACGCGACCTTGCCGGTCTCGTCCACCTCGCTCGACGTCAGTTCCCGCAGCAGCACCAGCCCGCGCACGCCCTCGGCGGGCTCGCGCAGGTCCAGCACCTTGAAACTCGTGCCGGGCACGAACAGCACCCGGTTCTCCACGCCACCGGCGGTGGGTTCCAGCAGCTTCGTGCGGCGGGCCGTGATCGACCAGACCAGCACGTCGGTGTCGCCGTCCAAAGTGGATGACGGCTGCGTGAGCGTGTTGAGGAAACCCCACTCGGTGAGCACCTTCTGCGAGCGGAACAGGTCCCACTCGGACTTCGACACGGACGTCGCGAACGTCGCCGGCCCGCGGTGCGAGGGCAGCCGGCTCAGGCCCGCGACCACACAGCGCGCGATGGGCACGTGCGGGCCGTTGGCGCCGGTGCGCAGCGCGCCGTCGATGGCCGCGCCCTTGGCCGAGAGGTACAGCTGCACGGCGACCGCGTCGGTGAGCACCTCGGCCGACGACGTCGACAGCGCCCCCTGGAACCCGGGGTGCTCGGACAGGATGCGGGCCACGGCGTTGGACATCAGGCCGTACTCCGCGCCGAGCGACTTGCGCAGCCACTCGCGTTCCTTCTCGGCACCACGCTTGGGCAGCAACGCGGTGGCCTCGGCGCCGGGAGTGGGCTGGAGGCGGGCTTCGCCCTTTTCGGCCTTCTCGGCCGGGGCGACGGGCTCGGTGGCTTCGGCAGCCTGGGCGTTCTCGCTGGTCTCGGCGTTCTCGGCGTTCTCGGCGGGGCTCTCGACCGGTCCCTGCACCGTCGGCGCCTCGACCGACGGCGGCGCCACCGGCGGCACGCCCGCGGCCGGCGGCATCCCGGCAGGCGGGGTGGCGGCCGGCGGCATCCCGGCCGGCGGCGTGGCAGCGGGCGGCATCCCCACGGGCGGCGTCGCGGCCGGCGGCATCGACACAGGCCCGGCGGTCAGGCTGGGCGGAGCCACCGGCGGCGACGGCATCCCGACGGGCGGCGCGGCCGGCGGAATCGGCGCGGGCGGCGCGGCCGGCCCCGAGAACCCCGTCGGCGCACCAGGAACCGGCCCGCCCGGACCCGCGAACCCGCCGGGCGCCACGAACTTCGACGGCGCAGACGGGCCGGCGGAAGCCTCGGGAACGCCGAACTTCGACGGCACCGGCTGCCCGGCAGGAGCCTCGGCCCCGCCCTCCGGAGCCGCGAACTTCGACGGACCCGCGAACGCAGTCGGGGCTTCGGCGCCGCCCCCTGGAGCCGCGAACGTCGACGGACCCGACGGGCCGGCAAGCGCAGCCGGACCCCCGTTCCCGCCCTCGGGCACGCCGAACTTCGGCGACGCGGACGGACCCCCGAACGCGGCCGGAACCTCGGCCCCACCCTCAGGCACGCCGAACTTCGACGGCGCCGACGGACCCGCAAGTGCGGCCGGAACCTCACCACCCTGGGACACAGTGGGACCCACCGGACCCGCGAACCCGGCACCACCGAGCTTCTCGGTCTGCCGGCCCTCCGGCTTGTCGTCCCGCCCGTCCCCGAACGGGCCGCCGGAGGAATCCGCCAGCGGCACCATCGGCGGCCGAGCCGACGTGATCGTGATCGGGCTGCCGACCCCGGCCAGCGAGCGCGGCACCCCGACGCCCGGGTCGAGGCGCTGGGTGATCGTCGGCTCGGAGCGCAGCAGCGCGGGCTCCGGCGTGACGTCCACCTCGAGGTCCACGGGCGCGGCCGGCTTGTACTCGCCGGGCACCACGACCTCCGTCGGGCTGGCCTCCAGCAGCGCCGGAGCCGGGGCCGCGTCACCCTGCTCGATCTCCGCCAGTGCCTTGGTCGTCACCTGCACGCGGCCGCGTTCGGCCAGCAGCGCGTGGGCGGGCAGGACGCGGCTCATCCGCCGCGTGTTCTCGTCGAGCCGCGCGAGCACGTCCTGCGCCAGCATCCGCATGCGGTCCGCGGCGTCTTCGCTCGCGGCGTCGAAAGTCAGGTTGTTGATCGAGTTGTCGAGCGTCAGCGCGCGCACGGCCGGGGTGTCGCGGCCGTCGTGGGGCGAGCGCACCAGGAGGCCGGACTGCACGACCTCGATCACGGCGTCGGGCGAGTACCAGTACACGGCCGGGGCGACCTCGTTGAGGCCGTGGATCGGCGCGCGGTGGCTGATCAGCCGCGGCGCCTGCATCGGCCCGCCCTGCACGCGCGGCTGGTAGCCGATCTCGCGCACGAACGTGGTCCAGCCCAGCCGTCCGTCGAACAGCACCGTGCGCACGTCGACCAGCTGCGGTGACCCGACGGGCAGGCCGGTGTAGAACGCGACCTCCTTGCCCAGCAGGTCGGCCAGCGCCTGGCCCAGCGTCGTCCCGGCCGGCACCGACATCGGCCCGTACTGGACGAACCGGGCGTTGGTCCGCACGTTCTCCGGCAGGCGCACCCACAGCCGGGCCGCGTCGTCGAGCGTCAGCGGCGGGCAGCCGGGGCAGCCCAGCACGATCGTCATCGTGTCGTGCTGCGCGGGCAGGCCCTTGACCAGCGCCGCGCGGTGCGCCCGCTGCCCCTGGTCGAAGCCGACCGGCCGCACCCACAACCCGCCCGGCAACGGCTCCGCGACGCCGCGCGAGCTCGTGGACGTCAGCTCCGCCGTGAGCCCGGAGTCCCACGACGGCCGCGGGAACCGCTTGGCCTCCCACTTCGGCGCCCGCCCCGGCTGGAACTTCACCCAGCCGCTGCCGCGTCCGGAGTGGACGAACAGGGCACCGCCGGCGCTCGGGATCACCGAACCGTCAGGCGCCAGCACCGTGCGGTTGATCCGCTCCGACAGCCACTGCCCGGCCAGCGCCGACGTCTCCCGCGAACGCCCGCCGATCACCAGCCGCACGCCACGACGCCGCCGCGGCAGGACCTTCGCCACCGACTCCCACAGCGAGATCGGCGAGTCCACCGGCAGGTCGACGACGACCAGGTCGTGCTCGGTGTCGGCCGCGACGCCCAGCGCGAGCGCCTGGGCCTCGTCGGTCATCCCGGTCGAGGGGTGGACGACAAGAGCGTTCCCGACCGTCTGCTTGTCGAGGGTGGTACCGGAGGCACCGGTCCCGCGGCGCACCAGCGAGAGGTCCATGTTCACCTTCGTCCTTCCTACCGGCGCCGGCCCGAGCTCCCGGCACAGCTGTCACGTGCGGCGTGGTCTATCGGTTCACGTCGGGATGCGCACCGTGTGCGACGGCCCGCCGGTGCCCCCCACTGGTGCAGACGGCGCACTGCCGCCGGTGTGATGCGCGATCAGGCCGTAGACGAAAAACCCGACCACGATCAGCAGGGCGAGCAGCGCACCGCCGAGCAGGCCGTTCCAGGTCCGCTTGGCGGGCACGTCGAGGTGGCTCGCGTCGCCCAGCACCAGGGCCGAGGTCATCCGTCCGATGAGGAACGAGTACGCCTCGACGTGGTCCTTCTGCGTCTGCACCATCTCAGCTCACCCCGTTCACGCCGTGAGCCCGACGGCCCAGCCGTAGACCCCGAACAGCTGCAGCAGGATCGGGATCACCGCCACCGCGCTCAACGTCTCGGTCCAGTTGGCCAGGTGGCCCCAGATCGGCAGCAGGCGCCGCGGCGGCGGCCGCAGCATCGCCAGCACCAGCAGGAAGAACACCAGCGCCAGCCCGGCGGCCGACGCCCCGCGCCAGTTCGCCTCGAGCGGCTCGATCAGCGACAGCGCGAGCAGCACCAGCCCCACCGAGCCGGCCATCGACAGCGGCACCCGCTGCCACGCGCCGAGCAGCGCCCGCGAGCGCATCAGCACCGCCGCGGCCACCAGGAACGCCAGCAGCTTCGGGAACAGGTCCTGCTCCGCGAGGAACGGGAAGGCACACGTGAACACGACCGCCGACGCGATGCAGAAGATCGTGAGGTAACCGTCGGCGTAGGCCGTCTGCCTCACCATCTGCTCCGCGGGCGCGGGCTCGATGTCGTACTGCAGCTCCGACGCGGTGCGCGGCAGCTGCGGGCCGCGGATGCGCGCAAACCGGATGCCGATGCGGGGCGCGAACACGAGCACCGCGATCAGCACGGCCGACACGAGGCCCGCCGTCTGCGTCGTGGTCAGCCCGACGCCGAGGTGCAGCCACATCGAGAGAGCACCGGCGACGCCCGTCGCCACCACCGTGCCGAACGGCACGAACGGCAGCCCCGGCGACCACGCCGCGCGCCCGCCGATGAGCAGCCCGCCGGCCAGCGCGAACGTCAGCGAGCCGACGAGGATCGGCGCGCCCTGCAGGTCGAACGCGGCGCCGACCCCGGCCACGCCGACGGCACCGGCGATGGCCGCGAACCCGCAGCCGCCGAGGCCGAGCAGCAGGAGCAGCGCCTCGTCCTCGGACCGCACGCCGCACGAGACCGCGGCCACGACCAGGCCGAGCGCCACGACGGCGGTCCCGATCGCGGACAGGCCCAGCGGGCCCGGCATGAGCAGGATCCACGCGAGCACGACCTGCGCGAAGATCGCGAAGCCGAGGAACAGCCAGCGGTTGAACTCCGGCTTCCAGCGGCCGGGCTGGCGGCTGACGGCGGTGGCCATGCCGTCGGCGATGTCGTCGAAGTCGAGCTCCGGCAGCGGGTCCTGGCGGGGGCGGAGGTGAAACTCCTCGCCCTCCTTCCAGTCCAGCGACTCCGGCGTGCCGGCCGCGTCGAGCGGGGCCTCACCGAGCCGCTGCAGCACCCACGTGTCGGCCAGGTCCTCGCGGCCGCCGGTGTGGCGCAGCAACACCGGCAGCAGGCTCGTGAGCGGCACCGACATCGGCACGGCCAGGTCGGCCCGCCCCTGCGGCCCATACACCGTGATCCGGCAGAGCTCGCCCTGCATGGCTGTCAACGTCCGCTCCTTCCAGCGCGCGCGTTGTGTCGGGAAGTGCTCATCGCAGGCCGCCCACCAGCTGCTGCTGTTCGGCTTCCGCGCCCAGCGGCACGTAGCCGGTCTGCACGAGCTTCACGCCGCGGCGGGTGACCAGCTGCGCGCGGCCCGCGGGCAGGTTGCGCGGGGTCGCCTCGCCGAGGAACTTGCCCTCTTCCTTCGGGTAGGAGAAGACCACGCCGGGGCTGCCGAGCTCCCAGGCGCGGCGGATGACCGCGTCGCTCAGGGCCCGCATCGCGCCGGAGGTGCTGCGCGCGACGATGAGGTGGAAGCCGATGTAGGAACCCTGCGACAGCAGCGAAAGCAGCGGTTCCAGCGGCGAGCCCATGCCGCCGGTGAGCAGCTGGTAGTCGTCGACCACGAAGAACAACCGGGGGCCCGTCCACCAGTCGCGGCGCTTGAGCCGGTCGGCGGTGATCGACTGGTCCGGCACGCGCGGGGTGAGCGACACGCTCGCCTGCCCGGCCAGCTCCTGCAACGCCTCCGTGGTGGTGGCGTAGCCGACGCGGTAGGCCTCGGGGACCTCCGTGTCGAGCATGCGGCTCGGGTCGGCGAGCACGATCTTCGCCTCGCTCGGCTGGTAGCGCGCGAGCACCGAGCGGATGACCAGCCGCAGCAGGTTGGTCTTGCCGGTCTCGTTGTCGCCGAAGGTGAGCAGGTGCGGCGTGGCCTCGAAGTTGTGCCACACCGGCAGCAGCCGCTGTTCGTCCTGGCCCAGCGCGATCCGCAGGTCGCCGTCCGGGCGCGGGAGCTCGCTGATCGGCAGCGTGTTCGGCAGCATCCGCACCGCCGGGGCCTTGCGGCCCGGCCAGAACGTGTGCACCTCTTCGGCCACGGCCTTGGTCGCCGCCGCCAGGTCGTCGGTCGCCGAGCTGCCGTCCATGCGCGGCAACGCCGCCAGGAAGTGCAGCCCGTCCGGCGTCATGCCGCGGCCGGGCTGGTTCGGCACCGTCTTGGCCTTGCGCGAACCGATCTCCGACTCCATCGGGTCGCCCAGGCGCAGCTCGAACCGCGTCTGCAGCAGGTCACGCAGGTACGGGCGGATCTCCGACCAGCGCGTGGACGCGATCACCACGTGGATGCCGAACGACAGACCGCGCGAGGCCAGCTCGCCGATCTTCTGCTCCAGCTCCGAGTAGTCGTTTTTGAGGCTGTACCAGCCGTCGATGACCAGGAAGACGTCGCCGAACGGGTCGTCGACCTGGCCGCGCCGGCGCAGCTGCCGGTAGACCTCCATCGACTCGACGCCGCGGTCGGAGAACACGTTCTCGCGGTACTCCATGATCTGCGAGATCTCTTCGATGGTCCGCACCACGCGGTCGCGTTCGAGGCGCGTGGCGACCGAGCCGACGTGCGGCAGGCCGCTGATCGACATGATGCCGCCACCGCCGAAGTCCAGCCCGTAGAACTGCACCTCCTGCGGCGTGTGCGTCATCGCCAGCGCCAGCACGAGCGTGCGGACGATGGTCGACTTGCCCGTCTTCGGACCACCGACCACGGCCACGTGACCCGCCGCGCTGGACAGGTCGGCCATCAGCAGCTCGCGCACCTGCTCGAACGGCCGGTCGATCATGCCCATCGGCACGCGCAGGCGGCCGTGGTGCGCCGGGTCCTGCACGCTCATGCCGCGCACCGGGTCCGGCAGCACGCTGGGCAGCAGCGAGTCGAGGCTCGGCGACTCCGCCAGCGGCGGCAGCCACACCTGCCGCGCCGCCGGGCCCGCGCCCGTGAGGCGGTCGACGAACACGTCGGCCAGCGTCGGACCGGTCGGCGCCGCGTCGAGAGCGTCCACATCGGACATCTTCTTCTCGGCGGGGTCCGGTTCGTCGTCGCGGATGATGAACCGGCTCGGGCGCGCCTGGGTGAAGAACGGCACCACCTCGCGGCTCACGCGCGCCGCGTCCGCGTGGCCCTCGCCGTTGCCGGCGGGGACGGGACCGGACACGTACGCGGCCTTGAACCGCACCAGGTTCGTCGTGTCGATCTTGAGGAACCCGTTGCCCGGTTCCGAAGGCAGCTCATACGCGCTGCCGACGCCGATCACACTGCGCGACTCCATCGAGGAGAACGTGCGCAACGCGATCCGGTACGACAGGTGACCCTCCACCCGGTGGATGCGGCCCTCGTCCAGCCGCTGCGACGCGAGCAGCAGGTGCACACCGAGGCTTCGGCCCAGCCGCCCGACCGAGACGAACAGCTCCATGAACTCCGGCTTCGCGCTCAACAGCTCGGAGAACTCGTCCACCACGAGGAACAACGTCGGCATCGGCGCCAGCTGCTCACCGGCCGCGCGCGCCTTCTCGTACTCGTACAACGACGGATAACCGCTGGCGCGCAACTGTTCCTGCCGGCGCACCATCTCACCGTTGAGCGAGTCCTGCATGCGGTCGACCAGCGGCAGCTCGTCGGCCAGGTTGGTGATCATCGCCGAGGTGTGCGGCAACCGGTCCATCCCCAGGAACGTCGCACCACCCTTGAAGTCCACCAGCACGAAGTTCAGGATCTCCGACGAGTGCGTCGCCGCGAGCCCCAGCACCAGCGTGCGCAGCAGCTCCGACTTGCCCGAACCCGTCGCACCGATCAACATGCCGTGCGGGCCCATGCCGCCCTGCGCCGACTCCTTCAGGTCCAGCTCGACGATCTCGCCCTCTTCGGTCACGCCGATCGGGACCGACATCCGCGCCCGCTGCACCGCCCGTGGCCGCCACTGCGCCGCGATGTCGAACGTGTGCACGTCCTTGATGTTCAGCAACGCCGTCAACCCGAAGTCGCTCTCCAGCGGCTGCTCCGCGATCTCCAGCGTGCCGCTCGTGCGCTTCGGCGCCAGCAACCGCGCCAGGCCCTCGGCCTGCGTCACCGACAGCTCGTCACGCAACGCCGAACCCGCGCCCGTGCCGGCCGGGAACTCGACCAGATCGTCCTTTGTGGTCAGCCGGAGCACCTTCGGACCACCGGGCAGCGCACCCGTGACGTCCAGGAGCACCACGTTGCGCAGACCCGCGCCCACCAGCCGCGACGACTCCGGGATCGGCGCCAGGTGCGCCACGATCACCACCAGCGGCTCGGTCGTGCTCGGACCCACCGACTTGTCGTGGTCGTCGCGGTCGGCGACGTCCGGGCCCAGGATGTCCATCAGCTCGTCGTGGTCGGTCGCCAGCAACCGCAACGGGCCCGCCGGGTCGCGGAACGTCGGGTGGTTGTTGTGCGGCATCCACTTCACCCAGTCCCACTGCGACTGGGCCGCCTCCGTCGTCAGCACCGCCACGCGCAGCTCGTCCGGCGAGTGGAACGTGATCAGCTGCGCCAGCATCGCCCGCACCAGCCCCACAGCGGCCTCGGGGTCGCCGTCGAACTCCACACTCGTGAAGCTGCGCAGCCCGACCGCCGTCGGAATGCCCGACAACGTCCGGTACGTCTCCGTGAAGCGCCGCAACGAAATCGCCGACAGCGGATCCAGGTCCTCGATCGGCTTCGTCACCGGCGGCATCAGCTCCAGCGCCGACTGCTGCGACCCCAGCCCGATCCGCACGCGGCCGAAGTCGTCGTGGCTCACGCGCCGCTCCCACAGCCGCGGCCCCATCGCCAGCGACCACAACGAGTCCGGCGACGGGTTGTTCCACGCCACCGCCCGCCGCTGGTGCTCCGCCGTCGACCGCGCGCGCTCCCGGACCTGCGCGATGTAGCGCAGGTAGTCGCGGCGCTCGGCCTTCATCTTCCGCTTGCGCTCACCCGCGCTGCGCGTCAGCTGGCCCAGGCTCATGGCCATCATCGACACGCCCATGCCGCCGCCGAGCACATACGTCATCGGGGAGCTGCCGCCCACACCCGAGAACGCCAGGATCATCACCATCGACCCGATGCCCATCGGCAGCATCATCAACAGCGAGTTGAAATCCCGGGCCGCCGGCTCGGCGAGCACCGGCGGCTCCTGCAGGTCTTCCTGTCCCTCGGGCAGCTCCGGACCCGCGACCCGCGGGCCGCGCTTGACCGTCTCCGTACTCACCGGTGCACCTCCTTCCGAACCTTCCCCGTCACTCGAGCACGCCCGAAGGCCGGCTCGCCGGGCGACCCCACGCGGACTCGTCCTGGCTCAGCAGGTCCGCCATCGTGCGCTCGGTCTCTTCCTCTTCCTCGCCGTCCTCGGCTTCCGCAGTGTCCTCTTCGGACTCGAGCTCGTAGGGGTCGGGTCCGCCGTTCGTGGGCAGCTCGTCGGCGTAGAACTCGCCCTGACCGGTCCGCACGCGCCGGTAGGTCGACAGGTGCGGCGTGTCCTCCGTGCCGCCCGCGGGGCGCCACGGCTTGTCCGAGCGCTCCACCAGGTCGGTGACGAAGTCCTCCTCCCGCTCCTCGCGCTGCGAGAACACCGAGGTGGGCAGCAGGCCCGGCAGGAAGTCGGCCGTGCCGGCATCCCACGCCGAGGTGTCCACGACCTCCGCGGCCTGGACCACGGCGATGCGCACCTCGTCGGGCTCGCCACCGCCGACGCCGCCCGCGATCGCGCCTTCGCGGTCGTCGTGCGTGTCGTGCTTGTCGTGGTGCTGCTCGGCGTTCTGCGTGTTCTGTGCCGATTGCGTTGCCGGGGCTGCGGGGCTCGCCGGGGTCGCGGCCGAACCGGCCACGCCCCAGCCCGCTTGCACCGGCGGCACCACGACCGGAACGGCCGGGACCGCGCTCGTCGCCCAGCCACCCGAACCGGCGGCCGGCTGGTCGCCGGTGCCCCAGCCCGTGACGGGGGCCAGGTCGTCGGGGGTGGCCACCGGCTCGGCCGGCGTGGTTTCGACGGACGCCGGGTGCACCGGGGTCGGGTGGACCGGAGTGGCGTCCACCGGCACCGGGGTGACGGGCACCGCGGTGACTTGCGTGGTGTCGACCGGTGCCGGCGCGGCGGGCACCGCGTCGGGCTGCGTCGACCACGACGTCGCGGGCGCCGCCGGGGTGTCGCTGACCACGGCCGGGTCGCCGGCCGGGACCTGGCCGTTCGTCCACGGCTGCGTGGTGCCGTCGAGCAGGCTCGCGGAGTCGGGCCGCTCGGTCGCGGTGCCCGTCGGCGCGGGGCTGCCCGAACCGTTCTGCGGCGGGACGGCCATGCCCGGCGTGCCGGTGTTGTCGCCTTCGTGCACGACGGGCGTGTCGAGACCGTCCACGGAGGACAGTGCCGGCGGCGCCCAGTCGGCCGACTTCGACGGCGGGGTGTCCCCGAACGAGTTCGGGTCACCGACACCGGTCGGCGAGCTCGCCAGCCACGCGTTGTCCACGCCACCGAGCAGGCCGGCCGAGTCGGGCCGGTCGGCGGCCGGCGCGTTCGCACCCGACGCGCCTCCCGCGCCGCCCGGCGGCATCATCGGCATGCCCGAGCCGGCGCCACCGGCACCGACCTGGCCGGGACCGTTCGACGCGTTCGGGTCCGCCGGCGACTGCGGCAGATCCGGCGGCGGCACGAGGTTGCTCGAGTCGAGCCCCTTCACGCCGTCGAGCCCGCTGTCACCGGCCCCACCGAGGTCACCGGCACCGCCGAGGCCCGCGTCCGCTCCGGGCGGCGGAGCCCACGAAGCCGACTTGAGCGGCGGCGTCTCCCCGAACGAGGTCGGGTCGCCGATGCCCTGCGGGACGTCGGTGAGCCACGGCTTGTCGATGCCACCGAGCAGCCCCGCGGAGTCCGGCCGTTCGCTGCCCTGGTTGCCCAGGCCGCCCGCGCCACCACCCGCGCCGCCCGGCGGCATCATCGGCATGCCCGAGCCCGCGCCACCGGCACCGACCTGGCCAGGACCGTTCGACGCGTTCGGGTCCGTCAACGACTGCGGCAGATCCGGCGGCGGCACCAGGTTGCTCGAGTCGAGCCCCTTGATCCCGCCGGGACCGTCCGTGCCCGCGCCACCGAGACCGCCGACGCCGTCGAGGTTCGCACCACCGGCGCCACCGGTCCCCCCGGCGTCACCGGGCGGCGGCGCCCACGAAGCGTGGCTCAACGGCGGGGTTTCGCCGAGCGAGGTCGGGTCGCCGATGCCCTTCGGGATGTCCGTGAGCCACGGCTTGTCCACGCCACCGAGCAGGCCCGCCGAGTCCGGCCGTTCGCTCCCCTGGTTGCCCAGGCCGCCCGCGCCACCGGCGCCGGTGGGCGGCGGCATCATCGGCGGCGGCGGGATCGCGCCCTGGTTGCCGTTGTTGCCGCCGTTCTGCAGGCCCGGCGGCAGGTCCGACGGGTTCAGCGCGTTGCTCGACAGGTTGTTGCCGAGGCCGGAGGTGTCCGGCGGCGGAGTGAGCGCCGGCGGCTTGATGTTGCCGAGGCCACCACCGCCACCCGAGCTCCCGGAACCACCGGTGTCCCCGAGGCCGAGGTTGCCGAGGCCACCGCCGCCCTTGACGTCACCGGGAGGCGGCGTGAGCGCGGGCGGCTTGATGTTGCCGAGCCCGCCCCCGCCGTTCGAGTTGCCGTTGTTGCTGTCCGTCGAACCGGGCGGCGGCGGCAGGTTGGGCGAGGTGAGCGGAGGCAGGTTGCCGAGACCACCGTTCTGGCCGCCGTTCTGCCCGCCGTCGTCGCCACCGATCGAGCCCGGAGGCGGCGGCAGGTTCGGCGACGTGAGCGGGGGCGGCGTGGTGTCGAAGTTGCTCAGGCCGGGGCCGCCACCGGGACCTCCACCGGTCGTGTCGAGGTTCGGCGGGGCCACGCTGAGGTTGTTGAACGGCGGCGGATCGCCGACGCCACCGCCGGTACCGCCGTCGCCGCCACCGAGGTCACCGGGCGGCGGCGGGATGGCCGCGGCGTTGAGGGGTGGCGGATTGCCGGCGCCACCGGTCCCGTCGCCACCACCGGTGTCACCCGGGGGCGGCGGGATGTTGGGCGGCGGGACGTTGCCGCCACCGCCGCCGTCGCCACCACCGGCGCCACCGCCGGGCGGCGGGACGTCGGTGGGCGGCGGGATGTTCGGGGGCGGCGGGAGGTCGCCGCCACCGCCACCGGGCGGCGGCGCGGGGGGCGGCGGCGGTGGGGCCTGGCCGGGCGGCGGCGGCGTGTAGCTCGCGGTCGCGACGGTGTTGTACTTCCCGGCCAGCTGGTTGCCGACCTGACGCATGTCGTTGGTCATCATCTCGACCGCGTCGGGGAACTGCGAGATGAACGCCCGCCCGTCACCGAGGACCTTGCCGCGGGCGATGACCTGCTCGGCGTAGTAGCTGTCGATGTAGCGAAGGGTGTTCTGCGCCCACTGCAGGTAGGCGGCGGAGTTCACGAGCTGGGTCGGGATGTCGCGCGCACCGCCACCGCCGTCGGTGATCATGTGCACGAGGGCGTCGAACTTCCCGCTCAGGTTCGCTGCGAGCACCTTGAAGTTGTCGGCGGCGGTGCCCTTCCACGGCCCGTCGTCGCCGGCGAGGGCGGCGGTCTGGTCCTTGATGGCCTGGGAGATGGCGGCGAGGTTCAGCTGCGTCGTCTGGAACACGCCCGCGGCTGCCTGCAGCGACTGCCAGTTGACGTTGCCGTAGGCCCGGTCCAGGTTGTCCTGACCACCGGTCATCGAACCGCCGCCGAGGATGGCGGCCTCGATCTGCTTCCAGGTCAGCCCGTCGAAGTCCTTGCCGGGGTCACCGGTGGTGTTCGATTTCCCGTTGCTGCTGGAATCGGGCCAGATGCCGTCGTCGTCCTGCTGGAACCCGTTGCTGTTATTCGGGTTGTCTGCCATCTTCCCTCGTTCGCCTCGAACCTGGGACCGCCGCCCCCGTGGGACCGGTCAGCTGTGCTTGTTGCCCGCGTTGTTGATTTCGTTGCTGACGTTGCCGAAGTACTGGTTGTACTTGTCCATCGTCATGTTGTTGGCCTCATCGGCGTCGTCGTAGGCCTTCGACGCCGTGTTCACGGCTTCGGAAAGGTCGTGCAGTGACGTGATGAGGTCCTGGATCGTGGCGCGCGTGGTGTCGCGCACCCCGCCCGGCCCGACGATCGGCTGAGTGATCTTGCTGTTGGCGGTCGCGAAGATACCGGGCTTGACGGTGATGCCGTCGAGCTGGCCGGGCAGGTCCTTCAGCGGGCCGTCGGCGAGGGTCTGCATGTTCGTGGCGAACGTGCGCATCGCCTCGGTGTTGACCGCGGTCACGCCCTTGCCGGGGTGGTCGGCGCCACCGGGGACCGGGGGCGGCGTGGTGACGTTGCCCTGCGGGATCCACTGGTTGTTGACGTCGGGCGGGGTCTGGTCACCAGGGCTGTTGAAGGGGCCGCTGGTCGACGGCGGGGGTGTTCCCGTGCCGTTCGGCTCGGAGTCCGTCACAGTCTTCGCGGATTCGAAGACGACTGGGTCGAATGCCATGGCTGCTCACTGTCCTTTCAGGTCTGCGGACCCGGTGGGGACACCGGGGGCGCGGCGGGTGACCCACCGCGCCCCGGGGACCCGCGACGCCGGCATCAGCGCTGCGCGAACCGCTGCGCGTTGCCGCTCTCGGTGGTCGAGGTGCCCTCGTTGATGTGCGACAGGGTCTGCGAAGCGGCGTCGAGGGCCTGCGGCAGGACCTGGGCCTGCTGGTGGCACCACTCGTAGGTCGACTGGAACTCGTCGGCCGCGGCACCGGTCCAGTGCTCGCGCTGCGCCTGGATCTTGCTGTGCATCTCTTCCAGCAGCGAGGTGATCTGCTGCGCCTGCTGCTTGGCCGTGTTGACGGTGTCGCCCATGACGGCGAAGTTGATCTGGAAGTTGCCCAGAGCCATGGATCTGTCCTCTCAGGAGAAAGCTGGGGGTTGGTTTCGAGCAGATCAGAAGCCGTTGAGGCCGCCGCCGCCGATGGCAGCCGCCTGCGCGCGGGCCGTGGCGGTGTTGTCCTCGTCGCCGCGGTCGTAGTCCGCCGCACCCTGGGTGACGTGCTCGGAAAGGGTGGTGAGGCGCTGCACGATCTTCTTCACCGTGTTGTCGAACTCGCCCATGGCCTGGTGGAAGATCGTGGCGGAGTCCGCCCGCCAGGTGCCGAGCAGTTCCTGCATGGTCGAGTCCACCTGGCCCCCGACGCTCGTGATCCCGTCACCGGTGCTGGTGATCGTGCTCGCACCCTGACGCATGATCCCGGTATCGACCTTGGCGCCGTCCTGCGAAGCCATGCTCTTCTCCTCTGGTTGGGTTGTTCTTAGTTTGTCGACATGTAGTCGAAGCTGCTCTCCGCCAACACGACGTCGTCGTGAGGACGGTTCATCGCAAATGCCGTGACGCCGCTTCACACTTCCGAGGTTCGAGAAGGCTGACCGGAGCCGGCGAGGTAACGGTAAGTGAGTGCGCGGTGCCACGCGCTCTGTTGTTCCCTTATGGACACCACGTCGCGGACGCGGGGGCAACGGCGTTCACGACTGGACAAACAGGACATGGCCCAGCAAGGCCCGGGTGCGGCTGACCTGATCGGTCCGCTCCTTGCCCCTTTTTCCGCCCAGGTCTGCATGAGAGGCCATCGCCGGAAAGTGTCGGTGTGCCCCCGTAGAGTGCGAGCCGTGATCGACCAGCTCACCATCCCGACCGAAGCAGGCTCTTTCGACGCGATCGCCTCCGGACCGGAGGACGGCCGCCCCGTGCTGCTGCTCCACGGTTTCCCCGAGGCCGCCGTGGAGTGGGAACACCAGGTGGCGACCCTCGGCGTGCTCGGCCACCGCGCCGTGGCACCCGACCAGCGGGGGTACTCGCCGGACGTTCGACCGGAACAACCGGCGGAGTACGGTATTTCTACCCTGGTGGACGACGCCGTGGCAATGGCGGATGCGCTGGGGTGGCCGAAGTTCGACCTCGTGGGGCACGACTGGGGCGGGGCCGTCGCGTGGTGGACCGCGGACGCTCACCCCGGCCGGCTGCGCAGCCTCGCGGTGGTGTCCACTCCGCACCCGGCAGCTCTCGCGGCGGCGATGAAGACCGACGAGGACCAGCACCTGCGCTCGGCGTACATGACGGAGTGGCGCTCGACCCCGGCCACGGAGCGGAAGATGCTCGCCGAGGGCGCCCGCGCGTTGCGCGACATCTTCGAGCGCCGCATCCCGCCGAGCCGGATCGACGAGTACGTGCGGCGCCTCGAGGAACCGGGCGCGCTCACGGCCGCGCTGAACTGGTACCGCGGCGGCCGGCCGGGCGGGAAGATCGGCAAGATCGAGGTGCCGACGCTCTACGTGTGGTCGACCGAGGACGTCGCTTTCGGCTCCACGGCGGCGTTCGACACCGGCAACTGGGTCACCGGGCCGTACCGGTTCGAGATGCTCGAGGACGTGTCCCACTGGGTCGCCGAAGAAGCCCCCGAGGCCCTCACCTCCCTCATCGTGGCGCACCTCGGCAGCCACTGACGAAGGAGCCGGCCCGGGTTTCGTTGGCACACTGGAATTATTACTGACATCCGTCCAATTCGGACCGGTGGACAAGATCGTTCACCCGAGGCGGGCACGCGGCGACCTGTGGGCCGGCGGGTGTCACGGACCGTGCTGTCCGGTGTGGTTCGCCGCGGGCGGTTCGGGGAGCCGGTTTTCGCTCCGGGGTGGGGATTTCCCGTCGTCGCCGGGTTTCCGGGCGGTTGGCAACCGGGCGTCAAGGACCGGCTCGATGGTTCACCCGAGCCGGGCCGGACGGCGGGGCTCGGGTCTCGGTGGTGACGGATCGTGTCGGCCGACCGGGCCGCTTGGCGTTTTGTCCACTTCGGACTCAACCGTTCACCCGAGCCGGTCACGCGGGGGCGCGGCCGTCACGCACCGTGCCGCCCCGCCACCCGAACCGGGATGAACCACACGGCCACCCGCCTTGCGGTACCTCGTCCGTGGAGCTCTGGTGTTCAGTGGTCACGTGGACACCATCACCGAATCCGAGTCCGAGCACGTCGTCTTCGTCACGGAGGACGGCGTGCCGACGGGAGAGACCGGACCGAAGCTCGCGAGCCACCACGGCGAGACGCGGCTGCACCTCGCGTTCTCGTGTTACGTGCTGCGCCGCAGCGACCAGGCGTTGCTGATCACGCAACGAGCGCTGGACAAGAAGGTGTGGCCGGGGGTGTGGACCAACAGCGTCTGCGGGCACCCCGCGCCGGGCGAGTCGCTCCCCGACGCCGTGCGCCGGCGCGCGGCGTACGAGATCGGGCTGCCGGAGCTGCAGGACCTGGAGTGCGTGCTGCCGAAGTACCGGTACCGGACGCCGCCGTTCCAGGGGATCGTGGAGAACGAGTTCTGCCCGGTGTTCGTCGCGTGGGTCGATGGTGACCCCGAGCCCAACCCCGACGAAGTCGGTGGCTGGCGGTGGGTCTCATGGCCTGATTACGCACAGTTGCTCGAAGGAACTGAGGTAAACGTGAGTTACTGGGCCAAAGACCAGTACGCGCAGCTCAAGGGCAAGACGCCGTTTTCGTCGCTGGGTGGGTAGAACTTCGGTACGTGACAAAGCCGGGCCCTCGTCGTCCACTTGAGCGATATTCGCTTTCGCGCGTACCGATGCCTCAAGACCCCGCTCCTTTAAGACGACAACCATGAGGTGGCGGAGGTGGGTGTGGCGGCCGAGGACGAGCGCACGGCGGGTACACCCGCTCCCGATCTGCTGAGCCTGCACGAGTCCATCGCCGGCATGTTCGCCAAGCAGGGCGACTGGCGCCGGGCCTACGAGCACCTGCGGTCCGCGCTGGACATCGCGCGGGCCGGCAGCCTCCGGGACCCGCTGACGTCGAGCTACAACCGCCGTTACCTCGACCAGCGGCTGCCCGGGCTGCCGGCCGCGCGCGGGCTGGCCGTCGCGCTGATCGACCTCGACCGGTTCAAGCGCGTGAACGACACGTACGGTCACCTCCTCGGCGATCGTGTGCTGTGCCGCGTCGCCGACCTGCTGCAGGAAGAGCTGCCGCCCGACGGGTTCTGCGCCCGCTACGGCGGTGAGGAGTTCGCGCTCGTGCTGCCGGGCGTCGACGCGCCGAAGGCCGTGCGGATCGTCGAGGCCGCCCGCACGCGCGTCGCCCGTCACCCCTGGTCAGAACTTCAGCCCGGCTTGAATGTCACCATCAGCGCGGGCTTGGCGCACGCTTCCGCCGGCCCGGTGTCCGCCCAGCGGCAGCTCCTGCGCGCGGACAACCTCCTCTATGCGGCGAAACGCGCGGGGCGCAACAAAGTCGCCTATCACGACCGCGAAACGATACGCGTCATTACCCACTCTGAGTAACGTAAACGCGGGCCTACTCCCTTTTGCCTACTCCAATCTTCACCTGTTCGTCCGCTTCGGGCCGTCTTGGGTCGACTCATGGTGAAGAAATTCGCGGGAGGGTGTCGTCACGAACGGCGGGTATCCGTACGATAACGAAAACCTCCCGAGGAACGACGTGCCCTGGGAGAGCCGGAACGAAAGGCCCCGCCGCCGGTTCGTAAGCGCCCGAAGTGCGAAAGGAGTCCGAGTGCCCGACGATCGCCCCCTCCCCGGCACCGGTCGCCACTCGGACAACGGCACCCCCCGCACGCGCGCCGGCCGCCGCCGCTCCATGGAAACCCAGGGCGGCATCAGCGTCTCCGACGTCGTGGCCCGCCACACCGGCGAACGCCCGACCTTCGACACCGAAGACTCCGACCCGGGCTCCCGCCGCGCCGAACCCGGCGGGCGCGCGAACGGCAGCTCACACCTGGCGGAGTCGAACGGCAGCTCCCGCTTGGGCGGCTACTCTCCCGCGCCCGGCTCCCGCTCGGGCTCGCGCCGCGCCGATGACCCCGAGCCAGGCGGCAGCTCACACCTGGCCGAGTCCAACGGCAGCTCACACCTCGCGCAGCCCAACGGCAGCTCCCGGCTCAACGGCCGCGGCAGCTCAGCAGCGCCCGGTTCGCGCCACGCCGACGATTCCGGGTTCGATGGCAGCTCACACCTGGCGGAGTCGAACGGCAGCTCCCGCCTGGGCGGCCCCGGCACTTCACACCTCGCTGACTCGACCTCTTCCCGCTCGCGCCGCGCCGAGCAGCCGCCACCGCGCGGCCGCCGCGCCCGCCCCGACGACGACCCGCCCGCCGCACCTTCGGCGGGCGGCCCCGTGCCACGCGCGGATTCCCCAAGCCGGGCCTCGCACGCCGCGAATACGCCCGAGTCGCCCGTCGCGCGCGGACCCCGCCGGGCCGCCCCGGAACCGCCGTCGCCGCGCCGGCCGACGACCTCGCAGCCCCTCCCCACCGGCCGCCGCCGCGCCCCCGAGCCACCGGCCGCCGGCGGCAGCCACGCCGTGCCCGACAACGGCCCCGACTTCTCCGACCTCCCGGCCACCGAACCCCCCGGCCGCCACGGCACATCCGCGCCGCCCGAACCCCCCACCGGCCGCCCCCGCGGCCGCACCCCCGGCCCGACCGGCGCCGCCCCACTACCCCCGGCCGAACGCCCCGCCCGCCCCAACGGCCAACGCCCCGCCCCGAACGGCATGCCCGGCACCGGCAGCGTTGCCGCCCCGAACGGCACCCCGGGCCCGAACGGCATGCCTCCCACCACCGGCATGCCACGCCCCGGCGGCCCTGCCGGCCCGAACGGCAAGCCGGGTCCCAACGGCAAGCCGGCGCCGCGAGGCGACGCGAATGGCATGACCGGCGCAAACGGCGTGCCAGGCGCAGTTGGGCCTGCCGGACCCCGTGGCAAGTCCGCGCCGAATGGCACGTCCGGCCCCCATGGCTTGCCGGCAGCTGCCGGGCCCAGTGGCAAGGCAGGCCCGAATGGCATGCCTCCCGCCAACGGCATGCCAGGCCCCGGCGGTCCTGCCCGTGCGAATGGCAAGCCGGGGCCGAATGGCAGCGGCATGCCGGGCGCGAACGGCGTTGCCGGGCCCGATGGCAAGGCCGGGCCGAATGGCAACCCCGCCGGCAATGGCATGCCGGGGACCAACGGCGCGTCCAGGCTCAATGGCGGTGCCGGCCCCCATGGCAAGACTGGCTCCAACGGCAAGCCGGGACCGAACGGCGTGCCAGGCCCGGGCGGGATGCCGGGACCTGATGGTCTTGCCGGAGCGAATGGCAAGCCGGGGCCGAATGGCACTTCCGGGCCGCACGGCGTGCCGGGAGCCAACGGTGCTGCCGGGCTGAATGGCAAGCCGGGACCGAATGGCACCTCCGGGCCGCACGGCGTGCCGGGAGCCGACGGTGCTGCCGGGACGAATGGCAAGCGACGGCCCCAGGCCGGCGCGAATGGCCGGCCCGGGCCGAACGGCGCCGTCAATGGCAAGACCGGCATGCCTGGCAAGTCCGGCGTGCCCGGCGCAGACCAAAGCCTCGCGGCCGACGGCTTCGACGAGAACGACCCCGGCGCGGAAGCCGACCACAACAACGAAGCCGCCCCGGGAGCCGAGCGCACCCAGCTCACCTCCCCCGTGGGGGAGCGCACCCAGCTCACCTCCCCCGTGGGGGAGCGCACCCAGCTCACCCCGCCCGTCGACGGCAAACGGCCGCCGCGCCAGCGTCGGACGCCGGCGCGGCCCGCCGGGGTGCCCGCGCGGTCGGAGCTCGATCCGTTGACCATGACGGACGAGATGGAGGCGATCGACGAGGCGACGCAGTACCGCCGGAAGATCGACCACACCCTCGCGCGCTTCTCGGCCGCCCACGACGAGATGCTGGCGGAGGAGGACAAGCGGCGCGAGCGGATGGCGCGGCTGACCGCGCGGCCCGTCGCGTTGTTCGAGCAGACGCGCACGGCCCTGCAGCGCGTGGTGGCGCCCACGGGGATCCAGAAGGCGGTCCCGGCCGACGCCGACGACGAGAACCCCGAAGAGCGCGCCCCGCAGACCCGGCTGCAGGAGAAGAAGCAGCGCCACAGCGAGCGGACCGTCCGGATCGGGCGGATCGTGCTCATCGTGCTGGCGGTGCTGGTCTTCCTGGGCACCGGTGTGGCCTGGGGCGCGGTGAACTGGTTCGACGCCAAATTCACCCAGGTCTCCGCGCTCGACGAGAACTCCTCCGACATCCGCAACGCCGACGCCCAGGCCAACGACGAGAACTTCCTCATGGTCGGCTCCGACAGCCGCGACGGCGCCTCCGCGGAAGAAGGCGTCGGCACCGCCGAGAGCAACCCCGGCGCCCGCTCGGACACCGTGATGGTCGCCCACGTGCCGGCCGACCGGAAGCGCGTGGTCGTGGTCTCGTTCCCGCGCGACCTCGAGATCAACCGGCCCGACTGCAACCGCTGGGACCCCTCGAAGTCCGCGACCACCGACGAGGTCGTGTCGGGCCAGAGCATCGCGAAGCTCAACACCGCGTACGCCGTGGGTGGCCCGCAGTGCGTCACCAAGGTGATCCAGAAGATCACCGGCCTGCGCATCAACCACTTCGTGGGCATCGACTTCAACGGCTTCAAGGACATGGTCGACGCGGTCCACGGCGTCACCATCAACAACGAGAAGCCCATCGACGACGAGGTGCTCGGCAAGGTCCTCCTCGAAACCGGCGACGTCACGATCTCCGGCGACCAGGCCCTCAACTACGTGCGCGCCCGCCACGTGAAGGGCGATCCGACGTCCGACTACGGCCGCATCAAGCGGCAGCAGGCGTTCATCGGGGCGTTGCTGAAGAAGGTCATGTCGTCCGACGTCGTCCTCGACCCGGCCAAGCTGTCCGGCTTCATCACGGCGTTCGCGAAGGCCACCTTCGGCGACAACCTCGGTGTGCAGCAGATGATGACGCTCGCCCAGTCGATGCGCGGCGTGGACCCGTCCAAGATCAACTTCATGACCGTGCCCACCACCGGCACCGCCAACAAGCGCGGCAACGAGGTCCTCGTGCAGTCCAGAACGGACTCACTGTTCGACGCCCTGCGCGACAACACCCCGCTGCCCGGCGAAAAGACCACCACCGTGGCCAACGCGGGCAACTCGGCCAAGATCGACAGCAAGGGCACCGAAGGCTGACCCACGGGATTCGTTAGGCCGGATTCACGTGCGGTTCACCCGGCGATGCGGTATTCGGACAACGCGCGTCGTAGGGTGTCTCCATGCGTGAGGCTTACCATGTCGAACTCGAACAGCTCGCCGAGAACCTGGCCGCCATGTCGGCTCAGGTTGCCGAAGCCATGGAGCTGGCCACCAAGGCACTGCTGGAGGTCGACCTGGGCCTCGCGGAGCAGGTGATCAGCGACGACGCGAAGGTCGACGACGCGCGCGCCGAGTGCGAGGAGCAGGCCTACGCGCTGCTCGCCCTCCAGGCACCCGTCGCCACGGACCTGCGCACCGTGCTCGCCGCGATCCACGCCGCCGAGAGCCTCGAGCGCATGGGCGACCTCGCCCTGCACGTCGCCAAGGCCGCGCGGCGTCGCCACCCCGAGGCGGTGCTGCCGGAGTCGGTCAAGCCGTACTTCACCGAGATGGGCCGCGCCGCGGTGAAGCTCGCCCGCCAGGCCGAGCAGGTCATCAAGTCCAAGGACGTCAACGCCGCCAAGGACCTCGAGACCGAGGACGACCAGGTCGACGACATCCACCGTCACCTGTTCACCGTGCTGATGGACCGCGACTGGCCCTACGGCGTCGCCGCGGCCGTCGACGTCACGCTGCTCGGCCGCTTCTACGAGCGCTACGCCGACCACGCGGTCTCGGTTGCCAAGCGCATGATCTTCGTGGTCACCGGCCGCATGCCGGGCTACGACTCCGACGAGGACCTCAACGTCTGACCACGCGGTCAGTCCACAAAGGCTCTTCGATCAGAACGCGGCTCGACCGTCCACTTCGATCTTGAGCCGACGTTAGTTTCTCCTCGCTGACACCGGATTCCGCGGGTTACGCGGAACTGCGAAGGAGAACAATGATCACCAAGCGTTTGGTCGCGGCCACCCTCGGACTGGTCGCGGCCGGTTTCTTCGCCGTCCCGGCCGCCGAGGCGGCAGCCGCTCTGCCGGCCCCCGCCTCGGCGAGCTCGACGTGCGCACTGGACAAGGCGCGGCTCGTCAACGCGCAGAAGGCACTCGACGCGGCCAAGGCCGTCGGTGCCAACGCGGCGGTCATCGCCGCCGACAACGCCGCCGTCACCGCGGCTCGCCAAGCCGTCTCGCGCGACTGCTGAGCGAACAACGAACCGGCCCCTCCGTCCACATCGGACGGAGGGGCCGGTTTTACCGCGGACCAAAGAGAACGATCAGCCGAACCGGCCCGAGATGTAGTCCTCGGTCGCCTTCTCGTCCGGGTTGGAGAAGATCTTCTCCGTGTCGTTCAGCTCGATCAGCCGGCCGGGCTGGCCGACTCCGGCGAGGTTGAAGAACGCCGTCTGGTCGGAAACCCGCGCCGCCTGCTGCATGTTGTGCGTGACGATGACGATCGTGTACTCCTTCTTGAGCTCACCGATCAGGTCCTCGATGGCGAGGGTCGAGATCGGGTCGAGCGCGGAGCACGGCTCGTCCATCAGGAGCACGTCCGGCTGCACCGCGATGGCCCGCGCGATGCAGAGCCGCTGCTGCTGACCACCGGAGAGGCCACCGCCCGGCTTGTTGAGCCGGTCCTTGACCTCGTTCCACAGGTTGGCACCGCGCAGCGCGCGCTCGGCGATCTCGTCGAGCTGCTTGCGGTTCTTGGTGCCGCCCAGGCGAAGGCCGGCCACCACGTTGTCCTTGATGGACATCGTGGGGAACGGGTTGGGACGCTGGAACACCATGCCGATCGTGCGGCGCACCTGCACCGGGTCCACGGCGGAGGCGTAGATGTCCTCGCCGTCGAGCAGCACCTCGCCCTCGACCCGCGCACCCGGGATCACCTCGTGCATCCGGTTGAGCGTGCGCAGCACGGTCGACTTACCGCAGCCCGACGGCCCGATGAACGCGGTGACGTTGCGCGGCGGCACGTTCAGCGTGACGCTGTCCACGGCGTGGAACTTGCCGTAGTAGATGTCTACGTCCTTGACGTCGATTCGCTTGGCCATGACTCACTTCTTCTTCGGGGCGAGGAGCCGGGAGAGCAGGGTGGCGAGCAAGTTCAGGATCGCGATGATGATGACCAGCGTCAACGCCGCGCCCCAGATGCGGTCGAAGCCGACGCTCCCGGGGTCGAGCGAGTTCGTCACGCGCTCGTTGTTCATCACCAGCGGCAGTGCCGCCTGCTCGCCGTCGAAGGGGTTCCAGTTCACGTAGGCCGAGTAGCCCACGAGGACCAGCAGCGGCGCTGTCTCGCCCATCACGCGGGCGAGCGCCATCATGATGCCGCCGATGATGCCGGACAGCGCCGTCGGCAGCACGATCTTCATGATCGTCTTCCACTTCGGCACGCCCAGCGCGTAGGACGCCTCGCGCAGGTCGTCCGGCACGATCCGCAGCATCTCCTCCGACGAGCGGACGACCACCGGGATCATGAGCAGCACCAGCGCCAGCGACACGGCGAAACCGCTGCGCGGCAGGCCGAGCGTGGTGATCCACAGCGCGTAGATGAACAGCGCGGCCACGATCGACGGGACACCGGAGAGGATGTCGACCATGAACGTGGTGGCCTTCGCGAGCTTGCCGCGGCCGTACTCCACCAGGTAGATCGAGACCAGCAGGCCGATCGGCACCGCGATGATCGCGCAGATCAGGCCCTGCTCCAACGTGCCGATGATGGCGTGCAGGACACCACCGCCGACCTCGTCGCTGAGCACGGAGCCGAAGTCCTCGGTCCACCAGTTCGAGAACGGGATCCGCTTGATGCCGTTGACGATCACGGTGTAGAGCACCCACACCAGCGGCACCACGGCGACCAGGAACGCCAGCCACACGAGCACGGTGGCGAAGCCGTTCTTGGCCTTGCGGGCCAGGCTCACCTGCTGGAACGCAGGTGTCACAGCGGGACGTTCGAGCGTTGTGGACATGCTCAGTCCGCCTTCCTGCTGATGACGGACCGGGCGGCGAAGTTCACCAGGAACGTCAGCACGAACAGCACCAGACCGGCCGCGATGTACGCGCCGGCGGAGGTGGCGTTGTTGAACTCGCTGTAGTTCGCGGCGATCTTCGACGCGAACGTCGCGCCGCCGTCGAAGAGGCTCCAGTCGAAGTTGCGGCCCTGCGGGATGAGCAGGATGACCGCGAGCGCGATCGTCTCACCGAGCGCGCGGCCGAGGCCCAGCATGGACGCGCCGACGTAGCCGGCCTTGCCGAACGGCAGCACCGTGGTGCGGATGACTTCCCAGCGGGTGGCCCCCAGCGCCAGCGCGCCTTCGATGTGCGGGGTCGGCGTGCGCTCGAAGACCTCGCGCGAGAGCGACGTGATGATCGGCAGGATCATCACCGCCAGCACGATGCCGGCGGTGAAAATCGTGCCGCGCACGTTCGGCTGCACGTTGCCCGGCGCGAAGAGCGGGAACCACGAGAACGTGGAGTTCACCCACAGCGAGAACGGCTCGATCGCCGGGGCGAACACGATGATGCCCCAGAGGCCGAAGATGATCGACGGCACGGCGGCCAGCAGGTCGATGACGTAGGCGAACCCGCGCGCGAGCCGCTTCGGCGCGTACTGCGTGAGGAACAGGGCGATGCCGAGCGAAACCGGCATGGCGATGATCAGCGCCACCAGCGAGGTCGCCACGGTGACCTCGGCGAGGTCGGCGATGCCGAACGCCATGTTCGTCGGGTCGTTGGTCGACCACCCGTGGTTGAACAGGAAGTTGACCTTGTCGACCTTCAGCGCCGGGATGGCCTGGATGATCAGGAAGATCCCGATCAGGCCGATCAGCGCGACGATGAAGATGCCGGCCCCGGTGGTCAGGTTCTGGAAGATGCGGTCACCGGCCCGCACCTTCTTCGGCTTCTCCTGCGCGGGTGGCCTTTCGGGCGCCGGCGCGGATGTTGTGTCCGAAATCGGATCCTCCGGGAACGCTCGGGCGGACGACGAACGCCCACCGGGGATGCCGGTGGGCGTTCGCGTCGAGGATGACTCGCTCATCGACTGGTTCTGTCCTGCGTTTTCTTACTACTCAGACCTGTCGAGGATAGGTCAGGAAATCGCCTTGATGGCCGTCAGCACCTTGTCCTGCAGGCTCTGCGGGATCGGCACGTAGCCCTTGGCCGACAGCTGCTGCTGGCCGGTCGTGGCCGAAACGGTCAGGAACGCCTTGAGGGCCTTCGAGACGTCCGGGTTCGAGTACTTCGAGCACACGAGCTCGTAGGTCGTGAGCAGCAGCGGGTAGGCACCCGGGGTGTTGCTCGCGTAGATCTTGTTCAGGTCGAGCGCGAGGTCGTTGGAGCCCGGGGTCAGGAAGGTCGCGGCGTCGAGCGACTTCGCGACGTTCTGGGCGGACAGCTCGACGCCGCCGGAGCCGCTGTCGATCAGGGCCGGGGTGACGCCGTCCTTGGCGAACGCGCCCTCCACGTACGTGATCGAGCCGTCGGCACCCTTGACCGTGGTGGCGACACCGTTCGAGCCGGAGGCACCGTTGCCGACGCCGCCGTTGAACTTCTTGCCCGCGCCCTTGGTCCAGTCGGCCGGGGCCGCGGCACCGAGGTACTTCTGGAAGTTGTCGGTGGTGCCCGACTCGTCCGAGCGGGAGACGACCTGGATCGGCTTGTCCGGGAACGTGACGCTCTCGTTGCCCTTGACGGCCTTGATGGCCGGGTCGTTCCAGTTCTTGATCGCGCCGGTGAAGATCTTCGCGATCACGGACGGCGTGAGGGTCAGCTTGTCGACGCCCTGCAGGTGGTAACCGACGGCTACCGGGCCGACGACCAGCGGGATGTTCCACGCCGGGGCACCGCAGCGCTTGTTGGCGGCGTCGAGGTCGGTCTTGGTGGCCGGGGAGTCCGTGCCGCCGAAGTCGACCTGGTTGCCGTTGAACTGCTTGACACCCGCGCCCGAACCGCTGGCGGTGTAGTTGACCTGCTGGCCACTGCACTGCTTGCCGTAGGCGAGCTTGAAAACGTCGATGGCGTTGTTCTGCGCCGTCGAGCCCTCACCGGACAGCGGGCTCTTGCCACCGCAGTCGACCTGCGCGGTGCCGGTGGCGGCGGGGGCGGCGGCCGAGCTGGAGTTGCTGCTGTTGCTCGCCGCAGGGTCGCTACCACAGGCGGCGAGCACCAGGGCGGCGCTCGCCACGATGCCCACGGCACCAAGGGGCCGCATGATCTTCACTGCATTTCCTCCACTCGGAGTCTTCGCCGGATCGGCACGCATCTCAGCGCGCCGGATCCGGACATTAGGCAGCCCCGGTGGACGGTCCCCCTTGCTCACATGAACGCAAAGTGAACAAGGCACCGTATGTGAGCAGGGTGACTACGCCGAAAGGGTGTCGTGTCCCTGCCGTGACCTGCATGTACGCAGAAAGTGACACGGGCCGCGCACGCGGTCGATGGTGACTACCGACCGTACTGGACGTCGGTTTCGAAACGCGTGAACCCCAGTTTCGAATAGACCGCCAGTGCCGGTGCGTTGTCGCCTTCCACGTAAAGGATTACTTGCCGTAGTCCCTTCTCGCGCAAGTACCTAAGGCCCGCGAGCGTCAATGCCTTGCCGAGGCCGCCACCCTGCGTGCCCGGATCGACACCCACGACGTAGACCTCCCCGACCGGCTCACCGCCGAACCGGCCGGGCACGGGCTCGTGCACCTTGGTCCAGTGGAAGCCGACGACTTCCCCCTTCTCGTTCTCCGCCAGGAAGAAGCCGGCCGGGTCGAACCACGACTGCCGTTCCTCGGCGCGCAGCTCGTCGACGCTGAACGCGCCCTGCTCCGGGTGCCAGTCGAACGCGCGCGCGTTGACGGCGATCATGGCCTCCTCGTCCTGCCCCGGCACGAAGGTGCGCAGCCGCAGTCCTTCGCGCAGCACAGGTTCCGGCCAATCGGCGCCTTCGACCTCGACGTGCAGGATCAGCAGCTCGCGCTGCCGGCCCAGGCCGAAGTCCTTCGCCAGAGCGGCGGCCGCGGCGCTGTCCCCGTGGGCCCAGACGCGGGCGCCCTCGGCCGCCTTCGCGTCGAGCTCGCGGGCCAGCGCGGTGCCGACACCGCGGCGGCGGTAGCCGGGATGCACCACGACCTCCGCAACTTGGCGGCCGTACGAGTCGCCCTCGGTGTCGAGGTGCGCGTAGCCGGCGGGCTTGCCGTCTAGGCGCGCGAGCAGGTGCAGCCCGCCCCCGAACTCCCGCGGCAACGGACCGGTCGCGTCGACCTCGGGCCGCCCGTCGGCGGCCTTCGCCGCGAGCAGCACCTCACGCACGGCTTCCGCCGCGCCCGCCTCGAGTTCGGCCGTCCAGCCCGTCAGCTCTGTTTCCGCCACGAAGCCGACATTACCCACGCGCGGCGTCGCGTGAAGGGGCTCGTTGGGGGAATCGGACCCGCGTCAGTGGCTGGTGTACTCGGGCGCGGAGTCGATGGCCGGCGCCGACTGCTTGGCACCGGACTTCGCCGGGCGCTCGAACTTGTAGCCGACGTTGCGGACCGTGCCGATCATCTGCTCGTGCTCCGGGCCCAGCTTGGCGCGCAGGCGCCGCACGTGGACGTCGACCGTGCGCGTGCCGCCGAAGAAGTCGTAGCCCCAGACCTCCTGCAGCAGCTGTGCGCGGGTGAAGACGCGCCCGGCGTGCTGCGCGAGGTACTTCAGGAGCTCGAACTCCTTGTACGTGAGCTCGAGCGTGCGCTTGCGCAGGCGCGCGGTGTAGGTGGCCTCGTCGATCACGAGGTCGCCCACGCGCAGTTCGGCCTCGACCTGGCCGGAGACGCCGTCGCGGGTCGTCACGAGCCGCAGGCGCGCGTCGACCTCGGCCGGGCCGGCAGTCGGCAGCAGGATGTCGTCGGTGCGCCACTCGGAGCTCACGGCCACCAGGCCGCCCTCGCCGACCACGGCGATCACGGGCGTGCTCGCCTCGTCGTCGCCGGCGCCCTTGAGCAGGCGGCACAGGCTCTTCGCGGAGGCGAGGTCGCTGCGCGCGTCGAGCAGGATGACGTCGCGGTGCCCGGCGTCGAGCAGGGCCGTCACCTCGGGCTCGCGGACGCGTACGGTGTGGGGCAGCAGATCGAGCGCGGGAAGCACAGAGGTGGGGTCGGCTTCCGCGGTAAGTACCAGAAGGTCCAGGCTCATGGAGCCACACCGCCTTCACAAAGTCAGGGCCTGGCGCACGGCCTCGAACGTGGGCCTTGGTCGGTGCTGAGTGAGAATACCGGGTGAACAACACGTCACCTAGCTCGTGCTGGATCGATCACACCCGGCGCGACCCCGGAAGACGCCCCGGCCCCCGACGAACAGGAGAACCGAAGCGATGGTGAGCAGGCCCGTGACGCGGGACGACCGACCGGCTCCTCGGCCGGACAACCGGCGTCGCGGACGGCGCGTCCGCCGCTGGGTGATCGTGCTCGGGGTCATCGTGATCCTGCTGGTCGGAGCCGATTTCGGGGCCGCCGCGTTCGCCGAGCACACGATCTCCCAGAAGGCCCGCGACCAGCTCGGCCTGACCGACGACCCGTCGGTCGACATCCACGGTTTCCCGTTCCTCACGCAGGCGCTCTCGGGTGACTACAGTCACATCACCGTGTCGGCCGACGGCGTGCCCGTCGGCGGTGAACTCCGTGATCTGGGCGTGAGCGCGGAACTCGAAGACGTAACAGCGCCGTTGTCCGACCTCACCGCGGGCAACACGAAGAACGTGAAGATCGGCAAGCTCACCGGCGCCGTGACGATCAAGGCTTCGGACATCGCGCGCATCTCGCCGCTGGACAAGATCCAGAACCTGCGCATCGACCAGAGCACCGAGGCCTACGTCAAGTACGGCGACACGGACCAGGGCCAGGAGCCGGACCCGACGCCCACCAACGCGGCGGGCGAGCCGCAGGACGGCAACACCGCCGGCATACGCCTGTCGGGCGACGTGCAGGTGGCCGGTCAGAAGGTGGAGATCTTCTGCTTCGCGCTGATCGAGCTCAAGGGCAAGACGATCACGATCACCCCCCACCGGCTGCAGTTCGGGAATGACCACGAGACCACCGTCGTTCCCGACTCAGTGCAGAAGGCTCTCCTGCCGAACTTCCGCGCCACGATCGACACGAGCACGCTGCCGCTTTCGGTCACCCCGACCGCGGTGCGCGTGGACAGCGGTTCCGTGACGATCAAGGGCGAGGCGACCAACGTGAACTTCTCGGATCTGTCGACGTCGAAGGGGTGAGTGCCCGGTGACCGGAGTCTGGGTCCTGCTGGCCACGCTGGTGGTCGCGGTCGTGGCCGGCGTGCTGCTCAAGGCGCGCAACGGCCGGGTGCGCGCGGCCAAACCGGCCGCCGCGGCCCGCGACCTCGCCCAGCTGCCCGCTCCGGTCGCCGAAGCGCTCGACCCGGCCGCGGCCGTCACGCTCGTGCAGATCTCGACGACGTTCTGCGCGCCGTGCCGGCACACGCGCGCCATCCTGTCGTCGCTGGCCGACAAGACCGAGGGGCTGCACCACGTCGACCTCGACGTGACCGAGCAGCCCGAGGTCGCCCACGCCTTGTCCGTGCTGCGCACCCCCACCACGCTCGCCCTGACTGCCGACGGCCGCGAGCTGCTGCGCGTGGGCGGCGTGCCGAAGGGCCCGGAGCTGCTGGAAGCCCTGCGTCCGCACCTGGCCGAAGCGGACGTCAGCTGAAGCCGTCACCGGCTGTTTCCCAGACTCCGGGACTCGTCCCAAGGTATGAACGCGGTTCCCAGTGTGTTGGAGCACTGGGTACCCTCGGCGGCGTGGACGAGCTGCCCATCACCCTCCTGACGCAGCGCCGCGCGGTGGACCTGTGCCGCGTGCGCAGCAGCTTGTGTCCGCGCGCCTCGCGCCGACGCTGAACGACGTCTCGCGCCGGTTCGCTCCACCCGTCGCCGTGTGCCTTTCGCACGCCCCTCGCCTCGCCCTCAGCAGGAGGAACCATGCCCGCCGGACCGGCTGTCGACCCGCGTGGCCCGCGGTTCGCCGCGATCATCACCACGATCGTGCTCGCCGTGGTGCTCGTGACGCAGTGGTGGCCGCTGCTGGCCCTGCAGACCGTGGTGTTCGCGATCGGCGCGTTCATCGGTCTGAAGCCGGCGCCGTACTCGGTGCTGTACCGCGCGCTCGTCGCGCCGCGGCTCGGCCCGCCGACCGAGCGCGAGGACGCGGCGCCGCTGCGGTTCGCGCAGGCCGTGGGCTTCGTGTTCGCGCTCGTGGGCACGATCGGCTTCGTCGCCGGCGTGACCCCGCTCGGCATCGTCGCGACGGCGTTCGCGCTGTTCGCCGCGTTCCTCAACGGCGCGTTCAACTTCTGCCTCGGCTGCGAGATGTACCTGCTGCTCAAGCGCTTCAGCCCCGCGCGGGCTTCCTAGCACTGCCAAACCCCAGAAGGAGATGTTCGCTTCCATGAGCCGTGAAGACGCCCTGGTCACCACCCAGTGGGCCGAGGACAACCTGGACACGCCCGGTGTGGTGTTCGTCGAGGTCGACGAGGACACGACCGCCTACGACGCCGGGCACATCCGCGGTGCGGTGAAGCTCGACTGGCGCAACGACCTGCAGGACGGCGTGCGCCGTGACTTCGTGAACAAGGCCGATTTCGAGAAGCTGCTGTCGGAGAAGGGCATCTCGAACGACGACCGCGTGGTCCTCTACGGCGGCAACAACAACTGGTTCGCCGCCTACGCGTACTGGTACTTCAAGCTCTACGGCCACGAGAACCTGCAGCTGCTCGACGGCGGCCGCAAGAAGTGGGAGCTCGACGGCCGTGAGCTCAACGCCGACGACGTGAAGCGCGAGCCGACCACGTACAAGGCCAAGGAGCAGGACCTGTCGCTGCGCGCGTTCCGCGACGAGGTCGTGCAGGCCATCGGCGAGAAGAACTTCGTCGACGTGCGGTCGCCGGACGAGTTCTCCGGCAAGCTGCTCGCCCCGGCGCACCTGCCGCAGGAGCAGTCGCAGGTGCCGGGCCACATCCCGGGCGCGCTGAACGTGCCGTGGGCCAAGGTCGCCAACGAGGACGGCACCTTCAAGACCGAGGACGAGATCAAGGACCTCTACTCCGAGGCCGGCATCGACGAGTCCAAGGCGACCATCGCGTACTGCCGCATCGGTGAGCGTTCGTCCATCGCGTGGTTCGCGCTGCACGAGCTGCTCGGCTACTCGGACGTGAAGAACTACGACGGTTCGTGGACGGAATACGGCTCGCTGGTCGGCGTGCCCGTCGAGTTGGGAGCGAAGTGAATGGCTGACGACGGTTGCGGCGCCCCGGTCCAGGTGGCCACGCCCGCTGACTTCGACACCAATGGCCAGGTCGTCCTGGCCGGCAAGGTGATCGGTGCCGACGGACCCCTGGGTGGCGCCTTCGTCCGCCTCCTCGACGGCGGCGGCGACTTCACCGGTGAGGTGGTCGCCTCCCCGGAGGGCGACTTCCGCTTCTACGCGGCCCCGGGCTCGTGGACGGTGCGCGCCCTGCACCGCACGGGCAACGGCGAGGCCTCCGTCACCGCGGAAGGCCCGGGCCTGCACCAGCTGGCGATCTCGGTCGGCTGACGCGCGCTTTGTGAAGGGCCCCTGGGGTTTGCCCCGGGGGCCTTTCGCATGTCTTCAGTCAGGACGCGCCGGGTTCGGCCGGCCGGTGATTTTCTTCGTCAACCTGCCGCTCTTCGTGACTGTGCTCACCGCGACGACCCTGCACGGAGACTGAAGGCGCCGGGCCGACTATTCTCCTCGCTGTGGAGACCCTGTTTACGATCCTGCTGGCCCTGGCGGCAGTCGCCGTCGTGTGGTTCGCCTGTTACGTCGTCTACCGGCTGTACGCCGACCAGCGCTGAGCGCCATGACCGCCAGTGGCGACGAAGCCATCGCGGCCGCGGAGGAGCGTGCGGCGAGCACGCGCACGCGCAACCTGCCGTTGTGGGACGACCTGCCGATCCCCAACGACACGGCCAACCTGCGCGAGGGCCCGAACCTGAACGACGCGTGCCTCGCGCTGCTGCCGATGGTCGGTGTCTGGCGCGGTGAGGGCGAGGTCGACTACCCGACCATCGACGGCCCGGTCAAGTTCGCGCAGCAGCTCACCATCGCGCACGACGGCCGCCCGTTCCTCACGCACGAGGCGCGCGCGTGGCTGCTCGACGACGAGGGCAACGTCATCCACCCCGCCGCCCGCGAGAGCGGGTTCTGGCGGCCGCAGGAGGACGACACGATCGAGCTGCTGCTCACGCACAGCTCCGGCATCGTGGAGCTCTACTACGGCAAGCCGCGCAACCAGACGTCGTGGGAGCTCGGCACCGACGCGGTGATCCGCACGGCCACGGCCAAGGACGTCACCGCGGCGCAGCGGCTCTACGGCCTCATCGAAGGCAGCCTCGGCTACGTCGAGGAGCGCGCCATGATGGGCCAGGAGATGCAGCCGCATGCGTCGGCGCTGCTGCACCGCGTCGTCGGCTGAGCAGGGCCCTTACCAATCCGGCCAACAGCAGGCCGACGCCCACGCGGCACGTAACCGTTGCTACGAAGCCATTCGGCCGTGTCTGTGGTCGGATTGGCAACGATCGGGACAGTAGGCTCTGTCCATGCTCTGGCGGCCCTGCGGCGAGCACGCCGCCCTGCTCGACTGCGACTCGCTCGCGCAGATGACGGCCGCCCGCGCCACGGTCGAGGCCGCCGGGATCGACGGGATCGCGGAGCTCGTGCCCGGGGCGCGCAGCCTGCTCGTGGTGGCCGAGCCCGGGTCGTCCGTCCTCAAGGCAGTGCGGGACCTGCTCGACGGCGCCGATCTCACGCATCCACCCGCCGGGTCGCCGCGCGAGGTCACGCTGGACGTTCACTACGACGGCGAAGACCTGGCACTCGTGGCGCGCGAGGCCGGGGTGTCGGAGGCCGACGTCGTCAAGCTGCACACCGACGCCGAGTACACCGTGGCGTTCACCGGCTTCGCGCCCGGGTTCGGCTACCTGACCGGACTGCCGGACGCGTTGCAGCAGCCCCGGCTCGAGTCCCCGCGCACGAAGGTCCCCGCCGGGTCCGTGGGCATCGGCGGGGAGTTCACCGGCGTCTACCCGCGCGAGTCCCCCGGCGGCTGGCGGCTGCTCGGGCACACCGACGCGACTCTGTTCGACCCCACCGCCGCGCGGCCGGCGCTGTTCGCGCCCGGCGACCGCGTGCGCTTCCGGAGCGTGTGATGCGCGCGCTGGAGATCGTCCACACGGGACCGCTCGCGCTGGTGCAGGACCTCGGCCGGCCCGGTTACGCGCACCTCGGCGTGCCGCCGTCCGGCGCGCTCGACGCCGACGCCCTGCGCCTGGGCAACCGCCTGGTCGGCAACCCCGAGGACGCCGCCGGGATCGAGGCGTTGCTGGGTGGGCTGACCGTGCGGGCGACGGCGCCGTGCACCGTCGCCGTGACGGGACCCCTCGTGCCGGTTCAGGTGGACGACCGGCCCGTCGGTTCCCACTCGGCCGTCTCGCTACGGGAGGGGCAAACGCTTGCGCTCGGCCGCCCGACGGCCGGTTTGCGCAGCTACCTGGCGGTTTCGGGCGGGATCGCCGTCGAGCCGATACTGGGCAGCCGTTCGCGCGACGTCCTCTCGGGCATCGGGCCGGAACCGCTGGAAGACGACGTCTCGCTGCCGCTCGGCCCGGTCACCGGAGTGCCGGCGGGAGCCGACGTCGTGGTCGCTCCGGCGACCCCCGAACGGCTCGTGGTGCCCGTGGTCCTCGGCCCGCGCGACGACTGGTTCACCGACCTCGCCGAGGGCCTCGGCGCCTGGTGGACCGTGACGCCCGAGTCCAACCGTGTCGGCCTGCGTCTCGACGGCCCACCGCTGCACCGCGCGAACACCGCCGAACTGCCCAGCGAAGGCCTCCTGACGGGCGCGATCCAGGTCCCGCCGAGCGGCCGGCCCGTCGTCTTCCTCGCGGACCACCCCACGACCGGCGGCTACCCGGTGGCCGCCGTCGTGAGACGCGGTTCCCTCGGCGCACTCGCGCAGGCACGCCCGGGAACCTCCGTGCGGTTCCGCTCGTCTTGACCCGGTCAGGCCGAGCGGCTCACCGTGAGGAGCAGCGAGACGCCGGCGCCTCGGCGGGCTGCCACGTCGGCGACGAACTCACCGAGCCAGCCCCTGACCCGTGCCCGATCGCGGAACTGGATGCAGGGGTCGCGATCGGGCCCGATCGCCCGTTGTGGCCACCGCGGTGAGACGCGGGTCACTCGGCGCACTCGCGCGGGCACGCCCTGGAACCTCCGTGCGGTTCCGCTCGTCTTGATGGGCGTGGAACGGGTAACGGTCACGGGTGGGACAGGTGTCCTGGAACTGAACAGGGTCCTGGAACCGAGCGGTGGCGCTCGGGTGGAGCTGCCGCAGTCGTTGCGCATCGCGCTGGCCACGGGCCAGCTGCGGCGTCCGCTGGCGGAGACCCTGCGTGACCTGCTGGCCCTGCTCGTCGACGGCTGTTACCAGGTCGACGGCCCCGCCCGCCTCGAGTCCGACGAGCCGCTCGTGCCCACCGCGACCTGGCCGCCCGACGACGAGGCGCGCGTCGCCTACTACCGCACGGCGATCCGGACCGGCCACCGTCCCGTGGCCGTCGTGCTGTCCGGCGCCCGGCCATTGATCCTGGACGGGCACCACAAGATCGCCGCCTACGAGGCCGAAGGCGTACGCGCGTCCGCCGTGGTGATCAGTGCGGCGCCGGCTCAGTACTCGCCTTCGTAGGCCGCCACCAGTTCGCGGTGCAGCTCCGCCGAGTCGGGCAGCGCATTGCCGTCCAGCGTGTGGACGCGGGTGACGAGCCGGACCGACGACGCGAGGAACACCCCGTCGGCCGTCGCCAGGTCGGCGGCCGAGAACGGCTCCACCTTCACCGTCCAGCCGGCCTTCTCCGCACCGCGGAACAGGGCCGCCTGCGTGGTGCCCGGCAGGATCCCGACGGTGGACGGCGGCGTGTAGAGCGTGCGTTCGCGCGCCAGCACGACCGTGGACGTGGGGCCTTCCAGCACGGAACCGTCGGCAGCGGTGAAGATCACATCCTGAGCACCGCGACGCCCGGCCTCGCGCAGGGCGGCCATGTTCACGGCGTACGAGACGGTCTTCGCGCCCAGCAACAGCCACGGCGCGCGCTCGGCGACGTCGGGTCCGAAGCCGCGCTCCAGCGTCACCGCGGCGACGCCCTCGGCTCGGGCGCGGCGCACCTTCTCGTCGATCTCCATGCCGATCGCGAACGCGGTCGGCGTGCCGGCCGGATCCCCGTCGACACCCCGCGTGTACACGAGTTTCAACGCGATTTCCCGGCCACCGGCCCAGTTGTCGATCACGGCGCGGGCGGCCGTCTCGAACGCGGCGAGGTCGGGCGCCGGCAGCTCCAGCATCGCCGCGGAACGGGCGAGCCGGTCGAGGTGCGGACGCATTTCTCGCGGTTTTTTATCAGCCACGAGGATGGTCTCGAACACCCCGTCTCCGCGCAGCAAACCGAGGTCGTCCACGCGAAGGTGGGCGGCGTCGGGGTCGGCCAGGTTTCCGTCGAGGAAGGCGAGGACGCGCATTCCCTCACCGTACTCACATAGTCTTGTGGTTATGGCCTACCGCTCGCCGTTGCTCGAAGCCCCCCGCGCGATCGCCGCGCCCGACGGACACCCCGAGGCGGGAGTTCCGTGGCACTGGGGCGATCCGTTCGCCGAGCAGCGCACCGCCGCGCGCGGTGTGGTCGTGATCGACCGCTCGCACCGCGAAGTCCTGGCTGTTTCAGGCGAAGAACGCTTGAGCTGGCTGCACCTCGTGATCTCCCAGCACGTGACGGAGCTACCCGAGGGATCAGGCACCGAAGCCCTCGTGCTCGACAGTCAGGGCCACATCGACACGCACTTCGTGCTGGCGCACCTCGACGGCACCGTCTGGCTCGACAGCGACCCGGGCCCCGTCGCCACGAGCGCGCTGCCCAAGGGCGGCAAGCAGACGTTGCGTGAATACCTCGAGGCGATGAAGTTCTGGTCGAAGGTCGAGATCCGCGACGCCACAACGGAACTCGCCGTCCTCACCGTGCTCGGGCCGGAGGCCGAACGCGTGCTCACGGCCGTGGGGGTGGCGGTCGGCGCCGAGCCGTATGCCGTGTCGGCGTTGCCCGGCGGTGGTTTCGCCCGCCGCATGCCGTGGCCGTCTCGGTCCAGTGTGGACCTTCTGGTGCCGCGCGAAGAGCTCGCGACGTGGTGGCAGGGCCTCACCGACGCGGGTGCGCGCCCGGCCGGCAGCTGGACGTTCGACGCGCTGCGCGTGGAGTCGCGGCACCCGCGCGTCGCCGTGGACACCGACGACCGCACCATTCCGCACGAGGTCGGCTGGATCGGCAGCGCCGCCCACGTGGCGAAGGGCTGCTACCGCGGCCAGGAAACCGTCGCGAAGGTGCACAACGTCGGGCGCCCGCCGCGCTACCTGGCGCTGCTGCACCTCGACGGTTCACCCGAGATCACGCCCGAAACGGGTGACCCGGTGCGCCTCGGCGAACGTGTGGTGGGCCGCGTGGGCACCGTCGTGCAGCACCACGAGCTCGGCCCGATCGCGCTGGCCTTGGTCAAACGCTCCGTGCCGGCGGGCGCGGAACTGCTCGCCGGCCTGGGGAAAGACGACAAACAGGACGACTCTGAAAACCCCACTGACCGCACCGTTCAGGCCATCGTGGACCCCGACTCCGTGCCGGGCGAGCACGCCGCACCTGGTCGGGAGGCCGCGCAACGGTTGCGGGGCTGAACTGAACCCGGCGGTAGCATTGTCGGGGAATCTAGAGCAGGATGTGCCCGTGATCGAAGTGCGTCCCGGTGGGCGACGGCGGATCGACCGCGTCCTCGCCCCGGGATACCTCACCGGACTCGGCGACCTGCCGCTGCCGGTGCTGCGCGAACGCCGTGACGAGGCCGCGCAGGAGGAGACCGACCTCTCGTACCTGCGCCGGCTGCTGCACGCGCGGATCGACATCGTGCGCGCGGAACAGCAGCGCCGGTCGTCCGGTGGCGTCAACAGCATCGTCGACCAGCTCGCCACGATCCTCGCCGACAACGCGCTCGGCCCCGCCACCGGTTCCGGGCGCCACCAGCAGCTCGAACCCTCGCGCGCCGGCGAGCACCGCCGCCACGCCGAGGCGCTGATCGGCGACACGGACCTCACCGACGTCGGCACGCTCTCCGACGACAAACTCGCCGCCGCGCTCGACACCTACGCCACCGAGGAGTCTTCGGTGTCCACGTTCCGGCGCCAGGTGCAAGGCGTGATGGACACGCTCAACGCCGAGATCGCCGGCCGCTACCAGCGCGGCTCCGCGACCGTCGACGAGCTGCTCGACTCCGAGCTGGGACGCACCGAAGAGTGACGGAACCGGTTCTCGTCGAGGTCGAGCGGTCCGGCCTCGTGGAAAGCGTGCACCGCGGTTCGCTGGTGATCACGGCGCCGGACGGCAGCGTGATCCACTCCGTGGGCGACGTGACTGGCCCCGTCTTCCCGCGGTCGTCGACCAAACCCCTGCAGGGCGTCGGCATGCTGCGCTCCGGCCTGGACTACGACAGCGCCGACCTCGCGCTGGCCTGCGGCTCCCACTCCGGCGAATCCGGCCACGTCGAGCGCGTCGCGGCGATGCTCGCGGCGGCCGGTCTCGACGAGTCGGCGCTCGCCTGCCCGCCCGCGTACCCGCTGCACGAGCCGACGATGCACGCGGCGACCGAGCCGTTGCGCGTCACGATGAACTGCTCCGGCAAGCACGCCGGGATGCTCGCCACGTGCGTCGCCGCGGGCTGGCCGACCGACGGTTACGAGCAGCCCGGTCACCCGTTGCAGAAGGCCCTGGCCGACACCGTGGTGGAGCTGACCGGGGAACCGATCGCCACGACCGGCGTCGACGGCTGCGGCGCGCCGCTGTTCGCCTACTCGCTCACGGGCCTGGCCCGTGCGTTCGGCCGGTTGGTGCAGGCGCCTTCCGGTTCGGACGAGCGGCGCGTGGCCGACGCCATGCGCGCGCACCCGTGGCTGGTCGCCGGCACGGACCGGGAGGACACCGCGCTGATGGGCGGGGTGCCGGGGCTGCTGTCGAAGATCGGCGCCGAGGGCGTGCTGGCCTTCGCGCTGGCCGACGGCACGGCGGTGGCGCTGAAGATGTCCGACGGCGCGAAGCGCGGCTGCGGGCCGCTGGCCGTGGCGGTGCTCGCGCACCTGGGCGTGGACGTCTCCGACCTCGAAGTCCTCGCGAACCCGCCGGTGCTCGGTGGTGGCCGGCCCGTGGGCCGGCTGCGGGTCAGTTGGAGCGCTCCCTAGCCGCGAGGTCGCCCCAGAACTCGCGCAGCTCGGAGAACAGCTCGGCCAGCTCCTCGACGTTGCCGGTGCGCAGGGCTTCGAGGATGTCGTGGACCTCCTCGGCCGTGGTGTCGGACTCGAGGATCGCGTCGGCGAACAGCTGCACGAGGCCGCCGTAGTCCAGCTCCACCACGGAGTCGGGGTCGAAGCTCTCCAGCCACTGTTGCGTCTGCGACAGGACGCGGCCCGGACCGGAGTCGCCGAACGCGGCCTCGATCAGCTCGCCGGCCTCGGCCGCGCGGGTCAGCGCGTCGGACATCGACGTGCGCCAGGAGAGCTCGCGCGCCGGATCGTCCTGGCCGGAGCCGAGAACGAGCTTGCGCTCGTCGGGGTCGACGAGGACGAACCACGGCAGCGGCACGGTCCAGGTGGTGGTGAGGGTGTGGGCGGCGGCCGTGGTCAGGTCGGCCATCGCCGCCTTGGTGCGCGAGCGGGCGCGGTCGGCCGAGACGCCGCCGGCGTCGAGCACGGCGTTCTTCAACGCCGGGGTCGCGTCGCCGAGGAAGGTCACCAGCGCGGCGGCCGCGCGGGCGCGCAGTTCGAGCGGGCACACGAACGGGCCTTCGCCGGGGTGACCGGCCGGGACCTCCGCCGGGTCGAGCACGAGGACGTCGGTGAGCAGGCTCGGCGCGGGCCGCCCGTCGGCGAGCTCCGCGGGCAGCAACCGGGCGGGCGCGGCAGCCTGTGACTTGAGCCACACGGACTGCTCGCGTTCGCCGATCGCGGCCCGGCGCAGCTTCGCCGCGGCGACGGCTTCACGCAGCCGGTCGTCGGGCGGGTCGCCGAGCGCGAGCAGGGGTTCGTACACCCTCAGATACGCCACGAAGGGACGGAGCACCTGAGCATCGTGGCACGCCCACCTGCGCCGATCCCCACCGACAGGCCGGTAACCGGCGTCCGGCGGACACTGTCGCCACCGGCACACCGTGCCACGTCGCATCGAACCCCCGGGACACGGTACGGTGTGACCAGGAAAGAACTGTCGAGACGATGCGGGGCCGCCGATTCCCCCGGCCGCCCCGCCCCTGTGCGAGGGGGTCGAGCCATGGGGCGCGGCCGGGCTAAGGCCAAGCAGACGAAGGTGGCGCGCGAGCTCAAGTACAGCTCCCACGACACCGATTTCGATGCTTTGCAGCGCGAGCTGTCGAGTGATTCCTCGGCCAACAACGGGCACGAGGACGACAACCGGTACGAGGACCCGTACGACGACGGGTACGACGAATACCGGCGTTGAGCAGACGCGATACGCGAGGGTGGAGTCCGGGCACTGCCCGGCACCACCCTCGCGCGTCGCGTGCTGCCCATTTTCTGTGCCTGCGTGACGAAGGAGCTAGCCGGTGACAGACATTCAGCGAGTCGGCGTGGTGGGTGCCGGGCAGATGGGCTCGGGCATCGCCGAGGTGCACGCCAAGTCGGGTTTCGACGTGGTGATCACCGAGGTCAGCCAGGCTGCCCTCGACGCCGGCAAGGCGCGCATCGAGAAGTCGCTGCAGCGCGGCGTGAAGAACGGCAAGCTCTCGGCTGACGACGCCGCCGCGGCGTTGGGGCGCCTTCGCTTCACGACGGACCTGGCCGACCTCGCGGACCGCGACCTGGTCATCGAGGCCATCCTGGAGCAGGAACAGGCCAAGACCGACGTCTTCGCCCAGCTCGACAAGCTCGTCTCCCGCCCCGACGCGATCTTCGCGTCCAACACGTCGTCCATCCCGATCGTCAAGATCGCCATGGCCACGAGCCGCCCGCAGCAGGTCGTGGGCATCCACTTCTTCAACCCGGTGCCCGTGCTGCCGCTCGTCGAGCTGGTCCCGTCGCTTCTCACGGCCGACGACACCGCCCGCCGCGCCGAGGAACACGCCGGAGCCCTGGGCAAGACGGTGATCCGCGCCCAGGACCGCGCCGGCTTCATCGTCAACTCGCTGCTGGTGCCCTACCTGCTCTCCGCGATCCGCATGGTCGAATCCGGCTTCGCCACCGCCGAAGACATCGACCGCGGCATGGAACTCGGGACGGCCCACCCGATGGGCCCGCTGCGCCTGTCGGACCTCATCGGCCTCGACACCGTGAAGGCCATCGCGGACTCGATGTACGACGAGTTCAAGGAACCCCTCTACGCGGCCCCTCCGCTCCTCCTGCGCATGGTCGACGCGGGGCTGATGGGGAAGAAGTCCGGGCGGGGCTTTTACATATACTGATCGCTGATCGCCTGTTTGCCGGCAGGTTCACCGCGCCGCTAGGCCGCTGCACGGCAGTGCGAGCGGTCCGTCGGGCGGGCCGACGAGCGGTCTCGTTTCACCCCGCGCGCAGGCGCGAGTGGACCGTTCGGACCGCAACCCACCACGTGAGCGGGCCCCTCGGCCACGAGTTCGTCACGAGCGGTCCGGTCGATCGACCAGTGCGCCGCGAACGGTCCCGCCGGTCACACGGGCGTGGAGCGAGTCGTCCATTTGCGACGCCGTCGTGACCTTCGACCCGATCAAGGCCTGAACGAAGCCCGTCGAGCCGCGCGGCGGAGGAGGGTCAGGATGGCGGGCCCTAGGACCAGGATCGCGACCAGGTTCGTGAGTGCCCGGCCCGTGTCCCAGCCGAGGGTGGACGTGAGGACCGTGAAGACCAGGAAGCGGTGCAGGTTGGCGCCCAAGGGTGCGCCCGGGACGAAGTCCAGGGAGGAGGCGCCCGCGAGGAACGGCCAGGTGAACATGCTCATCGCGAGCCCGTAGAAGTACGCGGCCACCACGCCGTACGCAGCGAGCAGCGCGATCTCCCAGCGGCCGCGCACAGCGCGTGGCAGCAGGCCCGCTCCCAGGCCGACCAGGGAAGACGCGAGCATCTGGAACGGCAGCCACGGCCCGACGCCGCCCGTGAGCAGGGCGGACGCGAAGAGCGAGGTCGCGCCGAGCACGAAGCCGAAGCCGGGGCCGAAGACGCGGCCGGCGAGCACCAGCAGGAAGAACACCAGCTCGATGCCGCCCGTGCCGGCGCCGAGGGGGCGCAGCGCGGCGTCGACGGCGGACAGGACGCCGAGCAGGGCCAGGGCCTTCGCGTCGAGGCCACCTCTCGACAGTTCGGCGAGCACGATCAGGATCAGCACCGGCAGCGTCGCCATGAAGACGAACGGCGCGTCGGCCGTGCGACCCGATGGTGGCGTCGACACGAAGAGCGGCCAGCAGAACATCGCCAGGCCGAGGACCACGGCGACCGCGAGCACGAAAACGGTTCGCAGCCGGATCCGGACGGCCGGGCCGAGGAAGTCCGTCACCGCAGCGCCTGCTCGACCTCGGCGACCGTCAGCCACTCCTGCGGCGCCAGGACCTTCGCCACCTGCGGCGCGAAGGCCGGCGACGACACCACGACGTCGGCGGTCGGGCCGTCGGCCACCACCTCGCCGTCGGCCAGGACCGCCACGCGGTGGGCGGCCACGGCGACGAACTCGACGTCGTGCGTGGCCAGCAGCACCGCGACGCCCGAAGAAGCCAGCGAAGCCAGCACGGCCGCGAAGTGGCGCTTCGCCGGGTAGTCCAGGCCGCGGGTCGGCTCGTCGAGCAGGACAACCGGCGGCGCGGCGGCCAGCTGCACGGCCAGCACGAGCGCGAGCCGCTGGCCTTCGGACAGGTCACGGGGGTTCGCCTCCGGCGAGACGCCCGGAACCAGCCGGTCCAGCAACGCCCGGGCCGTGCCCGCGGCGGCGCCCGACTCGGTGTCCGCCTGCCGGCACTCTGCGGCCACGGAGTCGAGGTACAGCAGGTCGGACGGGGTCTGCGGCACCAAGCCGACACGCGACCGGGCCGCCCGGGGCCGCGCCGCAGCCGGGTCCACACCCAGCACGTCGACGGTCCCGCCCGAGCGCGGCCCGCTGCCCTGCAGCGCCCAGAGCAGCGAAGACTTGCCGGACCCGTTGCGCCCCATCAACGCGACGACCTCACCTCGGCCCAGCCGCAGGTCCACCCCGCGCACGGCCACTACGCCTCCGTAGCGCACCTGCACCCCCCGCGCGGTGAGCACGGCCTCCGTAGGCACGCGGGCCGCGGCGGGGCGGGCCGCCGTCGAGAGCCGTTCTCGCAACGGTCCCGCCCGCCGCCGCGCGTCCCGCACCGAGAGCGGCAGCGGCGACCAGCCCGCGAACCGGCCGAGCTCCACGATCGGCGGCGCGACGTCGGCGTCCGCGAACACCTCCCCCGGTGGTCCGGACCGCACGGAACCGTCGCCCGGGAGGTAGAGCAGCCGGTCGGCGTACTGCGCCACACGCTCCATCCGGTGCTCCGCGACGACGACCGTGGTGCCGAGGTCATGCACCAGCCGCGTGATCGCGGCCAGCACCTCCTCGGCGGCGGTCGGGTCGAGCGCCGACGTCGGTTCGTCCAGCACGAGCACGCCCGGGTGCGCGGTGAGCACCGACCCGATCGCCACGCGCTGCTGCTGCCCGCCGGAAAGCGTCCGAAGTGGACGGTCGCGCAGCTCGGCGATGCCCAGCAGGTCGAGCGTCTCCTCCACGCGCTTGCGCATCACGTCGGGCGCCACGGCCAGCTGCTCCATCGCGTACGCGAGCTCTTCCTCCACAGTGTCCGTGACGAACCCCGCGAGCGGGTCCTGCCCCACGACGCCGACGACGGACGCCAGCTCACGCGGTGGGTGCGTCGCGGTGTCCAGACCGGCGACGAGCACCCGTCCGGCCAACGTGCCGCCGGTGAAGTGGGGCACGAGCCCGTTGATGGCACCGAGAAAAGTCGACTTGCCGACCCCGGTTCGCCCGGCCACCAGGCACAGTTCGCCTTCCTCCACCACGAGGTCGACGCCGTGCAGCACGGGCGCGGAAGCGCCGTCGTAAGTGACCGTGACCTGCGAGAACTCGATCACCGCGCCACCTCCACAACGGACTGCGGCCGCGGCGCGAGCCACGCCGGCAGCACCCCGATCAGCACGGCCAACGTCGGCACCAACGGCAAGGTGGGCCAAGCCGGCGGGCTGACCGACGTGGCCAACGAAGCCGGCGAAGCAGCCAGCAGCAGCCCCGCCGACGCGACGCCGCACAGCACCACCAACGTCTCCGGCAGCCGCCACGGATCGGGCCGGTACGCCGTCCGCTGGATGCGCCGCCCGCCCAGCACGAACCCGGCGGACGCCACGGCCAGCCCCGCCACCAGCATCGGCACGCCGAGCCAGCTCGACGACCCGTCCAGCACCCCGTACACCCCGACGGCGACCCCGACCAGTCCGGCGAGCACGCAAGCGGCGATCAGCACCCGCACGCGCGGTGCGAGGTACCCGCGCCGGCCGTAGCCGCGCGAGTCCATGGCCGCCGCGAGCAGGAGCGAGCGGTCCAGCGCGTCCGCCAGCACCGGCACGAAAACCCCCTTCACGAACCTCAGCCCCCGTCCACGCGCCGCGCGCAGCCGGCGCGCGCGCCGCACCCGCTGCACGCTCTCCACCAGCTGCGGGGCCACCGAAAGCGCCACCGTGACCGCCGTGCTCACCTCGGCCAACGCACCGGGCACGGCCTTGAGCAGGCGTTTCGGGTTGGCCAGCGCGTTGGCGGCGCCCACGCAGAGCACGATCGTGGCCAGCCGCAGGCCGTCGTAGAAGCCGCCGAGCAGCTCCTCGGCCGAAGTGGGCCCCAGCAGCTCGATCCCGGCGGCCGCGGCGGGCAATGGGATCGTCGGCAGCGTGAACAGCACGTGGCCGCCGTCCTCGCCGCCGATGAGGATGCGGAACAGCACGCGCGACACCACGATCACGGCCGCGACCAGCGCGTACACGCGAAAAGCCAGCGCCCACGGCGCGTCGCCCCGGCGGTTCACCACCACGAACCCGGCCACGGCGATCACCAGCGCGAGCAGCAACGGGTTGGTGGTGCGGCTCGCGGCGACGGCGAGCGCGAGCGCCCACACCCACCACGCACCCGGGTGCAGAGCCCGCGCGTTACCGGGCAGCACGCCTGCGCCGCAGCCCGACGACCACTCCGGCGACGACCAGCACCACGATCACGACGAGCCCGATCACCAGGCTCCACGGGAAGCCGCTGCCGCCGGATTCCGTCGACGCGGCCGCGGGCACCGCCGCGTTGGCCTTCCGCACCGGCGCCACCCGCGGCGGCGGGTAGTCCTGGAAGGACTTGTTGTGCGCGAACGACCAGCCCTCGAAGCTCCCCGCCGGCGGCTTCCAGCCCTGCACCCCGACCTGGCTCGAAGCCCACTTGCCGCCGTCGGTCGCCGTCCAGAAGCTCCACGACGCGCTCTCCGGCGGCATCCCCGAGCACGACTGGTCGACCGGTTTGCCCTCGATCTTGCAGATCAGCGCCAGGCCGTACTTGCCGACGCCCGCGATGTCGAGGCCCGCGTTCTGCATGGCCGCCACCCCGTCGGCCTGCGGCCCGGGCGCGCAGCGGATCAGGGTGTCGCCACCGAGGTCCTGGAAGTCGACCACCACCGTCACGCCGGTGGCGTCGGGACAGTAGCCCGCGGTGCCCTTCCCGGGCACGGTCGCGGTGGCGGGACTCGCGCCGGACAGGCCGGCGGTGACCAGGAGCGCGGCCACGGCCAGGAGCCGGACTGCAGGGAACAACCGCATCGTTGATGAACCTCGCATCGAGTCGGACCACGGCGGGCGATCCGGCTCACGGCCGCGCGGGCGGCCGCTCACGGTTGCGGGTCAGCGCCGGATTCCCACCGGCTTCCCCCGATCGTGGTGTACAGCTGACCGACGTTAACCCACCGGAGGTACCCGCCGGAAGCGGCGCCGGACACACCTACACTTCCGGGCGTGGACGTCGGACAGCTGCGCATCGGCCTCGTCGGAACCGGTCCCTGGGCGACCACGGTGCACGCGCCGGGACTGGCCGAACACCCCGGCACCGAGCTCACCGCCGTGTGGGCGCGCCGCGTCACCAGCGCCCGCCCGCTGGCCGAGGCCCACGACGCGGTCGGCACCGACGACCTCGACGAGCTGTTCTCCCTGGTCGACGCCCTAGCCTTCGCCGTGCCGCCCGCCGTGCAGGCGGAGATCGCGACGCGCGCGGCCGAGGCCGGCAAGCACCTGATCCTCGAGAAGCCCATCGCCGCCGACCTGGCGAGCGCGCAGCGGCTGGCCGACGCCGTGGACAAGGCCGGCGTCGCGTCGCTCGTGATGCTCACGCTGCGGTTCTCCCAGCAGACGCGCGAATGGCTCGACGGCCTCGCTGCCTCGGGCGGCTGGCGCGGCGGTGGCGCGCGCTGGCTTTCGGGCGCACTGCTCGGCGGGCAGTACTCGACGTCGGCGTGGCGGCTCGACGCGTCCGGCGGCGCGCTCGCCGACATCGGCCCGCACGCGTTCGACCTGCTCGACGCCGCCCTCGGCCGCATCACCGACGTGCTCGCGGCCCACCGCGGCCCCGACGACCTGTGGCAGCTGATGTTCGCCCACGAGGGCGGCGCGACGAGCACCGCGACGCTGTCGCTGCGGCTCCCGGTTCAGCCGACCGTGGTCGAGGTCGCGGTCTACGGCGAGCACGGCTACCGGACACTCGGCCGCAAACCAGGCACCGCCGGGGAGGCCTACACGGCTCTGCTGGACGACTTCGCGGCCATGGTCGCGAGTGGCACGACCACGCACCCGTGCGACGTCCACCGTGGCCTGCACCTGTCCGCGCTCATCGAGAAGGCGCGCGAGCTCGCCGGGTAGTACACAGGCTCAAACCCTTGGTTTCCGTTGTGAACCAAGGCTTTCCGCCAAGTCGGCGCAATCCTTCCACAGGGTTGTCCACAGCATCCACTATGGACGGTCCGCGCCTCGACCGAACCACGGGAAGCCGTTTCGCGCCACCGGAAAGATCACCGAATAGTGCGGCCCGCTGAGCATGCCGACTCGAACCGGCAATGCGAAGGTTGATCTTGGGAGGGCGGGAAGAAGCAGTTCATAGGGGTTCGAGAAGGGAAGCGCATGGGTGCCTTGCTGCGCGCTTTCTGGGGGATCATCCCGATCACGGCCATCGCGTTGCCATACGCGCTGCTTTGCTGGCCCTTGCTCGCCGCGCGGAGGCGGCGAAGAAGCAGCGACATCAGCCTCGGCCACGCGTCGGCGACCGCGGCCGTCGACGTGACGGCGGTGACGCTCGGCGCGCTCGTGCTCTGCCTGGTCATCATGCCCGTCGGCACCGCTTCGGGGAGCACCCTCGACCTGGTGCCCGGCGCCGACCTCTCCGCCGCGCTGTCCGACGACGGATCGCTCTGGCAGGTCGTCGGCAATCTGCTCCTCCTGAGCCCGCTGGGCGCGCTCGTGCCGCTGCGCCTGCGCCGGCTGCGGTCGCTCAGCCGGATCGCGCTCACCGCCCTGAGCGCGTCCGTGCTGGTGGAGGCCACGCAGTTCCTCATTCAGAGCGGCCGCGTGACCTCGACCGACGACGTGCTGCTCAACACCATCGGCGCCACGCTGGGCGCCGCCCTGACCCGCCGCGGCTGGCGCTACTTCGACGTGGTGCCCGTGGTCGCGATCCCGCAGCAGGTGCGGCGGACCGTCTGCAACGCGCCCGTCCGCCTGCGCGTGCCGCGGTCGGTGTGGGACACGCGCTACGCCGGGATCGGGCACCCGGAACGGCGCTGAGCCGGCCGAACCGTGCTAAATCGCTTGCGCCCGCTGGGACACTGAAAGCTCTCGGATCTTCGGACGAAGGAACGCCTATGTTTGCCGCCGCTGCTCGCGACGGCCGAGGTCAGGCCTGACGCGAGCCCGTCAGCCGTCCTTCCCATGCCCTGCCCGCTTCGGCAGCGCGCGTGGGTCTCCTTCGACCCCGAAAGGGTTCACCCAGCATGTCCGCCCTTCAGGCGTATGTCCGCGCCACCGCACCCCGAGGCCGTGACGTCGAACGGATCGGCCCGTTCCTGGCGACCTTCTCCCGCACCGGCGACAACCCGATGCTCAACTACGCGATCCCCGACGACGGCGCCGCGCCGTCACCCGAAGAGATCACCGCGCTGACCGAGGCGTACGCGCGCCGCGGCCGGCAGCCCCGGCTGGAGTTCTTCACCGAAGCCGCGCCCGGCCTGGAGGAACTCCTCGTCGCGCAGGGGTATTCGCTCGAGCGGCGCGTGCCGCTCATGACCTGCACCCCGGACGGCTTCGTGGACCGCCCGGCACCCGCCGGGATCCTGCTCCGCGTTCCGGAGACGGACGCCGACGTGCGCAGCCTGCGTTCGGCGCAGAACGTCGCCTTCGGCGCGTCGCCTGAGGTGTCCGACGCGGAGCTGGCGAGCACCCGCTCGTTCGGCGACCGCGCCGTGCGCGCCGAGGACACCGCGACCGGTGCGGTGATCGGCGGCGGGTTCGCGCTGGACATCGTGGACGGTGCGGCCGAGATCGCCGGCATCGCCGTCGCCGAGGCCTACCGCGGCCGCGGCATCGCGTCGGCGATCACGGCGTACCTGACCCGCCTGGTCCACGAGCGAGGTGGCCCCACAGCATTTCTCACCCCCGGCGACCTTGGCATCGCCACGGTGTACCGCCGCGTCGGCTACGAGCCGGCCGGCGAGTGCGTGCACCTCTCGGTGAGCTAGTCGTCGAACCGGCCGCCGCGGCCGCGTTTCACGTCGCTGCGGCGTTTCTTCGCGGCCAGGCGGCGTTCCTTCGAACCCCGGGAGGGTTTGGTGGGACGCCGCTTGGCCGGCGGCGGCGCGGAGGCCTTGAGCAGCAGGTCGGCGAGGCGTTCACGCGCGGCGTCGCGGTTCTGCAGCTGCGAACGCTGCTCGCTGGCGGCGATGGTGAGCACGCCGTCGACAAGGCGACCCGCCAGCCGCGCCACGATCCGCTCGCGCAACGGCTCCGGGATCGCCGCCGACCGCGCGACGTCGAACGAAAGCTCCACGCGCGAGTCGGTGGTGTTCACGCCCTGCCCACCCGGTCCGGACGACCGGGAGAAGCGCTCGCTCAACTCGGCCGCCGGGATCACGAACCGGGAGCCGACCACCACGTCCTCTGCCACTGCCACGCTGTCCAGTCTCCCAGCCGCGACAACCGCGTTTCTAGAACCGCGGGTGGTCGCCCGAGAGCACGGCGCGCGGGCCGTCGGGGTCGTCGGCCGGCTGCACGTCGCCGAGGATCCACGCCGGCACGTGGCGCGCGGTCAGCACGGCCAGCGCCCGGTCGACGTCCTCGGCCGACACGATCGCGACCATGCCGATGCCCATGTTGAACGTCTTCTCCAGCTCGGCGCGCTCGACCTTGCCGCGCTGCCCGATCAGCGCGAACACCGACGCCGGCGTCCACGTGCCCCGCTCCAGCCGCGCAACCAGCCCGCGCGGCATCACACGCGCGAGGTTCGCCTCGAGGCCACCGCCGGTGATGTGCGCGAAGGTGCGCACCTCGGTCTCGGCGGCCAGCGCCAGGCAGTCCTTGGCGTAGATCTTCGTCGGCTCCAGCAGCTCCTCGCCGAGCGTGCGGCCGAACTCCTCGACGTGGCCGTCGAGCGGCATGCGCGCGATGTCGAGCAGCACGTGGCGGGCCAGCGAGTAGCCGTTGGAGTGCAGACCGGAGGAGCCCATGGCCAGCACGACGTCGCCCGGGCGCACCTTCTCGGGCGTGAGCAGCGCGGACGCCTCGACCACGCCGACGCCCGTGGCCGAGATGTCGTAGTCGTGCTCGCCCATCAGGCCCGGGTGCTCGGCCGTCTCGCCGCCGAGCAGGGCGCAGCCGGCCTGCACGCAGCCCTCGGCGATGCCGCCGACGAGCGCCGCGATCTTCTCCGGGACGACCTTGCCGACCGCGATGTAGTCCTGCAGGAACAGCGGCTCGGCGCCCGTCACGACCAGGTCGTCGACGACCATGGCCACCAGGTCGATGCCCACGGTGTCGTGCTTGTCGAGCGCCTGCGCGACCGCGATCTTGGTGCCCACGCCGTCGGTGGACGACGCGAGCACCGGCTCTTTCCACTTGTCGAGCTTGAGCGAGAACAGCCCCGCGAACCCGCCGACCCCGCCGCGCACCTCCGGGCGGGTGGCGCGCTCGGCGTGGGGCTTGAGCAGCTCGACGGCCTGGTCACCGGCTTCGATGCTGACGCCGGCGGCTGCGTACGTGGCGCTCGTGGACTCGCTCACGGAAGCGGACTCCCTACTGGACAATTCGGACTAGGGACGCCGGACGGCGTCTTCGGCACCGTACCCGGCCGGGCTGACCGGAGTCGCTTTGCCATTGACCGAATCCATGCTTTCCAGCAGGTGCTTGCCGATCAACGCGTCGTCCGGCAGGTCGATGGGGTATTCGCCGGAGAAGCACGCGGTGCACAGGCGCGACTTCGGCTGCTCCGAGGCCGCGACCAGGCCGTCGAGCGAGATGTAGCCCAGCGAGTCGGCTCCGATCGAGCGGCGGATGCCGTCGAGGTCGACACCGTTGGCCACGAGCTCGGCGCGCGAGGCGAAGTCGATGCCGTAGAAGCACGGCCAGCGCACGGGCGGCGAGGCGATCCGCACGTGGACCTCGAGCGCGCCGGCCTCGCGCAGCATGCGCACGAGCGCGCGCTGGGTGTTGCCGCGCACGATCGAGTCGTCGACCACGACCAGGCGCTTGCCGCGGATCACGTCGCGCAGCGGGTTGAGCTTCAGCCGGATGCCCAGCTGGCGGATCGTCTGCGACGGCTGGATGAACGTGCGCCCGACGTAGGCGTTTTTCACCAGGCCGGTGCCGTAGGGGATGCCCGAGCCCTGCGCGTAGCCGATCGCGGCCGGCGTGCCGGACTCCGGTACGGGCATGACCAGGTCGGCGTCGGCCGGATGCTCGCCGGCGAGCCGTCGGCCGATCTCCACACGCGTGGCGTGCACGCTGCGGCCGGCGATCGTGGTGTCGGGGCGGGCGAGGTAGACGTACTCGAACACGCAGCCCTTGGGCTCCGGGTTCGCGAAGCGCGACGAGCGCAGGCCTTCGGCGTCGATGGCGATGAGCTCACCCGGCTCGACCTCGCGCACGAACGACGCGCCGCAGATGTCCAGCGCGGCCGTCTCGCTCGCCACGACCCAGCCGCGCTCCAGGCGGCCGAGCACCAGCGGGTGCACGCCGTGGGGGTCGCGGGCGGCGTAGAGGGTGTTCTCGTCGGCGAAGACCAGGCAGAACGCGCCCTTGAGCGTCGGCAGCAGCTCCATGGCCGCGGCCTCGATGCCCTTGTCGGCCGCGTTGGCGGCGAGCAGGCCGCAGACGAGGTCGGAGTCGCTGGACGAGCCGGTGAGGCCCGCGTGCGGCTTGAGACCGGCGGCCTTCGTGCGGTCGCGCAGCTCGGCGGTGTTGACGAGGTTGCCGTTGTGCGCGAACGACAGGCCGCTGCCGGTGGCGGTGGTGCGGAAGATCGGCTGCGCGTTCTCCCAGATCGTGGCGCCGGTCGTGGAGTAGCGGCAGTGCCCGACGGCGATGTGGCCCTGCAGCGACTGCAGCACCTGCTCGTCGAACACCTGGCTGACCAGGCCGAGGTCCTTGAAGACCACGATCTGCGAGCCGTCGGAGACCGAGATGCCGGCCGCCTCCTGCCCGCGGTGCTGCAGCGCGTACAGGCCGTAGTAGGTCAGCTTCGCGACCTCTTCCCCGGGAGCCCAGACGCCGAAGACGCCACACTCCTCGCGGGGTTCCGGGTCGGGCTGGTCAGGACTGGCGGAGGGGTCGGAAACCACCGAGGTGCTCCCAGGAAGACGTGGGCGGGCCAAGTCCAAGTGTAAGGGGTGTTAAGGCGGGTCACGCCGTGCGCGACGTGGTTCTCCCCACTTCACCACGGCGTTTGAGAGAGCGGTGCTCGCGTTGTGGATCTTGGTTCTCGGCCCTGAGCATGAACCAGGCCCCGCACGACGTGGCTGTCCACCTCGCACGGGGCCTGAAGATCAAGGGTTTTTCAGCGGGCCGCGAGCCACTTCGAAGTGCCGCCGCGCCCGGGCACCCAGCACCCCTTGGCGGGGGCGAGCGCCTTGGTTTCCTCGTCGGGGAGCGCGAGGACCTCGGTCAGCACCTCGGCCACCTCACCGCGGCGGCGCCACAGCCACCTCTCGGGCTCGAAGACGTTGTCCTCCGTGCCCGGCACGCGCGTGGCGATCGCGTCGTCCTCGGCATTGAGCCGGACGACGTCCACCACGTTGTCGTGCACCCGGACGCCGACGACGGCTTCGAACTCGCCGTTCGCGTCCGTCTGGTGCACGAACTGGTAGCCGCGGCCGATGAGCTCCTGGAGACCGATCTCGACGGTCTCCAGCGCGTCAGCCGAGGACATCGTCGAATTCGCCGTCCTTCGCGCCGGCGAGGAACGCGGCCATCTCCGCGCGGGTGTACACGAGCGCCGGGCCGGTCGGGAAGCGGGAGTTGCGCATCGCGATCTCGCCGGAAGCCAGCGGAGCGACCTCCACACAGTTGCCCACAGCGCCGCTGTAGCTCGCCTTGCGCCACTGGGCGCCGGTCAGACGGTCGGCCGGAATGCCGTTCTCGAACCGCTCAGCCATGATCCCCACCTTCCGGGACGGTGAAAAGCTCAGGAATCTGCACGTGCATCTACCTGTGACTGGGACGCTAGCACGCGCTCATGCAGCGGTAAATGCACGTGCAGAAGTTTTTGCAATTTTCTCACTGCGTGACGACAGACTTCAGTAGAAAGTCCCGGTCGGGCGATTACACCGCCACTCGAAGGGGTGAAAAGTCACGCTGCGTCGCTGTTGACGCGGGGAAAGTCGCGCTCCGCGAAAACCCGACAAACCGCCGCTCTCAGCGGGTGAACAGCCGCGACGGGGTGTGAGCGCCGGGGTTTCGGTGAACGGTGGCGCGTGGCGTGGGGGCGCCTCGATGCCCCGCAGGGTGACACGCTGCCGGGATGCACGCAACGCGGCGAGGCGCTTTGACGGCTCGCGGAGATAGCAGTCGGCGCTCGCCGCACGGGCAGACCTTCGGTCGGACTCGCCACGGCTGGGGCACGGCAGGCACGGCAGGCACGGCTGGGCTGGGCTGGGCTGGGCTGGGCTGGGCTGGGCTGGGCTGGGCTGGGCTGGGCTGGGCTGGGCTGGGCTGGGCTGGGCTGGGCTGGGCTG
>NZ_JBIAWY010000001.1:636433-776948 GCF_042896185.1 Amycolatopsis sp. NPDC001319 | reverse complement strand
ACGGCTGGGCTGGGCTGGGCTGGGCTGGGCTGGGCTGGGCTGGGCTGGGCTGGGCTGGGCTGGGCTGGGCTGGGCTGGGCTGGGCTGGGCTGGGCTGGGCTGGGGAAGCCAACCACACCGGAGCGGCTCGCGGAGGTCGTCGGCTCTCGCCGCCGGGCATGGCTTTGGTCGGACGCGCGGGAGCCCACGGTCTCTTGGCGCTGGCGCTGGCGCGGGCAGCTGGACTGGGCTGGCCAACCGCGCTGAGGCGGCTCGCTCACCCGCCGCACGGGCGGGCGGCGCTCCTCGGCTTGGCGCTCCTCGGCTTGGTACTCCTCGGCTTGGTACTCCTCGGCTTGGTGTTGGTCGAACTCTCGCGCGCGAGCAGTGAGGGTTCGCGCGCGAGAAGCTAAAGGTCAGCGCGCGAGGCAGCAGGACTTGCCAGAGCCGACCATGGCAGCCACAACCGAGCGCTCGGGCACGACGCCAACGCGACTGACGGCCGGCCAAGCACCCCTCAGCAGCTCAGACCGGCCACGAACTCAGCGCGACTCAGATCTCCGCGCGCCGCTTCGCCAGGCGGGCGCGGCTGCGTTCCGGGGTCTCGGCGTCGACGGCCAGCAGGTCGAGGGCGCGGCCGTACTTTTCGATCTCGTCGCGCTTGTCGAGGTAGTGGGCGCCCGTGAGGTATTCGACGTAGGCGATGTTCGGCAGTTCCGATTCGGCGAAGCGCAGGAGCGCGAAGCCGTGCTCGGCCGACAGGCCGCTGCGGCAGTACGGCAGGATCTGCACCGACACGTGGGGCAGCGTGGTCACCTCGAGCAGGTACTCCAGCTGCTGCTTGAACACCTTCGGCCCGCCGATCGGCCGGTACAGCACCGACTCGTCGAGCACCGCCCAGATGCGGGGCGCGTCGGGGCGGGCCAGCATCTTCTGGCGGCGCATGCGCAGGGCCACGAGCTGGTCGACCTTCTCGTCGGCCATCTCGGGGCGGCCGTGGCTGAAGATCGCGCGGGCGTAGGGCTCGATCTGCAGCAGGCCGGAGACGAACAGCGGTTCCCAGATCTGGATGCGCGACGCGGCTTCTTCCAGGCCGACGAGGTCGGTGAACCAGCCGGGCACGGTGTCGCCGAACTTGCGCCACCAGCCGGCCTCGTTCGACTGCTTGACCATGTCGAGGAAGGCGCGGCGCTCTTCGTCGTCGGCGACGCCGTACATGGTGAGCAGGTCGGCGACGTCGCGTTCCTTGAAACCGACGCGGCCGAGCTCGAGGCGGGAGATCTTGGACTCGGAACCGCGGATGTTGTAGCCCGCTTGCTGACGCGTGATCCCGGCTTCCTCACGCAGCTTGCGCAGCTGCGAGCCGAGGATCATCCGGCGCGCAGTCGGGCCGAGACTCTGCTCGCCACCGGACGCGTTCACCGCGTTCATGACCGGGACCTTCCGTACGCCGCTCGTTTACCTGGGGGATTCCAGCCCGACTACCCAAAGTACACGTACAGAGCCAACCCGTATAGCACGGCTCGGCACGCGTCGGGTTTGTCATCCCGATTCTACGGAGAGTCGGCACCGAACGACACAGTCAGGTGAGTATTCACCGGTCAAGTCCCCAGGCGGTCATAGCCGGACCACGGGCAGCCAGTGTGAAAGGTCGGCCCGCGAGCCCGACGCCGTCACGCGCGCAGCGTCGAGGGCACTGGACCAATCGAGAAGCCCCGTCGCCAGTTCGAGCCACGTGCGGGGGTCGGTTTCGATCACGTTCGGTGGCGTACCCCGGGTGTGGCGGGGACCCTCGACGCACTGCACGGCGGCGAACGGCGGCACGCGCACTTCGACGCTGCGCCCGGGCGCGTCGGCGGCGAGCGCCTTGAGGCTCAGCCGCACCGCGGCGGCCAGCTCGGGCCGCGCCGGTTCCGGCCCGTCACCTCGCAACCAGCTCGAAACGGCCAGCACCGCCGCCCGTAACTCAGCGGGATCGACCGAACGCGAAGAGGCCATGGCCCAACAGTAGAGTGACGTCGGACGAACATTCAGCACCCGGCACCGAGGGACGGCGATGGCGCAGCGGGACGAGGCAGATCGGATGGTTTCCCCGACCACCCCCGCGGGGCGCCGCGGCAAACCGGCGGGCAAGCCCGCCACCGCCGGGCGGCACGGCCGGCGCGGACCGCAGGGCAAACCCGAGATCACCCCCGAGATGCGGGCCAACGCGCGCGCCAACCCCAACAGCTGGCTCTACGTCATCGACGAGGCCTTCGACCCGGGCGGCCCGGTACCGTCGTGGGCCGTCGTGGGCGCGTACCCGGTGAACGCCTCGGGCGACGTCGTCGAGGACTTCCACCCCAACGACCGCTACCGGCCCTCGCCGAAGGCGCTCGGCTACCCCGAGCCCGGCACGGAGCTCGAGCGGCTGCTGCAGCTCGTGCGCACCGAGCACCGCCCGGCCGAGGACCTGCCGAAGGTCATCCTCGACTCGACGCTGTTCGTCTACGCCATGTCCCCCGTGCAGCGCACGGTCATCGGCTTCCACAACACCGACGGCCGCGTCATGGTCCCCGCCTACACTGCCAAGTCGCTCGTGCCGCGCGAGTGGCCGCACGCGCGCGCCGTGCTGGGACGCGACATCGTCGGCCTGCTCGCCGGGCACCCCGTGGCCATCAACCCGCACGACGTGATCACCGCCGTCGTGCCGGCCGAGCACCTGCTGAAGGCGCTCGCCGAAGAACGGCGCTGACCTTCTTTTTCAACTGACGGCTTTTCGAAAAGGCCCGCTGTCCACTCCGGACAGCGGGCCTTTTCGTACCGGCAACCCGCCGCCCGCACGGATCCAACCCCACCCCGACCTGCCGCACTCACTCCATCAGGTGATCACCGATTCGCCGGAACGGCGGCTTGCGGGCATCGTGTGCGCTCGAAGGACTACAGGCGTCCGGTGGGGGGTCCAGGGTGAAGCGTCGTAATCCGCTGCTGCGCTGGAGCGCCATCGTTTGGGGCGCCGCGGTCGTTTCCGGGCTCGCGCTGTGCACCCCGGCCACTGCCGCACCGAGTTACGAAGGCGCCGACGACCACTACGCCGGCTCGCAGATCGAGAAGTACGAGGGCGTCGCCGGCGCGCCGAACGTCCAGTACACCGCGAGCGACCAGGTGCTCGGTCACGACGTGAGCGGACACCAGGGCGCGGTGGACTGGACCGCCGCCGCGAAGACCGGCGCGAAGTTCGTCTACGTGAAGGCCACCGAGGGCACGGGGTTCGTCAACCCGCAGTTCGCCCAGCAGTACAACGGTTCGTACCAAGCCGGGATCATCCGTGGTTCGTACCACTTCGCACGTCCCGACGTGTCCGACGGCGCGACGCAGGCCAATTACTTCCTCGCCCACGGCGGCGGCTGGTCCGCGGACGGCAAAACGCTGCCGGGCGCGCTCGACGCGGAGTACAACCCCTACGGCGAGACCTGTTACGGCAAGGACCCCGCCGGCATGGTCGCGTGGATCAAGTCCTTCTCGGACACCTACCGCGCACGAACCGGGCGTCTGCCCACGATCTACACGTCCACGAGCTGGTGGAAACGCTGCACCGGCAACAGCGCGGCGCTCGGCGCGAATCCACTGTGGCTCGCGCGCTACAACACACAGATCGGGGAGCTGCCGGCCGGCTGGCACAGCCAGGCGATCTGGCAGTTCGCGGACAAGGGTTCACTGCCGGGAGACCAGAACTGGCTCAACGGTCCCCTCGCAACCCTCCGCAATCTGGCAATCGGGTGAACATTCGTTACGACCTCACGAATTGATGCTCATGACCCGATGAAAATCACCCACGCGACCCTCTGAATTCACGGAACTTGATGACAAACCGCAGAGCGTCATCAAGAATCTCACCCGGGCGGCTACCTGCAATAGCCGCCCTCAGCGAGGGTATCTGTGAAGGGATTCAACGATGTCCACTTCCCGAAGAGGACGGCGAGCAACCCTGCTTTCCGTCCTGGCCATCCCCACCGTGGCGCTCCTGCTCGGCTCCGCGGTTCCGGCGATGGCAGCTCCGTACAACCCGGACCAGTCGGCGAGCGCGATCAACGCGATCAACGACGACATCCAGAAGCACAACCACGAACTGGGGTCGCAGATTCGCCGTGTGGAGGGTGACTCCTCCACGCCGGCGTCGAAGACCGCCGCCCAGGAGCCGCAGCCCGCGGCCGCCATCCCGAACCAGGTCCTGGCCACCGTGCCGGGCATGGACGTCGCCAGCTACCAGGGCAACGTCGACTGGGCGAGCTGGTGGAACCAGGGCAAACGGTTCGTCTGGACCAAGGCGACGGAAAGCACGAGCTATACCAACCCCTATTTCGCCCAGCAGTACAACGGTTCGTACAACCAGGGCTTCATCCGTGGTGCGTACCACTTCGCCACCCCGAACACCTCGAGCGGCGCGGCGCAGGCGAACTACTTCGTCGCCCACGGCGGCGGGTGGTCCAAGGACGGCAAGACCCTGCCGGGTGCGCTCGACATGGAGTACAACCCCTACGGCGCCACCTGTTACGGCCTGAGCCAGGCCGCGATGGGCGCGTGGATCCGCGACTTCCACGACACCTACCACGCCAAGACCGGCCGCTGGCCCGTCATCTACACCTCGGCGAGCTGGTGGAACCAGTGCGTGGGCACGTCGCAGAACTTCTCGTCCACGGTGCCGCTCTGGGTCGCGCGGTACGCGTCGTCGGCCGGCGCTCTGCCGAGCGGCTGGGGCTACTACACCGTCTGGCAGTACACCTCGAGCCCGCTCGACCAGGACACCTTCAACGGTGCCCTCGACCGGGTCCAGGCGCTGGCCAACGGCTGATCCCCGTGTGACCGACAGCTGAGGCTCCCGGCCACCCCGACCTGCGGGGGCGGCCGGGAGCTTCGTTCTCGTCACGTCTTTTGTGCAGTCGCTCCCGACCTTGCAGAATGCACCTCACGTGGGGAGGAACCGCCGGCGCTCGCCGGTCGTCAGACCACGGCGCGAAACGGTGCACCAGGAAGGGCGGAACCGGAGATGACCTACCCACCGCAGCCAGGGCAGGGCGGCCAGCCGGACCCCTACGGCCAGGGCTGGCAGCAGCCCGGCACGGGCGGGGTTCCCCAGCAGCCGGGGTGGGATCCGAACGCGCAGCAGCAGCCGGGCCAGCAGCCCGGGTGGGACCCCAACGCGCAGCAGGGCGGCCAGCAACAGGGCTGGGACCCGAACACACAGCAGCAGTACCCCGGGCAGCAGCAGTACGGCCAGCCCTACCAGCAGCAATACCCCGGAACCCAGCAGTACCCGCAGCAGGGCTGGGACCCGAACCAGCCCTACGGCGGCGGGTACGGCGGTGGCCCCCAGCCGCCGAAGAACAACAAGACCGGGCTGTGGATCGGCATCGCCGTGGCCGTGGTGGTCGTGGTGGCGCTGGGCATCACCGGCTTCGTCGCGCCCGGCTTTTTCCTGAGCAAGGACTCGGGGTCCACGGCGCAAACGCAGAACCCCGTGCCGCCGCCCGCGCAGTCGTCGCGGCCGCAGCTGCCCACCGGCGAACCGTCGGAGCCGGGTCTGCCCACCGACGAGACCGACATCCCGGGCACCGGCGGTGGCGGCAGCTCGCCCGTCGAGGGCAAGCAGGCCATCGACGCGTTCATGGCGAAGATCAACGCCAAGGACGGCGCCGGCGCCACCGCGATGACGTGCCAGGGCAGCGAGGCCTTCTCCAAGGACAGCATCGACGAAGCCACCGCCGGGACCCCGGCGCTCAAGGTCGAGGGTTACGACGGCACCGCGACCATCACGGCCACCCTCGACGGCGACCTGTCCGGAAAGGACGCCAACGGCTCGGTGATCGCCACCAGCGTCGGCGGCAACTGGTGCATCGGGTTCTTCTTCGTCATCGCCTTCTGATCGGTGCGGTCCCCACTGCTCTGGACGTTCGTCGCGTCCGTGCTGCTGCTGTGCGGGGTCGGGGGCTGGCTGCTCGCCGACCCCGCCACCAGCCGCAGCGATGCCCTGAAGACCGGCGGTCTGGCCGGCGGCGCGGTCGTCGCGCTCTACGCGCTGTGGCTCAACGACCGGCGCCGCCGCGTCGAGGAGGCGCGCCAGGAGATCGAGCGGCAGCGCCACGACCTGGAGATGCGCCGGGCCGAACAGGACCGTGAGCGCGTGTCGGACGAGCGCTTCGCCAAGTCGGTGGAGCTGCTCGGGCACGAGGCCGACCAGGTCCGCGTCGGTGCGCTGCACGCGTTGGCGGGCCTGGCGCGCAGCCGGCCGACCTACACGCAGACCGTGCTCGACGTGCTGTGCGCTTATCTGCGGCGGCCGTTCGAGCACGCGCGGTACGGCACCTCCGAGCGCACGGACGACCCCGACGCCGAGCGGGAGCTGCAGGTCCGCCTCACCGCGCAGCGGCTCGTCGCCGAGCTGCTGCCATGGGCGTCCGATGTGGACGCACCGAGCTACGACCTCGACCTCACCGGCGCGGTGCTGGAGTACCTCGACCTGTCCCGCCGCAAGATCGGCCGCCTGCTGCTGCGCTACGCGTCGTTGCACAGCAGCACGAACCTCAGCGGCTGCCTGATCACGGACCGCGCGTACTTCACCGCCGCCGGCACGGGCAACGGCCGGCTGATCGGCAACTTCCGCTGCCGCGGCGCGAAGTTCCTCGACTACGCGTGGTTCAGCGGCACGGTGTTCGCCGAGAACGCCGACTTCACGGAGACGACGTTCGCCGGGCGCACCGCGTTCAAGGACGCCGTGTTCGCCAAGGACGCGCTCTTCACCGACGCAGCGTTCGACGACTCACTCGACCTGCGCCGCGCGTCCTTCGGCGGCCACGCCGACCTGCGCTTCGCGCGCGTGCCCGAGCACCTGTCGCTCTACAACACGAAGGTGACGTCCACAAAGGACAACCAGATCCCCGACGGCTGGCTGCTCGAACCACTCGACGACGGAGTCGCGCGGGTCACCGTGCCGGCGGCCTGACGGCCGCGATCGCCGCGTCCAGCAGATCCCCCAACGGCTTCTTGCCCGCCACGCGCGTCCACTCGTAGCCCGCGACATCCAAACAGGACAGTGCGGCCGAGCTCAGCGCGTGCGCGGCGAACTCGTCGCCACCCAGCCGCTTGGCGAGCACCGGCACCAGCACCTCCTGCCACTGCAAGTGCTTGCGCAGCAACGCCGTGCGCAACGCGGGCGTCTCGGCCAGCATCGTCGCGCGAGGCAGCCCCACGGCTTCCAGCGACTCCACGCACACCTGCAGCGCCGCGCGCAACGCCGCCCACGGCGCCTCGTCGGCGGGCCGGGCTTCGAGAGCCGCGGCCAGCTCGTGCCCGAGCTCCATCAGGTTGCCGACGACCATGTCCTCCTTACCGGCGAAGTACCGGAACACGGTGCGCGTCGACACCCCCACGGCGGCCGCGATCTGGTCGACGGTCGTGCCCTCGAAGCCCTGCTCGGTGAACAGGTCCATCGCCTTCGCGGCGATCTCCGCGGTGACCGCCCTGCGCGTGACCTCGCGCAACCCTTCGCCGACCATGCGCCCGAGTCTAGTCGAGACACATCTGTCAGTCACTGACACGCGGGACGCGGCCAGCGCAAAAGGGCCGCTCCCCGGTGTCCGGGAAGCGGCCCTCTGCGATGGAGAACGTCAGTCGAACAACGCCGGCAGCGTCTTCTCCCAGGTCTCGCGCAGCTCGTCGAGCGAGAACTCCGTGATGCCCTGCAGCTCGAGCGTGCCCGAGTCCGGGTCGACGACACCGGTCTTGCGCCACGGCAGCCCGCGCGCGGTGCACATCTCCGTGAACCGCAGCTCCTCCGTGCGCGGCACCGCCACGAGCACGCGGCCCGAGGACTCGGAGAACAGCTGCACGAACGGGTCCTGGTCGCGGTCGAGGAACACCCGCGCGCCGCACTGTCCGATAAGGACAGTCTCGACGAGGGCCTGCGCGAGACCACCGTCGGCGAGGTCGTGGGCGGCGGAGATCATGCCGTCGCGCGAGCCGGCGACGAGGACCTCGCCCAGGAGCTTCTCGCGAGCCAGGTCGACGCGCGGGGGCACGCCGCCGAGGTGGCCGTGGAGCTCGCGGGCCCAGGCGGAGCCGTCGAGCTCGTCGTGGGTGTCGCCGAGCAGCAGCAGCGTCTCACCGGCCTCCGCGCCGATGCCCGTGGGGATGCGGCGGGTGACGTCGTCGATCACGCCGAGCACGGCGATCACGGGCGTCGGCAGGATCGCCGTGTCGCCGGTCTGGTTGAAGAAGCTCACGTTGCCGCCGGTCACCGGGATGCCCAGCTCGACGCACGCGTCGGCCAGCCCGTGCACGGCCTGCTCGAACTGCCACATCACGGCCGGGTCGGTCGGGGCGCCGAAGTTCAGGCAGTCGGACACCGCGACCGGCGTCGCGCCGCCCGTGGCCACGTTGCGGTACGCCTCGGCCAGCGCGAGCTGCGCGCCGCGGTACGGGTCGAGGTAGACGAACTTCGCGTTGCAGTCGGTGGAGACCGACACGCCGCGGCCGCTCTTTTCGTCGATCCGGATCATGCCGGAGTCCGACGGCTGGGCGAGCACGGAGTTGCCGCGGACGTAGCGGTCGTACTGCGCCGTGACCCATTCCTTCGACGCCTGGTTGGGCGACGAGATGAGCTTGAGCAGGTCGGCCCGCAGTTCTTCCGGCGTCGACGGGCGCTTGAGGTTCGCCGAGGTGTCGGCGATCAGCGTGTCCTGGCTCGCCGGGCGCTGGATCGGGCGGTCGTAGACCGGGCCCTGGTGCGCGACGGTGTGGGCCGGGACGTCAACCACGACCTCGTCATTCCACGTGATCACGAGGTTGTCGCCGTCGGTGACCTCGCCGATGTCAGTGGCGATCACGTCCCACTTGGCGCACACGGCCATGAACGCTTCGACGTTCTCGGGCGCCACGACCGCGCACATGCGCTCCTGCGACTCGCTCGAGAGCACCTCGGCCGGCGTCATGCCGGTGGCCCGCAGCGGGACGCGGTCGAGGTAGACGTGCATGCCGCCGTCGCCCGCGGCCGCGAGCTCCGACGTCGCGCAGGACAGCCCGGCGCCGCCGAGGTCCTGGATACCGACGACGAGCTTCTCCTTGAACAGGTCGAGGCAGCACTCGATGAGCACCTTCTCGGTGAACGGGTCGCCGACCTGCACGCTCGGCAGCTTGCGGCGACCGGCCGCGGTCTCGTCGCCGGAGAACGTGTCGCTCGCCAGCACAGACACGCCGCCGATGCCGTCGAGGCCGGTACGCGCGCCGAACAGGATGATCTTGTTGCCGGTGCCCGAGGCGAACGCGAGGTGCAGATCCTCGACGCGCATGGCGCCCACGCACAGCGCGTTGACCAGCGGGTTGCCGCTGTAGGACGGGTCGAACACCAGCTCGCCGCCGATGTTCGGCAGGCCGAGGCAGTTGCCGTAGCCGCCGACGCCGGCGACCACGCCGGGCAGCACGCGCTTGGTGTCGGGGGCGTCGGCCGGGCCGAAGCGCAGCGCGTCGGCCACCGCGAGCGGACGCGCGCCCATGGCCATGATGTCGCGGACGATGCCGCCGACGCCCGTCGCCGCGCCCTGGTAAGGCTCCACATAGGACGGGTGGTTGTGGCTTTCGACCTTGAAGGTGACCGCCCAGCCGTCGCCGATGTCGACCACGCCGGCGTTCTCGCCGATGCCGGCGAGCATCTTGGCCTTCATCTCGTCGGTGGCCGTCTCGCCGAAGTAGCGCAGGTGCTTCTTCGAGGACTTGTACGAGCAGTGCTCGCTCCACATGACGGAGTACATCGCGAGCTCGGCGTCGGTGGGCCGGCGGCCGAGGATCTCGCGGATCCGGGCGTACTCGTCCTCGGCGAGACCGAGTTCGACGTAGGGCTGCTTGGTCTCGGGGGTCTCCGCGGCCCGCGCGGTGGTGTCAACGGTGCTGGTCACGGTGTCCGTGTCAGGGTTCGCCACACCCTTAAGACTACGTGTCGGGCAGGTCACACCCTCAGGTGGCCAGCACGTTCGCTGCGGGATAAATCAGTCGCGCCAACGCTGTGAACCGGCTTACCGTCGACAATCGTGCTCTCCGCCACATATCCCTTCGCCTCGCCTCGGCTGCCCGCCCGGCCGACGGCCGGCCGCTACCTGCTCGCGGTGCTGCGTTCGCGCCCGTGGCTGGTGGTGACGGCCGCGTTCACGGGCGCCTGCTGGTCGCTGCCCAGCGCGCTGCTGCCGCTGGTGATCGGCCGCGGCATCGACGCGATCGCGGCGGGCGACACCGGCGCGATCTGGCGCTGGGCGCTGGTGGCGGCCGGGCTGGGCGTGTTCCAGGCGGGGTTCGGCACGTGGCTGCACTTCACGTCGTACGGCATGTGGCTCCACGGCGCGGGCACCACACAGCGCCTGGTCACCACGCACACCACGCGCCTGGGCGCGACCCTGCGCGAAGCGACGACGACCGGCAACGTCGTGGCGGTGACGTCGTCGGACATCAACTGGATCGGCAACACCTACGAGGTGATCGGCCGGACCGTGGGTTCGATCGTCGCCTTCGTCGTGATCGGCATCGCGATGCTGGGCTCGTCGCCGCTGCTGGGTGTGGTCGCGCTGGTCGGGGTGCCGCTGGCGGTGCTCGGGATCGGGCCGTTGCTGAAGCCGTTGCAGAAGCGCAAGACGGTGCAGCGCGAGAACCTCAGCGATGTCAACGCGCTGGGCGCCGACATCGTGTCCGGCCTGCGGATCCTGCGCGGGGTCGGGGGCGAGCGGCGGTTCCTGAAGCGGTTCCACGACGCGAGCCAGCTGGTGCGCCGCTCGGGTGTCGAGGTCGGGCGCGCGGAGGCGTGGCTGGCCGCGGCGGCGATCGTGTTGCCCGGCCTGGTCACCGTGGCGATCACGTGGCTGGGCGCGCGGCTCGCGCTGGACGGCACGATCGGCGTGGGCGAGCTGGTGGCGTTCTACGGGGTCTCGGCGTTCCTCGTGGTGCCGGTGGACACGGCGACCGAGGCCGTGAGCGCGGTCAGCTCCGGGCTCGTGTCGGCACGCAAGATCTGCGCCCTGCTGTCGCTGCGGCCCCGGCTGACCGAGCCGGCGGCACCGGTGCCGCTGCCCGCCGGGCCGCTGGACCTGGTGGACACCGAGACCGGCATCCGCCTGGCGGCGGGCAAGCTCACCGTTGTCGACCTCGGGGCCGACGCCGAGGCGCTGGCCGACCGGCTGGCGCGGTTCACGGACGCGACCGAGCCCGTACTGGCCGGCGGTGTGCCCGTGGACCAGGTCGCGCTGGCGGAGCTGCGTTCTCGGGTGGTGTACGCGCACAACCAGGACCTGTGGTTCTCGGGGGTGCTGCGCGAGCAGCTGACGTCTGCGCTGCCCGGTGACGTGAGCGTGGACGCGGCCCTGTACGCGGCCGACGCCGACGACATCATCGAGGCGCTGCCCCGCGGTGTCGCCGAGCTGATCGGCGAACGCGGGCGCGAGGTGTCGGGCGGCCAGCGCCAGCGGCTGAGCCTGGCGCGGGCGCTCGCGACGGACGCCGACGTGCTGCTGCTCGACGAGCCGACCTCGGCCGTCGACGCGCACACGGAGGCCAGGATCACCCAGCGCGTCGCGGACCTGCGGCGCGGGAAGACGACCGTGGTGTTCAGCCAGAGTCCACTGTGGACCCATGTGGCGGACGAGGTCGTGAGCGGAAAAGCGGTGACGGTGTGAAACGGCTCCCCCTCGCGTCGGGTCGCGACGTGCGGCGCTGGGCGGCGCGCACGGCCGCCGAGCATCGGCGTGAGTTCTCGGTGATGCTCGGGCTGTTCTGCCTGGCCACGCTGATCGGGCTGGCCGGGCCGCAGCTGCTCGGCCTGCTCGTGCAGGGCGTCGTCGACGGCGGCAGCACGGTGCGCGTCGACTTGCTGGCAGTGGGTTTCGTGGTGGCGCTGGTGCTGCAGGCCTGGGCGAAGAAGGCCGCACGCCTGCGTGGCCGCATGTTCGGCGAGCGCGTGCTGGCGCAGACGCGCGAGCGGTTCGTGGCCAACTCGCTGAGCCTGCCGCTCGGCACGGTCGAGGCCGCCGGCACCGGCGACCTGCTCAGCCGCGCGACGAGCGACATCAGCCGCCTCGACCACGCCGTGCGTTTCGCGGCGCCGGAGATCCTGATCGCCGTGGTGACGGTGCTACTGACGACCGTGGCGATGATCGTCACGTCGCCCCTGCTGGCGCTGGCGCTGCTCGTGGCGCTGCCGCTGCTGGTGCCCGTGAACATCTGGTACCAGCGCCGGATCCCCAAGCTGATGGCCTGGATGCTCGACCGCTGGGGCGACCTGCAGTCGGCCACGCACGAGACCGTGGAGGGCGCGCGGACCACGGAGGCCCTGAGCCTCACCGACCGCCGCATCCGGTTGGGCCGGGACGCCCTGGACGAAGCCGTGCTCGGCGAACGCCGCATGCGTGCGCTGCAGCTGCGGTGGCTGCCGTCGCTGGAGATCAGCTACGTGCTGCCGATCGCCGCGTTGCTGGGCCTCGGGTTCTTCGCGTACTCGCAGGGCTGGGCGCAACTCGGCACGATCACCACGATGCTGGCCTACGCGCAGGCCATGACGGCGCCGTTGAACGAGGCGCTGTTCTGGATGGAGGACCTGCAGGTGGCGCTCGCCGCGGCGCGCCGGATCCTGGGTGTCCAACCGGCTCCGCCGCGGTCCGAGGTGACCACCGTGCCGGCCGGGCGCGACATCGAGGTGCGCGACGTCCGCTTCGGCTACACGGCCGATCGCGAGGTGCTGCACGGGATCGACCTGTCGGTGCCGCGGGGCGAGCGCTTGGCGATCGTCGGACCGTCGGGGGCCGGCAAGTCGACGCTGGGCCGGTTGCTCGCGGGCATCTCGGCGCCGACGTCGGGCTCGATTCGCGTGGGTGGCACGGAGGTTTCGTCGCTGGCGGAGGATCTGCTGCGCGGTGAGGTGCTGCTGCTGACGCAGGAACACCACACGTTCTCGGGGTCGCTGCGGGAAAACCTGTCGCTGCCGGCTCGCCGTGGTGGCGGGGACTGGACGGACGCCGAGCTACTGGCCGCCTTGACGTCGGCGGGTGCGGCGGAGTGGTTCGCCTCCCTGCCGGAGGGTTTGGACACGCGGCTGGGCTCCGGTGCGTACGCGGTTCCGGCGGCGTTGGCCCAGCAGCTGGCGTTGGCGCGGGTCGTGTTGGCGGATCCGCACACGCTGGTGCTGGACGAGGCGACTTCGTTGCTGGACACGGGTTCCGCGCGGGACCTGGAGCGTTCGCTGAACGCCGTGCTGGAAGGCCGCACGGTGATCGCCATCGCCCACCGCCTCCACACGGCCGCCGCGGCCGACCGCGTCGCCGTGGTCGAGGGCGGCCGGATCACGGAGCTGGGCTCGCACTCGGAACTGCTGGCGGCCGACGGCCCGTACGCGCGGCTGGTGGCCGCGGCGACGTAGCGTGGGCTGATCAGCTCGGCTGCCGGCAGATCAGCAGGTTGCAGTGGGCGTTGGGCGCCAGGTCACGCAGCAGCACGGCCGGGTCCAGGTAGTTGACCGGGTTCACGTCGAGGTCCAGCGGCGGCGTGCGGAACGGCCCGGGGTCGGGCACGGGCGTGTCCTGAACGCCGCGCAGCAGGATGCGGAAGAAGTTGTAGTACAGGTCCGAGCCGGACGGCGACGAGCTGAGCAGGCCGGCGAGGTTCGGTGCCGTGTCGCCGAGCACGCCGGTCCAGGTGACCGTGATGCCGAGGCTCGGGATCATGAAGTTGTTCTGCTGCAACGCGCCGACCATGGCGAACATGTCGTCGGGCGCGCTGCCGACCATCGGGCCCGCGACCGTCTGCGCGTGGGGGAAGTTGGCTGAGGTGCAGGAGCTGCCGCCGTTGTGCCAGAACAGGAATCCGTAACACGGGTTGGTGGGGGTGTTCGCCCTGGCCTGGGTGATGTAGTCGCTGGAGAGGATGCGCTGCCCGCGCCAGCTGCCGTCGTGCTGCATCAGCAGCCCGAGCTTCGCGAACTGCGCCGGCGGGATGAACAGGTTGGCGTAGCCGTAGCTGTTTCCGGCGTGGTCGCGCAACCAGAGGTAGCTGCCCCGCGGAATGCCGAGCGGGTCGAACAGTTCCCGCTGCGCAAAGGTCTGCAGGTCCTCGCCGACGGCGCGCTGCAGCACCGCGGAGAGCAGGTCGGGCGTGCGCTGGCTGTACTCGAAGTGCGTGCCGGGCTCGTGGGTGAGCGGCTGGGCCATTGCTTCCTGGGCGACGTCGGGGTCGAGGCCGACGGACGCCAGCTCGGCCAGGATCGACTCGTCCAGCCCGGAGGTCTGGGTGAGCAGGTTGCGGATCGTGATGGCGCGGTGGGCGGCGTCGCCCATGCCCGCGGGCAGGTACTTGCCGATCGGGTCGTCGAGCCCGATCCGGTGCTGGTCGTAGGCGATGCCGGTGAGGATCGAGACGACCGACTTCGTGGCGCTGAAGATCTCCATCGGCACCTGGTCGGTGACCGGGTCGAGCAGGCCGCGGCCGATCCGGCAGTCGTCGCGGAAGATCTGGACGGACGCGCGCAGGTGGGTCTGCGCGTAGGCGACCGCGGCGTCGACGGCGGCCGGGTCCATCGCCTCCTCGGCGGGCGAGGCCGTCGCGAACGCGGTGCCCGCAGCAGGGAGCGCGCAGCCCTTGCGCGCCGCGGCGGTCGCCGCGCCCGGGGCGACCAGAGCCGCCGCCAGCAGCAGTGCCGCGGTGATTGACGTGACCAGGCGTCGACGCATACCGGCGCTCCTTCGTGCTTGACCTGGCGGTAAAGCTAGCGCAGCTTTACCGCCGGGTAAAGTCGAGCGGATATGCTCGCCGGATGAACCGCTCCACTCGCGCCCGCCCCACCGACGACGAGCTGCTCGATGCCGCCAGGACGGTCTTCGTCGAGTGCGGCTTCCGCGCCACCACCATGAACGCGATCGCCGACCGCAGCGGTTCGACGAAACCCACGCTGTACGCCCACTTCGGCGACAAGGACTCCCTCTACCGCCGCCTGCTCGACCGCGAGGCGGCCACCTGCCGCGCGCGCCTGTTCGCCGAGTACGAACGCAACGACGGCCTCAGCCTCCGCACCCAGGTCGCCGCCGACACGCAGGCCTTGTTCGCCTACGCCGCCACCGACCCCGACGGCTTCCGCCTCCTCTTCGGCGTCGACATCACCAGCGACACCATCGCGGTGCGCGAACACCTCCTCGCCGACATCGACGAACAGGTCACCCGCCGCATCCGCGCCTACCGCGCCGCCCGCGACCTCCCCCCACGCACCGACGAACGCCAGCTCGCCAACATCCTCGTGGGCGTCGCCACCACCTCCGCCCGCCACGCCATCGACCACAACCTCGACCTGACCTCCGCCGCCCGCCTCGCAGCCGACTTCTCGACGGCGGCACTGGTCAACCTCCCAGCCACGCAGCCAAGCTGACCGGCTGCAATGGCTCTCTTCCGGTGGTTTCCGGGGGTTGTTGCCGATCCTGGGTTGGTTCGGGATTGTTGATGGGTTTCGGGGCTCGGGATCGAGCGTCGTTTCGCCGCGGCATGCGTCTTGTCGCCCAGCGCACTGCCTGCCGTGTGCGCCGCTGGACGCGGGAAACGACGCGGCGGGTCGGATTCCAACCATCGGACGGCGAAACGCCGGCGAGTCGAGGCCAAGGCAACCACGCAGGCCGCCTGAACTGGCGGCGACGAGAACACCAGCAGGGTGCACCCGCCCTCCCTAGGGGGGCGTGCCCATGTCCATTCTATCGACCAGCACCGACGGAGAACGCCGTCGAGGCTTCCAACCACAGAGTTGTCCACAACGCGGCCAAGTTGTGGACAACTGTGGAGATAACTGCCTGAACACACGTGCGCGAGTCCTGCGCGGGCGTTGGGACACAAAGGAAATCGCCTCAGTCAAGCAGATCGAGCCGACCAATGAATCCAGCGTCGCCACGGCACAGCGGCAGGGTGGCGATGTCGCAGATCCGGTCGAATTGGTTCTCGATGTGCCCCTCCTAGGAGCGTCCCAGCCCATCCCCCTTACCAGCGCCGAAAAGAACTCCACTGAAGCCGGAGCCTGCAGAGCTGTCCACACCTCGGGCCGCTATTTCCGTTGTGCGCCAACGCCCGTGCGCGACACCATTGCCGGTGTGAGTAGCAGATTGAGGAACATCGCCACCGAGACGGTCGAGATCGTCGAGCGCGGGGCGTACGGCGGAGTTGTCATCAGGGACCTAGTAGAGAACGCGCGCAAAGGCACCTGGCTGTATCTGCCCGACGACAAGCTGCCGGAGCCCGTCAAGAAAGAGGCGCCGAGCATCGAGGTCACCAACGAATCCAGCATCGCCGCGGCAAGGCGGCTCGGTGGGGATGTCGCGTGCCTCGTGTTCGCGTCCGCGCGCAATCCCGGCGGCGGTTTCCTCAACGGGGCTCAGGCGCAGGAAGAGGCGATCGCCCGCAGCTCGGCGCTGTACGCGTGCCTGCTGGAAGCGCGCGAGTTCTACGAGTACCACCGCGCGAACACCGACCTCCGCTACAGCGACCGCGTCATCCACTCGCCGGGGGTGCCGGTGTTCCGTGACGACCACGGGGCCCTGTTGCCCGAGGCGACGTCCGTGTCGTTCCTGACCGCGGCCGCACCGAATCTGGGCGCGATCAAGCGCAACCAGCCGGAGCACGAGGCCTCCGTGCCGGCCGTGCTGGAGCGGCGGGCCGAGCGCGTCGTGGAGATCGCCGCGAGTCGCGGGCACCGGAGGCTCGTGCTGGGGGCGTGGGGGTGCGGAGTGTTCGAGAACGATCCGGCCGTGGTGGCCGGCGCGTTCCGGAAGGCTCTGGACGCCCGGCCGCACTTCGAGCACGTCACGTTCGCCGTGCTGGACCGGCGTGCGGGCGAACCGGTCTATGCCGCGTTCGCCCGCACGTTCGGCCGGTGAATCCGGTGGATCAGGCCTTCGCGAACGCGTCGACCGCGCTCAGGAAAATGCCGAGGCCGTCGTCGGACGGACCGGTCAGCGCGTCGATCGCGTGTTCCGGGTGGGGCATGAGGCCGACGATGCGGCCATTTTCGCTGCGGACGCCGGCGATGTCGTTGCGGGAGCCGTTGGGGTTGCCGTCCACGTAGCGGAACGCGACGCGGCCCTCGGCTTCCAGCATGTCCAAAGTGGACTGGTCGGCCATGTAGCAGCCGTCGTTGTTCTTGACCGGGATGAGGATTTCCGCGCCCTTGTCGTAGCGGCTGGTCCAGGCCGTGTCGTTGTTCTCGACGCGCAGCCACTGGTCGCGGCACACGAAGTGCAGGCCGACGTTGCGGATCATCGCGCCGGGCAGCAGGCCGGCTTCGCAGAGGATCTGGAAGCCGTTGCAGATGCCGAGGACCGGCATGCCCTTGCGGGCGGCGTCGATGACCGAGTCCATCACCGGCGCGAAGCGGGCGATCACGCCGGCGCGGAGGTAGTCGCCGTACGAGAAGCCGCCGGGGACGACCACGCCGTCGACGCCGCGCAGGTCGGCGTCGGCGTGCCACAGGGGCACGGCCTCGGCGTCGGCGTAGCGGACCGCGCGGGCGGCGTCGCCGTCGTCGAGCGTGCCGGGGAAGGTGATGACACCGATGCGCGCGCTCACGCGTCCACCCGGCGGATGGTCCACTGCTCGATCACGGGGTTCGCGAGGAAGCCCTCGGCGATCTTGGCGAGCGTCTCGTCGTCGACGGTGTCGTCGACCTCGAGCTCGAAGTGCTTGCCCTGGCGCACTTCCGTGACGCCGGTGAACCCCAGCCGCGGCAGCGCACGGGCCACCGCCTGGCCCTGCGGGTCGAGGATCTCGGGTTTCGGCATGACGTCGACGACGACTCGGGCCACGGCAGGCTGCTCCTTATTCACGCAGGTCGTGGGGTACGAGGCGAGCGTACTTGACCCGCGGCGCCCGGCGCCCGTCCGGTGCCGCGCACAGAAGCGCAGGTCACAACTGGCCCGCGCCACGCGGGGAGAGGATGCTGCTCGCGGGGCCTTTCCCCGGCCCGCGTGCTGGGCCATGATGAGTCGTTGACAGCACGCCAACATGAGCAGCTGGAGGCATCGTGGCCGGTCAGGACTCGTTCGACTACGTCATCGTCGGCGCGGGCAGCGCGGGCTGCGTGCTGGCGGCCCGGCTGAGCGAGGACCCCGCCGCTCAGGTGCTGCTGCTCGAGGCCGGCGGCGAGGACACCGCCGACGAGATCCACATCCCGGCCGCGTTCGCGTCGCTGTTCAAGACGCGGTGGGACTGGAACTACGAGACCGTCGAGCAGAAGCACACGGGCAAGTCCGCCTACTGGCCGCGCGGCAAGATGCTCGGCGGCTGTTCGTCGATCAACGCGATGATCTACATCCGCGGCAACCGCGCCGACTACGACGGCTGGCGCGATTCCCACGGCGCCACCGGCTGGGGCTGGGACGACGTGCTGCCGTACTTCAAGCGCGCCGAAGGCAACCAGCGCCTCGGCGGACCGCTGCACGGCACCGACGGCCCGCTGCACGTCGAGGACCGCCGCTTCACCCACGAGCTGTCCAGCGCGTGGGTCGACAGCGCCGTGGCCTGGGGTTTGAAGCGCACCGACGACTTCAACGGCGAGACCCAGGAAGGCGCCGGCGTCTACCAGGTTACCTGCAAACGCGGTCGGCGCTGGTCCACAGCCGACGCGTACCTGCGGCCGGCGTTGACGCGGCCGAACCTGACTGTCCACACCCACGCGCAGGCCACGCGCGTGGTGTTCGAGGGCACGCGCGCGGTGGGCGTGACCTACCTGCACAGGGGCGTCGAGGTCACGGCGCGCGCTTCGGCCGAGGTGCTGCTTTCGGGGGGCGCGGTGAACTCGCCGCAGCTGCTGATGCTGTCCGGCGTCGGGCCGGCGGAGCACCTGCGTGAGCTGGGCATCGACGTCGTCGCCGGGCTGGCGGGCGTCGGCGAGAACCTGCACGATCACCCGGCGGCCGGGATCATCTGGTCGACCAAGGGCACCACCGACCTCGTCGACGCGGCCACCCCGGCCGGCCTCGTCCGCTGGCAGCTGACGCGGCGCGGGCCGCTGGCGTCGAACATCGGCGAGGCGGGCGCGTTCTTCCCAACGCGTGATGGGCTCGCCGCTCCGGACATGCAGATCCACGTCGCGCCGACGTTGTTCTACGACAACGGTCTCCGCGAGCCCACCGTCCCCGGCTTCACCTCGGCGGCGACGTTGGTGGACGTCGCCAGCCGCGGCCGGCTGCGGCTGAAGTCGGCGAATCCCTTGTGGAAGCCGGAAATCGATCCGGCGTACTACACGGAGCCGATCGACCTGGACACCATGAAGTCGGCCCTGCGGTCGCTGATCGACATCGGCAACTCGGGGCCGCTCGCGCGGTTCCTGGACAGGCCGTTCCTGCCCACGACTCACGACCTCTCGGACGACGCCCTCACCGACCACATCCGCGAGAACACCCAGACGCTGTACCACCCGGTGGGCACGTGCGCGATGGGCTCGGACGAGCGCGCGGTGGTCGATCCTTCGCTGAAGGTGCGCGGGGTGGAGGGCCTGCGCGTCGTCGACGCCTCGGTCATGCCGGTGGTCCCGCGTGGCAACACGAACGCCCCGACGATCATGGTGGCGGAAAAGGCGGCGGATTTGATCCGGGGCCGGTCGGTTTAGGTCGGGCCTAGGGGGTTGTCCACAGTTGCGCGGAGTTGGGTCGGACCTAGGGAGTTGTCCCCAACCAGGTCCGGCCCAGCCGGTTGCCCCAACCCGAGCCCGGCCTTGGAAGGCGTCCCCAGATACGCGGAGTTGGGTGGACCCAGGCAGTTATCCCCAGCCGGGTCCGGGCCGGTCAGTCGTCCCCGGCGGGGTCGAACCTAGCCAGGTGCCTCGTTGCGCGCAACCGAGACCGACCTACGCGCTTGCCCCAAGCCAGACCGGGCCCAGGACGTTGTCCCAACCGAGCCGGACCTTGGCAGGCGTCCCCGCTGCGCGCAATTGGGTCGGACCCAGACAAGTGTCCCCAGTCAGGTCCGGCCGGGGCGGTCGACCCCCAGTTGGGTCGAACCTCGTCAGTTGCCCGCAGATAGGCCCGACCCAACCGTGCCCCGACCAGCTGGATTAGACCCAGGCAGCTATCCACAGCTGGGTCGGTCCTAAGGGACTGTCCACAGCTGCCATTCGCCGATAGTTGGGTTCGACCCAGGTGCTTGTCCCAGCGTGCTCGGACCAAGCGGCTGTCCTAGCTGGGTCCGGCCCAAGCAGTTGTCCCCACTTAGGTCGGACCCAGCCAGTTGTCCACAGCCAGGTCGGACCCGACTTAGGTCCGGCCTAACCAACCTTCCTCAGGCTGTCGCGCGTGAGGTCCGCCAGGGTTGGGTAGCCGTCCACCGCCATGATCAGGTCGGCTTCGGCGAGGAGGCTGCGGAGGACGTGGACGGCGCCGTCCACGCCGCCGAGGGCGAGGCCCCAGACGTAGGGCCGGCCGACGCCCACCGCCCGTGCGCCCAATGCCAGGGCCTTGACGATGTCGGCGCCCGAGCGGACGCCCGAGTCGAACAGCACAGGGGTGTCGCCGGAGGCGTCAACGACGTCGGCGAGGCAGTCAAGGGCCGGGAGTCCGCCGTTGGCCTGGCGGCCGCCGTGGTTGGAGCAGTAGATGCCGTCGACGCCGCCGTCGGTGGCGCGGCGCGCGTCGTCCGGGTGCTGGATGCCCTTCACGATCAGGGGCAGCGACGTCAGCGAGCGCAGCCACGGCAGGTCGTCCCAGGTCAGCGGGTTGCCGAAGAGCTGAGCCCACAGGCCGACGGCCGCCATCGGGTCTTCCTCGGGCGACTTGCCGAGCAGCCGCCGGAAGACGGGGTCGGTGAAGTAGTTGGCGAGACAATGGCCGCGCAGCTGCGGGAAGTTCGACGTGCTCAGGTCGCGCGGCCGCCACCCGGTGACCCACGTGTCGAGCGTGACCACGATCCCCTTGAACCCCGCCGCCTCCGCGCGCTGCACCAACGACGCGGCCAGCTCGCGGTCGGTCGGCGTGTAGAGCTGGAAGAACCCCGGCGTCTCCCCGAACTCGCCCGCGACCTGGTCCAACGGGTCGGCCGAGAGCGTCGACGCGACCATCGGCACACCCGTGCGCGCGGCGGCCCGGGCGGTGGCGAGGTCGCCGTGGCCGTCCTGCGTGCAGATGCCGACGACGCCCACCGGCGCCATGAACAGCGGCGACGCCAGCTTCAGCCCGAACAGATCCACCGACAGGTCGCGGTCCTTGGCCCCGACGAACATCCGCGGCATCAGGCCCCAGCGCGCGAACGCGTCGGCGTTGCCGCGCTGGGTCGCCTCGTCGCCGGCGCCACCGGCCACATAGGACAGCACTGACGGGGGAAGTGCCTGCGCGGCACGGGCTTCGAGGTCGGCGTAGACCATCGGCATGGTCGGGACGCGGCCGGTGAGCCCGGCGAAGTAGATCTCGTTCTGGAAATCGCCGTAACGCGTCATGCGGGCTCTTTCTGGGCTCGGGAGGACCGCACCCCGGCGTTCGGGGTGCGGTCCAGACCCTAGCGCTTGCCGTGCATGACCGTGATGAGCTTGGCGACCAGCGCGTCGGTGGATTCCTTGCGGCTGAAGGAAGTCAGGGTGATCGGCGCGGTGAAGCGCTGCCGCGCGACGGCCTTGGTCCGGGCGAACTCGCGCAGCCCCTCGGGCCCGTGGATGCGGCCGAAGCCCGAGTCGCCGACGCCGCCGAAGGGCAGCGACGCGATGCCGGCGAACGAAAGGGGCGCGTTGATCGAGGTCATGCCCGTACGCAGCCGCGCGGCGAGCTCGACGCCGCGGGACTTGGAGAACACCGTGGAGCCGAGGCCGTAGGTGGTGGCGTTGGCTTTGTCCACAGCCTCGTCCATGTCGCGGACCTTGGCGATGGTGACCGTCGGGCCGAACGTCTCCTCGCGCACGGCTTCGGAGTCTTCCGGCACGTCGACGAGAATGGTGGGTTGGGCATAACGATCGCCGACGCTGTCCACACCCCCGAGCACCGCGCGGCCGCCGCGCTCGAGGGCGTCGGCGATGTGGCGGCGGATCACGGCCAGCTGCGAGGGCATGGTGACGGGGCCGTACTGGGCGTCCTCGTCGGAGCCGGCGCGCACGTTCTGCGACTTTTCCACAACCTTGGCGACGAACTCGTCGTGCACGCGCTCGTGGACGTACACCCGCTCGACGCCGATGCAGGTCTGGCCGGAGTTGGAGAAGGCGCCCCAGACGGTGGCGTCGGCGGCGGCGTCGAGGTTGGCGTCGGCGTCCACGAGCACGGGGTCCTTCCCACCGGCCTCGATCACGACCGGGGTGAGCGTGTTGGCCGCCGCGGCCATGATCTTCTTGCCGGTGGCCGTGGAGCCGGTGAAGGCGATCTTGTCCACACCCGACGTCACGAGCGCGCCGCCGGTCTCGCCGAAGCCGGTGATCAGCTGCAGCACGGGCTGCTCCGGCACGACCTCGTTGAACGCGTCGACCAGCCACTTGCCGACGCCCGGCGTGTACTCGCTGGGCTTGAAGACCACGGCGTTGCCTGCGGCCAGCGCGTAGGTGACCGAGCCGAGCGGCGTGTACACGGGGTAGTTCCACGGGCCGATCACGCCGACGACGCCGAGCGGCCGGTACTCCACCGTCGCCGCTTGGTTCGACATGAGCAGGCCGGCGCTCCGACGCTGCCGGCCGAGGTACTTGCGCGCGTGCTTCGCGGCCCACGCGATGTGCTCGATGGCGAGCACGGACTCGAGCTGGGCGTCGGCGATCGGCTTGCCCGTCTCGTCGCGCACCACCTGGCACAGCTGCGGCAGGCGGCGCGTGATCACGCCCTTCCACTGCCGCAGCCGGTCTGCGCGCCCCGCGAAGCCCAGCCCGTCCCACCACTCCGCCGCCACGCGCGCCCGCTCGACGGCCGCGCGCACGTCTTCCGCGGTGTGCACCGGGTACGTGCCCACGACCTCGTCGGTCGCCGGGCTGAGCGAATCGAAGGTCTCACCGACCGAGGTCGGCTTCGGCTGGACGGCGGTCATCGGCGTCTCCCCTGCTCTTCGGCGTTGTGGTCCAGGCTACGAGGTTGCTGACGCAGTGCCAATAGTCGCCCGACGCTCCCGTCAGCATCGCATCGGCGGGCGGCCTGGGGAAAGGGTCGTCCGAACCACCCGATCGAGAGCGCCGCCGTGACGCCCAGCAGCGGCGCCAGCCACAGCGGCAGCACCCCCACGGCCAGCGACCCGAGCCCGAACCCGCACGACTGCACCGTGAACGACACCGAGAACCCTTCCGACCTGCGGCTCTCCGGCAGCACGCGCTGCATGTTGACGGAAGCGATCGTCACGAGCGGTCCGGTCGCGCCGCCGATGAGCACGACTCCGGCGACGAGGCCCGCCCAGCCGAGGTTGGCCGCGACGAGCGTGCCGCCGACCACGAATCCGGCGAGGAACAGCCTCGGCCCCAGGTCGCGGCCGCGCCACGCGTAGATCGCGCTGCCGGCGATGCTCGCACCGCACAGCAGGGCGACGACTCCGGGCGCTGCCGCCGCTGGTGCGCCCAGCCGCTCGACCAGGGGAAGCGGCGCGACTTCGATCGTCGACAGCAACAGCCCCACGGTGAACTGACACCCGAGCCAGGGCAGGCAGGCTTTGAGGGGGACTTTGGTTCGTTTTGTGGTCCTTGGCTTGGCGACCCGCTTCGGCACCAGACTCGCGGCGGCGGCCGCTGCGACGGCCATCGCGAACAACGGCACGAAGGGACCGGTCACGCTCGCCCCAGCCACGAGTAGTGGTCCGGCGACCAGCACGCCGTCGAGAATCATCGCGTCGACGGCGACGGCCCTGGTCAGCTGGCGTTCGTCGACGATCGCTGCCAGCAACGCCCTGAACCCACCCGCGACCCCGCCACCTGCCAGTCCGGGAACGACGACGAGTGCGATCAACGCTGCTTCGCTGGTTCCGGCCTGTGCCGCGAGCGCCAGCGCGGCCAGCCCCAATGCGACCGCGCCGAGCAGCGTTTTGAGGCCGCGCGCCGTCCCGACTCGATCGAGCAACCTCCCGACGGGCACCGCCCCTGCCATCTCGGCCACCACGTAGACGGCCATCAACACACCGCCGAGCCGGTACGACCCCGTCATGGCGGCGGCCAATGTGGTGAACGCGAGCGGGGCCATCCCGGCGGGTAACCGCGCGAACTGGACCCCTGCTGACCAGCGCCAGTACGTGGTGGTGAACATGCTTCCGAGCCTCGCGTGGCGAGCGGCCTCGCCGGAATTGATTCGCCTGCGACCGAATGTTCCGGCTTGCCTCTGGACTTATCCACAGGGTGTGGCGAGTTGTGGACAACTGATGGCTTACCTGGGGCTTTTGTCCGTTTGAGTCGTCGCCGCCCGGTAGAATGGGTCTGGGGACGCCCCCCTCGGGAGGGCGGGGGCCTGTCTCGCGGCGGGGTTGGTCAGGGCGCAGGTCAGTGGCCGTTCTAGCGCGGGCAGCACGGGCGCAGTGGGGAGTGCCGGCGCCGCGGGCGAGCACGCACGCGGCGGCGAAGGGGCGGCGAGTCTCGGCGGCGCGGGCGAGCACGCACGCGGCGGCGAGCGCCCAGCGGTGAGCGCGAGCAGCACGGGCGCAATAGCGAAGACGGGCGACGCGCGCGAGCAGCACGGGCGCAGTAGCGAACGCAGGCGGCAAGCGCGAGCAGCACGGGCGCAGTGGTGAACGCAGGCGGCAAGCGCGAGCACAAGAAGCCGAAACCCCGCAAGCAGCGTTAGCAGCCGGCGTTCGGGTATATCCGAATCCATGGTCGAGTTGGTTCTCAGCACCGCCGGTGTGCGGTTTGCGATCTCGCCCCTAGAGGAAGTCATCGGGGTGGTGCGGGGGTGGCTGGGGAAGCGGCGGTTGCCCGGTGGGGGTGGGTGGCTCGGGGGGCGGCGGGTGGACGTGCCGGAGTTGGCGGCGGTGCTGGGGGCACGGCACTACATCACGGAGTTCCTCTCGCCGCCGCCGGGGACGGCGGAGACGACGGCGGCCGAGCAGTTGCGGAGGGTGCGGGGGACGCCGCCGGGGCAGGTGCGGGTCGAGTTGGGGATGGTGGATGCCGATCTGAGCGGGCTGCCGGCACGGGCCGGCGAGGCGAGGGATTTGCTGGCCGAGCAGCTCGAGAGGGTGTGGCGCGACGTCGTCGAGCCGGAGTGGCCGCGGATGAGGGAGGTGCTCGCGGCGGATATCGCCTACCGGACGCGGCGGTTGGGTGAGCAGGGTGTGGCGGGGGTGTTCGACGGGCTGCACCCGAGGGTGCGGCTCACCGGCGACTCCGTGCTGGTCGACATAGCGGCGCGGCAGCGGCTGGAGCTGGACGAGCGCGGCCTGCTGCTGGTGCCGAGTGTGTTCGCGTGGCCGTCGGTCGGGGTGGTGACGGTGGCGCCGTGGCAGCCGACGTTGTTGTACCCCGCGAGGGGGGTGGCGGGCCTGTGGACAGAGCCATCCACAGCGCCGGGAGCGCTGGCCGGGGTGGTGGGGCGGACGAAGGCGATGTTGCTCACCACGTTGGACCGCCCGGCCGCCACGACGGAGCTCGCCGCGCGGCTGGGGCTGGCGAAGGCGACCGTTTCCGCGCACCTCACGGCGTTGCGGGCCGCGGGTCTGACCGCGACGACGCGCCAGGGCCACCGCGTGCTCTACCGGCGGACCGAGCTTGGCGACGCGCTCTGCGCGGGCATAGGGTGAATGTGACCATGTGTGAAGGAGAATCCTGATGCGGATCGTCCATTTCGGACACGCCTGTGTACTTCTGGAGACCGACGGCGAGCGGATCCTGATCGACCCGGGCGCGTTCTCCACCGACTTCGAGCGCGAGCGCGAACTGTCGGCTGTCCTCATCACCCACCAGCACTTCGACCACATCGACGGCGAGCGCCTGCCGAAGGTGCTGGCGGCGAACCCGGACGCGAAGCTGATCGTCGACCCGGGCTCCGTGGAGACCGTGCAGAAGCTGAACCTGCAGTACGAGGTCGCGAACGTCGGCGACGCCTTCGAGATCGGCGGCACCGCGGTGAACGTGGTGGGCGGTGAGCACGCCGTCATCCACAGCGACATCCCCGTGATCCCCAACATCGGCTACGTGCTGGACCACGGCGCCTTCTACCACCCGGGCGACTCGTTCTTCGTGCCCGAGCAGAAGATCGACGTGCTCGGCCTGCCGACGGGCGCGCCGTGGCTCAAGGCCGGCGAGGCGGTGGACTTCCTGCGGGCGGTCGCGCCGCGCAAGTCCGTGCCGATCCACGAGGCGGTGCTGTCGAGCCCCGCGCTGCACTACGGCCTGTTCGAGAACCTCGCGCCGCAGGGCACCGAGGTGCAGGTCGTCGAGCGCGGCGTCGCCACGAAGCTGTGAAAGACCCGGGGTGGCCGCCCATGCAGTGGCGGCCACCCCGGGAGCCGGTCAGTTGTACAGCACGAACGGTCCCGTGTGCGCCATCACGCGCACCAGGTCCGCCACGTTCTGCTTGATGCCCGGCTTGTTCGGGTCGAGCATCCCGGCCGCCAACCGCCCCTGCACGGTGTAGATCGGGTCGACCCAGTTGCCCGGGTTGAACGCGGTCAGGCTCGCCGACCGGCCGGTGTACGGACCGGGGTCCGGCACCTTCTGGTCGGTCACCGCGTGCATCGCCGTGCGGAAGAACTCGTGGTAGCCCGAGAGCTGCTCACCCTGCACCGCGACCTCGCTGCCCGCGGTCGCCGGGTCGTACTCGAAGTCGTGCTCGATCGACGTCGTCACGATGTCCAGGCCCAGGTTCGGCATGGTGAAGAAGTGCCGGCCGCGCCAGCCCCAGCCGTACGTCATGTCCGTGGGAGCGCTCGCGATCAGCGGCTGGTCGATCTTCTCCTTGAGCCCGTTGAGCCCGACAGTGTTGTACCAGGGCGCCGAGTTCACCCACGTCTGGTACCCGAAGCCGGGGTTCGCCTCCGAACCCGTGCCCGCCTCGCGCATGAACTCCGGCGAGATCAGCCGCCGCCCGCCGTACACGCCGCCGTTCTGCTCCAGCAACGAGAACCGCACGATGTCGATCGGTCGCATGTGGAGCCCGGCGTACCCCTCGGTGTGCCCGGCCTGGTCGCGCATCCAGAAGTAGTTGTCGCGGTCGATGCCGATCTCGTCGAACAGCTCGCGCTGCGCGAAGTCCTGGAAATCCTTGTACCCGTGCTGCTGCATGGCTTTCTCCGCCATCGCGTTCACGGTCGCCGGGCCGTTCTGGCTGTACTCGAAGTAGGTGCCGGGCGCGTGCTGCATCGGCGCGGAGCTCCACGCCTTCAGGCGGTCGAACTCGACGCCCGGGATTTCGTTGGCCCAGTTCATCTTCACGCCCGACGTGTGCTGCAGCAGCTGCTGCGCGGTGACGGAGCGGTGCACGGCGTCGCCGAGGTCGGGGAAATACTTGCCGAAGGTGTCGTGCACGTTGAAGATGCCCATGGTCACGGCGCGGCCGATCACCGCCGTGGAGAAGCCCTTCGTCATGCTCCACACGTGCTGCGGCGTGTTCTCGAACAACGCGTTGAGCGGCCCGGTCTTCACGAGGCAGCCGAAGCGCACCACGTACAGCGTGCGCTGCAGCGAAAGCAGATGTGTCGTCGCCAATTGGTCCAGCACCGCCGGATCGAGCCCGACTTCCTGCGGCGTCGCCGTGCCGAACGGCTCACCCTTCTTCGGGTCGGCGCAGTTCTTGAACTTCGCCGGATCGCTCTTGGCCGTGGTCACACCACCGTTCGCGGCACCCTGGAAAAACGGGGGCGCCAGTTCCGCGGCGGCCGCGGACGTGGTGGTTCCGGCGATGAGCGCGGCCACCACGGCAGCGACGGACCCAGCCAGAAACCTTTTCTTGCGCATGGGGAGACTCTTTCCCAGACGTCGATCAACCGTCACCGTTGATCGGATGAACAACAATCACCGCCCGGTTCGAAAAGCCGGGCGGGCACACCGGTGCTTGATTTCCGGAAAATGGGTTCCGCGCGACGCGGAGTCTGCGCCGCCACAGGAACTCTGAAATTCACTAACTATCGTTCGTTAGTGGCATGAATCAAAGCAAAGGGGACGGGAAGAGTCAACCCGTTCTACCCGTTAGGGTGAAATATTCACCGATGACCGGTTTGGGAGCCCACGATCTGCAGCGCGTACCGGCTGTACTCGTCGGCCACGGACTCGGCCGTCATGGCGCCGTTGTCCCGGAACCAGCGTGCGATGCTCACGCACATCTCGCGGATCGCGAACGACGCGAGCGCCGGGGACTCCACGTGGAACACGCCCGCGTCGACCCCGCACGCGATGATCGCGCGGAAGGCGTGCTCGTGGCGCCGGCGGCGGGCCTGGAACTGCGTGCGGTGCGGTTCGCCGAGGCAGTCGGTGTCGCGGTTGACCACCAGGGCTTCGCGGCGGTGGGTGGCGTGGCGGAAGGCATACACGCGAGTGGCGCGCGCCAGTTGCGCCGCCCAGTCGTCGTCTTCGCCGGTCACCCGCTCGAAGTCCTCGAGCACCCCCGCGGTGGTGCGGTCCACGATGGCCCGCAGCAGGTCCTCCTTGGACCGCATGTGGTTGTACAGGCTCGGGGTGCGGATCTGCAGCACCTCGGCGATCTGGCTGAGCGCGGTGCCGTGGTACCCCCGCTCGGCGAACAGCGTGAGCGCCGTGTCGAGCACGACCTCTTCGCTGACCGCGCTGCGCACTGCCGTCACCGGTTCCTCCCCGTCACGCGAAACACCCGGCACCGCGGAACTCGGCACCCGTCAGCGGCCGGTCGACCGGCAGCACCACCTCGTCGACGGCGAACTCCCGCCGCCGCGCGTCGGTCACCACCACGGATCTCTCCGGCGCCGGTCTGCCGAACTCTGCGCAGCCGGCCGCCATCACGTCCGGTTCGCCCGGAACGTCCGTGGTCTGCCAGCAGGTCGCGAACTCGGCCGCCAATCGCACGGTACCTCGCCCGGTTCCGGCCACGGTGATCGGTAAACCGCCGAGCACGTCACGCACCTCCTCGGCCAGCCGCGCGAACGCCGTGACCGAGCCGAACGCGCCGTCGTCGTCATCGGCCGGCCGCAGCCCGAGCGTGAACCGCCCACCGCTTAGGTACTGCACCGTCCGCGCACCCGCCAGCACGTGCTCGGGGCGGCCGGGCGGGACGAAACAGCAGATGCGGGAGGATTCCGTCGCCACCGCGAGCGCCGCGCACAGGCCGAGGTCGCCCTCGACGTAGAAGGTCGAGCAGCCGTGCCCGTCCAGTTCGCGCCAGGTGCGGCGCGCAGCCTCGACGGGCACGCCCGACAGGCGCAGCCACGCGGCGGTTTTCATCGGCCGAGCTCGCGCGCGGCGGCCTCCACCGCGTCGACGATGCCGACGTACCCCGTGCAGCGGCAGATGTTGCCCGACATCTCCTCGCGGATGCGCTCGCGGTCCGGCGCCGGTTCCCGGTCCAGCAGGTCGAGCGCGGTCATCAGCATGCCGGGTGTGCAGAATCCACATTGGAGCCCGTGCTTGCCGCAGAAGGCCTCCTGCAACGGGTGCAGCGTGCCGTCGTCGGCCGCGAGGCCCTCGATGGTGCTGACGGAGCACCCGTCGGCCTGTACGGCCAGCATCAGGCACGCGCGCACCGGCTCGCCGTCGACCAGCACGGTGCACGCGCCACACACGCCGTGTTCACACCCCAGGTGCGTGCCGGTCAGGCCGAGGTCCTCGCGCAACGCGTCGGCGAGCGTCCGGCGTGGTTCGACGTCGACGTCGTGGCGCGTGCCGTTGACGGTGAATTCGGCTTTCATGCGGCGGCTCGCTTCCCGTGGGGCGTCAGGGCGCGGCGGACGAACTCTGCCGTCATCGCCCGCCGGTAGTCGGCCGACGCGTGGATGTCGCTCTGCGGCTGGGTTTCCGCCGCGGCGGCGGCCGCGACCGCGTCGAGGTCCGCGCCGTCGTTGAGCAGCCGCTCGGCTTCCGCGGGCCGCAGCGGCACCCCGCCGACGCCGCCGATCGCCAGCCGCCACCGGCCCGCGACCTCCGCGGCGACTACGAGCACGAGGCCGAAGTCGCCGTGCCGCCGGGAGAACTCCGCGAACCCCCACCGCGACGGCACCGGCAGGTCGATCGCGGTGATCATCTCGTCGTCCGCGAGCGTGGTTTCCAGTGGCCCGGCGAAGAAGTCTGTGGCCACCTCGGAGCGCTGCCCGCCGGGCCCGGCGATGTGGACGGTCGCCTCCAGCGCCGCGGCCACCACCGGCAGCTCGGCCGACGGGTCGGCGTGTGCGATGCTGCCGCCGCTCGTCCCGCGCGAGCGGATCGCCGTGTGGCCGATCCAGCGCGCGGCCTCGGCCAGCAGCGGGTGGTGCGGCTGCTCCAGCAGGCGCGCGTGCCGCACCAGGGCGCCGAGCCGCACGCCGTCGTCGGTCGGCATGATCGTGGCCAGGCCGGGGATCCGGTTGACGTCCACGAGCACCCGAGGGCGGGCCATGCGCAGCGCGAGCACCGGCATCAGGCTCTGCCCGCCGGCGAGGAGCTTGCCGTCCCCGTCGGCGTCGGCGAGCGTCCGCACGGCCTCGTCGACGCTGCGCGCCCGGACGTAGTCGAACGGGGCGGGTTTCACGTCGGCACCTCCTTCGGCCAGCTGTCCTCGAACTCGGTGTCCAAAGTGGTCTCCCAGGGGCCTTCGAACAACGTGTCCAGAGCCAGCTTCGAATACCGCAACGAAGACCGTGAGAATCCGGCGATCTCGCGCGCCCACTCGAACGCCGCGTCGAGGTCGCCGAGCCGGTCGACGAGCCCCCGAGCGTGGGCGAGCGAAGCGTCGAGCCGGTCGCAGCCCAGCAGCATCGCGCGCGCCGCACCGCCGCCGGCCAGCAGCGCGAGGCGCCGGACCGTCCACGGGTCGACGACCAGCCCATTGCGCGCGGTCGGCACCGCGAACACCGCGGACGGTGCGGCCACCCGCAGGTCGCAGGCGATCGCGAGCTGGGTGCCCGCGCCGATGGCCGGGCCGTTGACAGCCGCGAGCACCGGCACGGGCAGCGCCGTGATGCTGTGCAGGGCGGCGTACAGCGCGGTGCGGAAACCGTCGCCGTGCACGCCACGCAGATCGGCTCCGGCACAGAAGCTCGTGCCCCGGCCGGTGATCACCAGCGCGTGCACGCGAGGACCGACGTCCTCAACGGCGGCACGCAGGTCGTCGAGGTGCTCGACGTCGAGTGCGTTGCGCCGCTCGTGCCGGTCGATCGCGACGACGCCGACGTCGTCGCGGACCTCGGAGGTGATCATCGCAGCGCCTCCCAGATCGCGGCCGGTGTCAGCGGCAGGTGCGTGACCTGCACGCCCAGCGCGTCGGTGATCGCCCCCGCGAGCACCGCGTTCGGGCCGAGCGTGCCGCCTTCGCCGACCCCGCGGACACCGAGCGGGTTGTCCGCGGGGTGCGACAGGTGGCCGATCACGAGCTCCGGCACCTCGGCGCTCGTGGGCATCAGGTAGTCCATCAGCGTGCCCGTGGAGAGGTTGCCGCCCTCGTCGTAGATGAGGTGCTCGTACAGCGCGCCGCCGATGCCCTGCGCGATCGAGCCGGCGATCTGGCCTTCGACGACCTGCGGGTTGATCACCGTGCCGGCGTCCTCCACGCACACGTACTTGAGGATCTTCAACGCGCCCGTCGCCCGGTCCACCTCGACGACCGCCGCCTGCGCCCCGGCCGCGAACGCGCCGCGGATCGGGTCGTAGAACTGCGTGGCCTCGAGGCCGGGCTCGATGCCCTGCGGAAGCCGGTTGGACTCCAGGTAGGCAACGCGTGCCAGCTCCGCCAGGGTGCCCAGCGGCTTGGCCTCTCCGGCGACGCGCACGTCACCGTCCACGAGGCTGAGATCGTCCACATTGGCCTCGTACAGCTCGGCCGCGAGCCGCAGGATCTTCTCCCGCACGGTGACCGCCGACCGGTGGGCCGCGCCGCCGCCGATCACGGCTTGGCGTGAGGAGAACGCGCCGAAGCCCCACAGCGATTCGTTCGTGTCGCCGATCCGCACCTCGACGTCCGCATAGGACACCCCGACCGTGTCCGCGACGATCTGCGCCACGGTCGTCTCCAGGCCCTGCCCCTGCGACGTCACGCCGGACAGCACGGTGACCCGGCCGTCGGGGTTGACGCGCACGGTGCACGCGTCGTGGCCGGTGCGGAACGGCATCCGCGGCCCGGCCGCGGCCGCGCGCCCGAGACCGGTGAGCTCGTTGTAACAGGCGAGCCCGAGGCCGATCGGGTTCTCACCCTCTTCGCGCCGGCGCCGCTGCTCCGCCCGGAACTCGTCGTAGCCGATCGACTCGACGGCCTTCTCCAGGCATTCCCCGTACCAGCCGGAGTCGTCGACCAGCCGCGACGGCATGCGGTACGGGATCTCCTCCGGCGTGATCAAGTTCCGCCGCCGGATGTCCAAAGCGGACAGTCCGAGCTCGGCCGCCGCCGCGTCGAGCACCGTCTCCATCGCGAACACGCTCGCCGGCCGTGCCACCCCGCGGTAGGGCCCGGACGGTGCGGTGTTCGTCGCGACGCCCCGCACGGTGCAGCGGTAGTGCTGCAGCCGGTACGGCCCGGACAGCAGCCCGCCGGCCATCAGCGGTTCGATCCCGGCCGTCCACGGGTAAACCGAGTACGCGCCGACGTTGCAGGTCACGTCCGCGTCGAGCGCCACCAGCTCGCCGTCGGCCGTGAACCCGGCCTTCACGACGTAGCGGTGGTCGCGCGCGTGCGTGGCCGCGAGCAGGTGCTCGGCGCGGTCCTCGACCCACTTCACGGGCGTGCCGCGCAGCTGGCGCGCGATCACGCACAGCGCGACGTCCTCCGGGTACACCACGGCTTTCACGCCGAAGCCGCCGCCGACGTCCGGCGCGATCACCCGCACGTTGCCCTCGGAAATGCCGAGCAGCTCCGCGATCATGTTGCGCGCGATGTGGGGAACCTGCGTGCCCGACCACAACGTGAGCTTGTCGTCGGCCGGGTCCCACAGCGCGACCCCCGCTCGGCACTCCATGGGGTTGCCGGCGTGACGGTTGGTGATCAGCTCGCGTTCGACCACAAGGTGGGCCCCGGCCAGCGCGTCGGGCACCTCGCCGGTGTCGAAGGTGCGCTCCAGCAGCACGTTGTCCGGCGCTTCGGCGTGCAGCGGCTCTGTCGGCGGCAGCCATGCCGTGACGTTCACGGGCAGCGGCTCGTAGTCGACGTCGATCAGCTCCAGCGCGTCTTCGGCGCGGTAGCGGTCGGCGGCGACGACGGCGGCCACGGGCTCACCCGAGAACCGCACCTTGTCCCGCGCCAGCAACGGCTGTTCGGTCTCCACATAGGACGGAAGAGCCGACAGCGCCCGCAGCGGCACGGTCGCGAACTCCGGCTGGTCGCCGGTGAACACGTCGGCCCGCTCGCGCGCGGCCGACGCGTCCAGGCGGGTGATCCGCGCGTGGCCGAACGGGCTGCGCAGGAACGCGACGTGCCGCATCCGGGGCAGCTGCAGATCGGAGACGTACCGCCCGCGCCCGGTGATCAGCCGCACGTCTTCCTTGCGGCGCACGACCTTTCCGATGGCGCCGGCCGGCTTCTCCTCCATGGTCGTCACGGCATCGTGTAGCCGCCGTTGACCGACACGATCTGTCCCGTGGTCCAGGACGAGAGCGGGGAGGCCAGCAGCAGCACGGTCGGGGTGACGTCCTCGGCCCGGCCGAGGCGGCGCAGCGGGTAGGCGGACAGGATCTTCTTCATCTTGGCGTCGTCGGCGTGTCCGGTGTGGTCGTCCAGACTGGACGTCTGCACGAGCGCGATCGAGACGGCGTTCGCTCGGATGCCGTGGCGCGCCAGCTCCTTCGCGAGCGACTTGGTCAGGCCCACCGTGGTCGAGCGCGTGGTGGCGGTGACGAGCAGCCGGGACTCGCCGACGCGGCCGGAGTCGCCCATGAGGTTCACGATCGCGCCGCCGCCGGCCTCGACCATCTTCTTGGCCACGGCCTGCGTGATCCGCAGCGTGCCCTCCACCGTCACGCCGATCTGCGGCGCCCAGTCCTCTTCGGTGGTTTCGAGGAACGGCTTGCTCTGCGTGGCGGCCGCGTTGTTGACCAGCACGTCGATCGAGCCGAGCTGTGTCGCGACGTCGTCGATCGCGGTGCGCACGGAGTCGGCGTCGCGCAGGTTCGCGCCGACCGCGATGGCCTTCACGCCGAGCGCGGCCGCCTCCTTCGCCGCCGCTTCGGCACCGTCGGCCGAGGTGTTGTAGTGGAAGGCGACGTTGGCGCCCTCTTGGGCGAAGGCCATGCCGAGCGCGCGGCCGAGCCCCTGGCCCGCGCCGGTGACCAGCACGTTCTTGCCGTTGAGCTTGAGGTCCACGAGGTCCCCTTTCAGATGAACTCGAACCGGCGCTCGCCGGCGACGGTCACCACCCGGCCGAAGCGCAGGCCCGGGAAGTGCGCGGCGGCGACCGCGTCGGAGCTGTCGGTGAGCTCGTCGATCAGCCCGGCACGCACCTGGCGGGCCGCCGTGCGGTCGACGTCGAAGATCGCTTCCCACGTCGGGTCGGTCAGCTCCACTGTGGAGTGTGCGACGTCGCCGAGCAGCAGCGCGCGCTCGCCTTCGCTGGACACCACGAAGATCGTGGAGCCGGGCGTGTGGCCGGGCACGTGCCGCGAGTCGAGGCCGGGCGCGAGCGTGGTGTCCGAGGTGAATGGCTCCAGCCGCTCGGCCAGCGGCGACAGCTTGCGCACCGCGCCGGGTTCGGCGTCCGGGCTCTCGACGAAGTGCGCCCAGTCGTCGGCGTGCACGCGGTAGGTCGCGTTCGGGAACACGACCTGGCCCTTCTTGGTGGCCCAGCCGACGTGGTCGAAGTGCAGGTGCGTGAACACGACGTCGGTCACGTCGTCGGGAGCGACGCCGTGTTCACGCAGGCTTTCGAGGAACTGCCCGCCGTGGTACTTGTCGTTGTCGATCGTGCCGACGCCGGCGTCGACCAGCACCACGCGGTCGCCCGTGCGCAGCAGGAACCCGCCGAGCGTGAGGTCGAGGTCGCCACGTTCGTCGAGCAGGTGCTCGTGGCAGGCCCACGCGTCGGCGTCGCCCGGGCGGGTCAGGACCTCGCGGCCCGGCTCGCGCCCGTAGCCGTCGTAGACCGGTTCGATCCTCAGTGCCCCGACATTCATGACGGCACCACCAGCGTCCGCACGCCCTGTCCGGCGGCCATGGCGGTCAAGGCGTCCTCGATGTCCGCGAGCCCGCCGTGGCCGGTCACCATCGCGGCCAGGTCCAGGCGGCCGGCGCGGACGTCGTCGAAGTACCGCGGCAGGTCGTGGGCCGCGTCGAGTGAGCCGGCGACGCAGCCGACGAGGGTGCGGGCGAAGTGGAACAGCTCCAGCGCGCTGAACGACACCTGGTCGTCCTTGCCCCCGACGCCGACCACGCACGCCGTGCCGCCGCGGCGGGTCATGCCCCACGCGTCGCGGATCGTGCGGGCGGAGCCGACGCAGTCGAACGCGTAGTCCACGCCCTCGCCGCCGGTCAGCGCGCGCACGGCCTTCTTCGTCGTGTCGTCGGCCGGCACGAAGTGGTCCGCGCCGAGCTTGGTCGCGTACGCCGCCTTGGCGACGTTGCGGTCCACGGCGATCACGGTGCTCGCCCCGGCGAGTTTCGCGCCCTGGATGGCCGCCAGGCCGACCCCGCCGAGGCCCACGACCAGCACCGACGAACCCGGCGTGACCTGCGCGGTCTTCGTGACGGCTCCGACGCCGGTGGTCACCGCGCAGCCGAGCAGCGCGGCGTCGGCCGAGCTGATGTCCTCGGGCACCTTCACCGCGGCCGCCGCCGGAACGACGGTCTGCTCGGCGAACGAGCCGACCGTGAGCCCGGCGTAGACCGGGTTGCCGTCGGCGTCCTGGGCGTACGGCTCGGCACCGCGTGCGGACCCGTTCACGCACAGGTGGGCTTCGTCGCGTCCACAGTGGACGCAATCGCCGCACGGCGTGATCCACAGCAGGATCACGCGGTCGCCGACGCTGAGGTCCGCGACCTCCGCGCCGGCTTCCAGCACCGTGCCGCACGCCTCGTGGCCGAGCACGGCCGGCAGCTGCTGCGCGAGCACGCCGCGGGCCAGCGACAGATCCGAGTGGCAGACGCCGGTCGCGTCGATGCGGACCCGCACGTCGCCGGGCCCGACGTCGCGCAGGCGGATGCGTTCCACGGTCATCGGCGCGCCGGTTTCCCGCAGCACCAACGCGTTGACTTCGGTCACAGCTGCACCGCCTTGATCTCCAGCACGTCTTCGATCCCGTAGTCGCCGATCTCGCGCCCGACGCCCGAGGCCTTGTAGCCGCCGAACGGCGCACGCGGGTTGAACGGCGCGGCGTTGACGTCGACCTGGCCGGTGCGGATGCGCGCGGCGTGGTCGAGGGCGTGGTCCGGGTCCCCGGTCCACAGTGCACCGCCGAGCCCATAGCGCGAGTTGTTGGCGATGGAGATGGCCTCGTCGTCCGACTCCGCGGCGAGGATCGCCAGCACGGGGCCGAAGACCTCTTCCTGCGCGAGCCGGGAGTCCGGGTCGACTCCGCTGTAGACAGTCGGCTGGACGTAGTACCCGCGTTCCGGCAGCTCCGCCGGACCGGTGATCGCCCGGGCCTCGTCCGTGCGGAAGCTCTCGACTTCCTTGCGCTGCCCGGCCGAGATCAGCGGCCCGAGCCGCTCGCCCGGCACGTATTTCGCCGACGCGGCGGCCGCGAGCTCTTCGACCTGCTGCAACCGGTCGGCCGGCACGATCAGGCGCGAGAGCGCGGTGCACGTCTGGCCGCCGTTGAGGTAGCAGTTGGCCACGGTGACCTTCACGGCCTTGGCGAGCAGTGCGTCGTCCACATCGGACAGCACGACGCTGGCGGACTTCCCACCCAGCTCCAGCGTGACACCCTTGATCGTCTCCGCCGCGGCCGCCGCGACCTGCGCACCGACCGGCGTGGACCCGGTGAACGACACGTGGTCCACGCTCGCGCTGCGCGTCAGCTGGTCGCCGACGTCGCGCCCGCTGCCCGTGACCAGGTTGATCGTGCCGGCGGGGAAGCCCGCGGCGTCGAAGGCGCGCATCAGTTCGAACGCGGTGAGCGGCGTGAGCGCGGCGGGCTTCAGCACCACGGTGCAGCCGGCGGCCAGCGCGGGCGCGACCTTGACGATGATCTGGTGCAGCGGCAGGTTCCACGGCGTGATCGCGGCGACCACACCCACCGGCTCGCGCAGGATCACGGAGTTGCCGAGCTCGCGGCGGAACTCGAACTCGTCCAGCGCGTCGGCCGTGCGGGCGAGCACCGCCAGCGGGGTGTCGACGTGCAGCTTCCGTGCCACCGGCGGCGGTGAGCCCTGTTCGAGCGTGATGAGCTCGGCGAACCGGTCGGCGCGCTCGGTGATCACGTCGTGCAGGCGGCGCAGCGCGGCGGCGCGCTCGGTGGCGGGGGTGGTGGCCCAGCCGTCGAACGCCGCGTTCGCCGAGGCCACCGCGAGGTTGACCACGGCGGACGAGGCCTGCGTGACGACGCCCGCCGGTTCCTCGGTCGCCGGGTTCTCGACCTCGCAGTCGTCGCCGCCACCGGCGATCCACCGGCCACCGACGTACAGGTGGGGCTCGCGCACCAGGTCACTCATTCGGTCCCCTTTCCCTTGCGCGCCACCAGGATCACCAGCAGGGCCAGCACCAGGGCCACAGCCGCGACGGGCAGCGCGCGCTTCGCGATGGTGCCGCCGACGCTCGCCATCACGTCGAGCGGCTCGACGTCGTCGAGGTTCACGGCCTTGCCGTTGATGGGCTGGACGTTGGCCGGCTTGCCGGCGACTTCCGCCTCCAGCCGCTGCACGAACTGCCCGAGCAGCTTGCCGGTGACGTCGGCGATCACGCCGCGGCCGAACTGCGCGACCCGTCCCGACAAGGCAAGGTCCGTGCGCACGTCCACTTTGGTCCCACTGCCCTGCGCGGTGAGGGTCGCGGTCACGGTGGCGGCCGCGTTGCCCTGGCCGCCGACGTCCTTGCCCTCGGCCCGCAGCACCGCTCGGTGGGCGCTGTCGTCCTTCTCGACGAAGCGCGCCGTCCCTTGGTACTTCGCGGAAACGGGGCCCACCTTGATCTTCACCGCGCCCTGGTACACGCCGTCTTCGACGCCGAGCAGCGCCGCACCGGGCATGCACGGCGCCACGCGTTCGAGGTCCGTCAGCACTCGCCAGGCGTCGTCGACCGGGAGGTCGACGGTGAAGGTGTTGGAGAGGTCCACGCACACCACCTTACTAATTAACGTTAGTTTGTAGAGTACGAGCACGGCCGCTCCCGGTCAACCCGGGGCGGCGCGCGTCACGCGTCGATCAGGCGTTCCTGCAGGCGGAAGCGCATGATCTTGCCCGAGCCGGTGCGGGGGATCGCGTCGATCTCGACGATCCGCTCGGGCACTTTGAAGTGCGAAAGCTCCTCCCGGCACGCGGCCAGCAGCGCCGGCTCGTCGAGCTTGCCCGGCCGCTCGGGCACGACGAACGCGACGGGCACCTCGCCCAGGTCGGCGTGCTTGCGCGCGACCACGGCCGCATCGGCCACCCCGGGCACCTTCAGCAGCACCGCCTCCACCTCGGCGGGGTAGATGTTCTCCCCGCCGCGGATGATGAGTTCCTTGGTGCGCCCCGAAATCGTGAGGAACCCGTTGGCGTCGCGCCGCCCGAGGTCACCCGTGCGGTACCAGCCGAGCCGCAGCACCTCGGCGCTCGCCTCGGCGCGGTTGTGGTAGCCCTGCATGATGTTCGGGCCGCTGACCCACAGCTCGCCCTCGTCGCCGACACCCACGTCCTCGCCGGTCACCGGGTCGACCAGCCGCACGCCGACACCGGGCAGCGGCAGCCCGCACGAGCCCAGCACGCGGCCGCCGCCCGGCGTGTTCATGGTGACCATTGTGGACGTTTCGGTAATGCCGTAGCCCTCCAGCAGCTGCACCCCGAACTCCTGCTCGAACTCGGCGTTGAGCGCGGCCGGCATGATCGCGCCCGCGGACACGCACATCCTGAGCGTGGTGCTGTGGAAGCCTTTCCCGCGCGCACCGTGGAGCAGGTACTGGAACATCGTGGGCACGCCGGGCATGAACGTGAAGGGCTCCTCGGTCAACAGCTCCAGCACCCGCGACGTCGTGAACCGCGGCAGAATCCGTTCCGTGGCACCGACGGCGAAAACGCCGAGCACGCACAGGTCCAGTGCGTAGGAGTGGAACAGCGGCAGCGGGCAGAGCACCCGGTCGGCCGGTGTCAGCCCGACGATCGGCGCCCAGCACGCGGCGACCACCCACAGGCAGCTGCGCTGCGTCAGCAGCACACCCTTGGGCCGGCCGGTGGTGCCGGACGTGTAGAGCATCCACGCGACGTCGTCCAGCCCGAGGTCGTCGCGGGGCGAGCTCTTCGGTTCCGTGGTCGCGAACTTCTCGTACGACCGGGCGTCCGGCGGGACGGCCCCGTCGGTGACGAGCAGGACCAGCGTGTCGACGCCGCGCGCCGCCACCATCGTGCGGACGTGGTCGAGGTGCGCGTCGTCCGTGATCACCACGCGGGCGGCGCTGTCGCCCAGCTGGTAGGCCACCTCAGCCGGCGCCGCGTTCGGGTTCGCGCACACCCCGACCGCGCCCAGCCGGGTCGTCAGCAAGTACGACTCGGCCGTCTCCACGCTGTTGTCCAGGTAGATCAGCACGCGATCGCCGTGCACCACACCCTCGTCCACGAGGTTCCCCGCGAGCCGCCGCGTGCGTTCCGCCAGGTCCGCGTAGGTGACCGACCGGCGGTCGTCGTAGAACGCGACCTTCCCGCCGAAGCGCGCCGCGTGCCCGACCAGCAGCTGGGGGATGGGACGGATCAACTCGACTCTGAGCATCGGCATCTCCACCACGATATTAACTAATGATAGTTAGTTGCTGGAGTGTAGAGAGCGGCCGGAGCCGAGGCAAGGTGTGTTCGCTACGCCAAACCGGCGACGCGCAGCGCGTACTCGCTGTACTTCGCCGCGACTTCTTCGGCCGTGAGGGGGCCGTCTTCGCGGAACCAGCGGGCGATACTCACGCACATCTCGAGAATCCCGAACGCGGCGAGCGTCGCCGACTCCCGGTCGGCGCCGCCCGCTTCCTCGATGAGGCTCCGGAACGCCTGCGCGTGGCGGCGGCGCAGCTCCAGCACATTGCTGCGCGCGGGCTCTTCGAGGCTGGCGATGTCACGGTTGACGACGAGAGCCTCACGGCGGTGGGTGGCGTGGCGCAACGCGTACACGCGCGTCGCGTTCCGCAGCCGCTCGGCGACGTCGTCGACACCCTCGACCGCTTCCTCGTAGTCGGCCCAGACCTGCTCGGTGGTGTCGGCGACGATGTCGCGCAGCAGGTCCTGCTTGGCGCGCATGTGGTTGTACAGGCTGGGCGTGCGGATCTTGAGCTCCGCCGCGATCTGACTGAGGGCCGTGCCGTGGTAGCCGCGCTCGGCGAACAGCGTGAGGGCGGCGTCCCGGACCGCGGCCGGGCTCACCGTCGTCTTCGCTTCGGACTTGCCGACCGCCCCTGGAGCCATGGGTCCATGATTCCAGCTCCCCGAAGCGGCGAGCGCAGTCACCCGACCGGGACCGGAACCAACTTCGCGAACCGGACACTTGTCTTACTTACGAGCGTTAGCTAGCCTCTGTCCACTTTGAAAGGAGCAGTCCATGCCGACTCCCTCCCCCTCCTCTTTGGACACCGAGTTTGCGCAGGTCGAAGCCACGCCCGCGTTCCAGACGCTCGTCCGGTCGCGGCGCCGGTTCGTGGCCGTCGCGCTCACGGCCGGCCTCGGCTGGTTCGCGCTGTTCCTCGTGCTCGTCGCGTGGCTGCCGGGCTCGCTGGGCTCGTCGGTGTTCCGCGGCTTGACGCTCGCGTACGCGCTCGGCTTGAGCCAATTCGCGCTGGTCGGGGTCATCACGTGGGCCTACCTGCGCCGCTCGGCCCGGGTGTTCGACCCGCTCGAGACGGCCGCGCTCGGCCGTACCGCGGTGGTGGCCCGGTGAACGCCGTGCGGCTCACCGCGTTCGCGGTGCTGATCGTGGTGACGCTGGTGGTCACGTTCTTCGCGGCCCGCCGGACCAGCACGACCACCGAATACCTGGCCGCGGGCCGCGGGATTTCCGCGGCGCAGAACGGCTTCGCGGTGGCGGGCGACCTGATGTCCGCCGCGACCTTCCTCGGGTTCACCGGGCTGATCTTCCTCAGCGGCTTCGACGGCTGGGTGCTGGCGATCGCCGCGGCCGTCGCGTTCCTGCTCGTACTGCTGCTCTTCGCCGAGCGCATGCGCAACGCGGGCCAGTTCACCGTCGCCGATGTGCTGTCGTACCGGCTGCGCGCGCGGCCCGTGCGCGCGATGACGGCGTCGGCGAACCTGTTCATCGTCACCATCTACCTGATCGCGCAGCTGGTGGGCGCCGGTGTGCTGATCCGGGCACTGACGGGCCTCGCGTTCACGCTGGCGGTGATCATCACGGGCGCCGCGATGCTCCTGTACGTGGTGTTCGGCGGCATGCTCGCCACGACCTGGGTGCAGATCATCAAGGCCGCGCTGCTGATGGCGGCCGGGCTGGCCCTCGCGGTCGGGGTGCTGAGCCAGGTCGGCTGGAACCCGATCAGCCTGTTCGACCGCGCCGCCGCGGCACACCCGCTCGGCGACGCGTACCTCGCGCCCGGCGGTTCGCACCGCACCCCGCTGAACACCGTCGCCGCGGCGGTCGCGTTCGTGATCGGGACGGCGGCGCTGCCGCACATCCTGATCCGCTTCTTCACCGTGCCCGACGCGAAGACGGCCCGGGCGTCGGTGGGCTGGGCGATCGGGCTGATCGGCACGTTCTTCGTGCTCACGTCGATCATCGGCTACGGCGCTCGCGCGCTGCTCGGGTCCGCGGGCGAGAAGCCGGCCGGGCCGGGGGCGAACCTGGCGGCGCCGCTGCTCGCGCAGCACCTCGGCGGCGGGCCGGACGCGTTCGGCGGCCAGGTGTTCATGGCGTTCGTCGGCGCGGTCGCGTTCGCGACGATCCTGGCGGTCGTCGCCGGGCTGGTGCTGTCGGCGTCGGGTTCGGCTTCGCACGACCTGTGGTCGAACGTGATCCGGCGCGGCGACGCGACCGAGCGGGAGCAGAAGCTCGTGGCGCGGCTGTCGTCCGCCGTGATCGGCGCGATCGCGGTGGCGGTGACGCTGCTGGCGGGGCCGAACTTCAACGTCGCGTTCCTCGTGGGGCTCGCGTTGTCCGTCGCGGCGAGCGCGAACTTCCCGGCGCTCGTGCTGGCGTTGTCGTGGCGCGGGTTCACCACGTGGGGCGCGTTGGCCGGCATCGCGAGCGGGCTGGTGAGCTCGGTGGTGCTGATCGTGCTGAGCCCCGCCGTGTGGCCGGGCGGGGCGGCGCACGCGCCGTTCCCGTTGGACTACCCGACGCTCGTGTCGATCCCGCTGGGCTTCCTCGGCTGTGTTGTCGGGTCGAAGCTGAGCCGGGCGCGCGAGGACGACACGAAGTTCACCGAGCTGCGCGTGCGGGCGGCGACGGGCCTCGGCGCGGAGTGATCAGGCCGCGGCCGCGCGGCGCAGGGAGCCGTAGGTGCTGCCGAAAGCGCGGTTTTCGATGGCGACGTCGACCGCGTCGAGCAGGGCCTGGCGCAGGCCGGGGCGGGTCAGGTCGGCCGCGTCGATGCCGAGGCGGACCAGTCCGCCTCGGCGGGCGGCGCGGGCCGACGCCAGCACGAGGGCGAAGCAGCGGACCGTTTCGGTGCGGTGTGACTGGCTCGTGAACTCCTGCACGCGCGCCCGCCGCACCTCGCCCGTCACGAGGTCACGGACGGAACCCGCGTCGGCGCAGAGCGTGAAACCGTGTTCCCGCAACGCTTGCAGCGTGCCCTGCGAAGCGAGCCAGCGGGGCGGCGCGAAACCGTCGACGGCGACGCCGGTGGTGTCGAGCGCGGCCTTCGCGGCGATCAGGCGCAGGCGCGCCTCGTGCGCGGGCAGCGCGGCGAATTCCGCGCGGCGGCCGAGCTGGACGGTGCGGTGCGTCGGCGTGATGCGGTGGTCGTAGCCGTGCAGCAGCACCGAGTCGCCCGCGGCGGCGCGCGTGCGCACCCACGCGGTCACGGGACCGTCCTCGGTCCGCGCGACGTGCAGGATCGACAGCGGCACCCGCCGCCGCTCCAGCTCCGACGCGAGGTCGGCGCAGCGGTGCAGCGTGCGCGGGGTGGCCCCGGACAGCGATACCAGCAGGCGAGCATCCACGTGTCCCATTGCGCCTCAGCCCGGTGGCGCGTGCCTGACAACGCCGTGAACTGCACAGAAAGGACACATGAGAGTTACGCAGTGTCAGGCTTTGGTGGCCTCCACCAACCGGCTCACGGCCATCGCGATCCGGCCGCGGAGGTCAGGGTCGGTGATCACGCCACCGGACGCGGTGTGGCGCGGGATCGGGATGCGCGCACAGGCGTCTTCGATGATGCGCGCGCCGGCGTAGGTGAGGACTTTGCGCAGGGACTCGTGGGCGTCCGCGCCGCCGGTCGGGGCCGCCACGGACGACGCGTTGATCCACGACACGGGCTTGCCGTAGATCTCGCCGCCGCCGACGGTCCAGTCCAGCAGGTTCTTGAACGACCCCGGCAGGCCGCCCGCGTACTCCGGCGTGCAGATCAGCACGCCATCGGCCGCCCCGACCTCCGCGCGCAACGCCACCACGGCCGGGTGCAGGGGATCTTGGTCGTCGTCGGGGTTGAAGTGCGGAAGGTCGCCGAGGCCCGCGTAGACCTTGGACTCGGTGAACCCCGCAGCGGTCCCGATCACCGCCGCGTTCACCGAACCGCCCCGCAGACTGCCACAGATGAGCAGGATCACGGGCGCCAGTCTGCCAGTGAAAGTCGAGTCGGCTGCCTGTTTTCTGCCTCACTCATGAAGCGATCACACCGCGGACAAGCCCTCGCCCTTCCGGCGGGGCCTCCCCGTCCCAGCTTATCGACGCCGGCGCCCGAAAACGGCGCGTACAGGACCTGTGGACAAGTGCGGCTCGGGTGGATAGGTGTGGACAAGTCTGAGGACGGAGTTGCCAGAGGTCGGGCGAACCGCGAGGAACGTCGAGTCACCACCAGGCGATCTCCGGCCCTCCCCTGCGCTCGCCCTGCCTCCGTCGCCGGACGGCGAGCGGCCGGGCTGTTGGGGCCGAGCGGTAAACCCGGCCCAGGCGGTCGCGCCGATCGCCACGAGCAAAGACGGCGTGAGGTGCTCTCCGGGAAGTACTGCGTAACAGTCAGTTGGTGTTGTCGCTTCCCGCCGGCTCCTCACTCTCGATCAGCCGGCGGGCGAAGCGATCACGACCAGACGATCTCCAACACCTTCCCCTGCGCGCGTCCCGCTTCGGCGGAGGGGCGGCGCGTCGCCGGGTCGAGGGGGTTCTGGCCGATGGCCGCGAGGGAGGCCTCGTCGGGTTCCACGACGGCAACGGCAGCACCGCCGGCGCGCAGCGAGGCCACGACGTCCGCGAAGGGCTTTTCCGTGGGGAACACGTCGGCCGAGCCCAGCGGCATGACCACGAGCACCCGGTCGTAGCCCGCGGCGTAGTCGGCGTTGTCGGCGGAGCGCACTCCGCCGTCGACGTAGCGGTGGCCCTCGATCGAGACCGGCGGCCAGATGCCCGGCACGGCGCAGCTGGCGGCGACGGCGTCGACCAGCGGAACGCCCGAGTCGTTGCGGAAGACGCGGGGCTCGCCGGAGGCGGCGTCGACGGCCACGATCGCCAGCTCGCGGGTGGGCCACTCGTGCGAGGGCAGCCGCGCCTCGATCACCGAGCGGCGGCGGGACTCGGGCACCGTCGAGGCCGCCAGCGCGAACTCGCCGACCGCGCGCCGGACCTCGAGCACCGAGCCGGCCGACACGGCGGCGCCGAACTGCTCGCCGAACTTCTCCAGGTCCACCTCGACCGGGATCTCCGGGGACTGGCGCGCCGGGTCGGTCTGGCGGACGTACAGCTCGCCCAGGCTCAACCCGCTGCCGATCTGCGCGGCGACGGTCGAGCCCGCCGACGTGCCGACGATCAGGTCCGCCCCGCTGACGTCACGCCCCGCGTCGGCCAGGCCCGCCAGCAGGCCCGTCATCCACGCGATTCCGGCGACCCCGCCGCCGCCCAGTACCAAAGCCTCGCTCATGGCCCCCAGTCTGCCAGCGACCACCGACAGTTTCAGGCGCCCGGCCAGTCGGCCAGCGAAAGCCCGCTGATCCGCTCGTAGGCCTCGACGTACCGCGCGCGCGTGGCGGCCACGACGTCGTCCGGCAGCGGCGGCGGCTGGGTGTTCGACGCACGGTCCCAGCCGGACGGACCGGTGAGCCAGTCGCGCACGTACTGCTTGTCGAACGACGGCTGCGCGTGGCCGGGCTCGTAGCCCTCGGCCGGCCAGTAGCGCGACGAGTCGGGCGTGAGGACCTCGTCGGCGAGGACGAGCCGGCCCTCGGCGTCGAGGCCGAACTCGAACTTCGTGTCCGCCAGCAGGATGCCGCGCTCGGCCGCGAACTCGGCGCCGCGGCGGTAGATGGCGAGCGTCGCGTCGCGGACCTCGGTCGCGCGCGGAGCGCCGATCTGCGCGGCGACCGTTTCGAACGACACGTTCTCGTCGTGCTCGCCCAGCTCGGCCTTCGTGGCCGGCGTGAAGATCGGCTCGGGCAACCGCGCCGACTCGACCAGGCCGCCCGGCAGCTCGACGCCGCAGACCGAGCCGCTGCGCTGGTAGTCCGAGAAACCCGACCCGGTGAGGTACCCGCGCGCGACGGCCTCCACCGGCAGCATGTCCAGGCGCCGCACGAGCAGCGCCCGGCCGAGGACCTCGGCGGGGATGCGCGGGTCGTCCCAGGCCACGAGGTGGTTCGGGATGAGGTCGGCGAGCTGGGTGAACCAGAACACGCTCATCGCCGTGAGGACGCGGCCCTTGTCGGGGATGGGCGTGTCCAGCACGAAGTCGTACGCCGAGATGCGGTCGGACGTGACCAGCAACAGGTGGTCGTCCCCCACGGCGTAGAGCTCCCGGACCTTGCCGGCGGCGATCTTCGGGTATTCGGCGAGCGTCGTCACGGCTGCACCCTAACCCGAGGCCGTCGGAACCGAGGATGATGCAGGTCATGCGCTACCGCTGGATCTCGTTCACCACCGACTACGGCCTGCGCGACGGCTTCGTCGCGGCCTGCCACGGGGTGATCGCGCGCCTGGCGCCCGACGTCCGGGTGCTCGACGTGACGCACCTCGTGCCACCGCACCAGGTGCGCCCGGGCGCGGCGGTGCTGGCGCAGACCGTGCCCTCGCTGCCCGATGCCGTGCACCTGGCCGTGGTGGACCCCGGCGTGGGGACCACCCGGCGCGGACTGGTCGTCGTCACCCCCCGAGGTCCGCTGGTCGGGCCCGACAACGGGCTGCTCCTGCCCGCCGCGGCCGCCCTCGGCGGTGTGACCGAGGCCTACGAGATCGACGTGCCCGGCCCGGCGTCGGCGACCTTCCACGGCCGCGACGTGTTCGCCCCCGCCGCCGCGCGCATCGCGCTCGGGGCCGAACCCGCGAGCTTCGGGCCCGAGGTCGACGACCTGGTCCGGCTGCCGGAGCCGTTGATCGCCGCGTTCCCCGGGAAGCTCGTGTCGGACGTGCTGACGGTCGACCACTTCGGCAACGTCCAGCTCGCCGCCACCCCCGCCGACCTGGAGCTGACCGGGCTCGCCGGCGGCGTGACGGTCCACAGCGAACGCGTCGCGGTGTCCGCGACGATCGGGCGGACGTTCGGCGACGTGCCCCCGGGCGCGAACCTGGTTTTCACCGACTCCGCCGGCCACCTGGCGGTCGCCGTCAACGGCGGATCCGCTGCTGCCGTGCTGAATTTGGGCGCCGCCGAGGAATGCACGATCACCGCTTCCCCCGCCGGCTGAGCAGAACGCCGCCTTGTCAACGCCCGCACCGAGAGGCGAGTGTGGACGAAAAATGGGGAGGCACGAATGGCGGCGTTGGTTTCCCACGGCAACAAGGTCATTTCCGCGGGGTTCTTCCGCGACGACGAGCTCGATTTCGCGACGCGCGGGGTGCTCGGCCGAGCGGTGCGCGGGGCGAGTGAGGTCGGCGAGGTGCTGGCGACGATCGCCCGCGTCGGCCGGCAAGCGGACTGGGCGCGCGAATGGGAACGGACCGCGGCCCGTGTCCAGGAAGAAGCCCTGAAGGCGCGCGAAGCCGGGCACCTGGTCAGCGCCGGCTCCCACTACCTGCGCGCGGCGACGTACTGGGCCTGCGTCGTCGACGGACTGTCCACAGGGGACGACACGGCCGCGTTGACCGAAGCGTTCCGCCACCACCGGGAATGCTGGGAAGCCGTGGTCGACTGCTCCGACGGCGCCTTCCTCCGCGTCCCGGTTCCCTACGAAGGCACAGAGCTGCCCGGCTACCTCCTGCGCCCCGACGCCTCCGGCACCGCACGCCGGACGCTCGTCATCACCAACGGCAGCGACGGCGCCCTCAGCGACCTGTGGACCTCCGCCGCCGCCGGCGCGCTGGCCCGCGGCTGGAACGCCTTCCTCTACGACGGCCCCGGCCAGCAGTCGATGCTGTTCGAGAGCGAAACGTGTTTCCGCCACGACTGGGAAGCCGTGCTCACCCCGGTCGTCGACACGCTCGTCGACCGTCCAGACGTCGCCGAGCTCGCCGGCTACGGCATCAGCCAGGCCGGCTACTGGCTGCCCCGCGCGCTCGCGTTCGAGCACCGCCTGGCCGCCGCGGTGCTCGACCCGGGTGTGGTCGACGTGTCGGCGTCGTGGATGCACCCGCTGTCCAGGGGCATGCGGTCGGCGCTCGCGCACAGCGAGCGCGACGCGTTCAACCGCGACATGGGCCTCGCCGTCCGTCTGCCGGGCCTGCGCCGCACCCTGACGTTCCGGGCGCGGCCGTACTCGCACGAGGACTGGTACGACCTGTTCAAGGCCGTCGAGAAGTACCGGCTGGACGAGGAAACCGTCGCCGCCATCAGCACGCCCCTGCTCATCACCGACCCCGACGACGAGCAGTTCTGGCCCGGTCAGTCCAGCCGGCTCGCCGAGCTGGTGCGCGGGCGCGGCGGCCGCGCCGACCTGCTGCGGTTCACCGTCGAGGAGGGCGCCAACGAGCACGTGCAGCCGATGGGCCGGTTGCTCACCGAGAACCGGATGTTCGACTGGCTCGAAGAGCTGGTGCCACCACGGCCGGCGTGAAGCTGAACACGTCACCCGGATCCCAGACCTCCTTGAGCCGCGCGAGTTCCGTGGCCGTGGCCGGTTCGTAGCAGGACGACGCGTCGACGTGGCTCGTCGGCAGGAACGTCCTCAGTGGACCGCCCACGCTCCATTCCGAAACGGCGTCGTAGACGTGCGCCTGTGACCCGGGCGTGGTGCCGGGGTAGGCCGACGTGAACAGGTTCAGCCGCGCCGCGCGGTGCCCGACGGCGTTCGCGATCGCCGGCCGGTCGGCCAGCGCGCCGCCGAGGTGGCGCAGCTCCAGCATGAACGGTGCGTGCGGGTCCACGAGCGAGGGCACGACCTCCAGCGCGTCTTCGCCGGTCAGCGCGACGCTCTCGCTGTCGACCGGCATCGGGCCCACCGGATCCGCGTGGATCGAGCCGAGGTCGGTCAGCGGCATCGTTCTCACCGTGTCGAGGAACGGGCCCGCCGTGATCAGCGGCTCGACGAACCGCCGGCCGGCGTCCGCGGCGCCGAGGTAGGCCACGCGCAGGTGGCAGCAGAACCGGCCCCGCAGCGGCTCGGGCACGCCCGGCACGTCCGGGAAGGCGAGGAACGCGAGCGACAGGCTCAGCTCCCGCGGCGCCGTCGCCAGGCTCGACCGGAACCGCTCGATGACCACCGGCGCGCGCTCGGCGGTGAAGAACAGGCCGCCGCCGTAGAGCTCGGGCAGCGGCACCAGGCGGGTTTCCAGCGCCGTGACCGCGGCGAGGTTGCCACCGCCGCCGCGCAGGGCCCAGAACAGCTCGGGGTGCTGCTCGCCGGTGACGGTGAGCTCGCGGCCGTCGGCCGTCACGACCTCGAGGCGGCGCACGTGGTCGGCGGCGTACCCGTGGCGCCGGCCGAGCATCCCGAGGCCGCCGCCGAGGCTGTAGGAGACGAAGCCGACGCCGGGCGCGGACCCGACCGGTGCGGTCAGGCCGTGTGCGGCGGTGGCGGCGAGCACGTCGCCCGCGGTGGCGCCGGCCGAAACGCGCGCGACCTGCCGGCGCGGATCGACCTCGACGCGGTTCAGGCTCCGCGTGGTGACGAGCAGGCCGCCGCCCATCGAGCGGTGCGCGCCGTGGCCCGTCGCCTGCACGTCGACGGCCAGCCCGTGCTCCGCGGCGAAGCGCACGCCCGCGACCACGTCGGACTCGGCCCCGGCCGCCACCACCACCTCGGGCCGGTGGTCGAGCGCGCGGTCGAACCCGGCCCGTTCCCGGTCGTATCCCACGTCGCCCGGAAAATAGACGCCGCCCTTGACCCGCGCGGTGAGCTCCCCGGCTCCACCCATCTCGGCTTCCTCGCTCTCGCCTCGAGCGTGAATGCGATGAAGTGCGGGGCCGAGACTACGCTCCGGAACTCTCCGGTCAAGTCACCGAATTTCGTGATACGGGCGAACGATTCGGGGAAATTGCCGAGAGCGCTCAGAGCACCTGCGAAAGGAACTGCTGCAACCGCGGGCTGCGCGGGTTGTCGAAGATCTGGTCCGGGCTGCCCTGCTCCACGATCCGGCCCGCGTCCATGAACGCCACCTCGTCGGCGACGCTGCGAGCGAAGCCCATTTCGTGCGTGACCACGATCAACGTGAGGCCCCGCTCGGCCAGGCCCGCCATGAGGTTCAGCACGCCTTTGACCAGCTCGGGGTCCAGCGCGGAGGTGGCCTCGTCGAACAGCATCACCTCGGGGTCCATCGCCAGCGCCCGCGCGATGGCCACGCGCTGCTGCTGCCCGCCGGAGAGCGCCGACGGCCGGTACGGGGCCTTGTCCTCCAGGCCGACCTCGGCCAGCCGCGCGTGCGCGATCGCCGTTGCGTCCTCTTTGGACAGTCGCTTCACGCTCCGCAGCGGCAGCACGATGTTGTCCAGCACGCTGCGGTGACCGAACAGGTTGAAGTGCTGGAACACCATGCCCACGCGCTGGCGCAGCACGTCCGGGTTCGAGTGGATCACGCTGGTGCCGTCGAGCAGCAGGTCGCCGCTGTCGGGTTCCTGCAGGCGGTTGACGCAGCGCAGCAACGTGGACTTACCCGAGCCCGAAGGCCCGATGACACACGTCGTGCGGCCGCTGGGCACGCTCAGGTCCACGCCGCGCAGGACTTCGAGCGTGCCGAAGCTGACGTGGATGTCGCGCAGCTCCACACTGGACGAACGCACGGCGGTGGTCACAGGCTCACCCTCTCGGTGTTCACGAGCGACAGGTTGCTGCCGCCGTCGTCGCCGGGGTCGGCGCGGACCTTGCGGCCGGTCTGCAGGCGCTTGTCGATGTAGTTCACCAGGTGCGTGAGCGGCACGGTGATCACGAGGTACACCGCGCCGGCCGCCACCAGCGGCGACAGGTTGCCCGTGTTGGCCGCCAGGTCCTGGCCGATGCGGAACAGCTCGCGCTGCGAGGTGAGGAACCCGAGGAAGTACACCAGCGTCGAGTCCTTCACCAGCGCGATGAACTGGTTCACCAGCGCGGGCAGCACGCGGCGCACACCCTGCGGGATCACCACCAGCAGCATCGCCTTGGTGTAGGTCATGCCCAGCGCGCGGCTGGCCTCCAGCTGTCCTTTTTCGACACTCTGGATGCCCGCGCGGAAGATCTCGCCGATGTAGGCCGCGGCGATCAGGCTCAGCGCCGTGATGCCCAGCGGGTACGGGTTGTGGCCGACGATCGGCCGCGCGAGCGTGCCGAGACCCTGGCCGATCACGAGGATCGTCAGGATCGCGGGCAGGCCGCGGAAGATGTCGGTGTACACCCGCGCGGGCCAGCGCAGCCAGATCTTCTTGGACAGCCCCATCACGGCCAGCACCATGCCGAGCACGGTGCCGATGACCGCCGACACCCCGGCGAGGATCAGCGTGTTGACCAGGCCCGTCTTGAGCAGGTCGGGGAAGACCTGCCAGATGTAGTCCCAGTTGAGGAACGTGTCGAGAAACTGATCCATAACGCGCTACTGCCCCGTGGCGAAATCGGTGGGCACGGGCTCGTTCGGCTCGAACTGCTGGTGCACCTTCTTCCAGGTGCCGTCGGCGACGACCTTCTTGATGCCGTCGTTGAGCTTGTTCAGCAGATCGGTGTTGCCCTTCTTCACGGCGTACCCGTGCGGGATCGTCGTGGTGATCGTCTTGGTGACCTTGAGGCCCGGGTTCTTCGCCGAGTAGTCCTCCGCCGAGGCCGCGTCGAACACCGCGCCGTCGATCGCCGACGACTTCAGCGCGCTCAGCGCCGCCGCGTCGTTCGGGAAGCGCACGGCCTGGGCCTTGGGTGCGTTGGCCGCGAGCCAGGTGTCGGAGACGGTGCCCTGCACCACGCCGATCCGCTTGCCCGCCAAGGAGTTCTCGTCGGTGATGCCCGCCGTCTCCTTGGCCTCGATGCCGAGCGACTGGTAGTTGTACGGATCGGAGAACGCCACCGTCTGCTTGCGCGCGTCGGTCTGCGCGATGCCCGCGCTGCCGATGTCGAACGTCCCGTTGGCGACCTGGCCCAGCAGCGCGGAGAAGTCTACCGCGACGAACTCGACCTTCAGGTTCTCCTTGGCCGCGATGTCCTTCAGCAGCTCGTTGTCGAACCCGGTGAACTGGCCGTTCTCCTGGTAGGCGTTGGGTCGCGAGTCGCTCAGCGTGCCGACGCGCAGGGTGTCACCGTCGCTGCCGCTGCCCCCTCCGCACGCGGTGAGCGTGGCGAGCAGGGCCGCCGCCGTGACGGCTGTGACCAATGTCTTCTTCATGTCACTCCTCAGCTTCCCGGCCGGAACCGTCGATGCAGGATAAGACAGTCACGCGTTCTTCACCGGCAGACCGGGACCGCCCTTGGCCAGCTCCGGGGCCACGGGCGCCTGCTTGAAGAACTGGGCGTGCAGGCGGGCGACGGTGCCGTCCGCGACGGCCTTGGCGAGGCCGTCGTTGAGCTTGTTCAGCAGGTCCGGATTGGACTTCGCGACCGCGTAGGCCGAGGGCGTGTCCTTGTCCAGCACCGTGTAGCCGAACTCCAGCGGCACGGTCGGGTTCTGGTCGAGGTACTTCTGGCCGATGTCCTTGGGCACCACCCAGCCGTCGAGGCCGCCGTCGCGCAGCTGCGCGAAACCCGCGTTGTAGTCGGGGAAGCGCACGACCTCGGCGCCCGCGAGCTTGCCCGCGAACTCGTCCTGCACCGATCCCTGCACCACGCCGAGGCGCTTGCCCGCGAACGCGCTCGCGTCGGCCAGGTTCGCGCCCTTCTTGCTCACGACGGTGGTGTAGCTGGTGTCGTAGCCGTTGGAGAACGCGACGGTCTTCTTGCGCGCGGTGGTGGCCGAAATCGTGGAACTGCCGATGTCGAGCTGGCCGCCCGCGACCTTGGCGAGCAGGCCGGAGAACTCGGTGCCGACGAACTCGACCTGGAACCCTTCGCGCTTGGCGATGTCGCGCAGCAGCTCGTTGTCGTAGCCGGTGAACTGGCCGTTTTCGAGGTAGATGCTCGGCGGCGCGTCCGTGAGGGTGCCGACGCGCAGCGTCTGACCCGACGCGTCCGACGAGCCGCACGCGGTGAGCGTGACGGCAGAGGCGACTACGACGGCGAGGGTGCTGAGGAGCTTGCGCATGACTTCTTCCTGGCTCACGGACATGAAAAACGCCAGGCCGCGGGGTGCGGCCTGGCGCTTCCGGGTTCAGCGTCCGAGATTAGGGATTTCGCCCGATCGGGTAACTTCGTCTCAGTACGTGGACTTCGTGCCCGCGGTCACAGGAATTCGCGCCGGCGCTGGTCGAGCCGGAACCGGTTTCCCGGTGAACGGGACTCGCGGGCTTTGCGGGCGCTCGCGAATGAAGTAGCTCACGGCATCGGGCCGGTCTCCGCGCACTGCGCTTTTCCGCCGCCGAAGGTGGTTCGCAGCCACGACAGGTACAACGCGTTCGCCGCCGGCGCGGCGAGCTCCTCCTGGATCGCGTGCCCGCTGCCGGCGACCAGGTGCGTGGCGAGGCACGCGTTCGGCAGCAGCTTCTTCTCGTAGCTCTGGAACGCGGGCGCGCCACCGCACTGCGGCGTCGGCGACGGCGGCGCGCCCACCGGATTGCCCTCGCAGTAGTGGCGGTCGAACTGGCCGACGGCGACCAGCGCCGGCACCGTGATCCGGGCCGCCTGCGCGGCCGCGGCGGCGCCCTGCGGCCGGGACGACAGCTCGGTGTCGGACAGGATTCCCTGGTGGGCGCCGATCACCGGTAGCGCTTTCGGGTCGGTGCCCGGGCCGTGGACGAGGCCGATCTGCTCGACCTTGTCCGGCAGCACCGTCACGTACCCGTCGTCCAGGCCTTGCCACCGGGTCCCGACGGTCCGCGCCGGCACCTGGTAGAGCTTGTCGAGCTGCAGGGTTTCCGGGGTCACGGCGGCGCCGTACCCGGTGAGGATCAGGGCGTCGAGCACTCCGGCGTGCTTGGCCGCGACGCCGGCCAGCGTGCCGGAGCCCAGCGAGTGGCCGATGCCGACAACGGTGTGCCAGGTCGTGCCGAACACCTGGGCGTCGCTGCGCAAGGCCGTCGCCACCTGGTCCGCAGTGGACACTTGCGCGTCGTAGGTCACCGCTTTGCTCGACGCCGGCACGGTCGAGCGTCCGGTGCCGAGCCGGTCGAGCGCGTAGGTGGCGTAGCCCTCGGCCAGGGCTGCGCGCACGAGGCTGTTCGAGCGCAGCTCGGGCAGGTCCCAGTAGTCGGCGTTCTCGCCGCCCCCGGCGACGAGCAGCAGCACGGTGCCGTTGCCGCTCGGGGGCGCGCACAGATCACCGGTGAGCTGGCCGGGCGCGGCGACACCGGGGATCGAGACCGGGGTCTTCACCACCCGGCACGCCGGCGCCGGAGCTTGGGCGGGAGCGGCCGGCGGGCCGCTCGAACACGCGGCCGCCAGCACGGCGGTGAGCAGGAGAACCAGGCCACGGCGGGCGAGGGGCATCGTCGACTCTCTTCTGTCGCCAGTGCCCCGAGGCTAGGAAGCAGCCTCGCTCCGCAGTAGCCGGATTTTCCGTCGGGTCCCGTCAGTTCCGCTTACAGGATCGGTCCCGGCGCGTACTGCGCCGCCTCGGGGAAGCGCTCCAGCACGGTCTCCACGCGCTGGGCCACCTCCTCGACCTGCGCCGGCGCCACGCCCGTGAACGAGATCCGGTCGGCGAGGAGTTTGTCGAGGTCACCGCGGTCGAGCGGCAGCCGGTCGTCGGCCGCCAGCCGGTCGAGCAGGTCGTTCTCGGCACCGCGCTCGCGCATGGCCAGGGCCACGCCGACGGCGTTCTCCTTGATCGCCTCGTGGGCCGTCTCCCGCCCGACGCCGCCGCGCACGGCCGCCATCAGCACCTTCGTGGTGGCGAGGAACGGCAGGTAGCGATCCAGCTCACGCTCGACCACGGCCGGGAAGGCGCCGAACTCGGACAGCACCGTGAGGAAGGTCTCCAGCAGGCCGTCGAGCGCGAAGAACGCGTCAGGCAGCGCGACGCGACGCACGACCGAATCGGACACGTCGCCTTCGTTCCACTGGTCGCCCGCGAGCTCGCCGATCATCGACAGGTGCCCGCGCAGCACGACCGCGAGGCCGTTGACCCGCTCGCACGAGCGCGTGTTCATCTTGTGCGGCATGGCCGACGAGCCGACCTGGCCCGGCTTGAAGCCCTCGGTCACGAGCTCGTGGCCGGCCATCAGGCGGATCGTCTTGGCGAGGCTCGACGGCGCCGCGGCCAGCTGCACCAGCGTGGACAGCACGTCGAAGTCGAGCGAACGCGGGTAGACCTGGCCGACGCTCACGAAGTGGTTGCGGAACCCCAGGTGCTCGGCGATCTTGGATTCCAGGAGGTCCAAAGTGGACTCGTCGCCCAGCAGGTCGAGCATGTCCTGCGCCGTGCCGACCGGGCCCTTGATGCCGCGCAGCGGGTAGCGCTCGATGAGGTTGTCCAGGCGGGAGAACGCGACCAGCAGCTCGTCGGCCGCGGTCGCGAACCGCTTGCCCAGCGTGGTGGCCTGCGCGGCGACGTTGTGCGAGCGCCCGGCCATCACGAGGTCGGAGTGCTCCACGGCCAGCGCGGCCAGGCGCGCGAGCACCGCGGCGACACGGCTGCGCATGAGCTCCAGCGACCGCAGCTGCTGCAGCTGCTCCACGTTCTCCGTGAGGTCGCGCGAGGTCATGCCCTTGTGCACGTGCTCGTGGCCGGCGAGGGCGTTGAACTCCTCGATGCGGGCCTTCACGTCGTGGCGCGTCACGCGCTCGCGCTCGGCGATCGACTCGAGGTTCACGTCGTCGATCACGCGCTCGTAGTCCGCGAGCACGCCTTCGGGCACCTCGACGCCCAGTTCGTTCTGCGCGCGGAGCACGGCGAGCCACAGCTGCCGCTCCAGCACCACCTTCTGCTCAGGCGACCAGAGCCGCACCAGCTCGGGCGAGGCGTAGCGGGCAGCGAGCACGTTGGGAATCCGGGGCTTGTCCGTCACGCGGCCACGATACCCGCGCAGGTCAGACGTGGGCGGGGCCGGTGGGATCACAGTGACTCCCACCGGTTCGGCCTCGCGAAGGCCTCGGCACCCCGTGCACCGAGCCGGCGGAGAGCCTGACACACCCGACCGCGGGTGCGCGAGGGATTTATCGGAGGCACTCACGGTGACGAACGGGCACGAACCACGTCGCGCGCGCCCGGCTGGAACGCCTGAGCCGTCAGCCCGAGACGGTTCCGGTCACGGTCAGCGACGTCGTCTCACCGGGAGCGAGCGTGGTCAGCGGGCCGAGCGCCTCCAGCTCCACGATGCGCGCCGGCGGGTCGAGGTCGCCCAGGTCGGCGAGGGGTTCCGGCAGCGGGTGTTCCAGCCAGATCTCCAGCGGCGACCCGGCGTCGGGGTACTCCGCGGCCGGGTCGACGTCGAAGGACAGCGTGAGCGTGGTCTCGCCGATGGTGCACGAGACCCAGCCCGCGGTGTCCGGCACGCCGAGCTTGCCGACGACGTCCTGCGCCGGCACCACGAGCGTGCCACCGTCCACTGTGTACTTCGGGTTTCCGGTGCCCGCCACGAGCTCCACGACGGCCGGGGTGCGCACGCCGGTCAGGCCCGCCCTGACGGTGCCGCCGCCGGGGAGCTGGGTGACGTTCCACAGGGCCCAGCGCACCGGCGCCTCGGAGCAGTTCGCCGCGGTGAGCCGCAGGGTGTACGAAGCGCCCGAGCCCAGCGTCAGCTCGCGCGTGAACCGCAGGCCCGTGCGGGGTTCGACGCCGCTGGTCAGGGTGACCGAGCACCCGGTGAGGCCGGAGACGGAGTACGGGCCCGAGTCCAGCACGGGGTCCGGCGGCCCCGCCCACTGGCCGGGCCCGTCCCAGCCCTGCGGTGCGGGCCAGGTCTTGTCTCCGCCGTAGTTGACCCAGTCGCCCATCCGGCCGGAGTTCGGGGCCAGGACGTGACCGTCGAGCGGCTGCAGGTCGGGACCCAGCAACGCCGGGTTGCGCCACAGCAGCTCGACGTCTCCGTGCGCCAGCGACAACAGCCGCCCGCCCAGCGCCGGGACGACGCCGAGCCGCAGCACACCGTTGTCGAGCCACACGACGTCGGTCACCATTCGGCGAGCCCGCCGTCGTCCAGGCGCCACACCGGCGAACGCCAGTGGTGGCCGACCTCGTCGGCGCGGCGCACGGCTTCCTCGTCGACCTCGATGCCTAGGCCCGGGGCGGTCGGCCGCGCGGCGTAGCCGTCGGTGAAGCGGAACAGCGCGGAGTCCGTGAGGTAGCTCAGCGCCTCGGTGCCCTGGTGGTAGTGCATGCCGAGACTTTGTTCCTGGATCAGGAAGTTCGGCGTCGCGAAGGCCACCTGCATCGACGCCGCCAGCGAGATCGGGCCGAGCGGGCAGTGCGGGGCCATGCTCGCGCCGTAGACCTCGGCCAGCGCGGCGATGCGCCGCAGCTCCGAAATGCCGCCGGCGTGCGACGGGTCGGGCTGCACCACGGCGACGCCCGCGTCGAGCACCGGCTTGAACTCCCAGCGCGAGTACAGCCGTTCGCCGACCGCGATCGGCACCGTCGACGCGGAGACGACCGACGCCAGCGCGCCTCCCTGCGTCTCCGGCAGCACCGGCTCCTCGACGAACATCGGCTGGACCTCTTCGAGCATCTTCACCAGCCGCCGCGCCATCGCGGGCGAGACGCGGCCGTGGAAGTCGATGGCGAGGTCGCGCTCCGGGCCCAGCGCCTCACGCGCCTCACGCGCCCGGGCCAGCGCGGCGTTGGCTTCGGCGGGTGACGCGATGGGCGCGAGCGGTCCCGCCACGTTCATCTTCACCGCCGTGAAACCGGCCTCCACCTGCGCGGACACGGCGTCGAAAATGCCCGAAGGACGGTCGCCGCCCACCCACGAATACACGCGCACGCGGTCGCGCACGGGCCCGCCGAGCAGCTCGTGCACGGGCACCCCGTGCACCTTTCCGGCGATGTCCCACAGCGCGTGGTCGAAGCCCGCGAGCGCGCTGGAGAGCACGGGCCCGCCGCGGTAGAACCCGCCGCGGCGCAACGTCTGCCAGTGGTCCTCGATGCGCAGCGGGTCCTGGCCGACGAGCAGCTCGGCCATCTCGTGCACCGCCGCGCGCACCGTCTCGGCGCGGCCCTCGACCACGGGCTCGCCCCAGCCGGAGATGCCCTCGTCGGTGTTCACCTTCAGGAACAACCAACGTGGTGCGACGAGGAACGTCTCGATACCGGTGATCTTCACCTGACCCCCACTTCCTAAGAGACGCGGTCTAAGCGGAATCCTTGGCGGCCGACCAGCCGCCGTCGACGGTCAGGTCGGCGCCCGTGACGAACGAGGCCGCCGGCGAGAGCAGGAACGCGATCACGGCGGCGACCTCGCCCGGGTCGCCCAGCCGTCCGACGGGCGTGGCCCGCGCGCTGCGTTCGATGTCCTCTTCGGTGAGCCGGTCCCACGCCTGCGTGCGCACGGGACCGGGCAGCACCGAGTTCACGCGCACGTCCGGCGCGTACTCCACCGCGAGCTGGCGGGCCAGCGAAACCAGCGCGCCCTTGCTCGCCGCGTACGCCGGGTGGCCCGGCAGGCCGAACCGCGCGTGGACCGAAGACACCAGCACGACGGAACCCCGCCGGGCCCGCAGCGAGGGCAGGCACGCCTTCACCGCGAGGTAGGAACCGGTGAGGTTCACGTCGAGCTGGTGCTGCCACTGCTCGCGCGGCATCTCGTGCAGCGGACCGGTGGTCGGTACATACGCGTTGCTGACCAGCGCAGTGATGCCCCCGCCCTCGCCCGCCATCGCGACGACCTGCGCCCAGGTCTCGTCGGCGGTCACATCGCCGCGCACGCCGGCGAGGTCGTCGGGGAGGGGGGCGAGGTCCACACCCACGACGCGGTAGCCGTCGGCCTGCAGGCGCCGGGCCGTCGCCGCGCCGATGCCTGACGCGGCACCGGTCACCACGGCCGTCGGGTTGTCTGGTGTGGACATCGCCAAATCCTCCTCGTGCTCAGAGCCTGGTACTCAGAGCTTGTCTACGCGGACATGGTCGTCCGGACCACGCACCCCGAGCCAGACGCCATTCGCGTCAGCCGCACCGCCGAGGGTGCCCACGACGCTGCCGGACGGGTACTTCGGCTGCTTGAACCAGCCGGCCCACGTGGTGCCGGTGCGGTCGTTCTGCCACAGCGTGTAGTCGCTGGCCAGCGCGAACACCGAGACCTTGTCGCCCTGCGCGACGAGCGTCGGGCTGCTCGAGACGGTGCCGCCGATCGACGTCCAGTCCGACCACGTGCCGTCGGTGCCGCGGGTACGGACCCACACGCCGTCGTCCGGGGTGCGGACGGCGACCGTGGTGCCGGCCGTCGAGGTCGCAGCGCCGGGGCGGCCGTAGATCTGCGCGCCGTTCGGCGAGCCGAGCGAGGACCAGCGGCCGTCGGTGGTGCGGGTCCAGACCTGTCCGTCGGTGCCCCGGGTGTAGAGCGTGCCGTCGGCGGTCACGGACGGCGAGTCGGTGAGGTTGCCACCGAGCCGGTGCCAGGCGCCCCAGCGCTTCCCGTCGTAGGTCAGCTGCCACACGGCGTTGTCCAGACCACGGACGTAGACGTCGATGGCCGATCCGTGCGCGTTCGCCGCCGGCTGGCCGAGGAACGGGCCGCCGATGACCGAGGTGCCCTTGCCGAGGCCCTGCGTCTGGAGCACACCGAGCGGGCCGCGGGTGAACGTCACGGTCTTGTCGCCGCTGCGGACCACGGCCGGACTGGCCGAAGCGCCGCTCGCGACGCTGGTGCCGGGCACCAGGTCCGTGCCGTGCAGCTTCAGGAACGCCGTGCCGTGCGCGGGAACCGTGACGGTGTAGGTGCCGGTCGCCGAGCCGCGGTCGGCGCGGGCGCGCAGGTCGCGGATCGAGACCTTGCCGGTGAGGCCGGCGTCGGCGAAGTTCAGCGTCATCTGCGTGTCCGCGTCACCACGGTTGAGCAGCACGACCGCGCGGTCGCCGTCCTTCGAGAGCCGCTTGCTGTAGGTGTCGGTCGAGCCGTTGGAAGCCACGCGAACGCCCTGGATCCCGAGCTTGTCCTGGTCGACGGCGATGATCTCGGGGTTCTTCAGCGTGTCGATCATCGACTGCGGCAGCGTGCGCGGGTCGGAGCCGATGATGAGCGGGGAAGCCATTTCCGCCCACAGCACGAGCTGCGTGGTCGACTCCTCCTCGTTCATCTCGAGGGTGCCCTGCTCGGTCTTGCGCATCGGGATCAGGAAGTCGGGGTCGTTCCAGTGGCCGGGCCCGTTGGCCTCGGGGTGCGCCGCGTTGACGTCGGCGTTGCGCAGCATGTCCTTGTAGATCCCCTCGTACGGGGTTCCGAAGGCCACGTCGGTGTTGGTGCGCCAGGAATCGGCCACGAGCGGGCCGAAGGTGTAGGAGACGCCGGCGGTCTGGCTGGGCGTGTGCGGCACGCCCCAGTCGTCGGTCACCGGGTTGCAGATGTTCAGGATCATCTTGCGGCCCGCCTTCTGCAGGGCCGCGCTGAACTCGGTGTACGCCTTCGCCGGGTCGAGGTTGTTCGCGATGCCGCAGAGGAAGTCGACCTTGATCGCGTCGAACTTCCAGGTGGCGAAGCGCTTCGTGTCCTGCTCGTAGTAGCCCTGGCTGCCCGCGGCGCAGTTCTTGCCGTCGGACGGGCCGGCGTCGGTGTAGATGCCGGCGAGCAGGCCGCGGTCGTGGATGTACTTGACCAGCGCGGACATGCCGGACGGGAAACGCTCGGGGTCGGGCACGAGGTTGCCCTGCGCGTCACGCGGGACCTTGGCGTTCCAGCCGCCGTCGATCCAGACGTACTTGTAGCCGGCCTTGGCCAGGCCGCTGGAGACGAGGTAGTCGGCGACACCCTTCACGCCGGCCTCGGTCACGGTCGGCATGCCGAAGTAGTTGTTCCAGCCCATGTACGGCGTCTGCGCCAGGCCGGAGTTGTAGTAGTCCGGGGCGCCCTGGTCGGCGGCGGTGGACTGCTGCGGGAAGGGCGCGGCGGGGGCCGCGGAAGCGGGGGTCGCGAGCCCGACCACGGTGGCGGCGGCCGCGGCCACCACCGTGATCGTGAGTGCCCTGCGGGATCTGCGTGGGGAGCGCGGGAGCATGTGGCGACACCTTTCGTCGTCGAAACAGCGCCGAAGGGGGCCGTGATCGTCCGGCCCGCGAGCAGCATGCCGGGGTCGCGGAGGTCGCGTCAAGAATAAATCCTAAATTAAGATTTCACGCGGTATGCTGCCTGCGATGAACGACATCGAAGTCCTCACCCTGGGCGAAGCGATGCGGCTGCTGCTCGCGGAACCCGGCGTCGCGCTGCGGCGCGCGCACACCTTCACCGCGTCCGTGGCCGGGGCCGAAGCCAACGTGTCGGTCGGCCTCGCGCGGCTCGGCCACCGCGTGCGCTGGCTCAGCCGCGTCGGCGACGACTCGTCCGGCGCCGCCGTGCTGAGCACGCTGCGGGCCGAAGGCGTGGACGTCTCGGGCGTCGAGGTGGACCCGGCCGGGTTCACCGGACTGCTGCTGCGCGACGACACCCCGGGCCGCGGCATCGACGTGCAGTACCACCGCGCGGGTTCGGCGGCGTGCTCGCTGTCGGCCGACTACGTCCGCGCCGCCGGCCTCGGCGGCGCGCGGCTCGTGCTGGTCTCGGGCATCACGGCGATGCTGTCGCTGTCCGCGCGCGACGCGGTGCTGGCGTTGTTCGAGCTGGCGCGCGCGGCGGGGGCGACGATCGCGTTCGACCCCAACGTGCGGCTCAAGCTGGCGTCGCCCGCGCAGTGGCGCGAGACCGTGGGACCGCTGCTGCACCAGGCGGATCTGGTGTTCGCCGGCGAGGACGAGCTGGAGCTGCTCGACGCTTCGGCCGCCGACCTGGTCGCCAAGGGTGTCGGCACGGTCGTGGTGAAGCAGCGCGACAAGGTGGCGCGCGCGGTCACGGCCGAGTACGAGTGGAGCCAGGAAACCCTGGTCACGCAGGTCGTCGACCCGGTGGGCGCAGGCGACGCGCTCACGTCCGGCTACCTGTCGTCCTGGCTGCGCGGTGGTTCGCCCGCCGAAGCGCTGCTGGCCGGCGCGGTGTCGGCGGCGCTGGTCGTCGGCACGCACACGGATCTGGAAGGACTGCCCGACCGGGCCGAACTGGCCCGCACGAGCGCCGCCCTCGGTGGCGGCGAGGAGGTACACCGATGAGCTACCGCTGGGAGATCACGCACGCCGCCCTGCGGCAAGGGGTCGTGGGCATCGTGCGGACCGCGGATGCCGCGTCCGCCGTGGTCGCCGCTCGTGCCGCCGTGGACGCGGGCCTGCGGTCGATCGAGGTCCCGCTCACCAACTCCGGTGCCCTGGCGGCGATCGAGGAGCTCACGGCGGCGTACCCCGACGCCGTGATCGGTGCCGGCACCGTGCTCGACGAGGCCTCCGCCGTGCTCGCGATCCGTGCGGGAGCGCGGTTCCTGGTGTCGCCGAACTTCGAGGCCGCCGTGATCCGCACCGCTCACCGGTACGGCGCGGCCGCGTTCCCGGGCGCCGGCTCGGTGACGGAAATCGTGCGGGCGCTGGAAGAGGGCGCCGACGCGGTGAAGGTCTTCCCGGCCACGGCGCTGGGCCCGCGATGGGTCAAGGACGTGCGCGCGGCGCTGCCGCAGGCGCCGCTCGTGCCGACGGGTGGAATCGCTCCCGAGGACGTGCCAGAGTGGCTCGCGGCGGGCGCGGTCGCGGTCGGCATGGGCTCGGCGCTCACGCGCGGGACCGCCGACGACATCCGGGCCCGCGTGGCCGCGATGGTGAGGGAGGGCTCGTGACGGACGTCGTGCTGGTCGGCTGCTACACCGCCGAGATGGGCGGGAAGGGCAGTGGCATCGCCACGTTCCGCCGGGACTCGGCCGGGGGGCTGGCCTGGGAGTCGACGCTGGTGCTGAGGTCGCCGTCGTGGCTGGTCAAGCACCCGACGTTGCCGGTGCTCTACGCCACCAATGAGACCGACGAGGGCGCGGTCAGCTCGGTGTCGCTTGTGGACGGAGAGCCGTCCTTGCTCGACGAGGAGGTACCCAGCGGCGGCGCGCACCCGTGCCACCTCGCGGTGACTCCCGACGGGCGGTTCCTGCTGTGCGCCAACTACACCGGCGGCAGCCTCGCGGTGTTCGGCCTGTCGCGTGAGGGCCGCATCACCGGCCGCACGGACCTGGTGCAGCACAGCGGCACCGGCCCGAACTCCGCACGCCAGGAGTCCGCGCACGTCCACATGGCCGTGCCGAACGCCGACGGCTCCGTGGTGAGCGCCGTGGACCTGGGCACGGACGAGATCCGCAGCTACACGCTGTCCTCCGAAGGCACGCTGTCGCCGCTCGCCGTGTCGAAGCTGCCCCCGGGCAGCGGGCCTCGCCAGCTCGTGCGGATTCCCGGCTCGGACCTGGCCTACGTGGCCTGTGAGCTGTCCAGCGAGGTGCTGACGGTGCGCGAGACGTCCCCGGGCGCATTCGAGGTCGTGGCTTCGACACCGGCCACGCACGGCGCCTTCGAGGGCGAGAACATCGTGGCGCAGCTGGAGATCCTGGGCTCCGAGGTGTACCTGTCGAACCGCGGTGCGGACTGCATCACGTCGTTCGCCGGCTCACCGCTGGCCGCCGTCGCCGACCAGCCCTGCGGCGCGCACCCGCGCCACTTCGCCGTGGCGGACGGCACCTGCTACGTCGCGGCGCAGTCGGACGACACGATCACCGCGTTCCCGCTCGGTCAGCTGGGGAAGGCCGAAGTCGTGAAGTACCCGACGGGTTCGCCGAGCTTCGTGCTGCCGCTGGACCTGTAAGTCTTTCGGAGAACGAACAACGCCCTGCCGGCTCGGTGAAGCCGGCAGGGCGTTGTTCTGTGTTCAGACCCGGGTCAGGACGAACACGTCCGCGTCGTGCGCCGCGGTCCATTCGACCGGCAGGCCGACGTGCGTGAGGTGGGCGCCGGAGTACTCCTGGCCCGCCTCGTCGCGGTAAGCGGCGGCCGGGTCGAGGCCGTGCAGCCGGATGCGGGACGAGCGACCGGGCACGAGTGGCGTGCCGATCACCTGGCCGGTGTTCCACGCCAAGACCACGATCTCGTCGCCCAGCGTGTACTGGTTGGCCGCCGTCGGCTTCTCCGGTCCGGAAAGGACGCGGCACCGTCCCGTGTGGAGGATCGGCCGCAAAGCCTTGTACCGCGCGATCAGCTCTGCGGCTTCTGCCCGCTGGTCGGCGTTCCAGTGCGACAGGTCGGCCCCGATGCCCAGCACTCCCGCCATCGCGAGCACGAACCGGAACCGCAGCGAGCGCGGCCGCGGGTCGAACACGCCGGGTGCGTCCGTGACCCACGAACTCATCAGGTGCGGCGCGTGCATCAGCAGGAACCCGTCCTGGATGCGCAGGCGGTCGAGCGGCGCGGTGTTGTCGCTGGGCCACACGACGTCGCTGCGCGAGACCGTCGCCAGGTCCGTGCGGCCACCACCGCCGGCGCACGACTCGACGATGAGGTCGGGGTACGTCGTGCGCAGGTGGTCGAGCAGCCGGTGGTAGTTGGCGACGTGCTCGGCGTCCAGGTCCGCCGCCGGCGCGCCGGGGCGGCCGCGTTCGGTCGGCGGGCGGTTCATGTCCCACTTGAGGTAGGAGATCGGGTACGCGGTGAGCAGGTCGTCGAGCACTCCGCGCACGTACTCGAACACCTCGGGCTTGCCGAGGTCGAGCAGCAGCTGGTTGCGGATCAGCGTCGCGGGACGGCCGTCGAGGCGGTAGACCCAGTCGGGGTGCTCGGCGTAGAGCTGCGACTTCGGGCTGATCGCCTCGGGCTCCACCCACAGGCCGAAGTCCAGCCCCAGCCCACGCACTGAGTCGACGAACGCGCCGAAACCGCCCTCGAACGACGATTCCTCGGGTGTCCAGTCGCCGAGGCCGCCGGTGTCGTCGTCGCGGCCGACGAACCAGCCGTCGTCCACCACGAACAGCTCCACGCCCAGGTCCGCGGCCTGCTTGGCGAGGTCGAGCTGCCGTGCGCCGTTGACCTCGAACCCGGTGGCTTCCCAGGAGTTGTAGAGCACCGGGCGGCGCTTCTCGAGCCGCGGCCCGGCGAGCTTGCGCGAGTACGCGTGCCACACGTCGGCCAGGCCCGCGAGTCCGGCCACACTGGACGCCAAGGCCAGTTCCGGAGTGGACAGTGCGGCGCCGGGCTCAAGCCGGATCGGGCCGGGATTGGCCAGCCGGCCCGCGCGCACGCGCGTGAGACCACTCGGCTCGATCTCGGCGTCGAGCTCCCACGAACCCGACCAGGCCAGGGAAACGCCGTACGCGGGACCGTCCGGCTCACCCGCGTCCTGCACCGCGAGCCACGGCACGTACTGGTGCCCCGGCACGCCGAACCGGCTCTCCATGCGGAAGCCGCCGACTTCGAGCACGGTCGCGCGGCGCGTGAACTCCTGCGACCACTGGCCGGTCAGGTAGGTCAGCCGTGCACCGTCGAGTCCGGTCGGCACGCAGACGCCCGCCGACCCGAGGCGGTCGATCTCGACGGTCGCGCTGCCGGTGTTCGTGAACTCGACCCACCGGCACAGCACGTCGGTGCCCGGTTCCGCGCGGTAACACTGCACCGCCCGCAGCCCGGTCACCTCGTCGACAAACGCCAGCCGCAGCACGGTTTCGGTGGACTCGTCGGCGTCGAAGCGCCACCACGAATCCCCCGCCACCGCGAGGTCCGCACCCGAGAACGGCCGCAGCCCGCGCGGCGCGTACTCGACCGGCGCGGCGTCCGCGTCGGTGATGAAGTGCACGTCACCACGATTGGCCAGCGGCGACGGACCACGCTCGACGCCGCGCGGACCCCACGCGACGAGCTCCAGCCACCGGTTCCCCGGCTCCAGCGTGACGGTGTACGAAGTGGACTCGAGTTCGAGCGTCCACCGTTGGTTCACTTGATCGCCCCGATCGCGAGCCCGGAGATGAAGTGCTTCTGGAACCGCAGGAACACGGCCACGGTGGGCACGGCGGCGATCACCGAACCCGCCGCGATCACGTTCCAGTTGGACACGTACTGGCCCTGCAGGCCGAGCAACGCCGGCGTCACCGGCATCACGGTTTCCGTGCGCAGCACGGTGATCGACCACAGCAGGTCGTTGAACGTCCAGGTGAACGCCAGCGCGCCGAGCGCCGCCAGTGCCGGGCGGGTCATCGGCAGGATGATGCGCCAGAAGATGGCGATCGGCCCGGCGCCGTCGATCAGCGCCGCCTGCTGGATCTCGTCCGGAATGGACCGCATGAAACCCTGCAGCACGAACGTGTAGAAGCCGAGCCCGAAGCCGACCTGCACGATGATCAGTGCCGTGAGCGTGTCGTAGATGCCGAGCAGCTCGGACAGCTTCGACACCGGCACCAGCAGGATCTGCGGCGGCAGCAGGTTGCCCGACAGCATCACGAGGATGATCGTGCGGCGGAACGGGATCTGGTAACGGCTCAGCGCGAACGCCGCGGCCGACGCGAGCAGCAGCGACAGCAGCACGGTCGGGATCGTGACGATGAAACTGTTGAGCATCGCGTGGCCACCGCCGCCGACGCCCCACGCCTCACCGAACGAGCTGAGGTCGAACGAGTGCGGCAGCGCGCCGAGGCCGTTGCTCGCGATGTCCGAAAAGGACCGGACGCTGGTCGTGATGACCAGCACGATCGGCAGCAGCCACAGGACCGACAGGCCGCCGGCGACCAGGTGGAAACCGAACGTGCGGCCCTGCTTGCCGTGGCCGCGCTTGGCCGGGACTCGTTCCTCCGGCGCGGCAGGAGCTGCCGGCCGGGTCGTGGTCACGCTCACTGGTCCTCCCGGAACGCTCGCACGAGGTAGGTCACGATCACACCGAACGCGAGGACGAAGATCACCACGGCCAGCGCGGACGCGTAACCGAGCCGCAGCGACTGGAACGCGGTGGAGTACATGTAGGTGCTCAGCAGCTCGGACGAGTGGTACGGCCCGCCCTTCGTCATCGACCACACCACGTCGAACGACCGCAGCGAGTCGATGATGATCACCGACAGGACCACGGAGTTGACGCTGCGCAGCTGCGGCCACGTCACGTGCCGGAACTGCTGCCAGGCCGTGGCACCGTCCAATTTGGCCGCTTCGTACAGCGCGGGGTCGATGCCCTTGAGACCGGCCAGGTACAGCACCATCACGTAACCGAGCTGGCGCCACAAAGCCGGCACCAGCACCGCGTAGAGCGCCGTGTCGGGATCGGCGAGCCACGAGTGTTTCCAGCTGTCCAGGCCGATCGCGCCGAGGATGTTGTTGAACACGCCGTCGGGCTGGTAGATCGCCTGCCAGATCAGCGCGGTCGCGACCAGCGAGAACACCACGGGCGTGAACAGCGCGGCCCGGTAGAAGCCGACGCCCTTGCGCTCGCGGTTGAGCAGCATGGCGAGCCCGAGCCCACCGGCCGCCGACAACCCGCCGAACAGCACGATCCAGATCACCGTGTCGAGCGCGGCCGTGCCGAAGATGTCGTCGGACAACATCTCGGCGTAGTTGTCGAGCCCCACGAACGTCGGTGCGGAGACCCCGTCCCAGTTGGTCAGCGACAGGTAGAACCCCTGCAGCGCCGGCCAGAAGACCCAGAAGCCCTCGACAGCGACGGGCACGAGCACGAACAGGAGGAGCGTCGGCGGCACGCGGCGGACCGCGCGCCGTCGACGCTTCACCGGGGCAGCGAGCACCGCCATGTCAGGACTGCCCCTGCCAGACCTTCGCCGCGGCCGTCTGCCAGTCGCTCAGGATCGAGTCGAGCTCGTTGGGCTTCTGGATGAAGCGGATCAGGGCGGCGTCGGCTGTCGGCTGCAGCGCGTCGGAGGAGTCGCGGTTGAAGAACTGCGTGAGCTCCTTGGCGTCGTTGAGCAGCTTCCGTCCCTTTTGGACCAGCGGCGTACCGGAGTCCTTGGCCGACGGGTTCGCGGGCAGCACGGTGCCGGAGGAGTTCTTGATGTAGAGCTCCTGCGCCTCGGCCGTGGCCACGTACTTGAACCACTCCTTGACCTCGGCCACGTGCGGCGTGCGGGCGCTGGCGAAGAACCCGTCGGTCGGGCCTTCCTCGGCGACGGGCACGCTCGGGTCGAGGATCGGGAACTGGAAGAAGTCGAGGTCGTCGATCGCGTCCTTCGGGGCGGCGTCGGCGAAGAAGGTGCCGGTGAGCACCATGCCGGTCTTGCCCTGCAGCAGCACGGTGGTGGCGTCCTGGAACGCGAGCGCCGTGCCGTTCGGGTCGGTGTAGGGCAGCACCTGGCGCCACGGGTCGAAGATCTTCTTGACCTTCGGGTCGTCGAAGCGGCCGCGCCCGGCGAGCAGGTCGCGGTGGAACTGCGCGCCGTTGATGCGGATGTTGAGGTAGTCGAACCACGCCGAGGCGGTCCACTGCGTGCCGCCGCCCGCGCCGAGGCCGATGGGCGAGATGCCCTTGCCCTTCAACGTCTCGCACAGCGCGAGGAACTCGCTCCAGTTCGTCGGCGGCTTCACGCCCCACTTGGCGAAGTTGGACTTGCGGTAGAAGAAGCCCCACCAGTAGTAGCTGGTGGGCACGAAGACCTGGTGGCCCGCGCCGTCGCCCGAGAGGGTGCGCATGGCCTGGGAGTAGTTGCCCATCGTCTGCCACACGTCGCCGACGTCGAGCAGCAGGCCCTTCTTCGCGTAACCCGACAGCAGCGAACCCGGGTACCACGTGAACGTGTCGGGCGGGTTCGCCGAGGTCAGGTAGCTCGGCAGCTGGGTGCGGAAGGTCTCCGACGCGACGGTGTTGACCGTCGCGGTCGCGCCGCCCTTGTCCCCGAACGCCTTGGCGAGTGCCTCGATGGCGACCTTCGCCTGCGGCGAGGAGAGGTTCGACTGGACGGTGACCGCACCGGCGGCCTGTTTCACCGGGCCGTTGGAGGCCGAGGTGGCGCACGCGGCGAGGAAGCTGCTCGAACCGAGTGCTCCCAGGCCGACGAGGCCGGCGTTGCGCAGGAAATGACGGCGGGACAGGCCTGCTGCAGTCGTCATCGCTGTGACCCCTTTGTCTGAATGGAGCGTCGCTCCCCTGCGGGGGAGTGACTGCTGGCACAGACTTGCAACCGGGCTGGCGGCTGTCAAGATGTATTCATAATTTATGACGTAATCGCGTCCGAGGTAGGATGACTCCGCACTGCCGACTGAGGGGACCTCCATTGTCCGAACACCGGCACCGCGGTCTGCACGGACAGACCGTGGAGACGCTCGCCGCCCGGATCCTGTCCGACGAGTGGGGCGAGGGCACCGTGCTCGACCTGCCCGCGCTGCGCGAAGAGCTCGACATCTCGTTGACCGCGCTGCGCGAGGCGCTCAAAGTGCTGGCCGCCAAGGGAATGATCGACGCGCGCCAGAAGCGCGGCACCTTCGTGCAGCCCCGCGACCAGTGGAACATGCTCGACACCGACGTCATGCGCTGGCAAACCGCGGCCAGCGACAACCCGGGCCTGCTCGACGAGCTGACCGAGGTCCGCACCGTCGTCGAACCCGCCGCCGCCCGCATCGCCGCCGAACGCGCGGACGCCGTGGATCTCGCGGCTTTGCAGGCCGCCCTCGACGACATGACCACCGCCGGCGACGACCCCGAAGCCAGCGTCCGCGCCGACCTGACCTTCCACCGCGCCCTGATGACCGCGACGCACAACAACTTCCTGCTTCAGGTCGAACGCGTCATCGCCATCGGCCTCGCGGAGCGCGACAAGCTGGTGCACGGATCGGGCCCCTCGGACAACCCCGTGCCCTCCCACCGGAAGGTCCTGGACGCAATCCTGGCCCGAGATCCGGGGGCGGCGGAGAGTGCGATGTTCGCGTTGGTGACGAAGTCCCGGGACGACTTGGACAAGGCGAAGAAGTCGCGGCGGTAGGCGGTCAGCTCTCGGCGAGCGCCGCCTGCAACATCCTCGCCGCAGCGGCCCGCGGCGCCGGGTCGATGGCGATCAGGGCGTTCACCACCGCGCCGTCGACCAGTGCGACCAGGCGCTCCAGCTCCGCCGCGGACACGGGCGTGCCCGAGCGGGTGAAGATCTCCAGCAGCAGTTCGTTCAGCTGGTCCGACAGCGTCCGCATCAACGGTCGCAGATACGGCCGCCGCCCGGTGGCCACGAGGCGTTCGTAGCGCAGCAGCACGGCCTCGGCGTCGGCTTCCGGGTCGCCGGAGGGCGGGCCGAGCAGGAGGTCGAGCACGAGCTCCACGGTCGCCGAGACGCCGCGGTTGCGGGTGGCCAGCTCCTCCAGCTGCTGCCGCCCGTTGGCGAGCTCCACCTGCGAGTGGTGCTCGACCGCGGCGGTCACCAGGTCCTCGAGCGAGTCGAAGTAGTACGTCGTGGACGCGAGCGGCAGGCCGGCCCGCTCGGCGACGGCTCGGTGGCGCACCGCGTCGAATCCGCCTTCGGCGAGCAGCTCCGCCGCGGCTTCGACGAGGGTGGCTCGGCGGCGCTCGCCCTTGGGGGTGGTTGCTGCTGCCGTCATGGCCGGTCATTCTGCCAGCCGCGCCATCAACGGGCCGTCAGAACCGGGGTGCCAGCGAGGCGGCGAAGCGCGCCAGTTCACCGGCGTACGGCGCGGGGTGCCCGAACGTCCCCGGCACACTCACCAGCACGAGGGTCCCGCCGGTACCGGTGGCAGCACGCGCGGTGACCGCTCCGGCCGACTGGGCCGGGTACGTCACCGGCGCCCCGCGCGGGAAGACGGCCACGGAGATCGCGCCGTCCGGCAGGGGGAACCCGGCGCCGCGGGCGCCCGTCGTACAGACGCTGCCCTGGGAGGCTTCCGTGGCGGTGAAGTGGCCTGGGAGCTCGCCAGCGAGGGCGGTGGCGAGCTCCCAGTCCACCTTTTCGCACCCGGAGGCGCCTTCGACCCGAGGGCCGGTCCTCCCGTCTCCACTGCCTCCCTGCTGAGGCGGCAGAGCCGGGAAGTTCCCCTCCCCAGTACCCAAAGGACGCGCAGCCGACACACCGGGTTGCGCGGGAGCTTCGGCCGAATTCATGACAGCGGCGGAATCGGGCTTACCGCCCGTACCGGCCACGAGCCCGTACGCGCCGAAGCCCAGCAAAGCCAGGACCACAGCGCTGCCACCAGCGGCAATGCGGTTGCGGCGGCGCAAAGTCAGCCGGCGCGACTCGCGCACGACGTCGTCCTTCGTGAACGTGGCAGGCGGCACCTCGCCAGGCAGAGTGGAGAACAACTCACGCTCATCCATTGGCCTCCACCTCCCGTTCCAGCACCTCTCGCAGGTTCGCCAGCCCTCGCGCGGTCTGGCTCTTCACGTTGCCCTCGCTGCAGCCCAGCGCCTTCGCCGCGGCCGTCACGTCCAAGCCCTCGAAGAACCGCAGCACCAGCACAGCGCGTTGTTTCGGCGGCACTTCCTTCAACGCCGCCAGCAGGTCTTCCCTGGTCGCGACGCTGTCGGCCAGGCCGGGGCCGTCCGGTGCCGGCTCCGGCATGACCTCGGTCTGCCACTCCCGGCGCCACGGCCGGCGCGACTCGTCGATGACGGCGCGCACGAGCGTCTTGCGGACGTACGCGTCGGTCGCGGCGCGGTCCCTGATCTTCTTCCACCTCCGGTGCAGCGCGACGAACGCCGTCTGGGCGAGGTCGTCGGCCTTGTGCCAATCGCCACAGAGCAAGTACGCGGTCCGGCGCACGGCGTCCCGCTTCGCGGAGAAGTACTCCGCGAACTCGTCTTCGTCGCGCTGGTCCACGCGGTCTGCTGCTCCGCTCTTCTGCTCATCCGTCCTCAATGACGGAACCGGGGGCGTCCACGGTTGCACGAGACCGCCGATTCCCTCCACCCCCCGCCGCATTGATCGCGCGGGTGGCGGTGTGATGTGATCGCGGCGTGACCTCGACTCCGCTCGATTTCCGCTCCGACACCGTCACCCGCCCGGATCGGCGCATGCGGGCCGCCATGGCCGAGGCCGAGGTCGACGACAACGTGATCGGCATCGACCCGACCATCGCCCGGCTCGAAGAGCGCGCCGCCGAGACGCTCGGCATGCCCGCCGCGCTGTGGACGCCCAGCGGGACCATGGCGAACCTCATCGCCCTGTCCGTGCACCTCCAGCGCGGCGACCGCTTCCTCGCGACGCGCGGCGCCCACGTGCTCACCAACGAGCTCGGCTCCGCCGCGTGGCTCGCCGGCGGCATGCCCGACATCCTGGAGCACGACGCCGGCCCCGGCCGCCCCACGCCCGACCTGCTGCGCGCCTCCATCGGCAACCCCGGTCCGTATTTCACACTGCGCACCACGCTGCTCTGCCTGGAGAACACGCACAACGCGGCCGGCGGCGCCGTCACCCCGCCCGAGGAGCACGCGCAGCTGGTGGCCGTCGCGAAGGAGGCCGGGCTCAACGTCCACCTCGACGGCGCGCGCATCTGGCACGCATCGGTCGCGTTGGGGGTGCCGCCTGCGGCGCTGACCGTCGGTGTCGACAGCGTGAGCGCGTGTTTCAGCAAGGGCCTCGGCGCGCCGGTCGGCTCGGTCGTCGCGGGCAGCGTCGAGTTCGTGGAGCGGGCGCGCCGGATGCGCCAGATGCTCGGCGGCGGCGTGCGCCAGGGCGGTGTTCTCGCCGCGGCCTGCCTGGTCGCGCTGGACAACGTCGGCGAGCTGGCCGAGACCCACGAGCACGCCCGGCGCCTGGCCGCGGGCCTGGCCGAGCACGGCTGGGGCGTCGCCACGCCGGACACCAACATCGTGCTCGCCGAGGTCCCCGACCTCGCCGTGGCCCTGGAGTGGCTCGGCTCGCTCGGCATCCAGGCGCTGCCGATGGCCGGCAAGGTGCGCTTCGTGCTGCACCGCGACCTCGAACCCACCGCCGTCGAAGACGCGCTGCAGCGCATCAAGGCGGCCTCGCGATGAACTGGATCGTCTTCGACTACGGCGAGGTCCTCTGCACGCGCACCACCGCGTTGCCGAAGCTCGCCGCCACGATGGGCGTGCCCGCCGAGGAGTTCGAGCCCGTCTACTGGGCGGTACGCGAGGCGTACGACCGCGGTTCGAGTGACCTCGAGTACTGGACGTCGATCGGCGATCGCGTGGGCGTACGAGTCGACGACACGATGTCGGAGGAGCTCACCGCCATCGACGTCGCGGGCTGGTCGAACCTGGCACCGTCGTCCCTGGAGCTGCTCGAAGCGCTGTCGGAAGCCGGGGCCGCGCTGGCACTGCTGTCCAACGCGCCTTCGTCGTTCGGCAAGTGGGTGCGCGAGCAGGAGTGGGCGAAGCTGTTCCGCGTCACGCTGTTCTCGGGTGACGTGAAACTCGCCAAGCCCGACCCCGAGATTTTCCACCTGTTACTGGAAAAGCTCGAAGCGAAGCCGGAGGAGTGCCTGTTCTTCGACGACCGCGAGTCCAATGTGGAGGGAGCGCGCGCCGTCGGCATCCGGGCACAGCTGTGGGACGGCGCCGAGGCCGCCCGCGCCGCGCTCGACTGAGGCCGCACCCTCGCGACCCGGCCGCCCACCCGGCGTGAACCCGATCACCTAAGCTGTGCGCGTCCCGACGAATCTTCCCCGGTAGGTGCCCTGTGGCCGACCACCTCGCGCCGGTCGACTTCGACCGGCCGAGCAACGCGCGGGTGTACGACGCCCTGATGGGCGGCCGGGACCACTACGCCGCCGACCGCGCCGTGCTGCGCCAGATCCTGGAGCTCGCGCCGGCCGCGCAGACGATGGCGCAGGAAGTGCGGCAGTGGCTCGTGCGCGCGGTGCGGATGCTCACCGACCGCCTGGGCGTGGACCAGTTCCTCGACCTCGGCTCGGGTTTCCCGACGGTGGAGAACACGCACCAGGTCGCGCAGCGCGTGAACCCCGAGGCGCACGTGGTGTACGTCGACCACGACCCGGTGGTGCAGGCCCACGGCCGCGCGCTGCTGGCGGAGAACGACTACACGCACATGGTCGGCGCCGATCTGCTCGACCCCGAGCGCACGCTGGCGCACCCGGACGTGACGGCCCACCTGGACTTCGAGCGTCCGCTGGGCCTCATCCTGTGCGCGGTGGTGCACCACATCCCCGACTTCGCCGTGGCGCGGGCGGTGGTGAAGGCCTACGTCGACGCGCTCGCGCCCGGCTCGTACGTCGTGCTGCTGCACCAGTACAACCCCGCGGACGGCAGCGCGGCCGCCGAGCTGGCAACGTCTCTGGAATCCCGCTTCGCCACCACCGGCCTCGACACGCTCTACCGCACGCGCGAGGAGATCGCGTCGTTGTTCACCGGGCTCGAGCTCCTGCCGCCTGGCCTGACGTACCCCCACCTGTGGTGGCCGGGCGGCCCGCGTCTGGCGCCGCTCACGCCGACGAACTTCACGACGCTGGCCGGGGTCGCGCGCGTTCCTTAGTCCACTGTGGTCAGTTCCGCCGGAAACACGATTCGACGAAGTCGAAGATCAGCTTTTCCAGCCGGTCCTGGGTTTTGGGGTCGCGCAACATGTCGGTGCCGTGGGTTCCGCCGGGCAGGATCTCCAGGTGCTTGTCGGCCGGCGGCGCCCCGGACGCTTCGTACAGCTTCTTCACCTCGCCGATCATGTTGCCGCTGTAGTCGTCCGGCTCGACGGCGAAGAACGCCGGCTTGGTGACCTTGCGGATGGCCGCCACCGAGTCGCCGCCGCAGTTGCTGGGCGAGGACAGGATCAGCAGGCCCACCAACTGCGGTTCCTTGGCCGCGAGCCGGGCGGCCGAGCTGCCGCCGCACGAGGCGCCGCCCAGCAGCATCGACTTCGCGCCGCGCCGGTGCAGCTCGGCGAGGGCGGCGCTGGTGTCGGTGTCGAAATTGCCGGTGATGGAGCCGCCGTTCTTCTGCGCCGCGCCATGGCCGCGGTACTCGAACACCATCACGTGGTAACCCTTGGCCGCGAGCTTCTCGGCGGTGTCCAGCCAGGAACAGATGTAGTAGCCGGACTCGTGGTCGAGGAGGATCCCGCGGTCACCGGAGCCGAACTCGATCGCCGGCAGGTGGAAGCCGTCCGACGTGGTCAGGCTGAGCACCTGCGGATCGAGCCGGTCGGGCACGCAGGTGTTGACGGGGAAACCCGACGCGGTCTTGCGCGTACGCTCCGGCACGGTGACCTCGTACGGCCGCGGCGGGGTGGCGGGCGGCCGCTGGGTCTCCGGTGGTTTTGTGGAGGTCTGCCGCGTCGAGGTCTGCTGTGCCGGCTGGTCAGGGGCGGTGGCTTGGGGCTTGGCGGCGGCGTTGGGGTTGGCCGAGCACGCCGTGACGGCGAGTGCACACAGCAGAACGAGTAGTGACCCGGCGGTTCGAGTGGTGCTCATCGGTCCTTCCTCGGCGGAGCGGTACGCGCTCCACGGTGGCGGACCGATGTGAGGAAGCGATGAGGATCAGGTCAGGGTGCGAAAACGTCGATGCGGCGCCCAGCCGTCGTGGCCGGTCGCCGCACCGAAGGTCGCGTCCCCCTGAAGCCCGAGTGATCAGCGCCCGATGCGCTTCGCGTCCTTCTTGCCGCTGATCGCGCCGTAGGCCGCGGTGCCCAGGAACACCACGCCGCCGATGATCGCGATCCACAGCACGGCCTTGAACACGAAGCCGATCACCGCGCCGAGGACCATGAAGGCGATCCAGGCGACGATGAGCCCTCCGACGATCTTCCAGAACATGGCTCCTCCATGACGTTTCCGCGCCACGCCGGCCCGGTGCTGTCCAGCGTGCCACCCGCGGCGCGAAAACTCTCTCCGTCCAGCCAACGTTCAGGGGGATATCGGGGTTCCCCCTGACCGGTTCACCTGAGCCATTCCCCCAGGCGGCGGACGCCTTCGTCGACGTCCTCGGTGGCCCCGGCGAACGAGAACCGCACGAACTTCCCGCCGTCGACCGGGTCGAAGTCCACGCCCGGCGCGATGGCGACCCCGGTGTCGGCGAGCAGGCGCTGGCACCAGCTGAGGCTGTCGGTGGTGTACGCGGAGACGTCGGCGTACGCGTAGAAGGCCCCTTCGGCGGGGGCGAGCTTGTCGAGACCGATTTTCTTGAGCCCCGCGAACAGCCGATCGCGGTTGCGCCGGTAGTGCTCCACGTGCGCGTCGGCCTCCGCATACGACTCCGGCGTGAACGCCGCGACGGCCGCGTGCTGCGCGATCGCGGGCGGGCAGATCGTGAAGTTGCCCGTGAGCACGTCCACGGCCCGGTGCAACCGCTGCGGCACGAGCATCCAGCCCAGCCGCCAGCCCGTCATCGCGAAGTACTTCGAGAACGAGCCCAGCACGAGCGCTTCGCGGCCGTACTGCCACGCGCAGTCGAGCTGCTTTTCGTAGGAGATGCCGTGGTAGATCTCGTCACTGATCAGCTGCACCCCGTGGGACGCGCACCAGCCCGAGATGGCCGCCAGCTCCCCGGGCGGCAGGACCGTGCCCGTCGGGTTGCTGGGGCTCGCCACGATGAGGCCGTCCAGCGGCCCCAGCTCGTCCAGCAGGTCGACGGTGGGCTGGAAGTTGGTCTCCGCGGTCGTTGCGAACTCCACGACCTCGCAGCCGAGCACCTTGAGCAGGTTCCGGTACGCCGGGTAACCGGGCCGCGCCATCGCCACCCGCGCCCCGGGGTCGAACGCGCTGAGGAAGCTCAGCAGGAAACCCCCGGACGACCCGGTGGTCATCACCACGTCCTGCGCGCTGACATCCACGTCGTACGTACTGCGGTAATGCCCCGCGACGGCCTCACGCAGCTCCGGGATGCCGAGCTGCTCGGTGTAGCCGAGCGTGTACTTGTCCAGCGCCTCTTTCGCCGCCCGCCGCACCGCCTCCGGCGCGGGCGCCGACGGCTGCCCCGCCGCCAGCGACACCAGGTCCCCGTGACTGCGCTGCCTCGCCTGCGCCGCGGACAGCACGTCCATCACGTGGAACGGGGGAACGCCGGCCCGCAGCGCGGGCCCACCGAAAGCACCGATGTCGACCATGCCGCCAGGCTAACCGGGCACGGCTCGTGAGCAACGGTTGCCGCTCACGAGCCGCGCTTCGGTTGTCTTGCTCTGCTGTCGTGCCTTGCTGCCCTGCTCAGTACCCGCGGTACGCGCCACCGTGAGCCATCGCGGCGATGCCCGGCACGTTGCTCATCGACCCGTACCGGTCGAGCGAATACCGCACACCCGCGATGATGTTGTCGACCGGGTTGTAGATGTTGTCGTGGCCCGGCAGCTTGTGCGCCTGGAACGTCGAGTCGATGCACTGCATCAGACCCTTGGAAGGGTGCCCGGCGGCAGCATTGGAATCCCAGTTGTTGATCGCGTTGGGGTTACCGCCCGATTCGTGCTGGATGATCGCCCAGATGTTCTTGACGTCGGCTTCCGTGACGTTCACACCGTTGGCCTGCAGGATCTTGATGGCCTCGTCGATCCACTCCTGCACGTTGCCCGGCGGCGGGGACCCGGGCGGGCCGCCGCTGGGTCCGAGGCCGCCACCCCCACCGCCACCGCCGCCGCCTCCTCCGCCGCCACCGCCGTGGTGGGAGCTGGTGTGGAGACCGCCGGTGCTCTGGGGGACAGTGCCGTCCTTGCCGGGGAGGGGAACCTTCGAGTAGCCGCCCTCGATCTGCGTCTGCATCAACTGCTGCGAACTCTTGACCATGCCGTCCGCCTGGGTCAGCAGCGGGTCGATGGTCTGCTCCGCGGCCGTGGCGTCCTTGAGGTTCGCCGCGTTCGCCGCGTCGATGATCGACTGCGAAGTCGGGCTCGGCGCCGCGCCCTTCTTGTCCGAGTTCGCGTAGTCGGCTTCGGCCTTCTGCGCGGCCTGCACCTTGGGCGTTTCGGTGTTGATGCGGTTCTGGATCGCCGTGTGCGCCTGATCCCTGGCGGTGACGACCTTGCCCTTGAGGGTGCTCAAGTTCGACGACAGCTGACTGAGGTCGTTGCCGACGTCGGTGAGGTGGCCCTGCACCTTGTCACCCGCGGTGGTGATCTGCCGGACGTACGCGACGAACGAATCGGCCGCGTCGCCCTTCCACACGCCACTCGCCAGCGAATCGGTCGACGACTTCAGCGCGGCGCTGTGGTCACCCGCCTGCTGCGCGGCGTCCTTGAACTGCTGCGCCGCCTTCTCGATCGCCTCGGGCTTGATCCCGTCGACCTTCGACGCCTTCTGCGTCACCGTCTGCCAGTTGGGCGGAAAGTCGATCAACGCCACCCTGCTGCCCCCTCACGCATGCGTCCCAGCCTCAGTTCCGGTCTTCGTGAACGGTCAGGTCGCTCTTGGCCACGGCATCGGTCTCCGCCATCAGGCCGGCGGCCTTGCGGAGAATGAAGCCGGTCGCCTCCATCAGTTTCCCGGCGGCCTCGAATTCACCGTGCACACCCTGCTTGAACTGACCGACGGCACCGTGCACGTCCTTCGAACCCCCCATTGTTCCGAAAGGACTTTCAGGTTCGTCGTCGACTCCGGTGAGGTGCTGCCGGGACTTCTCGAACTCGTCCTTCAGCTGCTCGACCTTCTTGGCCACGATGGCCATGGAGTCCGGGTCGTAAACAGGCACCGTGCGTCATCCCCTTCCGCTTCCCGTCCGATCAGACGCGCACCTGACCAGGCCGGTTCCCGCTCACTTTAAGACCTCGGCCATACCGCCGGTGTGGATCTCCGGAACTTCCACCCGCGTGCACCGCACTAGCATGATCATCGGGGAGGTACGAGCAGAAGTGAAGCCATTGAATCCGGGCGAAGCACGACAAGTCGGGCGCTATCGTCTTGTCGCTTCCCTCGGCGAAGGGGGAATGGGCCGCGTCGCGCTGGGGGTGTCGCAGGACGGTCGGCTTGCCGCGGTCAAGCAGGTTCATCCCGGGTTCGCGCACGATCCCGGGTTCCGCTCGCGGTTCCGGCGAGAGGTTCAGTCGTCGCGGATGGTGTCCGGCGCGTACACGGCCGCGGTGATGGACGCCGATCCCGACGCCGACCTGCCGTGGCTCGCGTCGGTGTTCGTGGCCGGCCCGTCGCTGCGACAGGCGATCGACGCCGTCGGCCCGCTCCCGGTGCAATCGGTGCGATCTCGCTGCGCTCCGTCGCGTGGACCCGTGCCAACTGCTGACCCGCGATTCGCTGCCGAAGACAGGGCCGATCCTCAAGCCCTCACCTCAGAGCCCTTTGAGCAATGCGATTTTTACCTCGAAAAGACCCCGACTTACGCCGAGGTGTCGAGCCTCAACATTTCTCTCGGTGCGTCGCTCGCGGGTTCAAGCCGGGGACCGCACGAACGTCGGCTCGTTCAACGCCACCAAAGCCAAGACGCCAACGGGTGCACCTTGACCGACGTATCCGTTTCCACCGGGCAGCCTGGTCGACGCCGATCTTTGTTCACCCAAGCTCAGGCAGCCGCTCGAAGAAGCCGTCCAAGACAACTTGCGGACCGAGGTCCAAGGTATCCACCGGTGTTATTGGCAAGGCAACAAGCTCTTTGACATCTCAGTCGACCGCGTGACGCAGCCCGGTGCTGGTATCTCCAATCCACAGCGCACCCAAGTCGGTGACATCCAGGTGTGCTACGAGGCCGACCAAGCAGGGTGCACGGTCGAATGGACCTACCCGCAGCACGAAGCCGGCTGGTGGGACGAAATCGTGGTGATCGGGCCTGAGGACACGACGCCCTCGGGGCCGACTTGTGACACCACGCGCAAGTTCGCCGAAGTGGTCGCGGCGAACATCAAGAAGGCCTCATAACGCGGATTGCAGCTCCCGTACCCGTTCCACCAGCACCGCGTTGTCCGCCGGGGTGATGGTGGCCCAGGTGTGGCCGTCGGGGTCGTCGGTGAGTTGGAAGAGGTAGCGGCCCGCGTCGGTGTCGAAGAAGGCGGTGGGGTGGGGCGAGCGGCGGATCGTGCCGTCGCGGAGGGTGCGTTCGGCGGTGAACTGGCCGCGGGCTTCCTGGCCGAGCAGCATGCCGGCGAGTTCCTGGGCTTCCCACAGGGCGAGGCCGCGATCCTCGAGGGCGGTGACCAGTGCTTTCGGGTCGCCGCCGGCTTCGGCGTCGGCGGCGACGAGGGTGGCGTGGGGCACCGAGACGCTCTGGCCGAGGCCCGCGGAGAGGTCGCCGGCGACGGGGACGGCGGCTTCGGCCAGCGCGCCCTCGTCGGCGGGGATGAGCCAGACCTCGTCGCGGTCGACGACGGCGAGCACGGCCTGGCTGCCGCGGCTGACGGCGCGCCCGTGGATCTCGCGGTCGGCCCAGACCCAGACGTCGAGGGCGGACTGCGGGCGCGACAGCAGGTGCAGCTGGTCGAACAGCTCGCCCGACGCGCGGCGCCCGCGCGCGAGGCGGCGGCGCGAAAGTCCCGCCCACGCCTGGTCGATCAACTCAGCGCGTTCGGAATGCGTGCGGCCCGGCGAGGGCACGCCGAGCGCGGCGGGACGGCGGCCCAGCTCGAGCGACTCCCACAGGACGTCGAACTCGAGCGTCGAGAGCACGAGGTTCACGCGTCGTCGCCGATCACGTCGTCGGAGACCAGGCGGGGGTCGGTGAAGAGGTCCTTGTCGTCGACGCCGAAGCGGCGCACGTGGTCGGCGTCGTCCTCGTTCTGCGTGGCCGCGGGGGCGAGGAACTTCGCGTCGCCCGAAGGCTGCTTGGGCTCGATCTGCTCGGTCTTGCGCAGCGCGATCGCCTCTTCCTCCGGCAGCTCGCCCACCGGCAGCGGACGCACGGGTCCCTTCGACGGCGCACCACCGAAACCCCGGCCCTGCCGTTCCCGGTCACCGGCCACGGCACCGCCGGCCACGCCCGCGCCGAGCGCCGCGGCACCCGCGCCGAGCTCGCCGGCCGACGCACCCGGCCGCGGCGGCGCGGCGGGACCGCTCACGCTCTCCTCCGGCACAACGGGTGACTGCGGACCGCTGCCGACCATCCGGCCCCGGCTCAACGCCGGGTCGCCACCACCGGTCCCGCCGGCCGGACCGCGGCCGAGGACGGCGTCAGGCCCGGTCGACGATCCACCCGGCGCAGCGCTGCCGGAGCCGGGCCCGGGCCCTCCGACGAAACCACGCCCGGCACCGGGCTGCCCCTCGAAACCAGGACCGAAACCAGGCCCACCACCCCGGACAGGCCCACCGAACCCAGGCCGTCCAGGCACGTCCGGCCGGCCGCCACCCCGAGGCATTTCCCAACCGGGCGGCGGCGTCGACGGCCGACCCGAAACCGGAGGAGCAACGGGGGCCGCCCCAGGCGGAGGCGCAGCCGGCCGCCCCGGAGGCGCAGCCGGCCGCCCCGGAGCCGAAGCCGGCGCCGTGTAACCGCCGGATCCACCGGACCCGGCCGACCCACCAGGCATCGCGATCCCCAACGCCGGCGTCGGCGGATCCACCGCCAGCCGGTTCGCCACCGGCTGCACCACCGGCGGATCCACGTGCCGCGACTGCACCGAGGCCGAAGCCGGCCGCACTCCGCCGTCCGGCGTCACGTCCACCGCCGACCCGGCCAGGTCGAGCACGCTCTTGCGCCCGTCCGGCTCCGTCATCGACAGCGACTGCGGCTGGCTCAGCGGCTCCGACGCCAACAGGTTCTCGCCGCTCTGCTGCGCGTACGCGTTCAACGCCTCGAGCGCCTGGCTTCGCGCGTTCTGCGCCGCGTCGACCGCCGTCGCGTGGTCGGTCTCGAAGCCGATCAGGCTCAGCACGGAGTCGCCGAGCGTGTAGCCGCCGGCGCCCTTCATCAGCGTGGCGGGGTCGGGCAGCTTGAACTTGGTGCGGTTGAAGGCCTCGCCCTGCGCGAAAAGCAGCTCGGCGGTGTTGGACACCTTCCGCATGGCGTCCTGGGAGAACCCGGCCTGGTCGGTGAACACCTGCCCGGCCGCGCCGCCCGCCTGGCTCTGCCACTCGACGCCGAGCTGCGTCAGCTGCGTGCGCAGCGCCTGGTCGGTCTCGGCGAGCGCGGTCGCGACGGCCTTCAGCGCGTCGACGGCCGTGCCGATGCTGCCGATGCCGTCGCCGTCGGAGAACTTCCGGATCTCGTCCGCGAGGGACGTGTCCGTCCAGCCGTCGAAGCGCTGGTCGCGGATCTTGCCCGCGAGGTCGGAGATCTCCACGCGCCCTCCTAGGTCCGTGTCCTGAGGTACTGCAGCGCCAGGTCGGCCGCCTGCGTCGCCTGGTCGCACAGTTGCTGCTGGGTGAACGCACCGGCGGTGACCGCAAACGCTTGCGCCGCCAGCGTCTGGCCCTTCGCGACGCCGACGAGCACCTCGCAGTCCGAAGGCGTGCCGGCCGCGCGGTAGTTCGTGAGCGCCGGGTAGCCCTCGACCGCGAACGGCGCCGTGGTCATGCTGTTCTTCCGCCGCGCGCCGGTGAGCCACTCCTGCAGGTCGGCGGTAACGGTGCGCAGGTGGTAGGCGTGGAACGGCTCGGTCTTGTCCGCGTCGAACACGCACGTGGGCCCGTCCTGCGGATCGGCGGCCTTGCGCGGCACGGCGTTGACCTGCAGCTCGTCGAGCTGCGCCTGGCCCAGCAGGTCACACGGGTCCACGCCCGTGAGCGGGAGGTCGGCCGGGCGCGGCGGCAGCTGCGAAGCCTTCGCGGCCTGCGAAGCCGAGCTCACCGCGGTCGGCACCGGCACGGCCGTGCCGGCATCGCCGGACGAGCACCCGGCCGCGCCGAGCGCGAGCGCCGCGACGAGAGCACTAGTGAATGCCGTGCGCACCACGGTCCCCGAACGCCGCGGCCTTGTCGTCTTCGCTCGCCTGGTAGGTCTGGGCCGCGGCCCGCAGCTGCTCGCCGAGGCGGCGCAGGTTGGCGACGTACGCGCGCGCTTCGGCCGCGTAGGAGTGATCACCTTCCGCGACGATCATGTTCCACGCCGCCACGGAATTCACGCTCACCGCGTCGGCCGAAGGCGTGTCGATGCGCAGCTCGCCCAGGCGCGTGAGCAGCTTGTCCTCGAGTGCGTTGGCCTGCTCGTCGACGGCCTTCGCCACGTCCAGCAGCTTCTCCGGCGCCACGATGAGGTCCGCGACGCCGGGCGCGGCCGGGACGGACGACGCCAGGTCGGACAGCGGACTGCTTCCCGCCATGCGCTCCCCCTCGGTAATACGGAGTGTGACCGTTCGGCCCCGCTACGAGGCTACCAACCGCCGGGTGATCGGGAGGCGGAAACTCAGGCGTTCACCGGCATGGTGATGTCGCCGTTGGCCGCCTTGAGCGCGATGTCGGTGCGGTGGTGCGAGCCCGCGAGGTGCACGCGCTCCACCGTCTCGTACGCGTGCTTGCGCGCCGACTTGAGCGACTTGCCCGTGCCGACCACGGACAGCACACGCCCGCCCGCCGACACCACGGCGCCGTCCTCGCGCCGCCGCGTGCCCGCGTGGAGCACGCCTTCGAGCTCGCCGCCGGTGATCACGTCGCCGGTGCGCGGCTTGCCGGGGTAGCCGTCGGCCGCGATCACGACCGTCACGGCCGCGCCGCCCGACCACTCCAGCGGCGGCTGCTTCGCGAGCTTGCCGGTGGCCGTCGCGTGCATCAGGCCGGCCAGCGGCGTGCGCAGCAGCGCCAGCACGACCTGGGTCTCCGGGTCGCCGAAGCGGCAGTTGAACTCGATGACCTGCGGGCCCTCGGACGTCAGCGCGAGACCGGCGTAGAGCAGGCCGGAGAAGGTGGCGCCGCGCGCGTCGAGCTCGTCGACCACGGGCTGCACGATGCGGGCGACCACGTCGTCCACCAGGCCTTCCGGCGCCCACGGCAGCGGGGCGTAGGCGCCCATGCCCCCGGTGTTCGGGCCGGCGTCGTCGTCGCCGACGCGCTTGAAGTCCTGCGCGGGCAGCAGCGGGACCACGGTGCGGCCGTCGACGAAGCAGAACAGCGACGCCTCGGGTCCGTCCAAAAAGGACTCCAGGAGGACGGGGTGCCCGCCGTCGAGGAGCATCAGGGCGTGCTTGCGCGCGACCTCGACGTCCTGCGTGACGACCACGCCCTTGCCGGCCGCGAGGCCGTCGTCCTTCACGACCCAGGTGGGACCGAAGCGCTGCAGCGCGGCGTCGAGGCGGGCCGGAGTGTCCACGACCTCGCTGCGCGCGGTGGGGACGTTCGCGGCGGCCATCACGTCCTTGGCGAAGGCCTTCGAGCCCTCGATGCGCGCGGCCGTGGCCGACGGTCCGAAGCAGGCGATGCCCGCCTTCCGCACCGCGTCGGCGACGCCCGCGACCAGCGGAACCTCGGGGCCGACCACCACGAGGTCGGCCTTCCACCCGCTCGCCAGGGCAGCGACCGCTTCGGGATCAGCCGGTTCGACACCCATCTGCTCGGCGACCGCGGCCGTCCCGGCATTGCCGGGCGCGCAGGCGAGCGCGGTGACGGCGGGATCGCCGGACACCGCGAGGACGAGTGCATGCTCCCGGGCGCCGGACCCGATTACCAGTACGCGCACGCCGACCAGCGTAACGGGCTCGGGTCGGCGGGGGCATTTCGCCGTCCGTGAGGCACCTGTCCCGTGCTGTCCGGAAGCGGATTCCATGCACCGTTTACCGGTTTGTCAGCCGTCTGCCCGCCCTGTGCCGCTCACCGGACGCTTGCGGCCGTGAGGGTGGCGGCGGGCGTTGCCAAACCGGCCGAAAGTAGGCGGTACCGGACTGGCAGCCGCCTTCCTGCCGCCAGTTTCCGCCGTGACTGTGGTCGGATTGGCAAATAAACGGCGCAGTGTGGCAAATCCGTCAGATGAGGACGGAGCGCCCGGTAGAGAGAGGTCCCTTTCCCATGAAGCGCAAACGCGTGGGTGTGCTCGCCCTGTCCGGTCTCGCCCTGCTCGGGGTCGCGAGCCTGGCCATCGGTCCCGCCACGGCGGCCCCGCAGCAGGTGGCGGGCGCGGCGGCGCACCGGCACGATGACCCCGTGATCGTCGGACACCGGGGCGCGCCCGGCTACCGCCCGGAGCACACGCTCGCCTCCTACGAGCTCGCGTTCCGCATGGGCGTGGACTTCGTCGACGTCGACCTCGTGCCGACCAAGGACGGCCAGCTCGTCGCGCGGCACGAGCCGGAGATCGGCGGCACCACCGACGTGGCGGACCACAAGGAGTTCGCCTCGCGCAAGACCACCAAGACCGTCGACGGCGTGTCGATGACCGGCTGGTTCACCGAGGACTTCACGCTCGCGGAGCTCAAGACGCTGCGCGCGAAGGAGCGGATCCCGGAGAACCGCCCGAACAACCAGCTGTACAACGGCCGCTTCCAGATCGCGACCTACCAGGAGGTCATCGACCTCACGCGGCGGCTGAGCAAGGAGCTGCACCGCACGCTGGGCACGTACCCCGAGGTCAAGCACTCGACGTACTTCTCCTCGATCGGCAACCCGACCGAGCCGAAGCTCGTCGCGTTCCTCAACCGCAACGGCCTCAACCGCGCCGACGCGCCGGTGATCATCCAGTCGTTCGAGGTGGCGAACCTCAAGGAGCTGCACAAGCAGGTGCGGGTGCCGCTGCTGCAGCTCACGGAGGCTTCGGGCGCGCCGGCCGACTTCGTGGCCGCCGGTGACAAGCGCACGTACGCGGACATCGTGACGCCGGCGGGGCTGCGTGAAGTCGCGAAGTACGCGAAGTACCTCGGCCCGGACAAGGCGCAGATCATCCCGCGCGACGCTTCGGACAACCTCGGCAAGCCGACCTCGCTGGTCGCTGACGCGCACCGCGTGGGTCTCAAGGTGCAGCCGTACACCTTCCGCAACGAGAACCCGTTCCTGCCGGCGAACCTGCGTTCTTCCGCCAGCCCGACCGCGTTCGGCAACGTGTTCGCGGAGGAGGCGGCGTTCCTCAAGGCCGGCGTCGACGGCTTCTTCGCCGACCAGGCGGACACGGCGCTGGAGTCGCTGCACGATTTCCTGGGGCACTGATTTTTGGCTCTGTAGCCGGATTTTCCGCAGGCCCGTTCACCCGATGGTGGACGGGCCTGCTGTTTTTTGTCGGTGCCGGTTCCTAGAGTTGCCGCCATGGTTCTGGGGGAGGAGATCGACCGGCTGGCGCGTGACACCGGGTTTTCCGGGGTCGTGTCGGTCAGCCGTCGTGATGAATCGGTGCTCGCGCGTGCGTACGGCTCGGCGCACCGCGGGTACGGCGTACCGAACACAGTGGACACCAGGTTCGCGATCGCCAGTGGTACCAAGGGTTTCACTGCCTTGGTGGTGGTTCGGCTCATCGTCGAGGGGTTGCTGACCCTGGGCACCCGGGTGCGCTCCCTGCTGGGCGCGGACCTGCCGTTGATCGACGACGACGTCACGGTGGAACACCTGCTCTCCCACCGCTCGGGCATCGGCGACTACTGCGACGAAGACGCCTCGCCACCGGCGCAACCGCAGTCCTTCACCTCGGCGGCGGCGTATTTGCCCGCACTGGACGGGTTCCCGCAACGGTTTCCGCCGGGATGGCGGTTCTCGTACAACAACGGCGGGTTCGCGGTACTGGCGTTACTGGCGGAACGGGCTGCGGGTACGCCTTTCGCGGATCTGGTCGCTTCGCGCGTTGCCGCTCCTGCCGGCATGACACACACGTCGTTCCTCCGCTCGGACGCGCTACCCGGCGACGCGGCCACGGGGTACCTGGAAGACGGGCGCACCAACGTCTTCAGCCTGCCCGTGGTCGGCAGCGGCGACGGCGGGATCTACTCGACCGCCGGCGACTTCGCGGCGTTCTGGTCCGCGTTTCACGCCGGCCGGATCGTGCCACCGGAGTGGGTTTCGCGAATGACGACCGTGGTGAGCACAGACACCTCGACCCGCGAACAGCTCCGCTACGGCCTCGGCTTCTGGCTCCCACCCGACGACACCACGGTGATGCTTGAGGGCTACGACTACGGCGTCTCGTTCCGCAGCGTCTCGCGCCCCTCCGACGGCCTGGTGTTCACGGTTGTTTCCAACACTTCGGAGGGTGCGTGGCCGTTGACCCGATGGCTCGGAGGGGAGTTGGTGGCGAACGGCTGATGCGCGAAGGAAGCGCTCGGCCGGCCGGCCGATCGCGGTAAGTCCGGCGGCCGGAGCAGGACCGGCTGAACGACAGCCCTCGCGATCTCGAAGGGTTGCCACGGACAGCCGTTGATGGGTTGCGACGGGCTGGCACGAGGTTGACAGCAGGCTGCTGCCGTCAGTTGCGGGTTGGCTGCACCGGCCTGTCTGCGGATTGCGGAATGCTGCGGGGCGTTGTGGCGGAGCACCTCGTCACGCGGCCAGGCGCCCACGGTCGCGGTGAGGAACCAATGGCGGCCGCGCGCGGGAGGGGTTCTTGACGGAGCCTTGACACCCGCGGACGGGCCGGGCTAGCTTCTCCGGAACTTCAAAGGTCTGTACACATACCTTTCAGGTGGGTGCCCGATGGATGTCTCCGACCAGCAGACCGCCGAACCCGACCGACACGATGAGGACAGTGCGCGGCTGCATGCGCTGGGGTATGCGCAGGAGCTGAAGCGCACGATGTCGTCGTTTTCGAACTTCGCGGTGTCGTTCACGATCATCTCGATCCTGTCCGGATGTCTGACGCTGTACGGCTTCGGCATGAAGACCGGCGGGCCCGTGGCGATGATCTGGGGGTGGCCGCTCGTCGGTCTCTTCGTGATCCTTGTGGGGCTCGGCATGGCGGAGGTGTGTTCCAGCTACCCGACGGCCGGTGGTCTGTACTACTGGGCCGCGAAGCTCGCGACACGCAACGGGCCGGCGTGGTCGTGGTTCACCGGGTGGTTCAACCTGATCGGGCAGATCGCCGTGACGGCGGGCATCGACTTCGGGGCGGCGCTGTTCCTGAACGCGTTCCTCGACCTGCAGTGGGGCTATGCCGCGACGCCGGGGCACACGATCCTGCTGCTGGCGATCATCCTGGTCGTGCACGGGGCGCTGAACACGTTCGGCGTGCGCGTGGTGGCGATCCTCAACAGCGTGAGCGTGTGGTGGCACCTGATCGGGGTGCTGGTGATCGTCGGCGTGCTCGTGTTCGTGCCGGCGAAGCACCAGGAAGCGTCGTTCGTGTTCGGGCACTTCGCGAACGAGACGGGCTGGAGCTCGTCGGTGTACGTGTTCGCGCTCGGGTTGCTGCTGGCGCAGTACACGCTGACCGGCTACGACGCGTCGGCGCACATGACCGAGGAAACCAAGAACGCCGCGAAGGCCGGGCCGCGCGGGATCATCAACTCGATCCTCGTGTCGCTCGTCGCAGGGTGGGTACTGCTGATCGGGCTCACGTTCGCCATCCAGGACTACGACGGCGCCGTCAACTCGGCCACGGGGGTGCCGCCGGCGCAGATCTTCATCGAGGCCACCGGCGCGGTCACGGGCAAGTTCCTGCTGCTGATCTGCATCGGCGCGCAACTGTTCTGCGGCATGGCCTCGGTGACGGCAAACTCGCGGATGATCTACGCGTTCGCCCGCGACGGCGCCATCCCCGGCTCGAAGATCTGGCACCGCATCAACAAGCGCACGCAGACGCCTACCAACGCCGTGTGGCTCGCCGCCGGTGGCGCGCTGATCCTGGCGCTGCCGTACCTGTGGAGCGCCACGGCCTACGCGGCGGTCACATCGATCGCGACCGTCGGGCTCTACGTGGCGTACGTGATCCCCGTGTTCCTGCGCGTCCGACGCGGTGACAGCTTCGAGAAGGGACCGTGGCACCTCGGTCGCTGGGGCAAGCCGATCGGCATCGTCGCGACCGCGTGGGTCGTGGTGATCTTCGTGCTGTTCATGCTGCCGCAGGGCTCACCCGTCACGGTCGACTCGTTCAACTACACGCCGATCGCGTTCCTGATCGTGCTCGGCGGCGCGGCGCTGTGGTGGGTCGTGTCGGCGCGCAAATGGTTCACGGGCCCGAAGGTGCAGGGATCCGCGGCGGAACTGGAAGCCGTCGAACGGGAGCTCAAAGAACTGGGATAGACCCGGGATCAACCCGCAGGTGGAGGTGTCACCCAGCGGCGGCCGTGAAGATCGGGACGGTGAAACCGAACCGAACAGCCACTCTCGCGCTCGCCGCCGTGAGCCTCGGCGCGCTCACCGTCGTACCCGCCGCCGCGGCTACCCCGCCGCTGTCCTGGGGCACCTGCCCCGCCCCGACCCCCGACGCGTCGAGCAACACCGTCCAGCGCGACCCGCGCCAGCAGTGCGCCACGCTGACCGTCCCGCTCGACTACGCCCACCCGCACGGGAAAACCATCACCCTCACGATCTCGCGCATCCCCGGCACGAAACACCAGCCACTGGCCATCGGCCCGGGCGGGCCCGGCGGGTCCGGCCTGGACCAGCCGAGCGTGTGGTCGACCACGGCCGTCGGCAAGCAACTGCTGAGCCAGTACGACCTCATCGGCTTCGACGACCGCGGCATCGGCAACTCGACTCCGGTCCTCTGTGGACTGTCCGACGCCGACCGCGCCGCCACCCTCGTCGACCCGTACCCGGCGCCGGACGGCGACATCAGCGCCAACGTCACCTACGCCCGCCGCGTCGCCGCCACCTGCGCGAAGAACGCCGGCGCCTACCTGCCGTACCTCAACACGAAGAACGTCGCACAGGACATGGACCGCATCCGCCAAGCCCTCGGCGCGCGCGAGCTGAACTACTACGGCACGTCCTACGGCACCTACCGCGGCGCCGTCTACGCCTCGATGTTCCCGCGGAACACCGGCAAGATCGTGCTCGACAGCAGCACTCCGCCGGACGGCGTCACGGCCGCGATCCGGCTGAAGGGCGAAGCCGTGGAAACGGCGTTTCCCCCGTTCGCCGAATGGGCCGCCGACCACGACAGCACCTTCCACCTCGGCACCACCCCGGACGCGATAGAAGCCGCCTACTTCCGCATCACCGCGGCCCTCGACCAGCACCCCCGCACCTTCGACAGCGGCCGCGTCCTCACCGGCAACGACGTGCGCGTCGCCTTGCCGCCGTTCCTCGAGAAGCCGGCGATCTACCCCGTCATCGCCACGCTGATGGCCCTCGGCGACGGCCAGGACCTGCCCTTCGGCACCACCTTCACCCAGCCGATCCCCGACAACTTCGCCAGCGACCAGTACGCCGTCCTCTGCGGTGACGCGCCCGTCTCCCGCGACCCCGCGACGTACGCCGCCGCCGTGCAGCAGGACCGCCAGGCCCACCCCCTCACCAACGGCATGCCCGTCGACATCTGGCCGTGCGCCTTCTGGCCGCGCGACGCCGTGCACCAACCGCAGCCCATCACCGCGAACGGCCCGCGCAACGTCCTGATGCTCCAGAACCACGCCGACCCCTCCACCGCGTACTCCGGCGCCCTGGAGATGCGCCAAGCCCTCGGCCGCCGCGCGGAGCTGACCACGATCGACGACGCCGGCCACGGCGTGGACCTCACCAACGCGTGCACGGCCGGCCGGCTCACCGATTTCCTGCTCGAAGATCACCTGCCCGGACGCGACACGACGTGCCCGTGACCCGTCATCCGAGATCAACCTGGGTGAAGATGCGGGCATGGAGACCCTCACGCTGGTCGGAGTCCTCGCCGGCTCGCTCGGCCTGACCGCGCTCGCCCGGCGCTACAACGTGTCGGCGCCGCTGCTGATCGTCGTGGTCGCGCTGGGGGTCGCGCTGATTCCGGGCGTGCCACGGATCGAACTGGAGCCCGAGCTGATCCTCACGGTGGTGCTGCCGCCGCTGCTCTACTCGACGTCGCTCGACAGCTCGCTCACGCACTTCCGCGCCAACTTGCGCCCGATCATCGGGCTGGGTGTCGTGCTGGTGGTGGTGACGGCCGTGGTCGTCGCGTTCGTGGTGCACCTGCTGCTGCCCGACCTGCCGTGGGCGTCAGCGCTGGTACTCGGGGCGGTGGTGGCACCGCCGGACGCCGTGACGGCCGTGGCGATCGGGCGCAAGCTCGGCCTGCCGCGCGGGATCATGACCGTGCTGACCGGCGAAAGCCTGGTCAACGACGCCGCCGCGCTCACGCTGTACAAGGTCGCGCTCGCCGCCGTCGCGGGCACGGCCGGGTCGATCGGCCATGGCCTTGGCGTGTTCGCGGTGGCGACGGTGCTGGGCATCGCCGTGGGCCTCGTGGCCGGGTTCGTGGTGGTGTTCATCCGCTCGCGGCTCGACGACCCGCTGCTGGAGTCGGCGTTCGGGATCATCGTGCCGTTCGCGGCCTACGTGACGGCCGAGCACTTGCACCCGTTCGGCTCGGAGTTCAGCGGCTCGGGCGTGCTCGCCGTGGTCACGGCCGGCCTCTACCTCGGCCAGCGCTCGCTGCGCGCGTCCCCGGCCACGCGCATGCAGGACCGGTCCGTGTGGACGTCGATCGACGTGCTGCTCGAAGCGCTGGTGTTCGCGTTGATGGGCCTGCAGCTGCCGTTCGTGCTCGACGGCGCCGACCGCGCGGCCCGCGACAACGGCACCCTCGCGATCGTCGCTGTCGTCGTGCTGCTGGTGACGATGGCCGTGCGGATCCCCGCGGTGTTCCTGTCGAGCTACCTGCCGAGAACGCTGCGGCTGTTCGGCCGGACGCGCGACTCGGCTTCGTGGCAAGCGCTGGCCGTGGTGTCGTGGACCGGGATGCGCGGCGTGGTCACACTCGCCGCGGCTTCGGCCGTGCCGCTCGGGACGCCGGGGCGCCCGGAGATCCAGCTGTTCGCGTTCACCGTCGCCGTCGGCACGGTGCTGATCCAGGGCCTGACCTTGCCGCCGCTGATCCGCTGGCTCAAGGTCCGGAACCCGGCCGAGGCCGCCCGCGACCAGGCCGAGGAGCTGGCCGCGCGGGAGGTCGCGCAGAAGGCGGCGCACACGCGGCTGAAGGAGATCACGCAGGCGGCGATGGCCAAGGCGGACCTGCCGCCGGACCGCATGAAGCGGCTGGAAGAACGTCTGGAGCGGCTCGTCGACACCCGCTACCGCTTCGCGCGAGCCGCGATCACGCTGTCCGGCGAGGAACGCAGCGCCAGCCCGCAGGCGAAGTTCGCCCAGGCCCGGCGTGAGCTGCTGATCACCCAGCGCGCGGCGATGATCGCGGAGAACCGCGCCGGGCGCCTCGACGACGAGGTGCTGCGCAAGGTCCTCGTCGAGCTGGACCTCGAAGAGCTCTCCGCCACCAACACCCTCACCAACCGGATGGGCATGGGCTGACGGGCGTTCCGCCGGGAACGCCCGCCGGCAAACGGCTCAGACGAAGTCGTGGCGCACGATCGTCTGCTCGCGGCCCGGCCCCACGCCGATGGCCGAGACCCGCGCACCCGACAGCTCTTCCAGACGCTCCACATAGGACCGCGCGTTGGCCGGCAGCTCGTCGAACGTGCGGCAGCCCGAGATGTCCTCGAACCAGCCCGGCAGCTCTTCGTACACCGGCACGGCGTGGTGCACGTCGGTCTGCGTCATCGGCATGTCGTGGGTGCGGCGGCCGTCCACGTCGTAGCCGACGCACACCGGCACCTTCTCCAGGCCCGACAGCACGTCGAGCTTGGTGAGGAAGTAGTCGGTGATCCCGTTGACGCGCACGGCGTAGCGGGCGATCACGGCGTCGAACCAGCCGGTGCGCCGCGAACGGCCCGTGGTCACGCCGAACTCGCCGCCCTGCTTGCGCAGGTACTCGCCGGACTCGTCGTCGAGCTCCGTCGGGAACGGGCCCGAGCCGACGCGCGTGGTGTAGGCCTTCAGGATGCCCAGCACGGTGGTGATGCGGCCCGGGCCGATGCCCGAACCCGCGCTCGCGCCGCCCGAGGTCGGGTTCGACGACGTGACGAACGGGTACGTGCCGTGGTCCACGTCGAGCAGCGTGCCCTGCGAACCCTCCAGCAGCACCGTTTCGCCGCGTTCGAGGGCCTGGTTGAGCTGCAGGCGCGTGTCGGCGATGCGGTGCGCGAACTTCTCGCCGGCGGCGAGCACCTCGTCGGCGACCTGGTTCGCGTCGAGCGCCTTGCGGTTGTAGACCTTCACCAGAACCTGGTTCTTGAACTCCAGCGCCGCTTCGACCTTCTGGCGGAAGATCTTCTCGTCGAGCAGGTCCTGCACGCGGACGCCGACGCGGGCGATCTTGTCCTGGTAGCACGGCCCGATGCCCCGGCCGGTGGTGCCGATCTTGCGGCTGCCCAGGTAGCGCTCGGTGACTTTGTCGATCGCCACGTGGTACGGCATGATCAAGTGCGCGTCGGCGGAGATCCGCAGCCCGCTCGTGTCGACGCCGCGCTCCTCCAGACCCGCGAGCTCGTCGAGCAGCACGCCCGGGTCGACCACCACACCGTTGCCGATGACGTTGGTCACGCCCGGCGTGAGGATCCCGGACGGGATGAGGTGGAGGGCGAAGTTCTCGCCGTTGGGAAGGACGACGGTGTGGCCGGCGTTGTTGCCGCCCTGGTAGCGGACGACCCACTGCACACGGTCACCGAGCAGGTCGGTCGCCTTGCCCTTGCCTTCGTCCCCCCACTGGGCACCGATCAGCACGATCGCCGGCATGTGACACTCCAGGTGTTCGGCAACAGGGAAAGTGTCCCGATGGGACACGGGGTGGCGCTGGGAAATGCCGGTGCATGACTGTAACGGAGGACGTGGGCGTGCGCGGAATCGTGGTGGCCTGCGGTGATGATCCGCACTCGTTCACGGGCCTCCGTGACCTGTCCATCGTGCGCGTCTCGGCGCTTCCGGGCAAGACGGAAATCGATCCCTTGCTGGGGAAACACGAGCGCCTGATCGTCGCGGGGACCGACGCGGACCTCGCGGCGGTGCTCGTGCGATTGCTGCGGACCGATCGCGTGTCGGGCGTGTCGATCGGGTTCGTGCCGTCCGAGTCCGGTTCGGCCGTCGCGGCGCTCTGGGGACTGCCCACGGACCCCGTCAAGGCGCTCGAAATCGCCCTCGACGCTTCGGCCTCGGAAGTGCCGCTCGTGCGTGACGACACCGGCGGCATCCTGGCCGGGCGCGCCACTCTGCGTAACGTCCAGGGCCAGGCGTACTGCGACGAGCACCTGGCCTTCGACGGCGCCGCGGCCGCCGTGGAGGTGTCGGCGGACGAGAACGGCTTGGTCGCCCGGGTGACGCGTGGGAAGCTGGTGAAGCGCAGCGCCGTGTTCCACGGTCGCGCGTTCCAGCTCGGCTGCCTGCCGACCACGTCGCTCGTGAGCGACGGCGTCGCGCACCCCCGCGAGGTCACCAAGCGGACCTGGTACCGGCACACCGAGGACCTGCGCCTGATCCGACCGTGACCGGTTTCATCCGATAGTTCTGCGCCAGGTGGCCTAACGGCACTTTCTGTTCACTGAAGGTCTGTTACATGTCACCCGTAAGTGTTGCTTGCGCCACTTCCGTGGTCGAAGGTGAATCAGTCCCACACTCGACACGGAGGCGGCAATATGCCCACAGCGCGTAGTGTCCGAAACTCCTTGACCGTCCTCGTCGGCGTGACGCTGCTCGGCGGCACGATGGTCGGCATCGCCGACGCGACCCCGCCCGGCATCCCGTCGGCCGCGACGGCCAAGAGCGAGCTCGCCGGCCTCACCGTGAAGGCCGACGGTTCGCTGACCGGCTACAGCCGCGACAAGTTCCCGCACTGGATCCAGCAGGGCAACAACTGCGACACCCGTGAGGTCGTGCTCAAGCGCGACGGCACGAACGTCGTCACCAACTCCAGCTGCACCGCCACCTCGGGCAAGTGGGTTTCGCCCTACGACGGCGCGACCTGGACCGCGGCGTCCGATGTGGACATCGACCACGTCGTGCCGCTGGCCGACGCGTGGCGCACCGGTGCGTCGTCGTGGACCACGGCGCAGCGCCAGGCCTACGCCAACGACCTGTCCGACCCGCAGCTGATCGCCGTGACGGACAACGTCAACCAGGAGAAGGGCGACAAGTCGCCGGACCAGTGGAAGCCGCCGTCCACGGGCTACTGGTGCACCTACGCCCGCATGTGGGTCGCGGTGAAGTCGAAGTTCAAGCTCACGGTGAACTCCGCCGAGAAGTCCGCGCTGACGGACATGCTGGGCCGCTGCTGAGTCAGCCGAGTGCTTCGCGCGGGGCCGGGATCGGTTCTGGGGTCTGGGGTCCGACGGCCGATCACGCCGGTCCCGCCCCGCGCGGAACCCTACGGACGGTGGTAGTGCGGGCACGTTCTGCCACGTAAGGTCTGGACCATGAGGAACCTCGCGGCGGCCGCGCTGGCCGTGCTCCTGGTGCTGTGCGGCGCCGTGCCGGCCTCGGCCGCGACCGGGCGGCGCGTGATCGTGTACTACCAGACGATCTACAACGGCAGCGCGTACGTCTCGCCGCTCGGCCTCACGCAACACAACGCCGGCGTCACCGACGTCCTCGTCGGTGCCGTCCACCTCGACCCCGGCGGCGTGGTGCACGTGAACGACGACCCGCCGTCGGCCGCGAAGTTCAACCAGATGTGGCAGGACCTCGGCACCTTGCGCTCCCAGGGCGTCCACACCCTGGCCTTCCTCGGCGGCGCGGCCCAGGGCAGCTTCCAGCGGCTCGCGTCCGACTTCAACACGTACTACCCACCGCTTCGCGCTCTGCTTCGCGACCACTCGCTGTCGGGCATCGACCTGGACATCGAGGAGACGGTGGACAACGCCTCCGTCGTCCGCCTCATCGACGCGCTGCGCGCGGACTTCGGCCCGTCGTTTCTCATCACCTTCGCCCCCGTCGCCCCGGAGCTGAGTGGCGGGCGCGGCCTCTCGGGCCTGAACTACGACCAGCTCTACCGCGACCGCGGCCCCCAGATCTCCTGGTTCAACACCCAGTTCTACTGCGGCTGGGGCTCCCTGTCCGACACCTCCGGCTACGACGCCATCGTCGGCCACGGCGTTGTGCCGGCCGCGAAGGTCGTCGCCGGGACCGTGACGAATCCCGCCAACTGTGGTGGGTATGTCGACATATCGCGGCTGCAGTCGACGGCTCGTTCGCTGGTCGCGAAGTACCCGGACTTCGGCGGGGTGGATGGCTGGGAGTACTTCAACTCCTTGCCGGGCGGGACAGGTGCGCCTTGGCAGTGGGCGCAACAGGTCGCGCCGGTGGTGAAGGGCTGATCCGGACGGCTCACCCGCCGGCATTTCCGGGGCCGCGCACCGCCCGGCCCATCAGCGTGGCTTGACACCAGAGCCAAACCTGCGCCGGACTCCCCTACCAGCCGCGCTACTCGGCCCGCTGGCCGAGAAGCTCTTCAAACGAGGAATGCAAGACAACCTCGGCACCCTCGCCAAAATCCTGCAAAAATGACTCACCAACCAGCCAGATCCAGAATCTGAAACGCGATCCGCGACTGCAGCAGACAATCCAACGCACCCGGATCCTGCCCGATCAGCTTTCCGATCTTCCCCAGCCGGTAGCGGATCGTGTTCTCGTGCACGCCCAGCTCCGACGCGGTGCTCTGAACGCGCCCCTCGGCGGCGACGAAAGCGCGCCACGTCTCCAGAAGCGACGGGTCCGCGTCCCGCAACGGCCGGATCGTTTCGTGCGCGAACTGCACCGCCTCCTTGACCCGGCCGCTGGACGCGACCAGCCGGAACAGCCCCAGCTCGGTCACCGTCACCACGCCACCGGACCAGCCGAACGACGTGGCCAGCTCGTCGATCTCCCGCAACTCCCGGTGGGCCAAAGGGAAATCCTCCGGAGAACGGCACACGCCGGAGATCACGGCGGTCCGCACCCGCAAGCGCGGGCCGACAGCCAGCCGAACCTCGTCGACCGCCGCGCGCAAGTCGCGCGGTTCCGAACCGTCCGGAAGGGACAGCAGCGCGACCACCGCGCCCGGCAGGCTGACCGCGGCCGGTTCGGACACCGACAGAACCGTGGCCAGTGAACGGATCACCAGCTTCCGCCCCACCGAAACGCTCACGTTCTGGCTCGCGTTGTCCAACGCGAACCGCACCAGCACGTGCGGCTGAGCCAGGTTCACCCCGAACTGCGGGCCGCGCCGCGCCAGCTGCTCGGCGTCGCGGGTGCGGTGCAGCAGGTCGGACAGGAAGTCCTCGCGCGCCTGGCCCTCGGCCTCCGCCTGGCGTCGTTCGGACAGCACCTGCAACGACAGCACCGTCGCGCCGTGCTCCGCGAGCTTCGTGTCCAGCTCCTCCAGACCGCGCCCGACCTCGACGATCCCGAGGTACCCACTGGGCTGGCCCTCGATGATCAGCCGGCACATCAGGTGTCGCCGACCCACCCACACCGCCGGCGTCGGCGGCACGATCGTCGACGGGCAGCTGGCGCTCAGCGACGCCAGCGCCTGCTTCACCGACGGCAGCTCCCGGATCCGCGCGGCCAGCTCCGGCGGCTGCGTCATTTTCAACCCCGCAGGTGCGGACCACGCCAGGACCTGGAAATCCTCGTTGTACAGCACCACGGGCTTCGCCGAGAGCTCACCCAGCAGCGTCACCACGGTCTGGATGCTCGCGCCGTCGAGCACGGCGTTGGTCAGCTTCTGGTGCACATCGGCCAGGTACGCCAGGGTGTTCTTCTGCCGCACGACCTCGGCGGCCTTGTTCTTCAGGTGCGCGTTCAGCATGGCCTGCCGCAGGAACAACGCGCCCAGCCGGGCGAACAGCTCCGCAAGCGCCACGTCTTCGTCGGCGTACACGTGGTCCTTCTGCACGTTGTCGACGAAGATCAGGCCGATCACCTTGCCGTCGAACACGAGCGGCACGCCGAGCATCGCGCGCACGTGCCAGTGCTCCATGGTGCGGCGGTGCGGGCGCGGGTCGCGCGGCACGTCGGAGATGAGCACAGGCGCGGCCGACTCGATGACCTCGCGGCTGAACCGGTCGCCCTGGATGCCGGCCTCCTGCGCCTGCACGGCGGCCGAGATGTCGCCCTCGCTCTCGCAGTAGCCGGCGGCGCCGCGGAACCGGCCGTCGCCGTCGCGCAGGTACACCGAACAGCGTGTGACGCCCAGCAGGTGGCACAGCTGCTTGCCGAGCAGGCCCAGCAGGTCCTCGAGCCGCGTGGTGGTGATGGCCTCGGTCGTGATCTCGCTGAACGCGGCGATGACCTCACGCTCACGGTGCGCCGGATCCACCGGGCGCACCAGGGACCGAACCGAAGCGTCGCGCATGGGATCCGCCTTCACCGTTGAAATCCGGACTCCGTCTGAGGGTGCCTTACCTCACCCGCTCCCGTCCATGCCTGAAGCGAGTACGCCCAGGTCATGGCCCATGCGCTCCTGCTTGGTCCGCAGGTAACGCACGTTGTGCGGCGTCTGTGTGACGGGCAGGCGCACGCGTCCGACGATGTCGAGCGCGTAGCCCTCGAGCCCGCCGTACTTGGCGGGATTGTTCGTGATGAGCCGCATCCGGCGGACGCCGAGGTCGGTCAGGATCCGGGCGCCGATGCCGTAGCTGCGCGAATCGACCGGCAGGCCCTGCGCGAGGTTGGCCTCGACGGTGTCCAGACCCTGCTCCTGCAGCGCGTACGCGTGGATCTTGTGCGCCAGCCCGATCCCGCGGCCTTCGTGGCCCCGCAGGTAGATCACCGCGCCCGCGCCCTCTTCGGCAATCGCCCGCAGCGCGTACTCCAGCTGTGCGCCGCAGTCGCACCGCAGCGAGCCCAGGATGTCGCCGGTCAGGCATTCGCTGTGCACCCGGACCAGGGCACCGGCAGCCGACTGCCCGGCCGCCGCGACATCGCCCCGCACCAGCGCGAGGTGCTCGGTCCCGTCGAGCACGGACCGGTAGGCGACGGCCCGGAAGTCGCCGAACGCCGTCGGCATGGCCGCGCTCGCCACGGGCTCCACCAGGCGTTCCGTCGCCCCGCGGTAGCGCACGAGGTCGGCGATCCGCAGCACCGGCAGGTCGTGGCGCGCGGCGAACTCCTCCACCGCGGCGCCGCGCAGCATCGACCCGTCGTCGGCCACCAGCTCGCTGATCACGCCGACGTCACCCGCGCCGGCCATCGCCAGCAGGTCGACGGCCGCTTCCGTGTGCCCGGCCCGCACCAGCACTCCGCCCTCACGCGCCCGCAGCGGGAACACGTGGCCGGGCCGGCGCAGCTCACCGGGTTTGGTGGCCGGGTCCGCCAGCGCCCGCACGGTCGTGGTCCGGTCCGCCGCCGAGACGCCGGTACCCGCCGAAGCGTGGTCGACGCTCACCGTGAACGCCGTGCCGTGTGCGTCGGTGTTGTCCGCGACCATCTGCCGCAGCCGCAACGCGTCCGCGCGTTCGCCGGGCATCGGCGCGCAGACGATCCCCGTGGTGTGCCGTACGAGGAACGCCATCTGCGCGGCGGTCATCGTCCGCGCGGCACCGACGAGGTCGCCCTCGTTCTCGCGGTCGGCGTCGTCGACGACCACGACCAGCCGGCCCTGCGCCAGCGCCGCGACGGCGTGCTGCACCTGCTCGCCGGGTGCCATCAGCCGTCCGTCCGGGTGTGGGTGCCGAAGGTCCGCGCGTGGTAGGTCAACGGCGCCAGCGGCCGCGAGTCCGCCGCCTCCACCAGGCCGAGCGCGACCACGTGGTCACCCCCTTCGAGGAACTTCTCGACGGTGCACGCCACCCAGCCGGACGAGCCCGCGAGCCGCGGCAGGTCGTCCTCGAGCGCCCAGGTGACGCCGTCGAACTTGGCCATTCCCTTGCGGGCGAAGCGTTTCGCGAGCTCCGCCTGGCCGCTTTCCAGCACGTTCAGGCCGAAGCGCCCCGCGCGCCGCACCACCGTCAGCAGGTCGGACGTGCGGTCGAGCGACACGAGCACCATCGGCGGGTCCATCGAGAGCGACGCGAACGCGCTCACCGTCGTGCCGTGCGGCCGCGTGCCGTCGAGGGCGGTCACCACCGAAACCGGGGTGCACACGCCCGACATCACTTCGCGGAACTGCTCGGCGAATGCCGGTCTGGTCACGGTTTCCATCCAGCTCCAGTCCGAAAGCCCGAAACCACGAAAGCCCGGGAAGGTGCCGTGGCCCGGGCGGAAACCCGGGCCACTACCCGGCCTCACACCCCCGCGGGCGCGCGCGAGGACATCTTGTGCAGCTGCGGCACCACCTTCTCGCCGAACAGCCGCATGCTCGCCTCCGCCTTGTCCAGCGGCAGGCCGCCGAAGCAGAACGCGGCGTTGGCCATCAGCTCGCCACCCTGCTCGCGCCGCGCGGCGTACTTCTCCACGATCTCCTCGGGCGTGCCCCAGATGTTCGCGTCGACGTACGCGCTCGCCGCGGTTTCCATGCCCGCCTCGCGGATCATGTCGGCGCCGGCCTGGTAGGCCTCGTAGCCCTTCGTCTCCCGCCAGTGCGAGCCGGCGAAGTCGTAGTGCTTGATCACCGACAGGAAGTAGCGCGAGATGTGCTCGTGCGCGATGCGCTTCGCCTCTTCGGGATCTTCGTGGCAGTACACGAAGTCCTGGATCAGCGGTGCGCCCGGCTCCGTGCCGTGCTTCTCGCGGTGCAGGCCACGCCAGCGGTCGATCGCCTCGAGGTGCTGCGCGAAGTCGTACTGCATGAACGTCATCATCTGCGCGCCCAGCTCCGCGACGGCCGGGATCGAGTCGGGCGACATCGCGACGCCGAAGATCCGGCCTTCCCACGAGTGCCCGGCCGGGCCCGGCCGGACGGTGACGCGCGGCTGCTTGTAGTACTTGCCGTCGTTCTCGACGTACCCGTTCTGCAGCCCGCGGATGATCATCGCGGCGGCCTCGTCGAAGCGCTCGCGCGACTCGTTCATGTCGACGCGGAAACCCTCGTACTCCATCTTCGCCAGGCCACGGCCCATGCCAAGCAGCAGGCGCCCGTTGGACATGTGGTCGAGCATGATGGCCTTCTCCACCACGCGCAGCGGGTCGTTCCAGGGCAGGATGACCGCGCCCGTGCCGAGCTTGATCTTCGAGGTGCGCCCGGCGAGGTAGGCCATGATCTGGAGGTTGTCCGGGCACATCGAGTAGTCGTCGAAGTGGTGTTCGGCCGACCAGACGGAGTCGAAGCCGTACTGCTCGCCCAGCACGCCCATCTCGAGCTCGCGCGTGAAGACCTCGTGGTCGCTGACGTCCTCGAACCAGTTCTGGAAGACCAGCAGCATTCCGACGTCCATGGGTGGTTCTCCTTCTTCGTGGGGGTGGTCGGTGTTCTCCGTCTACGGGTGGGTCGCCCTGGTTCGCCTTCCGACGCTAACCAGGACCGGGCGCGGGAAGAACGCTCTTCGCGTGGGGCCGTTGGAGGTCCACACAAAACGCGCGGGTCAGCCGCCGCCGAACGTCGCGAGCAATCCGCCGTCGACGGGCACGGTCGCGCCCGTCATGTACGTCGAGCGCGCCACGGCCACGATGACCTCCGCGATCTCGGCCGTCGTCCCGATGCGCCCGGCGGGAATCTTGTCGACGATGCTCTTGCGGGCCCGATCGCTGAGCCCTGCGGTCATGTCGGTGTCCACAAAGCCCGGGACCACGAGGTTCACGCGCACGCCGCGCGGAGCGAGCTCCACGGCCAGCACCTGCGTCAGCCCCGACAGCCCCGCCTTCGCCGAGCCGTACGCAACGTCGCCGGGAAACCCGCGCAAGCCGACGACCGCGCCGACGTTGACGATCGCCGAACCCCGTGGCAGCAACGGCACCACCGCGCGGCAGACCTCGAACGCACCGGTGAGGTTCGTGGCGAGCACCTCGTCCCACGCCGATCTCGCCAGCGCGTCGATGCGGCGGCCGCGGTGCACGCCGGCGCTGTTGACCACCACGTCGATCGGGCCGAACCGCTCGGTCACGGCCTCGACGCAGCGGCGGATCGAGTCCTCGTCGGTCACGTCGCCCTTGACCTCGAGCACGCGGTTCGGCACCGCCGGCGGCGAGGAGCCGGCCGACCGCGCCAGCGACGCCACGTTGTCACCCGCGGCGGCGACGTGGTCGACGACGGCGCGGCCGATCCCGCGCGAACCGCCGGTGACGAGCCAGGTGGTCATCGGTTCAGGAAGCCGGTGAGCTCGGCGAGGTAGGTGTCGCGGTCCTCCAGGAACGGCGCGTGGCCGGCGTTGGGGAACTCGACAAGCCGGGCGTCGGAGCACAGGTCACGCGCGGCCTCGGCGCCGGAGAACGGCACGAAGCCGTCCTTGCGCCCGTGCAGGGACAGCACGGGCACGGCCAGGCCGCCGAGGAGCTTGCGCTGGTCGAGCTCGGCGAGGTCCAGCAGGGACTCGTCACCGAGCGGGCCCATCTCCATGAACATTCCCCACAGCCAGGCGATCGTGTCGGCCGTCGGCGGCTCGGCGCACACGGCTTCGGCGACGCCCTTGAAGGTGTTCGCGCGGTCGGCGGCGGCCGCACCGAGTACGCCCTTCACGTCGTCCACCGTCGCACCGTGCGGCCAGTCCGAAGTGGACGTGTATCGCGGGGTGGCGCCGCCGGTCAAGACCAGGCCCGAGCAGTTCGACCCCAGCTTCGCCACCGCGTCCACGGCGACCGCGCCGCCGAGCGACCAGCCGTTGACCACGGGTTCGCGCAGGCCGAGCTGCTCCACGAGCCGCACGACGTCGGAGCCGAGCGCGGAGATCGTGACGTCGGAGAAATCGTTGTCCGAGCGGCCGCACGCGCGTTGGTCGAGCAGCACGACCTCGTTCCCGTTGGCCCGCAACGCCGGCGCGGTGGTGTCCCAGCAGCGGGCGGTCGCGCCCCAGCCGTGGATGAGCACGATGGGGCGGCCCGAGCCCCGGTGGTGCTCGAAGTACACGCGCCGGCCGTTTTCGACCTCTAGGTAGCCCATGGGATCTCGCCTCTCTCCTTCGGGGAACTCAATGGGTGGCAGCGACTTCGGCGCGCAACGCCCGCGGCACGACCGGCGGCCGGTCGCGGAAGCGGGGCAGCACGTGCTCGGCGAACAGTTCCAGCGAGTGCAGCACCTTCTCGTGCGCGAGGCCACCGATCCGCATCCAGCAGATGAGGTGCTGCAGCCCGGTTTCCTCGTACAGCGTCTCGATCTCGGCGACGAGCCCCGCCGGGTCACCCGCGTAGACCACGCCGCTCTCGCGCAACCCGTCGAGCGTCGGCCCGCCCGCTTCCTCCGACGCCGCAACGAGTTCCGCGTACCGCTCGTAGGTGTGCGGTGCCCCCGGCCCGCTCGGCACGAGGTCGAGCACGTGGCGGTAGTACCAGGACAGCGGTTCGGCGACGTTCGCCAGCGCTTCCTCGGTGGTGTCGGCGAGGTGGACCTGCCAGTTCATGGGGAAGTCGAGCGACAGCGGGTCGCGGCCGCTCGTGATGAGCGAACGCTTGATGTCCACCACCAGCCGGTTGAGCTCCGGCAACGTCATCAACGTCGGGGTGACCAGCAGGTTGTAGCCCTGCGCGGCCGCCAGGTGGAACGTCTCGGGGCTGATCGACGCGACGTAGATCGGCGGGGTCGGGCGCTGCACCGGCGTGGGCCGGCAGTCGACCTCGGTGAGGTCGAAGTGCCTGCCGTGGAAGGAGAACGGCTCGCCCGCGCGTTTGCTCCACAGGCCGCGCACGATCTCCAGCGCCTCGTCGAACACCTCGCGGCTCACGTCCTGGCGGTCGCCGACGCCCATGTTGTGGAACTCGCCCGGCTGGTACCCGCGGCCGGCGCCGAAATCGAGCCGCCCGTTCGACAGCACGTCGACCATCGCGTAGTCCTCGGCCACCCGCACCGGCCAGTCGAAGGTCAGGTTGCTGACGGCGATGCCGATGCGCATCCGGCTCGTGCGCTCGGCCACCGCGGCGGCCGCGACCTGCGGAGACGGCATCGAGCCGTAGTCGCTGCCGTGGTGCTCGGCCAGCCACACCTCGTCGAACCCGAGCTGCTCGGCGTAGGAGATCTGCGCGAGCATCTCCTCGTACGCGCGGCGGAAGTCGTGGTCACGGCACTCGAGGACGTAGAAGACACCGAACTTCATCCGGCACCACCCGCGGCCACTTTCGCGCGCAGCACCTTCTTGTCGATCTTGCCGACGCTCGTGCGCGGCAGCTCCTCGACCACGAGCACGCCCTCGGGCAGCCACCAGCGCGGCACGCGTTCCCGCAGGTCAGCGAGGATTTCCGCCGGTGTGTCCGCGCGGCCGGGCTCCAGCACGACCAGCGCGTACGGCCGTTCCTGCCACCGCTCGTGCGCCACCGCGACCACGGCGGCCTCGGCGACAGCGGGGTTGGCCGTGAGCGCCTGCTCCAGCGCGACCGAGCTGATCCACTCGCCACCGCTCTTGATCAGGTCCTTGGCCCGGTCGACGATCTCCAGGTAGCCGTCGGCGTCGATGGTCGCGATGTCGCCGGTGCGCAGCCAGCCGTCGGCGAAGCTGTCCGGGTGCTCGTCGCGGAAGTACTGCGTGGCGACCCACGGCCCGCGGATCAGCAGCTCACCGCGCGAAACCCCGTCGTGAGGCTGGTTGGTGCCGTCCTCTCCGACGAGCCGCCAGCGCAGGCCGGGCAGAAGCCGGCCTTGTTTGCGGACCGACCGGCGCCGCTCGGCCGGATCCGTGACGCTGGGCAACGGCCGCGAGAACGTGCCCATCGGCGAGATCTCCGTCATCCCCCAGCCCTGGAACGACGGGATGCCCAGCGAGTCGAGAGCCCGCAGCAGCTCGTCGTCCGGGGGCGAGCCGCCGAGCACGAGCGCCCGCAGGCTGCTCAGGTCGGCGCCGGTCGCGGCGACGTGACGCACGAGGTCGGCCGCGACGGTCGGCACCATGCCGGTGTAGGTCACGCGCTCGGCTTCCACGATTTTCGCGATCTCCGCCGGCACCGGGTGGGGACCGGGCAGCACCTGCTTGGCACCCGTCATGAGCGCGGCGAACGGGATGCCCCACGCGTTGGCGTGGAACATCGGCACGACGTGCAGCACGGTGTCGCGCTCGCTGATCGCGTGGCCGTCGGCGAGGCAGGCGGCGAAGGTGTGCAGGTAGAGCGACCGGTGCGAGTAGCCGACGCCCTTGGGCGGGCCCGTGGTGCCGGAGGTGTAGCAGAGCGCCGCGAGATCGTTTTCGTCGATCTCCGGCGGGTTTTCCAGGGGCGGCCCCTCGGCCACGAGGTCCTCGTATGCGAGCGCACCCGGCGCGGAGCCGTCGGTGGCGACGACGAGCATCTCCGGCCGTTCCGCCCGTGCCACTTCCAGCCGCGGCAGCAGCGACAGGTCGGCGAACACCACGACGTCCTCGGCGTGGCCCAGCACGTACGCGATCTCCGTCGGTTCGAGCCGCAGGTTCACCGTGTGCAGCACGGCGCCCGCGAGCGGCACGGCGAAGTACAGCTCGAGGTGGCGGTGGTGGTTCCAGGCGAGGGTGGCGACCCGGTCACCGGGCCGCACCCCCAGCCTGACCAGGGCTCCGGCGAGCGCGACGACGCGTTCGTGGAACTCCCGGTTGGTGTAGCGGTGCGGCTCGGCACCGCCGCCGTACTCCACGATCTCCTGAGCGGGGAAGAACTCCCGCGCACGGTGCAGGAGGTCGGTGAGCACGAGCGGCTGGTTCACCCCGCCACCCCCGCCTTCTGGCCCAGCCGCTCGCGGACCTGCGGCACGACCTTCGTGGCGAGCAGCTCGATGCGCGCCGAACCGCTGTCCACGGGCTCGCCGGGCAGCTGCGCCCAGAAGTGCACGTCCTTGATCTGCGGCTTGTCCTTCAGCAGCGCGGTCAGCTCGTCGACGGCCGTGGCCACGTCCCACAGCTGGAACGCGCCGCCTGCCACGATCTGGTCCGCGTTCTCGAACTTGGGCACCACGTCGGGCGGGCCGAACGCGCCCCACTCGATGTAGTTGTTGAGCTGGTACAACGCGTACTGCCCGATCCGCGCCCACTCGCGCTCCGGGTCCTCGGCGATCACGGCCCACTGGCCGGCGAAGATCTGGCCGTCGGCCGACGATTTGCCCACGCGGTCCAGCGCGTCCAAATAGGACTGCTGGTGCACGTTCTGGGTGCTGAGGAACCCGTCGGAGATGCGGGCCGCGCGCTCGATCGCCGGGTCGGCCATCGCGCCGACGAGCAGCTTCGGGAGGACCTCCGGCTTCGGCGTGATCCGCACCGACGGCAGCGAGAACCGCTTGCCCTCGAACGGTTTCTCCTCACCCGACCACGCCTGGCGGATCACCGCCACGCTCTCTTCGAGCAGGCTCGGCCGGTGCTTGAGGTTGCGGTCGAACGCCGCGAACTCCGGCGCCCAGTAGCCCTGCCCGAGCCCGAGGTCGAAGCGGCCGCCCGTGAGCAGCGAGAGCGTCGCGGCGTCCTCGGCCAGGCGCACGGGGTTGTGCAGCGGCGCGATCACGAGGTTCGTGCCGATGCGCATGGTCTTCGTGCGCTCGCCGATCGCCGCGGCCAGCGTGTACGGCGAGGGCGTGTAGCCGTCCTCGCAGAAGTGGTGCTCGGTCAGCCAGACCGAGCCGATCCCGACGCTCTCCGCCCACGCGAGCTGGTCCAGCGCCTCGCGGTAGAGCGTGGAAAAAGGCCGGAACCACTGCTCGGGGTTGCGGAAGTCGTACCAGAGCCCGAAATTGACGCTTTGCTCGGTCACGCCGTCTCCTTTGTCGACGTAGCGGCTGGTTGCCTCCCACCGTGCTCAGCCGGGCGGCGGCAGGCCACCCCCGATCGCGGGTGCCGTTGTGGCTCCCTCCAACGTCACGGCGTCACCCCCGCCGTGTCGAGAGCCTCGTCGAGGAGCGCGGGCACGTCGTGCTCCAGCGCGGCGGCGTAGGCGCTGGAGAGTTCTCCAGTGAGGAACTGCGACCACGCGGCCTCGACGATCGCGGCGAGCTTGAACAACGCGAGGCACTGGTAGTAGCGGATCTGCGGGAGCTCGCGGCCGACCGCGTGCTCGTAGCGCTGGAGCAGGTGCTCGCGCGGCGGCGCGCCGGGCGCCCGGGAGACGCCCTGGATGGCGGGCATCGCGCGGCCGCGCCCACCCCACAACGCGAGCAGCAACCCCAGGTCGAGCAGCGGATCGCCGATCGTCGCCATCTCCCAGTCGATCACGGCTTTCAGGCGCGGCTCGTGCGCGGAGAACAGGCAGTTGTCGAGGTGGAAGTCGCCGTGCAGCAACGCGGGTTCGGTCGGTTCCGGCTTGTTCTGCTCCAGCCACGCGGCGATCTTCGGCATCGCCGGCAGCGGCCGCCGCGCGATGCCTTCCCACTGCCGGTACCAGCGCTCGACCTGTCGGTCGAGGAACCGCTCGGGTCGGCCGAACCCGGTGAGCCCGGCAGCTCGCCAGTCGAGCGAGTGGACGGCGGCGAGCGCGTCGACGACCTCGTCGGCCACCCGCGCGATGTCCTGGGCGGGGTAGGGAAGCGTGTCCGTGATCGACACCGAGTCGGCCACGTGCTCCATCACCAGGAACGGCGCCAGCGTCTGCGTGGGGTCCTCGCACAGCGCGACGGGTTTCGGCGCCGGGACCTCGGTGGCTGCGAGGGCCGTGAGCAGCCGGTGCTCCCGCGCGACGCTGTGCGCCGATGCCGACAACGCGTGATCGGGCGGCCGACGCAGGACGTAGCTGGTGCCGTCGCCGGTGAGCAGGCACGTCTCGTTGGAGTTCCCGCCGGTGAGTTTCCGCAGCTCCCACGGCCCGGGGTCGCCCGTGTGCGCGGTGAGCCAGCCGGCCAGCGGCCGGTCGAGCAGCCGCGTGCTCACTGGGCCGCCGTGAACTCTTCGAGCCGGTCGCGGAACTTCTCCAGCGCCGCGGCCCGTCGCGTCGGGATGTGCTCTGTCGGCACCTTCGCCGGCTGGTACTGCTTGAGCAGCCGCCGCGCGACGGTCACCCGGTGCACCTCGTCGGGCCCGTCGTAGATGCGCGCCGCGCGGGCCCAGCGGTACATCTGCTCCAGTGGCATGTCCGTGGAGAAGCCGAGCGAGCCGTGGACCTGGATGGCGCGGTCGATCACGTCGTGCAGCACGGTGGCGCCGTGGTACTTGATCATCGCGATCTCGGTGCGCGCGGCCTGCGCGCCGACCTGGTCGATCTTCCACGCGGTCTGCAGCGTCAGCAGCCGCGCGGACTCGATCTGCGCGGCGCTGTCGGCGACCCAGTTCTGCACCGTCTGCTTGTCCGCGAGCGGTCCCCCGTGCACGTCGATGCTCACCGCGCGTTCGCACAACATGTCGAACGCACGCCGGCACACACCCACCCACCGCATGCAGTGGTGGATCCGCCCGGGCCCGAGCCGCTTTTGCGCCAACGCGAACGCCTCACCGCGTTCGCCCAGCAGGTTCTCCTTCGGCACGCGGACGCCTTCGTACCCGACTTCGCAGTGCGACCAGATGGGGTTCTTGTGGTCCGGGTCGTTCATCAACCCGATCTCGCGAGTCGTGATCCCTTCAGCGGTCGTGGGCACGATCAGCATCGACATCCGGTGGTACGGGTCGGCGTCGGGCTCCGTCACGGCCATCACGATGTGGAAGTCCGCCCGCGACGCGTTGCCCACGAACCACTTCGCGCCGTCGAGGACCCACTCGTCACCGTCGAACCGCGCCGTGGTGGTGAACTGCCGCGGGTCGGACCCGGTGCCCTGCTCCGTCATGGAGAACGCGGACAGCAGCTCGCCGTCGAGCAGCGGCCGCATGTACTTGGCCTTCTGTTCCTCGGTCCCCGCGATCGCCAGCAGCTCCGCGTTGCCCGAGTCCGGCGCCTGGCACCCGAAGACGTAGGACGCGAACTCGGTGGTCCCGAGGATCTCGTGGAGCAGCCCGAGCTTCACCTGGCCGTAGCCTTGCCCGCCGAGCTCGGGTCCGAGGTGCGCGGCCCACAGGCCGTGGTCCTTCACCGCCTGCTGCAGCGGCTTCGCGATCCGCCGGAACCCCGCGTGGTCGAGGTCCAGCACCTCGAGCGGGTAGATCTCGGTGCGCACGAACTCCCGCGCCCAGTCCAGCTTCGCCGCGAACTCCGGTTCCGTGGAGAAGTCCCAGGTCATCTGCCGCCCTTCCGCTTCGCCGTACGCCCCTCACGCTAGGAAGGGCGCGCCAGCCGAACCAGCCACGCGGCGGCGGGCTTTTGTGGATTTCCACAGCGGCTGCTCCACCCGGCGGATCGCGGCTACTCCGGGCCGCCGGGCGTCACCCGCCAGGGTCCGGTACCCGAAGGTGGGGTGATGGTCCCGGTGATCGGCACACCTGCGCCATAGAGTCGGCGAACGTGATTCCCGAGCAACCGCGCCCCGATCGAATGTCCGGTTTGGACACCGTCGCGGCGGCGATCCTGGACCTCAAGTCCGGCCGTCCGGTGATCGTCGTCGACGACGAGGACCGCGAGAACGAAGGCGACCTCATCATGGCCGCCGAACACGCCACGCCGCAGGCGCTCGCCTTCTACCTGCGCCACACCAGCGGCCTGATCTGCGCACCGATGACCCCGGAGATCGCCGACCGGCTGCACCTGCCGCCGATGGTGGCGCGCAATGAGGACCCGGCGGGCACGGCCTACACCGTGTCGGTCGACGCCGCGGCCGGCATCGAGTCCGGCATCTCCGCGGCCGACCGCGCGCACACCCTTCGCCTGCTCGCCGACCCCACCACCACGCCCGGCGCGCTGTGCCGGCCAGGGCACGTGTTCCCCCTGCGCGCGCGAGCCGGCGGCCTGGCCGAGCGCCGCGGCCACACCGAGGCGTCCGTCGAACTGATGCGGCTGGCCGGGCTCGCGCCGGTCGCCGTGATCAGCGAGGTGTGCAACGAAGACGGCAGCGTCGCCCGCCTGCCCCAGCTGCGCGCGCTCGCCGACCGGCTGTGGCTCAAGGTCACGTCGATCGAACAGATCTGCGCCTTCGCGCCCCAGCCCGCGGCAGCCCGGTGACGCTTACCGCCACGATCTTCGACCTCGACGAGACGCTCGTCGACAGCGCCACCACGTGGAACCGGGTCTTCTCCGCCGTCGCCACCAGGCACGGCACTCCGTGGACCCCCGCCGACTGGGCCGCGATCCAGGGCAAGAGCACCACGCATTGGGCCGCGCACCTGGCTTCGCGCTGCCCTGGCCTCACACCGGAGTCGGCGGTCACCGAATGCGTCGACGGCATGGTCGCAGCTGTTCAGCGAGGTGAGTTCGGGCTGGTCCCCGGTGCCGCCGACCTCGTCGCCACGGCTGCCGGACTGGGCCCGGTCGCGCTGGTCTCCGCCTCGCCCCGCCCCTACGTCGAGGCCGCGATCTCCGCGTGCGGCCTCCCCTTCCGCACCACCGTGACCGGTGACGACGTCACCCACGGCAAACCCGCGCCCGACCCATACCTGCTCGCCGCCCAGCGCCTCGGCCTGACCCCGGCGCGGTGCCTCGTCGTCGAGGACTCGAGCTCCGGCATCCGCTCGGCCCACGCGGCGGGCATGACCGTGCTCGTCATCCCCAACCTGACCGCCGCCCGCGACTCCGCGACGCTCGCCCTCGCCGCGCACCAGGCCACCGACGCGTACATCGCCGCGAAGATCGTGGACCAGCTGCTGCGGCCTTAGTCCGGCTCAGTCGTCGATGACGAACCACTGGCCGCCGCGGTATTCCATGGTGGCGTCGCCGATGTCGCTGTCGCTGAACTTCACGGTGGCGCGGATGGCGGTGGCCGGGATTTCGACCTTCGTCGAGCTCGTTTCGGTGACCCGGCCGGGGTCGACGGTGGCGCCGCGCAGGGCGGCCTTCTGCTGGGCGGAGATCATCTGGAACGTGATCGGGAACGTCTGCTCACACGGGCCCCAGCCCTCGTCCTCGGCTTTTTTGGCGGCCGGGCCCGCGATCTCGCAGGCCGTGGCGAGATCTTCCTTGCCGACGGCGTGCAGGAAGGCCTCGTAGCGCGCGACCGCGCCCGCGGTCGACTTCTCCGAACCGGACTGGGGCGAGCCGGCCTGCGTCGAGGTGGCCGGCTGCGTCGAAGTCGAAGTCGAAGTTGAAGTCGGAGTCGACGGCGGCGCGGACGAGGCGGCCGTGGACGGCGACGCCGGGTTGGCCGGCGAAGCCGGTGCCGCCGAGCCGCCGACGCTGCTGGAGCATCCGGCGATCAGCAGGGCAGCACCCGTGGTCAGGACGACCAGCGCACGAACGGACATGGAGCACCTTTCCCCTCAGTAAGAACCCCCGGAGAGTAAGCGACAGACCGGCGCCCGTGGGGGCGGAACCGGAAAGCCCGGCGAATCGTCACACGGAGGCGGGTTTCACCGCGGGATCTTCGAGAATACAGGCCGCTGATCAGGAAATAGTGACACATTCGTGTGAACTGCCACATCGCGCGCACCCACTCGGTTATGGTGCGGCGGTCGAAGCAGTGGACCTTGGGGGAAGGCAGGCGCACATGCGACGAGCTCTGGTTTTCGTGGCGTGCTTGGGGACAGCTATCACCGTCGCCGGCTGCAGTGGCGGCACGAACAACGGCACCGCTTCGGTGCCCGCCGGATCAGCACCGGCCGCGCAGCAGCCGACGTCCACCGAGCCCGCGGCCAAGACCGCTGATCCGCCGACCGCGTTCGACGCGGGCGCAGGCGTCGGCCTGCCCGCCGAGGCACTTCGCGCCAACGTGGCCGGCAACGTCGTGTCGACGTTCACGACCTTGCGCGACCGCACCGCCTACATCATCACGCAGACCGCGCTCAACGCGGTGGACGTGCTGACCGGCCGGCAGAAGTGGACCGTCGCGGTCACCGGCAAACCCGGCGACCCGTACAACCAGGCCACACCGTTCGTGAACGAGACCGGACCGCGCCCGCCGGCGGTCGGCGACAAGCTCGCGGTCGGCGCCGTTCCGGTCCTCATGCCGGAACAAGGCACCACCCCGGCCTACATCACGCTGTCGGTGATCGCGGCGGACAAGGAGACCGGCACCAAGGCCTGGCAGGCGGACATCAAGGTGTCCGACGACCAGTACGCCGACGCCGGCAACGCCGTGACCCAGGTCGTCGCCGTGACCGACAAGGCCGTCGTCGCGAGCTACAGCCAGGACGAGGACCACGTCACGGCCGCGCTCGACCCGGCGACCGGCAAGACCCTGTGGCAGCGCAAGGACTACCTGGCCGGCAGCCTCCACGGCGACGTCCTCGTCGGCACCGACTTCAACGTGCCCGAGAACTCCTCGATGACCCAGGCCACCGCGCTCGACCTGGCCACCGGGCAGCAGAAGTGGATCGGCGCACGCGAGTCGTACGGGCTCACGATGGTGCAGGCGGATCCAGCACTCGTCGTGGCCAACCGCACCGACTACGGCTCCGGGCAGTCGTACCTGCTGTTCCTCGACCCCGCCACCGGCGCCGAGAAGGCCAAGATCGAAGGCGCGCACGGCTTCGGCGCCCAGGCCTACGGCGACTGCCTCTACGACCAGCAGTCCGTGCTGACGTGCGAGGAAGACGGCGTGCTCACCGGCTACGACGCCAAGACCGCCGCCAAGCTGTGGAGCCTGCCGGACCAGGCCGCCAACCGCGTCGCGCCGAGCGTCACCGTCGCCTGGCACGGCGCCCTGTACGGCAAAACCCAAGGCGGGCAGCCGATCGTGCTGGACGCCAAGACCGGCAAGGACCTGTCCACCGACAACGTCGGCGCCGCGCCCGTCCTGGTCAGCGCGTATGCCGGTGTCGGCGTGGACGACGACGGCAATGCCAAGGCGTACCCCGTCAAGAAGTGATCGGCCCGGCCACCGCGGTGGGCTGGTCGTCGGGTGACAGCTGCAGCAGTTCCCTTGCCAGAGCGTCGTTCTGACGGAACATGATCGCGTTCGTCCGGGGGCGGGTGAACGCTCCCGGCGAGCGGATGCTCGTGTGCACGCCCATGGCAAAGCGGCGCGGGTGCGCGGTGCCGGCCTCGTCAAGGAGGCGGGAGTCCGTGATGCGCGTGGCGATGCGGCCGGAGGGCTGGTCGTCGCCGAGGGCGTCGGGGACGGCTTCCTCCGTCAGGGTCCCGGCGTCGCGCATCTGGCGCAGCAGCGTGTCGAACACGCGCGGCACGCTTGCTTCCGGCAGCCGCGCCTCGATCAACGTGCGGGCGCGCACCACGTCGGGGAAGCTCGAACTCGAAGCGGCGAATTCCCCGGTGTTTTCATCCGCCGTCACCAGCAAATCCGCACCCAGGAAAGAAACCAGGCCGGCGTCGGCCAGAGCCAGCAATTCCTCCAGCCGACGCGGCGGCGGCCCACTCGCGTAGAAAGAAAAGAAGCCGCGGAACCACCCGTCCATGTCGGCGACCTGCGACGCCGCCGAAAGCCGGCCGGTCATCAGCAACGCCGGCAGCTGCCCGACCACGGACAACAGCGCCATGAACGCCCCGAGATCCGCGCTGAACCGCTGGTCCGCGCGGCGCGCGAGGTCGGCTTCCACGTACTCCCGGACGGCTTTTCCGAATTCCTCCACGGATTCGAAATGCTCACCCCCGAACGGCCGGTCCAGCCGCTCCAGATCAAGCCGGTCCTCTTCGGCGGGAATCGCGGAAACGACCAGCGCTTCCATTTCGGCCGTCCCCCACGGCAGATCCGCGAACCGGTCCGCGAAAACCGCGAAATCCATCACCACCCGATCCGGGTGCCCCGTGAAGAGCTCCGTGTAATACGCCCACGCGAGCTCCTTCGCGATCAAGGGCCACACGTCGGCGCGGAAGTCGATCGGCCCCGGCCGGGCGCACAGCGCGTCGATCGCGTAGGAGTCGAAGAACCTGGGCAGCTGCAACGGTTTCCCGCGCAGCCGGTACCCCGTCTTCGCGTGGTACGGCACCCCGCGCCGCGAGCCGACGTGCAGCACCGGCTCCGCCCCGCTCGGGTGGTAGCGCAGGCCGCCGCCGGGCAGGTCCTCGAAACGGCCGCCGCGGCCCTCCGTGAGCAGGAGCATGAGGTCGACGAACGCGAGCCCGAAGCCGCGCACCAGCACGGGCTCGCCGGCCGGCACGCCGGAGTAGTCGACGTCGGCGGTGTAACCCGCCGGGTAGTACGCCAGCTCGTGCCGCTCGGCGAAGGCCGCCAGCGCGCTCTCGCCCTGGTCCGGCGTCGCGTCGAGGTGGCCGACGGTCAGGAGCACGGCGTCGGCCGTCAGTTCGGAGCCGTCGGCCAGGCGCACGCGCTGCGGCGGCCCGTCCTCGATCGCGACGGCCGCGCTCGCGTGCTCCACCACCTCGATCCCCGGCGGGAGCTCGGCGCGCACCTTCTCGTAGAACCAGCGCAGGTACAGGCTCTGCAGCCGCCGCGTCGGGAAGTCGGTGCTGGCGAGCGCGTCGAACTCCGCACGCAGGTCTTCCGGCACGGGGAAGGACAAGGAGCCCGAACGCACCTCGCGCGTCCACTCGATGAGCGACGGCCCGGGCGCGACCGGTCCCTCCATGCGCACCGAGTCGTCCGTGTACATCGTGACGTCCTCGGGCATGGAGTTCATGCGCAGCAGCGGCGACTGCTCATAGCGCCACACGCGGCCCGGCCCCACGGGGAACGGGTCGATCAGGTGCACCACGAACCGCCGGTCGCCGAGCAGTTCGGGTGCGTTGGCGGAGAGCCGCTCCAGGACACCGACCCCGCGAGGTCCGGCGCCCACGACGGCGAGCGTGAACGTCGGGTGATCGGCCACGGACTCGAAGCTACGCCGCCAGGCGGCCACGAAGTGGCGCTCCCACAGTGCGGACACCGGTGCAACTGCACTACGCAGCGCGGCATCCGGACGAGTGTGGCGCAGGCCACATCACGCTACCCTCGTGATCTTGACGGTGCTCGGCGCTATGGTCTGGACACTCGGAGAACTGTCCGTGACCCGTTGGATACCGGCGAAAGAACCTAGAGATTCACCAACAGTCACGGGACACTGACCTTGGCAACTCACGTTTTGTGATTGGCTCGTGACCACGAGGTCCTAAGGTCACCGCCTGATCACCGTGCGGAACCGTCCGCACACGAATGTCGGGGAGAAGCACGCATGACGGCAGCACCGGGACGGGTGACGTTCCGCGAGGTCTTCGGGGTCGCCGAGTTCCGCGCGATGTGGTTCGGCGAGCTGCTGTCGATCGCCGGCGACCAGCTGGCCCGCGTCGCGCTGTCCGTGCTGGTCTACGCCACCACGCAGTCGGCCACGCTCACCGGCCTCACCTACGCGCTCACGTTCTTCCCGTCCCTGCTCGGCGGCATCTTCCTCACCGGCATCGCCGACCGCTTCTCCCGGCGCACGGTGATGGTGGTGGTCGATTCGGCGCGGGCCGCGCTGATCCTGCTGGTGGCCATCCCCGGGCTGCCGTTCTGGGTCCTGTGCGTGCTCGTCGGCTGCGTCTCGCTGCTGAACCCACCCTTCAAGGCGTCGCAGCTGGCGCTCCTGCCGCAGGTGCTCGAAGGCGACCGGTTCGTGGTCGGCATGGGCATCCGCAGCATGACGGTGCAGTCGGCGCAGCTGCTCGGCTTCGCCGGCGGTGGCGTGCTGCTGCTGGCGCTCGACCCGCGTCTGGCGCTGGTCCTCGACGCCGGCACCTTCGTGCTCTCGGCCCTGTTCATCCGCTTCGGCGTGAAGGCGCGCCCGGCGGCCGCGACCGGGGAGAAGCGCAAGCCGTTCCTCGCGTCGCTGAGCGCGGGCGGCAAGGTCGGCTTCGCGACCTCGGCGCTGCGTTCGCTGATGCTGTTCACCTGGCTGGCCGGCTTCATGCCCGTGTACGAGGGCATCGCGGCGCCGTACGTCGCGTCGTCCGGCGGCGGCCCGGAGGTGATCGGCCTGCTGCTTGCGGCCGACCCGGTGGGCAGCGTGATCTTCACCTTCATCTACACGCGCTGGGTGCCCGCCGAGGTGCGGCCGAAGCTGATCGGGCCGATGACGGCGCTCGCCGCGATCCCGCTCCTGCTCTGCTTCCTGCAGCCGGGGCCCGTCGCGTCGATCATCCTGTTCGTGATCTCCGGCGGTTTCGGCACGATCGCGCTGTTGCAAGCCACGGCTTCGCTCACCGTGGCGGTGCCGGACGAGACCCGGGCGCAGACGATGGGCCTGTCCAACACGGGCCTGACGACCACGATGGGCGTGGTTCCCCTGATCGGCGGAGTGATCGCCGACCACCTGACCGCCCAGACGACTGTCGGGATCTTCGGGTTGGTCGGACTTCTGATTACGATTCCGCTAACGATCATGTGGCAGCGGACGTTCTCCGGCCGGACGAGCGAGGGTACGGCGAAGGAAGCCACACGCGCCGAGCATGCCTGACATGCTCGGCGCGTGGGCTCTGACCTGCGCGACCTTGCGGTGCTGCTACGCGGTCACTGATCCTTGCTGCGCATAGCTGGTCACCCTTCATCCGGCGTGTTCGGGAAAAAGGTACACACCTAAGGCTCTTGTGGACAGGCGGCAAACGGCCCGAAACTGTGCGTGAGGAGATTGTCACCGGACACTCGCGCAAGGGTTTGGGGGAAAAATGGTCACATCGGGGGAACGGTCTGGGCAGGGCGCGGTCGCTGCGGTCAAGGGGTGGGCGCTGTGGTCGAGGCCGCGACGGTGGATCGCCGTCACGCTCACGAGCATGGCCGTCGCCGTCGTGCTGGCGGTCGTGAGCAGCCTGCTGGTGCCGGTCACCACGGGTCAGCTGGAGCTGTTCGCGCTGATCACGGGCCTGGCCGTCGCTCAGACCGAGATCACCCGGCAGATCGAGCGCCAGCGCCGGATGCTCAGCCGGGGCCCGCACATCAACGTGACGTCCGTGTGGCTGCTGCCCGCCGCGTTGCTGGTTCCGCCGCAGCTCGTGGCCGGACTGGCCGTTTTGCTCTACGGCTACCTCGCGTTCCGCAGCTGGCACGGCACCCGTCCGGGTGAGGCCCACCGCGTCGCGGCGAACGCGACGACGATGATCCTGTCCGGTTTCGGCGCCGCGCTCGGCGGTCACCTCGCGGGCAGCCACGGTGTCGCGATGGTCGCCGCCGCGGCGCTCGGCTACTTCGTCGTGAACACCGCGCTCACCGGTCTCGGCCTGTACCTCGCCGACCCGGCGCAGGCGACCCCCGCGTCCTGCTTCGGCACGATGGACGACAACCTCCTCGAGGCGTCGATCCTGTGTGTCGGCGGTCTGCTGACCATGGTGCTCACCAGCGAACCGCTGCTGTCGGTGCTGGTGATCCTGCCCCTGTACGTGCTGCAGCGCTCGGTGCTGATCAAGCGCCTCGAAGAGCTCGCGACCACGGACCAGAAGACCCAGCTGCTCAACGCCACCACCTGGCAGGACGGCGCGCAGCGCGAGGTCTCCCGCGCCGAGCGCGAAAACGGCAGCTTCGGCGCGCTGATGATCGACCTCGACCACTTCAAGTCCATCAACGACACCTTCGGCCACCTCGCCGGCGACGACGTGCTCAAGGCCGTGGCCGCCGTCGTCAAGCAGGAGACCCGCGCCCACGACCTCGTCGGCCGCTTCGGCGGCGAAGAGTTCGTCGCGCTCCTGCCGTCGACGTCGAAGGAAGACGCGATCGTCACGGCGGAGCGCATCCGCCAGCGCATCAGCGAGCTCGTGATCGCGACGCACACCAACGAAGGCGCGGCCGTCGAGATCTCCGAGCGCACGGCGTCGATCGGCGTCGCGTCGTTCCCGGTGGACGGCACGAGCGTCGACGAAGTCATGGCTTCCGCCGACGCCGCCGTGTACGCGGCGAAGCACGGCGGCCGCAACCGGGTGATCGGCGCGGTTTCCTCGCCGGTCCGGGAGCTCGCGGCCGTCGCATAGGGTCCACGCGGGGTCCGGCCGGCTTCCTCCCCCGAGCTTCGGCCGGACCTAGCGCAGCCTTTCGATCACATCCGCCGCCTGGGTCTGCAGCCTCAGCACCCCACCGACGGTGAACTCCGTGAGCAGATCCACCAACGCGTCCTGGGCCGGCGGGTCACCTTCCCAGGACACTTGGACCAACGCTTCGGTCATCGCGAAGTACAAGGTCACGAGTGCTTTGTCGGCCCGCCCCGAGTCCACCCCGTACGCCGCCCACCGCTTGCGGCTCGCCTCCGCGTAGATCACGGCCAGCCGCTCCCGCAGCCTCGTCAACGCCGGATTCCCCGCTCGCTCGGCTTCTCTGAGCACGGGAAACGCGTGCGGGTCCTCCTCGACGAACCTGAACATGTTCGCGTAGTTCGCCCTCGCCCACGCCCGCAAATCCGGCTCCGACGCGTCCCTCGCCGGCGCCCCGATCGCTTCGAACGCCCTCTCCTCCGCGTCGGCGACCACCACGGCGAACAGGCTCTTGCGCTCCCCGAACTGCTCGTACACGGACTGCCGCGACACCCCGGCGGCCCTCGCGATCTCCTCGATCGTCGCCGCCTCGAACCCGTGCCGCGCCACCGCCTCGGTCGCCGCCCGCACCACCTTGGCCCGCTGCTCCGCCACGGGCCACTTCCGCGGCCTCCCACGCGGCGCGGGGTTCGACATCAGCGGAGGTGGCGAACGAACGCCCGCCAAGCCGAGGCGGGATAACTGTGACCAGGCAGCGCCGGCGCTTTCGAATCACGCACGAGAACGGCGGCCCGATCGAGCGCGACTTCGACACAGGCGCCTTCCTTGTCGCTGTAGCTACTCTTGCGCCACCTGGTCTCCGCCACGTTCCTCGATCTCCTCCGCAAGCCGAGTAGCCAGCGCGGCGGAATCGGCCGCGTCGAGTGCGACCTTGCGGATCCCCTCGATAGCCGCGCGGTACTGCCGCACATCGTAGTCATCGGCCACGAAGGCACCTGAGCTCAAATGCTCGAAGTAGACCACCGGTCGCGAGTCGCGGATGGTGTAGAGGATGAACCGCCCTGCGAGACCGGGGTGCCAGCCGATGCCCGAGGGCACCACTCGGACCGTGATCGTCGGCCGCGCGGACAAACTCGCGAGTGAGCGCAGCTGCCCGGCCATGGTGGCCGCAGTGCCGATTGTGTCCCGCAGAGCGGCTTCGCCGACCAGAGCCTCGAACGGCAGCGGGTCGACGTCGACAATGAGCTTCCGCCGCTCCAGCCGCACCGCAATGCGCCGCTCGACCTCGGCGGCCGCCAGCCCGGTCGACTCGAGCAGCGCCCGCGCGTAGTCAGAGGTCTGGAGAAGTCCCGGAATACCGAGCGGCGACCACTCGACCATCGCCTTCGCGGCTTGCTCGCACGCCACCAGGCAATGCAGTTGGTTCGGCGTTCCCGGGCGGCCGTAGGCGATCCATCCTTGTTCGGCGGATCCGTGAGCCAAGTTGAGAATGCGCTGTTTCTCGTCGCCGACAACACCGAGCGCTCCCAGCACCCCGGACACATCTTCGGCTGTCGGCACCCGCGATCCCAGCTCCCAATGCACCACCAGCGACGGGCTCACCCCGATCCGGCGGGCCAGCTCACGAACGCCGTAGTGCGCACCAACCCGCGCCGCGCGAAGGGATGCACCCAGGGTGCGAATCCGCGGCGTGAGCATGGCGGTGGTTTTCATTCACAGAAAGTAAAGTGTCCCCAACTGGGAACACTTACGTTCACACCGGAGATCACCCGAAGGAACGCCACGGCGGAGGCGCGGCTGGCCCCCACCCGGTTCGAGGTGGGGGCCAGCCGCCGGTTGGCTTACTTCAGGCCCGTCGCTTCGCCCGCGGCTGGGTCGGAGTCGTTGAGGAAGGTCTTCACGCGGTCGTACTCGTCGGTTTCGCCGATGCGGCCCGCGGCGAGGCCGAGGGCGGCCAGGGCGCGGAGGAAGCCCTGGTTGGGGCGGTGCGACCACGGCACCGGGCCGAAGCCCTTCCAGCCGGCGCGGCGGAGCTGGTCGAGGCCGCGGTGGTAGCCGGTGCGGGCGTAGGCGTAGGCGGCGACGGTTTCGCCGTCGGCGAGGGCCTTTTCGGCGAGGGCGGCCCACGCGGCGCTGAAGTCGGGGTGTTCGGCGGCGACAGCCGACGGGTCGGTGCCCGCGTCCAGGGCGGCCTGGGCGGCGGTGTGCTCGGGCAGCAACGTCGGCTCGGGGCCAAGCAGGTTGTGCGTCATACCGACATTCTGCCGCGCGCTCAGAGGAAGAGGCTCGTCAGCACGCCTCCGCCGGCCAGTACGAGGGCGGCGACGACGACTGCGGCGACAACGCGTTTCGGCATCATGGCGCGACACCATGCCGTGAAAAAGGCCGCGGAGGCAAATCCGCCACCCGTAGGGGTGAACCCCGGTTTTCGCGCGGTTTGGCACCTTCCGCACCACCGCTGCCCGCGCGCCGGGAATGATGACGACCATGACGCAGGTAGACGTGATCCCGCGGAGCCCGGTCGGGAAGACCCGGCTGTTCTTCCGGCGGCACTGGCACCGCGGGGCGGCCGGACAGCCGACGCCCGCGTGGGTGCTGCGATTCTGCTACGGGATGTGGCTGGCGGCGTTCGGGTTCAAGCTGCTGGGCTCGTCGTGGGACATGTCGTGGCACTTCAGGTGGCTGCGCGACGACCTGGCGCCCCCGCACCTGATCAACACCGTCGGCACGGTGATCATCATCGTGCTGGTCGCGATCCACAGCTACACGGGCCTGGGCTGCGACAAACCGTCGCTGCGGCTGATGCAGACGGGCCTCGTGGTGTTCCTCGTCGCGGCGCCGCTGGACGTGATCAACCACCGCGTGAACGGCCTCGACCTCACCGCGTGGAGCCCGTCGCACATGATGCTGTACCTCGGCACCGGCATCATGCAGGCGGGCGTCCTGCTCGGCTGGCTGCGCCTCGCACCGCCGGGACGCTTCCGGACGGGCGTGCTGCTGGCGCTGTGGGCGTTTTTCCTGGAGAACACGTTCTTCCCCAACGGCCAGCAGGAGTACGGCATCCTCGGCCTCCGCGCGTGGGAGCGCGGGGCGCCCGAGGCCGAGCCTTCGCTGCTGAGCTTTGCCGCCAACCAGATCGGGCACCCCGTCGACCGGACGGCGATCCTGCACTTCACGATGCCGATCCCGGAGTGGGTCTACCCGCTGTGGGGCATCGCGGTGATGGCGCTCATCCTCGCCCTCGCCCGCCACACGCTGCGGTTCCGCTGGGCCGCGCTGGCGGTGGCCGGTGCTTACGTGGCTTACCGGTGCGTGATGTGGCCGCTGCTGCTGGGGCTGGGTTTCCCGGTGTCGACGGTGCCGTTCTACCTGCTGGCCGTCGGGTTGGCGGTGGACCTCGCCTTCACGATCGGCGCCGGCCATCGCGTCGCCACCGCGGCCATCGGGGCCTTGCTGGTGACGGCCTTCGGCTACGGCGCGCTGTGGCTGCAGTCGCAGTTCCGCGTCTGGTTCCTCGGCGACGCGCACACGGAGTCCGCGCCGCCGGTGGCGTACTGGACGGTGGTGGTGGCATTGGTCGGCGTCTTCGTGCTGTGGGCGAGCGCCGGACCGGTCACGCGCCGCTGGACCGCCCGGCGGAAGGTGACCCCCGAGAAGCTGGTCGCCTAGCCAAGTGCAGAAAACGGCCCTTCCCCCGGGACACCCAGGGGAAGGGCCGTTTCACGTGCAACCAGACCAGACTTCAGACCAAGGTCTTACTTGACCTTCGTCCCGGCCGAGCCCAGGGCCTGGCAAGCCTCGACCACGCGAGCCGCCATGCCACCCTCGGCGGCCTTGAGGTAGGAGCGCGGGTCGTAGACCTTCTTGTTGCCCACCTCGCCGTCGATCTTGAGCACGCCGTCGTAGTTCTTGAAGAAGTGGTCGACGATCGGGCGGGTGAAGGCGTACTGGGTGTCCGTGTCGACGTTCATCTTGACGACGCCGTAGGTCACCGCCTCGCGGATCTCCTCGGGGAGCGAGCCCGAGCCGCCGTGGAAGACCAGCTCGAACGGCTTGGCGCCGGCGTCGAGGCCGAGCTTCTTGGCGGCCGCTTCCTGGCCGCCCTTGAGCACGTCGGGGCGGAGCTTGACGTTGCCGGGCTTGTAGACGCCGTGGACGTTGCCGAAGGTCGCGGCCAGCAGGTAGCGGCCGTTCTCGCCCGAACCGAGGGCGTCGATGGTCTTCAGGAAGTCGCCTTCGGCGGTGTAGAGCTTCTCGTTGATGTCGTGCGCGACGCCGTCCTCCTCGCCGCCGACGACGCCGATCTCGACCTCGAGGATGATCTTCGCGGCGGCCGTCTTGGCGAGCAGCTCCTGCGCGATCTGCAGGTTCTCGTCGAGGTCGATCGCGGAGCCGTCCCACATGTGCGACTGGAACAGCGGGTTCTGGCCGTTCTTCACGCGCTCGGCCGAGATCTCGATCAGCGGACGGACGAAACCGTCGAGCTTGTCCTTCGGGCAGTGGTCGGTGTGGAGCGCGACGTTCACGTCGTACTTCGCCGCCACGACCTGCGCGAACTCGGCCAGCGCGGACGCGCCGGTGACCATGTCCTTGACCTTCTGGCCGGAGGCGAACTCGGCGCCGCCGGTGGAGACCTGGATGATCCCGTCGCTCTCCGCCTCGGCGAACCCGCGGATCGCGGCGTTCACGGTCTCCGACGAGGTCACGTTGATGGCCGGGTAGGCGAACTCGTTCGCCTTGGCCCGGTCGAGCATCTCCGCGTAGACCTCGGGGGTGGCGATGGGCATCGTTTCCTCCTCGGAACTGACTGGCTTCTCAGCCGCATCGTACGAGGTGGACCGGCCGCGTGGGCCGGTCCACCTCATTTGGAACGCCTATGGACATCCTCACGTGGAACGATTCAGAACAACTCCGCCGCCAGCGCCCGGTATGCCGGGAACGGGTCCTCGTTCAAGACCTGGATGTTCACGTGGTCGGCACCCGCGTCGAGGTGCGCGCGCACGCCCGCCGCGATGGCCGGGGCGTCGCCGTGCAGCACGAGGGCGTCGACGAGGCGGTCGCTGCCGTCGCCGGCGAGGTCTTCCTCGGTGAAGCCGAGCTTGCGCAGGTTGGCCGTGTAGTTGGACAGCTGCAGGTAGAACTGCACGGTCTTGCGGCCGAGCGCCCGCGCGCGCTCCGGGTCGGTGTCGAACACGACCTTGTGCTCGGGGGCGAGCAGCGGACCCGCGCCGAGGATCTCGCGGGCGGAGCGCGTGTGCTCCGGGATGGTCAGGTACGGGTGCGCGCCGGCGGTGCGGTCGCCCGACAGCTTCAGCACCTTCGGGCCCAGCGCCGCGAGCGCGCGCGACGCCTGCGGGACGCCCGCCGCGTCGAGGCCGTCGAGATATTCAACGAGGGCGGCGTAGGGCTTCTTGTACTCCTGCGTCGCCTCCGGATGGCCCGCACCGATGCCGAGGAGGAACCGGCCCGGGTGCTTCGCCTCGATGCGGTGGAACGCCTTCGCGATGGACTCGGGCGTGTCGGCCCAGATGTTGACGATGCCGGTCGCGACGGCGAGGTGGTCGGTCGCGCCGAGCAGCTCGTCGACGATCGCCAGGTCGCCGCCCGGCGAGCCGCCGAGCCACACCGCGCCGTAGCCGAGCTTCTCCACCTCCGCCGCGAACTCGCCGTTCGTCTGCGTGGCGCTGCGCCAAATGCCGATCCTGCCCAGTTCGATAGCCATAACCCATCCCAACACCCGTCGCCCGGCGGATTCTTCCGGGTCTCGGTTGTAGTTTCGTGGCATGACCAAGCTCGGCAACTCGGACCTCGACGTCTACGGCCTCAACCTCGGCTGCAACGTCTTCAACTTCACCGCGGACGAAGCGACTTCCCACGCGGTTCTCGACGCCTACGCTTCAGCCAGCGGCAACTTCCTCGACACCGCGGACGTGTACGGCGGTGGCGGCGGTTCGGAAACGATCATCGGCAACTGGCTCACCAAGCGCGGCCGCCGCGACGACATCGTGGTCGCCACGAAGGTCGGCGCGTGGGACCAGCGCCCGGGTCTGTCTGCGGCCAACATCACGGCCGCCGCCGAGGATTCGTTGCGGCGCCTGCAAACCGACCACATCGACCTGTACTACGCACACCGGGACGACCAGGACACGCCGCTCGAGGAAACGCTGTCGGCGTTCGACTCGCTCGTGCGCGCGGGCAAGGTGCGCTACATCGCGGCGTCGAACTACTCGGCGGAGCGGCTGACCGAGGCACTGTCCATTTCGGACCGTGAAGGCCTTGCGCGCTACGTGGCCCTGCAGCCGCACTACAACCTGGTGGAGCGGGACTACGAGAACGACCTCGCCCCGACGGTCTCCCGCGAGGGCCTCTCGACCCTGCCGTATTTCGCGCTGGCCAAGGGTTTCCTCACCGGCAAGTACCGCTCGGCCGACGAGCCCGGCGACTCGCCCCGCGCCCCGCGCGCGATCGCGTACCTCGACGACCGCGGCGAGCGCGTGCTGGCCGCACTGGACTCGATCGCCTCGGCGCACGGCGCGTCCGTCGCCTCGGTGGCACTGGCCTGGCTGCGCGTGCAGCCGACGGTCGCCGCGCCCATCGCGAGCGCGCGGACGCCGGAGCAGCTCACGGACCTCGTGGCGTCGGTGGAGCTGGAGCTGACGGGTGTCGAGGTCGAGATGCTGAGCAAGGCGTCGGTCTAGAACGCGCTGATGTTCCGCGCCCGCTCCCGGCGGGTCAGGGTGCTGACGACCGCGCCCTGACCGTGCCGGCGGACGGCGAGCCGGGACAGCAACGCGAGCACGGGTGCGAAGGCCGCGTCGGGGAAGTCCGGCGCCGGCCGGTCGACGCTCGCGGCGAGGTCGGCGGAGTGGACGACGAGCTCCAGCAGGCGGGTGTGCAGGAAGTCGTTGCGGCACAACGACCAGCCCTGCCACGGGAGATCCACCCGCTCCGCCGCCTCGCCCCGCAAGAGCCGCGCGACCAAGGCGCGGTCGTCGTCGTACCGCGCGAGCATCCAGTCGAAACCACGCTCGGCCTCGGCGTCGTCGGTGGTGCGGTCGTTGGCCTGATCGGCGAGCGAGGTCGACGTGACCCAGGCGGCGCGCGCGTAGTGCTCGTCGACCGCGGCGAGCACCGGCAGGGTCGACGGGACCGCGAGCAGCTCGGCCGCGCGCGTCACCTGGCGCGCGAGGTGGCAGGCCAGCGCACCCACCGAAAGCTCCGGCAACGCGCTGGCTTCGGCCCAGCGCTCCCGGACGACGTCGAGCCGCAACAACGTCGAACAGACCGCCGCGGCGTCGAGAAACGGCTGGTCGAGATCCCCCACGGGTGCGTCATCCATGCCCGTACCCAACCACCCACCGCAACCTACCGATAAGTAGCTTACCCCGGGTAGGTTGGGGTACCGTCCCCTCCACAAGCGGAAACGCACGCCGAGGAGGGCACCAGTGGTCAAGAACGTGGACGGCAAGGTCGTGCTGATCACCGGGGCCGCGCGGGGCATCGGGGCCGGGCTGGCGGAGCGGCTGGCCGCGCGTGGGGCCAAGGTCGCACTGGTCGGCCTGGAGGCGGACGAGCAGGCGAAGGTCGCCGAGAAGATCGGGCCGAACGCCAAGGCGTGGGAAGCCGACGTGACCAGCTGGGACGATCTCGAAGCGGCCACCCAGGGCGTGGTGGAGCACTTCGGCGGGATCGACATCGTCATCGCCAACGCCGGGATCGCCACGGCCGGCTTCGTGCGAAGCGTGGACCCGCGGGCGTTCGAGAAGGTCATCGAGGTCGACCTGCTCGGGGTGTGGCGCACGTTCCGCGTGACGCTGCCGCACGTGATCGAGCGGCGCGGCTACCTGCTCGCGATCTCGTCGCTGGCCGCGATCACCCACGCGCCCGGCATGGCGAACTACGCGGCAGCGAAGGCGGGCGTCGAAGCGTTCTCCAACAGCCTGCGCGCCGAGGTGGCGCACCTGGGTGTGAAGGTCGGCGTCGCGCACCCCACGTGGATCCGCACGGACCTGGTCGAAAGCGCCGACGCGCACCCGGTGTTCGGGAAGCTGCGGGCGTCGATGCCGGGACTGATCGGGAAGACGTACCCGCTCGACGTGGCGCTCGACGACCTCGAAGCCGGCATCCTCAAGCGCGCCCGGACGATCCACGTGCCACGCTGGGTCGGCGGCCTCAAGCTGCTGCGCGCGTTCCTGCCGCCGATCATCGAGCTCGGCTCGCGGGCCCGCGTGCCGGCGGCGGACAAGGCCGCGCTGGAGGACATCGAAAAGCGCGGCGCGTACGAGTCGGCGGTGACCGGCCACGGCGGCCGCGCGGCCACCGGGAAGAGCTAGAGGAGCCGCACATGTCGCGTCGCGACCAGATCCGCATGACGCCCGAGGAGATCCGGGCCTACCTCGACGAGCAGAAGGTCATCAACGTCGCCACGGTCGGGCCGAACAGCCGGCCCCACCTGGCACCGCTGTGGTACTTCCCGCACGAGGACGGCGTCGCGACGTGGACGTACGGCAGCTCGCAGAAGGCGAAGAACTTGCGCCGCCTGCCGGAGGCCACCGTGCTCATCGAAAGCGGCGACTCCTACGAGAAGCTGCGCGGCGTCTCGATCGAGTCCGACGTGCAGATCGTCGAGGACACCGACAAGGTCACCGGCATGGGCATCACGCTCATGCAGCGCTACGCGGGCGCCAAGCCGGGCGACCCCGTGCCCGCCGAGCTCAGCGAGTTCATCGGCCGCCAGGCCCCGAAGCGCATCGGCCTGATCTTCCACCCGACCAAGGTCGTCTCGTGGGACCACACGAAGCTCGGCGGAACGTACTAGCGGGTAGCAGGTACTTTCGAGTAACTGTTACTTGAGGTAACGTTATCTGCGGCAGACCCCCAGCGCAGCGGAGGCCGACAGATGACCGAGCGGTTCAAGGTCGTGATCGTGGGCACCGGGTTTTCCGGGCTCGGGCAGGCGATCCAGCTCGAAAAGGCCGGCATCCGGGACTACGTGATCCTGGAGAAGGCCGACGAAGTGGGCGGCACCTGGCGGGACAACTCGTACCCCGGGTGCGCCTGCGACGTCCAGTCGCACATGTACTCGTTCTCCTACGAGCAGAACCCCGACTGGTCACGCTCGTTCTCGCCGCAGCCGGAGATCTTCGGCTACCTCAAGGGCGTCGCCGACAAGTACCGGCTGCGCGAGCGGATCCGGTTCGGCGTGGAGATCACCGGCGCCCACTGGGACGAGGGCGAGCGCCGCTGGACCGTCGAGACCAAGAGTGGCGACGAATTCTCCGCGCAGTTCCTGGTTTCCGGCGTCGGCGGGCTGCACATCCCGTCGATCCCGAAGCTGCCGGGCATCGAGAAGTTCACGGGCCGGACGTGGCACTCGGCGCAGTGGAACCACGAGTTCGACCTGCGCGGCAAGAAGGTCGCGGTGGTCGGCACGGGTGCGAGCGCGATCCAGTTCGTGCCGCAGATCGCTCCCGAAGTGGCCGAGCTGACGCTGTTCCAGCGCACGCCGCCGTGGATCATGCCGAAGCCGGACCACGCGATGCCCGGCTGGGCGAAGCAGCTGTTCCGCTACGTGCCGGGCACGCAACGCCTGTACCGCAACGCGTTGTACTGGCTGCTCGAAGCACGCGCGATCGGCTTCAACGGGCACCCGAAGCTCATGCACGCGGCCGAATCGATCGCGCGCCGCCACATCGCGAAGGGCATCCGCGACCCGAAGCTGCGCCGCAAGGTGACGCCGGACTACACCATGGGCTGCAAGCGCGTGCTCATCTCCAACGACTACTACCCGGCCCTCGACCGACCGAACGTCGACGTGGTCACCGACGGCATCCGCGAGGTGCGCACGAACAGCGTCGTGGACGAAGCCGGCGTGGAGCACGAGGTCGACGCGATCGTCTACGGCACCGGCTTCCACGTCACGGATGCGCTGGAGTACCTCGACATCACCGGAGTCGAAGGCCGCAGCCTCGCGAAAACCTGGGCCACGGAAGGCATCCGCACGCACAAGGGCATCACCGTCGCCGGGTTCCCGAACCTGTTCTTCCTGCTGGGCCCGAACACCGCGCTGGGCCACAACTCCGTGGTGTTCATGATCGAGTCGCAGTCGCGCTACGTCGTCGACGCGATCAAGCTCGCCGACTCCCACGGTGCCGCCGCGCTCGACGTGCGCCCGTCCGTGCAGGACCGGTTCCAGAACGAGATCCAGGACAAGCTAGTCAAGGGCGTGTGGACGCAGGGCGGCTGCACGAGCTGGTACCTCGACGCCAAGGGCGTGAACCGCACGATCTGGCCCGGCTTCACGTGGAAGTACTGGCTCGAGACGCGGCGGGTGGAGCCGAGCGACTACGAGCTGTCCGGGAGGCCGTCGTGACCTCGGCCGACCACGAACAGATCGTGCTGCACGCGCGTGACGTCAAGTTCGACTGGGCCGAGCTGCCGATGCACTGGATCCCCGGCGAACCGCAGGCCACGCACAGCATCAACGTGCTGCACATCGCCCTGCCCGAAGGCGAACGCTGGTTCGTCGAGGTCTTCAAGCAGGCCGTGCGGCTGATCCGCGACGAGCGCCTCAAGGAGGACGTCCTCGGCTTCATCGGCCAGGAGGCCATGCACGCCGAGGCCCACGACGGCGCCGCGGAGCACCTCGAAGCCGCGGGCCTGCCCGTGCGGCCGTACGTCGCGCAGATGGAGTGGCTGTTCCGTCGCCTGCTGGGCGATCGTCCGGGCGCCGGCGAGGAATGGCTCGTCGAACGGCTCGCGCTGATCGCCGCGATCGAGCACTACACGGCGTTCCTCGGCCAGTGGGTGCTCGACGCGAAGGCGCTCGACGCCGCCGGCTCCGACCCGACGATGCTCGACCTGCTCCGCTGGCACGGCGCCGAAGAGGTCGAGCACCGGTCCGTGGCCTACGACCTGTTCTGCCACCTCGACGGCCGCTACTCGCGCCGTGTGCGCAGCATGGCCGTGGTGACGCCGGCGCTGGCGTGGGTTTTCGTGCGGGGCACGAAGTTCCTCATGCGCAACGACCCGACGCGGCCGGGGCGCGCGTCTTGGCGCGCGTACCTGAAGGCCGCGAAGAAGGGCGTGGTGCCCGCGCCGCGCCAGCTGCTGCGGGAGATCCGGCCGTACTTCCGGCGCTCGTACCACCCGACGGAGACCGGCAACACCGACCAGGCCGTGGCGTACCTGGCGAGCTCACCCGCGGCCCGGGCGGCCGACGCTCCGAAGTGACCGCACCGAAGTGATCCCCGACTTCCCGCCGCGGCTCGACGGCTCGGGCCGCCGCGACCGGCTGATGTCCACTTTGGCCGGTGTCGGCGCGGTCTACCGGCAGCTCGCCCGCTACTCCGGCCGGCGCCGTCCGCCCGTGCAGGCCGTGGACCGGACGTTACCGCTGGTCGTGACCACCGTCCGGCCCGAGGCCGACGACGTCGTGTCCCTGCGGCTCACGCGGCCCGAAGGCGAGCCGTTGCCGGGCTGGCGGCCGGGCGCGCACCTCGACCTCAGGCTGCCGTCGGGGCTGGTCCGGCAGTACTCGCTCTGCGGCGACCCCGGCGACCTCACGCACTATCGCGTGGCCGTCCGGCGGATCGGCGAAGCGTCGAGTGAGGTGCACACGCTCAAACCCGGCACCAAGGTCGACGTGCGCGGACCGCGCAACGCGTTCCCGTTCGTCGCCGCCGAGTCCTACGTCTTCATCGCCGGCGGCATCGGCATCACGCCGATCCTGCCGATGGTCCGCGCGGCCGAGGCCCGCGGTGTCGACTGGCGGCTCGTCTACACGGGACGCAGCCGCGCGTCGATGCCGTTTGTGGAAGAACTTTCGGATTTGCCCGAGGATCGCGTGTGGTTGCGCCCGGACACCGAGTACGGCATCCCCGCCTCGGGCGCGGAACTGCTCGAAGGTGTCCCCGACGGCGCCTCGGTCTACTGCTGCGGGCCGACGCCCATGATCACCGGCGTCCGAGTGGACCTGGAGCTCACCGGCGCCAGGGCCGTGTACTTCGAACGCTTCTCGACCCCGCCGATCGTCGGCGGACGGCCGTACACCGTGGTCCTGCGCCGCAGCGGCCGCACGCTCGCCGTGCCGGCCGACCGTTCGACGCTCGACGTGGTGCGCGAAGTGCTGCCTGACGTGGCGTTCTCCTGCCGCCAGGGCTTCTGCGGCACGTGTGCCGTGGCGACCCCGGACGGCGGGTCGGTGCGGATCTGCGTGGACCGCGGACCCGCCGTCCTGGAGCTGTAGGTGCTACACCTGCGGCACCCAAGCGCCGAGCACCGGCTTGTACTCCCGGATCGAGCGTTCGGCGACGACGCCTTCGAGCTGGTACGGGTCCTTGCCGATCAGCTCCTCGAGCGCCGCCTCGTCCTCGGCCTGCCACAGGACCAGACCACCGGAGCCGTCGGCGAGCGGTCCCGCGACGGCCACGCGGCCTTCGGCGGAGTGCTGGCTCAACCACTCACGGTGACGGGGCCGGACGTCGGCCACCTTCTCCTGCACGTAACGGATTTCGACCAGGTACCAGGCCATGTGGATCTCCCGGGTGGGTGCGTTGGTGACGCTGCCGACGCTACCGGGCAACACCTCGTGGTCCCAGCATCCGACCAGTGGCGGGACCGAGCTCACCCGATACGCTAGGGCTGCGTCAGCAGCTCGGCGCAGGGGCACCACAGGGGTCGAGAACAGGCAGGCAGGGGTACATGCTGGAGGGCAACGCGGAACGCAGTGTCGAGGCGACCCTCGGGCACCTGCGGACCATGGACGGGCCGGTGCCGCCGCAGCAGCCGGCCGCACCGCTGACCCTGGAGGACCTGTACCGCCAGCACCGGATGCGGCTCGTGCGGCTGGCGATCCTGCTGGTCGACGAACCGGCCACGGCCGAGGATGTGGTGCAGGAGGCGTTCACCGGTCTGCACCGCAACTGGGGCCGGCTGCGCGACGCGGCCGCGGCCGTCGGCTACCTGCGCACGGCCGTGGTCAACGGCTCACGCAGCGTGCTGCGGCGGCGGAAAACCGCCCGTGAATACGTGCCTCCGCACGCCGTGAACGCGCGGTCCGCGGAGAGCCTCGCGATGCTGTCGAGCGAGCACCAAGCCGTGGTCAGCGCCCTTTCGAAGCTCCCGCCGCGCCAGCGCGAGGTGCTGGTGCTGAGGTACTACGGAGGGCTGTCCGAGGCCGAGATCTCCGAGGCCGCCGGCATCTCCAAGGGTACGGTGAAATCGACCGCCAGCCGGGCGCTGGAGGCCCTGCAGAAGGCGATGCAGACCCCACAGTGACCCGGGTGGACCAATCTCGATCACCGAGTTGCGTAGCCATGTCTGGTCCAGACCAATATATGCTGGAGGGCGTGAAGCACGCCGGAGACTTCGTCATCACGGGCGGCCGGGTCGTCGCCCCCGACCGCGTACTCGACGACGGCTGGCTCGCCGTGTCCGACGGGCGGATCGCCGCGGTCGGCACGGGGACGCCGCCGGGTGGCCCCGAGACCGAGGTCGTCGACGTGGGCGGAGCGCTCGTGGTGCCCGGGTTCGTCGACACCCACTGCCACGGCGGTGGCGGCGCTTCGTTCTCCACTCTGGACCCCGACGAGATCCTCACGGCCGTGCGCGCGCACCGGCGCCACGGCACCACGACGACGCTCGCGAGCCTGGTCTCGGACCCGATCGACCTGCTGACCGAGCAGATCGCGGCGCTGCGCGAGCTCGTGCAGGAAGGCGAGCTCGCCGGCATCCACCTCGAAGGCCCGTTCATCTCGCGCGCCCGCTGCGGTGCGCACGATCCGGACACGCTGCGTGAACCGGACACCGGCACCGTCGAGAAGCTCCTGCGCGCGGGCGCCGGCGCGATCCGCATGGTCACGCTCGCCCCGGAGCTCAACGGTGGCGTGAAGGCCGTGCGCCAGCTCGCCGAGTCGGGCGTGACGGCCGCGATCGGGCACACCGACGGCCTCGCCGAGCAGCTCGGGCCGGCCATCGACGCGGGCGCCACCGTGGCGACGCACCTGTTCAACGGCATGCGCCCCCTGCACCACCGCGAACCGGGCCCGGTCGGCGTGCTGCTGGACGACGAGCGCGTGACGGTCGAGCTCATCTGCGACCTCGTGCACCTGCACCCGACCGTGGTGCGCCTGGCCGCGCAGCACGCCGGGCGCGGCCGGACCGTGCTGATCACCGACGCCATGTCGGCCACCGACGCCGCCGACGGCCGCTACACCCTGGGCCGCCTCGAGGTCGACGTGCACGACGGCGTGGCGACGCTGGACAATGGATCACTGGCCGGCAGCACGTTGACGATGGACAACGCCTTCCGCAACCTTGTGAAGGGTGCCAAACTCGGTGTCCTCGACGCCGTCCGGGCAACCTCCGGCCGGCCCGCCGAGCTGCTGGGCATCGCCGACCGCACGGGTTCGCTGCGGCCGGGCCTCGCCGCCGACGTCGTGATCCTCGACGACGACCTGCGGCCGGTCCGGGTGCTGCGCCGGGGCGAGTGGGTCGCCGAGGTCGGCCGGGCTACCTTGAGCACGTAAGCGACTACGCGGGCCGCCCGCGGGGAAGTACGGAGAGGGATGAGCGAGCCGAAGGACCCGGAGCGACTGCTCGCCGACGCCCTGCGCGCCCAGGCCGTGTTCGCCCCGCACACCAGCTCGCAGCCCGCCCCCGAGACCTCGGCGGCCCCGGGCTCGGCCGGCGCGACCGGCCCCACCGAGGAGCTCCCGCCCCGCTACGGCCTGCTCTCCGGCGCGGGGGCCGACTCCCTCGAACGCGAACGCGCGGCCCTCGACGACGCCTCCGGCCAGCGGACGGCGCCGGTCGCCTCGGGTGCTCGGCCGGTTCCCGCACCGGACCCGGCGACGGTGCGCCAGGCCGCGCCCGGCCCCGCGCCGCTGCCCGCGCACTGGGTGCTGCTGCTGGCGCTGTTGCTGGGTTTGGCCGCTGGTTCGGTCATCGGGCTGCTCACGCTCGTCTGACAATTCCGGAAAACCCCCATTACCTGCGGTGGTTCTCCCTGTGAAGGCACTCAGCGTCACCCTGTACCGTTTTCGGTGTGATTCTCGCCCAGAGCACAGTGACGACCATGTCCATCCTGCCGTCGGGGCTGGACCCGGAGCAGCTGCTGTCCGGCCTGACCGTGCCGGTCATCGCGGTGCTCTGCCTCATCATCTTCATCGAGAGCAGCATCTTCCCGGTGCTGCCGGGTGACTCGCTGCTGTTCACGGCGGGCCTGTTCATCGCCAACGGCACGCTGCAGGCGCCCCTGTGGGTGGTGTGCGTGCTGGTGACGGCCGCGGCGCTGCTCGGCAACGTCTGCGGGTACTACATCGGCTACTTCGTCGGCCCGAAGCTGTTCAACCGGCCGGATTCGAAGTTCTTCAAGAGGGAGTACGTCGACAAGACGCACGCCTTCCTCGACCACCACGGGCCCAAGGCCGTGGTGCTGGCGCGGTTCGTGCCGTTCGTGCGGACGTTCATCACCTGGATCGCCGGCATCGGCCGCATGGACCCGAAGCGGTACTTCACCTACACGGTGCTGGGCGGCATCGTCTGGGCCGCGGGCATCACGGTGCTGGGCTCGCTGCTGGGCAACATCGGCTTCATCCGCGACAACGTCGACGCCATCTTCGTGCTGATCGTGCTCGTGTCCGTGGTCCCGATCCTGTTCGAGTACCTCAAGGGCCGCCGCGAGAAGAAGGCCCGCGTCGGCGCGCCGGAGGAGAACGCCGCCGAGGTCACGCAGCGGATCCCGCGCGTGCGCGACTGACCTGGACGCACAAAACGGCGCCGGCCCCGAGCAGGGGATCGGCGCCGTTTTGCGTGAAAACTCAGTCCGTCATCGAGAACATCGAACCGGGGTTGAACACGTTCTCCGGGTCCAGCGCCTGCTTGATCTGCCGGTGCACCCGCATCCCGACCGGCCCGATCTCGCGCGCCAGCCAATCGCGCTTGATCTTGCCGACGCCGTGCTCGCCGGTCACCGTGCCGCCGAGCGAGAGGCCGATCTCCAGGATGTCGTCGAACGCCTGCCGCGCGCGGGCGAACTCGTCCTCGGAGTCGGGCGCGTAGACGATCGTCGGGTGCATGTTGCCGTCGCCGGCGTGGCCGACCACGGCGATCTTCAGGCCCACCTTCTCGCTCACCTGCTCGCAGCCGCGGATCAGCTCGGCGATGCGGGTGCGGGGCACGCTGACGTCGTCGGTGAGCCAGATGCCGTAGGTCTCCAGCGCGGTCAGGACCACGCGCCGGGCCTGCAGCAGCATCTTGCCCTCTTCGAGGTCGTCGGTGGCGTAGACCAGGTCGGCGCCGCAGTCGGCGCAGATCTGTTCCAGCACGGCGAGCTCGCGCAACGCGGCCTCGCCACCGACGTCGGACTGCGCCAGCAGCAGCGCCTGGCAGTCGGATCCGGCGCCGAGGTCGGTCTTGAGGTAGGTCTCCGCCGCCTTGATCGAAGCCGCGTCCATGATCTCCAGCAGCGACGGCACGAGTCCCTCGCGCACGACCCGCGCCACGGCCTCGCCAGCCGCCTCCGTGGTGTTGAAGCCCGCGACCAGCGTCGCCGGCGCCTGCGGCAACGGGCGCAACGCCACGGTGGCCTGTGTGATCACGCCGAGCGTGCCCTCGCTGCCGATGAACAGCTTCGTCAGGTCGTAACCCGCCACGCCCTTCACGGTGCGGCGGCCGGTCTTGAGCAGCGACCCGTCGGCCAGCACGACCTCGAGGCCGAGCACGGAGTCGGTGGTCACGCCGTACTTCACGCAGCACAGGCCGCCGGCGTTGGTGGAGAGGTTGCCGCCGATCGTGCACCAGTCGTAGCTCGACGGGTCGGGCGGGTAGAACAGGCCGTGCTTCTCCACGGCGGTGCGGAAGTCGAGGTTGACCACGCCCGGCTGCACCACGGCCAGGCGGTTGCCGGGGTCGATCTCCACGATCTCGTCGAGCTTGGTCAGGACCAGGACCACGCAGCCGTCGATGGCGTTGGCCGCGCCGGACAGGCCACTACCCGCCCCGCGCGGCACCACCGGCACCTTCGCCTCGGCACACGCCTTGACCACGGCCTGCACCCCCGCCGTGTCCGCGGGCAGCACCACCGCCAGCGGTTTCCCGGAATCGGCGAGCGGCATCATGTCGCGCGAGTAGCTCGCGGTCACGTCGGCATCGGTGAGCACGGCCTCCTTGCCGAGCTCGTCGCGTAGTCGCTGCAGGAGGACGTCAGTGCTCATGGCTTCATCGTAAGCACAGATATCTCCGCAGTGCGGAATAGAATTTCCAAATTTCAGCCGGATGGCGACTTGCCCGGCGTGACTCCCGTCAGCGCGCGAGCCCGTAGACGCGGTCGACGTTGATCGTGAGCACCAGCCGCTGGTCGGCCACCATCGCGGCGCGGTACTCGTCCCAGTCGGGGTGCTCGCCGCCGATCTTGCGGTACAGCTCGATGAGCGCCTCCACCGTCGCGTCGTCCTTGGCGGCGGCGACCGGCGTCAGCACGGCCTTGCCCTCCGCCACCGCGTACGACCAGCCGTTCTCGCTGCCGACGTGGTAGCTGACGCGCGGGTCGCGGCGCATGTTCTTCGTCTTGGCCCGCGTCTCGGTGATCGACACGAGGATCTTGCGCTCGGCGGCGTCGAAGTAGTGGCTGACGGTGGACAGCTGGGGCCGCCCGTCACGCTTGAGCGTGGCCAGCACGCCGTTGCGCCGGGAGCCGATGAGGTCGTACAGCGGTGTGTCGTCGGTCATACCCCTATCCAACCCAGCACGCCCCGTCTTGTTCCCCGCGACCGTGACCAGGGCCTTCGGACTCGGGAGAAAACGGACGAACACCCTCCGGTGAATATCTGCTTGCATGCAACAACTAAAGTGTGATGCGACACAACCGGGGTCCGCGAGCTTGCGCCAAGCACGGATCAGGCACACTCTTGCTTAAGGCAACTAGTTGCAGCCGCCAAACAACGGTTCGTTTCACCGCGAGAAAGATCGACCGAATGGCACCGAACAGCGCCGCCACCCGGCCCAAGGACGGGCTCGACTTGGCCGACCAGCTCGGACACGAGCTGGTCCGTTTCATGCGCCTGATCACCAAGGCGAAGTCCCAGGTCTCCAAGCAGGGTCCGGACGGCATCGAGCGGGCCGCGTACGCGATCCTCTTCTGCCTCATCCACGAGGGACCGCAGCGCACCAGCAAGCTCGCCGAGTTCCTGCACTCCGAAATCTCCACCATCAGCAGGCAGTCGAGCGCGCTCGTGCAGCACGGACTGGTGGAACGTCAGGCCGACCCCGAAGACGGCCGCGCCTGCTTGCTGGCGCCCACCGCCGAAGGCCTGCGGGTCTTCGACGAGAACCGCAAGCAGCGCAACCTCTGGCTCGCCGACGTCCTCGGCGACTGGACCCAGGAGGATCGCGAGACCCTCAACGAGCTGTTCGGGCGGCTCAACACCGGTATCGAGAACAACTTTCCAGACATGACCGACTCCGCGCCGGCGGACTCGGTGCACTCCAAGGGGGCCTAGGAACAGCATGAGCACCACCGTCGAGAAACAACCTCAGCAACGGGGGGGAGCACCCGTCGTGGACGCGGCCGGTGTGCCGCGGCTGAGCCACCGCCAGATCGTCACGATCCTGAGCGGGCTCATGTGCGGCATGTTCCTCGCCGCGCTGGACCAGACGATCGTGGGTACGTCGATCGTCAAGATCGCCAACGACCTGCACGGCTTCGACCTGCAGGCGTGGGCCACCACGGCGTACCTGATCACGTCGACGATCGTCACGCCGATCTACGGCAAGCTGTCGGACATCTACGGCCGCAAGCCGTTCTACCTCGCCGCGATCTCGATCTTCGTCGCCGGTTCGCTGGCTTCGACGTTCTCGCAGTCGATGTACGAGCTCGCCGCGTTCCGCGCGGTGCAGGGCCTCGGCGCCGGCGGTCTGATGTCCCTGGCCATGACCATCATCGGTGACGTGGTGCCGCCGCGCGAACGCCCGCGGTACCAGGGTTACATCCTCGCCGTCTTCGGTCTGTCCACTGTGCTCGGTCCGGTGCTCGGCGGTTTCTTCGCCGGCTTCGACACCCTCGGCGGTATCTCCGGCTGGCGCTGGGTCTTCCTGATCAACGTGCCGATCGGCATCGTCGCGCTCTTCGTGGTCGCCAAGGTGCTGAACGTGCCGCACGTGCCGCAGAAGCACAAGATCGACTGGTGGGGCGCGCTTTCGCTCGTCGTGGCCGTGGTGCCGTTCCTGATCGTCGCGGAACAGGGCCAGACCTGGGGCTGGGGCGATTTCAAGGCGATCATCTGCTACGTGATCGGTGGCGTCGGCATCGTCGCGTTCATCCTCGTCGAGAAGCTGATGAAGGACGCCGCGCTGATCCCGTTGCGGCTGTTCAAGAACTCGACGTTCACCGTCGCGATCATCGGTGGTGTCATCGTCGGTGTCGCCATGTTCGGCGCGATCACGATGATCCCGCAGTTCATGCAGGTGGTTCAGGGCTACACGCCGACCGAGTCCGGTCTGCTGATGCTGCCGCTGATGGGCGGCCTGATGCTGAGCTCGATCGGCTCCGGCCGGATCATGTCGAAGACCGGGCGCTACAAGGTGTTCCCGATCGTCGGCACCCTGCTGATCGCCGGCGGCGCGTTCTTCTTCGCGCAGGTGCAGTACAACTCGCCGCTGTGGCACCCGCTGGTCGCCGCGGCCATCATCGGCCTCGGCCTCGGCCAGTGCATGCAGACGCTGGTCATCGCGGTGCAGAACGCCGGTCCGCGCAGCGACATGGGCGCCTCCACGGCGTCGGCCACGTTCTTCCGCCAGATCGGTGGTACGGCCGGTGTCGCGGTGTTCCTGACGATTCTGTTCAACGTGCTGCCGGGCAACATCACCAAGGCGTTCGGCGGCAACCCGCCGGCCGGTGCCGGTGCGCAGCTGGCCGACCTGCAGACCAACACCAGCGTCATCCAGACGCTGCCGGACGCGCTGAAGACCCCGATCCTGATCGGCTTCACCGACTCGATCACCACGGTCTTCTACGTCGCCGGCGCGGTCGCGCTGCTGGCCACGATCGTCCTGTGCTTCCTGAAGGAAATCCCGCTCGCGGGCATGAACCCGGCCGCCGCGGCGGTCGAGGGCGGCGAGGCGCTGCTCGAGGAGGACGAGACGCCGACGGACATCGTCGACCAGGCGGCCAAGCCGGGCTCGCTCTTCGAAGAACAGCCGCGGGAACCCGTTCTCGTCGGCGCAGGCGGAAGGCACTCGATGAACGGCAACGGTCACGGCGACCCGCAGGCGATTTCGGGCTCACTGCCCATGCCGATCACCAACTCGGCCGCGGGTGCGGGCATCGACGTGCCGCTGGGCGCGGGCGGTCCCCCGGTGACCGGGCACGTGCGCCGGCAGGACGGCAGCCACGTCGGTGCCGCCGCGCTGACGCTGATCGACCAGCAGGGCCGTCAGGTGGCGCGGGCGACCGGCAACGGCGACGGCAGCTACTCCGTGCCGACGCAGGGTCCGGGCACCTACGTGCTGATCGTGGCCGCGCCCGGCCACCAGCCGCAGGCCTCCAGTGTGGTGGTCGGCGGCGGGCCGGCGAAGCTCGACGTGACGCTCACCGGCTCGGGCGAGCTGACGGGTGTCGTGCGGTCCGTGGGGATCGGTTCCCCGCTGGCCAACGCCACCGTGACGCTCACCGACTCGCGCGGCGAGGTCAACGGCGCGTTCATCACGGCCGACGACGGCGTCTACATTTTCAGCGGCGTCGGTGCCGGGCAGTACACGCTGGTCGCGAGCGGCCCGCACTACCGCCCGGTGGCGGTCACCCTGACCGTGCCCGACAGCGGCGTGCTGCGCCACGACGTCGAGCTGGCCGGTGCCGTGCTGATGCAGGGCATCGCGCGCACCGAGGGCGACCGGATCGTGCCGGACGCGCGGATCACCGTGCTCGACGCGAACGGCAACGTCGCGGCGGTCGCGCGCACGGACGGTGAAGGCCGGTACGTGGTGAGCGACCTGCCGGTCGGCGCCTACACGGTGGTGGCGAGCGGTTACCCGCCGGCCACCAGCCAGGTGACGCTCACCGACGGCGAGGCCGAGCACAACGTGCGCCTGAGCTACGACCAGGCGCTCGACGAGCTGGTCGACCGCTCATGAGCGGGGGCCTGCGCGCACAGCTCCGCGCCAACGGCGGCTGGCCGGTCGAGAACGCCGTGCTCACGGTGACCGACCTCAACGGCCGTCAGATCGCGCGCCAGGTCACGGACGCGAAGGGGGCGGTGGCGACCGATCCGCTGCCCCCGGGCGTCTACACCGCCGTGATCACGGCGCCGGGGTACACGCCGATGGCCCGCACCGTGCAGGTCGGTTCCGACGGCGCCGGGCTGCTCGGCGACATCGCCCTGGCCCCCGTGGCCGAGGCCGTGGAGCTGCCGCCGGCCGGCCCGTGGACGATCGACCCGGTGCACTCCTCGGTGGTCGCGACCGCCCGCCACATGGGCATCGCGAGCATCAAGGTGCGCTTCCCCGACGTCGGCGGGCGCATCGACATCACGCGGCCGGTGGAGCGTTCGACGGTGCGCGCCGAGATCAAGGCGGGCAGCATCGAGACCGGCATCAAGATGCGCGACGACCACCTGCGTTCGGCCGAGTTCCTCGACGTGGAGGCCTTCCCGCTGATCACGTTCGAGAGCACGGGCATTTCGCAGCGCGGCACGGACACCTGGGCGCTGCTGGGCGAGCTGACCCTGCACGGCGAGCGCCGCCAGGTCGAGCTCGACCTGCGCTACCAGGGCCACGGCCCGGACCCGTGGGGCGGCGTGCGCGCCGCGTTCCACGCCGAGACCCAGCTGCACCGCAACGACTTCGCGATCAACTACAGCGCGATGGTCCGCGCGGGCGTCGCCGCGATCGGCACCACGGTCAAGGTGGAGCTGGACATCGAAGCGGTGCAAGGCGAGTCCTTGCCGCAGTTCTAGAGGTTTTTCGAGAATCGGGCCGCCCGGGGAACTGTCCCGGGCGGCCCGTTCGTTTGGTCCATTGGTGAACGCGCAGTTCATTCCAGGAATACCGAAAGTGACCGGAAGGCTGGATTCGATGGTTCCTTTCTTCCGGCGATCGCAGCCACGTAGGCTCTTCGCGTGAACCCCGCAAGCATCGAGGCCGCCGGCGTCGGCGTGAGCTGGCTGGACACCGCCGGTCCGCTGCTCGTCTGGGTGATCGTGCTTTCGTTCGTCTTCGTGGAATGCGCGCTCATCGTCGGCCTCTTCCTGCCGGGCGACTCCCTGCTGTTCGGCGCCGGCGTGGTCCTCGCCCAGCACGGCTCCGACGCCAACGCGTGGCTCCTGTCGGGCGCCGCCCTCGTGGTGGCCGTCGGCGGCAACCAGGTGGGCTACTACATCGGCCGAAGTACGGGCACCCGCTTCATCGCCCGCCGCGGCGGCAAAGTGCTCAACCGCCACAACCTCGACCGCGCCCAACGCTTCCTGGACCGCAAGGGTTTCTTCGCCATCGTCGCGGCGCGGTGGATCCCGTGGATCCGCACCCTCGCGCCACTCATCGCCGGCGCCGCCCGCATGGACCCCCGGCGGTTTCTCGCGGCCACCAGCCTGGGCGGCCTTTTGTGGGTCCCCACGCTCGTCCTGCTGGGCTACTACGGCGCCGGCCTACTCGACGCCCTCCCCTGGCTGAAGACGGCCGCCCTGTGGGTCTCGGTGGCGTTCTTCGTCCTGGGCACGGGGTACGGGGTGCTTCGGTACCGCCAGGAAATGCGCCGCCCGGTGGACGAACCGGACGACGCCCACGCATGACGCTCCGGGCTTCGCTTCACGTCTGATCCGCTGGCCCACGCTTCTTCCGCTGTTCCCTGCGGCCACGCCGACAGACCTGCTGAGCACGCGGCAGCTTCGGCCACACCGATCGCCCCCTGTGCACCGTGTCGCGTCCACAGCCCCCAGGCCCTTCGGATCGGCCATCCCGACCGACTCGACTGAGGGCGCACCGCCGATCCGTCCCTCGCACGACTTGCCACCGCCCCGCGGCACGGCGATTCACCACTGAACTTCCGGCGGGCCTTCCGCTCTGAACCTGACGTTCCAGCGGTCCTCAACGCGGCACGCGCCCGGCCTTTCGACGACCCTGACCTCGCGGCGATACAGCCACGGTCCACCTTTTCCCGCGCCGCTTCGGCGTGGCCTCAGCACGCCCCTCCCACACGGACCTCTTTGGCTGAGTTGCTGTGCCAACACTCACCAGCAACCGCCGGACGGCCCCCGCCCTCCCTGGGGGGACGTCCCATGCCCAGTCTACCGGCGGGGTACGACAAAACCGGTGGCCAAGGCCGCAAACCGCCGACTTGTCCACAACTGGACCCAGGGTGTGGATAACTCCGATCGCCCGGCCGGTATCGAGAAACCGCGAGCGCGGTGAGGCACAGCCATCACCGGAGTTGTTCGGCGCCACAACGGAAACCGACCCGCAACTGCCCGGGCTTGCGGGCTTGCGGGCT
>NZ_JBIAWY010000001.1:189416-636336 GCF_042896185.1 Amycolatopsis sp. NPDC001319 | reverse complement strand
GCTTCCGGGCTTCCGGGCTTCCGGGCTTCCGGGCTTCCGGGCTTCCGGGCTTCCGGGCTTCCGGGCTTCCGGGCTTCCGGGCTTCCGGGCTTCCGGGCTTCCGGCGACCACATCACCAACGCCGAGCCCAGCCACCACCACAGCTCAAGCCCGAGCGCCGCCAAAACCGCGCCACCACAACGAAGCTCGGACAACCAACCTCAGCCACAACCAAACCCGCCTCGACAAAACCCGAGGCCAGCCCAGCAAAACAAGGCCAGCCCGGCAAAACGAGGCGCTACAGCTCCGGATCCGACCAGATCTCCAGCTGAATCCCATCCGGGTCCCGGAACACGATCACCGACGAGCCCTCGAAAGTGCGCGACGTCGTGGGCGGCAGGTACGACACCCCGTACTCCGAGAGCCGGTCCTCCCACTCGCAGAGTTCCGCCTTCGAGGACACCGAGAACGCGACGTGGTCGAGCCCCGTCCGGCGTTCGTCGAAGCAGCGGCGGTCGGTGTCGGGGTGCTGGACCAGGACGACGGAGAACCCGTCGCCCGCGGACTTCAGCACGACCTTGTGGATCCCGGTTTCCGGGTCTTCGCGGCGGTGGCACTCCTCGAGGTCGAGCACCCGCGCGTACCACGGGACGCTTCGTTCCACATCGGTCACGGTGAGCGCCAGATGGTGCACAGACGTGAGCTTGGGCATGACTTTTGCGGCCGTCCTTTCCGACCCCCGGCTGCGCACTCCGTGCGTTTGCGACGCGGGGCGCTTGTCACCCACCCCGTGAACCGGCGCCGCCGTGGCCCCGGTCGTCCGACTGCCCCGGAGGCTCCACCAGAGTGACACAGCCGCCCCGATCGGGCGGGCGGATTCACCGACTTCCGCCACGAATCGTGATCTCCTCGTCGCCCGGCGTCCCACAAGCCGGGATGACGTGAACACGAGTAGCGCCCCAGCGGAACGCTGAAATGCGCGAAGACCACATGGTGGGACGCACTTTCAGCGGCCGCCGCCGACCTCCAGCACGGCGCCGACCGTGAACGACGACGCGGGTGACAGGAGCCACAGCACGGCCTCGGCGATCTCCGCGGGCTCGCCCGGCCGGCCCAGCGGGATCCCGGGCGCCAAGCGCTCGAGGCGGTCCGGCAAGCCGGCAGCGGAGTGCAGGCCCGTGGCCACCAGGCCGGGCGCGACGGCGTTCACCCGGATCCCCTCGCCCGCCACTTCCTGCGCCAAGCCGTACGTGAGCGTGTCGACGGCGGCCTTCGTCGCCGCGTAATGCACCCACTCGCCGGCCGAGCCCGTGCGCGCGGCCGTGGACGAGACGTTGACGATGGCGCCACCGGGACCGCCGTACCGAGTCGAGAGCCGCCGCACGGCCTCGCGGCAGCACAGGAACACCCCGCCGACGTTGACCTCCAGCACGCGCCGCACGGTGGCCGCGCTCTGCTCGTCGAGGCGCCCCGGCGTGTTGCCCGTGATGGCCGCGTTGTTCACAACGCCGACCAGCGACCCCATCTCCCCGGCGGTGCCGAAGAGCTTGCGGACTTGCCGTTCGTCGGCGACGTCGGCGCGCACCGCCAAGGCCTTGCGCCCGTGCGCGCGCACCTGCGAAACGACCTCCGCGGCCGGCTCCGAGTCGCCGGAGTAGTTGACCACCACGTCGTAGCCCCGCGAAGCGGCGAGCGTGCAGATCGCCGCGCCGATGCCCCGGCTGCCGCCCGTGACAACGAGAACTCCGCTCACAGGGCGAAGTTCACGAGCGGCAGGTTCTCCAGCACGAGGTCGGCACGGTCACGCGTGCTCGCGATGAGGTCGGCGTTGCGCTGGTCCGAGCCGAGCGCCCGCTGGCGCGCCTCGACCAGTGACCGGCCGTAACGACGGTGGCGCGAAACCAGCCGTTCGATCCGCTCCGGCTCGTCGGGCGCCAGGAACCACGCCTCGGTGAGGTACTGGCGCACGCCGCTCCACGGGTCGTCGGGCAGCAGCAAGTAGTTGCCCTCCGTGATCACGAGCTGCACCTCGGGCGCCACCGCGACCGCACCGGCGATGGGTTCCTCGATCTCGCGGCGGAACTCCGGCGCGTACACGGTTTCCTTGCCCTTCGCGAGCCGGCGGATGAGGTGGACGTAGCCCGCGGCGTCGAACGTGTCGGGCGCGCCCTTGCGCTCGGCGCGGCCGAGCCGGCGCAGCTCCACCTGCGCGAGGTGGAAGCCGTCCATGCCGACGACGGCCGCACGGGAGCCGAGCGCGTTGGCGATCGCCCAGGCCAGCGTGGTCTTGCCGGACGCGGGCGCGCCGATGATGCCGAGCACGCTGCGCTGCCGCGGCTTGGCGAGCCCTTCGGCCCGTGCCAGGAGGTCTTCGAACGCCGTCATCGCACTCCTTCTCCCAACTTCGAGATCGCCGCCGTCCACGACCGCGGCCCCACGTGGCGGACGCGCTCGGCGGCCACCGCGTTCGCGTGCCGGATCCACCCGTCCACCGAGCTTCCACGGGCCGCGATCGCGTGCGCGAGCGCGCCGTGCCACACGTCGCCGGCCCCCAGTGTGTCCCGCGCCTCGACATCGTTGACAGGCACCTGGCCTGAGTCTTCCGCAGTGCTCCAGCGCACCGGATCCGGCCCCGCGGTCCTGATCACGACGGGTACTCCGCGTTCACGCAGCCCCGGCCCGGGCGCGGCGAAGTGCGCGGAGCACGCGGCGACGTCGACCAGCGGCAACAGGTCGTCGAGCACCGGTTTCCAGCTGCCGGCGTCGAGCACGACGGGCACGCCGAGTGACCGCCCGGCCCGCGCGACGGCGAGCGCGAGCTCGGGGTGATGCCCATCGACGAGCACGGCGTCCGCTTGACGCACGAACTCGCTGAGATCCGGAACCTCCACCGGCGCACCGGAAGCCGCGTTGCGCGAAACGACCGTTCGCTCCCCGTCGGAGGCGCGCACGACCACGGCGCTCAGCGGCGGCGAATCGGTACGCGCGGGGTCGAGGTCCACGACGTCGACCCCGCACGCGATGAGGTCGGCGTGCGCGAGCGCTGCCAGCGGGTGGGCCCCGACGACGGTCACGAGCGTCGCGGCGGCCCCGAGCGCGGCCACGGTCACCGCGGCGTTGGTCGCCGGCCCGCCGGCCGCGACGTCCACCCGCAGCGACTGCACCTTCTCGCCCGGCGCCGGGAACTGCGAGACCCGTTGCACGACGTCGACGGTGCACAACCCCGCCAGCAGCACGCGCACGTCAGGTGAGCCCGGCGTGCGTGGTGGCCGCGACCTCCACGACCTCACCGCCTTTGTCGAGCTGCAGCGCGCCCGTCAGCAGGCCGACGACCTGGTTCATCGTGTGCGTCTTCGGCGACACAACGGCCACGCGCTTGCCCAGCCGGTGCACGTGGATCCGGTCGGCGATGTCGAACACGTGCGGCATGTTGTGGCTGATCAGCACCACCGGCAGCCCGCGGTCGCGGATGCGCCCGATCAGCTCCAGCACCTTCGCCGACTCCGCGACGCCGAGCGCGGCCGTCGGCTCGTCCATGATCACGGCCTTCGTGCCGAACGCCGCCGCGCGGGCCACCGCGACGCCCTGGCGCTGGCCGCCCGAAAGCGTCTCGACGAGCTGGTTGATGGACTTGATGTTGATGCCCAGCTCGTCGAGGATCCGTTGCGCCTCCTTGCGCATCTCGCCCGTGTCGAGCTTGCGCGCGATGCCGCCGAACGGCCCGCGCAGCCGCTTTTCCCGGCCCAGGAACATGTTCGACGCGATGTCCAGCGCCGGCGCCACGGCCAGGTCCTGGTACACCGTCTCGATCCCGTGGTGGCGAGCGTCCAAAGGGGACTTGAAGTGCACGACCCGGCCGTCGACGCGGATCTCGCCCTCGTCGGGGATCAGCGCACCCGACAACGCCTTGATGAGGCTGGACTTCCCGGCGCCGTTGTCGCCGACGACGGCGAGCACCTCGCCGGGGTAGAGGTCGAAGTCGGCGCCGTTGATGGCAGTCACGCGGCCGTAGCGCTTCACGAGGCCGCGCGCGGAAAGCGTGGTCTGCTGCCCGTTGTCGGAAGTCATGACTGCTGCTGCCTCCGTGCGATCCGGTCGACGACCACGGCGGCGATGAGGAGCGCGCCGGTCGCGAGGTCCTGGTAGTTGCCGTCCACGCCCATCTGCGTGAGGCCCGAGCGCAGCACCGCCACGACCAGCGCGCCGAACAGCGTGCCCAGCACCGAACCGCGGCCGCCGAAGAGGCTGGTACCGCCCAGGACCACGGCGGTGATCGAGTCGAGGTTGCCGAGCTGGAACTGGTTCGGGTCGGCGTTCGGCGTGCGGCCGAGCGCCTGCCACGCGGCGATGCCGAAGCAGAAGCCCGCGACCAGGTACACGGAGATCACCGTGCGGTTGACCTTGATGCCGGACAGGCGTGCGGACTCCGGCGCGTTGCCCACCGCGTAGACGTGCTTGCCCCACGCGGTTTTCGTGAGCGAGTACCAGACGATGAGGAACATGATCAGCGCGAGCGTCATGCCGTAGGTGATCGGGATGCCGCCGAAGAGGTAACGCTTGGTGCCGAGCCACTGCAGGAGCCCGTCGGTGACCGGCACGGCCTGGCCGCCGGCGATCAGCTTCGCGACGGCGGTGAGGCCGGTGAAGGTGCCGAGCGTGATGATGAAGGCGGGCAGCTTGATGCGCGTGGCGAGTGTGCCGATGAACAGGCCGACGAGCACCGTCAACGCGATTCCCGCCAGCAGCGCGACGAAGCCGTTGATGCCGGCCGCGGCGAGCTTGGCCATGATCAGCGTCGCCACGACCATCGACGCCGCGTTGGACAGGTCGATGCCGGCGATGAGGATGATCAGCGTCTGGCCGAGCGCGAGCGTGCCGACGACCAGCGACTGCTGGACCACTGTGGACAGGTTGTCGAGGTCGAAGAACGTGTCCGTGGCCAGGGAGAAGACCACGATGGCCACGATCAGCGCGAGCGCGGGGCCGACCGCGGGCGCGCGCAGGAGGAACTCGCCGAGCGACTCGCGCTCCCGGGTGCCGTTCACCGTCGCGGTGGTCATTTCGCGCCTCCCCAGCAGTTCTGCAGGCCCCACGTGGTGTTCTGGCTGGGGACGCCCGGCATGGGCTTGTCGGTGATCACGGTGGAGCCGGTGTTCACGAAACCCGTGGGCTTCTTGCCGGTCTTGGCGTATTCGACGGCCGCGAGCACGCCCTGTTCGGCCATCTTCTTCGGGAACTGCATGACCGTGGCGGCGTAGAGGCCGTCCTTGACGTTCTGCACGCCCTCGCAGCCGCCGTCGATCGAGCCCATCACGATGCGGTCGGTGAGGCCGCGGGCCTTGAGCGCGGCGTACGCGCCGCGGCCCATGGGTTCGTTCATGGAGTACACGGCGTTGATGTCCGTGGTGCGCTGCAACAGGTTCTCCATGCCCTGCTGCGCGAGGCTCTGGTCGCCGTTGGCCGCGGTGTGACCCTTGATCTGGGGCGAGGAGTCCGTGAGGCCGATGCCCTTGAGGAAACCGCCGTGACGTTCGGTGTCGACGGAGGAGCCGGCGGTCCCGTCGACCATCAGTAGCTTCGGGTCGACGCCGGCCAGCGCGGCTTTGACGTACGCGCCCTGCTGCTGGCCGGCCGCGAAGTTGTCGGTGGCGAAGGTGGCGTCGACGGCGTCGGCCGGCTCGGTGGCGGTGTCGAGCGCGATCACGAGCACGCCGGCGTCGCGCGCGTCCTTGATCGCCTTGAGCACACCGGTGGACGAGCTCGGGGTGATCAGGATCGTGTTCACGCCCTGCTGCATCAGGTTCTCGATGGCCCGGACCTGGCCGTCGTTGTCGCCGTCGAACTGGCCGGCGAGCGCGCTGAAGTCGGCGCCGTTGGCCTTCGCGGCCGCACTGGCCGCGTTGCGCAGCTCGACGAAGTACGGGTTCGTGTCGGTCTTGGTGACCAGGCCGACCTTGGCCTTGCCGCTGCCGGCCGGGGTCGTGTTGCCGCCCCAGTGGCGCTCGACCGTGCAGCCGGTGGTGACCATCGCGCCGACTGCGACGATCAGCACCAGTGCGGAGAGACTGCGCTGTCTCATGGATGCCCTCCTGCGAGGTTGCCGATGGTCGGCAAGGTAGACAGACTCAGCACACGTCGCAAGCGTTTGCGCAAACGCTTGCGAGTGAACCTCGTGAAGGACTGACATGCCACCAACCCGCTCCTCCCGGCCCACCCAGCGCGACATCGCGGAGCTCGCCGGGGTGTCGATCACGACGGTTTCGCACGTCGTCAACGGCACGCGCGCCGTCGCGGAGGACACGAAGGCCGCCGTGCTGCGGGCCATCGAGACCACCGGCTACACCGGTGACGCGATCGCTCGTTCGCTGGTCACGGGCGGTACGCGCTCGATCGGGATGGCGATCTCGCTGGTCGCCAACCCGTACTTCGCGGCGCTGATGCAGGCGATCGAGCGGGAGGCCTCCGCCAACGGCTACACGGTGCTGCTCGCCGACACGCACGACGCCACGGCGACCGAACGTGACGTGGTGCGGGCCCTGCGGTCCCGTCGCGTCGACGGCCTGCTGGTGACTCCCTCCCCGGGCGACGGTTCGGTGATCGGTGAACTCGTGTCGCTGGACGTGCCGACGGTGCTCATCGACCGGCTCTCGACCCGCACCGACGTCGACCAGGTCGGGGCGGAGAACATCCAGGCCACCTCGGCTTTGACGGCGCACCTCGCGTCGCTCGGGCACCGGCGGATCGGCATGATCTCCGGCGCGCCCGGCCTCACGACCAGCGACGAACGCGTGCTCGGCTACCGGTTGGGCCTGGGCCGTTCGGGGCTCGCGTGGTCGCCCGACCTCGTGGCCTGCGGGAACTCGCACCGCGACGGCGGCGCGCTGGCGTTGAGCACGTTGCTGGCGCTGCCGGAACCGCCGACGGCGCTGGTGGTGGCCAACGACAGCATGATGGTCGGCGTCCTGCACGAGGCCCGCCGGCGCGGCTTGCGCATCGGCCGTGACCTGCCGGTGGTCGTGTACGACGACGTGGAGTGGGCCGACCTGGTGGATCCACCGCTGACCACGATGGCGCAGCCGATCGAGGAGATCGGCCGCCGCGCCGTGCAGTTGCTGCTGGCCCGCCTCGCCGACCCGACGCGCGCGGCCGAGACCGTGCGGCTGCCGCCCACGCTGCGCCACCGGCAGTCGTGCGGGTGCCCCGGAGCGGCCTGACCGTTCACTCACACTGGTGATTCTTGGAGTGGATCGCCTTTCGCGCATCTCGGCTGGGCCTCCCGAGCGGTTACCGTTGGGTAAGCACGACGACGAGGGCCACGCACATGACCGCTCTGGCGCCGGAGATCCCGGTTTGGGGTACGCCGGTCACGCACCGGTTCGGTGTTGCCCTGGGCATGCACGCGAACCCGTACACCGGCGATTTGCTGCGCGCGATCCGCGGCGCCGCCGCGCGCGCCGGCTGCGACCTCATGCTCGCCGACACCCACGATTCCGTCGCCGAAGAGGCGGCCGTGGTGCGCGCGCTGCGGGCGGACCGCGTCGACGGGGTGCTCCTGGTCCCGGCCCCCGGCGACGACGCGGTCATCAACGGCTTGGTGCGCACGGGCGTCCCCACGGTGCTGGTCGACCGCATCGCCGGCCGCAACGACGTCGACCAGGTGGGCTCGGAGAACATCCAGGCGGTGTCTTCGCTGGTGGAGCACCTGGCTTCGCGGCGGCACCGGCGCATCGCCATGATCACCGGCGCCGCCGACTCGGCCGTCAGCGAAGAACGCACGCTGGGCTACCGCCTCGGCCTCGACCGCACCGGCCTGCGCTACAACCCCGAACTCGTCGCCTGCGGCATGTCCTCCCCGGGCGGCGCGGCCCGCGCCGCCGCCAAACTCCTGGACGGCTGGCCCTCGCCGTCCGCGGTGGTCGTCGCCGGCGAGTCGATGCTCATGGGCGTCCAATGGGAAGCCCACCGCCGCGGCATCCACATCGGCGCCGAACTCGCCGTCGTCGGCTTCGGCGACATGGCCTGGGCGCGCACCGTGTCTCCCGCCATCACCACCATGGCCCAGCCGATCTCGGAAATCGGCCGCCGGGCCGTGCAGCTGCTCATGGCGCGGGTGCAGGAGCCAGACCGCCGCCCGGAAGCGGTGCGGCTTGCGCCACGGTTCTTGCACCGCGCTTCATGCGGCTGCTAGAGCTTCACGGCTTTCGCTCTCCCCGCCCGGTTTCGCTCTCACCACCGCCGGCACGCGGCCCCGCCCTCCCAGGGGGCAGGCCCTGGACCCATTCTATCGGCCCCCACCGACAAAAATTCGTGATCGAGGCGCGAGGGCCGAAGTTGTCCACAACTCGGGGTGCCTGTGGACAAGCGTCGGCCTAGGCGAGCGTCGCGGCGGCTTCGAGGAGTAGCCACGCTCCGGTTTGGACGGAGAGGTCGCGTTCGGGAGCGTCAGCGGGGGGTGGGCTCAGGGGCGCGGGGGTGGCCCATTCGGCGCTGAACAGGGGGCCGGTGGGTGTCTGGGTGGCGCCGGACCAGCAGGCGTCCGCGGTGGTGAGGACGAGGGTGCGGGCGGTGGCGGCTTCGGGGGTGGGCAGGCGCGGCACGGCGAGGGCGAGGTAGCGGGCGGCGATGGCGGCGAAGAGGCCGCCATCGCCGCCGTTTTGGCCGCGGAGGATGGCCGAGGGGGCGAGGTGGGTGGCGATGGCGCGGACGGTGCGAGAGGCGGCGTCCACATTGGACTGTTCGAGGCATGCGCCGAGGTAGACGCCTTGGCAGTAGGTGAAAATGTGCTTGATGAGCTCGCCGGTGTCGACGCGGAGGCCGTCCCAGACGAGGCCGGTGGCGGGGTCGACGAGGGTGTCGGTGAGCCACTTCGTCATGTCGCGCGCGCGGGTGGCGTCGCCTTCGCGGGCGTGGAAGATGGCGGCGGGGCCGTTGGCGGGGGCGTTCTTGAACGTGTCGCCGCGGCGCCACCAGATGCCGCCGCCGGCGTCATCGGTCCAGCCTTCGTGGAGCTGGGCGTCGATGTCCGCGATGGCGCGGTCCACATCGGACAGGTCGAGCGCGCGGACGCGTTGCAGGGCAAGGCCGAGCCAGGCGATGTCGTCGTAGTAGTCGTTGATCCACTTTCCGAAGTTGCGGAAGTGCACGGACTTCGCGAACCGCACGATCACCTTCGCCCGCTCGGGCTGCGGGTCGCGCAGCTGGGCGTCGACGAGGCAGTCGAGCAAATGCGCCTGCCACCAGTAGTTCCAGTGCCAGTGCAACCGCTGCCCGACGGTCGGCGGCCAGCCGCTGCGCCCCAGCACCGTCCCGGGCACACCCCAGACGCGCCGCAGGTGCCGCCCCCGCACGGCGCGCTCCGCCGCAGCCGCCCGCCCAACCCGGTCGACGCTCATACCCGCGATTCTGCCCGTTCGCGCAGGATGCCGCCCCCTGATCCCGGCCTGACCCGATTGAAACCGGTTCCTGACAACCCGCCCCTACGTTCGGTGGGGCCCAAGATCCACTCGACAGTCGGGGAGAACACCATGAACGCCAATAAGCTCACCGTTTCCGGTCTCATCGGCGTGGCCGCCGCCTGCGGCGCTCTCGCGCTTTTCGGCCCGGCCGCCAACGCCGCGACCACCAGCGCTCCGGCTCCGGTTGCCGCCCAGCGCACCGCTGCTCCTGCACCCGCGCAGCGCGGCACCACCGCCCCCGCTCCCGCCCAGCGCGGCACGGCTGCCCCGGCCCAGCGTCAAGCGGCCCCGGCCGGCCGCGCCGATGTCGCCGCACCCGCCGAACGGGGCGCCTCCGCGCCCGCTCCCGCCCAGCGCGGCACGGCTGCCCCAACCCAGCGCCGGGCGGCTACGACTCCGGCAGGTCGGACCGGTGTCGCCGCCCCGGTCCAGCGCGGCACCACCGCACCCGCTCCGGCGCAGCGCGGCACGGCTGCCCCGACCCAGCGCCGAGCGGCCACGGCTCCGGCAGGTCGGACCGGTGTCGCCGCTCCGATCCAGCGCGGCACCACCGCACCCGCTCCCGCCCGGCGCGGCACGGCTGCCCCGGCCCGGCGTCAAGAGGCACCGGCCGGCCGCACCGGCGCCTCCGCACCCGCCGAACGCAGCACCACCGCCCCCGCTCCGGTCCAGCGCGGCACGGCTGCCCCGGCCCGGGCCGGTCGCATCGGCGCTTCTGCACCTGCTCCTGCCCAGCGCGGCACCGCTGCTCCCGCTCGGGGCGTCGCCCCGGCCAGCGCGCCGGCGCCGACCGGTCGCACCGGTGTTGCCGCCGCAGCTCACGAGCAGCGCGGCAGTGCCGCGGCTCCCGCACGACGGATCAGCGCGCCCGCGCAGCGCGGCACCACTGCCGCCGTCGGCCGCACCCGCGTCACCGCCCCGGCTCCTGCCCAGCGCCGCACCGGCGTCACCGCTCCGGCGCCCGCCCACCGCTGAAAGCCCTAACCCAGGCGCCCAGCTGGAGCCACCCAGCGACCCCAGCCCAACCCCGCAACAAACTCAAAGAAGCGGCCCACAACACCGAAATCCGGCGACCGACCTACACAACCCGAGGCGCACCCAGACCCGGCCCTGCACCTCGATCCCCGCCTTCCACGCGGTCTGGACCACTTGTCAAGGTACTCTTTCCCGCCTTGACAAGTGGTCCAGACCGTAGTGACACTAAAAAATCGGGGTGCCCGCGCACACCGCGGAACAAGGCAATGATCCGCGCCAGCGGGTCGAGCCGGTCCTCGGCGAAATCACCAAGACCGCGACAAATCAGCATGCTCCCGAACCCAAGCATGCATCACAATCCCCGCCGCAACCCCGGCGTTGATCGACCGCGTGCTCCCGAACTGCGCGATCGACACCACCATCGACGCAGCAGCCTGAGCCTCCTCCGACAGCCCCGGACCCTCCTGGCCGAAGAGCAGCACGCACTGCCGCGGCAACGAAGCCACCTCCACCGGCACCGAACCCGGCGTGTTGTCCACCGCAACCACCGCGAGCCCGGCAGAAGCGGCAAAAGACACCAGCCCCGCGACATCCTCGTGGTGTCGCAGATGCTGGTACCGATCCGTCACCATCGCCCCGCGGCGGTTCCAGCGCCGGCGCCCCACGATGTGTACCTCGGCGGCGGCGAAGGCGTTGGCCGTGCGGACGACCGTGCCGATGTTGTGGTCGTGCTGGAAGTTCTCGATGGCCACGTGGAACGGATGGCGCCGAGCATCCACATCGGACACGATGGCCGAGCGGCGCCAGTACCGGTACGCGTCCACCACGTTCCGATGGTCCCCGTGCTCCAGCAACTCAGGGTCGTACCGCGGGTCCGTGGGCCACGGGCCCACCCAAGGACCCACACCAACCGGCTCACGACCCACCCACTCGGTGGGGCCGGCCTCGGGATCTTCCGTCACAAGGGACGATTCTCGCTCAGCCCAGGCGGACGCGGTGAGCCGGAGTGTCGTCGTGGCGGTGACGCCAGCGGTGGTAGGCGCCGACGTAGGAGAAGATGACCAGCGCCAACGCGATCACCGCGACGGCCGGCAGCAGCGAACGCGGCACCACGGTGTCGTACAGGTAGTACGCGTTGAACCCGCCCGGCAAGTCACCAAGTCCTTGCTGGTGCCGGAAGAAGTTCTCCGCCGCGGTCAGCGGGCACGGGACCGGGGTGACGTTCACCAGCACGCCCCACGCCGCGAAAAACACGTGCACGAGAGCGACGCGCGGCCAGCGCCACGCGAGGAAACCGCCGAGCCCGATGAACAAGAGGGCGAGGATGTGCACCGCCACCGTCACGTCGGCGAGGAAATGCGCCACCGAAGCGTTCACCACCGCCCCCTTTCCCCACGGCTTCTACCAGCGACGTTACTCCGGTAACCGTGCCCCGGCGGGCGAAAATTCCTCACTCGCTGTGATGTTCAACCCAGGGGAGCAACGCGTTCACCCAAGGGGTAACGGAGTGGTCACTCCGGGTACGAACTCCGTGCCGGAAAGATCCCTCACCGCACCCGATCACTCGTGGTGGGCTCTTCGTCCGCACTCGGGATGTACACGTCGCCGACGTTGATGTTCACCTCGACGACCTCCAGCCCCGTCATGCGTTCGATCGCGCCGATCACGCTGCGCCGCACCTGGCGCGAAAGGTCCGCGATGGGCACGCCGTACTCGACGACGATCTCCAGGTCCACCGCCGCCTGCTTCTCCCCGACCTCCACGGCCACGCCCTGGCCGGCACTCGCCGACGCGCCCGGGATGCGGTCGCGCAGCGCCCCCAGCGCCCGCGCCGCGCCGCCGCCCAGTGCGTGGACGCCCGGCACCTCGCGCGTGGCGAGACCGGCGATCTTCTGCACGACCACGTCGGCGATTGTCGTGGTGCCCTGGTCGGTCACGAGGCCAGGAGCCACCACGAGGTCAACGGTCTTCTCGGCGACAGTCATCGAAAATCTCCCTCAGTAGGTTGGGAAACGCGGCGGGACAAGGCTTTCCTGCCCCGTCACCTCTTCGACACAACGGTCCGGTGATCGTCACGACCCGATCGTGTGACGCTCAGGAGAACGCGCCGGCGTCGACGTCGGTGACGATCAGCCGCAACGTCGCGCCCGCCCACTCCGTGTCCGCCAGCACGGGCCGCACCACGGCCTCCGCCCGCGCCAGCAACGGCGGCAGCGGCAGCCGCGTGGCAATCAGCCGGACCTGCACCGCCGCCGGCGTCAGATCCACCGCAGAACCCCAACTCCGCTCGACGGCCGGCCGCAATCCCTCCACATCGGCCAGTGCCGCGACCACGCGCTCGGCGACGCTCACCGGCGCTCCAGCTCGATATCCACAATGGACACCACCACGGCGCCGACCGCCAGCCCCGTCTGCTCGGCCACCACGCGCGTCACCGACCGCTGCACCGCTCGCCCCACGGCCGCGGCCTGGTCGAACGCCGACGTCACCACGTCGACCTCCACCGACAGCCCGCCCTCGACGTTGCGCACGCGCACCCCGTCGATCGGGGCCGGATCCAGTCCCTGCCACCGCCCGCGCGCCGCCCGCGTCCACGCCGTGACGAGACCGCGCAAGCCCGGCTCCAGCCGCACCACGCCGGGGGTGTCGAGCGCGGCCCGGGCCGCGACGCTCGCGACCACAGGGTCCGCGATCACGTACTCGGCCTCGCCCGTCATTCCCCGTCCTCGTACACGTCTTCGACCAGCAGGTCGAGCTTCGCGAGCGTCAGCCCGACGCGCGCCGCGGCCGCGGCCGTGACGCGTTCGCGCACCCGGGCCAACGTCTCGGCACCGGCGACGTTGCCCAGCCGCACCGCGAGGGTGAGCTCGACTTCGACGATCCCGCCCCCGTCGGAAGCCACCCCGACCGCGCGGACGCGACAGCGCCGCGCGCGGACGTCACCCGCGGAGTCGGCCGCATACCGGAGCACGACGGCAACGGCCGCCTCGCTCACCTCCACGCGCCCTGGTTCCGGCGTCGGCAGGTCGAGCATCTGTCCGCGCCGCGCCTCCGCGCGCACGGCCGACATGATGCGTCCCACCAGGCCCGGCGGCACCGGATCCGGCTCGGCGACGAGCTCGGCCGTTGCCTCACGCAACGCCCGGAGGCTCGCGCGCGCGGTGCCGCAGTGCGGGCAGGTCGCCTCGTGCTCGTCGACCGCGTCGAGCCGGTCCCAGAGCGCGTCCAGGTCCCGGCCGCAGGGCAGTTCATACCCTTGGTTCACCGCCACGGCTTCATCACCTCCGCCAGCTGCGCCCGAGCCCGGGCGATGCGGCCCCGGACCGCCGCCGGGTTCACCCCGACGACCTCGGCGATCTCGTCGTAGGAGCGGCCGTGGACCTCACGCAGGAGCCAGCACACGCGTTGCGGCGGCGTGAGCTGCTGCAACGCCGCGTTGAGCGCTTCGAGCTGCCCGTTGACCTGCGCCGCGTGCTCCGGCTGTCCGTCGGTGCGCGGCGACTCGGCCAGCTCCAGGTCGACGTCGGCCTGCGGACGGCGCGCGCGGATCACGTTGAGGCAGCGGTTGGCGGTACTGCGGTAGAGCCAGCCGACGAACGCGCTGTCGTCCTGCAGCTGCGCGAGCTTGCGCCAGGCGCCGAGGAACACCTCCTGCACCACGTCCTCGGCGTCGCCACGGTGGTTGAGCATCTTCACCGCGAGCCGGAACATGGGTGCTTGGTAACGCAGCACGAGCTGTTCGTACGCCCGCACGTCGCCGTCTCGGGCGCGGCCGACCAGCGTCGCGTCGTCGAGCTCCGTCGTGGTCACGGCACCCCCTTCCACCAGGGGGACACCTGCGAGGGGGCGTTCGTCACGCACGCATTCTCGGTGATCTTCGAGAATCGCGCTCAGCTCAGGCCGAGGTCGTCCTTGTCGAGCAGGTAGCGGTACTCGAGACCTTCCTTCTCGATGGCCTCACGCGCGCCCGTGTCGCGGTCGACCACCGTGGCGACGCCGGCGACGATCGCCCCGGCCTCGCGCAGCGCCTCGACGGCCGTGAGCACACTGCCGCCCGTGGTCGAGGTGTCCTCGACGGCCAGCACGCGCTGCCCCCGCACCTCGACGCCCTCGATGCGGCGCTGCATGCCGTGCTCCTTCACCGCCTTGCGGACGACGAAGGCGTCGAGCACCATCCCGTCGCTCGCGGCGGAGTGCAGCATCGCCAGCGCGACCGGGTCGGCGCCGAGGGTGAGGCCGCCGGCGGCGACGTAGTCCCAGTCGGCCGTGAGCTGCCGCAGCAGCTTCCCGATGAGCGGCGCCGCCGCGTGGTGCAGGGTCGCCCGGCGGAGATCGACGTAGTAGTCGGCTTCCTTGCCCGACGATAGGGTCACCTTGCCGTGCACCACGGCCAGTTCGGTGACCAGCCTGGCCAGTTCGAGCTTCGCACTTTGATCCAACCCGGGGTACGCCACGGCCGAGAGTCTTACACACGCCACCGACAGGCCCGCTCGTCACTCGCCGAGCGCGACGGCCGTCACGGACCGCGTCCGCGTGGCCACCCAGGCGGGCACCAGCGACGCCACCAGCGCGAGCACGGCGGCGGTCGCGACCACGGTGAGGTAGACCCCGATCGGCCCGGTCGGCAGCGGCGAACCCGTGGCCACCAGGCAGAACGGCACGATCGCGCCCGCGGAGACGACCGTGCCGAGCACCACGCCGATCGTCGCGATCAGGCCGCCTTCGACGCCGGCCATGCGCAGCACCTGCGTCCGCGTGAAGCCGCCGAGACGCTGGAGGCCGAACTCGCGGCGACGGCGCGCGGTGGCCATCACGAGCGTGTTCACGACCGAGATCACGGTGTAGCCGATGATCATCCCGATCATCAGGTAGTTGACCCACGCGCCCACCGCGTCACCGGTTGCGTGCGCGGCGAGCAGCGACTCGCGGTCACCGACGGACACGGGTTGGCCGACGGTGGCCGTGGTGAGGTTCGCCGTGAGCCGCGCCTGGTCGACGCCGGGCGCGGCGCGCACCAGCACCTGCGGCGCAAGACCCGCGGTGGTGTGGGCGGCGAGCAGGCCGGCGGGGAACAGCAGCGTCTCGAACCCGGCGCGCTGGTCGACGAGCGCGACGACGCGAACGGCCACCTCGTACCCGTCCCCGAGCCGGAGCGTGACGACGTCGCCGACTCCGCGGTGCAGCCCTGTGGCCACGCTCGCGGGCAACGCGACGGCGTCGCCGGTGAGCGCGTCGAGGCTGCCCGCGGTTACCTTCGCCGACGTCGTCTGCGCGGCGCTGCCGGCGGTGAGGCCGAGGGCCGGGTGGCCGTCGTCGTCCTGGCTGTCGTCGTAGGGCGCGGTGACGAAGACCGTGCTGGTCACGTACTCCGACGCGGCGACGACGCCCGGTGCGTCCTGCACGCGCCGGAGCAGCTCGGGGCTGACGCCGGCCGGGGCGGCCACCACGGCGTCGGCACGCAGGTCTTCGGTGAAAGCCTGCTGCGACACCGCTTGGGTGGTCGTCTGCAGGTAGATGTTGGCGGTCGCGATGCCCACGGCCAGCATGATCGGCGTGACCGCGCCCGACACCTTCGTCGCCGCGGCCCGCGTGTTGGCCAGCGCCAGCCAGCCGGTGACGCCGCCAAACAGGCGGACTGGAGCGCGAAGCAGCAGCGCCATGAGCTTCGTGACGCCAGGGCTGATCGCCGCGACGCCGATCGCCCACAGCATCACCGCGGGTCCCGCCGTGCTCGCCGCGATGGGACCGGTCATCACCGCGAGCGTCACGATTCCGAGCGCCGTGCCGCCGCCGAAGCAGAGCACGGCGACGATCAGCCGCAACGGCGTGAGCCACCGGCGTTCGACCGCGGCTTCGGCCAGCGCTTCCGTCGGCCGGATCCGGCTCACGCGCCGGGCCGCGACCACGGCCGCGAGCACCACGGCGAGCAACGTCGCGCCGGCGGCGACGACCATCGGCAGCCAGCCCTGGTGGAACTGCACGACGTCGGGCACGACGCCGGCGTTCGTCAGACGGCCGAACAGCCGGCGGCCGAGCAACGGGCCGAGCGCGGCGGCCGCGGCGATGGCGAGCACGCCGATCGCGACAGCCTCGCCGAGCACCATCCGGCGCAGCTGCCGCGGAGTGGTGCCGATGGCGCGCAGCAGAGCCAATTCCCGGCGGCGCTGCTGCGTCGCGAGGCCCAAGGTGCTGGCCACGACGAACAACGCGACGAGCACGGACAGGCCACCGGACACAGCCGAGAGGACCACGAGGTTGGTGCCGCTGGCGTCGGCCTGCGGGAACTCGGCGTGGCCGCGGTCGTCGCCGGTCAACGCGACGATTCCGTCGCCAAGATTCAGGCGCGCGGCGACGGTGGCGGGGTCTTCGCTCGTGAACACACCGAAGTCGTCGATCTGGTTTCCGGCCAGCCGCGCGGCTTCGGTGGCGGTGAAGAAGATCGTGGGCGCGGTCGTCGACGCGGTGGCGATGCCGGTGACGCGGTAGGTGCCGGTGGTGCCGCGGGCGGCGAGCTGGATGGTGTCGCCGGGCTTCGCGGTCACGTCGGCGACCACGACCTCACCGTCGCCAGGAGCGTGGCCGGAAGTGAGCGTGTACGGCGTGAGGACGGCGGAATCCCAGGCGTGGCCGGTCGCCGGACCTTGCGGCAGCGCCACGGGAACGGTCACGTCACTGACCACAGTGGACACTCCGGGCGTCGCGCCGATCTTGGCGGCCAGCGCCGGATCCAGGCGCACGGTCTCCGGCAGCGCGACCCCTTCGGTCTTGAGCTTGCCCTCGCCCGGATCCCGTTTGGGGAGCCGGATCTCCTGCTGCCCCGCCACGACGATCGGCGCGGCCGCCAGCCGCTGCGGCGGCGCGTCGGCGCGGATGCCCGTCTCCATCAGGCCACCGCACGCCGACACGATCACCGCGCCGAGGAACGCGGCCACGAACGTCGCGAGGAAACCGCCTTTGCGCAACCGGAGCGTGCGCAGCGCGAGCCGGAACATCAGGCACCACCGACCGCGACGGCGCCGGCCCACGCGCCGAGGTGCGTCATCCGCGCGGCCACGGCTTCGGGAGTCGGGTGCGCGAGCTCGCCGGCAACCCGGCCGTCGGCGAGGAAAACCACGCGGTCGGCGTGCGCGGCGGCAACCGGGTCGTGGGTCACCATCACGACGGTGAGCCCGCCGCGCACCGAATCCCTCAGCAGGGCAAGGACTTCGGCCGCGGTGCGCGTGTCGAGGGCGCCCGTGGGCTCGTCGGCGAAGAGCACGGCCGGGCGCGCCACGAGCGCCCGCGCGATGGCCACGCGCTGCTGCTGCCCGCCGGACAGCTCACCCGGGTGGTGCCGGCGCCGGTCGGCGAGGCCGACATGCGTGAGCATCCGCGTCACCAGCTTGCGGTCGACGCGGCGGCCGGCCAGGCGGAGCGGGAGCACCACGTTCTGCTCGACCGTCAGCGCGGGCAGGAGGTTGAACGCCTGGAACACGAAGCCGATCCGGTCGCGGCGCAGCTTCGTCAGCTGCGTCTCCGACAGCTTCGCGAGGTCCTGCCCGTCGAGGTGCACCGAGCCGGCCGTCGGGCGGTCGAGGCCCGCGGCGCAGTGCAGGAACGTGCTCTTGCCCGAGCCCGAAGGCCCCATCACGGCGGTGAACCCGCCGCGCGGGAACACCAGGTCGACGCCCGCCAGCGCGGTGACCCGCCCGTAGTCCTTCCGCACGGCCTGCAGCCGCACCGCCTCATCCGTCATGGGGAAAACGCTAGGCAGCGACGGCGGTTCGCACCCTGGTGCCAGCTCGCCGGGCCGGGGTGGGGGCAGCCCTACCTCACGTGCGGCTTCGGTTGCCGAACCCGGCCGACAGGCGGCGCAGCACCCCGCGCGGCAGCAGCCCGGTGACGGCGACCAGCGCTTTGTACTGCAGGCTCGGCACGGAGATGACCTTGCCGCGGCGCAGATCCGCGAGCGCTTCGTTCACGACCTGCTCGACGCCGAGCCAGAACGCCTGCGGGCCTTCCTTCTCCAGGCCGGCGCGCTCGTGGAACTCCGTGGTGGTGAAGCCGGGGCAGAGCGCCATCATGCGGACGCCGGGCGGCAGCGACGTTGCGATGCCTTCGGTGAACGACGTGACCCAGTTCTTGCTGGCCGTGTACGTGGAGCCGCGGCCGGAGAAGAATCCGGCGACGCTGGAGACGTTGATGATGTCGCCGTGGCCGCGCTCGACCATGCCGGGCAGCGCGGCGCGGGTGAGGCGCAGGACGGCGGTGACGTTCACGTCGAGCTGGCGCTGCAACGCGTCGGGGGAGATCTTCCAGAAGTCGCCGGAGAGGCCGAATCCGGCGTTGTTGATCAGCAGGTCGACTGGTTCCGCGGTGAGCCGTTCCTCGACCTTCGCGCGGCCGTCCACTTCGGACAGATCGGCGGGGAGCACCTCGGTGTTCACTTGATGGCGATCTGCCAATTGCTTGGCGAACGCCTCGAGGCGCGCTCGGTCGCGGGCGACGAGCACGAGGTCGTGTTTCTCGGCGGCGAGCGTGCGCGCGAACTGCGCTCCGATGCCCGCGGTGGCTCCGGTGATCACGGCGGTGGCGGTCATGGGGCGAACCTACCTGCAGTCGCGTTTGTCCCAGTGGCGAAGTATGGTCCGGCCCATGGGCAAGCACACCCAGCGAAAGCCCGGTTACCTCCCGAAGGTGGCCTCCGGTGCGGCACCCCTCGCACTGCTGCTCGCCGGCCCTGCGTCCGCGCTGGCCGATCCCACTCTTCCCCTCGACGGCCTGCCGCTGGACCTGCAGCAGCACGGCACGCTCGACCACTCCGTGCACTCCTCGGCCGCATCGGTGGGGGTCGCCCGCGACACCTCCGTGGCGACCCACGGGCTTCCGGTGTCGACTGCTTCTTCCCTGACGCAGGCGGTGTCCGACACCACCGGGTACGGCCTTTCGGATTCACTCACAGCGGTGAAAACGACCAACGGTTTTTCGCAGTCACAGCGCCACGAAGTGCGAACGGGCTCGCCGGTCCGGCTGATGGCGGGCAACTCGTCGCGGGTCACGTCCACTTCGCCCGCTTCTTCCACGGCAGAGGGCGTCTGGCTGCCCTACGGCGTCGACGTCCCCACGGACTCCTCCGGCGCCGGCAGCTTCGCCGGCGACCTCGGCGGCGGCGTGGGGGTGCACCGCACGTCCGGCTACGCCGTGGACTTCGGCGGGCCGGGCTCGGTGGTGGCCAACTCGGCGCACCACGCCACGGGCCAGTTCGTCGGCTCCCTGGACGTCTCGGACGTCGGCCAGCGCCACATCGCGACAGCCGACGCCGGGCCGGTTTCGGGCTTCCTGCTGACCACGCAGTCCTTGTCGGGCAACGACTTCCGCGGCGAACTGAAGGCAGCGGACGCCACTTCGGCGCGGGTTTCGACGGGGACTTCGGTTTCGCCGCGGGTCGGCCACGCGCAGTCGGTGGGGGCGACGGCGTTCGGGGCTCCGGTGGTGCCGGATGTGGTGTTTTCGACGCCGCCGTTGGGGTGAGCTGCTTCCGGAGATGAAAACGGCCGCCTCTTTCGGGACGGCCGTTTCTCGTGCAATGAAGCCTCGCCGTCGGGCGGCCGCCTTGCGGGCGGCCGTACTCGCGCACGGGTCAGGCTTCGTCGCGTTCAGGGTCTGGCTTCGCCGGCGAGGCCATGAACGGGGCGGATGCGATGCACCGTTGACGTGCGGCGGAACCGACATGAAGGTGTTGACCCGGACATAAAACGGCCGCCTCTTTCGGGGCGGCCGTTTCGCGTTCGGGGTCAGTCGTCGTCGACGTCCGGGTCGGGTTTGGCCGGTGGGGCGGCCGGGACGGAGCCGTAGGTGCTCGGGCCACTCGACGGGGTGCGGGGCTCGGGCGGGGTCGGGGCGTCGGCCGGGTGGGTTTCGACGGGGGTCGTCGCGCGGGTGTCGACCGGGGTGGTGGCGCGGGTGTCCGCCGGGGACGGGGCGCGGGTGGCCGAGCGGGGTTCCGAAGCGGCGGCGGGTGCGGGGGTGCCGGCGGCGGGGGTCCAGGTGCGGCCGGTGTCGTAGTCCTCGTCGAAGGGGTCGACGATGTCGGCGATCTCGCCGAGGTCGCGCAGCAGGCGCTCGAGGCGCGAAGGCCCGGCGTTGGGCACGACGCTCGCCAGCACCCACTCGTTCTCGAGCCAGGCGACGCCGACGTCGCCGCCGAGCTGGTCGGCCGCGTCCACCAGCTCCTGGGTGATGACGGCGCGGGCGCCTTCGGAGTCGTCGGCGAAGGCGTAGCGCTGGCCGATCGGTCCGAGCATCTCGGGCATGTTCTCGCGCTGGAACGGCACGCTCGACAGCCACATCTCCACCGGCACGCGGTGCGTCTTGTTGCAGCGCACAGCCACGACCGTCGCCGGGATCTGGCCTTCGGACTCGATGTCGAAGATGAACACCGGACGGCGGCCGTCGGAGGTGAAGGTGGAGCCCGCGACGACGTTCACCGCCGCGTCGGCGCCGAAGTAGCCGATCGCGCCGCCCGACCACTGCCGGGGCAGCCGCTCGTCCTCCTCCACGAACTGCCAGCCGCGCAACTGGGCCCAGCGCATGCGCTCGCGATTGCGCGAGCCTTCCTTGGCCCGGTCGGCCGCGAGCAGGCCGAGCCCCGCCACCAGCGCGACGGCGGCGATGACGAACCAGATCCACGCCGAGATACCCACGACGGTGAGGGTATCGCTGCTCGGGCTCTACATCCGAACGCCCGCACCGTGTCGGCGCGCCCCTTTCGAGGCAGCTGTCGAAACGAGGTCGACAAATCGCCTTGTCTGCCTGTTTTTCAGCAGCACGGCGCCCCACCGCCGACCCGTCTCGTGGCACCAGCGGGCCACCCGGGCGAAGCCCCGAACACAGCAGAACGGCCCTCCCACCGAAGTGGAAGGGCCGTTCAAACCCGGCAACCGTCAGACCCGCTCGACCGTCAGCGTGTCTCCGGCCTCCAGTTGCGGGATGTCCACCCGCACGGTGTCGCCGTCGCGGATGTCACCCGACAGCAGCTTCTTCGCGAGCTGGTCGCCGATCGCCGACTGCACCAGCCGGCGCAGCGGCCGGGCGCCGTAGATCGGGTCGAAGCCGTTCAGGGCCAGCCACTCGCGAGCCCCGTCGGTGACCTCCAGGTGCAGCCGCCGCTGGGCCAGCCGGGCCGCGAGCCGCGCGACCTGAATGTCCACAATGGACGTCAGCTGCTCGGTGCCGAGGGCGTGGAACACCACGATGTCGTCCAGCCGGTTCAGGAACTCCGGCTTGAACTGCCGCTGCACGGTCTCCAGCACCGCGTCGCGACGCTGGTTCTCGTCCAGCGACGGGTCGGCGATGGCCTGGGAGCCGAGGTTCGACGTCAGGATGAGGATGGTGTTGCGGAAGTCCACCGTCCGGCCCTGGCCGTCGGTCAGCCGGCCGTCGTCGAGGACCTGCAGGAGCACGTCGAACACGTCCGGGTGCGCCTTTTCGACCTCGTCGAGCAGAACCACCGTGTACGGGCGGCGCCGCACGGCCTCGGTGAGCTGGCCGCCCTGGTCGTAGCCGACGTAGCCCGGAGGGGCACCCACGAGCCGCGCCACCGAGTGCTTCTCGGAGTACTCGCTCATGTCGATGCGCTGCATCGCGCGCTCGTCGTCGAACAGGAACTCGGCCAGGCCCTTCGCCAGCTCCGTCTTGCCGACACCCGTCGGCCCGAGGAACAGGAACGAACCCGTCGGACGGTCGGGGTCGGCAACACCGGCGCGGGCGCGCCGGACCGCGTCCGACACCACCTGCACGGCCTGCTCCTGCCCGATCACGCGGCGGCCGAGCTCCTCCTCCATGCGGAGCAGCTTGCCCGTCTCGCCCTCGAGCAGCCGGCCGGCGGGAATGCCGGTCCACGCGCTGACCACGTCGGCGACGTCGTCCGCGCCGACCTCTTCCTTCAGCATCACGTTCTGCTGGCTGACCTCCGACGCGGCCGTGGCCGCCTCGAACTCCTTCTCCAGCGCCGGGATCCGGCCGTAGCGCAGCTCGGCGGCCTTGCCCAGGTCACCATCGCGCTCGGCGCGCTCCGACTCGCCGCGCAGCTGCTCCAGCTGCTCCTTGAGCTCGCGGACGCGCTCGATCGAACCCTTCTCGTTCTGCCAGCGAGCGGTCAACGCGGTCAGCGTCTCCCGCTTCTCGGCCAGCTCGGCCCGCAACGCGGACAACCTCTCCAACGAAGCGGCATCGTCCTCCTTGGACAGTGCCATCTCCTCGATCTCCATGCGCCGCACCGCGCGCTCCACCTCGTCGATCTCGACGGGGCGCGAGTCGATCTCCATGCGCAGCTTGGAAGCGGCCTCGTCGACGAGGTCGATCGCCTTGTCCGGCAGGAACCGGGCGGTGATGTAGCGATCGGACAGGGTCGCGGCGGCCACCAACGCGGCGTCCGTGATCCGGACACCGTGGTGCACCTCGTAGCGCTCCTTGAGCCCACGCAGGATCGCGATCGTGTCCTCCGGCGACGGCTCGCCCACCAGCACCTGCTGGAAGCGCCGCTCCAGAGCCGCGTCCTTCTCGATGTGCTGGCGGTACTCGTCGAGCGTGGTCGCGCCGACCATCCGCAGCTCACCGCGCGCGAGCATCGGCTTGATCATGTTGCCCGCGTCCATCGCGCCCTCGCCGGTGGCACCGGCGCCGACGATCGTGTGCAGCTCGTCGATGAAGGTGATGACCTCGCCGGCCGAGTCCGTGATCTCCTTGAGCACGGCCTTCAGCCGCTCCTCGAACTCACCGCGGTACTTCGCACCGGCCACCATGGACCCGAGGTCCAGGGCCACCACGCGCTTGCCCCGCAGCGATTCGGGCACGTCACCGGCGACGATGCGCTGGGCCAGGCCCTCGACGATCGCTGTCTTGCCGACGCCCGGCTCACCGATCAGCACCGGGTTGTTCTTGGTGCGCCGCGAAAGCACCTGCACGACGCGGCGGATCTCCGTGTCGCGCCCGATGACCGGGTCGAGCTCACCGGCGCGGGCGCGCTCGGTCAGGTCGACGCCGTACTTCTCCAGCGCCTTGAACGTGCTCTCCGGGTCCGCGCTCGTGATGCGCGCCGAACCCCGCACCTTCGCGAACGCCTCCTGCAACGCCTCGGGTGTCGCGCCGTGGCGCTTCAGCAGCTCCGCGACCTGGCCACCCTCGGTGGCGAGGCCGACGAGCAGGTGCTCGGTCGACACGTACTCGTCACCGAGCTCGGTGGCGAGCTTCTGCGCGTGCGTCAGCGACTTCACGGCGTTCGTGTCGAACTGCGGAGTCGACACGGTGGCGCCCGTCGCGGACGGCAACGCGTGGATGATCGGGTCGAGCTCCTTGTGCACCACCTCCGGGTCGGCCCCGACCGCGGTCAGCAGTGGTGCGGTCAGTCCCTCACCCTGCGCCAGCAGGGCGCCCAGCAGGTGGGCGGCCGAAACGTGCGGGTTGCCGGCCATCGTGGCCGCCTGTGCCGCCGACGAGATCGCCTGCTGGGTCTTCGTGGTCGGGTTGAAAGCGTCCATCCCTCACCTCATGCGCTCTGTGAAAAGTCCAGGTGACAGCCCTGACCAAGGACCATCGACTTGTACAACGTCAGCAAACTTGAGTCTGTTCCGCTCAACTCTGAACCGGCGTCACCGCGTCCGCCGGAAGCCTCGGTCCCAGCCTGCCCAGGCCCGCCACGGCGAGGCAAGCGCAGCCGCCGACCAGCACCCAGGGTAACCACGCCGACACGGAGAACAACGCCACCACCGCCGGCGCCAGCACCTGCGCGACGGTGAACGCGTACTGGAACGCGGCCAGGTACCGGCCCTTCGCTTCCGGCGGGGCGGCGGCCTCGGCGAGCGCGCCCGAGCGCGGCCCGAAGACCAGGTCGCCCGCGGCGTAGACGAGCGTCGCGGCCAGCAGGTACACCACCTGCCAGCTGCGCGGCACGACCAGCACGCCCAGGCTGACCACGCACCAAGCCGCGAAGAGCGCCGAGCCGCCGCGCATCGCCGCGACCCGGTTGAGCCGGCGCGTGAGCCGCAACGCGAGCGTGCCGCCGACGCTGGTGACCACCGTGAGCAGGAACAGGATCGCGCCCGGCAGCCAGCGCGGGCCGTGGAGCAGGTCGAGCACGAACACCGGCGTGCCGATGAGGAAGAAGTCCAGCGACAGCCCGAACATTCCGCTGAACAGGATCAACGCCAGGTACGGCCGGTCGCGCAGCACACCGCTGCGTGCCTTCGGGTACGCCGTGCTTCGCCGCTGCGGCCGCACCACCCCCGCGATGAGCACGGCCGCCACCACGAACGTTGCGACATCCAGCGCCAGCGCCACGCTGTACCCGTCGTCGCCGATCCACAGCAGGATCCCCGACGACGTCAGCCCGCCGAGCCCGAAACCGCCCGCCCGCACCATGCCGACCTCCGCGAACGGCCGGTCCTTCGGCACGTCGCCGGCGACGTCGGCGATCAGCGCGTACAGCGAGCTGTAGAACAGCTGCTGTCCGGCCGCCAGCAGGACCGCCGCCACCACGACCGCGGCGACGCCGTCCGCCATCAGGTACGCCGCCGCGCCCGCCGCCTGCAGCAGCTGCGCGCCGACGATCACCGCGCGCGGCCCCGTGCGGTCCACGAGCCGGCCCGCGAGCGGCGGCACGACCAGTCCCGCCAGCGTCCCGAGCGTCACGGCCGTGCCCGCCAACGCGAGCGGGACGCCGACCACGCGCGTCACGTAGACCAGCGCCAGCGGCAGGAACAGGCCGGAGCCGAAGTTGTCGATCCCCAGCGCGCACAACAACGCGACCCGGCTCCGCGTCACGACCTGGACGCTACCGCCGGGACAGGACCCGAGGTCAGGGCCGGAAGGAGACTTCACGAGCCGCCGAATGCCACTGGCGGTAGAGCGGGCCGGCCCGGCCACGTCCGTCCGGTTGACCGGGAGGGGTCCCGGGCCGGCGGATCTACGTTGGCGGGCATGGGAACTCTTCGCAAGACGATCGCCGGAACGTTCGTCGCGGCCGCTGCTCTTGCCGTCGTGGCGCCCGCGGCCTCCGCCAATCCAGCCGACCCAGCCGGCTTCCGGTGGAACACCTTCACCGGCACGGCCACCGCGACCTACGCGCCGGCCGCCGTCCAGAGCGCGACGCTCGACGCGCGCAACCAGGCGGCCTTGAACCAGTACAACGGCTACAACGACTGCTCGGTGTCCGGCCAGAACTTGCAGCAGACGCAGCCGGACCCGTCCCCGATCTTCACCGCGACCGTGACGCTGAGCTGCTCGCAGACCACGTGAGCGGCCTCGGAACTGCCTGAGCCCCGGCGCAGGGGGCCGGGGCTCAGGCGTTTCCGCTGGTCGAGGTTCAGCCGAGATTGAGCGTGCCGCTGTGGCGCACGAAGTCCGGCTCGGCCTCCAGCACCACGTCGTGGTGGGCCGGGGTGCCGAGGTTCACCGTGAGCGGCTCGGCGTGCGGCGCGTGGCCGTATGCGGTGACCGTGAGCGTGTGCGCGCCCGCGGGCACGCCGTCGAGGTCGTACGCGCCGGCGCTGCCGCTCAGGCCCGAGGCGACGACCTTGCCGGCGCTGTCGGTGAGCGTCAGGGCCGCGCCGGCGACCGCGGCGTGGCGCCCCGCCGTGCGGACGCGGCCGGTCACGCCGCCCGTGCCGCCGAGCAGCAGGTCGTGCCACGCCGGTGTGCCGGTGAGGCGCACCGTGGACACGGCCGGCGGGAGCGAGCCCGCCGTCGCGAGCAGCACGTGCTCGCCGGTGGCGCCCGCCACCAGGGCGAACTCGCCGTTGCGGGCGCTGCGGCCGACGTCGACCTGGCGGCCCGACGCGTCCGTGAGCGTGAGCACGACACCCGGGACGGGGCGGCCGTCGGCGTCGAGGACGCGGCCGCGCAGAGCCGTCGCGACCTCGGCCGCAGGCGCGGGCGCCACGGCCGGAGTGGTGTCGGCGTCGAGAGTCCGGCGCAAGGGGACCTCCTTCATGAAAACCACCGCCAGCAGCGTCACCACGGCGATGAAGCCGGCGAACAGGAACACCGTGCCGGTCGCGTCGCCGAACGCCGCGCGGACGATCGGCTGCAGCGCCGCGGGCAGGCCGTCGATGTCGAACGTGCCGCCACCGCCGTGCACCGCGTCGCCGGCCGGGAGGCCGAGGCGGGTCAGCGACGACGTGATGTTCGTGGCCACCTTCGCGGACAGCACCGCGCCGAGCGCCGAAACGCCGGCGGCGCCGCCGAGCGAGCGGAAGAACGTGACCACCGAGGACGACGAACCCATGTCCTTCATGGCCACGGTGTTCTGCACGACCAGCACCAGGTTCTGCAGGAGGAACCCGAGCCCGATGCCGACCAGGCCGAGATAGACGCCCATCAGCGTCAGGTTCGTCGCGTGATCCACCGTGCTGAGCAGGAAGAGCCCGGCCGGCAGCAAGATCCCGCCGGTGATCATGAACGGCTTCGTACGGCCCGTGCGCGAGATGACCTGTCCGGCGCTCGTCGACGCGACAGCCAGGCCGAGCACGAGCGGCAGCGTCATCAGGCCCGCGTGCGTGGGCGAGAAGCCGCGCGAGATCTGGTAGTACTGCCCGAGGAAGACCGAGCCACCGAACAGCGCGGTGCCCACCGCCAGCGAGCCGAGCACCGAAAGCGTGAAGGTCCGGTTGCGGAACAGGCGCAGTGGCACCACCGGCTCAGCGGCGCGCGATTCCACGAGCACCGCCAGCGCCAGCGCCACCACAGCGCCACCGACGTACGCCACGCTCGTCCACGAGGCCCACGCGAAGGTGGCGCCGGCGAGCGAAACCCAGATCAGCACCAGGGCCACGCCACCGACGAGCAGGGTGGCGCCCAGCCAGTCGATGCGCACCTTGCGCTTGAGCACCGGCAGGTGCAGCGTGCGGCCGAGGACCACGAACGCGATCACGGCGATGGGCACGCAGACCCAGAAGCACCAGCGCCAGCCCAGCGGCGAGTCCACGATCAGGCCGCCGATCAGCGGCCCGGCGGCCGTGGCGACAGCGAAGACCGCGCCCGTGTAGCCCGAGTAGCGGCCGCGTTCGCGCGGGGCGATCATCGCGGCGATCACGACCTGGATCAGCGCCTGCAGGCCACCGAGGCCCACCCCCTGCAGCGCGCGGAACGCGATCAGCTCCGGCATCGACTGCGAGATGCCGCCCAGCGCCGAGCCGATCGTGAAGATGACGATGGCGAGCTGGTACAGCAGCTTCTTGCTGAACAGGTCGGAGAGCTTGCCCCAGATCGGCGTGGTCGCGGTCGACGTCAGCAACGTCGCGGTGACCACCCACGTGTACTGGCTCTGCGAACCGTGCAGGTCGGCGAGGATCGTCGGCAGCGCGTTGGACACGATCGTCGACGACAGGATCGCCACCAGCAGGGCGAGCAACAGGCCCGAGAAGGCCTTCATGATCTGCCGGTGGCTCATCTGCTCGCCGGCGACTTCGGTACTCACTTGCGTTGGGTCACTTCCCGACTTCCGCTTGGTCCACGGCGCACTCGGGGGGCCCGAGCACGGTGCGGAGACCGCTGTTGAGTTCTGCGAGCCGGGTCGTCAGGTCGGCGATCCGCTCTTCGTCCCAACCACCGAGGGCCTTCTCGAAGAACGCGATGTAGCGTTCCCGCCACTTCTCGACCTCGGCCAGCCCCTTCTCGGAGATGCTGATCAGCGACGCGCGCCCGTCCTCCGGGGCGGGGCGACGGTCCACCAGGCCGGCAGCCTGCAGCTGCGAGATCTGGCGGCTGACCACCGAGAGGTCCACGAGCTTGCGCTTGGCCAGCTCGGAGGGCCGGGCTTCACCGTGCTTCGCGAGGTCCGACAGCAGCATCCCGGCGGCGGGGTGGAGGCCGGGTTCGGCCTCCCAGGCCTGCATGATCCACAGGTGCTGCAGCTGCGAAGCGTTCCTGAGCTCACGCATCAGTTCGACCCTGACGTCGTCGGCAGAGCTCATGGGCTTTCCTTCCGGGCCGGACACTGTTCGAGCGCCCACTTGGTTGTGCCATACAAGTTTATGTCCTGATGGTTGCGTAGGGCAACTATCTATCCGGTGACCTGCCCCACGCTCGCCGACCTGACCGGTAACCCGACCGGAGCAACGTTGCTGGCAAAGGGCCGCAGGGCGGCTACTCTGCGGACGAGCCGCAGTCAGGGGACGCGACGACAGCGTCCTGAAGACTATTGAGGGGAACGAGGTGGGACAGTGGTGAATTCCCTCGGCGCCGACCGCAGAGGCCGGCCCGAGCCGGAGTGCTGCCACGGCCCGGCCACTCGCCCGTGATCGCTCCGCCCGCGTCCCCGAACCGCCCCCGACCTGCGAACGACACTCGATGACAGCCGATTCGATCAGCCCGATCCCCCGCTCGGCGGCGCCCCGCGAGACGCCTGCCGCCGTGGCCGCGATGGTGCGGCTGATCCGTGACACCTGGGCGATGTCCGAGCCCTTCATCCCGGAGATCTCGCAGTTCTTCTACGGGATGCTGTTCACGCTCGCCCCGGTCACGCGCGACTTCTTCCCCATCAACATGGAGGTGCAGCGCGGGCGGCTCGTGCGCGCGCTGGTGCACATCGTGCAGATGGTGGACCGGCCCGACGACCTCGTGCCGTTCCTGCGCCAGCTCGGGCGCGACCACCGCAAGTTCGGCGTGATCCCGCGGCACTACGAGGCCGTGGGCACGGCGCTGCTGGCCGCGCTGAAGAACCACCTGGGGCCGCAGTGGACCCCGGAGGTCGAGCGCGCCTGGGCGGAGGCGTTCACGATCGTCGCGCGCGCCATGCAGGAGGCGGCGGCCGCGGACGTGAACCCGGCGTCGTGGCACGCGACGGTGGTGGAACACCGGCGGCTGACGTGGGACTTGGCCCTGGTGCGGCTCCTGCCCGAGCAGCCCGTGCCGTACCTGCCGGGGCAGTACATGAGCGTGGAGGTGCCGCAGCGGCCGCGGTTGTGGCGCTACCTCTCGCCGGCCAACGCGCCGCGGGAGGACGGGGGCATCGAGTTCCACGTGCGCGCGGTCGACGGCGGCTGGGTCTCGCGGGCGATCGTGAGCCACACGCAGCCCGGCGACGTCTGGCGGCTCGGTCCGCCACTGGGGCGCATGGCCGTGGACCGCGAACGGTCCCGCGGCGTCGTGATGGTCGCCGGCGGAACCGGTGTCGCGCCGCTGCGCTCGATCCTCGACCACCTGGCGATGTGGGGCGAGAACCCCAAGACGCGGCTGTTCTACGGCGGGCCCGCACGAGAGGACCTCTACGACCTCGAGGAGCTGCGCGCACTGTCGTCCACGAACCCGTGGCTGACCGTGACCCCGGTCGTCGAACGCGGCGACCACCTGCCCGGTTGCGAGCAGGGGACCTTGGCGGAAGCGGTTACGCGGTATGGGGCCTGGCCCGACCACGACATCCTCGTGTCGGGTTCTCCCTCGATGATCCGCGCGACAGTTTCCCGCATGCTGGTCGCCGGAAGTGTGCTGGGCCAGATCCAGTACGACCCGTTCACCATCGATTGATCCGCCCTGGGCGGTTATCGGCCCACGAAAAGTGTTCCCTGCCAAGGGAAACCGCGGAAGATCATTTTCACAGAGCGCCAGATCAGGTTTACCAGCCGTGTCGATAATTGCTCCGTTCGAGCGGGAACGGCGTTAACTACACCCGTTTTTCTCCAGTGGCGCCTACAGTCGGGATTCCTCGGGGGCGGCACGCGTACGCAAAGCCGCGTGAAGACTGAAACTGCTTGGCATGACTGGAGAAAACCGTTCCCGATGAGTGCTGAATCCGTGAAGATCGACCTTGCTCCCGCCGTGGTCCGCAGACCGCTGCCCGGTTCCGAGACCGCGCGGGTGATCCGCGAGAGTTTCGCCCTGGTCGAGCCGAAAGCCGAGGAGCTGGCGCAGTACTTCTACGGAGCGCTGTTCGTGATCGCGCCGGATGCCCGCGATCTGTTCCCGGTGACGATGGCCACACAACGGAGCAGATTGTTGCGGGCACTCGTGTACGTGGTGCAGATGGTGGACCGGCCCGACGAACTCACCACGTTCCTCGGCCAACTGGGCCGCGACCACCGGAAGTTCGACGTGGTGACGCGCCACTACGACGCCGTCGGAACCGCGTTGATCAGCGCGATGAAACGATTTCTCGGCAAAGCGTGGACGCCCGAGGTGGAAACGGCGTGGACGTCGGCGTACCAGTTGATCTCCGAGACGATGCGCAAAGCCGCGGGCGAGGAGACGGGGCCGGCGTGGTGGAGCGGGACGGTGCTGGAGCACCGGAAGCTCTCGGCCGACGTCGCGTTGGTGCGGGTGCGCACGGAGCAGCTGCTGCCGTACCGCTCCGGCGGCTACGTGAGCGTCGAGGTGCCGCAGCGGCCGCGGCTGTGGCGGTACCTGTCCATGGCGACGGCGCCGCGCGACGACGGCCTGCTCACCTTCCACGTGCGCGCGGTCACCGGCGGCTGGGTCTCGCGGGCGATCGTGAACCACACCCACGCCGGCGACGTCTGGCGGCTGGGTCCTTCGCTGGGCGCGCTGTCCGTGGTGCCGACCGCCGACCAACGGCCGCTGCTGATGATCGCGGGCGGCACCGGCGTCGCTCCGCTGATGGCGATCCTGGACGACCTGTCCCGCTGGAAGCGCAACCCGCCCGTGCACCTGTTCTTCGGCGGCCGCAAGCCGGGTGACCTGTACGCGCTCGACGAGCTGCGCCGGCTGGCCGTCACGTCGCCGTGGCTCACCGTCACCCCGGTCACGGAGGAAGGCGCGGTCCCCGGCGGCGACCGGGGCACCCTGGCCACCGCGGTGACGCAGCGTGGCGCCTGGAAGGACCACGAGGTGCTGGTGGCGGGCTCGCCGGACATGATCCGCGGCACGATCGCGAAACTGCTGGCCGCGGGAGTGGACCTCGAACGAATCCGGTATGACCCGTTCACTTTGGACTAGTGTGCTGGTCCATGGAGATCACGATCCCCACGCCGGCGGGCGACATCGACGGCTACCTCGCAGTCCCCGCTGGTCCAGGCCCCTTCCCGGCCGTCGTGATCATCCACGACGCCATCGGCCTGTCCAAGGACGCGCGTGAGATCACCGACCGGTTCGCCTCCGCGGGGTACCTGGCGCTCAGCCCCGACCTCTACTCGCGCGGCGGCCTGTTCCGCTGCGTGCGGCAGGTGTTCAAGGACATGTTCGCGCGCAGCGGCCGCGCCTTCGACGACATCGAGGCTTCGCGGGTCCTGCTGTCCGCGCGTGAGGACTGCAGCGGCAAGATCGGCATCGCCGGCTACTGCATGGGCGGCGGCTTCGCGCTCGTGGCGGCTTCGCGCTCGTTCGACGTCTCGGCCCCGTACTACGGCCAGCTGCCCCGCGACTTGTCCGTCCTGGACGAAGCCTGCCCCGTCGTCGCCAGCTTCGGCCGCCGCGACCCCTCCCTGCGCGGCGCCGCGGCGAAGCTCTCGGCCGCCCTGACGGAACGCAACGTGCCCCACGACGTGAAGGAATACCCCGACGCGGGGCACAGCTTCGCGAACAAAATGGGCCCGGCGCCGGTGCAGGCGTTGGCGAAGGTGGTGGGGTTCGGCTACCACGAACCTTCGGACCGCGACGCGTGGCAGCGGGTGATGACGTTCTTCGGGGAGTACCTGAAGAAGCCGTCGAACGGTTCGGAAGGCTGACGCGGTCTGGGTGGTTCGCCGGTTCTCTGCTGCACTGCTGCGCTGCTGCACGAAAGGTCCCCTCACGCAGACACGCGCAGCGCCAACGGTCCAGTCGGGCTCTTCAGCAGGGCCAGCTCGCATGCGCACGGCACGAAGGGACCACTCGCGCACGTTTGGCGACGCCACCGGTCCCCTCGCATCCGCAACCCGTAGCGATGGGACCACTCGCGCCGCAGACAGGACGCGGCGGGACCGCCTGCACCGCCGCCAGAGCCCGATCGGACCGCTCGTGCCGAGCCGTGCGGTGCGAAAGGTCCAGTCACGTAGGTGCCGTGGCGCGAAGTGACCGGTCGCGGAACTAACCGGGGCGCAAGGGGACCACTCGGGGACCGCGCGCGAGCGGACCGGTCACTACCGGCACACGCACCCGCGCGCAAGGACCACCGCACCTCAAACGCGAAACAGCCCCTCCACCACCGACCCGGTGGCAAAGGGGCTGTCCCACGAAAACCTCAGCGGCGCTTGGGCTTCCACACCACCAAGGACGTCTGCTGCCGGGTCGGCACCAGGTCCTTGCGGTACGAAGCGTGCACCGCCGCGGCGGCTTGTTCGGCGGCGGCGTAGGCGGACGCCAGCTCCTCGGTCAGCTCGTGGACCCGGGCGCGCAGGGCGTCGACCTGGTTTTCCAGCTCGATGATCCGCTTCACGCCCGCCAGGTTGACGCCGTCCTCCTGCGAGAGGCGCTGAACCTCGCGCAGCAGGGCGATGTCGCGCATCGAGTACCTCCGGCCGCCGCCGGAGGTCCGGCCCGGGGAGACCAGGCCCTGGCGGTCGTAGGAGCGCAGGGTTTGCGCGTGGAGGCCCGAGAGCTGGGCTGCCACGGAGATCACGAACACGGGGGTGTCCTCGTCCGCGCCGTGCGGGAGTCCCGGGATACCGCCGAACATCACCCTCACCTGCCTTCGAGCATCTCGGTCACCTCAGGCCGCGGGTCGTGGCCCTTCATCGCCTCCGCGTAGGCCTCGAGGGCCTCGCGCGCCTTGTCGTCCAGTTTGGCGGGGACCGCCGCCTGCAGGGTCACGAGCAAGTCACCCTGCGAACCGTCCCGCTTCTGAATTCCCTTTCCGCGCACGCGCAACACTCGGCCACTCGCGGTACCCGCGGGCACCTTCAGCGACACCTTGCCCTCGAGCGTCGGCACCGTGATCGTGGTGCCCAGCGCGAGCTCGGTGAAGTCGACCGGCACGGTCAGCGTCAGGTCGAGGTCCTTGCGCCCGAACAGCTTGTGCGGTGCCACGTGCACGCGGACGTACAGGTCACCGGCCTGCGCGCCACCGCGGCCGGGTTCGCCCTGGCCCGCCAGGCGGATCCGCTGGTCGTCGTCGACGCCCGGCGGGATGCGCACGGTCAGCGTGCGGGTGCGGGTGCTGATGCCCTCGCCGCCGCACTCGGGGCACGGGTCGTCGATGATCTGGCCGCGGCCGCGGCAGTCGCGGCACGGCTCGGAGAACGCGAACGCACCCTGGCTGCGGCTGACGAGACCCGAACCGCCACACGTCGGACACTGGCGCGGCGACGTGCCCGGCTTCGCACCGTTGCCACCACACGTCGAACACGTCGCGGGGCTCGACAGGCGCAGCGGCAGGGTCGCGCCCTTGACCGCCTCGGTGAAGTCGATCCGCACGTCGGTCTCGACGTCGGCGCCACGCTGCGGCCGGTTGGCCGACGCGGCCCCGCCGGCCCGGCCCTGACGGCCGAAGATGCCGCCCAGGATGTCGCCGAGCCCACCGAAGCCGCCCTGCTGGGCAGCGCCGGCCTGGCCGAAGATGTCGCCCATGTCGAAGCCGCCCGCGCCACCGGCGCCGCCCGGGAACCCGCCGCCGAAGCCGCCGGAGCCGAAGAGGCGCTGGGCCTCGTCGTACTCCTTGCGCTTCGCGGCGTCGGACAGCACGCCGTAGGCCTCGGACACGGCCTTGAACTTGTTCTCGGCCGCGGTGTTGCCCGCGTTGGCGTCCGGGTGGTTCTCCTTGGCCAGCTTGCGGTAGGCCTTCTTGATCTCGTCCGCAGTGGCGTCGGAGGAGACACCCAGCTCTTTGTAGAAGTCCTTGCCCATCCACTCCCGAGCACTCATCGGGTGCCTCCTCCTTTCGCTACGAAACGGTTGTTACTGCTGGTTCGGCTCATCGATCGACCCGTCCAGCGGCAGCTCGCCGCCGACGGGCGGGTCGACCGGTGCCGCGGCCGGCTCGTGGTCGGTGACCCCGACCAGCGCCGCCCGCAGGACCCGGTCGCCGAAGCGGTAACCGCGGCGCATGACCACGGTGACCGTCGGACCCGCCACGTCCGGCGAGGTGTTGTGCTGCACGGCCTCGTGCACGCTCGGGTCGAAGGGCTCGCCCTCCGCGCCGAACGACTCGAGACCGGCTCGCTGCAAGCCGCTCACCAGCTTGTCGCCGACCGCCTTGAACGCACCGGTGAGGTCACCGTGCTGCTCGGCCCGCTCGAGGTCGTCGAGCAGGGGCAGCAGGTCACCGACCACCGACGCCTTCGCGCCCAGCACCACGGCCTCGCGGTCGCGGTCCACGCGCTTGCGGTAGTTGGCGTACTCCGCCTGCAGGCGCTGCAGGTCGGCCGTGCGCTCGGCCAGCTGCTTCTCGACGTCGGACGCGACCGTGACCGCGTCGTCCACCGAGTCGCCGAGCGAGGGGCCCGCGTGCTGCGCGGGCGCCTCGTCGACCTGGACTTCTTCCGGGGCAGGAGGACGGACCTCACCGGTCTGCGGGTCGACCCGCCGCCGGTCACGCACGACCACCGGTTCCTCGGGGCCCCGGCCCTCGGCTTCGGAGTGTCGTGGGGTCACTTCTTCTCGTCCTCTTCCACGATCTCGGCGTCGACCACGTCATCGGCCTTGTCCTGCGCCCCACCGGCGGAACCGGCGTCGGCACCCGGAGCGCCACCGTCGGCGCCGGCGGCACCCTGGTTGGCGTAGAGCGCGGTGCCCAGCTCCTGCGAAGCCGTGTTCAGCTTCTCGATGGACTCGCGGATCTTGGCCGAGTCGGTGCCCTTCAGCGCCTCGTTGGCCTCGTCGATGGCGGTCTTGACCTTGCCCTTGAGGTCCTCGGGGAGCTTGTCCTCGTTGTCCTTGACGAACTTCTCGGTCTGGTAGACGAGAGTCTCCGCCTGGTTGCGGGTCTCCGCTTCCTCGCGGCGCTTCTTGTCTTCCTCGGCGTGGGCCTCGGCGTCCTTGACCATGCGGTCGATGTCGTCCTTCGGCAGCGCGGAGCCACCGGTGATCGTCATCGACTGCTCCTTGTTCGTGCCCAGGTCCTTCGCGGTCACGTGCACGATGCCGTTGGCGTCGATGTCGAAGGTGACCTCGATCTGCGGCACGCCACGCGGGGCCGGCGGGAGACCGGTCAGCTCGAACATGCCGAGCTTCTTGTTGTGCGCCGCGATCTCGCGCTCACCCTGGAACACCTGGATCTGCACCGACGGCTGGTTGTCGTCCGCCGTGGAGAAGATCTCCGAACGCTTGGTCGGGATCGTGGTGTTGCGCTCGATGAGCTTGGTGAACACGCCACCCTTGGTCTCGATGCCCAGCGAAAGCGGGGTCACGTCCAGCAGCAGGACGTCCTTGACCTCACCCTTCAGGACACCGGCCTGCAGCGCGGCACCCACGGCCACGACCTCGTCCGGGTTCACGCCCTTGTTCGGCTCGCGCCCGCCGGTCAGCTCCTTGACCAGGTCCGACACGGCCGGCATGCGGGTGGAACCACCCACGAGCACGACGTGGTCGATGTCGCCGACGGCGATGCCGGCGTCGCGGATCACGTTGTTGAACGGGTTGCGGGTGCGCTCGAGCAGGTCCGCGGTGATCTTCTGGAACTCGGCGCGCGACAGCGTCTCGTCCAGGAACAGCGGGTTCTTGTCGGCGTCGACCGTGATGTAGGGCAGGTTGATGCCGGCGGAGTTGGAGCTGGACAGCTCGATCTTCGCCTTCTCGGCCGCCTCGCGGATGCGCTGCAGGGCCATCTTGTCCTTGGTCAGGTCGATGCCGTTGGAGGCCTTGAACTTGTCGACCAGCCACTTGACGATGCGCTCGTCCCAGTCGTCACCACCGAGGTGGTTGTCACCGGAAGTCGCCCGCACCTCGACGACACCCTCGCCGATCTCCAGCAGCGACACGTCGAACGTACCGCCACCGAGGTCGAAGACCAGGATGGTCTGTTCCTTCTCGCCCTTGTCCAGGCCGTACGCCAGCGCGGCGGCGGTCGGCTCGTTGACGATGCGGAGCACGTTCAGGCCGGCGATCTGCCCGGCCTCCTTGGTGGCCTGCCGCTGTGCGTCCTCGAAGTACGCCGGGACGGTGATCACCGCGTCGGTGATCTCCTCGCCCAGGTACGACTCGGCGTCGCGCTTCAGCTTCATCAGCACGCGCGCGCTGATCTCCTGCGGCGTGTAGTTCTTGCCGTCGATCTCGGTGTTCCAGTCGGTACCGATGTGCCGCTTGACGGACCGGATGGTGCGGTCGACGTTCGTGACGGCCTGGTTCTTCGCCGACTGACCGGTGAGCACTTCACCGTTCTTGGCGAACGCGACGATGGACGGGGTGGTCCGGGAGCCTTCCGAGTTGGCGATGACCGTCGGCTCGCCGCCCTCAAGGACGGCTACGACCGAGTTGGTCGTGCCGAGGTCGATGCCGACCGCTCGCGCCATGGTGCTTCCTCCTGTGTTCGCAGCTCGACTGCTATGTTCGTGACCTGCATGTTTCGGGTCCGCCTTGAGCGGACCCCTGGCAAGTTCTATCGGGCCTTCGCGCGCTTCGTCAAGCCAGACTTGAGTCAGCTGCACTCAACCTTCGTATCAGGCTAACGAAGGGGTAGTGGCTCTTGTTCCCGGGCTCACCGGCAGATCGTGCCGCGAGGGGGTGTGAGGCCGCTCACCAGGTATTTGTCCCCGGACAAACCGCTGCCGGCCGGCGCCGAAGCGCACGACCGGCGGTGTCGGTGGCAGCCGAGGACGCCCGGCGTCAGACCGGACGAGCCGCGGCGAGCGGCCGGAGAGCGCGGTGGGACCCCTCGTCCCGCACCAGTACCGGCTCCGCGAGCCGCACGTCTCCAGGTGGCACCGTCACCTGGACCACGGCGACGGGCGTGGGGACCGGCGTCGTGGCGTCGGGCTTGGCCGCCAGGCCCAGGCTCGCCGTCACGACGAACGCCCCCACCGCCCCGGTCAGGACGGCCGCCAGGACCCGGTTCTCGATCTTGCGCATGTGGCTGTTCCCCCGAAGGTGTCAGGCGGCCTTGACGGTGACGCTGCCGCTGGAGGTGTTGAGGTCGAGCGTCTTCTGATCCGCGCCGTTGGACGTGGGGATGTCCACGCTCCGGTGCCCGCTGTCGGTGTCACCGATCACCCTGTACGACCCGTCCGGCACCCGCACGTCGACGCTGCCGGAGTCGGCGTGCACCTTCACGTCGTTGGGCGTGGCCAGGGCCAGCTCGACGCTGCCGGAGTCGGCGGAGACGTCGACCGGCCCGCGCACCCCGTCGGCCTTCACGTGGCCGGAGTCGCTGTGCAGCTGCACCGGCCCGACGTTCTGCAGGTCGATCGAACCGCTGTCGAGGCGCAGGTTCACCAGGCCCGCGACGTTCGTCACGTGCGCGCTGCCGGAGTCGGCGGTGACGTCGACGCTCGCGACGCCCGTGACGTCCACCTCGCCCGAATCGGACTGGCCCGTCACCGGCACCCCGGCCGGCACGACGACGTCGAAGTCGGCGGTGCAGTTGCGGCCGCAGTCGCCGAGCACGAGCTGGTCGCCCTCCACCCGGAAGGCGTCGCCCGGCTCGCCGCGGAAGTTGTAGTGCAGCTTCTGGTGCACGGAGATCGCGCCGGAGCCGGTGCGGATCCGGATGTCGCCGGAGTTCGCGGCGAGCTTCACGCCGCGGATCTGCTGCGAGACCGTCGCGCTGCGCTCCACCGTGCTGCCCAGCCCCCAGCCGAGCGCTATGGCCACTCCCACGCCGATCAGAACTACGCCACCCAGTGCCAGAAGCGGGCGTGCCATGGTGTCCGTCCCCTCAGTACTGCTCATCCGTCTTCCGCAAACGGTAGGAGGGGCACGGGTGCCGCGACATCCGGTAAACCCCCCGAAACATCCCTGAGGTGCCGGGGTCCGGGTCAGGGTCATAGCCTGGTGTCGACTGGACTTCCAAGATCAACGTGTTCAGGAGGATTGATGCCCCAATCGCCCAATCCCTACGATTTCCTGCCGTCCGTGCCGTCGTTCACGCTGCGCAGCACGGACATCGCCGAGGGCGAGACGCTCGCGACGCCGCACCTGTCCGGCATCTTCGGCGCCGGTGGCGAAGACCGGTCGCCGCAGCTGTCGTGGGAGGGCTTCCCCGAGGAGACGCGCAGCTTCGCGGTCACGATGTACGACCCCGACGCCCCGACCGCGAGCGGTTTCTGGCACTGGGCCGTGTTCAACGTCCCCGCGTCGGTCACCGAGCTGGCCGCCAACGCCGGCGACGCCAACGGCTCGGGCCTGCCGGAGGGCGCTGTCACTCTGAAGGGTGACGGCGGCGTGAAGCAGTTCCTCGGCGCCGCCCCGCCGCCCGGGCACGGCCCGCACCGCTACTACTTCGTGGTGCACGCGCTCGACGTCGACTCCCTGGAGATCGACGGCGACGCCACGCCCGCGTTCCTCGGCTTCAACCTGTTCGGCCACACCCTGGCTCGCGCCACGATCATGGCGGTCTACGAGAACAAGGGCTGAGTTTCACCGGTACCAGGGCCACCGCGGGGTCGCTCGCGGTGGCCCTGCGGTGTTTTTCCGACAGGTGGAATCACTGCCGTTGACCCGCTCCCTCGCCGGGGAAGACGATCGGAAGCTGCACATCAGCACGTACCTCGTACCGCAAGGGAGCCGGCACCGATGTACGAAAAGGACGGCGAGCGCTACTTCATCGTCGACGGTCACGTGCACTTCTGGAAGCCGACCGAAGACGGATTTCGCCGCCAGTGCGAGGAAACGATCAGCCACGACCTGTTCGAGACCGGGTACGTGGACCACGCGATCTTCCAGCCCGCCGACCCCGACGGCGCGGCACCCGGGAGCGCGCTGACCGAGCGGTACCCCGGCCGGTTCACCGTCGCCGGGCTCGAGCCGGTGGTCGGCAACATCAAGGGCGTCAAGCTCGTCACCACCGAACAGGCGGGCCGGCAGCTGTCGGACCCGTGCTCCTACCGCTTCCTGGAGAAGTGCCAGGAGTTCGGCATCCGCAACGTCCACCTCCACGCCGTCCCCTCGATCCGTCCGTTCGACCGCGACGGCACGAGCGGCTTGGGCGGCCCGGACGGCGCCGACGCGTCCGCGGCCTTCGACGCCGCCGGTCTCGACGAGGTCGCCGCGGCGTTCCCGGACTTGCGCTTCATCGTCGAGCACGTGGGCTTGGCACGGCTGCAGGACTTCTGCTGGATCGCCACGCAGGAGCCGAACGTGTACGCCGGCCTCGCGCTCGCGTTGCCCGCCATCCTCACCCGGCCGCGCCAGTTCGCCGAGATCGTCGGCGAACTGCTCTACTGGATGGACGAGAACCGGATCATCTTCGCCAGCGACTACGGACGCCAGCACCCGAAGTGGCTGATCGAGTCCTTTGTGGACTTCGAGATGCCGGAGGACTTCCAGGACGAGTACGGCGAGCTCACCACGGACGTGAAGAAGAAGATCCTCGGCCTCAACGCGGCGCGCCTGTACGACCTCGAGGTGCCGGACGGGTGCGGGACCACCGAAGCGGCGGCCGAACGCGACGAGATCGGTTCGAACTCGAAAGTACCGGTGTGACGCCGGGACTCACCCGTTCGGTCCAATGGGCCGAAATCCCGGTACGCCGGAGTCACCACGGCCCGTGGGCTGACGACCTGCACTGATCTCACCGGGTGAAGCCGGGTGACGATCAGCGTGAGCGCCGAGACGGCGTCGGAATCGTTGCCGACCGGGGGCTCCGCTTGAGCCGTTCGGAGCACGTATGGTGGAGGGCGCATGTGATCGCCCGTTCACTGCCGAACGGTTCACGGAGGTGCCGCTGTGTCCGAACCCGCCCTGCCGCTTTCCGACGACGACACCACCGAGAAGGAACCCAGCGGGCTGATCGGTTCGGCGCAGCGGGCGCTGCGCGTGCTCGAGATCGTGGCCGGCGCCGGCGACGGCATCGCGGCCAAGGCCGTGGCCCGGCGCGCCGGCTACAAGCTCTCGACCACCTACCACCTGCTCAACACGCTGGTCCACGAAGGCTATTTGATCCGCCTCGGCCACGGCCGCGGGTTCGGCCTGGGCTACAAGGTCGGCGGTCTCTACCACAGCCTGCTCGGCGAGCTCGACGTCGACCACCAGCTGCGCGACGGCCTGCACCAGCTGCACCTGCGCGTGAGCGCGCCCGCGTACTACACGGTCTTCCGCGACACCGACGTCGTCGTCGCGGCCGTCGCCGACTCGCCCGAGTTCCCGCGCGCCCAGCCGCTCGACTTCGGCTTCCACGAAGCCGCGCACGCCACCGCGTTCGGCAAGGTGATGCTGGCGTCGCTGCCCGCGCGCGAGCGCCGCGACTACCTCGCCGGAGCCGGGATGCCCCGCCTCACCGACCGCACGCGCGTGACGGCCCGCGATCTCGAAACTGAGCTCGAAACCGTGGCGCGCTCGGGGATCGCGCTGGAGATCGAGGAGTTCCAGCCCCAGCTCGCGTGCGTGTCGGCCCCGGTGCTCGACACCCAGCAGCGCGTGACGGGCGCGGTCGCGTTCTCCGTGCCGGTGCACCAGTTCGCCGACCGGCGCTCGGACCTCGAACGCGCCGCGCGCGCGGGGGCCGCGCACTTCTCGAAGTTGTTGTCCGCCAAGGACAACTGAAAATTCGACCGACCGGTCTACCGCAGCGCCTCGCGGTTGGCACCCTCACGTTCGAGGAACCGGCCCTTGGTGTGCTCACCGAACCCGAACTGCCGGTACAACCCGTGCGCGTCGGCCGTGTGCAGCATCCAGCGCATGCCCGCGCCCGGGCCGTTGTCGATCATCTCCCGCACGATTTCCTTGCCCAGCCCCGAACCGCGCGCGTCCTCGACCACGAACACGTCGGCGAGGTAGGCCGACGTCACGCCGTCGGAGATCGCCCGCGCGAAGCCGACCTGGCGGCCGGTGGCGCGTTCGTACACGCCGACCACGCGCCAGGACCCGGCGATGGCCGCTTCGACCTGATCACGGGTGCGCCAGCGGCCCCAGTAGGCCTCGGTGGAGAGGAACTTCCACAGCACGTCGAGGTCGAGCCGGCCGGGGTCGTCGTCGAGTTCGTAGTCACCTGCGATCCGCATGTCCCGCAAGTTACCAATCCGGCCGAAAGTAGGCGGGTACGCAACCGGACCTGACAACAGCCGGCGACTGTTCCCGCCGTGACTGTGGCCGGGTTGGTAACCATCAGCTCAGTCAGCGTGGTTTGAGGAGGTAGTCGACGACCGGCCGCAGTTCGTCGGCCGAGGGTGGCTCGTCGTCGATCAGGCCCTGGATCAGCAGACCGTCGATGCCCGCGAGAAACACGCGGAACGCGACCTCGTCGTCGTGGCGGACCATGGACGTGAGCACGTCGAGCCAGCGCCGCGCGGCCGGGCGCAGCTCGGGCTTGCGCGCGGCCAGCAGGTACAGCTCGTACTCGGCCATCGTGCGCCCGCGCCGCGGCCCGAGCGCCTCGGCGAGCAGGCCGGCCACCTCCTCGGCGCCGCGGCTGCCGCGCGAACGGGCGCGGTCGATCATCCAATAGACCTCGGTGGCCATGTCGCGCGCGCAGGAGATGAGCGTGGCCACGAGCAGGTCGTCGAGCGAGGCGAAGTGGTACGTCGTCGACGCGGTGGGCACGTCGGCCTCCACCGCCACCGTGCGGTGCGTGACTCCGGCGACGCCGTCGCGTTCGATCACCCGCAGGGTGGCCGCGATGATCTCCGCGCGCCGCTTCTCGCCGCGCGCCTTGCGACCGTCGACCTGGATCTTCACTGGTTGCTCCCGACCTCGATCAGCACCACCCCGCCGATCACCAGCACGAGCCCACCGGCCATCACCAGGTTGATCGGTTCCTTGAGGAACAGGACCCCGATGATCGCCACGAGCGCCACGCCGACGGCGGCCCACACCGCGTACGCGATGCCGAGCGGCAACCCCGACTTCAGCACGCGGGAAAGTGCGAAGAACGCTACGCCGTACCCCACGGCGACCAGCACGGACGGCAGGACTTTGGTGAAGCCCTCGGAGAGCTTCAGGGAAACGGTGGCCGTCACTTCTGCGGCGATCGCCAAAGCGAGGTACAAGTAAGCACCCATGAGTACGAAACTACCTGAACGATCGTCTCACTAGCCAGCGAGGCGTGCACCACATCGGTGGGACTTGGGCGCTGCCAACCAGTTACCCATCAGTAAGAAGCGTTACCCTGCTCGGCACCGGTGCTGTGACCCGCGCACACGCACCGGCACCACCACACCGGACGAAAGGCACCCGACGATGGGCGCTGTAGAGCTGACGCTCGGGGGGATCTCGGTCCTCCTGGGCATCGTCGCCTGGGGATTGTTCATCGCCACCATCGCCCGCTTCGTGCGGGTGATCCGGCTGGGCCAGCCCGACCCGACGCGCAACGGACCGTTCATGCCGCGGCTCGGCACGTTGATCAAGGAGTTCGCCGCGCACACGCGCATGGCGAAGTTCCGACAGGTCGCGCCCTGGCACTGGATGGTGATGTGGGGCTTCCTCATCGGGTCGCTCGCGCTGTTCGAGGCCTACGGCGAGGTGTTCGTGCCGACGTGGGGCTGGCCGGTCCTCGAGGACTGGTCGCTCTGGAGCCTGCTCATGGAGCTGCTCGGCGTCGCCACGATCGTCGGCGGCATCGGGCTGGTGCTCATCCGCCAGGCCAACCACCCCCGCCGCGCCGACCGGCAGTCGCGCTTCGCGGGCTCGAACTTCAAGTGGGCCTACTTCGTCGAGGCCGTGGTGATCATCGAGGGCATCGGCATCATCGGTGTGCGCGCGGCAAAGGCCGCGATGGGCGTGCACGAGACGCCGACGTGGGCCGCCTTCGTGTCCAACCCGCTGTCGCACGCGCTGCCTGCCAGCGCCGCGCTCGTGTCCGTGTTCGCGTTCATCAAGCTGATGAGCGCCACGGTGTGGCTGATCGTGGTGGCCCGCACGATGACCATGGGCATCGCGTGGCACCGGTTCAGCGCGTTCTTCAACATCTACTTCAAGCGCGAGGACGACGGCGGCGTCGCCCTCGGCGCGGTGAAGCCGATGATGAGCAAGGGCAAGGTGCTCGACCTCGAGGAAGCCGATCCGGACGAAGACACGTTCGGCGTCGGCAAGGTCGAGGACTTCAGCTGGAAGGGCTGGCTCGACTTCTCCACCTGCACCGAGTGCGGCCGCTGCCAGTCGCAGTGCCCCGCGTGGAACACGGGCAAGCCGCTCTCGCCGAAGCTGCTGATCACGCAGCTGCGCGACCACGCGTACGCGAAGGCGCCCTACCTGCTGGCCGGCGGCAAGCGCGACATGGCCGGCGACGAGATCGGCCTGACCGGCGACAACCCGCACGCGGGCATCGACGTGCTGGCGCTGGCCGAGTCGGAGCGGCCGCTGATCGGCGGCGCGGACGACCATGGCGTGATCGACCCGGACATGCTGTGGTCGTGCACCTCCTGCGGCGCGTGCGTCGAGCAGTGCCCGGTGGACATCGAGCACGTCGACCACATCGTCGACATGCGCCGCTACCAGGTGATGATCGAGTCGTCGTTCCCCACGGAGCTCAACGGCATGTTCAAGAACCTGGAGAACAAGGGCAACCCGTGGGGCCAGAACGCCAAGGACCGTCTCCAGTGGACGGAGGACCTCGACTTCGAGGTGCCGGTGTTCGACGGCGACCTGGGCGACGCGGAGTACCTGTTCTGGGTCGGCTGCGCCGGCGCGTTCGAGGACCGCGCGAAGAAGACCACGCGGGCCGTCGCGGAGTTGCTGCACATCGCGGGCGTGAAGTACACCGTGCTCGGCTCGGAGGAGTCGTGCACCGGTGACCCGGCGCGACGCGCGGGCAACGAGTTCCTGTTCCAGATGCTGGCGCAGCAGAACGTCGAGGTGCTCAACTCGGTGTTCGAGGGCCGCGAGCGCAAGGCGCGTAAGGTCGTCGTGACCTGCGCCCACTGCTTCAACACGCTCGCCAACGAGTACCCGGAGCTGGGCGGCCAGTTCGACGTCGTGCACCACACGCAGCTGCTCAACCGCCTGGTGCGCGAGAAGTACCTGACGCCGGTCGCGCCCGTCGCGGAGGACGTCACCTACCACGACCCGTGCTACCTGGGCCGCCACAACAAGGTCTACGACGCTCCGCGGGAGCTCGTCGGCGCTTCGGGCGCGAAGCTGCGCGAGATGCCGCGCCACGGCGACCGGTCCATGTGCTGCGGCGCCGGCGGCGCGCGGATGTGGATGGAGGAGAAGATCGGCAAACGGATCAACGTCGAGCGCGTGGACGAGGCACTCGGCACCGCGCCGTCGAAGATCGCGACCGGCTGCCCGTTCTGCCGCGTGATGCTCACCGACGGCGTGACCGCGCGCCAGAGCGACGGCCTCGCGAGCGAGCGCGTGGAGGTCGTGGACGTGGCTCAGCTGCTGCTCACGGCCGTGAAGCGCAAGCCCGAGCCGGCGCTCGTGGCGGCTGGAGCGCCCTCGCTCGAGGGCGAGTCGGACGCCGACCTCACGAGCAAGCCCGACGTGCCGACCGACGAGAAGGCGACCGGCACCCCGTTGCCGGACGGGGACAAATAGCCCGTATCAAGCTCGAATGAACGCCCCTTTCACGATCAACAACGGTCGTGAAAGGGGCGTTCGCCCGTTCCCGGCCCCGACATTTGTCATGGGGACAGTCGTGATTTACGGCCCGTGTGCGAATGCTCGCACAGCGACACGATCACTTCATGCCCTTTCGCAAGTCCGCGGTCGCCGCACTCGCCTTGTTCTCGCCGTTCGTCGCCGAGTTCCTCCTCGGTGATCAGTACCTCGCCGGCCCGCCCGAGCTCGGACAGCAGCTCGGCATGTTCGCGATGTTCGTGGCGTTGTACGGCTCCGCCGCGGTGCTGGTCCGCGAGCTCGCGCGCCGCCGCGGCCGTGGCTGGCCGACGATCCTGATCCTCGCGCTGGCCTTCGGTGTTGTCGAAGAAGGTCTGCTCACGCAAACGTTGTTCAACCCGCACTACCTCGGCCTCGACCTGCTGAGCCCCGCGCACGTGCCCGGGCTCGGCATCGGTGGCCAGTGGACGGTTTTCGTGCTGACCCTGCACGTGGTCTGGAGCATCGCGGCGCCGATCGCGGTCGCCGAGGCGTTCTTCGGGCGCGAGCCGTGGCTGCGCCGGCCGGGCACCGTGGCGTGGACCGTGGCGCTGCTCGTCGGTGCGGCGGGCACGTTCCTGGTGTCTCGCATGATGGGAACGACGGCGTTCCTCGCGGCGCCCGGACAGCTACTCGGCGCGGCCGTGGTCGCCGGCGCACTGGTCGTGTTCGCCTTGCGGCTGCCCATCCGAACCCTTGACAAGCACGGCTCGGCCTGGGGCGGGTTCGCCGTCGGACTGGGGGCGAGCACGCTGTTCCACCTGGTGGACAAGACCGCACTGCTCCATTCGTGGGGCACGGTCACGCTCATGCCGGCGCTCGAAGCGGCCGTTGTGGGCTATGCCATGCGCTCGCGTCCGCCCGCGTTTTCCCTGGCAGCAGGCGCGATTGTCACGTACTGCTGGGTCGGTCTGCTGACCGCCGCGGGCAACCCGGTGGCGCTGATCGAACAGGTGGTCCTGGTCGCCGCAGCCCTGCTCGTGTTGGGTCTCGCGACCCGCCGGCGAATTCCGGTAAACGTTTGACACGAGAGGTACGCACGTACCGAATTACCCGCGAAAACGTTTTCCGTGCACAATTTCTGCACCCCTGGTCCGGCTTCGTCACATTGCCGATGACAGACAGGACAACGGGCGTAATCTACGGTTCCTCGCGACCGGCGCCGCTTGCGGGAAATGAATTCGGCTACCGACATAAGGGGGCGCGACGTGGTGAACGGGTACAGCGGGCCTGGTTACACCGGCCACTCCGGCACCCCCTTTCCGCCTTCCGGGCGAGTGAGCGTCGCCCCGAGCCGGACCCCTGAACCCGTTTGGCCGAGCGAAGCGCCCGAGGAGTTCGCGGGCGAGCCCGTGGTGGGCGACGGCTGGGTCTCCGACCCGTCGCCGGTCCCCGGCCCGCGGACGCTCGTCCGACCGTACGTCCTCACCCGCGGCCGCACGCGCTCCCGCCGCAACCTCGCCGTCGAGGCGCTCGTGAAGGCCAACGCCCGCGACCCGCGCTGGACCTCGCCGCAGGTGAAGGGCGAGTTCCGCATCGTGCGGTCGCTGTGCCTGTACCCGCGGTCGGTCGCCGAGGTGGCCGCCACGCTAAGCGTTCCCCTCGGCGTCGCCCGCATCCTGCTCGACGACCTGGCCGAGCTCGGCCTCGTGACGATCCACGCGCCGCAGCGCAAAGAGGACGGGCGCCCGGCGATCGCGCTCATGGAACGGGTGCTTTCGGGTCTCAACCGACTCTGACGTCCGCGCGCGGCTAGTGTTCTGGCCGTGAGCGAGCAAGAGGAATCGGGCGGCGAGAGCACCCTCACGGTGCTGCTGGCCGGCGGCGTGAACCTGGCCATCGCCATCCTGAAGCTGATCGCCGGGATCATCACCGGCTCGGGCGCGATGCTGTCCGAGGCGGCGCACTCCTTCGCCGACACCATTACCGAAGTCCTGCTGCTCACGGCGCTGAAGCGGTCGGAGCGCCCGGCCGACCGGGTCCACCCGTTCGGCTACGGCAAGGAGCGCTACTTCTGGTCACTGCTCGCGGCCGTCTCGATCTTCGCCTCCGGCGCGATGTTCGCCCTGTACGAGGGCTTCACCACGGTGTTCGGCGAAAGCGAAGACCAGACGAACCCGATCGTCGGCTACGCGGTGCTGGGCATCGCGTTCATCCTCGAAGGCACTTCGTGGCTGCAGGCGATCCGGCAGGTGCGCCGGGAATCCCGCCAGGAGCGGCGTTCGTTCTTCACCTACCTGCGCATGATCGACGACCCCGCGCCGAAGACCGTGCTGTTCGAGGACTCGGCCGCGTTGATCGGTCTGCTGCTCGCGTTCGCCGGCATCGGGTTGCACCAGCTCACGGGTTCGTCGGTGTGGGACGGCATCGCGTCGATCCTCATCGGCCTGCTGCTCGCGTGCGTCGCGTACCTGCTGGGGCGCACCAACCGGGGCCTGCTCGTGGGCCGTCAGGCCGACCCGCGGATCGTGCGCGGGGTGCGTGACCACCTCGTGTCGGCGCCGGAGATCGAGGCGCTGGTCGACCTGCAGACGATGCTGATGGGCACGGACCAGGTGCTGGTGTGCGCCCGGGTGGACTTCGACGACACGCTGGGGGCGGCCGACGTCGAATTCGCCTGCGTGCGGATCGCGGGGGAGCTGACCGAGAAGTTCCACGACGTCACCGAGGTGTTCATCGAGCCCGTGCCGCGGTCGGATCCGAACCTGCGGGCGACGGTGCTGGCGCGCTACGGCGACCTGAGCACGCGGCCGATCGAGGATTCGTAGCCGGGTTTCAGTACCCGAAGTCCTGCGTCCAGTACCAGCCGTCGGTGGTCACGCCGACGCCGAGCTTGGTCAGCGAGCAGTTCAGGATGTTCGCGCGGTGGCCGCTGGAGTTCATCCACAGCTGCATCACCTGCTTCGCGCTCGTGGCGCCCTTCGCGATGTTCTCGGCGCCCGGCTTGCTGTAGCCGGCGTCGCGGATGCGCTCGTCGAAGTGCTTGCCCTCGGGGGTGTCGTGCGAGAAGTAGTTGCGAGCCGACATGTCGTCGCTGTGGTCCTGCGCGGCCTGGTCGAGGTGGGACTCGTCGGCGACGGGGTCGCAGCCGGCCTTGGCGCGCTCGTCGTTCACGAGGTCCACGACCTGGCCGGCCATCGAGGGGTTCGTGGTCCGGGCCTGAGTGGTCGACGTCGGGGTGCTCGGCGGCTTCGGGGGCGCGGGGGTGCCTGAGTTCGGGGCGTCGGGCGCGGTCGTCGGGGCCGGGTTGGGGCCGGCTGAAGTCGACGTTGTGGGGGCGGTGGAGCCGGACGTCGGGGTGCCGCTCGTGCCGTTCGGGGCGGGGGTCCCTGCACCGGTCGACGAAGACGGCTGCTTCGCGTACGGATCGACCGGCGGCACGCCGGAAAGCGGGTCGGACTGACCTGCGACGACGCTACCGAGCGTCGCCACGCTGGGTCTGTCGTGGAGCCACACTGTCCCCCCAGCGGCGGAGAAACCGCCGAGAAGGACACTCAGTGACACCAAAATCACTCGACCGCGCGCACCAATGGGGGACACGGGCGAGGAAACTATCACGAACCGATTACGACCGTTACCCCCGAAAGGCGCAGTGCCTTATTTGATCAAGCGTCGGAAATGATCTTTGCCCGGCGTCGTTTTCCTGGTGCAGGCGCAAGCTGATCTCGACGTGCGGTGATGCGTCTGCGCAGGCCGGGAGACTCACCTCACGCGCGTGACGCGCAGGAGAAGGGCGCCTGAGCCGAGGAGCGCCAGGCCGAGCAGGACATAGAGGGTGAAGTCGGGATCGGGGCCGGGAAGGGGTTCGTTTTCCGCGGATGTTCGCGCGCGTGGGTCGAGGACCCGCACTGCGGCGGCGGCTCGGACGGTGAGCGGTTCCGTGCCGACGGGGTAGGCGGTGACCTCGACGGCGTCCGTAAGCGTGCCGCCGCGGGGTGCGGTGGCGGTGCGGGCCCATTCGCGCCGGCGGCCCGGGTCGAGGTGGTGGCCGTCGATCGTCAGGGATGTGTCGCCGGTGTTGGCGGCGGTGACGAGAAACGTGACGGTGTCACCCGGGTTGGCTGTGGGGTCGGCTTGTTCGGTGACGTGGAGGGCCGGTCGGGGGACCGCCTTGACCGGCTGCGCGAATGTCGTGTGCGAGCCGAGGACGTCGGTGGTCGTGGTGGTGGTTGCCGTGAGCCCGTGGCCGGCGGGGTCTTGGGCGGTGGCGGTGGTGTTCGTGACGGCCGTCGTCGTGGCCGTGAGGGTGCAGGCGCGGAGGGTTTGGGTGCCGGGCGCGAGGTTGGGCAACGTGAAGGCGCAGACCGGGTCGCTGGCGCGAACGGTCACGTCGTGCAGTTCCGCGTCTCCGGTGTTGCGGACGGTGGTCAGGTACGTGACGGGGTCACCGGAGCGGATGGGCTGGTTCAGGTGAGCGGTGGTGACGGTGAGTCCGGGGTGGATCACGGGGACGGGGTTGCTTGCCGTGGTGGTGATGGGCGCGCCGCGGGACGGGGTGGCCGTGACCTGGGTGGTGTCGGTGGTCGAGCCGGTCGCGGTGGTGGTGCACGGGTAGCGCTGGATGCCGTTGACGGGCAGCGTCGGGAAGATCCGCGCGCACTCGGGAGCCTGCGAGTCGGCGACGCGGACGTCGTGCAGCTCGGTGTCGCCGGTGTTGGTGAGGACGAGGTCGAAGCGCACGGACTCGTCGGGCGCGAAGGGACCTTCGGTGCTGGTTTTCGTGACGGTGAGTTTCGGCTGCAGCACCTCGAACGACGCCTGCGCCGACGCCGTCACCGCGCGTTGGGTCGGGTCGGCGCCGGTGGCCTTGGTCGTGCTGGTGAAGCCGGTTTCACCCGCGACGGTGGTGCAGGTGTAGGTCTCCTCGGCGTCGGGCGCGAGGGCGGCGACGCTGTGGGCGCACGCGGCGGTGCGATCGTCCACAACGGACACCTGGATGATCGGCACGTCGCCGACGTTCTTCACCAGCACGGAGAACGTGACCGTGTCGCCTTCGCGGACTTGGTACGGCTCGGCGTCGGTCATGATCGCGAGCTCGGGGTGGATCACGTCGACGTTCGTGGTGCCGGACGCGGTCACGGGGCGGGTCGTCGGGTCGTTGGCCGTGGCGTTGACGGTGGTGGTGAAGTCGTCGGGCGCGGCTTTGATCGCGCAGGTGTAGGTGACGGCGGCGCCAGTGGCCAGCTGGTCCTCGGAGTGGGGGCAGCCGGTGAGGGTGATCTTCGTCAGCGGGGTGTCGCCGGTGTTGTTGACGGTGACGGTGATCGTGACGTTGTCGCCGGGCCGGGCTTGGGGTTGTGCGGCAACGGGTTTCACGGTGAGCGCCGGGTGGATCACGTCGATCTTCGCATCGGAGGTCGCGGTGAGCGACGGGCCGGTGGTGGGGGTGCCGGTGACGTGGGCCGTGAGGACGATGTCGTCGGCCGGGGCGGGTGAGGTGCAGTCGTAGGACTGCTGCGCGCCCGGGGCGAGGGTGTCGAAGGTCTTGGCGCAGGCCGGTGTCTGGTCGTCGGTGACTCGCACAGCGGCAACGGGTGAGTCGCCGGTGTTGGTGACGGTGAGTGTCGTGGTCACGGCGTCGCCGGCGCGGAAGGGACCGCCGTGCACGGTGCGGGTGAGTGAGAGGCCGGGGTGGACGACGGTGAACGCGGCGTCGGCCGTCGCGGTGACGGCGCCGCCAAGCGGGTCGGTGGCGGTGACCTTCGCGGTGTTGGTGTAGCCGTCGGGGCCGGCTTGGGTCGCGCAGGTGTAGTGGTCGATGGCGCCGGGGGCGAGAATCGGGCCGTCGGTCTTGGCGCAGGCGGGAGTCTTGTCGTCCACAATGGACATCTGGGTGAGCGGAACGTCGCCGGTGTTGCTCACGGTGATCGTGAAGGTGACTTGGTCCCCTTGGCGCACTTGCTGCGGCGTGGCCGACTGGGTGATCGTGACGGCGGGGTGGATCACGTCGAGGTGTGCGTCGGCGGACGCGGTGACCGGGCGGTTCGACGGGTCGCTGCCGGTGGCTTTCGCGGTGCTGGTGAGGTCGTCGCCGGTGGAGTGGGTGCAGATGTAGGTCTGTTTTGCTTGGGGGGCCAGGGTTCCGACGGATTTGGCGCATTCGGGTGCGGCCTGGTCTTCGATGGTGACGTCGTGCAGTTTGGCGTCGCCCGTGTTGGTGGCGGTGATGGTGAATGTCGCCGGCTCGCCGGGCCTGGTGACCGTCGGCGCCACCGTCTGTGTGACGGCGATGGCGGGGTGGATCACGTCGACGGCGGCTTCTGCGCTGGCCGTCACGACCGGTCCCACCGGCGGGGTGGCGGTGACGGTGAGCGATTCGGTGACGTCGTCGGCCGGCGCCGTGGTGGTGCAGGTGAAGGTCCAGGTAGCGCCGGGTGCCAGGGTGTCGTGGTCTTGGGTGCAGGCGTCGGCGCGGGCTGCGGTGGTGACGTGCAGCTTGGTGAGCGGAGTGTCGCCGGTGTTGGTGACGGTGACCTGGAGCGGCACGCTGTCGTGCTCGCGGAACGGTCCACCTTGGACGGTGGTGGCGAGCGTGACAGCCGGGTGCTGCACAGTGAACTTCGCGTCGGCCGACGCGGTGACCGTGCGAGCGGTCGGGTCGGTTCCGGTGGCTGTCACGGAGTTGGTGAAGCCGTCTTTTTCGGCCACCGTTGTGCAGGTGAAGGTTTGTTTCGCTTGTGGTGCCAGGATTCCGAGCTGTTTGGCGCAGCCGGGGACCTCGGTGCTGGTCACGGCGAGGGCGTTCAGCTCGGCGTCGCCGGTGTTGCTCACCGTGACGCTGAAGGTCACGCGGTCCCCCTCGCGCACCTGCACGGGCGCGGCGGACTCCGTGACCGCGACGGCGGGGTGGATGACGTCGACCGGCGCATCGGCCGTCACGTTGAGTTGTTTGCCCAGCTCGTCCTTGCCGGTCGCGACGGCAGGGTCCGTGAAGTCGTCGCCCGGCGCGAGCAAGTCGCACTGGTAGGTCTGCGTGGCCTGCGGTGCCAGCGTCCCGAACTTCCGCACGCAGCCGGGGGTGCGGTCGTCGGCCACTGCGACGCCGTCGAGCGGCGCGTCGCCGATGTTCTTGAGCGTGACGGTGAAGGTCACGCTGTCCCCTTCGCGCACCTGTGCCGGCGCGGCCGTTTTCGTGAGCGACAACGCCGGGTGGATCACTTTCGCCGTGGCCGACGCGGTGTCGGTGACGAGCTGCCCTGAGAGGTCGGTGCCGGTCGCCGTCACCGTGTTTGTCATGGTCAGCGCGGGGTTCGCCGCGCACGGGAAGCTCTGTTGCGCGCCGGCGGCGAGCGCGCCGAACGTCCGCGAGCACTCCGGCGTGGTCGCGTCGGTGACGACGACGGGGTTCAGCGGGCTGTCGCCGGTGTTGCGCACGGTGATCGTCCAGGTCACCGGCTCATCGGCGTGGACGACGGCGGGGTCCACCGTCTTGGTGACGTCGAGCGCGGGCGCGATGAGGGGGACTTTCACGTCGGCGTCGGCGGTCACCGTCTTGCCCAGCGGATCGGTTCCGGCGACGGAAGCGCTGGTGTCGGGGACCGGCGCCTTCGCCGCGCAGGTACTGGTGGTGTGCTGGCCCGGCGCGAGCGTCCCGATCGTGCGCGCGCACGCGCCGACCTTCGCGTCGGTCACGGCGACGTCGTGCAGCGGGACGTCGCCGGTATTGGTGGCGGTGACCGTGAACGTCACCGGGTCACCGGCGCGATAAGCCGCCTTGTCGACTTGCTGCGCGAGCGTGATCGCCGGGTGCACGACGTCAAGGCGAGTGGTCGCGCTGCCGTCGAGTGCGTCACCGAGCGTGCTGGTGCCGGTGACCTTCGCGGCGCTCGTGACGTCGTCGTCCGGCGCGGTCACCGTGCATTGGTAACCCGTGGTCGCGCCCGCGGCGAGCTCGCCGATCTTCTTGGTGCAGGCGGAAAAGCGGTCGTCGGTCACCTCGACGCCGGTGGCGGCGGTGTCGTTCGGGTTGGTGACGCCGACAGTCACGGTGACCTGGTCGCCGGCGTGCGCGCGCGGCGGATCGGCGTGGGTCACGAGCTGCAGATCGGGCACGGGCACGGAGAACACGAGGTTCTGCGCGACGAAATCGTCGCCGGTGGTGCTGAACGCGAGCTTCGCGCTGGTCGCGCCGCTGGGCACGGCGTCGCTGCTGAACGCCTTCGCGTCGATGCCGAAGGTGTTCTTGACGACGGGTTTCGCGGCGTTGTCGGTGCTGGCGACGAAGAAGTTGTCGGACGCGCCGGTGCCGGGTTCGGCGACGGGTTTGTCGTTGATGAAGAAGCGGTCACCGGTCGTGCCCCAGTCGCCGCCTTCGGCGGTCACGCCGACGTGGGCGTCGGCCGAGGCCGCGCGGAACCCGGTGACAGCGGTGGTCGTGGCGGGACCGTTCGCGCTCTGCGGCACGTGGCCGTCGTAGACGTAGATCGCGCGCTTGGCCGGCGCGTACTGCGGATCGCGCGCGGGGTAGGAGAAGACGATCGCCACCGACCAGCCGCCGCCGCACCCGCGCCCGGCGGTGGTCCAGACGTCGGCCGCGGTGAGGGTGAGGGGCGCGCCGCTCGGGGCGGTCGCGAACTGACCGGTCACGTCGGCGTAGGCGGAGTAGAACTTGGTGTCCTCGGCGTACGACCCGGGCGTGACGTCGGCTTTCGCTGCGCCGACGGAAAACCGCACGGCCTGCGTCTTCGGCGCGCCGGCGGGGCTCGCGCACCCCGTCCTCGTGCCGCCCCAGCTCAGCCGCGCGAAGGCGACCTTCGCGCCGGGCGGGATCGTGACGGACGCCGCGGAGGAGTCGAACGTGCTCGGGTCGGAGTCCACATCGGACCAACGCAGCGCGAAATCGCCGGCGGGCTTCTTCGTCTCGCGACTGGCGGCTTTCGCGCAGTCGGCATCACTCGGCGTGCACTCGACCACACTGTTGCCGGCGTAGAGGAAATCGCCGTACACCACTTGGTGGTAATTCTGCTGCAATCCCTTGACGGTTTCCGCGTGCGCGGGCACGACGAACGTGGCCAGGAGGCCGAGTACCGCGAGCAGACGTTTCCCGGCCGAGCCCATGTCCGCGAGCTTTCCACGAACCGGTGAACGAATCGCGTTTTCCAACCCGGCCGTGGCCGCAACTCACTCCAGCGAGCGACGGGTGATGCGCAAGGTCGACTCGTGGGTGACCGCCGCGGCTTTTTCGAGGAACCCGATCACCGTTCGGAGTTCACCTTCGGAGTAGTCGTTCGCGAGCTCGCGCGTCGCGGCCACGATGTGGTCCCACAGCGACACGGCGCGCTCGATCGTCTCCTCCTCCACGCCCACGAGCACCTTGCGCCGATCGTCCGGGTGCGGCGAGCGGGTGACCATCTGCTTGCGCTCGAGCCGGTCGATCAGCGCGGTGATCGACGCCGGCGCCAGGCCCGCGTACTCCGCGAGCTCCTTCGGCGTGAGCGGACCGAGGCGCGCGACGTAGTCGAGGACCTTGCTCTCCACCGCCGAGAGGTCGCGCAGGATCGCGATCGCGGTGTGGAACATGACCGTCTCCGTGGACAGCTCCCGCGACTTGAGCAGCAGCTCGTCGACCAGTTTCTCGTGCTCGGTTGACACGACGGCCAGCCTAGCGCATCATTCGATCGTCAGTATTATTCGACAGATCGAAATATTCGAGTCTGCGAACTATACGCAGCCTGGAACTATACGAGGGGACGAAGGATGTCGCGGGTGTTGATCGCGGGCGGGGGCATCGCGGGCACGATCACGGCGATCGCGCTGCACGAGGTGGGCCACGAGCCGGTGCTGTTCGAGGCGTACGACCGCACGGCCGAGGGGGTCGGCGCGTTCCTCACGCTGGCCGTGAACGGGCTCGACGCACTGGCCCCGTTCGGGTTGAAAGACCTGGTCAAGGACCTGGGCTTCGACACACCGAGGATGAGCATCGGGCTCGGCGACGGGAAGCGGCTGGCCGAGTTCCCGCTGGGCGGCCCGCTGCCGGACGGCACGGTGAGCCAGACCGTGCGCCGCTCGGACCTCTACGTCGCGCTGCGCGACGAGGCCGCCAGACGCGGGGTGCGCACGGACTTCGGCCGGCGGCTCACCGACGCTTCGCAGACGTCGTCCGAGGTCACCGCGGTCTTCGCCGACGGCTCGTCGGAGTCCGGCGACCTCCTGATCGGCGCCGACGGACTGCGCTCGACCGTGCGCCGGATCCTCGACCCGGCCGCGCCGGCGCCGCGGTACGTCCCCCTGCTCAACACCGGCGGCTTCACCAAGGGCGTGCGGATCGACGACGAACCAGGCGTGATGCACATGGCCTTCGGCCGCAAGGTGTTCTTCGCACACGTCGTGCACCCGGACGGCTCGGTGTGGTGGTTCGCCAACGTCCCGCGCCCGACCGAGCCGACCCCGTCGTCACCGGTCCCGAGCGGCGCTCAGTGGCGCGCCGACCTGCTGGCCCTGGTCCGCCGCGACCGCACTCGCGCCGCGGACATCATCGCCGCCACGGACCACCTCTATGCCCCGTGGCCCACCTACGACTTCCCCTCCGTGCCCACCTGGCACCGCGGCCGCATCGGCATCATCGGCGACGCCGCCCACGCCACCTCACCCGCCGCCGGCCAAGGCGCGTCCATGGCCATCGAAGACGCCGTCACCCTGGCCCAATGCCTCCGCGACCTCAGCCCGGACGCCGCACTGCCGACCTTCGAGTCGCTGCGCCGCTCCCGCGTGGAAGCCGTGGTGGCCCAAGGAAAACGCAACGGCGACGACAAATCCCCGGGCCCCCTCGGCCGCCTCGCCCGCGACTTCTTCATCCGCCGCGCCATGAAGAACACCGGCGGCGCCGACCCCAACGCCTTCATGTGGAACCACCGCATCGACTGGGCCGCCCCGGTGTCGGCCTAACGCCAGGTATCCACGTCGTCGCCGCCCGGCGCTCCGGGCCCAGCGTCAGGTGCGACCGCCCAGATCACACAGCTGCCATGTCGACTGGGCAACGCGTGCGCCGGTCTGACGCCAGGTCCACGGACACCTCTCGCACTCCCGACCCCGCCTCGCACCGCGGCGCACTCTGCACCCAGCGTCGAGCCGGCGCCAGGTGGGACCACTCGGGTCGCCGCATCGACTGGACGGCCGGATACCGGTCTAACGCCAGGTGTCCACGCGGTGGAAGTTCTTGTACGCCCGGCTCGGCGTCGGACCGCGCTGGCCCTGGTAGCGGGAGCCCGCTTCCTTCGAGCCGTACGGGAACTCCGCCGAGCTGGACAGGCGGAAGATGCACAGCTGGCCGATCTTCATGCCAGGCCACAGCGTGATCGGCAGGTTCGCGACGTTCGACAGCTCGAGCGTGATGTGCCCCGAGAAGCCCGGGTCGATGAAACCCGCCGTCGAGTGCGTCAGCAACCCCAGCCGCCCCAGCGACGACTTGCCTTCGAGGCGCCCGGCGAGGTCGTCGGCCAGCGTGACCATCTCGTAGGTCGACCCGAGCACGAACTCGCCCGGGTGCAGCACGAAGGGCTCCTCGCCTTCCTTCTCCACCAGCGAGGTCAGCTCGTCCTGCTGCAACTGCGGGTCGATGTGCGTGTACTTGCTGTTGTCGAACACCCGGAAGAACCGATCCAGCCGCACATCAATGCTCGACGGCTGCACCATCGCGGCATCAAACGGATCCATCCCGAGCCGGCCGGCATCGAGCTCTTTGCGGAGGTCACGGTCACTGAGCAGCACGGACGCAGCCTAACGTCTGCTTTGAAGCAGGTTGGATCAGGTTGGTTCAGATGATGACAGTTGTTCCAATCCGAACCAGCAGCTCAGGCGGCGCGCTCGCCACTCCCGTACGACGTATCCGCCTTGAACACCTCATGCACCCGCTTCAAATACCGCCGACGCCCCAGCCCACCGAGCAGCTCCTGCAACGCCGTCGCCCCCGGGATCAACCGCCGGGCCGTCTCCGCTGCGAAATTCACCCCGGCCACCGCCACGACCGCCGCCTGGGCGACCGGGTCATCCGGCAGCTCCAGGAAATCGGCGTTCTCCTTGCCAAGCACCAGCCGACTGATCGCCGAGTGCACCGACACGTTCACGTGCGCCAGCACTTTCCCCGCAGCCCCGCGCCCCTCGCCAATCGCCGCATGGCTCTCGACAAGGGCCTTGGCCAGGCGTTTCGAGTCGTCATCGGGGATGAATTCAGTGGCGGCGAGAAGCCAGAGCAAGCGCCAGGCGTCGTCCTCGTCGGCGGGGAGGAGTTCCTCGTCGACGCCCATCAGCCAGCCGATGTAGCGCCACAGGTGCAGGATGTCGGCGCGCTCGCGTTCGGTGTAGCGGAGGCCGAGCAGCTGCGTGCCGAAGACGTAGACCAGCGAAAACAGCAGCAACGTGCCCGCGGTCTGGACCTGGTTGACCGGCCGGTCCCACTGCTCGTAGTCCCAGTCCTCGCGCTGGTTCATCGCCCGCCGGACGTGAGCGTGCACCAGCCGGATCCGCACCGCCGCCCGAAATCCGGCCGCGTTGCGGTCCATCGCCCCGGGCGTGGTGACGTCGATCCACCACGCGGCGGTCTCCACCAGCCGCTTCGGCGCCCGGTACTCGATCTCCCCGGTCCCCACCAACGACTTCGTCGCCCGCGACGCCAGGTATCCGCCCATCAAGGACATGTCACCCAGCGGAAACAGCCCCAGCAACCCCGCGCGCGTGATCGCCCGCGCCCCACGCTCCAGCCTCGCGCGATCCACCCAATACGGCGTCGCCTCGACGCCCGCCATGAACTCGCGCAGCTCAGCGCCACTTTCCGCGCCGACCCCATGCACCAACGCCCGCTCGAACCGCGCCCGATTCCCGGCATCCCGCCCGAACCACTCCACCAACGCATCCGCCGGCGCGTCCTGCCGCTGCGCGAACTCCCTGAGCCGCAGCACCTGCTCATCCCCGGCGCGCAACCCCTCGACCCCGCGCAACCGCGCGACCAGCCGAAACCCGCCCTGCCGGAACAACACCGGGTCGTCCACCACATCCACCTCCGGCGTCGCCACCCGTCCGACAACAAGTGTTGTCACTTGCCCCCGGCGCCGTCAACCCACGCCCCACTGGACACACGGACCACGCCCCCGTGTAAGCTGGCGAGGCACTGCGGATGTAGTTCAATGGTAGAACATCAGCTTCCCAAGCTGAATACGCGGGTTCGATTCCCGTCATCCGCTCTCATGCGAAAGCCCCAGGTCACACGGTGTCTACTGTGGACCTGGGGCTTTCGTTTTGTCTCGCTGACATTTCTCGCGTGCCATTAATGTGCCATTAGCCGGCCGGAACCGGTTGGCCGTCCTCACCCTCGTCGTCTTCCGGCACGATGCCCTTCCGGTGCCGGTCGACGAGCTTGGACAGCCGGTCCGCGATCTGCTGGTCGGCGTCGCTGGTCGCTCGCTGGTAGATCAGGGCCGCCCGCATGTCGTCGTGCCCCATCCGCGCCATCAGGTCTTTGGTCGAGGTGCCGGCCTTGGACGCCCAGATGTTCCCGGCGTGCCGCAGGTCATGGAAGTGCAGCCCCTTCAGGCCCATCTTCTCCACGACCTCCGTCCACCTGGTCCGCTGACTGAAGTTCGGCCGGCGGACCGCATGGCCGGCTCGTTCCCCGGTGAAAAGCAGCGCATCCTGCGGTGGCTTGACCCAGGTCTTGAGGTGCTGAACCAGGTCAGGCCGGACGGCCGCTGGAATGATCACCGTGCGCACACCCGCCCGCGACTTGGGCGGCCCGACGACGAGCCCACGACCAGGAACCTCGACCATCGCCCGGGACACCCGAACCCACGCCGCGTCCTCGGCGACGTCGCACCGGCGCAGGGCGGTCACCTCACCCCAACGCAGCGAACCGAACGCAGCGAGTAGCACCAGCGCACGGAACCGCTCCGGCATGCGACTGGCCAAGTCGAACACCTGCGGCACCGTGAGCACCGGCCGTTCGTCTGGGTTCTCCCGGTCAGCGCCCCGAACGCGGCATGGGTTTCGCATGAGGATCTTGTCTTCGTCCACCGCCGTGTTCAGGATCGCGCGCAGCAAGCGGTACGACTTGGCCGTCACCGACTCCGAAACGCCCGCCGCCAACCGATCCGACCGCCACTGCCTCACCAAGGCCGGGGAGAGCTTGCCCAACTCCACCCCACCGAGACCGGGATCGATGTGCTTGCGCAGCAGCCACTTGTACAGCTCGACCGTGCGCGGGCGCAGTCCCGGCCGTTCAGTGATCCACTGGCCCGCGTAGTCGCGGAGCTTGCGCTTCGCCCGTTCCGGGTCGATCCAGTCGCCGTGCGCGATCTGCGTTTCGACCTCGGACAGCCAACGTTCCGCCGTCCGCTTCGTATCGAAGGTGTTGGGCGCCGTCCTCGTGATGCCATCCGGCCCGGGATATCGGGCTTGCCAGCGACCTGACGGGAGTTGCCGAACACTTCCGAATCCTCGATGGCCGTGTTTGTTCGCCATTTCAGGCCGCCCTTCCGAGATCTCGGCGAACCGAAGCGCGGGTGATCGGCTCGACGCGTCCCAATTGCATGAACTCCTCCAGGTCGGGCACCGCCAGCCGCACGTGCGCGCCGGCCTTGTGAAAGGCGATCCGTCGTTCCGCGATCAGCCGTCGCACAAACCGGACGCCGGTGTTCAGGTACTCGGCCGCCTCATCGACCGTCAGGTACTTCGTCTCCATCCGTTCCCCCTTCCGGAATCAGGCCGCGAGCTGATTTGCCGAAGTTTCTGGCGGCCCCGCCGCGAGTAGCGCCCGGTCGTATTCGGCCTTCCACGTGATCCGTTCGGCGATGGCACGCATGACAAGGTGGTCCCGAGGTGGGACGTGGGCGTCGGTGGGCTCGACCTTGCGCCAGACGAGCCGGGCCGGATCGGGTTCGGGCTTCTCGATCCCGACGACCGCGAGGGCTTGCTTCACGAAGGCCTTGCGGTCGGCTTTGTGGTCCACGAGCGTCTTGCCCGACCACTTCCGCGACACCAGCACGCGGCGCCCCGGAAGCCCGAGGGTGGTCCGGCGGTGAGCACGTCCCTTGCAGTGCCCGGGCGTCATCTTGCCGTTGGCGCCCTTGGGTTGGATGCCGTAGAGCAGCCAGACCGCGCAGCGCGGCGAGCACGGGGTGATGGCCAGCTCGGCGTGAAGCCGGTCGTGGTGAGCGGCCTGGGGCGCGCCGGTTGCCTCGACAACCTCGCCGGTGGACTTGGTGAGGTACTTCGTCAGGTAGCCGATGTGACGGCCGGCCTCTTCGGTACCGCCGAGGATGCCCTTGGAGTGCACCTGCCGCCCGAAGGTCACCACGTGCGCCGGTTCCTCGACCTCGTCCACGGCGTCGTCCCAGGTTGTCAGCGGTCGACGTGTCTCCGGGTCGACAAAGCCACGTTCCGGCCCATCCCAGGTGGGCAGGCGGTCGGTGTAGACGAGCTGGTCGTGGTTGGGCCACCAGACCTGGTGATACGTCGCCTCAGTGACCATGCGGATGGTCTCGTGCGAGATCGAACCGCGGAGCGCGGTGTGCAGGTGCGGTGCCGTCCGCTTCTGTGGCTCTACCGTGGCGAAGTACTGCACGTCCCAGCCCACGACCCGGCGCAGGTTCTGCCACCACCGGTCCACGAGCGCGGAGAAGTGCACCGCGTCCCGAGCTGCCCGGCGATAGTCGTACTTCGACGGGTCAACCGGCGTGCCGTCCGAGCGCACCCGGCCGTAGGTGTCGCAGGTGAGCGTGACGAACATCGACGGCCGGAACTTGCCCGCGAACTCCCTGCCCACGGTCGTTTTGGCGACCTTCTTCCGGGGCAGGTTGGGCGCGTCCTGGCGACGCTTGGTCGAGCGTTTCACTGGCTTCTTCGGGGGCAGGTCAAGGGAGGGCAGCCGGCCCCGGACCCCGAGTTGCCGAAGTTCTTCATCCACTCCGGCGACCTCGGCCCGCACCTCCTCCGCCTCGGCCGGATCGTCGTCCACCACCTCCCGGTATGCCGCGACGAGATCGGCGCGGTACGTCAGTAGCTCCGTCTGGTCTTCGGTGGGGTCCTCTGCTGTGAGGTCGGGTTCTTCGGTCATGTGCCAGCCCTCGCGGCACTGAACCTGCCGAAGCGCCTTGGCCTTGCGGGCGCAGGGCAGGCACACCGATTCCACAGTGGATCCACAGGGGATAGGAACGTATTGCAGCTCCCCGGTTTCCTTGTCGCCGACTTCCATCGTGAAGGGTCGAACGCAGACGCCGTGTTTCTCCGCCGTCGCCTTGATGACGTCAGCCGCGAGGGGCTGGCGCATCCGTTCAGCGCGCGTCTCGGCCATCAGGCAGCCACCTCCCCGGCATCGGCCCAGCTCCGAAGGACGAAAACGGGCATGTCTTGGCGAACGCCTTCCGGCAGATCCGGGAACGTCACCTTGTCGAACCGCACCCCGCCGTAGACCTGCACCGGGACGCCGCACGGAGTCCGACCGTTGATGACGAGGTGGACCCGGCCGCTTGAACGAGGTCGCCAGATCGTGGCCGCCACCTCGTCGAGCGTCGAGACCCACCGCAGGAGGCCGGCCGCGACCCCCGACAGGTCGGTCACATCGAGCTGGACGACGAGCGGATCGGACCAGGCGGTGACGGTCACCGACGCCGCTGGCGGCAAATGGTGCAGGTCCAAGTGGTCGCGGACCGCATCGAGGAAGACCATCAGCCGGTTCATGCAGCCACCCCCATCCCACGGGCGCCCAGATCTGCACGACCGCCGTTGGTGACGTACTGCTCCAGTGCCTTGACCGTCTCGTCCGACACCCAGCCGGCACGGACCCGCAGGGGTTCGCGGATGCCCTCGCCCCACACGTAGCCCACGCCCGCCGCGGAATCGCCGATGCGGTTGGCCCAGGCGCCCCGCTCGTAAGCACCGTCGCCGAGGACCATGCCGACGTGCGTCTTCGAGGTCACCCGCAGACACACCCGCCGCGTGAACAGCTCCCGGACCGGCACGGTGTCCTTGGTGGGTTCCTGGACGTAGCCGCGGACCGACATGCCCAGCGCCCGACCTTGTGTGGTCAGCAGGGCCACGCGCTCCACGATGGCGTCACGGGTCTTGCGGTCGGTGTACTTGGTCAGCGCCCCGATCTCGTCGAATTCCAGCAGCTCCAACGGGTACTTCGTCGACACCGGGATAGTGCGCACTCGCCCGGCGAAGGCCCGCTTACGTGACTCCATCTCGTCCACGAGGCCGTTCAAGACCTCCAGAGCTTCCGTGCCGGTGACCGCGTAGCGAGAGAAGATCCCGCGCCCGTAGGCCAGCTCCATCCCCTTAGGGTCGATGCCGGACATGCGAACCACGCCGGAGCGGATCGCCGAGGCAGCCGCGACGAGCGGGCACCACATCACCGAATTCTTGCCCGCACCCGATGCCCCGGCCGTGAGCGTGTGGGCGCCCGAGCCGAGGAGCGGGATACGCCAGTCCTTCCCGTACTCCGTCCGACCCGCCGATACGTTGCGCAAATCAACCCTGCCGGCCTCAACACCCTCAGGCAGCGGCGGGCAATGCACGAGCGACGAGAGCCGGTCGTGACGCTGAAAGTCGATAGAGACGACGTTCGGCGCGACCTCTCGCACCTGGCACCGCGCGACCTTGCGAGCCACCGCTAGCGCCCGGGCGGCCTCGTCGAAGTCCTCCGGCTTCTGGCCGGCCACGAGCTCCACCCGCACCTCGTCCCACGAGGCACCCGACCGAACCTTGCGGACCTTGGGAATCCGCGTCGCGCTCGGAGACGTCGAGCGGCTGGCCTTACGCCCGAGGAGGTTGACATCCACCACGACCGGCAACGAGCCATCACGCACCGACAGGCCGCAGGCGTGCAGCCAGGCCGGAAGCTTGCGGTTGTACATCCACCACCGCGCCCACCACGAGCGCAGGAACCGCCAGCACCACTGATCGAACGACACCGCGTCGATCAACCGCCAGGCACCAAGCACGAGCGCTACACCACCGAGCACCGCAGCAAGAGAGATCCAACCCAACACCGCACACCACGCGACGACCGCCACTACGGCGAGGCTGGTCCGCCACCGTGTCACGAGCTGCGCGAGTGCCCAGACGATTGCCTTGCACACCCACCAGAGCGCGATGAAGACCACCGCAGCCGCCGCCAGGGCTTCCGCCACCGACGCCAGCGCACGGCCGACCTTGTGCAACACCCACACACCGACGCCGAGCGCCGCCATTGCCACGACTACGAATCCGGCCGACATCAGCGACCACCTCGCGACGTGAGGTTCAAGGGGAGCATTCCCGAGCACGTTGCACACTTCGTCTCGCCGGGAAGCAGCTTCGCGAATCGCCTGCAGGAGCAGCAACGCGTCCGGGTGACCCCCGTTGACACGCGCCGATTACCATCGTTTAGCGTTGTCATTGTTCACTTCCGCTGGTTGTGGACAGCGCAGGAGCGGCATGGTTGGTAGCCGGTTTCCGCTTCTGCGCCTTACTTTTCACACCACCGCATGAGGGCGCGCTTCAGCGCCGCACGTCCTCACGCGCGTTCTTGGTTTCTTCCTCTACAAAGGACTAACGACGCTCCGTCTTGTCCTCCTGCATCCGCTCGGACACTGCGGTTGCCTGGCGTTCCTCGAATCCGGCCCAGTAGTTGGCTTCGTGGTGGTGCCAGCGGTCCACACCCGCGACGGCTCGATACATGCGCGCGTTCGCCTGGTGGAAAGCCAGCCACGCCGAGGCGTTTGCACCCGGTGCGGGGCGCCGAGCGTTGGCGACGTCGTGGGCTTCGAGCAACGTCGTCGGCTCAGCCATCGTGGTCATGCGTCTGGCCTCCCCGCGCGTCGAGCGAGGCCGCCAGTTGCTCCGCCCCGTCGCGGAGTTGGCGAAGGAACTCCACGAACCTCGGCCACTGGGCCGGGTCGGCCGGCGGAGTGATCGCCAGGCTGTCCGGGGCGAGGTACAGCACTAGCCCCGGAAGCGGTGTCGAACCAAGCTGATGCATCCCGGCGACCGCTTCCGCTCCCGGGGTCCAGGTCGCGTTGAACGCCACCGTCGAGTCCTTCCTGTTGCTGCCAATACCGTGCTTGGTCCTCGAACGCCTCGGCGGCCGACTCCACGGCTGCGAGGAGCCACCACTCCAAGTCGTCCCGGTTGTTTGCGAGCGCCCGCCAAGCCGAAGCGACCGACCACGACGCGTCCGCCATCGCGGAAGCCCCACCGTGGTCTCCCCGGCCCACCCGAGCCGCGAACTCCGACGCAGCGCCGTACCGGCGGTAGGCGTATTCCCACGCCTGCACCAAGTCGACCCCGGCGGGGACCCGCTTCATCACGCCGCCTTCTGCGCCGACTCAGTCGAGGCGTTGCGGGTCGGCTTCGCTGCGCTGGCACTGGCCTTGAATCCGGTCGCGCGGAAGGCGTAGGACTGGTATTTGAACTCCCCGTTTCCGGCCACGCGGGGTTCGGCGGTGAGCCCTTCCAGCTCGATCGGCCGCATCCCCGGCAGCGCCTCGGAGGTCGTCGGCACCGGCTGCACGTCTGCCAGGAACGTCACGTCGAACGACGCGCGCTTGGAGTTGGTCTCGTTCGGGTCGGTGACCGTCGCCTTCCACTGCCGCTTGCCCGTGGTCTCGTCAACGCGCTGGCGAGCGGGCCGACCCGCAGCCCGGTCCTCCCGCGACTGGTACTCGTTGTCCGGCGCGACCTCGCCGACCAGCACCAGGCCGAGCGGGAAAGCCTCGTCGAAGTCGATCGCGAACCGGTGTCCCTTGCTGATCGCCATGGTGGTTGCCCCTTCTGTCGTCACGTCTGGTCTCTGGGGTCCCTGTGGGACCATCCACCCCGTTAGAAGTAGTTCTATTAGAGGCCGCGACGATCAACTTGTCAATAGAACTATCTCTAACACGCTCAGTAGACCATGATAAGCCGATACCGCTAGCGTTATCGACCGACAGAGGAGGACCACGTGGGCACTGGGTACCGCGAGCTGGCCGCGAGCCTGCGCGACGCGATCCAGCGGGGCGACTACGCCCCGGACTCGACGCTGCCGAAGCAAGAGGAGCTGGCCGAGGAGTACGGCGTCAACGTCAACACGGTCCGCAAAGCCGTCGGCGTCCTGGAGGCCGAGGGACTGGTGACACCGATCCGCCGGCGCGGCACCGTCGTTCGCGCCCGCCCGCCGATGAAGCGCCTCGGCACGGACCGCTACGCCAAGAGCAAGTGGAAGTACGGCGACACGGTTGCGTTCATCGCCGACCGCGAGGCGTCCGGCCGCGAGTGGAAGCCCACCGACCAGACGCAGACCGTCTCAAAGGTCGAGGCCGACAAGGAGATCGCCGAGGCCCTGGGCGTCGACGTCGGCTCACTCGTCTACGAGCGTGCGCGCCTGGTCAAGGACGCCGGCCACCCCACGCACACCCTCTCCAGCTACTACCGGCCCGAAGACGTCGAGGGCACTCGCCTCGTCGACGACACCCCAGGGCCGGCCGGTCGAGGTGGCGGGTTCCTGGTCCTCACGCTGCAGGGCCTCGAACCGGACACGATCAGCGAGACCTTCTACTCACGTATGCCGACGCCCGACGAGATCGAGACGCTAGAGCTTCCGGCCGGCGAACCCGTCATGGTCCTGCAGCGCCGCACGTTCACCGCAGACGGCCGCGTCGTCGAGTTCGCGCGTGGCATCCACGCCGCGAGCCGTTTCTCCTGGTCGTATACCTTCAAGCTCCCCGACTGACTTCGGAGTCTCTGCATGCCCGAGCGCTCGACCACCCTGCCGGCCAACCTCCGCGCCGACGTCCAAACGCTCTGGGACTACCACGACATGCACCACGAACTCCGGCCCACGGATGTCGGGATCGGTCTGGGGAGCCATGATCTCGGCGTCGCCACGTTCACTGCGGAGCTGTATCAGCAGGGGTACTTCCCGCGGATCGTCTTCACCGGGGCGAACGCGCCTACTACTGTCGACCGGTTTCCTCGCGGGGAGGCTGTGCACTACCGGGAGCACGCGTTGGAACTGGGGGTTCCCGATGACGCGATCCTGGTCGAGCAGGAGGCGCGGAACACTGGGGACAACATCACGCTCAGTCGGCAGCTGCTTGAGGCACGGGGGATCGAGGTCAAGTCGGTCACGCTGATCTCGCGCCCGTACCAGCAGCGCCGCGCCTACGCGACCTGCAAGAAGCTCTGGCCTGAGGTCGACATCATCTGCGCGTCACGACCACTGCCGCTGGACGAATACATCGAGAGCATCGGCGACGTCAACCGCGTCATCAACATGCTCGTCGGCGATACTCAGCGAATCGATGTCTATGCCGAACAAGGCTTCGCCGTGACCCAGGCCATGCCACTTAGCGTCGTTGGTGCGTACGAACGACTGCTGCGAGCAGGATACGACCAACGCTTGGTCTGACGAGGTCGCGACCAAGCGCAGCTGAGCTGCTACTCCTAACGGACCAATCGAGCTGCCAATGGGGGTCTGGCGATCAAGATGTCACCTGGTTGCCTCTAGGCATCATCTGGCTCCGTCCGTAACCCTTGGACTCAGGTTGATCTCAATATCACCCGATCGTTAACGGAGGGTCGTGCCACCACGATCGGTGAAGTTGTCGGTGGTGGGTCGCATACTTGCGGCATGACGGACGGGACCTTGCATGACGGAGTGGCCAGAGACCTTCCCCCCGTCCTGCCCTCCGGAGGATGCTGTGACCCCACCTAACGGCGACTTCTATCGGTTCGTCGGCGCCGAGTCGATCACGGAGAGCGACTTCTACAACCACCACGAGCTGCTCGCACTTGGCCGAGTGCGCTCCCGGTTCTGGGACGACGACTGCAAGGCAGCGGGCCTTAGCCTCTACAGAGAGCTTGAAGAGAGCAAGAAGCAGAGGCAGGCGGTGGGGCCACTCCGCAAGAAGCTCATAGCGCGTGGCAAAATCGCCGGTTCTGGCCTGTCCAAACACACGCCTTCCGAGCGGACTCCTTCCCATCACACATGGTGGCGTCCCGTCGGCGATGAGGCCTGGAAGACGTTCTCGGTCGTCGCATCATGAGTTGGCTTCCGCGTTCATCGATCCTAGGCGACCTGCGCCTATTGGAAACGTTCGTATTCTACGACGGTCCACGCCTATTCAGCTGTGAATCGTTAACAGATCAAAGGTATTTATCAGCCTGGGCAGAGGAAGGCGAGTCCAGGGATCTCTGGCTTTATGTCCCAATATCTCAACATAGACTCGACCTAGTACGCGCCGGCAGCATCCCTGTTCGCCAAGCGTTTACGTCACCCGAATCCATTCTGTATGTAGTGTCGTTGCCACATTCTGTTGACGATAACGATACTGTTGCCCCAGTGGAGCCAGGGGACCTTATTGATGATTGGCTACCTGGAGAAGATTTCAGACTGGAACTAGATGTGGCAACGCTGCCGCACATAACTCCGTCTCAGATTGAACGACTGGCGCTTCAAGAGAATAGGACCCGTCTTCGCATCGAGATAGACCCGCCCAACATGCGTGCGACAGAGTATTCATCTCGCGCCGTAGGCGAACTCTTGCTGTTGACGCAGAACGTCTACGACAACATTGGCCTGGCACTGCACGACGATAATCCGCCTCAATCTGGACGGATACCCTTCAACGTGGCCGAGCAGACCGCCAGTAACCTCGTGGGGGCATCTGCGGCTAGTTTCGTTCTCGAACTCGCGTCGAGTACATATGATGACCTGTTTGGCGAAGCGCTCTTTACGCGGTCAACAAAAAGCCTAATGGATCTCCTCGACGCCGAACTTGATCGAAGTCAGCTCAGCGAGAAGCTTGCGGCACTGCGACCACGAGCGGCAAAAAGTTTTAGGCGATTTGTGACAGGGCTCGCCAATACTAACGGTGGCGCTACGGTAGCTGCAGCCGGCGCTCATATGTCATATTTCTCGCGCGAGCTTTCGCCGGAAAGACTGCGAACGCTTGTGAGCATACTGACCAATCTAGTTCCTGACGATGATGTTCGAGAGATTCGCGGGCGCATGACTCTCTATCTGGGAGACACACAGCGCAGAATTTTCGGTCTGCGTGATGAGGGTACCGGTGATACCTACGAGGGCAAGGTTGATGACAGGGCCTTCTCTGCCGTGCACTCTGCGACGCTGGACGATCCATATGACGTGGTCCTCTTTGAAGTATCCGTTCTAGACGAGGTAGTTGGCGAGACAACGGTAACGTATTCACTCGTGCAGCTTTCGTCAGTGGATCCGGATTAGTCGAGATAGCTTTCGGGTGCTTGCCGAACTTGGCTCTATGGGATCAAGGCGCCGCCAGCGGCGGCGCGCACGTCGCCACGCGTACGGCGGGCCCGCCCGATCGCGACACGGACGGCCTGCCGCTCCGCTTCGGCCGCCGGTCGCCGGGCAGCCCGCCGACGGCGCAGCACCGTGCAGCGCGCCCCCGCTGGCGACGATCAGCTCATCGGCCTAGTTACGCCGGAGAGGCCCGCTGGCAAGGTCGACTTCATGCCGACGTCCGACCGCGTAACCGCAGAAGTCCACGCCGCAGCCGCACGCCAAGCCATCGAGCAGGGCAGGGGTACCGCCGACCCGATCAGCCTTGCGACCGCAGAGGGGCTGTTGGCCGTCTTCCACCAGCTCAAATACATGCAGGACGACACCATCACCCTCCGAGGTGCCGCTGACCTGGCCGGCGCCATGGATACCCTCAGCCGCAAGCTGGGAGACCGATAGAGCCGCGAGCGTTAGACACGGAGGTCACCAGGCTCCACCCCGAAGCCGGATCGTGACAACGGCCGGCGACACCGCGTCAAGGCGGGAAAGCGTGCCTTGACCCGGCGCCACCGGCCGCGTGCGGGCTTCGTATCGGGGTGAAGGGAGGGGAGTGGGTCAGGCGGCGGCGTGCCATTGCCGTGCCATTCAGGCCGGTCAACCACGGTCAACAGGGGCCAGCACCAGGCAGGCGGAACCGCAGGTCAGGGCCGCTGTCGAGCATGATCACCCTGGTTCCCAAGCTGAATACGCGGGTTCGATTCCCGTCATCCGCTCCAAGAACTGTTCTTGCAGCTCAGAAGGGGTGCTTCCCAAGTTTGGGAAGCACCCCTTCTGGCTTTCTAGGCACCGTTCCAACAACATCCCAGCAACATCACTCGGCGGCTCCATTTCCGCGCTCTTTCTTCTCCCGCCGTCGCGCTTCGATGAGCTTCGACAACGTCTCGGCGATCCGCTCGCCCGCCTCATCCGTCGCCCGCGGGTGGATCAGGGCCGCCCGCATGCCGTCGTGACCCATCTGCGCCATCAGATCCTTGGTCGACATGCCGGCCTTGGACGCCCACACGTTGTCCGCGTGCCGCAGGTCGTGGAAGTGCAGGCCCTTCAACCCCATGCCCGCCACGACCTCCGTCCACCTGGACAGCTGCGCGAAGTTCGGCCGGCGCAGCGCGTCCCCCTTCTTGCCGGTGAACAACAGCGCCTCGTCGTCCGGCTCCACGAACAGCGCCAGGTGCTTCAGCAGCGACGACCGAACTGCCTGCGGAACGATCACTGTCCGCGACTTCGGAGGACCGACCAGCAGCCCTTGTCCCGGGACGTCGACGAACGCCCTCGTCACCCGAACCGTGCTCGCGTCCTCGGCGAGGTCGCACCGCCGCAACACGGTCACCTCTCCGTAGCGCAGCGACGTGAAGGCCGCGAGCAGAACCATTGCGGCCCACCGGTCCGGCATCTTCGACGCCAACTCGAACACCTCAAGGGCGAAGTGCCAGCGATCCGACCTGTCGATCCAAAGGGCCAAGTGGCACAGTCAGGACATGGCAGAACCGGCCAACATCGACGCGGTCATCCAGCGGTTTCCGATCGGCGATCACATCTCCGCGCCCATCAGGAACTACCTCAATCCCAATCAGCGCACCGGCCTGATGGCCGACCTCGGGGCGGGCGTGCTGGGCTTCGTCGACAGCGAGCACCTGCGACACAAGGACTGGCTACCCGTCGGAGAAGTCGTTCAGTTCGAAGTCCTCCGCCACGACCTGTACGAGAGCGTTTACGACAAGCCGCACAGGTGCCAGCCGCGACTCTGGCCGCTCGACCGACGCTGGCGCAACCCTCAGGCCGCTCACTGGGGCTTTGACAACGAACAGTGGGCAAGCATCAAAGCCCGGTACGCGCTGGGCGCAACGGTGACCGGCACCGTCAGCAACATCGCGAGAAGCAACCGGTGGTACACGGTCCGCTTCGACGACGTCTGGGCCAGGGTGACCTGGCTGGGCACACCGCCCGCCATCGGCACCACGAGCCACTACACGGTATCCCGACTGCTCGACAGCACCCACCGGATCATCCTCACAGCCGAGGGCACCACACCCCCGTGATGGCCTCCGGCGGCCAGGGCGCTGCCCTGGACCCGGCACCGCTTCGGAGATCAGGGGAGCAGCAGCCCGGTGATCTCCTCATCCCCTGGGCTCTGGGGAAACTCCCAGCAACATGCCAACAACACGCCCCGGTCAACCACGGTCAACAGAGGCACCCCGCGCACATGCCCGTCCGCACGTCAGGGGCACTTTTCAGGTGTCAACGGCTGGTTCCCAAGCTGAATACGCGGGTTCGATTCCCGTCATCCGCTCCACAAATGCAGTGCGGGTGTTTTCCGACAATCGGGAAACACCCTCACTGCTATTTCACCGCCACCACCAACCAGGGGATAATCCCTCCCATGACGCGTGGCGAGCAGCTCTGCGAAGTCATCGACGACCTCCTGCACATCCTCCGCACCGGTGAGCACGACACGGCCTGGAGCAGCTACCGCTCCGTCGGCGACGCGGTAACCGAGCTGGAACAGCTGAAAGAGCGCATCCGACAAGGCGACCCCGAAGCAGAAAAACGCCTCAGAGAACTCTTCCTCCCCACCGGAGCTCTCGAAGAGATCGCCGTCTCGAGTGGGTGGGCCGGAACCTGGGTGGAGCTCACCAAGAGGGTCGATCCACGTAGACAGAGTCACACGTCGTCGCCGATGTCCAGTTTGTGGTAGAAGGTCGCGGTCGGCTGGGTGGTGACGCCGGCTGCCGCCATGAGGGCGCCGATGCGGTCGCTTTCGGATGAGAAGAAGGCCTGGAACGAGGCCTCGTCCGGCCAGACGTCGACGACCAGGATGTCCTTGTCGTCGGCCCAGAAGTGGTGGGACTGGAGGCCGTGGGCGCGGGCGGAGGCGATGATGGTCGATATGCGGGCGGGGTTGGAGGCGGCGGCCTTCTCGAACTAGGCGCCGTTGCCGGGGACGCGGAGGAGCATGAGCACGGACATCGTGATCACGCCCAGAAAGCGTCGTCGGAGGATTCGTCCTGGGAGACGTCCAGCAGGTCGACGGCTTGGCCGTCGCGCATCCGGAACACGAGCGCGTGGCGGGTGTCGAGGTGTTTGTCGCCGCGGGTGCCGGTGGAGTGGTAGACGGTGACGACCTCGTCGTCGTTCGCGTAGACCTCCTCGAGGGCCACGCGGAGGGTGCCGTCGCTGCGGGTGGCGAGTTGGCCGTACATCGACAGAATCGCGTCGCGGCCCTTGTGGTCGCCCGAAAAGACGTTGTGGCCCGGCATGTGTTGCACGGCGTCGGCGGCGATAAGCTCGGACAGGGCCGCGACGTCGCCGGCGGAGAAGGCCGCGTAACCGCGGCGGATGAGCGTCGCGTTGGGGTGTTCGGCCATGGGCCCCCTCTGCAAAGAAAGTTGGGCGCCCTGGGCGCGGGCGTGTTCACCGGCCGCAGGGCGTGGCACCATCGAACGCGCCGGGCCGCGAACGTGTCAAGACCGCCCTATTCACCCAGCCGGCGACGCAGCAGAGCCGCGTGGCCGCAGGCAAGGCCCGTCGCCTCGGCGAGTTCGAGAGCGGCACGAGCCTCGCAGAGGTTTCCCAAGCGGCACAACAGTTCCGCGCGCGTCGCGTGCCACCAGGGGTAGTCCGCCAGCACGTCCAACGCGTCCACGAGCGGCAGCGCCACCGCGGCCCCGTCACGTTCGGCGATCGCGGCGGCGCGGTTCAGTGACACCACCGGACTCGGGCGGACGGTGAAAAGCACGTCGTACCAAGAGATCACGGCGTCCCAGTTGGTCGACGCGTACGTCGGCGACAAGGCGTGACAAGCCGCGATCGCCGCCTCCACCACGTAGGGGTTGGGCGCGGAAGGCGTGCGCCGCAAAGCGCGCCCCACCAGCAAAACACCCTCCTGGATCAGCGCCGCGTCCCACAGCGAACGGTCCTGATCGGCCAGCAGCACGGGCAAACCGTCGTCGGCCACGCGCGTGCACCGGCGTGCGTCGTGCAGCAACAGCAACGCAAGCAGCCCCAGCACCGTCGGCTCGTCCGGCATCAGCGACGCGAGCAGCCGCGCCAGCCGCACGGCCTCGTCGACCAGCGGATCGCGCACGCCCGCGTACCCCTCGTTGAAGATCAGGTACACCGTCGCCGCCACACCGGAAAGCCGCTCGGGCAGCTCCTCGGCCGCCGGCACGCGGTACGGGATCCCCGCCGTCGCGATCTTCTGCTTCGCCCGCGTCAACCGCTTCGCCGCCGTCGCCTCGGACAGGCGCAGTCCACGCGCGACTTCGGCGGTCGACAAACCGCCGAGTGTCCGCAGCGACAAAGCGACCTGCGCGTCCACCGACAGACACGGGTGGCAGCAGGTGAACACGAGGCGCAGCAGGTCGTCGCGGATCACGGAGGGCGGCGGGTCGTCGTCGGCGAGCGGCATCGCGTCCGCCTCCTTCCCGACGCGCTTGGCCTCGCGGCGCAGCACATCGACGGCGCGTCGCCGCGCCGTCACGAGCAGCCAGGCCCGCGGGTTGTCCGGGACGCCGTCGCGGGGCCACGTTTCGAGCGCCCGCACGACGGCGTCCTGCACCGCGTCCTCGGCCAGGTCCACGCTGCCGATGACCCGCACGAGCGTGGCGAGCACCCGGGTCCCCTCATCCCGGATGAGCCGCGCCAGCGTGTCACCGGCGACCGTCACGAGAACTCGACGATCGGGCGCACCTCGACGGCGCCGTCCCACGCGGCCGGGATCTGAGCGGCGACCTTGACGGCTTCGTCGAGGTCGGCGCATTCGATGAGGTAGAAGCCGGTGAGGGCTTCCTTCGTCTCGGCGTACGGGCCGTCGCTGGTCACGATGTCGCCGCCCTTGCCGCCGTTCACGCGGACGGTGGTGGCCGTCGCGGTCGGGTACAGAGCCTGGCCACCGCGGATCACGGCCGCGGCGGCCGCGCCGAACTCGTTGTAGTCCTTCATCATCGACGCGGCTTCCGGCTGCGTCGGGTCCACGTCGGCGGAGTAGATGAGCGCGGCATAGGTGGGCATGGCTGCTCCTGATGAGTGTCCGGACCGGCGCCGTTCGCCGGCTAACACTCTAAGGACGAACGGCCCCCAACGCGCCAGGACAATCGCCGCGGAAAAACTTCAGCCCTCGACGAGCTCCCACTCGGCACCCGGCTCCGCGCGGTCGAAGACCTGACCGGGCGCGGCCTGCAGCACGTTCACGACGTCCGGGTACAGGCTCACGACGTGCTCCAGCTCCAGGCCCTCGACCTCGAAGTCCTCGGCTTCCGGCACCTCGAAGCCCACGAAGAGCCACGTGCCGTCACCCTCGCGCACGACCTGGCGCACGGCGCGTACGGGCGCGTCACCCCCGGTCACGATCTCGGTGAGCCCGGTCGACAATTGCACCTCGTCCACCGGCGAGCCCGGGTGCTGCCACGCGGCGATGCGGGCTTCGCGGATCTCGCGGTCCTCGGCCTCGTCGTCGGAGTCGGCGACGGAGCTCAGCAGCCACGCCGAACGCTCCGGGTCCCAGTCGGCCGCCATGCCGGTGGGCAGCGACGCCAGCGCCGTGAGCTGCGGGATGAGCTCGACGGCTTCGCGCAGCGGGACCGCGCCGAACTGCTCGCGGTTGACGTCCATGTCCTCGTCGAACTCGGCGCCGTCGCTGATGAACCAGTCGTCGTCATCGTCGAGGACCACGAACGCGAGCTGCGCGGGGTCCTCCAGCAGCGCCCGCGCGAAAATCACGGGCGACTCCGGGTCCTGTCGCAGCGGCCAGTCGTTCGACATGTTCTTCTCCCCGCGTCGTGCCGGCGTCCGCGAACATCCCACCAGACGTGCGAACCGGCCTCGCACCGGGCCGAAAACGCGCTAATTCCACGGACGTTGGATTACCCTGGGCGGATGGTGCTGCCAGAACGTCTCGCCCACTTCAACCGCGTGGTGACCAACCGGGTCACGGGACCGTTCGTCGGGTGGCTGCCCGGCTTCGGCCTGGTCGTGCACCAGGGCCGCCGGTCCGGTAAGGAGTTCCGCACCCCGCTGAACGTCTTCCGCACCGACGACGGCTTCGTCGTCGCCCTCACCTACGGCCCGGACACCGACTGGGTCAAGAACGTGCTGGCCGCGGGCCACGCGGAGCTCGTCACGCGCGGCAAAAAATGGCGCGTCACCGATCCACGGCTCGTGCATGATGGGTCCCGCCGTCCGATGCCGCCCGGGGTGCGTCAGTTCCTCGGGCTCGTCGGGGTCGAGGACTTCCTGCTGCTGCGGCGGGAGTGAGGGGGAGCGGTGCTCTCGGGCAAGCTGGTGCGGCTGCGGGCGCTCGAGCCGTCGGACGCGGAGTCCCTGTACCGCTGGATCCACGACGACGAGGTGGGTCAGTTCATGACCGGCTCGCACCCGCGTTCACTGGACCAGGTGCGCAAGCGCTGCGAGGAACGCAAGGTCAACACGTACGAGCACGTGGTGCTCGGCATCGAGTCGGTGGCATCGGGCGCGTTGCTCGGCGTGATCGACCTGCGCGACGCCGAGCCCGAGATCGGCCGCGCCGAGCTCGACATCTACATCGGCGAGAAGGACCACTGGAACGGCGGCTACGGCACCGAGGCCATGCGCCTGATGTGCCGCTACGGCTTCAACGTGATGCGCCTGCACCTCATCGCCCTGTGGGTGGTCGCCGACAACGAACGCGCGCGCCACGTCTACCGCAAGGTGGGCTTCGTGGAGGACGGCCGGCACCGCGAGTGCTTCCGGGGCAGCGATGGGAAGTACTACGACATGTACTTGATGAGCCTGCTGGAACCCGAGCTCATCGACTGACGGCCGGAACGTCCAGGCGTTCGCTCGGCAACCCGGGAGACTGGCCCAGTCCCGCACGGGCCTGAGCACAACCGCGCCGGACTGACAAGATCTCTGCCGTCATCGATCAGCAGCCGCTTGCCTTCGGACCCGCCGCCGTATGGCGGGTGGTCACATCTCCTCAGTGATGAGCGGCCTCGTTTGGCGCTCGCCGGGTGCCCCGGTGCGCGCAGGGGCGCTGTCGCGCGATGTCGCAGCCCGGACCAGGAGCAGGGGCGTGGCAAGCAGCAGAAGGCCGGCCAGCCCGATCGCGATCCTCGTCGACGTCAGCGCGGCCAGGACGCCCCAGACGAGCGTGAGCAAGGCCGTGGCGAGGCTGCTGCTGATCTGCCACGCCGACAGCGTCCGTGAGAGTCGCTCGTGCTCGATGTGCTTGAGCCGGAAGGTCGCGACCACCGGGTTGAACAGGCTCATCGGCACGATGACACCGAACTCGATGACCATGACCAGCAGCAGTCCGGCGATGCCTGCGGGAATGAACGCCAGTCCAATCGGCCAGAGGACCGCGCCGATGGCCGCGAGCCACATGACCTTGTGCTCGCCGTACTTGGCGACTGTCGGACCGGCAAGGCGCGAGCCGACGAATCCGCCGATGCACGGTACGGCGAAGGCGAGTCCGTACTGCCACGGCGCGAAGTGGAGGTCACGCAGCATGAGCACCGCGACCATCGGTTCCTGCGCCATGATGAGGCCGCCTACGGCGAGGCGGTTCAGGAATACCGGACGCAGCCGCGGGTGGCTGAGCAGGTACCGCCAACTGTCCGGCAGATCCCGCAGGGTGACCTTCTTCGCCGCATCCTTCACGGGAGTCGGCTCGCGGCCGCCGATGGCGGTGATGCCGAGCGCTGAGAGCAGGTAGCTCAGGCCATCGGCGACAACGGTGGTGGTGTAGCCGAACAGCCCGATCGCGGCGCCGCCCAGCGGCGGGCCGATCGCGATCGAGCTCCACAAGGTGGATTCGAAGCGGCTGCTGGCTGCCAGGAGGTCGTCGCGGGCCACGACCGACTTCAGGTAGGCGCCGCCGGCGGTGGCGAACCCGATCTTGGCGGCGGCAACCACGATTGCGACGAGCAACAGCTGCACGTAGGTCAGCCAGCCGAGCCAGTAGGCCAGCGGAATGGTCGCCATCGCGGCGAAGCGCAGCAGATCCATCGTGATCATGACGGGCCGCTTGCGTCGGGTTTCGATCCAGGGCCCGGTCGGGACAGCGACGAGGGCACCGACGATGAGGCTTGCCGACGAGAGCGCGGAAACGCCGGCGGGGCTGGAGTGCAGGACGCTGATGGCGATCAGGCCGAAGGCGCCGAACCCGAGACCGGAGCCGTAGGCACTGACCGCGTTCGCGGCCCACAGCCATCCGAACTGCCGCCCGAGCTTCCTGCGTGCCACGTCGGTCCTCCATCTCGTGTATCCACAACCGCCCGTACTGCTCCGGATATGCAATCCCGACTGACGACGTGGGAGGTAACAACCGATCTGGCGGCGCGCCACAACTCCCCGTTGTGCCACTACGGTGAGTGTGTGGATCTCGATGCGGTACGGACTTTCCTCCAGGTCGCTTCGGAAGGACAGTTCCAGAGCGCGGCCGACGAGTTGGGCGTCACCCAGCAGGCCGTCTCGAAGCGCATCGGTGCCCTCGAGCGTGAGCTCGGCGTGGTTCTCTTCGCCCGCGGGCCCCGCGGCGCCACGCTGACGGTCGACGGCCAGGCGTTCCTGCCGCACGCCCGCGAGCTGCTCCAGGCCGAGGATCGCGCCCTCGCATCGGTGATGCCCGGACGCCGAGCGCTCCGAGTCGACGTACGGAACCGGCGGACGGCACCGGCCACGCTTCTGCATGCCTTCTACCAGCAACGCCGCGCGCTCGACCTGAACGTCGTCGCATTGGCCGACCTCAACCTCGAGGCGGCGCTCGCGGCGGTCGCGAGCGGCACCGTCGACGCCACCTTCCGCGGCCTGACCGACCCGAGGCGGCAACTCTCAGGCACGGGACTCTCCAGCGCCCTGGTCATCGAGGACCGCCACGAGCTTCTGGTCGGCCCGAAGCACCCGCTTGCGGATGCTCCGTCTGTGACCCCACGCCAGCTCGCCGATCACCCGATCTGGATGCCAGGGTTGCCCAGCGGGGACGAAGTCGCGGCCTACTACGACGAGCTCGCCGCCACTTTCGGGATCACCATCGACGTCCTGGGCCCTGCGTTCGGGGCCGAGGTGCTGGTGACCGAGATCGCCGAGTCGGCGACACTCGCGAACCTCGTCGGCGAAGGCTCCCGCTATCTCTGGCCCGCGCACTACGACCTTCGACGAATCCCGATCGTCGACCCCACACCGGTCTTCCCGCTTTGGGTCATCTGGCGTACCGACAACCGGCAGCCCGATCTGGCCGAGTTGCTCGCCTTCCTCGAAGCCGACTTCGCCGGCCGACAAGACAGCGACAGCTGGCGCCCGTCCTGGGCGCGCCACGGCCATTAGTCAGAGCAGCGGCAACTTTTGGCCAGCAGCTGCGACACCGTCGCCGTGTCAAAGTTCCCAGTCCACCCTCATCTGCGATGAGCCCCCAAAAGCCTGAAAAACGAGAGCCCCGCCCCTCGAAACGGCAAGAGGGGCGGGGCTACTCGGAACAGAACTACGGAACCATCGTGATCCGGTCCGCCGGCGGCGGGGTGACGCCCGGGTGTGCGCCGAGGTACGCGATCAGCGCGTCGAGGTCCACGGGACCGCCCGCGAGGTCGGTGCCCTTCGTGAACTCGGTGAACCCGTCGCCGCCCGCGGCGAGGAAGTTGTTCACCGACACGCGGAACGTCGCGGCCGGGTCGACCGGCGTGCCGTTCACGGTGATGTTCGAGACGCGCGAACCGATCGGCGCCGAGGCCGAGTACGTGTAGTGCAGGCTGCTCGAGATCTGCAGGATCTTGGTGCCGCCCGGCTGGCCCCACTGCTGCTCCAGCACGTTCTTCAGGTTCGCGCCAGTGAGCGTGATCGTCTGCATGATGTTCGCGAACGGCTGCACTGTGAACGCTTCGCCGTAGGTGACCACGCCGTCGCCCTCGCCGTTGGGCGAAGACGCGTAGTTGAGGTCAGCGCGGATGCCGCCGGGGTTGGTGATGGCGACGACCGCGTTGTTGGACTTGGTGCCTTCGAGCTGCGCGTCGGCGATCACGTCGCCCATCGTCGACTCACCCGAGGGCGCGCCGGCCGCGGTGAGGTCCGCGGTGATGGTGCCGACCTGCTTGTTGGCGATCGGGCCCGACTTGGTCTTGGCCTCGTCCACGAGCTTGGCGACGGCCGGGTCCGGCGTCACGTCGCGGGTCACGATCTCGTTGTGCGCCTTGGTCTGCGACCGGATGACGTCGCGCGTGCGCAGGTCGATCTTCAGGTCCACGACGGACAGCAGCCGGCCGAACGACGCGCCCTGGATCACCGGCCGCGGCTGGCCCGCGGGGTCGTTGATCACGCAGTTGTACTGCTGGTGGCTGTGGCCGGTGAAGATCGCGTCGACCTTCGGGCTCACGTTCTTCGCGATGACGTCGGCCTCGCCGCCCGGCGCCACCTTGCAGTCGTTCGGACCGGCGCCGGGCAGCGTCTCGTCGCCCTGGTGCAGCAGCACGACCTGGGCCTTGATGCCCAGCAGGTCGAGCAGGTTCGCGGTGCGGTTGATGGCCTGGGCCTCGTCGCCGAACTTGAGGCCCTTGATGGCGTCGGGCGTGACGACCGAGGGCAGGTCCTTCAGCGTGGCGCCGATGATGCCGATCGGCACGCCGCCGGAGAACTGCACCGAGAACGGCAGCAGCGCGGGCAGGCCGTTGGTGAAGTACACATTGGACCCGAGGATCGGGAAGTCCGCGCCCTGGTAGGTGGGGCGGAACTGGCAGCCGTCGGTCTTGTTGCAGCCGCCGAACTGCATGCGCAGCAGTTCCTGGTAACCCTCGTCGAGCTCGTGGTTGCCGACCACGGAGGCCTTCACGCCCAGCTCGTTGAGGAAGTCGATGGTCGGCTCGTCGTGGAACAGCGCCGAGATCACCGGCGACGCGCCCACGTTGTCGCCCGCCGAGAGCACCATCGAGTTGCGCACCTGCGACTCGAGCTGCTTGACGTGCGTGGCCACGTACGCGGCGCCGCCCGCGTCCACACTGGTCCCGTCGGCCATGAACACCTTGCCGGCCGATCCGGCCGGCGGCTCGAGGTTGCCGTGCAGGTCGTTCAGCGTGATGATCCGGACGTCCGTGGTCTGCGCGGCCGACGCCGGCACGCTCGTAACGGCCACAGTGGCCAGTGCGGCCGCGGCGGTGACCGCGAGCCGGGTGAAGAGCCTCATGTTTCCTCCGATTTCGCGCCCGTCGTCCCCTGGAACAGGCACACGGCGGTGCAGTCTGCCCAAACGGGAGGAGCCTCACCAGAGGAAAAAGGAGGGTGATGGGGAAATGTCACCCGGCGTTTTCGCTGCCGTCCAGCAGCACCCGCGCGACGACGCCCGGCGCGTCGCCCATGGGCACGTGACCGCAACCCGGCAGCGTGAGCAGCCGGGCGTGCGGTGCGATCTCCTCGAGCGCCGACGCTTTCGGCCGCGCGAGCACGCGGTCGTGCTCGGCCCACGCGATCGTGACAGGTACGTCGGCGCGCACCGGCCCGGTGAAGCGGAAACCGCCCTTGGCCTGGGCGAGCGTCGGGGCGAAGCCCTCGGCGCCGGCCAGCGCGCGGACGTCGTCGACGATCACCTGCGGGGCCAGCCGCTCGGGCTTGCCGTAGATCATCCCGGTGAGCGCCGCGCGGCCCGCCCCCTTCATGGCCAGCCGGCGCACGCTCCGCTCCGGCGTGTGCCGGGCCAGCGTGCGCAAGGTGCGCAGCACGGTGAGGGCGTAGTGCCGCTGCAGCGGCGTCCACAACCCGGCCGGTGACAGGGCCGTGGCGCTGCCGACCAGGCCGGCCTTGGCGAGTTCGAGCGAGAGCAGGCCGCCGAGGGAGTTGCCCGCCACGTGCGGCCGCTCGATCCCCAGGTCGAGAAACAGCTTCGCGAACAGCTCCAGCGCCGGCCCCACGCCGTACGCGCCTTCGCGGTGCGGCGATTCCCCGAACCCCGGCAGGTCCACGGCGATCACGTCGCGGTGGGGCGTGAGCAGCGGCAGCACCGGGTCCCACGCCTGCCGGCGGTGCCCGACCCCGTGGATAAGCACGAGCGGCGCTCCAGTGCCGGCCCTGGTGTAGACCACGTCGTCCATGATCGACAGCGTAAGCACAGGTGGCGGCGATTTCCACAACCTGCGGTAACAGTTACTTCCGGTAGCGCGTAACGGTCGGTTTCTCCGCAGCGATCAATCGGCCGAACCCCTGGGGAGCCACATGGAACTGCAGATCGTCCTGACCGTGATCGTGGTCGTCGCCCTGCTTGTCGGCGGCACGGTGTTCGCGGCGTGGCGGTCGGAGCGCGCCGAGGACGAGCAGCGCGACGAGGAGCCTGACCGATCGGCTTAAGCGGCCCTCGGCCAGATGGCCGACCCGGCCGGATTCCGTCCGGCTCTTCGACCGAAGTGGCGTGACCTCCAAGATCCATAACGTTCTCGGCATGACGAACGCACAGGTCACGGCCCTGCAGTACGGGCTCATCGGATTCCTCGCGGTGTGGGGCACGCTGCTCGTCCCGCAGCTCGTGCTGCAGCTGGCGCGCTACGGCCGCCCTCGGCTGCGCCGCCTGGTGACCACGGCGGCGGTCGTCTTCTACGCGTGCATGGCGCTCGCGGTCGTCTTCCTGCCGCTGCCGAGCGCCAACGGCCGGCGCCTCGAGCAGACGGTGCAGCTGCGGCCGTTCCAGTGGATCGCCGACATCCACACCGAGCTGGTGAAGCACGGTCTTTCGGCGGCGCACTGGTTCAGCACGCAGACGTTCCAGCAGGTCGCGCTCAACGTGCTGCTCTTCGTGCCGCTCGGGATCTTCGCCCGCGTCCTGTGGCGCCGGGGCCTGGTCGGCGCGTTGGCCGTGGGCGCGGCGGTGTCACTGGCCATCGAGATCACGCAGCTCACCGCGAACTTCGGGACGGCGCCGTTCGTCTACCGCATCTTCGACGTCGACGACCTCATGACCAACACCTTCGGCGCCGGCCTCGGCTGGCTCTTCGGCGCCCTGCTGCTCGCCCTGCGCGCAATCCCTTCAGCGATCCACGCTCAGCCGGCCGGGCGCGAGCGGATCGACCTCGCCCAGACGCGCTAGCCGCGCCTTGCGCCGCAGCGCCGCCCGCTTGGCGGCGCGCCGGTCTTCCAGAACCACGATCAGCGAGGCGGCTGCCAGGATGAGGGCCACCAGTGCGAGGACAACCCAAAGCTGCACGCGGGCTCCTCCCTACGACGTTGTGCGAGAGATCACACAGGCTACCTAGATCGGTACCTGATCCGCTACCCCGCGTGCCGAGAACCAATCCCGGTCAGCGGTCAGCCACTCGCCGAAGGTCAGATCGGCCGAGGTCAGCGCCTCGGACAACGCCGGAAAACCCAGGCGCCGGCAGGTGAATTCTTGGTGCCACACCCGTTCGGCGGCGCGATAGCGCACCGTCGCGGACAGCAGATCGCCCTCACGGACGACGTCGTGCAGCGAAACGCCGATCTCCCCGAGGAGCCCGCCCGGCCCGTCGGCCACGTGGTCGAACCACTCCGGCGGATGCCATTCGACGAGCAGCCGGCCCCCGGGCGCGAGATGCCGCCGGGCCGCGGCGAGCAGCGCGTGGCGCTCCGCGGGATCGGCCGTGTTGACCAGGTGGCTGCCCAGCAGAACCACGTCGAACTCGCGGGACAGCCGGAGGTCGCCGATCCGCGCGCAGACCGTCTCGGCGCCGCGGACGTGGGCGAGCATCTCGGGCGACTCGTCGACGGCGACCACGGAGTGACCGAGCTCCAGCAACGGGTGCGTCACGCGCCCGCAGCCGCTGCCCAGCTCCAGGATCGACGCGGCGGCGGGCACGGCGCCGTGGACGATCTCCGGTTCGCCGGCCGCGGGCAGCCGCAGGTAGAGGTCCACCGAGCAACCGTCGGGCGTGGTGGTCATGTCTGACAGGGTGCCCGAGGTTGGGCCCATGGCTCGTCCGACCCACGCCGAGGGTGAGGAGGCAGGTCCCGGCCGGCGGCTGGGCAGGGAGACAGATCCGGCTGGCCTCCGGGCAGGGAGTCGGACTCGGCTGGCCTCCGGGCAAGCGTCCCTGCCCGGCAGGCAGCTGGGCAGGGAGTCAGACCCGGCCGGCCCCGGGACAAGCGTCGGAACCGGCCGGCCGCCGGGCAGGGAGACAGACCCGGCCGGCCCCCAGACAAGAGTTATCCACAACTGGCTCCACCGACCCCGAGTTGTCCACAGATTTCACAATCGCCATTTTCAGGCCCCTGACCTCGGTAAACTGGGACAGGGCAGCCCCCCAGAGGAGGGCGGGGGTCCGTCCCGCGGCGGTGGCCTGTCCCGCGCCGGGGGTTCACCCCGCGGCAGTGGTCTGTCCCACGCAGGTGGGCATCGCGCCGGGTCCGATCTCGGGTTCGCCCGCCGCAGGTAGCCGCAGCGAGAGGTCGACCGGCGGGCGTCATGGAGACCCGCATGCCCGAGACTGGGCGCATGCCCACCCGACCCACCAAGGACCAGCTTGCCGCCGCGCAGGACAGCACGATCCCCGACGTCATCGCGCCCGGGTTGGACGTGCTGTTCTGCGGGATCAACCCCGGGCTGTACTCGGGCGCGCTGGGGCTGCACTTCGCGAGGCCTGGCAACCGCTTCTGGCCCGCGCTGCACGCCGGGGGCTTCACGCCGCGGCTGTTGGACCCGAGTGAGCAGCACGAGCTCCTCGACCTCGGCCTGGGGATCACCAACGTCGTCGCCAGGACCACCGCGCGGGCGGACGAGCTGACCGGCGACGAGCTGCGCGAAGGCGGCAAGACGCTCGTCGAGAAGGTCCTCGCGCACAAGCCCCGCTGGCTCGCCGTGCTGGGTATCACCGCGTACCGCACCGCGTTCGGCGAGAAGCGAGCCCAAGTCGGGCCGCAGGAGCGCGTGATCGGCGAGACCGGCGTGTGGGTCCTGCCGAACCCGAGTGGCCTCAACGCCCACTGGACGCCCGCCGGGCTGGCAAGTGAGTTCGCCGCGCTGCGTGCACGGGTTGTCACGTAGCGGCCATCTTTCGGGCTACACCCTCAGTAGCAAACGGAGGAGCACCCGCCGTCGTACAGGGCCAAAAAGCCGCAGATCACGGCCGTTTTTCTACGGAGAGTTTGCTGCAACCGGCCGATACGGCCATGAGGGGGAAACCGCGTCACAAGCGCCTTCCGGAGGAGTCGAATCAAGGACAAGGTGTCATTCCTGTCCGGTCCCAGCAGGGGGGATCGGGTGGTGTCAGGACGGCACGCCGGGGGGCGTGCGCGGGCGTCCGGGCGACCCGGGAACGACCTGGAAGACGGAGGCCCGAGATGCGCGGCATCGAGCCCCACCGAACGCCGGCTGTGCCCGGACAACCGACCGCGAACCGCAGCCTGGGGGTGGCCGTCGTCGATCCCATCCCGATCTTCCGCGAGGGCCTCGCGTCGATGGTCCACCGGACGCCGGGGCTGCACTGGGCGGGCCAGGCGGCGAGCCACCACGCGGCGATGCAGCTGTGCGAGCAGGTGCGTCCCGACGTCGTGATCCTCGACTCGGCGCTGGACCCCCACTGCCACCTCACGAAGCTGCTCAACTCCGGCGACCCCGCCGTGGTGCTGGTGACGCTGGTGCGCGACGTCAACCGCACGCAGCAGTACCTGGCCACGGCCATCGCGGCGGGCGCGCACGCGATCGTGCCGCGGGCGGTGGACCCGCGGCGACTGGCCGAAGCCGTGCGACGCGCGCACACCGACCGGCGCTACATCGACCCGGCGCTGGCGGCGCTCACCGCGCGGCCGAAACGGCAGCCGTCGCCCAGAGCGGCGCCGGCCGAGGAGCACCTCACCCAGCCGAAGGGCGCCATGCCGCTGTCGCGCCGCGAGTACCAGGTGCTGCAGCTCGTGGCCGAAGGCCTGGAGAACTCGGCGATCGCAAAGCTGCTGTTCCTCTCGGTCGAAACCGTCCGGACGCACGTGAAGAGCATCCTGCGCAAGCTGTCGGCGCGGGATCGCACACACGCGGTGACCATCGCGTTCCGCAGCGGCATCCTCGTGCCCCACACCGACGATGCCCACACGCCCCTGCCCGCCGACCGCGCCGTGGCGCGCGGCACCCCCTGAGGTCGGCTTCCTGGTCGATGTCGGTTTTTCGGCTGAATCCACACCCCTGGAAGAGCGGAACCGCTTGCTCCAGTTACTCGTAGGTAATATCCTGAAGTTACCGGCGAGTAAGGGAACATGTGCCCGGCCGGAAAGCCGAACACGACACGGAGTGACGACATGGGCCACTACAAGAGCAACGTCCGAGACCTGGAGTTCAACCTCTTCGAGGTACTCGGCGTGCAGGACCGCCTTGGCAAGGGCGTGCTGGCCGAGTCGGACGAGGAGACCGCGCGCGGCGTGCTCTCGGAGCTGAACAAGCTCGCCACCGGCCCGCTCGCCGAGTCCTACGCCGACGCGGACCGCAACCCGCCGGTGTACGACCCCAAGACCTTCAGCGTGAAGATCCCCGAGTCGTTCAAGAAGAGCTACAAGCAGCTCCTGGACGGCGAGTGGTGGCGCCTCGGCCTCACCAACGACCTCGGCGGCTTCGGCCTGCCCCCCACGGTGCAGTGGGCCGCGTCCGAGCTGATCCTCGGCGCCAACGCACCGCTGTTCATGTACATGGCGGGCCCGAACTTCGCCATGATCGTGAACAACAACGGCACCGAAGAGCAGAAGCGCTGGGCGCAGCTCATGATCGACCGCCAGTGGGGCGCCACGATGGTGCTGACCGAGCCCGACGCGGGCTCCGACGTCGGCGCCGGCCGCACCAAGGCCGTCAGGCAGGAGGACGGCTCCTGGCACATCGACGGCGTGAAGCGGTTCATCACCTCGGCCGAGCACGACATGAGCGAAAACATCATGCACCTCGTGCTGGCGCGCCCCGAGGGTCCCGGCATCGAGACCAAGCCGGGCACCAAGGGCCTTTCGCTGTTCCTCGTGCCGAAGTTTCACTTCGACTCCGAGACCGGCGAGCTGGGCGAGCGCAACGGCGCCTTCGTGACGAACGTCGAGCACAAGATGGGCATCAAGGCGTCCACCACGTGCGAGCTGACCTTCGGGCAGCACGGCACCCCGGCCAAGGGCTGGCTGCTCGGCGAGGTGCACAACGGCATCGCGCAGATGTTCCAGGTCATCGAGTACGCCCGGATGATGGTGGGCACCAAGGCCATCGCCACCCTGTCGACCGGTTACCTCAACGCGCGCGACTACGCCAAGGAGCGCGTGCAGGGCGCCGACCTGCCGAACATGCTCAACAAGACCGCGCCGCGCGTCACCATCACGCACCACCCGGACGTGCGCCGCTCGCTGATGCTGCAGAAGGCGTACGCGGAGGGCCTGCGCGCCGTCTACCTGTACACGGCGTCGTTCCAGGACCAGCTGTGGACGCAGGACGGCGATGAGGCGGCGCTGAAGCTGGCGCACGGCATCAACGACCTGCTGCTGCCGGTCGTCAAGGGTGTCGGCTCCGAGCGCGCCACCGAGCAGCTCGTGCAGTCGCTCCAGACGCTCGGCGGGTCCGGCTTCCTGCAGGACTACCCGATCGAGCAGTACATCCGCGACGCGAAGATCGACTCGCTCTACGAGGGCACGACGGCCATCCAGTCGCTCGACTTCTTCTTCCGGAAGATCGTGCGTGACAAGGGTCAGGCGCTCGCCTTCGTCGCCGGTGAGATCACGAAGTTCATCGAGTCCCAGGCGGGCAACGGCCGGCTCAAGAACGAGCGTGCGCTGCTGAAGCAGGCCCTCGAGGACTCGCAGGGCATGCTCGGCGCGATGATCGGCTACCTCACCGCGTCGCAGGAAGACGCGCAGAGCATCAACAAGGTCGGCCAGCACACCGTGCGGCTGCTGATGTCGATGGGCGACCTGCTGGTGGGCTGGCAGCTGCTCAAGCAGGCCGAGGTCGCGATCGCCAAGCTCGACGCGGGCGCGGCGGCCAAGGACGTGCCGTTCTACGAGGGCAAGGTGGCCGTCGCTTCGTTCTTCGCGAAGTCCGTGCTGCCGGAGCTGTCCTCGCGCCGCACGATTGTCGAAGGCGCCGACAACGCGCTGATGGAGCTGGACGAGGCCGCTTTCTGAGCCCTCCCTGTTCCCCTGCGGATGCCCTCGGCCCAGCTCGGGCCGGGGGCATCCGTGTTTCTCCGGGTGACTTCGCCCGCTGCGGGTGAGAGCTCCCGCCGCGGGTCGCGGCACGCTGGTGCCAGGTGGGTGATTTCGCCGTGGTCTCGAGTTTCGGGCGTCCGTTCCCAGGGCATCCGGGCGCCAAGTCCGCGGCTCGGCCCGGAACCCATCTGGCAGAGGAGTTTCGATGACCGTCTCAGGCATCATCAGCGCCATCGTGGTCGGCTTGATCCTCGGCCTGCTCGGCCGCTTGGTCGTGCCCGGCAAGCAGAACATCCCGATCTGGCTGATGCTCCTCGTGGGCATCGCGGCCGCTTTCATCGGCAGCGCCATCGCGCGCGGCATCGGTTACGCCGATACGAGCGGCATCGACTGGCTCGAAATCATCACCCAGGTCGGAGTCGCCGCACTCGGCGTGGCCTTGGTGGCGAGCCTGTGGAGCAAGCGAAGTATCAACAGATGACTTCGCGGCCCGGCCCCCTTCTGCGGGCCGGGCTGTTCCGTCCGGCGTGGACGCCCGTCAGCAGATCACGATCGGCTGCGGCGCGTAGGTGGTGTTGCGCGTTTCTTCGCGGACTTCGTTGCCCGTCGCCAGGTCGTGGAACACACGCGTGTCGGACACGCTGAAGCCCGGCGCGCCGATCGACGGCCGGCAAGCGCCGTCGGACCCGGGTCCGAACTGGACGGTCGGCGACACCTCGTCCGACGTGCCCCCGGTGCGGCCCTCGATGACGTAGTGCTTCGTGCCCCAGATCCGCACGGTGAGGGAATCCCCGCTGACGCTGGCCTGGATCGCGAAGCCCGTGTCGTCGTTGTCGGTGATCTTCAGCTCCACCGGGTTTCCCGCGTCGTCGATGGCTTTCGCGTCGCGGCCGGCGGGGTAGCGGTCGAGGTAGTGGTCGTGGGCGAGGTGGCCGCCGTCGCCGAGGCCGGCCAGGTACGCCGCGTTGTACAAAGTGGACGCGAGCTGCGAAACCCCGCCGCCCACAACGGAAGGGCCGGTGCCGTCTTCGTTCGCCGGCGCGCTGACGTAGCCGGCGGCCGCGGTCCGCGCGCCCGAACGGGCGCCGAGGCTGAAGGTGTCGCCGGGTTTCACGATTGCGCCGGAGACGCGGTCGGCGAGCGTCTGGATGTTCGTGGCCGAGGGGCCGGAGAAGCCGCTCGTGGTGAACTCGCCGATCACTTCCTTGATGCCCAGCGCGTTGGCGGCATCGGTGGACAGGCTCGGCTTCGTGGCGTCGTAGGCCACCGGCAGGTCACGTCCCGTCGGCTTGGCGAGCACGGTCGTGAGCGTCTTGAAAGTGTTGGCCCAGTTGATCTTCCGCGCGTCTTCGGACGGGTTGACCGTCGGCGTGCCCGAGGTGAACACGATTTCCGCGTTGCGCCCGTCGGTCTCGGTCGACGCGAGGTCGGATTCCACGGCCTGCTGCAGCTTGCCCTGGTCGATGCGCAACTCGAGCGAACCGCCGTCGCGCGGCGCGAACTGGAACGACGCCGCGATGGCCGCCGGCGTCAGCGCGACGTCCTTGCCCTGCCCGTGCAACACCACCGGCGCGGCGACGGCGGGGTCGACGACCTGGTCGAGCAGCGCGTGGACGCCTTTCGACGTGGCCTTCGGCGGTGTCACGGCCATCTGCAGCGTCACGCCGCCGGGCGCGAGCCAGCCGTCCGCCACGGTTTGCGCGGCCGCCCGCACGTCGGTGAGCTGCTGGCCCTGGCGCGGCTCCACGGGGTACGCCGTGACGGCGCCGTCGGCCCCCGGCTGGAAGCCGATGCTGCCCTCGACCAGCGGGTGGTTGAGCTTGTCCGTCGCGAGCGTGCCCAGCGCCTGCGCCACCTGCTCCTGGTCCGAGCGGGTGACCACGCCGACGTCGCGCGTGGTGAAGAACGACAGCAGCCGCGTGATCGGGCTCAACGGCTGGTGCCCGGCCTGCGCGAGCGTGCCCGGCCAGTCGAGGCCGAGGCCGGATTCCGAGGGCACCATCGACGTCGTGACGTCGCCCGCGTGCAGGACCACCGGTTGGGTCAGCCGCGGCTGCAGCTCCGCGCGCAGCTTGGCCTCGGCCTCGGCGTGGGAGAGGCCGCCGACGCCGACGCCCGCCACGAGCACGCCGCGCGGCACGTCGCCGGCGCTGGTGACGAGGTCGATCGCGTACAGCAGCACGAACAGGCCCAGGGCGCAGCCGACGATCATGAACGTGCGCGCGACCCCTTTGCGCAGGCGCCGCTGCGGGGTCTCCGGCAGCGGCGGCCCGTCGACGACGGCGAAGATCTCGGTGGCGAGGTCGTCTTCGTCGCGCTCGGGCAGCAGGTCGTCGATGAAGAGGTCCTGCGGGGTCTCGTCTTCGCGCACGCCTGCCCTCCCGTGGCCGGGGAGCTACAGGTAGAGCCCCGTGCCGTGTTCGGTCCGCTCGGTGGCGACGGCGTGGATGTCCCGTTCGCGCAGCACGAAGTGGCCCTCACCCTGGATCTCGACCTCGAGCTGGTCCTCCGGGTTGAAGAGCACGCGATCGCCCTGCTTGACGTTGCGCACGCTGTTGCCGACGCCCAGTACATCACCCCAGGCGAGCCTGCGGGCGACCTGCGCGGTCGCCGGGATCACGATTCCGCCGCTGCTGCGGCGTTCGCCCTCCTCCGGCGACAGGCGCACGAGCACGCGGTCCTGCAGCATCTGGATCTGGAGCTTGGGCTTGTCAGGCACGCCCCAATGCTACTGACCGGGTGCCGCCGGCTTCGGTTCACCCGCCATGACCAGGCTGAGCGTGCGCACACCACCGCTTTCGAAGCGCACCGGCACGCCCCAGTCCTGCCGCGTGATGCGGCACGCGGGGTGCTCGCCGCCCTCGTCGCAGCTGGCCGCCTGGGCGACGACCTGCAGCACGCCTTCCGTTACGCCGTCGGCGAACCGGATGCGGCGGGTGAGGTCGGTACCGATGCCGGCACCGTCGGCGAGCAGCTCCGGCGGCGACGCACTGACCTCCAGCCGCGTGGACGGGCCGTAGCGGTCGTCGAGCTTCTCACCCGGCGGCGGCGTGAAGACCACGGCGAACTCGACGTCGCCGGGCGCGAGCACCGTCGGCGGGCGGCGGACTGCGTTCTTCTCGCCGGCCACGGTCGTGACCTGGGCTCCGACCGGCGCGAGGCGGTTGCCGGCTGACTCGACGACGAACAGCTCACCGTCGTGCAGCAGCAGGCCCTGCGGCTCGGCGAGGCCCGTGGCGAGCGTGGTGACCTCGCGCGTGAACGGGTCGTAGCGGCGGACGGCGCCGTTGTAGGTGTCGGCGATGGCGATGCGGTCGCCGGGCAGCACGGCCAGGCCCAGTGGGTGCTGCAGCAGCGCTTCGTCGGCCGGGCCGTCGGCGTGGCCGAAGGAGAACAGGTCGGTGCCGACGGCGGTGTGCACGGTGAACGTCTCGCCCTCGGGCTCGATCCAGCGCAGCGCCGAGGTTTCCGCGTCGGCGAGCCACAGCTTGTCGCCGTCGGGCGCGAGGCCGGACGTCTGCGCGAAGAACGCTTCGCGCACGTCTCCGTCTCTGAGGCCTTCGACGGTGGTGCCAGCGAAGCGGCGGATGTCGCCGGAGATCGGGTCGAAGACGCTGAGCGTGTGGTTCCCGGCCATGGCCACCACGACGCCGCCGGCGGGCGCCCACCACGCGACGTCCCACGGGCTGGTGAGGTCGGTGTCGAGGGCCTTGCCGGTGTCGGTGCCGTTGCGCCACTGGTTGCCCGTGCCGGCGACGGTGGTGACCTCGCCGGTGTTGAGGTCGAGGCCGCGCAGCCGGTGACCCGCGGTGTCTGCGACGACGGCGTGGTAGCCGGCGCGCTGCGCGACGTCGTTGGGCAGCAGCGCGATGCCCGAGGGTTCGGTGAAGCTGGCGAGGTCGAACGGCCCGTCCTGCGCGCCGCGCTCACCGCTGCCGAAGCGGCGGATCACAGTCTCGCCGTCGGACGCGAACTCGACCACGGAGTGGTGCCCGGTGTCCGCGACGAGGATGCGGCCTCCCGCCGTGGCGACGGCCTTGCTCGGGAAGCGCAGCTCCGTCTGCTGCTCTTCGACCGGCACGTACGGGTTGCCGCCGCGGCGCAGCGTGCCCTTCGCGGCGTGCTTCGTCACGAGTTCCGCCACGACGCGCCGCAGAGCTTCGCCGTGCCCCTCACCCGCGGCGACGTGCACGACGTAACCCTCGGGGTCGACGACCACCAGCGTCGGCCACGCACGCACCGCGTACTGCGACCACAGCTCCATCTTCGGGTCGTTCACCACGGGGTGGTGCACCTCGTAGCGGCGCACGGCCGCCTCGATCGACGCGCGCTCGCCCTCGTGCAGGAACTTCGGCGAGTGCACCCCGACGGTCACCAGGACGTCGCCGAATTCTTCTTCGAGCGGGCGCAGCTCGTCGAGCACGTGCAGGCAGTTGATGCAGCCACTGGTCCAGAAGTCGAGCAGCACGATCCGCCCGCGCAGCTCCGCGAGGGAGAGTCGCCGGCCGCCGGTGTTGAGCCAGACGTCGCCGGTCAGTTCGGGTGCGCGTACTCGCGCCTGTGCGGAACTCACGCGACGAGTGAACTACACGTAGCTGCCGCGTGTTCCGTTATCCACGGTCTGAGAGAAGAACCTCACCCCGCCGAGGGAGTTTTCCGGACGACCGTCAAGCCGCCGAAAAAGGACGCGCGGGGCGCGGTTGGCGGTACGTACGCTTCTTCGCATGCCACACGTCCAGCCGGCGGAAATCCTCACCCTGGAGGAGGCTCGCGCCCTGCAAGAACGCCTAGGAGAACCCCTGCGCCCGGGCCTGTCGCCGACCGAACTCGACGACGTCGAATCCCAGTTCGGCTTCCGGTTCTCCCTGGACCACCGCGTGTTCCTCACCGCCGGCGTCCCCGTGGGCGACCGCTGGCCGGACTGGCTGCACGGCAACCCGGACCACCTGCGCAAACGCCTGGATTGGCCGGTCGACGGGCTGCTGTACGCGATCGAACACAACGGCTTCTGGCACGACTCCTGGGGCGCGCGGCCTCGGGTTATGTCGAACGCGCTGGCATGTGCTCGGCGGTTATTGGCTGCGGTGCCGCAACTGGTGCCGGTTTGTGGGCATCGGTACTTGCCGGGAGTGGCTGGTGAGGCGGGGTATCCCGTGTTGTCGGTGTATCAGGCCGATGTGGCCGTGTGCGGGCGGGATCTGCGGGGGTATGTGCGGCGGGAGTTCGGTGGGGAACCGGTTGAGGATTCGGGTGGCGGTTTGGGGCTGTCTGGGGCGCCTTTGGGGTCGGTGAGCGCGACCAGCCCGTCGGCGGGGGTGTTGGGGGATGAGCCGGTGGGTGGGGTTCGTGAGGTGGAGTTCTGGTCGGAACTGGTCGACTGAGGCCGGGTTTGGGTTGAGGTTGTGGCTGGTTTTGTCGTCGGCCAGCCGTGTTGGCGCGTTGTCATTGAGGTGTCGACCTGGCCTGGTTTGAGGACATCGCGGGCGGCCTTGATGTCGGCCACCCGCCTCGCGTGCAAGGCGCCCGCGGTCGCCGAGTGTCGACTGTGGCTGGCTTGAGGGCATCGCGGGCAGCTTTGGTGTCGATCACCCGCCGCGCGTGCGAGACGCCCGCGGTCGCCGAAGTGCCGGCCGTGCCTGATTGGAGGCCGTCGCAGGGTCGCCTCTGTACCCGACCCGCCCGCCCGCCCGCCGTGGCCGAAACACCGCCGAAGCGCCACTTGAGCCGTGACCACAGCGGTCAACATTTCGACCACGCCCAAGCGGTCGACGTTTCGACCCACGCCTTTGACGAAGCACCACTGCTCCCGCACTCTCCGGGGGTTCGAACCCTCCGCTCGCCTCCGACCACCGCGGATCCCGAGTTATCCACACCGCCCCTCCACTTGTGGACAACTCGGCCCTCCCCGCCCGTTTTCCGGGCTCCCTGTCGTACCCCGCCGGTAGACTGGAGCGGGGACGCCCCCCAGGGAGGGCGGGGGCATGTCCGGGCGGCGCCGATGGGGCAAAAGAGCTGGTAAGAGCCGTACTTGTGCCACTGGAAAGCCGCGAAGGAAGGCTCCCGACGAAGCTTCAGCGGGCGGTCAAGGACGGCTGAGCTCAAGCCTCCGCGGCGGCCTTCAACCGCGCCAGCGTCGCCTCGATGTTCGCCCGGTTCGCCGCCGCGCGGTGCCACACGCCGGTGCCCACTGCGCCCGGCAGGCGGAACCAGGCCGGCCGCCGTTCCCACGTGCTCTCGGTGACCACGCAGCCGCCGGGGGCCGGGGAGATCACGTACTCCCACCGCGAGATCGGCACTGGCCCGAAGGCCACGTCGAAGGCGAAGCGGCGCCCCTCGTCGGCGGCGGTGATCGTCGAGGTGGTGGTCCAGCGGTGGAGGCCGCGGCGGTTCGTGCCGCGGAAGCGGGCGCCGACGGTGGCGTGCGTGGCGCCGTCCAGCCAGCGGTGGGCGTGGTACTCCGCGGCGAGGTCGGCGAGGCGCGCGGGGTCGCTGACCAGCGCGTAGACGACCGAACAAGGCGCCGCGATCGAGAGGGAGCCGGTAGCCGCGGGTGCCGTCACATACCGAGGGTATGGCCTCAGCTGTCCCGGCGCACCATGCGGCCGAAGCCGGCCGCGACGGTCGTCGCGAGGAGCCAGCCGGAGACGGTGAAGCCGGCGGCCACCCAGTTGTCCGCGCCGTGCATGTACCAGCGCGACTTGTTGCCGAAGTCGACGATGGGCACCAGCAGGTCGGCCGTGTAGATCACCGGGTTCCACTGCAGCCCCGTGTCCTGCTGGTTGACCAGGCAGCGCGGCCCGCTGACGGCGTAGCGGCCGGGGTTCTGCACGCAGTCGTCCGAGCCGAGGCCGAACCACAGGCTGCCGAGCACCAGCAGCGTCAGCAGCCAGCCGAGCGCGCGGACGGGCCGGTAGCCGTAGCCGACCATCGAGCGTTGCAGGAAGCTCCACAGCCGCACGCCCGGGCCGAAGACCTTGAACCCCTTCGCCAGCGCGTCGTAGCGGAACTGCTGTTTGCGCAACCCGACCGTCGACGCGTGTTCCTCGTTGCCGGCCGCACGCAGCGTCGCGGCGAGCTGGTCGTACGGGCCGGGCCGGTAGCCGCGCATCGCCTTGCTCAGCAGCGCGATGCGGTGGTCCAGGGCGCGGTCGTCGTCGAGGGGAATGCCGCGTTTCAGGGCGTCGTAACGGAAGTCGTCGAGCTCGATGCCGTCCTCGGCGGCCCAGAACTCCTCCGTGTCGCCGAGGGTCCCGCAGTGCGCGCGGCGCAGCACGACGCGTCCCGCGGGCGGCGTGTGGAAGCCGAAGAGGAACTCGTCGGCCGTGACGTCGCTCGCGTCGAGTGCGATCCCGTGCGACGGAAGGGATCCGAGCTGCGCGCCGCCGAGCTCGAGGCGGCGCGCGATCTGCGCGCCGTCGAGGTTGACGCCGCCCTCCGCGACGAACGCGCGGTCCTTGTTCTCCGTCAGCACCAGGTCACGGCCGATGCGCGCGGTGCGGACGTCCAGCGAGAAGCTCGACGACGTCCGCTGCCCCGGCTCGGTGAGCTTGCTGCCGTAGAGGTTCACACTGCCGCCCACCTCGACGCCCTGCAGGCGCACCGTGCCCTGCAACGTCGCGTCGGTGAGCTGGAAGTTACCTGCGATCTTGGCGCGCCGCGCGGAGAACACGTCGCGCCCGGGATGCAGGAACATCGAGTTCCACGCGAGGAAGTTGCCGCCGATCTGCACGTCGGCCATCCGCAGCTGCCCCACGGGCACGCGCAGGCTGGTGGCCTCGACGTCGCCCCCGATCGACGACCCGTCGAGGTGCAACGCGCGGTCGTAGTACGGCGTCGCGCGGCCGCGCACCATCTTGATCTCCGCGCCGGCCAGCCTGAGCGAGCCGCCGATGCGCGCGTTGACCATGCGCAGCGTGCCGAACGCCTGCAGCCCGTCCGACAGCTCCAGGTTGCCGTCGACCTTCAGCCGGTCGGCGACGAGCGCGGGCCGCGGGTCGAGGTACGGGTCGTTCGACTTCCACGCGTCCACGGCCACCGGCCCGCGCTGGTCCACGGTGAGCTTCGCTTCCCGCAGCACGATGTCACTGTCCACAGTGGCGCTCGGGAAGTACATGATACCCTTGGCGGAGAACCGTTTCCGCTCGGCGGCCGGCCCGTAGTTGTCCACTTCGCACAGCAGGCTGCCGCCGATGTGGATGCCGTTGCCGTTGAACGCGAAGCCGTCGGGGTTGTCGAACGTCGCGCCGGAGAAGTTCACGTTGCCGCCCGTGCGCATGCCCGGCACGCGCACCTCGCCGCGCGCCACCATGCGATACGCGAGCAGCGCACCCGTGATCACGAGCCGGTCGGCCTGGATCGCCTTGCCGTGGGGGTGCTTGATCGTCGTGCGCGTGAGCACGACCGACCCCTCGATCACGGCGTCGGTGAGGTTCACGGCGGCGTTCGGCATGCCGCGCTCGCGATCGTCGCCGCGCATGATCGTGGTCTCGGGGATCTCACTGTCCTCCGGCCCGACCTCCACGACACTCCGGATCAACCGCACATCGTTGCGGCTCCTGAGGTTGCGCGCCTTCAGCCCCGGCAACCAGCACTTCCGGAAGACGAGCCCCAGCACGTTCGCCTCCCGCACATCCGGCGGAAACTCGAACCGGCACCGCTCGAAGCGGAACAGGTAGCCCGACTCGGCGGCCCTGAGGTCGAACGTCCCGGTGATGTACGCGTCCTCGACCTGCACGATCGGCGCGTTGGTCGCCTGCCTGCGCCACCTGAGGATCCCTGTTGACCCAGGCTTCAGCAGGTCCGCGGCCTTCACCTCGTACCTCTTGTCGGGCACCCCGGCAAACGGATCCAGCGGCGGCAGCGTCGTGTCGGTCGGCACGTGCCCCCTCGCTCTGCCTTCTGCCGCTGGTGGTGCCCTAAGCGAATCGGAAGGTAGGAGGAATGGCAAGCGTCCTAATGGAGTAGCGGGTGGTTGTTGGCAGATCGCCAGTTAGGGCGGGATTTTCAACGTTTGACGAGCTACTTGAGCACGCCGGGTGATCTTGTGGGAACCGATCCTGTGGGGGAGTCGTCCCTGTTAAGGTCACTTGCTGGAGCTGAATCTGAACACAGGGTAGGCCGCACCCCGGACCGGAGCGGCCCGTGCGGGGAGGCACGACGATGCCAGACGGACAACCCGGCCAGCTGTCGGGTCTTCAAAACGAGCTCGCCACACCGGGGCAGACGGCACCGCCGCCACCGGGCGCACCGCCGGTACCCCTGGCGGGCGGCCAGACGGTGACTTCGGGCCCACCTCCGGACTTCACGGCCTTGGGATCCGGCCAGGCCAAGGCCGACTTCGCCGCCGCGGCCAACAATCGCAGCTGGCAGTTCGACGCCGCCTCCATGGACAAAGTGATCCAGCAACTCGAGGACAGCCTCGACGGCGACTACACGAGAGCCCAAAGCATCGCGGAGCAGTTCGCGCAGGTCCGACCCCCCGGAAGCGACCAGGCGAGCGGGGGTTACATCGACGCGGCCATCCACTCCACCATCGTCTATAACCAGTACCTCCAGGGCACGGTGCAGTACGTCAAAGCGTACGTCGACGCCCTCAAAGAAATCCGCTCTGCGTACGTGAACCAGGATCAGGCCGCGATCGACGCGCTTCGCGGGCTCAGGAAGGTCGATTGAATGCGAAACCGAAGCGTATTCCCGCTGCTCGTCATCGGCCTTGCGGCGCTTACCGCGTCTGCGTGCGGCGGGTCGACCGGCGGGCAGGCAGCACCGGCTTCGCCAACCTCGCCGACCGGTGGTTCCATGCTGGCGCCGAAGGTTTCCCAGCCTCTGACAAACACTCAGCGCTACGAGACAGACCCATGCGCGGCGGCCACCACGGATGAAGTCGCACAATTCGGCGGCCCAGTCAAGGGAACCAGCGTCTACGAATCCGTTCCAGGCAAGACCTGCCAATGGACTTTCGCCAATGACACCGGGAACATCGCCGGCGCCTTCATCACCGGGAACAAGGAAGGGTTGAACAGCCTCTATCTCGAGAACAAGGCTGGGCACTTGACCACGTTCAAGCCCTCCGACCCTGTCGCCGGTTACCCTGCTGTGGTCTACAGCCAAGGCGGCGAGGGGCCGGGCAACTGCTCCTTGGCAATCGGCGTGCGCGACGACCTGACCTACACCGTGATCACCCACCTTCGTGACGGCAACCCGGAGCTCTCCGACCCCTGCAAAATGGCCGCCCAGTTGGGCGCGGTCGTCATCAATCGGTTGAAGGCGAGCTGATCATGCCGCTGACAGGTGCTGATATCTACAAGCAGCTTCACGACCCTGGCGACACCTCCAGCATGGACCGGGTAGGCCGTGGGTGCGGAGATCTCAAGACCATCCACAACGACGTCGCCGACAAATTGACCGACAGCCAGAACACGTTGAACACCTTCTGGAAAGGTCAAGCTGCCGACTCGGGAAGCGCGGGTCTCACGCCTCTTATCACGACTTCGCGCACCGCAGCCAACAAGATGGACACCATGCGTGAGTCCATCGAGCAGCAGTCCGCCGCATTCACCACGGCGAAGAATTCCGTCGTACCGGTGGACGATTCCAGGCCAGATGACAACACGATCGAAGACTGGCTATCGATCGGCGCCAGTGACGACGAGAAGAAAGCGGCGAAGTTCGACACCGACACAAATGCGAACGTCGCCACTTACAACCAGTACTCGGGCGGCAGCCAGGCCCGATCCGAAAACATCCCGGTGGACTATCCTGCGGCGCACGACCCCAGCGTGTCTTCCGGTGGGATCACGCCCGATCGCATCGACACCGGGAAGCCCGGCGGCAGCCATGTTTCCGGTAGTGGTGGGCATTCTGGCGGGTACTCCGGCGGCTACACCGGCGGACCGAGCACGTACACCGCCCCGCCGGGAGCGGCCGGTTACCACGCACCGCCGCCGCCCGGGCACTCGACGGCGGGCGTGAACACGCCGGCGGCGAATGACAGCACGAGTGCCGCGTTTGCGGGGCCGACGCAGACCCCGGGTGGACCCGGATCGCCGTCATGGCAGGGCCCTGGGGGAACTGGGATCAACGGGCCCGGCGGTGGCAATAGCAGCGGCTTCGGTCCCGGATTCGGGCCCGTCGGTGGTTTCGGTGGTGGGATCGGCGGCGGCGGTGGCTTCGGGCCGGGCGGCAGCCGAGGTGGCTTTGGGCCGGGTGGCGGCGGTAGTGGTTTCGGGCCTGGCGGTGGCGGTGCGTCGAGCGGCGGTGCGGCCGGGATGGGGCGCGGCGTCGGCGCAGGTGCGGGTACTGGGGCCGGCGCGATGGGCGAAGGTGCGGGTGCGGCCAGGCCCGGTGGGATGGGTGCCGCGGGTGCCAAGGGCCAGCCTGGGATGGGTGGCATGGGTGCCGGTGGGGCCAAGGGTGGCAAGGGGCCCGAGGACGAGGAGCACCAGCGCAAGATTCTCCTGTCCGAAGAGGACCCGGATTCCATCTTCGGCGGGTACGACGGCGACAAGCCCACGCCGCCGGTGATTGGGGCGTAGGACAAGCCGAGGGCGGCCGGCGGGTGGTCGGCCGCCCTACCGAGGCGGGTGATCTTGGGGCGGAAGCGTCCTTGTGGACGGTTGAGCCCTGTTAAAGTCACCTAGCGAAGCGGGACTTGAACAGAGGGTAGGCCGCACCCGAGTTGGAGCGGCCCGTGCGGGGAGGCACGGCGGCGATGCCAGACGGACTAAATGGCGGACGGCCGCTTTCCGATGGCAAGCAACAATTCCGTCGGCGCCGGCTGCCGAAGTCTGACAAAGGGGGAGTGGGAAAGTGCTGCGCAAGCCGGCGGAGTTGAGCCTACAGACGTACGAGGTGCTGCTCGAGCGGCTCAACCTCGGCGACATCCACCCGACGCTCGTGCGCGGGGCGTTGTGGTACTCGCCGGACGAGCGGAAGCAGCTGGCGGCCGACACGGACGCCGAGCTGAACCGACGGGGGCTGGCGCGCGGCGGACGGTTGGACGACGACTTCGTCGAGGCGCTGCAGCTGCTGCAGCGCCCGGGGGTCGAGTACTACTCGTGGGTGAAGTCGGACAAGGGTGAGCGGACCGTGCGCGCCGCGGCGAGTGGGCGGGACGCGGTGACTGTGGTGGCGGTCGATCAGGTGCTGTACATCGCGCCGTGTTCGGCGGAGGCGTTGGCGCGGGAGTTCGCGTTGCTGCTGCCGGAGGCGCCGGCGGCGCGGATCGCGTCGTTGAATTGTTCGGACGCAGACTTCAACGCGATCAAGAGTGGCGTGATTCCCAGCAAAACGAGCCCGAGTATTCGCGACGCCAAACAGGTGGTGCAGTGGCTGCGGACGCCAAAGACGTATTTCGGGCGGCTGTACGTCGCGGTCCGGGACAGCCGGGGAAAGCGCTTGCGGAATGAGAATCCGCCGGGGTGGATCGACACGGAACAGGGGCGGATCATGTTCGGGGTGGACAAGTCCGGGTGGATCAGCCTGGCCGGGGCGGGCCCGCAGGACCTCGTGAAGAAGGTGCAGCAGCTGGAGAACGAGCTGCGCAGCAGCCGCTGATCAAGGCCTGAACAGCAGTGTGGCCGCCTCCCGTGGGGAAGCGGCCACACTGGTGAATCAAGCGTTCGGGCTCAGGACCCGGGCGAGGAATTCCTTCGTGCGTTGGTGACGCGGGTCGCCGATCACCTGGTCGGGTGGGCCGGCCTCGACGACCACGCCGCCGTCCATGAAGAGGACCTTGTCGGCCACCTCGCGGGCGAACTGCATTTCGTGGGTGACCACGACCATGGTCATGCCGTCTTTGGCGAGTTGGCGCATGACGCCCAGGACGTCGCCGACGAGTTCCGGGTCCAGGGCGGACGTGGGCTCGTCGAAGAGCATCAGTTTGGGCTGCATGGCCAGCGCGCGGGCGATGGCGACGCGTTGTTGCTGGCCGCCGGAAAGCTGGGCGGGGTAGGAACCCGCTTTGTCCGCCAGGCCGACGCGGTCGAGAAGGTCCAGGGCGCGCTGGCGGACCTCGGAGCGAGGTTCGCGGCGGACCTGGATCGGGGCCTCCATGACGTTCTCGAGCGCGGTCATGTGGGGGAAGAGGTTGAAGCGCTGGAACACCATGCCGATGTCCTTGCGCTGGAAGGCGACCTCTTTTTCCCGCAGTTCGTGGAGCTTGTCGCCTCGCTGCCGGTAGCCCACGAGGACGCCGTCGACGTACAGGCGGCCGGCGTCGATTTTCTCCAGGTGGTTGATGCAACGCAGGAGGGTGGATTTGCCGGAGCCGGAAGGGCCGATGAGGCACAGCACTTCACGTTCGTGGACTTCGAGATCAATGCCTTTCAGCACGTCCAATGAACCGAAGCTCTTGCAGATCTTCTGTGCGGAAACGACGGGGGTCATCCGACACCACCTGCGCCCTGGCCGCCGCCGCCCTGACCGAACCGGAATCCGAGCATTCGGGAACCCCACTTGTTCTTTTCGGCGATCGAACGCGAAGAGCCCCGCGCGAAGTGGCGTTCGATGAAGTACTGGGCGACAGTCAGAATCGACGTCATGATCAGGTACCAGATCACCGCCACCAGCAGCAACGGAATGATCTTGAAGTTCTGCGCGTAGATGGTCTGCACCGCGACCATCAGCTCGAAGTACCCGATCACCACGACCAGCGACGTGGTCTTGAGCATCGAGATCGTCTCATTGCCCGTCGGCGGGATGATCACCCGCATCGCCTGCGGAAGAATGATGCGCCGCAACGTGGTCGTGCGCTTCATCCCCAGGGCCGACGACGCTTCGAGCTGGCCGGAGTCGATCGACTGGATACCACCGCGCACGATCTCCGCCATGTAGGCGGCTTCGTTCAGCCCGAGGCCGAGCAGCGAAGCCGTGAACTGGTTGATGAGCGTGTTGGTGTCCCACGAAACGAACTCCGGGCCGAACGGAATGCCGAGGCCCAGCCGCGGGTACGCGAACGCCAGGAAGTTCCAGAACACCAGCTGCGTGATCAGCGGAGTGCCGCGGAACAACCAGACGTAGATCCCCGCAGCACCCTTCATGAGCGGGTTCGGCGACAGCCGCATCACGGCGAGAAGGACACCGCCGATGATGCCGATGACCATCGAAATCACCGTCAGGATCAACGTGTTCTGCAGACCGCGCAGCACACGGTCGTTGAACATGTACTCCCAGACCACCGACCATTGCAGGTTGGGGTTGGTGACGACGCTGCGGATGACGATGAACGCGAGGAAAAGGATGATCACCCCGGCCACCCAGCGCCCGTAGTGGCGCACTGGGACGGCCTTGATGGGTGTCGTGTCGGCCGGCACCTCCACGGTCGGAGGAGCGTCGAAGTTACTGGGCACGAGAACTGCGTCCTATCTACGGCCTCAGGAAGCCGGGTTGATCTCCGACGTGGTCACAGCGCCCGCACCGGACAGGCCCCACTTGTCGAGGATCTTCTTGTACGTGCCGTCGTCGATCAGCGCCTGCACGGCCTGCTGAACGGCCTTCGTATAGTCGCCGCTGTCCTTCTTGAGCACGATGCCGTAGGGCGCGGTGTCGTACGGCGCGCCGACGACCTCCAGCTGTCCGCCGGTCTGCTTCACCGCGTAGTCGATCACCGGGGAGTCGGCGAGCTCGCCCTGCACGCGCTTGGCGGTCAGCGCCAGGTTGACGTCCGTCTGCGCCTGCAGTTGGGTGACGTCGATGGCCGGCTTGCCCGCCTTGGTGCAGGCGTCGGAGCGCGTCTGCAGATCGTCGACCTGCGTGGTGCCCTTCTGCACGCCCATCTTCTTGCCGCACAGGTCGTCGAGGTTCAGCCCGTCCGGGTTGCCCTTCAGGACGGCAAGCGACGTGCCGGCCTTGTAGTAGCTCACCATGTCGACGGTCTGCAGCCGCTCGGGGTTGATGCTGAACGACGACATCGCGAGCTCGTACTTGCCGGCCTGGATGCCGGGGATGATGCCGTCGAAGGCGGCGTTCTGGAACTCCATCTTGAGCCCCAGCTTCTGGCCGATGGCGGTGCCGAGATCGACATCGAAACCGGTGACCTTGCCGCCTTCGTCCTGGAATTCGTTCGGGGGGTAGGTCTGGTCCTGACCGACCAGGATCTTGCCGTCGCTGGTGACCGAAGCCGGCACCATCGCGGCGAGCTTGTCGTCCTTGGCCACGGCCGGGATGTCCGACGAGCCCCCAGGAGCCGCAGCCGATGAGCTGTTGCTCCCCGCATCGCCCGCGCCACTGCCGCCCGCGCCGCAGGCCATGGTCAGGCCGACCAGCGCGAAAGCCGGGAGAAGGGCGAGCGCCTTCATCTGGTGTCCTCGGGCCACTTCGTCACTCCTCGTAGTTCTCAACTGTCGAGAGCACGCATATTGCCACTCGATAGCGGGTAAGCACAGCACCTGTACGTTACGGCGCAGTTTCACCCTATGCAGTCGTGACTCCCGGTGTCAGGTGAGACGCGAACAGTGTGTGGTCCAAACCACAAGGTCTACAGTGGATATCCGCGGTTGGGAAAGTCCCGGCACCAGCCAACCGGCGCCGGGACTTTTCACCACGACCTCAGCTGCGCGCGTGCGCGTCGAGGATGTGCGCGACGGCCTCCGTGACCTGCTGCGCGTAGTCCAGGTTCAGCCACTCGTCCGGCACGTGGATGTTGGAATCCGCGCCGCACGCGCCCGTGACCAGGAACTGCGCCTGCGGGTACTTCTCGCCGAGCAGGCCCATGAAGGGGATCGACCCGCCCATGCCGGCGGCGCGGTGGGGGCGGCCGAACACCTCGTCGCTGACGCGGCGCAGCGCGGCCGAGAGCCACGGCGCCTCCTCGGGCGCGTTCCAGCCGTTCTCGGCCTGGGCGTCCTCGTGGATGGTCACCGAAGCGCCATACGGCACGTCCGTGGTCAGCGCGCGCTTGACCGCGGCCAACGCAGGAGCCGCCTCGGCCGTGGGCGGCAGGCGGAAGCTCAGCGTGAGCGTGGTGCTCTCGCGCAGCACGTTGCCGGCGTTGGCGGGCAGCGGGAAACCGTCGGCGCCGATGATCGACAACGTGGGCCGCCAGTAGTTGTTCAGCAGCAGCTCCAGCGCGTCTTCCGACATCGTCCGGCCGCCGCTGACCAGCGGGAACGCCGTCTGCAGCTTCTCGGGCGCAACCTCGGCGACGGCCTCGATCTCGGCCAGGCGGCTGGCCGGCACCTCGACGTTGAGCTCCGCGAGCTTGATCTCGCCCGTCTCGCCGCTCTCGATGCGCTCCAGCAGCTGCCGCAGCACGCGGAACGACGAGGCGACCACGCCGCTGGCCAGGCCGGAGTGCTGGGCCGTCGCCAGCAGCTGCACGGTGACGGTGAGGTGCAGCATCCCGCGCAGGCTCGTGGTCAGCCACAACCGCTCGTAGTCCATGCCACCGGCGTCGAGGCAGACGACGAGGCCGACCTCGCCGAGCCGCTCGGACAGGTGCTCGACGTACGCCGGCAGGTCGGGGCTGCCCGACTCCTCACCTGTCTCCAGCAGCACCACGGTGCGCGCGTGCTCGCCGCCGGCCGCGCGCACGGCCTCCAGCGCGGACACGGCCGCGTAGCCGGAGTAGCCGTCGTCGACGGAGCCGCGGCCGTAGAGGCGGCCGTCGCGGATCACCGGGGTCCACGGGCCGAGGCCCTCGGACCAGCCGCCGACCGGGGGCTGCTTGTCGAGGTGGCCGTACATCAGCACGGTCGGCTTGTCCGTGGCGCCCGCGGTGGCGGGCACGTCCACGAACAGCAGCGGGGAACGCCCCTCGAGCTGCACGACCTCGATCGACACGCCCGGCAGGTCGCGCCCGGCGATGAACGTCTTCACGTGTTCGACGGCCGCGGCGAGGTGACCGCTCGCGGCCCAGTCCCCGTCGAACGCCGGGGACAACGCCGGGATCGCCACGAGCCCGGACAGGCTCGGCACGACGTCGTTGATCCACGTCGAGACGACGGTTTCACGTACGGATTTCTGTTCCACGCCGGCCATCCTGCCACGGTGACCGACGTCACGACCGCCCTCGAGTTCGTGAAACCCACCACCCGGACGCGGCCGGTGCCCACCCGGTGACGCCTGGTGGGCACCGGTGCGGATTCCCGATCATCGTCCGTCCCATACTCGGAGTTCCCAGCGTTTTGCCTGTTCAGGAGCCCGGATCTCAGCAACAAATCAGCATCCGCGGCTCACCATCGCGCCGGGCTTCGTGCCAGGATGGCGGCGAGAACCGTCAACGCCGACGGTGGCCAGGCGCCCCGAATCCGGGGCGCTGGTTCCCGCCGGTGCAGTCGCTGTGGCCGCCACAAGCGGCCACCGTGGCGCCGACACCGAGGAGATACAGCGCATGCCGTCCGAACAGTGGACGCACCCGGAACCTGGAGACGGGCCCGCCGCCGTAGCGGCCAAGCCCTCGCCCGAACAGGTGATCGCGGGTCTGCGAGCAACGAGCGAAGGTGGCGCTGAGCTGACTCAGCTGCTCACCCCCGAAGGTCAGCGAGTCCCGTCGCCGCAGTTCGACAAGTACGTCGCGGACGTCGACGACGAGGTGCTGCGGAACCTGTACCGCGACATGGTGCTGGTGCGCCGCGCCGACCGCGAGGCCAACGCGATGCAGCGCCAGGGCCAGCTGGGGATCTGGGTCCCGCTGCTGGGCCAGGAGGCCGCGCAGATCGGCTCCGGCCGCGCGCTGAAGCCCACCGACATGGCGTTCCCGAGCTACCGCGAGCACGGCGTCGCGTACACGCGCGGCGTGGACCTGCGTGAGCTGCTCGGCATCTTCAGGTGCACCGACCACAGCGGCTGGGACTACAAGGCCCACGGCTTCCACCCGTACACGATCGTCATCGGCAACCAGGTGCTCAACGCCGCCGGTTACGCGATGGGCCAGAAGTTCGAAGGCAAGGTCGGCGACGACGACGGCGAAGCCACGATCTGCTACTTCGGCGACGGCGCCACCTCGCAGGGCGACGTGCACGAAGGCTTCGTCTGGGCCGCCGTCTACGACGCGCCGCTGGTCTTCTTCTGCCAGAACAACCAGTGGGCCATCTCCGAGCCGACCGAGCGCCAGTCGCGCCTGCCGCTGTACCAGCGCGCCCGCGGCTACGGCTTCCCCGGCATCCGCGTGGACGGCAACGACGTGCTCGCCTGCCTCGCCGTGACCCGGTGGGCGCTGGAGGAGTGCCGGCACGGCAACGGCCCGGTGCTGATCGAGGCCTTCACCTACCGGATGGACGCCCACACCACCACCGACGACCCCACCCGCTACCGGCTCTCCGACGAGCTGGAGGAGTGGAAGCTGAAGGACCCGATCGAGCGCGTGCGTGCGTACCTCGCTCGTGGCGGCGGTGCGGACCACGACTTCTTCGACGCGGTGCAGGCCGAAGCCGACGAGTTCGCGACGCAGCTTCGCGACTACACGTTCAACATGCCGGAGCCGCCGCCCGAGCGGATCTTCGCCAACGTGTACGCCGAGCCGTCGCCGGTTCTCGACGCGGAGCGGGAAGAGTTCCTGTCCTACTTGGACGGTTTTGCCACGGCGGGTGAGCACTGATGGCGGACCTGCAGAAGCTCACGATCGGCAAGGCCATCAACCTCGGCCTGCGCCGCGCGATGGAAGAGGACCCGAAGGTCCTGATCATGGGTGAGGACGTCGGCAAGCTCGGCGGCGTCTTCCGCATCACCGACGGCCTGCAGAAGGACTTCGGCGAGCAGCGCGTGCTCGACACGCCGCTGGCCGAGTCGGGCATCATCGGCACCGCCGTGGGCCTGGCCGTGCGCGGGTTCCGGCCGGTGTGCGAGATCCAGTTCGAGGGGTTCATCTTCCCCGGGTTCGACCAGATCTCGTCGCAGCTGGCGAAGCTGCACTACCGCACGCAGGGCAAGATCAAGATGCCCGTGGTGATCCGCGTGCCGTTCGGCGGCGGGATCGGCGCGGTGGAGCACCACTCGGAGTCGCCCGAGTCGCTGTTCTCGCACATCGCCGGCCTGAAGGTCGTCTCGATCTCCAACGCGGTCGATGCCTACTGGGGCATCCAGGAGGCCATCCGCTCCGATGACCCGATCCTCTTCTTCGAGCCCAAGAAGCTCTACCACTCGGGCGCGCTGAAGATGGAGGTCGACACCGACACCTCGCCGGGCCGCGTTTTCAGCTCGCGCGTGGTGCGCGAGGGGACCACCGCGACCGTCGTCGCCTACGGTCCGTCGGTGAAGGTGGCGCTCGACGCCGCCGCGGCCGCCGAGGACGAGGGCAAGTCGCTCGAGGTCATCGACCTGCGCACGCTCTCGCCGCTCGACCTGGGTCCGGTGTTCGAGTCGGTGCGCAAGACCGGCCGGCTGATCGCCGTGAGCGAGGCGCCGTCGGAGTCGTCGCTGACCTCGGAGATCGCGGCCCGCGTGCAGCAGGAGTGCTTCTACTCCCTGGAGTCCCCCGTCCTGCGCGTCGCCGGTTTCGACACGCCGTACCCGCCGGCCAAGCTCGAGGAGCACTACCTCCCCGACCTGGACCGGGTGCTGCACGCCGTCGACCGCTCGCTGAACTGGTAAGGGGGAACCCGCTGAAATGCCTGAGTACAAACAGTTCCCCTTGTCCGACACGGCAGAGGGGCTGACCGAGGCCGACATCCTCGCCTGGCACGTGAAGCCGGGCGACGCGGTCACGGTCAACCAGATCGTGGTCGAGGTCGAGACCGCCAAGGCCGCTGTCGAGCTGCCGATCCCGTGGGCCGGGGTGATCACCGAGCTGCTCGTCGAGGTGGGGCAGACGGTCGAGGTCGGGGCTCCGTTGCTGACCTTGGACGTGGACCCGGACGGGAAGGCGGCGCCCGCTCCCGAGGCCGCCGCGCCGGCCGAGGAGGAGATGAAGCCGCTGGTCGGGTACGGCTCCAAGGCGGTGGAGACGAAGCGGCGGGCGCGCAAGGCCGCTCCCGTGGCCGCGGTGGCTGGTGCTGCTCCGCCGGCTCCGGCGCCTGTGCCGGTGGCTCCCGTGGCTCCCACTGGTGGTTACGTACCGCTGGCCAAGCCGCCGGTGCGCAAGCTCGCCAAGGACCTCGGCATCGACCTCTACGCGCTCACCGGCACCGCCGACGGCGGCGTCATCACCCGTGAAGACGTCGAGCGCGCCGCCAATGGCTCAGCCCCGGCAGCCGCCGTGACGTCCACTGTGGACACCACCTACGCCGCCACCCGCGAACGTCGTGTGCCGATCAAGGGCGTCCGCAAGGCCACCGCCGCCGCGATGGTGCAGAGCGCCTACACGGCACCGCACGTCACGGAGTTCCTCACCGTCGACGTCACGCCGATGATGGAACTGCGCGAGAAGCTCAAGAAGTCGCGTGAGTTCAGCGGCGTGAAGCTGACGCCGCTCGCGTTCGCCGCCAAGGCCGTGTGCCTCGCGGCGAAGCGCACGCCCGACGTCAACGCGGTGTGGGACGAGGCGGCGCAGGAGATCGTCTACAAGGACTACGTGCACCTGGGCATCGCCGCGGCGACCCCGCGCGGGCTCGTGGTGCCGAAGATCTTCGACGCCGACGCGATGTCGCTCAAGCAGCTGGCCGTCGCGCTGACCGAGCTCACCGACGTCGCGCGCGAGGGCAAGACCACGCCCGCGGCGATGGCGAACGGCACGTTCACGATCACCAACGTCGGCGTCTTCGGCGTCGACACCGGCACGCCCATCATCAACCCGGGCGAGTCGGCGATCCTGGCGGTCGGCGCGATCCGCGACACGCCGTGGGTCGTGGACGGCGAGATCAAGGTCCGCAAGGTGATGCAGCTGTCGCTGAGCTTCGACCACCGCGTGGTCGACGGCCAGCAGGGCTCGGAGTTCCTCGCCGACGTCGGCGCGCTGCTCGCCGACCCGGCCGTGGCGATCACGTACTGATCCGTTCCGGCGCGGTTGCGGCCCGGTGGTTTCCGGGCCGCAACCGCTTCACCGGATCCTGCGCCACAACCCGCGCAGGACCCCACCCCTCGCTTCGATCTCCGCCGGCGGACGCCGGCGCGCGGCCATCTCGTCCAGCAGGCGGCCGAGTTCCTGCTGGTAGTCGACGAGCAGCGCCTTCACCAGCTCGTGGCGCACCGCCGGGTCGAAGTCGGCGTACTGCGCGAACGCGGCTTCCCGGTACTTCTGTGCCGACACCAGGAACAGGTCCCGGTCGGCCGCGGTGATCAGCCCTTCGGCCAGCAGCTGCTGCAACCGCACCGCGGCGGGCCGCTCGACGACGGTCCGCACGAGCCCCTCCAGCTCTTCCGTGCCGGTCATCGCCGCCGCCGGTCGGCCCGGATCTCGGCTTCCGCGGTCAGCTCGGCGATGGTGAGCGCCACCCGGATCTTTTGACGCTTGACCACGACCTTGCGGTGCGCGGTGGCGGCGAGCTCCACCGCCTTCTCGAGCGGCCGGCGCTCGACCTCGGCGTCGGTCCTCCTGATCAGTTCGGACATCGCAGTTCCTCTCTAGCTTCGGAGCAGCCGGGCGATTTCCTGCTTCATCTCCGCCGCCACGGCCTCGGCGAGCGTCGCTTTCGCTTCCGGGGGCCAGTAGGGATCGGCGTCCACGCGCGCCATCGCGGTGTAGAACCGCTCGATGGTCATCGTCTGCAGCTTGATCCGCCGGTCCACCCGCTGCCCCTGCAGCTCCACCTTGATCTCGGAGTACGTTCGCGCGACCACCACCACGACCGAACGCACGAGCGCGGCCGTCGGGAAGCCGAGAGCGTGGGCGATCGCGCTGACCACGACCTCCGCGAGATCGGCGCCGCCGCTCGCCGGCAGATTCCCATTCGCGTCCTGAACCTCGAACGGCACACTCCGGCCGCTCGGCACCAACTCGTCGCCAGCCAAGATTCACCGCTCCGTTCAGAAAACCAGAAAACAAATAACGACGACCACGATGGTCGACACCGCGGTCAGCAGGATTCCCTGGAGAAAACCGCTCACCGCCACGCCGAAAACCAAGTCGACGACGAAGAGGTCGAGCCGGCTTTCCCGGTGACCGCCGCGCGCTTTGCGTTGCCTGCTCAGCAAACCCGTGATGGGTACGGCGAGCAGCCGGCGCACCGTCCGGCCCGCGCCCGAGGCGCCCTTGAGTGACTCGAACACGGTAACCAGCAACCATTTGACGAGGGGAACAACGATGAACTTCGCAATTCCGATCGCGACGAAAAACCACCAGAGAGCGATGAGAAATTCGAGCGGCACACTCCACACGGAGCCGTTTTCCACGCGCACTGGAACCATGTTATCCGCGATACCACAACGATTCTCTCGGCGCGAGGATGAAAAATAAGCCCGCACCGATTCATCCCGAGGATGAGCCGCCTCGCTCACGGGCGTAACCGAGATAGGTGGAGACCTCCTCGACGACCGTCGAACGGCTCTTGGCGCCGTACTTGCGCAGGATGCTGCGCACGTGGGTCTTCACCGTGGAGCGGGCGACGTACAGCTGTGTGGCGATTTCGCCGTCGCTCAAGCGCAGGAGCTCGGCGACGTCACGCTCGCGCGGGCTCAGCGAGCCGAACCGCGCCGCCGCCTCGCGGTAGCCGGCGAACTCGATCTCCGCGGAATCCATCTGCAGCCGCTCACACTCGCGCACCAGGTCCCGCGCCCGTGCCCCGAGGCGGTGACCCTCCGCCTCCAGCTCAGTCGCGAGCTGCGCCGCCGCCTGCCACACCACGGCCACGCGCTCCACGACCAGCGCCGACACCGTCCGCCCGAGCACGCGTTCGGCGGCCGGCCGGTGCCCGTCGTCGAGCTGCGCCAGGAGCTCGCGGTCCTCGTCCTCGGCCGACAGGATCCGGGCGACCACCTCGGCCAGCCACTCCAGCGCGGCGAGCTCGGCGTCGCCGTAGCTGTCGGCGGTGTACGTCTGGGCCGAGACGACGCCGATCACCTCGCCGGTGTGCGTGCGGCGCATCGGGACGACGAGCGCGTCGGCCGAGCGGCGTTCCTTGTCGCCCCAAGGGATGCCGCGGTTGAGCACGGCGCCGGCGTCGGCGCGGTAGGCGTAGGAACGGTTGTGGGTACGCACCCAGCCCGTGGGGCCTTCGGGGTTGACCGGCCGGACGCCCGGGAGCGCGTACTCGGCGCCGTCGTACTGGTAGGCGTAGAGCACGTGGCCGGCGTCGCGGAAGAGGGCCACGAAGAAGGCGTCCAGCGCCATCACGCCACCGACGATCTCGCGCAGCTTCGCGTACAGCACGTGATGGCTCTTCTCGGCCTCGGCGGACAGGACCTCGCGCGCCTGGCGCAGGCGTCCCGCGGTGGGCTCGTCGAACGGCTTGCCGCGCACCGGCGCTCCTCGGGTCGGCGGATGTGCGTCCCTAAGTCGACGGCTCGTCGCTTCGCGTTACCCAGTTGACGGAGTGAGCACTCACTCCGTATTTTGGTCGGTATGGAGACGAGGAAGCGCGCGCCGGGGATGGCGCCCGACGACCGCCGCCGGATGATCGTGCGTGCGGTGCTCCCGCTGGTCGTGGAACACGGCCGGGGGGTCACCACCGCGCAGATCGCCCGGGCGGCCGGCATCGGCGAGGGCACCATCTTCCGCGTGTTCACCGACAAGGACGAGCTGTTCGACGCGTGCGTGGAAGCCGCGCTCGACCCGGGGGAGGCGTTGGAGATGATCGGGGAGATCCCGAGTGAGCTGCCGTTGGAGCAGCGGCTCCTGGAAGCCGTTGACGCATTGACCGCGCACATGCAGCGGCTGGGTGCCGTGATGGGCGCGATCCGGGCCGGCCGGACGCGCCCGGAAGAGGCCCGCAACCGCAAGTCGGTGACCGGCGACAGCCGGCGCGAGTCGTTCGAGGCGATGCACCGCGCCGTCCGTGAGCTGTTCGTGCCGGACGCCGACCGCCTGCGGCTGCCGGTGAACCAGGCCGCGGCCATGTTCCTCTCGATGCTGTTCGCGCAGAGCCGGCCCATGCCCGGTTCGCCCGAGGCCACCGAGATGATCGACGTCTTCCTGCACGGCGCGGTGTCCGCGTGATCCCAGGCGGATTCATGCCGGGCGGACGGCCCGGCGGACGGCGGCGCAGACCGGCACAGACGGTGCCCGACAGCGGCCTGACCGGTCCCGTCGACATCCCGGAGCCCCCGCAACCGGACCTGCCCAAAGACCTGAAGTCGCGCTTCGGCCGGATGAAGACGTCGGTGTCCGGCACCGTCCGCGGCCTGCCGAAGGTGGCGCGGCTGACGTGGCAGGCCAGCCCGACCCTGACGATCCTGCTCGCGCTGGTCACGCTGCTGTCCGGCCTGCTGCCGACGGCCACGGCGTACATCGCGAAGCTGCTGCTGGACGCGGTGGTCGCGGCCATCCAGCACAAGGGCACGACCGGCGACATCGTGCGGATCACGCTGTTCCAGTTCGGCGTGCTGGCCGCGACCGCGATCAGCAGCGCGATCACGTCGATCGCGCAGACGCTGCTGCAGGAACGGATGACGCTGACCATCCGCCACCAGGTCATGGACCACGCGAGCAAGCTGCAGCTGGCGTACTTCGAGGGCTCCACGTCGTACGACATGCTGCGCCAGGCCGCGCAGGAGGCGCCGACGCGGCCGTTGTCGATGATGACGTCGGCGCTGGGGCTGGTGCGCACGGCGATCACGTTCTCGAGCATGATCGCGCTGCTGGTGTCGATCAGCCCGTTGCTGGCGCTGGTGGCGCTGCTCGCGCCGATTCCCGCGTTCATCTCGCAGTCGAAGTACGGGTCGCGCGCGTTCTGGCTGACGTTCCTGATGTCGCCGATCAAGCGACGGATGGATTACCTGTCTTCGCTGGTCACGACGGATACGTACGCCAAGGAGACCAAGCTGTTCGGCCTCGGGCCGTACTTCGTGGAGCGGTTCCGGCAGCTCGGCGTGGTGTCGTACGAGCGGCAACGGCGGCTGACGGTTCGCCGCAACGTGAGCTCGACGTCGTGGGGGCTGCTGTCCACCCTGGCCGGCTCGGCGATCGCGTTGTACATCGCGTTGGAGGCCGTCGGCGGGCGCCTGACGCTGGGTGACCTGGCGCTGTACACGGCCGCGGCGACGTCGGTGCAGGCTTCGGTTTCGGGGCTGTTCACGGCGTTTTCGGGGATGTACGAGAACAATCTGTACCTGGACACGCTGTACCGGTTCCTGGACACTTCGCCGGAGATCGTGGCGCCCGACTCGCCGCTGCCGTTGCCGTCCACTGTGGAGGGACACATCCGGTTCGAGTCGGTGAGTTTCACCTACCCGGGCGCCGAGGAACCCGCGCTGGACGGGGTGTCGTTCGAGATTCGCCCGGGCGAGACGGTCGCGGTGGTCGGCCGCAACGGTGCGGGCAAGTCGACGTTGTTCAAGCTGTTGTGCCGCCTGTACGACCCGACCGGCGGCCGCATCCTGCTCGACGGCGTGGACATCCGCCGGTACGACCCGGACGAGCTGCGCACCCAGATCAGCGCGATGTTCCAGGACTACGTGACGTACCAGGGCACGGCGGCGGAGAACATCGGCCTCGGCGACCTCCACCGGCTGGAGGACCGCCCGCACATCGAGGACTCCGCCCGTCGCGCCGGCGCCGACGAACGCATCGAGCGCCTGCCGTCCGGCTACGACTCGCCGTTGGGCCGCTGGTTCGACCAGGGCGTCTCGCTGTCGGGTGGCGAGTGGCAGAAGATCGCCCTGGCCAGGGCCTTCCAGCGCGAGGCCCCGATCCTGATCCTCGACGAACCGACGTCGGCTCTCGACGCCCAGGCTGAGCACGACCTGTTCGCCCGGCTGCGGTCGTTGGCCGCCGGCCGGACCACGCTGTACATCTCGCACCGGTTCTCGACGGTCCGCCAGGCCGAGCGGATTTTGCTGCTGGACCACGGCAAGGTCGCGGAGTACGGCACGCACGAGGAGCTCATGGCCGCCAAGGCCGGGTACGCGGAACTCTTCACCTTGCAGGCGCAGGCCTATCTAGTGTGACGGGCATGCTGGTTCAGACGAGGGGGCTCGGCGTCACGGCGGGTCCGGCCGTGCTCTTCGAGGAACTGGACCTGGCCGTCGACGCCGGCGAGTGCCTGGTCGTGACAGGCGCGAACGGCGCCGGCAAGTCGACACTGCTGCGCTGCCTGTACGGGGCGCAGGCGCCGACGTCCGGCACCGTCTCCGTCTGCGGGCGCGCGCCGGACGAACGGTCGGCTCGGTTCCGCCGGCGCGTCTCGGCGGTGCTGGACGACTCGGCGCTGTTCGACGAGCTGACCCCGCGCCAGCACCTGGACCTGGTGGGCCGTTCGTTCGGCGGTTCGTGCACGGTGCCGGCCTCGCTGGCTTCGCGCGCGGACGTGCCCGCCGGCGACCTTTCCGCCGGCCAGCGCCGTCGGCTGCTGCTACACGCGGCGGTCGCGCGGCCGCACTCGGTGCTGCTGCTGGACGAACCGGAGCGCGCCCTGGACACCGCGGGGCGCGCCGGGCTGGCGGACCTGGTTTCGACGAGCCTGTCGTCCGGCGCGGCGGTGGTGGTGGCGAGCCACGACACGGGGTTGGTCGAGGCTGTGGCGGATTACGTGGTTGAGCTGTGAGGTGGTTGGGGTTCGTCGCGCGGTATCGCGGCGTGCAGGTCATCGGTGAGGCTCGGTGACACGCTTGAGCCGCTTCGGCACTCCGCGCTCGGTCGACCCGCGGCCACTGTTCATCGGTGGCCACCTGGCCGCGTCCCTGAAGCGCCCTGACGTGCTACTCGGCCTGTTCATCGCGCTGGGCCTGCTCGGCTCCCCGCTCTACAACACCGCACTCGTGCGCTCCCAACTCATCGGCGCCGCGGCAGTCGGGCCACACGGCAGCGTCGCCGTCCTGTGCGCCGGCCTCGCCCTCGCCTGGCGCGCAACCCTCCGCCGCAGCCACGTCTGGGCCGATCCGGGTGCTCTGACCTGGTCGGACTTCGACGACGGCTACTCGGGTCGGCGGGGGCGGCGGTTGCCGGTGGATCGGGCTGCGCGGGTCGCGACGGCGGCACCTGTCGGCGACCGCCGCGAGAACGCGCTGCACCGAGGGCTGCTGGCAGGCTGGGCCGCACGGCTCACGACGGTCCCCGACCGCCGAGAGAACATGCCGCCCCGACGGCTACTGGCAGGCTGGACCACACGATTCACCACGGCCGCATCCGCCGACAGCCGCCGCGAGAGCACGCCGCCCCGACGACTGCTCGCGCGCTGGGCCACACGATTCACGACGGTCCCGTCCATCGACGATCGCCGCTCACGTACGCGGCGGCTGCTGACGGGCCGGACCGCGCGGGTCGCGACGGCCGCGCCCGTCAACGACCGTCCCGAGAACATGCCGCCCCGACGACTGCTGGCAGGGTGGACCACACGATTCACCACGGCCGCATCCGCCGACGGCCGCCGTCAGGGCGCGCTGCACTCACGATTGCTCGCGCGCTGGACCACACGATTCACGACGGTCCCGTCCGTCGACGACCGCAGCGAGAGCACGCCGCCCCGACGGCTACTCGCGGGTTGGACCACGCGGTTCGCGACCGTCGCGTACTCCGACGGCGGCCGCTCGCGTGTGCTGCGGCAGCGGCTGCTGGCGGGCTGGGCCGCGCGGTTCGCGACGGTCGCGTACTTCTTCGTCGTCGCTGGGGTGCTCATCGGCTTTCCGCCGGACGTGGTGGGACCGCTCGCGCTGTCCGTCGCCGTGGCGGCGCTAGCGCTGGTAATGGCTCGCCGCCGGCCGTTGCTCGGGGAGGCCGTGCTGCCGCTCGTGCCGGCTGTCCTGGGTGTTTTCCCCGACACTCCACTGTGGATATTCGCCGCGGTGGCCGCGGCCGCCGCCTTGCTGCTGGCCTGGTCACCGCCCCCTTTGCCGACGCGCGACACCCTCGTCCGCCACTTCCGCGAACGCCTGGTGCGCCGGACGTCGGCGGCGTTCCTTGACGTGTGGGCGCTGCTGCCCGCCGGCCGTCCCGTCCGCTGGCGCCGCGCGTTGGACGGTCGCTTCATCGTCACGCGGTACGTCGTGACGGGGACTCTCGCGCGCCGCCACGCGCTGGGCCTGCCGGTGTTCCTGGCACTCGCTGTGACGGCCGCCCACACGACGTTCCCGGGCGTGACGTCGGTTTGGCTGCTCGGGCTCGGCTCGTACCTGGCGTTGCTGCCGTTCGCCGCGCCCATCGCGCAGCTGCACCGCGTGCCGGGCCTGCGCCGCTGGCTCGATGCGTCGGAGCTGCGCCTGCGGCTGGTGATGGCCTCGGTGCTGGTCGCGCTCGCGGCGTGCTGGACGGCCGTGGTCGCGCTGCTCGGCGCCCCCGTGACCCTCGGCTCGCTGGTCGCCGTGGTGGTGGCCGCGTACTCGGTGGTGCGGACCGTCACGCGCGGGCCGCTCGAGTTCTCGTCGATGGGGCTGGTGCTGTACGAGGGCGTCCTCATCCCCACCGGTTTGCTGCGGCAGCTCGCCCGTGGCCCTGACCTGCTGATAATCGGGCTGCTGCTCTGCGGGCTGCTGCCCTAGGGTTCACGCGGTGAAGCGGCGCGTCCTCGTCCTCGGCCCCTCCGGCAGCGGCAAGTCCACCCTCGCCCGGCGCCTCGGCGCGGTGCTGGACGTGCCCGTAACCCACCTCGACCAGCTGTACTGGCGCCCCGGCTGGGTGCCGGCGCCGCCGGAGGAGTTCCGCGCCGCGCAGGCCGCTGCCGTCGCCACGGACGGCTGGGTGATCGACGGCAACTACAGCTCCGGCTTCGACCTACGCCTGCCGCTGGCCGACACCGTCGTGTTCCTCGACGTCTCCCGCACCACCAGCGTGCGCCGCGTCCTGCTCCGCCACCTGCGCGAACGCGGCCGCGACACCCAGGCGCCGGGCTGCGTCTCGAAGCTCGACGGCGAGTTCGTGAAGTGGATCTGGAACTGGCCGCGTACGCACCGCAGCCGCCTCTTGGCGTCGGTGGCCGCGGACGCTCCGCAGGCCCGCCACCACCTGCTGCGCACTCGCCCGGACGTCGCGGCTTTCCTGGCCTCGGTCTAACCGTCTCGCGGGTCGGGAGAAAAACGGACAGCCCGTTCGTTGAGACAGTATGGCTGTCGCGTTCCTGCTCTACGTCATCGCCGAGGTCGCCGCGATCTGGGCCGTGGGCTCCCTGGTGGGCGTCCTCGGCACGATCGCGCTGCTCATCGCGGGCGCCTTCGTGGGCTCCTGGCTCGCCCGCCGCGAGGGCGGCAAGGCGATGCGCGCCTTCGTCACCAAGGCCCAATCGGGCCGCCCCGCCGACAAAGAACTGACCGACGGCATGCTCATCGCCGTGGGCGGCATCCTGATCATGGTGCCGGGGTTCGTGAGCGACCTGCTGGGTCTGTTCGTGCTGCTCCCGCCCTCGCGCGCGCTGGTGCGCCGCTGGTGGCTGCACCGCGCTGAGAAGCGCGCGATCCGGTACGCCAACACCCGCCGCGGCCCGGTGATGGTGGTGGACAGCGAGGTCGTCGCCGAAGATCCTCGGCCGACCACCCACCCGGTGATCGAGGGGCGCATCGTCGAAGGTTAGGACTCCTTGCGTGATTCGCGGCGGTGATTGAGGTACTCATCGCCGACGAGGTGCTTGTCGTCCACGTGGAGCTTCCCCGCAGGGCTACCGTTCAGTACAGCCGGCTCCCCGTTGAGCAGCAAAGATCGGTCCTCCTCCACCGTGAGTGCGCCGCCGTCGAAGAGCACGTGGCAGTTCGGGCAGAGGCACAGCAGGTTTTCGACAACGTCTTCGCCTTGGTGTAGCCCACCCAACGGTCGGATATGCGCACCTTCGGAATAGCCGCGGTCACCCATGGTGAGACGAGTCCCGCACATCTGGCATGTGTGGTCGTAGAGTTCCTTTACCCAGTCAGCGACGTTCGTGGCGCGAATGATGCGCTGAACGTTGGTGGAGCGCCGCCCCGGAGCAGGATTGCCGATCGGTTGGCCAGCGTGGTGCTCCTCGGGCGAGAGCTTTCCCTCAATCGGCGCGTACGTAGCGTCAACAGCCTTGTCGATCTTCACCATCTCGAATCGACAGACTTTGAACTCCCCGTCGTCGGGATAGACCAGCATCGACTCCTCAACGCGGTAGAGCCCGTCGTATCGATATCTGGTGCCTACCTTGCGGATGACCCGGACCGCCATCCCCTGGATCCGACTGGTCTCCAGAGCCGCGTTACCCGGTGAACCGAAGCTCTGGTGTTTGGTCTGCTGACCTGTTGAAGCGTCCCGGCCGCCATGCCCGGTATAGAGAAGCCGCGCGCCCTCATCGACATCGGGATAACCACCAGACACGACAACAGACTGCGCCCCCGTGACAGCAGTTCCGACGATGCCGGCCTGCAACGCTCGATGTACATAAGCGTCATAGGCTTCCCTGCGGCTGGCGAACAGCGTCCCCTCGGGTACCCCAGCGATCTCACCGAACATGCTGATCACTCTAGGACGCCCCACCGACAAAATCTGCAACTTGCCAATCGTCGTGGCTAGTTGCCAGTGCTGGGCTTCGGGATGTCGAAGTAGCTCGAGAACCGCACCGCCGGGGCGTACTCGCCCTTGACCTTGACGCGGCCCGTCACGAACATGGCCGCGGGGGCGGACGTGCCTGTCGCCATGCGGATGAAGTCGTCGACCGAGAGGGTGAGGGTGGTGTCCGGGGTGCGGGACAGGTCGGTGCTGGAGACGCACGCGCCGGATTCGATGACGGTTTGGAAGCGGTCGTAGCCGTCGGCGCCGGTGCCGCCGGAAAAGCGCCAGGAAACGACGAAGTCGACGTGGCGGGCGCGGTCGGCGCGGAAATGCTCGGACATTCTGCGGAAAATCTCGTCGAGGAAGACCGCGCGTAACTCGGGGTGGTCGGCCAGGGCTTTGAGTTGGTCGCGAGAGGCGCGGTGGACGACGTCGACCAGGGCCTGCGTCGTCAGGCTGCTCAGTTCGATGCCGGCGCCCGCGTTTCCGAGCATGTGCAAGGTTTCCAGGACCTGCACGAACTGCGCGGGCGTGAGCTTGCCGACGTCCAGCTTGCGGGCGAAGCCGTTGACCGCGTGCCCCTCGGAGGCGGCGGAACGGGAACGCGAGAATCGGGACACGAAAACGGAGTCTAACGGCTCAGGCGGGCTTCGGGAGGTCGAAATAGCCGATCAAACCGGCCGCGAATGCGAGGTCGCCTTTCACCTTGATTTTGCCCGTCACGAACAGCACCGCCGGGGTGGCTTGGTGCGTGATGAGACGGAAGAAGTCGACCGGGGACAACGTGATCGTCACGCGCGGGCGGGCGCCCTCGACGGTCCGCGAGACCGTGCACGAGCCGCCGGAGATGGTGGTGGCGTAGCGGTCGTAGCCGCCGGCGCCGGTGCCGCCGGAGAGGCGCCAGTGGATGACCGCTTCGAGAGGCCGGTCGACGCGGAGGTGGGCGCCCATGCGGGCGAAGATCTCGTCGAGGACGCGTTCGCGAAGCTCCAGCGAGGCGACGACGGCCTCCAGCTGCGGCCGGGACGCGCGCGAGACGAGCGTGGCGAAGCGAGTCGGGTCGACCTTGGCCAGGGAGAACGCCGGGGCGTCTTCCGAGAGGCGCATCAGCGATTCCAGCAGGCGGCGGAAGTCGTCGCGGCCGAGTTCGCGGGGGTCGATGGCGTCGGCGACGGTGTTGACGTCGAGACCGTCGGGCGCAACGTGGTCGAGGGCGTCGAGCAGGGCCGCGCCGCGCAGGCCGGACAGGTCCATCGCAAAGCCCCTTCCGTGATCTTCCAGCAAAGGCTACCCATGAGTAGGTAAGCGGGCAAGCACGTGCGACCACGGCGGCAGGTACCGTCTCCTGCTGGCGAGAGGGAGGTCGGAGAGTGCCCGACGAAGATCAGCGCCCGCCCGAGCGGGCCCGGCGGCTGCCGCGCGCGGTGCGTGAGCGGCAGATCCTGGACGCCGCCGTGCGCGTGTTCTCCCGCCACGGTTACCACGCGGCTTCGATGGACGAGATCTCCGACGTCGCCGGCGTCTCCAAGCCGATGATCTACACCTACCTCGGCTCGAAGGAAGACCTCTTCGGCAAGAGCATCCAGCGCGAGGCGACGCGCCTGCTCGAGGCCATCCAGGCGGGCGTCCAGCCGGATCTGCCGCCGGACATGCAGCTTTGGCACGGGCTGCGCTCGTTCTACCGCTTCGTCGCCGAGTATCGCGAGTCGTGGACGGTGCTGCACCGCCAGGCGCTGACGGTCGGCGGCACGTTCGCCGCGGAGATCACGGCGATGCGCGGGCGCGCGATCGAGCTGGTCGCCGCGCTGGTGGTGTCGGCGGGAACGCGGAAGGGGCTCGGGGAGCAGGCCGAGTTCTCGGGCGCCGGGCTGGCCGCCGCGCTGGTCGGTGCGGCGGAATCGCTGGCCGACTGGGCGCTGGACCACCCGGAGATCTCCGACGGTGTGCTGGCGTCGTGGCTGATGAACCTGGTGTGGCTGGGGTTCAACGACCTCGTCGAAGGTCAGGTCTGGAAGCCGCTGCCCGAAATGAACTCAGAGGGCTGAGATCACGCCGTCCAAGTGCGGCTTCGGTTTCCGGGCATTCCACAGCTCAAACGCCCACCCGTCGTCCGTCGGCCAGGCGGTGAAGGCTGCGCGGGCCGGTAGGAGCACGGGCTGCTTGAAGCGGACAGACGCCGTGTACGCGTCGGGTAGGCGGCCCTCGAAGGAGGCCAGGGCGTGGGCCTTCGTCCACATGCCGTGGGCGATGGCGCGGGGGAAGCCGAACAGGCGCGCGGTCAGCGGGTGCAGGTGGATGGGGTTGCGGTCGCCCGAGACGTCGGCGTAGCGGCGGCCGATGTCGCCCGGGACGGTCCACAGGGCGGTCGGCGTCGGGGCGACCAAAGAAGCGTGCGGCTTCGAGGAGCCCGAGGAACCGCCGCGGCGCAGGTAAGTCGACACCTCCGACCACACCAGCTCCGTGCCGGCCCACAGTTCGCTCACCATGTCGAACTGCCGGCCCTTCTCGTGTGGCCGCAGGTTCTCCGCGCGGACGCGCGCGGAAAACGTCTCGGTCAAGGACAGCGGGCGCCGGACCGTGATCGAGTTCGCGACGTGCACCAGGCCGAGCAGCGGGAACGGGAATCCCGGCTCCGTCATCAGCGCCATCTGCAGCCCGAACACCAGCATGTGCGGGTAGGTCGCGGGCAGCACATCCGAATACCGGAACCCGCACACCTGCGCGTACGCAGCGACGTGCTCCGAGGACACCGTGACCGACGGCCGCACCAGCTCGATGTCCGGCAGGGTCGAGCCGCCGCCACGGCGCAGCAGGGCCTTCGGGTACAGCGTCGCCAGGCTGGGCGCGCTGGTCAGCTCGCGAACGGACATGTCACGCCCCCAGCAGGGCCTGGCCGCACACGCGGACCACGTTGCCGTTGACCGCGGCCGACGCCGGGTTGGCGTACCAGGCGATGGTCTCGGCGACGTCGACCGGCAGGCCGCCCTGGCCGAGGCTCGACAGGCGCCGCCCGGCTTCGCGGATGAACAGCGGGACGGCGGCGGTCATCTTCGTCTCGATGAAGCCCGGCGCGACGGCGTTGATCGTGCCGCCGTACTCCGCGAGCTGCGGCGCGCCGACGTTGACCATGCCGATCACGCCGGCCTTCGACGTCGCGTAGTTCGTCTGGCCGACATTGCCGGCGATGCCCGCGATCGACGAAACGCCGATGATGCGGCCGTTTTCGCGCAGGACCTTGTCGGCGAGCAGCTTGTCGTTCACCGCGAGCTGCGCGGCGAGGTTCACGGTGAGCACGGCGTCCCAGCCGCCCTCGGTCATGTTGCCGAGCGTCTTGTCGCGCGTGATGCCGGCGTTGTGCACGACGACGTCGACGCCGCCGTGGCGCGTGGTCAGGTACTCGGCGAGCTTGGCCGGCGCGTCGGCCGCCGTGATGTCCAGTTGCAGCGCGGATCCGGCGACGCGATTGGCCACTGTGGACAGATCGGCGCCCTGCGCCGGGATGTCCAGGGCGACGACGTGGGCACCGTCGCGGGCGAGGGTCTCCGCGATGGCCTCGCCGATGCCGCGCGACGCGCCGGTGACCAGCGCGACCTTGCCCGCCAACGGCTTTTCCCAGCTGGCGGGCGCCGTGGCGGAGGTGCCGTGCGTGCCGACGCGGATCACCTGCGCGTCGACGAACGCCGACTTCGCCGACAGCAGGAACCGCACCGTCGACTCGGCCGCGGCTTCGGCGCCTTCGGCTACGTACACGAGTTGCGCCGTGGCGCCGCGCTTCAGCTCCTTGCCCACGGAGCGCACGAAGCCCTCCAACGCTCGTTGCGCGATCCGCTCGCGGCCCTCGACCAGCTCCGGCGGCGTGCCGAACACGACGACCCGGCCCGACGGCCCGACCTTGCGGATCACCGGGTGGAAGAAGCGGTAGACCTCGCGCAGGTCGGCGGGGTCCGTGATGCCGGTGGCGTCGAAGACGAGGGCCGCGTGGCGGTCGGTGGCGGTCGAAAGAACCTCGATGCCGGCATCGTCGAGCTGACTCTTCAGGGTCTTTTCGAGCCGTCCGCCCGGCGCGGCGCCGAGGAGTGCGGGACCCTCGAGTGCGGGCTGGCCGGCGCGGTACCGGCGCAGCGTGGCGGGGTTGGGCAGGCCGAGCTTCGGCACCACGAACTTCCCCACCGGGGATTTCGTGAACTGCTGGTACCTGTCAGCCATCGAGCGCCTCCCGTGCCGTCTGCGTCACGTCGCAGTCTAACCTACTCACTAGTAGGTTACAGTGTGAAAGGGACGACTCAGAGAGGTGGACGCCATGGCGACCAGGAAAACCGCCGCGGTCCGCAAGGTCGCGATCATCGGTGGCAACCGCATCCCCTTCGCGCGGTCGAACGGCCCGTACGCGAAGGCGTCGAACCAGGACATGTTCACCGCCGCGCTCGACGGCCTGGTCAGCCGCTTCGCGCTGCAGGACGAGGTGATCGGCGAGGTCGCCGCGGGCGCGGTGCTCAAGCACTCCAAAGACTTCAACCTCGCCCGCGAGAGCGTGCTCGGCAGCCGGCTCTCGGCCGCGACGCCCGCGTCCGACGTCCAGATGGCGTGCGGCACGGGGTTGCAGGCCGTGATCAACGTGGCGCACAAGATCTCGTTGGGGGAGATCGACTCCGCCATCGCGGGTGGCGTGGACACCACGAGTGACGCTCCGCTGGCTGTAAACGCCGACCTGCGCAAGATCCTCGTGCAGCTCAACTCCGCGAAGACGCTGGGCGACCGCCTCAAGCTCCTCACGAAGCTGCGGCCGGGCCAGATCGTGCCCGAGATCCCGCGCAACGCCGAGCCGCGCACCGGCCTGTCGATGGGCGAGCACGCGGCGCTCACGGCGAAGGTCTGGGACGTCACGCGAGAGGCGCAGGACGAGCTCGCCGCCGCTAGCCACCAGCACCTCGCCGCGGCGTACGACCGCGGGTTCTTCGACGACCTCGTGACGCCGTTCCTCAAGCTGGCCAAGGACCAGAATCTGCGGCCGGATTCGACGGTCGAGAAGCTGGCCAAGCTCAAGCCCGTGTACGGCGGCCCGGACGGCACCATGACGGCCGGCAACTCGACGCCGCTGACCGACGGCGCGTCGACCGTGCTGCTCGCGACGGACGAGTGGGCGAAGGCGCACAACCTGCCCGTGCAGGCGTACCTGACGTTCTCGCAGACGGCGGCCGTCGACTACGTCCACGGCGCCGAGGGGCTGCTGATGGCGCCCGCGTACGCGGTGCCGCGGATGCTGGACCGCGCGGGACTTTCCTTGCAGGACTTCGACTTCTACGAGATCCACGAAGCGTTCGCGTCGCAGGTGCTGGCCACGTTGAAGGCGTGGGAGGACCCGGCGTTCGCCAAGGAGAAGCTCGGTCTCGACGCGCCGCTGGGCTCGATCGACCGCGCGAAGCTGAACGTCAACGGCTCGTCGCTCGCCGCCGGACACCCGTTCGCCGCGACGGGCGGGCGGATCGTGGCGACGCTGGCGAAGCTGTTGCACGAGAAGGGATCCGGGCGTGGCCTGATCTCGATCTGCGCGGCCGGCGGCCAGGGTGTGACGGCGATTCTGGAGAAGTGACGATGCGGGCCCCCGGCGTGGGGCCCGCCTGTCGTCAGCTGAGCTGCTTTTCGGCCTTCTTGCTGAGCTTTTCTGCCTGCTTGCCGGCCTGCTTCGCGGCGCGACGGGCGCGCCAGCCGAGCGACGGCTTGCCCGCCGTGTCGCTCGCGGCCAGCAGCAGGCCGCCGGCGATGCCCGCGTTCTTGAGGAACTGCACCTGCTGCGCCTGCCGCTCGGCGGGGTCCTTGATCTCCCAGAACCGGTGCGCGGCGGCCGTCGTGGGCACGAGCGTGCCCAGCAACGCGAGCGACGCCAGCCGCGGCGCCTTGCCCGCCGCGAGCGCGAGGCCGGCCCCGATCTTCACGGCGGCGTCGATGCGCACGAGCGTTGCGGGATCCCGCGGCACCTGTTCGGGGACGAGGCCCTCGACTTTGTCGAACGTCTCGGTGAGGAACGGCTCGATCGCCTTCGCGTGCCCTTGGGTGTCGCGGAGCATGCCGATACCGCCATAGATGAACGTCGACGCGAGCAGTGGACGGGCCACCCGGCGCAGTATCACGGTCGTCGCCTTTCCTGCGAGGTCTTCGGTGCTGGTCGAACCTACAACCGGGATTCCCCGCCGGCGGGTCGCCGAACCGCGCTAGCGTTGCCTAGGTATCTATCGTGTTTTTACTAGATTTACTTAGAGGGCTTTAGCGGCTCCGTCTTGCTTGACCTTGACGCTGCGTCAACTTCTACCGTTGACGACATGGAGTGGTCGATCCAGGACATCGCCCGAGCGGCGGGCACGACCAGCCGCACGCTGCGGCACTACGACACCGTCGGGCTGCTCGCACCCAGCCGCATCGGCGGCAACGGCTACCGCTACTACGGCTCGGCCGCCCTGGTGCGGCTGCAGCGGATCCTGTTGCTGCGTGAGCTCGGCCTGGGGCTGCCCGCAATCGCTTCCGTGCTCGACGGCGAGCGCGACAGCGTTGTCGCCTTGTCGACGCACCTCGCGTTGCTGGAACAGGAGCGGGCGCGGATCGGGCGGCAGATCGACTCCGTACGGACCACGTTGAGGAAACTGGAGGGAGGTGAACCACTCATGGCGGAGGAAGTTTTCGACGGCTTCGACCACACAGTGCACGAGGCTGAGGTGACGTCCCGTTGGGGCGCTTCGGCTTACCGCACCGGTGACCGGTGGTGGCGGTCGTTGTCGGCTTCGGAGCGTGCGGCGCACCAGCGGGAGCAGGGCGAGATCGCGGCCGCTTTCGGGGCGGCGCGGGCTGCGGGGTGGTCGGTTGAGTCTGCCGAGGCGCAGGCGATCGCGGGCCGGCTCCACGCCTGGCTGCGGCCGGCGGTGAAGACGGTGTCGCGCGGGTACTTCGCGGGGCTGGGGCAGTTGTACGTCGACGATCCGCGGTACGGGTCCTACGACGCCGACTTCGGCCCCGGAACGGCGGCGTACATCCGGGACGCGATGCGGATCTATGCGGAACGGAACCTGACGGAGTAGGGCGACGTCGGAGTGAGCGCTGGGGGTGGGGATGGTCGGGGCTGCAGACCCGCCCATCCCTCTGGCTTGGGTTGGTCGGTGTTGGCGAGTGGTCCAGTGGCGCCTGCTGGACTGGCACGACCGGTCTCTTCGTGACCGGTCCAGTGGCGCCCTTGGGCCCGGCACGACCGGTCCCCTCGCGCCGCGCGCAGACGCGAACGGACCCCTCGTGCGGCGTCGGTGCGAACGGTCCAGTCGCACCCCTCGCACCGGCACGAAAGGTGACTTCGCGCGACGCGATGGCAATGAACGGTCCACTCGCACACGCAACACGACGCGAAAAGTCCCCTCGCGCGCCAAGGGAACGGCGAACGGTCCAGCCGTCCCGGCCGACCGGGCACGAACAGTCCCCGCGCGCCGCGCACTGACGCAAACGGTCCTCTCGTGCACGCGGCCGAGGGCGAAGAGTCCGTTCGCTGCGGAACCGGTGCAGGCGGACCCGTCCCGTGGCGGCGTGGGCGCGAAGGGTCCACTCGGGCATTTCGCCCGATGCGACGGGTCTGTCGGGAGGGGCGCCGGTGCGAACGGTCCGTTCGCGTGCGGGCGTGGTGTGAGGGGTCCGTTCGCGCTCCGAGGCCGGCGCGAAGGGGACGGTCGCGAGGCCGGGGCGGGGGCGAGGGGACCGGTCGTGCAGAGCAAACGGCCGCAGCGCGGCGAGGGGCGACACGCGCTAGCGGGATATGGCGCAATATCGGGCCCACGCTAGATAGGCCGATACGGTGGCAGAGTGGACCCCATCCGCAATCCGTTCGCGCCCGGGGCTGGGCAGCGGCCGCCTGAGTTGGCGGGGCGGGAGCGTGAGCTGGGGGCGTTCGAGGTGGTCCTGGAGCGCGTCGCGAGGGGGCGGCCGGAGCGGAGTCTGGTGTTGACCGGGCTGCGGGGCGTGGGGAAGACCGTGCTGCTCGGGGAGTTGCGGTCGATGGCCATCCGGCACGGGTGGGGCGCCGGGAAGATCGAGGCGCGGCCGGATGCGGAGCTCAGGAGGCCGTTGTCGGCTGCGCTGCACCGGGCGATTCGGGATCTCGCGGTCCGGCACCGGGCGCCGGATCGGGTTGAAGAGGTCCTGGGGGTGCTGAAGGCGTTCGCGTTGAAGGCGAACAAGGCCGACGCGAAGCTGAGGGATCGGTGGCAGCCCGGGATCGAGGCGCCGGCCGCGCAGGGGCGGGCCGATTCCGGGGACATCGAGATCGATCTCGTGGAGCTGTTCACCGACGTCGCCGAGCTGGCCGCCGACGTGGGCACCGGGGTGGCGCTCCTGATCGACGAGATCCAGGATCTGCAGCCCGACGACGTTTCGGCTCTGTGCGCCGCGTGCCATGAGCTGTCGCAGTCCGGGGCGCCGCTGGTGGTGGTCGGGGCTGGACTGCCGCATGTGCCGGCCGTGTTGAGTGCGTCGAAGTCTTACTCGGAACGGTTGTTCCGCTACGCGCGGATCGATCGGCTGAGCCGCGAGGACGCCGACTTCGCCGTGATGGCGCCGATCGAGCGCGAGGAAGCCGGCATCGAGCCCGAGGCGCTCGACGCGCTGTTCGACGCGTCCGGCGGCTACCCCTACTTCATCCAGGCCTACGGCAAAGCGGCGTGGGACGCCGCGCCCGCGGATCCGATCACGGTGAAGGACGTGCAGGTCGCGGCGCCCGAGGCGGAGTCCGAGCTGGCCGTGGGGTTCTTCGGCTCGCGCTACGAGCGCGCGACGCCCGCCGAGCGCGAGTACCTGCTCGCGATGGCCGAGCTGACCCAAGGCCGCGACGAGGCCGCCGGCACCGCCGACGTGGCCGTCTACCTGGGGCGCAAGCCCTCCTCGCTGTCGCCGGCGCGCGACAGCCTCATGAAGAAGGGCCTGGTCTACTCCGCCGAACGCGGGCAGATCGCCTTCACGGTGCCCCACTTCGGGCACTACCTGCTCGGCCGCGACTGAGCGCCGTCTTCCCTCACTACCGCTGTATGACGCTGCCTAGCAATATCTAGCAATAACGCTAGACAAGCCGATACGTCGCTACGCCGTTACCGCAAAGTGACCCGGGACACGCGATCTGTCCGGCGTAAACCAGGACACTGCCGATGATTCATCGGCAAGTAAGCCACGTCACCGCTGATTCGTTGGCATCCTTGTGAAAAAAGGCGCATACTAGAGACACAGCCACCGAGAACCTCCAAAGGGGATGCAGAAACAATGAGCAACATCGCCGCCAAGCTCCGTGCTCGTCGCGCCGAGGCTCGTACTCGCCGGGCACTGAACCGGGCGATCGACACCGCGGCCACCTCGACGGTGCGCCAGGAGCTCATCGCCCTCGCCCAGGCGCGTCAGCCGTTCATGCGCTGACCCAGCCGTAACTGGTTAGTGTGTCACTCACATGAGTGACCTAGACCACAAAGTGCTGTGGGTGTAACGCCGCGACTCGCGGCATCGATACCCACTACGACCCCGTGATGCTGGCGGACCCCCGACCTGGCAGCATCACGGGGTTTCCATATGTCTGGACCCTTTGTCCGATTCCCCGAAACCCTTGCGCGAACCGGCTTGCGGCGCGATGCTTGACTCCGTCAACGATTTGGTTGAGGTGGTCAATGAACGACGTGAGCCTGGCCGAGCGCGTTGCCACCGTGCGCGCGTTCAACCGCCTGTACACCGGGGTGATCGGCGTCCTCGACGAAGGGCCGGCCGACGCCGAATATTCGCTGAGTGAAGCGCGGGTGCTGTTCGAGGTCGCCCAACAAACCGAGCTCCACGTGAGTGACCTGCGAAAACGCCTCGATCTCGACGGCGGCTACGCGAGCAGGCTGCTCGGCCGCCTCGAGAGCCGCGGGCTGGTCCTCCGCGAGCGCAGCGGCGAAGACGCCCGCCGCCAGATCGTCCGCCTGACCGACGCCGGCCGAGAGGCGTTCGCCGACCTCGACGGCCGCTCGGTGCGCCAGATCGGCGGCCTCCTCGAACGCTTCCCCGACGAAGACCAGCGCCGCCTGCTCGGCGCGATGGGGACCATCACGCAGCTCGTCGGTGAGAAAGCCACCGACCCCACGCTCGTGTTGCGCACCCCGCGACCGGGCGACCTCGGCTGGGTGGTCCACCGCCACGGCACCCTCTACGCCCGCGAGTACGGCCTCGACGAACGCTTCGAAGCCCTCGTCGCCCGCGTGGTCGCCGATTTCGCCGACCACCGCGACGACCCGCGCCAGGCCGCGTGGATCGCGGAGCTCGCCGGCGAACGCGTCGGCAGCATCTTCTGCATGCCGAGCGCGGACGAACGCACGGCCAAACTCCGCCTCCTGCTGCTCGAACCCGCCGCCCGCGGCCACGGCGTGGGCAAACGGCTCGTGCACGAATGCGTCGAGTTCGCCCGCGGCCGTGGCTACGCGGCCATGGAGCTCTGGACGCTCTCGGCCCTCGACGCCGCCCGCGGCATCTACCGCAGCGCCGGGTTCGAACTCCAGACCGCGGAACCCACCCGCGACTTCGGCCCGCCGGTCACCGGCGAGACCTGGCGGATGGAGCTTTAGATGTTCGTCGTCTACTGCGCCGTCTGCGATCGCCGCACCCTGCTCGGCGTCGACGAGGTCGAGTGGGTCGAGAACCTCACGCGCGGCATGATCTCCGTGTCCGGCCACTGCCCGCGCGGCCACGACGTGGTGATCCTGACCGGCGACGCGTTCACCCCGCACGAAGACCCGCGCTACTTCGGGCCGGCGCCGCGCATCTGGACCAAACCGATGAACAAGCTGCGCTCCTGGCTGCGCGGCCACTTCGAGGTGAGCCGCGACCTGCCCGGCCCGTTCTACCGCTTCTGACGCCCCATCAGGAAGAACTCCGGGTTCGGCTTCAGCGCGGTGAGGTGCGCCAGCCGGTTCGACATCGCGAACAGTGCCGTGATCGCGCCGACGTCCCAGATCTCGTCCTCGGTCAGCCCCGCGTCGCGCGCCGCCTCGAGGTCGGCTTCGCCGAACAGGGCGGAATCCTGCGCCAGCGCCAGCGCGAGGTCGACGATCGCCCGGCCGCGCTCGTCCAGCTCCACCTGCCACGGGTTCGCCGCGACGCGGTCGGACAGCTCCGGGTCCTTCGCGCGGATCCGCAGGATCGCCCCGTGCGCGACGATGCAGTACGTGCAGTGGTTCGCCCCCGACGTCGCGACGACCACCAGCTCGCGCTCGGCCTTCGTCAAGCCGTCTTCGCGCTCCATCAACGCATCGTGGTAGTCCATGAACGCCCGCAGCTCCGCCGGCCGGTGGCCCAGCGCGCGGAAGATGTTCGGCGTGAAGCCGGATTTCTCCGCGATCGCGGCCACCCGCGCGCGCAGGTCTTCGGGCAGGTCTTCGAGTTCGGTCACGGGGAACCGGCTGTCGCTCATAGCCCCACGCTAACGCCAAACACGCCACCCTTGGCACCACGCGTTCACCCGGGTGGAGTTTGCTTACCCCGTGAACTGGACCGCATACGTGGACGGTTACTGCGAACGCCTCGCGCCCGGGCTGTGGGGCGAGCCGCTGAACGACGTCACCAACCTGGCGTTCCTCGTGTCCGCGATCGCCGTGTGGTGGCGCGCCGACGGGCGGCGGATCGGGCGGACGCTCGCGGTGCTCGTCGGGCTGGTGTTCCTGGCCAGCACGGTGTTCCACCTGCTCGCGACGCGCTGGGGCGGGGCGGCCGACTCCGGCTTCATCCTCGTGTTCGTGCTCTACTACGCCGCGAAGTTCCCCCACGTTTTCCTCGGCGTGAGGCCGAAATGGTCCTGGCTCGCGGCGCCCGCGTTCGTGGTGCTCACGGCCGCGCTGGCGGCGCTCGGCGGTGGGCTGTACCTGCCGGCGCTGATCGGGCTGGCGGTGTTCGCCGGCGTGCTCGCGTACGCGCGCGACCCGTACTGGACGCACTTCGCCGTGGTGGGTGCGGTGTTCGCGCTGTCGCTGGCGTTCCGCACCATCGACGGCGTCGTGTGCGGGGATTTCCCCGTCGGCACGCACTTCCTGTGGCACCTGCTCAACGCCGTGGTGCTCTACGTGGTGTCGAACGCGATGATCGGCAAAGAGAAAGCCCCCTCACCGGAACCGAATCCGGCGAAGGGGCCGTCCACAGTGGACTAGAACTCAGTGCACGCCGATGGGCCGCAGGTCCTTGTCGTGCTCGTCCGCGTGGTAGTCCTCCGGCTGGGTCTCGTCGACGCCGGGGTTCCACTTCGCCGCGTGCGCGATGGCCGAGACGATCACGGCGACCACGATGTTCGCGATCAGCGCCACGAAGCCCGGGTAGATCTGCACCGTTGCCAGGCCGGTGCCCGAGAACGGGTGCCAGCCGAAGATCGACAGGTTGCCCATCGCGAGCGCCGAGCCGCCGAAGTGCAGCTTTCCGTTGGCGGGGTTGGGGATCCCGTACAGCATGATCAGGCCCCAGCCCATGCCCACGACCCAGCCGGCGATGAGACCGGCCTTGTGCAGCCACCGCGTGTACAGCGCGAGCGCCACGGCGGGCAGCGTCTGCAGGATCAGCACACCGCCGATGAGCTGCAGGTCGATGGAGAACTGCGGGTCGATCAGGATGATCACCAGCACCGCGCCGAGCTTCACGATCAGCGACGCGAGCTTGGCCTGCTTGGCTTCCTGCTTCGGCGTCGCGTTCTTGCGGATGTACTCCTTGTAGATGTTGCGCGTCCACAGGTTCGCCGCGGCGATCGACATGATCGCGGCCGGCACCAGCGCGCCGATGCCGATCGCGGCGAACGCGATACCGGCGAACCAGTGCGCGAACTGCGAGTCGAACAGCAGCGGGACGATGGTGTTGCCGTCGGGCTTGCCGGTGGCGTTGTTGGTCAGCGGCTTCACACCGGCGCTGATGGCGACGTACCCGAGCAGCGCGAGCAGGCCGAGCACCAGCGAGTACGCGGGCAGGGCGACCATGTTGCGCTTGATCACGTTACGCCCGCGCGAGGCGAGCACGCTCGTGAGCGAGTGCGGGTAGAGGAACAGCGCGAGCGCCGAACCGAGGGCCAGCGTGGCGTACTGCAGCTGGTTCGTCGACGTCAGCAGGATCGAGCCGGCCGGTTTGCCGGTGGCCGGGCTCGGCGTGGCCAGCTTCGTCGCCGCCTGGTTGAAGATGTGGTCCCAGCCGCCGAGCTTCGAAGGCAGGTACACGATCGCCACGATGATCACGATGTAGATCAGGATGTCCTTGACGAACGCGATCAGCGCCGGCGCGCGCAGGCCCGACTGGTACGTGTACAGCGCCAGGATCAGGAACGCGACCAGCAGCGGCAGGTGCCCGACGATGCCGGAGCCGTTGATGCCCATCGTGCGCAGCACGGCCTCGAGGCCCACCAGCTGCAGCGCGATGTAGGGCATGGTCGCGACGATGCCGGTGATGGCGATAAGGAACGCGAGCGTCGGCGAACCGAAGCGGCCGCGCACGAAGTCGGCCGGCGTCACGTAGCCGCGCGAACGGCTGACGGACCACATGCGCAGCGCCGGCAGCAGCACGATCGGGTAGACGACGATCGTGTAGGGCAGCGCGTACATGCCGAGCGCGCCGGCGCTGAACACCAGCGCGGGCACGGCGACGAACGTGTACGCCGTGTAGAGGTCACCGCCGAGCAGGAACCACGTGATCCACGCGCCGAACTTGCGGCCGCCGAGGCCCCACTCGTCGAGGTGGTCGAGGTTCGCGCCGGCCTTCCAGCGCGACGCGACGAACCCGAGCACGGTGACGAGCGCGAAGAGGATGATGAAGATGGTCAGCTGGACCCACTGGATGGTCATCGGCTCTCACCCTCGTCGAGGTCGTCCACGCTCAGCTTGTCCGGCTCGTCGGTGGTCGGCTCCTTGCGGGTCGCCCAGTAGACGATGCCGGTGCACAGCACGCCTGCGGCGACGAACACGAGCTGGAACCAGTAGAAGAACGGCATGCCGAAGAGCCGGGGGCCGTCGAAGTTGAACAACGGCGTGACCAGGATCAACAGCGGGACGATCAGCAACAGGTTCCACGGGCTGAACTGGAACCCGCCCACCCGCCCGTCCGGTTTTGTTGTGGACATCGGGACCTCACCTAACACTCACGCAACACGCGACGGGCCTGACCCTAGAACTTCGGCCACACGGGCGTCACGTGAACGGCACAACGATTTGATCAGCCCAGGTCAACGACTTGGGAACGATCTTCGGGGCCGTTTCCAGGGCACTTGTGCCGACCCGGTCAATCCGGCCTTCGGGGGACGAAGTGTCCGGATCCGAGCTGTGGACAACCTCGTGGACAGCTGCCTGGGGACGGCTTCGGCGTTGATCTAGGGGCTGTGGGCGCCCGGCTCGGCGTCGCCCAGGTGTTGTGGTTGCGTGGCTCGCGGCGGTTTCCACACCTTGTGCACAGAGTTGTCCACAGGCAGTGGACAACTTTCGACTAGACTGCGAGGCATGGTTCGGGTGCCGTTGACGGACGAAGAGCGCTCCCGCGGTGAGCGCCTCGGGGTGGCGCTGCGCGCTGCCCGCGCGGGCCGCAGCATGGTCGACGTCGCGGCCGAGGCCGGGATCTCGGTGGAGACGCTGCGGAAGATCGAGACCGGGCGCATCCCGACGCCGGCGTTCTTCACGGTCTCGGCGATCGCCGAGGCGGTGGGGGTGCCGCTGGACGTGCTGCGGACGGCGTGCGAGGAGCCGGACCCCGCGTTCAAGATGTCGCAGGCCAGCTAGGCGCGCAGCTTCGCGAGGATGTGCTCCCGGTCGTTGATGAACGCGCACGCGCGCACCGGGAGGTCGAAGGAGTTCAGGAGCTTCTCGAGGTCCGAGGTCTCGTCCGGGTTGAGCGGCACGTCGGCGATGGTGATGTGGGCGGCGAGGGTGTCGGTGAGCTCTTCCCATTCGCCGGCCCACTGCAGCGTGCGGTAGTGCGCCAGGTCCTCGGGCGGGAGGCGGTCGGACAGCAGGTCGAGCAGGCTGTCGGTGAAGTAGCTGATGCGGTTCTCGGCGCGGTCGGCCACCGTCGGGTTCGCGGGGTCGCGCGCGGTGTCCGGGTTGCGGATCACGCCGTCGCCGGCGATGGGGTATCCCGTGTGGACGAAGCCCTCCGGGTCGACGAGCACCACGACCTGCGCGCCGTAGCGTTCGCCGACGCAGCGCCAGCGGCCGTTGTACTGCCGGGTGCGGGGTTCGCTCGGATCGTTGGCGACGTCCTTGATCACCGCGATGATCTGCTCGTCGCTCCAGCCGGATGGGAACTCGCTGGTTGCCCGGCGGCCGGTGCCCGGAGCGTGTCCACCGCCCACGTCAGCTCCTCTCGTCCGGTGGGAGCCTAACCCGCCGGACGCGGGTCAGCCGAGCAGTGAGAGCGCCGCGATTCCGACCACCAGGAGGTCCGGTCCACGGAAGAGCTGGCGGGCGAGGTTGGCGGGCAGCGGACCGGCTGGGGTGTCGACGAATCCGGCGCTGCTGTAGTCCACCGGCTTGCGCGTGACCGTGCGCAACACCGACAGCACAGCGAGTGCCACGGTGACCCACGACCGCGCGTCGACCGACGTGCCGAGCGCCGCGAGCGCGGCCGCGAGCAGCGCCGACCACACGACGGCGACGACGGTGAGCACGACGCCGTGGGCGACGACGAGCTCGGAATCCGTGGAGCCGAGCCAACGCCGGCGGCCGGGGTTGCGCCACAGCACGCCGAGCCCGGCGCCGAACGGGGTCAGCGCGACGTAACCCCCGAGGCCCACGAGCACGGAACCCGGCAACGTCGGCACGGCCACGTGCCCCACCGCGACGGCGAGCGCGACCAGCAGCAGCATCCCCGCGTAGCGCGAACGACCGGCGATGCCCGCGACGGCCAGCCTCAGCGGCGTCGGCCGGCCCAGCGACCACCGGCCCGACGCCGTGGCCTCGGGCAGCATCATCATCGGGTCGAGGAACGTGACGGCGACCGAGCGCAGCACGCGCGCGTTCCAGCCGTCCAGCAGGATCGCCCGGCCCGCACGCGTGACCGGTTCACCGCCGAACGACAACGCGACGGCGCACAACAGGATGCCGCCGCCCGCGTACTGCACCGCGACGGGCCCGAGGTGCGCGGCCGCGACCACGACACCCAGCACGGCCAGCAGCACCGGCCCGGCGGTGTCGATCCGCAACGCCGTGCGCCGCGCGGTCGCGAACACCAGGACCGCGCTGCTCACGACCAGGGCGAGCGCCGCGCGCCACAGGTCCAGGGAGCTGCCGCCCACCGCCAGCATCAGCCCGGCGAGGTACGCGACGACGATGACGAAGCCGGTCAGGCCGCCCGCCAGCCGCGCCGCCACGACTCGGCGCCGGTCGACCTGGGCGAAGTCCATCCACGTGAGTTCGGCGGGTTCGGTCCAGACGAAGCCCCGCCGGAGCAGGCTTCGCCAGCCGACGGCGCAGCAGAGCGTGACCAGGCCGAGCACGGCGGGGTAGTCCACAGGGGACGGTCCGAAAAGGACTCGATGCCAGGCCTCGGTGCGGAAGAACGCGGTGAAGAGGAAGCCGACGCCGAAGATGAGGACGAAGGTGGCGCTGTCGCCGCTGAAGATCCCGCCGAAGCGCTTCCGGCCGGGGACGCGCAGGCGGGTGGCGAGGGCTACCACGGGAGGGCCCCGCTCTCGGCCGCGCACGCGGGGCAGGTCGAGGTCACCACAGTTCGAGGACGCTGTCGGCCGCGTCGAGGAGGGGTTGGTGGTGGGTGGCGACCACGACGGCGGCGCCGGAGGACGTGGAGCGTTTGATGAGGTCCACGAGCCAGTCCTTGCCCGCGGTGTCGAGGGCGCGTTCGGGTTCGTCCAGGAGCAGGACCTTGTGCGGGCGGGCCGTGACGCCGAGCAGCAGCAGGCGGCGGCGCTGGCCGGCGGAGAAGTGGCCGGCGGTGACGCGGGCGCGGTCGGCGAGGCCGGCGTCGGCCAGCAGCGCGTCGAAGTCGCCCAGATCGACTCCGAAGGAGCCGGCCAGGAGTTCCAGGTGCTGCATCGGCGTGAGCTCCGCGAAGAAGTCGGAGTCGTCGAAGAGCACGGAGACCTTGCGGCGGAAGGCGACGCTGCGTTCGTCGGGCTTTTCGCCGTCGATGCGGACGCGGCCGCGCTGGGGTTCCTGCATGCCGTACAGGCAGCGGAGCAGGGTGGACTTGCCGACGCCGTTGGGGCCGACCAGCACGGCGCACTCGCCGGGGTCGACGGAGAAGTCCAGCTCGTCGAGCAGCCACAGGTCGCCGGCCTTCACGCCGAGGCCGCGGGCGTCGATGATCATCGGCGGGACCACCCGTGCGCGAACGCTTGCATGCGGCTCACGCTACCGGGCGCCGCCGACGATCTTGGGGCCACGGGCAGCACGAAGGGGACGTTCGCGCCACAACGGTGCGAACGTCCCCTTCGGACAGAACGTCAGCTCAGGCGCTGGGCCAGCGCGTCGAGCTCGTCACGCAGCGAAGTGGGCACCTCGCCGATCTTCGCGAACCACTCCTCGATCAGCGGCAGCTCCTCGCGCCACTCCTCGGGGTGCACGGCGAGCGCGGCCTCGATGTCGGCGGCCGGCTCGGTGAGGCCCTCGGTGTCGAGGTCCTCGGCGCGCGGCACGAAACCGATCGGCGTCTCGACGGCGTTGCCCTTACCCTCGACGCGCTCGATGACCCACTTGAGCACGCGCGAGTTCTCGCCGAAGCCCGGCCACAGGAAGCGGCCGTCGTCGCCGCGGCGGAACCAGTTCACGTAGAAGATCTTCGGGAGCTTGTTGGCGTCGGCGTTCTTGCCCAGCGTCAGCCAGTGCTTGAAGTAGTCACCGGCGTGGTAGCCGAGGAACGGCAGCATCGCCATCGGGTCGCGGCGCACGTTGCCCACCGCGCCGGCCGCGGCCGCCGTGGTCTCCGACGACATCGTGGCGCCCATGAACACGCCGTGCTGCCAGTCGCGGGCCTCGTTCACCAGCGGCACCGTGGTCTTGCGGCGACCGCCGAACAGGATCGCCGAGATCGGCACACCCTGCGGGTCGTCCCACTCCGGCGCGAGGATCGGGCACTGCGACATCGGCGTGCAGTAGCGCGAGTTCGGGTGCGCGGCCTTCTCCTCGGACGCCGGCGTCCAGTCCTGGTGCTTCCACGACGTGGCGTGCTCGGGCGTGTTCTCCATGCCCTCCCACCAGATGTCGCCGTCGTCGGTCAGGGCGACGTTCGTGAAGACCGTGTTGCCCTTTTCGATGGTGCGCATGGCGTTCGGGTTGGTGTGCCAGTCGGTACCCGGCGCGACGCCGAAGAAGCCGAACTCCGGGTTCACGGCGTAGAGGCGGCCGTCTTCACCGAAGCGCATCCACGCGATGTCATCGCCGAGGGTCTCGGCGCGCCAGCCCGGGATGGTCGGCTGCAGCATCGCGAGGTTGGTCTTGCCGCAGGCGCTCGGGAACGCCGCCGCGACGTAGTGGACCTTCTCCTCGGGCGAGATCAGCTTGAGGATCAGCATGTGCTCGGCGAGCCAGCCCTCGTCGCGCGCCATGACCGAGGCGATGCGCAGCGAGTAGCACTTCTTGCCCAGCAAGGAGTTGCCGCCGTAACCCGAGCCGTAGCTCCAGATCGCGCGCTCCTCCGGGAAGTGCGAGATGTACTTGGTGTCGTTGCAGGGCCAGGCGACGTCCTTCTGGCCCGGCTCGAGCGGCGCACCCACCGAGTGCAGCGCCGGCACGAACTCGCGCTCGGTGCCGTCGGGGTTGATGAACTTGTCCAGTGCAGCCTTGCCCGCGCGGGTCATCACGCGCATCGACGCCACGACGTAGGCGAAGTCAGTGATTTCCAGACCCAGCTTGGGGTTCTCGTCGGAAAGCGGTCCCATGCAGAACGGGATGACGTACATCGTGCGGCCCCGCATGCACCCGCGGTACAGCTCGGTCATCGTGGCCTTCATCTCGGCGGGCGCGACCCAGTGGTTCGTCGGGCCGGCGTCCTCCTCACGCTGCGAGCAGATGAAGGTCCGGTCCTCGACACGAGCGACGTCACCCGGGTCGGAAGTGGCCCAGTAGGAGTTCGGCTTGGCCTTCAGCTTCACGAAGGTCCCCGCCTCGACCAGCTCGTCGTTGATCTTCGCGGCCTCTTCGTCGGACCCGTCGACCCACACCACGCGGTCCGGGGTGGTCAGCTCGGCGACCTCCCGGACCCAGGACAGCACGCCACTGTGCGTCGTCGGCGCATTGTCCAGTCCGGGGATGGCGACTGCGGTCATCTCTACTCCTGACTTCCGAACTTCCGACGACAAATAAGCCCACACGCCGGACCGCGATGTCCGGGTGCGGGCCTCGTTGCCGGCGACCGAATGGCTTCGCACACCGGGGGTGAGCCGGTGTGCGGGTTTTTGGGATTCCTCGACTGTAGCCGGATGACCGGCAGGTAACCGAGAGCTGACCTGTCGGTTCTCTCACAAGAACGATAAGGGAATCGATTCAGTTGTCACCGGATTGGTCCAGTGCCGGAAATCCTTTCGATGCGGGGTACCCAATTCGGACGAGGGTCAGCGGGCCCGGAAACGACAACGGGCCCGGCGAGTGCCGGGCCCGTTGTGACGTGAGTTACAAATGGGTCAGTTGGGGCTGATCCATTGTCCGGTTCCCGAATCGATCTTCGCGACTCCCGAAAGCAGCTGCGTGCCGTCGCCGCCCCAGATGGAGTCGCTCGCCGGGTCGGCCGCGCGGACGCCGGCGCTTTCGGCCTCGGTCCACTGGCCGGCGCCGGTGTGCTCGTAGGTGGCGGTGCTGCCGTCGGCGCCGATCTCCACCGCGACGTCGGCCTCGCCGTCTCCGTCGGTGTCGGTGAACGCCATCGTGCCGCCGTCCTTGGTCTCGACGATGGCGGTGTCGTTGTGGCCGTCGTGGTCGGTGTCGATCGTGGCGACGCCGGCGTCGACCTCGCCGTCGGGCAGGTCGGCGTGGATGTGGCCGGTCGTGGAGTCGTCCTGCGAGTGCGTGTCGGTGCCGCCCGGGTGCTCAGCGCCGCCGGACTCGACCCACGCGCCGCTCGCCTCGTCGTAAACCGCCTGGTCCACGGCGTGGCCGGAGCTGTCCAGCACGGCGTACTGGTCGGCGACGCCGTCGCCGTCCGAGTCGATGAACGCCTGCGCCGTGCCGTCGTCGTGCTCCACGATGGCGGTGTCGTTCACGCCGTCGGAGTCGACGTCGTAGTTGACCTCCGCCTGGTAGTCCTGGCCCTCGACGTGGACCGTCATGGACTCGGGTCCGTTGGCGTCGGTGTCGGTGCCGCCACTCTCGTCGACCCACATGGGAAAAGCCCCCTTTTAGGACCGGGTCTCGCCGGCTGCGTCTGCTGTCGATCGGTAGGACTCACGTTAGGCCGGTTCGGTTCCCGTCCACAAGCTGATCAACCCCGGTCACGCAGCGTTCGGATGCGCCCGAGCAGCGATTCCGCCCTCGCGTGGCCGTCGGTGGCCTCCTTCAGGCGCTTGGCGGTGATCGCGATGTTCTTCGCCCGCTCCTGCGCGCCCATCTTGATCGTACGGTCCACGTCCTTGAGCTCGGCCTCGATCGCCTCGATGCGGCGGCTCAGCGCCTCGTCGAGCGCCATCGACAGCTGCTGCTCGGCTTCGATGAGCTGCTCGGCCACGAGCTGGTCGAGCGTGGAGCGCGCGTCGGCGATGGCCTCGACCAGCCACTGCTTCATGTGCTGCTTGTCGGCGGCGTGCTTGCGCGTGCGGGCCATCCACCAGCCGGCGCCGAGGCCGATGATGATCGTGGCCGGCAGCACCACCGGGTTCAGGATCGCGACGCCGGCCAGCGGCAACGCGGCGATCTTGCCCGCGCCGACGCCACCCGAGATGCCCATGAACACCAGCAGCTTGTCCTCGGCCGTCGGCGGCTTCTTGTCCGGCGGCCGCAGCACCACGGGCGGCCCGCCGGCCCGGGCGAACTGTGCGCGGATCACGTCAAGCTCCTCGGGGGAGAACAGCTCGGACAACGCCACGTTGGTCACGTGGTTCAGCCGTTGCGAAAGCAGCATCGAGACGCGCTGCGACGTCGTCTGCAACGCGAGGTCCACCTGTTGCGGCAACGCGGCCAGCTCGTCGCGTTTCGCCGAGTCGATGCGCTGGCGGAAGTGGGTCTGGGCGTCGCGCATTTCGCGGCTGCTCTCGTGGCCCACCTCCACGCGGGTGCGCTGGATCTCGCCACGCAGCTTGAGCTGCCAGCCGCGGGTGGACGAACGGCGTTCGGCCTGCAGGTGGTCCCGGCGTTCGCGCAGCTGCTCCGCCTCGGCCTCACCCGCCGAGAGCGCCCGGCTCTCGGCCTGCAGCTTCGCCTTGATGCCGGCCAACGCGCTGGAGAGCGCGCGCAGGGTGTTGGCCTCGGCCAGCATCATCGAGCGGCCGACGAGCATCTCCTGCAGCGCCACCTGCACGGCTGCAATGCCCGACTTCTCCCGCAGCATGGCCGCGACCTGCTCGTTCGGCGCTTTCGCGGCCGTTTCGAACACGCGTGCCGAGACGGGGTGGAACACCGCGTCGGCGAAGCGCGGAGCGTGCTGGGCGAGCAGCCGGCGGTCGGCTTCGAGGATCTCGCGCCAGCCGCGGAACGCGTCGGTCTTGGCCAGCACGAACAGCACGGTCTCGACCCGGTCGGCCACATCGCGGAGGAACTGCAGCTCGGTGGAGGTGAACGGCGCCGACGCGTCGAGCACGAACACCAGCGCCGTCGCGCTCGCCGCCGCCTCGCGGGCCAGCTCGCCGTGCAGCGAGTCGAGGCCGCCGACGCCCGGGGTGTCGACGAGCGTCAGGCGCTCCAGCAGCGGCACCGGCCCGGAGACCTCGACGTAGCGCGGCGGGATCTGGCCCGGCGGCAGCTCGTGGGCGGCCGAGACCCAATTGACCAGCTCGCCCAGCTGGATCGGCACGGGCGCGAGCTGCCCGGGGTAACAGGCCTGCGCGTCCCACTCCTGCGCGTGCTCGAAGACGAGGTACGTGGCCGTGGCGACGTCGGCGTCCACAGGGGACAGTCCCGGGGTCGCGAGCAGCGCGTTGACCAGGGTGCTCTTGCCCCGGTTGGTCTCGCCGACGACCACGACCGACGGTTTCGCCGCGCGCGCCCGGCGCACGTCGTCCACCCACTTGGCGGCCTGCGGGTCGGCGTCGCGGACCACGGTGAGCAGCTGCTCGCGCGCGGCCTGGACCTGGGCGGGAAGGCTGGGAGAGGTCACTGGGCTCGCTTCGCGTAGACGGTGACGACGGGCGCGCGCAGCAGCCGCTCGCCCTCGGCGAACCCGATCACCTCGGTCTCGGCGACCACGCCGTCGAGCGCCGGGTCGTCGGTGGGGATCGCGCCGCCGGCCTCGTGGCAGGAGGGGTCGAAGCGCTCGCCGTCGGGGCGCAGCGCGGTGACGCCGATGTCGGCGAGGCCGTGTTCGAGCCGCTGGACGACGCCGCCGCTGCGGGCGCGGTCGAGCGCGTAGAGGCAGAGCTGGATGAGCGCCTGACGATCGGCCAGCGCGCGTTCGAGATCACCGGGGGCAGCTACGACGTCCACATCCGTGTTCGACGTGGCCGGGTCGGCGGTGGTTCCGGGCTCCCCGTCGACGGGTTCCGTGCCGCGGTTGCGGAACCAGGCCACACCCTCACCCCCGCCTCGCCCCGCGGACCGCCCGTTCGGCCCACCGGGATTGCACCAGTCTGGAGCAGATCTTCGCCAGTCGGGCGCGAATCCGGGAGCGCAAACGCTTGCGAACGGCGTCAGGCGAGGTCGCGGATCACCGAGCGCATCGCCTGTTCCAGCGAAGGCACGTCTTCGGCGAAGCGCGAAGACACGAGGATCTGGTCCTCGGCCGTCCGGAGCCAGACGCGGCCCGCCACGGAGATCTCAATGACCGACAGCCGAAAGGGCCGCGCCCGCCGGCCCAGGTCGACCTCGGTCTCGCGGACGAGCTGCCCCAGCCGGTCGCCCGCCACGATCTGGCGCCGGTAGAAGCCGGCGGCGCCCAACGCGGCGTGCAGCGCGGGCCGCCGGGCCTCCGTGAAGTGGCGCGCGGCCGCGGGCGTGAAGTGCTGGATGGCCAGGTCGATGGCCGAGCCGTCGCCGGGAGCAGGCCGGCCGAAGCGGCCGCGTGGCGTCCGCGAACCCGACTCACCGCGGAGCCGGACGAACTCCAGGAGATCGGTCCACCAGTCCGCCCATTGCGCCTGCACGGCGGCGCGGTCGATGGCCGGCGGCACCCGCACCGGCACCGCGGGCTCCACCGGTGGCAGGAGCTGGCCCTCGGCGACCGACAGCGCGAGCACGTCCCGGAGGTACAGAGCGATGTCGATCTCCTGCTCGCTCCCCCAGGACGCCCGCCACGAGGTGGTGTTCTCCAGCCGCACGAAATCCACCCTACGCGTGAACGGCGACAAACCTAGGGCATGCGGATCTGTTGCCAGATCAGGAAATAGGCGCGGTGGACGACGTGCGCCACGCGGCTCTGCGCGGGCGTTGCGCCGAACGAGGCAAAGGAGCGCCACCAGCCCGCGCGTTCGAGAGCGTGCGCCGCCAGTTCCGGCCGGGCGGCGCCGGGAAGGCCGAGCTGCGCGCCGAGATCGGCGTTGCTGCCGACGCGCAGCACCTCTTCGGCGAGGTCCTCCGGCATGTCGACGGCTCCGGAGGCCACGAGCGTCAACGCTTCCAGCAGCCGCAGCTGGTGCGCCTCCGGCTTCGCGAGCAGGACTTCGATCGCGTCGTGCACACGCTGGCGTTCGCCGGGATCGCCCGACGCGTGGGCCAGCGCGGTCACCGACGCGAGCGCCGCGGCCGCCTTGATCCCGTCGGCGCGCGCGGCGAAGACGACGGCCAGGCGCTGCCGCACGGCGTCGAGTCCCGACGCGTCGAGCAGCACCCTCCGCAGCGCGCCGGCGGTGATGGCGGGCTCGGCGCGGATCGCGTCGACGGCGCGGCGGACGCCGTAGAGGTCGAGCTTCTCCAGCAGCCGCAGGCGGACGCCGGCGGGGACGTCGCACTCCCAGCTGGTGAAGATGTCGGCCGAGATCAACATGGTCTCGAGGACGTCGTCTTCGAGGGCGGCGAGCTGGTGCAGCGCGTCGGCATCGGCCGAGGTGAAGCCGCCCGATTCGGCGGACTCGGCGATCAGGCCGATCACCGGCAGCACGTCGGCCACGCGCGGCTTGAGCGTGCTCGCCTGCTTCTCCGCCAGCAACTTCGCCGCCAGCCAGATGTCGCCACCCGACCCCTCGACGGTCTCGGCGACGATGGTGTCCGCCTTGTTCAGCACGGCGATCGCGTTCACCGGGCCCGCCTCGCGGCTCGCGGTGGCGGCGGTGAACGCGGCGAGCGCCTGCTGGTCGTCGGCGCGCACGCCCTGCGTCACCACGTAGAGCACGGCTTCGGCGCCGGCGACGGCGTTGCGGGAGGTGTCGTCGAGGTGGTCCGAACCGGTGTCCTCCTGCGCGGCACCCAGCAGCTGCTCCGTGCGCGAGACGGACGCGGCGTCGAGCGAGCCCAGGCCCGGGGTGTCGATCACGGTCATGCCCTGCAGCACCGCGTTGGTCAGGTAGGCCTCGAGGTGCGAGACCTTCTTGATGTCCACGCCCAGCTCGGCCGGGATCGACCCGTCGGCGGCGAACGGCAGCACCTGTTTGGTGCCGTCGGTGAACACGACCTCGACCCGGTCGACCGTGCCGTACTGGAAGCGCGTGACCAGACGCGTGCACTCACCGACGTCGGTGGGCGCGACCCGGCGGCCGATCAACGCGTTGACCAGCGTGGACTTGCCCGACTTGATCCGCCCGGCCACAGCCACCTGCAGCGGCGCGGCGAGCCGGCGCTGCACCTCGGCGAACCCGGCGGCCGTACGCGGCGAGACCTGCGAGGCGAGCCGGTGGCACAGGTTCGCGACCGACATCGACAGCGGGCCCGCGAGGCGCCCCGGCTCCGTCACGGCCCCAGTCCCCTCTCGCCCGGCTGCTCTCGCCGGGAAATCGTGCCATGCCACGTCGCCGCGAGTGCTACCGACAGTGCTACCCGAGGATGACGCGGCGTGCCCGAGTGCCGACCTAATCTTGTCGGGTGCGACGGCTGAGCCTCTGGATGCGTGCCCACCCCATGGCGGGGGACACGTTGCTCGCCGTGGTCCTGCTGTTCATCGACTTCGTGCTGTTCGTCGGCGGCACCGTCGGGAGCGAGAACCATCCACCGCCGTGGTTCATCACGCTGCCGATCGACGTCGCCATGGTGGCGCCGCTCGTGTTCCGGCGGAAGAAGCCACTGGTCTCGGCCTACGTGGTCTTCTTCGTCGCCATCGCGCACGGGGCGCTGTCGCTCGGCTTCTCCTCCGTCGCGGCGCTGGCGATGAGCCTGTACTCGATCCTCGTCTACATCGGGCGCAAGCAGGGGCTGATCTACGTCGGCGCGCTCGTGCTGATGACCGGGGTCGAGGTGTTCACCGACAAGTCGACCCCGTGGCTGGGCAACGCGCTGTTCACCGCCTTCGGCATCGCGCTGTGCTGGACGCTCGGCGAGTTCGTCGGGGCGCGGCGCGCGTACCAGCTGGAAGTGGAAGCCCGCCTGCACCTGCTGGAGACCGAACGCGACCAGGCCACGCGCATCGCCGTGGCCGAGGAACGCGGCCGCATCGCGCGCGAGCTGCACGACGTGGTCGCCCACTCCGTGAGCGTGATGGTGGTGCAGGCCGACGGCGCGGCGCTCGCGTTGCCCACGAACCCGGAGCTGGCCGGGCGCGCGCTGCACACGATCTCCGAAACCGGCCGCGGCGCCCTCGGCGAGCTGCGCCGGCTGCTCGAGGTGCTGCGCGGCGACCACGGCGACGGCGAGCCCCGCGTGCCGCAGCCCGACGCCAACGCGCTGAGCGAGCTGGCCGAACGCATGCGCGGCGCGGGCGTGCCCGTCGACCTCGAGGTGGGCGAAGGCCTCGCCGACCTGCCCGCCGGCGTCTCCCTCGGCGTCTACCGCATCGTGCAGGAGTCGCTCACGAACACGCTCAAGCACGCCGGCACCGGTGCGCGGGCCGAGGTCCACGTGCACCGCAAGGGTGACAGCAAGACCGGCGACGTGGTCGAGGTGCTCGTCCGCGACGACGGCGCCGGCCGCGCTCGCCAGCTCGAACAGGTGACGGTGGGTGCCGCGGCGCCGTCGAAGAAGACCCCACGGCTGCAGGTCGCGGGCGGCAACGGGCTGATCGGGATGCGGGAGCGCGCGAACGTGTACGGCGGAACGCTGGAGGTGGGCCCCGCGCCCGCCGGTGGGTGGCAGGTGCGGGCCGTGCTGCCCGTTAGGTTGGCGCCGTGATCAAAGTGGTGGTCGTGGACGACCAGGAACTGATGCGCGTCGGCTTCCGCATGGTGCTGGGCGCGCAGTCCGACATCGACGTGGTGGGCGAGGCCGGCGACGGCGCGCAGGCCATCCGGCTGGCCGACGAGCTGCGGCCCGACGTCGTGCTCATGGACGTGCGCATGCCGGTGCTCGACGGGGTGGAGGCCACGAAGCAGATCGTGGCCGCCGGGACCGCGCGGGTGCTCGTGATGACCACCTTCGACCTCGACGAGTACGTCTACGCGGCCCTGCAGGGCGGCGCGTCGGGTTTCCTGCTCAAGGACACGCCACCGGACCACCTCGTGTCGGCTTTGCGGTCGGTGGCTTCGGGCGACGCCGTGGTGTCACCCTCGGTGACCAAGCGGCTGCTCGACCGCTTCGTGGGCGCCGGCGGCTCCCCGGTGCGCGACGCGAGCGAGCTCGACGTGCTGACCGACCGCGAACGCGAAGTCCTCGTGCTCATCGCGAAGGGCATGTCCAACCTCGAAATCGCGGAAACCCTCTTCCTCTCCGAAGCGACCGTGAAGACGCACGTGGGCCGTATCCTGGCGAAACTCGACCTGCGCGACCGCGTGCAGGCCGTGGTGCTGGCCTACGAGACCGGACTCGCGCGCCCCGGCCTCGGCTGAGGTCTTGATCCACTTGATCCATTTCGGACGCTGAAGTTCAGGGTCGTCTCAGGGGTTTCACCGATCGCACATCCACCGCCGGAGCGGTTGGGTACTACTCAGGTCGGGTGACGAGTTCGACCCACAGGATGACGCGAAGACCGGTCTCGCTCGGTCACGATGTTGCGGGTACAGCGGCACAGCCGTCAACGAGGGAGCAGGAATGATCGAGGCATCAGGTCTCACCAAGCGTTACGGGAACACGCTGGCGGTGAACAACCTGTCGTTCAGCGTGGCCACGGGGAAGGTCACCGGCTTCCTGGGCCCGAACGGCGCCGGCAAGTCCACCACCATGCGCATGATCCTGGGGCTGGACAACCCCACGGGCGGCGAGGTCCGCATCGGGGGCAAGAAGTACCACGAGCTGAAGGACCCGCTGCGCACCGTCGGCGCGCTGCTCGACGCGAAGTGGGTGCACCCCAACCGCTCGGCCCGCGCGCACCTGACGTGGATGGCGAAGTCCAACCGCATCCCGGCGTCGCGTGTGGACGAAGTGCTCGACGTCGTCGGTCTCACCAGCGTGGCCGGCAAGCGCGCCGGCGGGTTCTCGCTCGGCATGTCGCAGCGGCTGGGGATCGCGGGCGCGCTGCTGGGCGACCCGGAGGTGCTCCTGTTCGACGAGCCGGTGAACGGCCTCGACCCCGAGGGCATCCTCTGGATCCGCAAGTTCATGCACCGCCTGGCCGACGACGGCCGCACGGTGTTCGTGTCGAGCCACCTGCTCTCGGAGATGGCGCTGACCGCGAGCGAGCTCGTGGTGATCGGCAAGGGTCAGCTGATCGCGCAGTCGTCCACCGAGGAGTTCGTGGCGCGCGCCGCCGAGAACACCGTGAAGGTGCGCTCGCCGCAGCTGCCTGTCCTGCGCGAGGCGCTGGTGCGCGCCAGCGCCCAGGTGACCGACTCGGGTGAAGCGCTCATCGTGTCCGGGATGGACAGTGCCAAGATCGGCGAGCTCGCGGCTTCCGCGAACGTCGTGCTCCACGAGCTGAGCCCGCAGACCGGTTCGCTCGAACAGGCCTTCATGCAGATCACCGGCGACTCCGTCGAGTACCACACCGGGCTCGAGGCCGAGGCGCAGCAAGCCCTTCAGCCCACCGCCCGCTGACGACCACTCGTACGACAAGGATTCCGGGGAAAAGAACCATGACTCTGCTCGCGGTCGAACGCATCAAGCTGTTCACCACCCGCTCACCGTGGTGGTGCGCTCTCATCGCCATCATCCTCACCGCCGGCTTCTCCGCGCTCGTGGCGAGCGCGGCGTCGAGCGACGAGACCATCGACGTCGCGACGACCCAGTTCGGTTACCAGTTCGGCATCGCCGTGATCATGGTGCTGGCGGCGCTCTCGGTGACCACCGAGTACCGCTTCGGCACCATCCGCACCACGTTCCAGGCCGTGCCGGGCCGCACGTCGGTGCTCATCGCCAAGGCCACTGTCGTCGCGCTGCTTTCGCTCGTGATCGGTGAGGTCGGCGCATTCGGCGCCTGGGCACTGGGCTACGCCATCCGCCCGTCGGACGCACTGGCGCTCGACACCTCGGCCGAGTGGATCAACGTGGCCGGCGTCGGCGTGCTCTTCGCCTTCGCCGCGGTGATCGCGGTGGCGGTCGGCATCCTGATCCGCCACAGCGCCGGCGCGATCGCGCTGCTGCTGATCTACGTGCTGGCCGTGGAAAGCCTGGTCCAGCTGATCCCGACCGTCGGCCCGAAGATCCACGAATGGCTGCCGTTCAACGTCGCGGAGAAGTTCCTCCGCGGTGGCGGCGGGGCGACGCGGGGCGGCCCGCCGCAGTCCGACGCAGTGCTCTCGCAGGGCTGGTCGCTGGCCTACTTCGCGGGCATCGCGATCGTGCTCCTGGCCATCGCGATCGGCGTCGCGAAGAAACGCGACGCCTGACGAAAGACCCACCACAGGGACGTTCGGGCGGAAGCGGCGGGGGCCGAAACCGGCTGAACGGGGGAAAAGGGGATAGAAGAAAGATCCGGGTCGCCAATTCGGGGGGCGACCCGGATCTTTTCGTTTTCGGCACGCGCTCGGCTCGGTAGGGTGCCCGCGTGCTGGAGACCCACGGGCTGACCAAGTCCTACGGCGAAACCCTGGCCGTCGACGACCTCACCTTCACCGCCGAAGCCGGCCGCGTCACCGGCTTCCTCGGCCCGAACGGCGCCGGCAAGTCGACGACGATGCGGCTGCTGCTCGGTCTCGACACGCCCACGGCCGGCACCGCGCACATCGACGGCAAGCCCTACCGGCAGCTGGCCGATCCACTCCGGACGGTCGGTGCCCTGCTCGACGCGACCTGGCGCCACCCCGGCCGCAGCGCCCGGCAGCACCTGCGCTGGCTCGCCGCGACCAACGGCCTGCCCGAGCGGCGCGTGGGCGAGGTGCTCGACCTCGTCGGCCTCGGGTCCGTCGCGAAGAAACGCGCGGGCGAGTTCTCCCTCGGCATGCTGCAGCGCCTCGGCATCGCAACCGCGCTGCTGGGCGACCCGAATGTGCTGCTGTTCGACGAGCCCGTGAACGGTCTCGACCCCGAAGGCGTGCTGTGGGTCCGGCAGCTGATGCACTCGCTGGCCGCCGACGGCCGCACCGTGTTCGTGTCGAGCCACCTGCTGCCGGAGATGGAGCAGACGGCGCAGGACCTCGTGGTGATCGGCCGCGGGCGGCTCACCTACCAGGGCACCATGGCCGACTTCGTCCACCGCGCCGGCTCCCGCGGTGTCCGCGTGCGCACACCCCAGGCCGGCGCCCTGCGCACCGCGCTGACCGAGCGCGGGATCACGTTCACCGACGAGGGCGATGCGCTCGTGGTGTCCGAAGTGGACAGCGACACCGTGGGTGAGGTCGCGTTCACGGTCGGTGCCACCCTCCACGAGCTGAGCCCGCTGGCCGGGTCGCTGGAGCAGGCATACCTGGAGCTGACGGGCCAGACGGCCGAGTTCACGAGCGGAGGTGCCAGGTGAACGTGCTGCGGGCCGAACGGATCAAGCTCTTCTCCACCCGCGCGCCCTGGTGGTGCGGCGCGCTCTCGGTGCTCGCGCCGCTGGTGTTCACGACGTTGTTCTTCGCGCTCGCCGGTTCGGAGGTCACCGCGAGCGTCGGCAACACCCAGCTCGCCACCGGCATCGGCCGCACGGTCGCGCTGGTGCTGGCCGTGCTCGCCGCGACCTCCGACGCGAGCTGGGGCACGCTCCGGCTGACGTTCCAGGCCGTGCCGACGCGCGTGCCCGCGCTCTTGGCCAAGGGCGCCGTGGTCCTGGTCGTCTGCGCGGTGCTCGGGCTGCTCGCGGGCGTGGGCTCGTGGGGCATCGCGGCGCTGATCCGCCCCGACGCGGACCTCGCGTTGCACTCCGCGGGCGACTGGCGGCTGGTGCTCGGGCAGACGGTGACCTTCGCGCTCACCGGGCTGCTCGGCGTCGGCGTCGGGCTGCTGCTGCGGAGCACCGCGCTCGCGTTGACGCTCGTGCTCGTCTGGACCCAGCTCGTGGAGGGGCTGGTGCTGCTGATCCCGCGCGTCGGCCCCGACGTCTACCCGTGGCTGCCGTTCTTCGCGGCCGGGCAGTTCGCCGGTGGGGATTTCACGCAAGCGGCGCTGAACGTGACGCCCGCTTTCGGCCCGTGGGGCTACCTCGCGTATTTCGGCGGCATTTGTCTCGCGTTCTTCGTCGCCGGCGTGGTGACCGCGAACCGCCGCGACGCCTGACGAGAGCACATTCGCGTTAATCTGCACGTGCAGAACAGGTGTCCACGAGGCAAACGGATTAAGACCGCGTTAAGTCGTTGTGGCTTCTCTCACAGGGAGCGGACATACTGGCAAAGTCCCCAGGATATTCGAGATCAAGAGCGTGCTCGTCCGTCTCAGCTCCCCGGAGGTGAACCTTGACGGTGGACGCTGGTCAGGGGCTCATGAGTCCCATTCCCTCGGCCCGCACCGAAGCGGCCTCCCAAAGCCACAACGAAGCGGCGCCCCAACCCCGGCTCGAACCGATGCTGGACCTCGAATGGTCGCAGGCGATCGAGCTGCCCCGGTTCGCGCAGCCCGCGATGAAACCCGGCGACCTGCGCCAGGCGTGGGTGCACCGCGCGGCCGAAGACCTGGTGCTCGCCCTCTACCGGAGAGCCAGCGGCATGCAGGGTCCGCTGCCCGCGCCGTGGTGGCTGCGCGCCGTCGCGAGCGGCCGGCTCGAGTCGCGTGAGCTCGGGTTCCGCATCGAAGACCGCATCCAGCAACTGCTTTCCCGCCGCTCCGGCTGGGAGTTCGTGCCCTGGGCCGCCGACGGCGAATCGGGCTATTGGGAGTTCATGCCGTCCGAGCGCGGGAAGTCCGGGCACTCCGTCCCAACGACCGTGCTGAACACCGATCGCCATCCCGGCTGGATCGACGTGCTGCCCGCCCACACGGGCACGACGCCGCACCCGATCGCCGTGTCCGGGCTCGCCGGCCTGCGCTCCCGGCTCGGGGAGTTCGAAGCGGTCCGCTGACCCGCCCGGCTGCGCCGAGGGATACTGAACCGACCACAGTCACGCCGAATGGCTTCGTTGCAACCGTACGTGCCGCGTGGGCGTCGGCCTGCTTTTGGCCGGATCAGTATCTTGTCGGGGTGGAGAACGAGGACCAGCCCCGGCTGCGCAGCGTGGTCAGCTTTGTCAACCGCGGCGGCCGGATGACCGTCGGCCAGCAGCGTGCCTGGGACGAACTTTGGCCGCAGCTGGGCCGCACGGTCGCCGACCTGCCGGCCGGACCCGTCGACTTCGCCGAGTGGTTCGGCCGCGAGGCGCCGGTGATGCTGGAGATCGGCTCCGGCATGGGCGAGACGACGTCGCAGCTCGCGGCGGCCGCGCCCGAGCTCAACTACGTGGCCGCCGAGGTCTACGACCCCGGCCTAGGCCAGCTGATGCTGCGCGCGGAGAAGCTCGGCGTCGAGAACCTGCGGCTGATGCACGGCGACGCGGTGGTGCTGCTGACCGAGCACGTCAAGCCCGGTGCGCTCGCCGGCGTGCGGCTGTACTTCCCGGACCCGTGGCCGAAGAAGCGCCACCACAAGCGCCGGATCGTGCAGCCGGACTTCGTGGCTCTCGTCGCGTCGCGGCTCGCGCAGGGCGGCACCTTCCACCTCGCCACCGACTGGGAGCACTACGCAGAGCAGATGCTGGAAGTGTGTTCAGCCGAGCCCGCATTGCGCAACCGCTACGCGGACGAACCGGGCGGCTGGGCACCGAGGCCCGAATGGCGGCCGCGGACGAAGTTCGAACAGCGCGCCGACGCCGAAGGCCGCGTGTCACACGACCTCATTTTCGAGAAACGCTGACAATTTGTCGTAAAAAGGTCTTCGAAAAGGGCCGCTGCCGGGTTCCCACCCCCGGCAGCGGCCCTTTTCTCCCCCTTTTTCACCCCCGGCGTCCGCCCCACCCCGTGAAGGGCGGACCGCCCGCTACTCGTCGGCCAGCGGTTCCGCCTGCACGCGCCGCAGGGCGGGCGTGCAGATCGAGGCTCCGAGCAGCGCCACCCCGACGCCGAGCACGACCGGGGCGAAGATCCACGGGCTGAACACGACGCCGCCCTCTCCGGCCGTGCTGAACAGCCCGATCCCGACGAGGATGCCGACCACGCCGGCGCCGATCGTCGCGACCAGCGCGGGCAGCGCCGTCTCCATGCGCAGCGCCCTCGACAGCACCTTCACCGGGGTGCCGGCCGCCATCAGAGCCCCGAACGTCCGGCGCCGGTCCATGATCGAGCCGGCCGTGGCGACGGCCGCGCTGCAGCCGGCGAGGATGCCGGCGGCCACCAGGCCTATCACGGTCACCCGGCGCAGGTCCGAGAGCTGCGTCTGCTGGTCGTAGAGGTACTGGTCGCGGCTGCCGACCTCCGCGCCCGTCGCGGCCGAGGCCAGGGCGGTGCGGACGATCTCGCGGTCGGCGTCCGTCGTCGGGGCGATCACGGTGGCCGCGCCGAGCTTCACGCCGGCCGGCACTGCCGCCGGGTCGAGCAGGTAGGAGCTGCTCACGTTGTCGCTCATCTTGAACGTCCCGACCGGCACCGAGCCGAGCGGCTGGCCCGGGTCGCTGGGCTCGGGGTCGCCGACCACGTGGTACTCGGCGGGGTTCAGCTCGTACGGCGCATACAGCCCGACGCCGGGCTTGCAGTCGGCCGCGGTGATCCCCAGCCGGGTGAGCCGGGCCGCGTCGGCGCAGGACATCACCAGTGCCCGCTGGTACGACCGCTCGTTGCCGGTGCCCTGCACGAGGTACACCTGGCCCACGGCGATCGCGCGTTCCTGCTGGCCGTAGCGGGCCAGTGTCGAGTTGGCGTGGTCCACGACGGCCGCGGCCTTGTCCGGGGTGCTGTCGGCGTAGAGCACCGAGTCGGCGTACGTCCGCCCGCCACCGGCGAGCGACTCGAACGACGGCAGCAGCGTGAGCGCCATCGAGCCGGTGAACACCGCGAGCACGATGCCCGCCGTGGCGCGGTAGGCGCCCTTCGGGTCGTCACGCAGCCTGCGCCCGGCCAGCAGCGCCGACGGTCCGCGCCAGCCCCGCACGAACGTACCGCCGACCGCCGAGGTCACCCACGGACCGACCACGATCGCCGACGCGATCAGCAGGAACAGTCCGACCAGCACCATGTCGGCCGAGCCGCCGTCCCGGGAGCCGACCACGGCGTAGAGGAAGAACAGGCCCGCCACCGGCAGCACGAGCAGGCGCCACCAGCGCAGCGGCTTCACCGTGTGGCCGCCGGTCGCGAAGAGCGGGTTGCGCAGCACGCGCCGCAGGCCGAGCACGCCGGCCAGCACCACGAGCGCCGGGATGGCGATCACGATGAACACCGCGAGCGGGATCGGCAGCGTGAAGTCCGTGGCCAGCCACGTGCCGCCGTCCCACGGGACGAAACTCGCCAGGCCGTGCAGCGCCGGACTGATCCCCAGGCCGAGCAGGGCCCCGACGCCCGCGGACAGGATCGTTTCCCCGGCGACCATGGACGTGACCTGCCCCGGCGTCGCACCGGCCAGGCGGATCGCGGCGAGCCGGCGTTCACGCCGGGCCGCGGTCAGCCGCGCCGACGACGCGACGAGCACCAGGCTCGGCACGAGCAGCACGATGATGCCGACCCAAGCCAGCAGCGTCAGCAGCGGATCCGCCTTCGCCTTCTGGTCCGGGAACGCGCTCACCGGCTGCGCGACAGCCTCCGTCGCGCGTTCGGCCTCCGTCGCACTGAGCTCCTGCTCGCTGTGGCCGACGAGCGCCACGAGCTGTTCCGGGTACTTCAGCGCCTCGTCGCCCAGCGCGGCGACGGGCTTGCCGAACCGGTCGCCGAGCTGGTTGGCCGGCGTGTTGTTCAGCAGCCGGCCCAGCGCGGGCGACACGAGCGTCTCGCCCGGTCCGGGCAGCTTCGGGATCCCGGCCGGCAGCTTCACCCCGGCCGTGTTGCCGGTGGCCGCGACGTCGACGCGGATGATCTCCTGGCCGTGGAAGTAGTCCTTGGCCCCGGTGACGAGCATGACGGGCGTGCCGCTGGTGTCGAAGTTGTAGTACGACTGCCAGATGCCGCGCTGTTCGCGCACCTGCGTCGCGAAGGGCAGTGACGCGAGCAGCAGCACGAGCCCGGTCGCGACGGCGACGCCGACCGCGGTGAGGATCGCGGAGGTGCGGGTCCGCCGGTCGACGCGGAGCACGCGCAGGGCGAGCTGGAGCGAGTTCATACCGCCAACCTCTTTTGCTGAGACGCCGCCGCGATGAGGCCGTCGCGGATGGCCACGGTCTTCGGCATCGACTCGGCGAGCTCGCGGTCGTGGGTCACGACGATCACGGCGGCGCCGGACTCCTGCGCGGCACCGAGCAGCGCCTGCATGGTCTCGCGGCCGGTCCGCGTGTCGAGGGCGCCGGTGGGCTCGTCGGCGAAGATCACCTTCGGCCGGTGCGTGAGCGCCCGGGCGATGGCCACGCGCTGGGCCTCACCACCGGAGAGCTCACCCGGACGACGCTGCTCCTTGCCGGCGAGGCCGAGGCGCGCCAGCCACTCGCGGCCCGCGGCGATCGACTCCCGCCGGGCCTTGCCCGCGAGCAGCGACGGCAGCGCCACGTTCTCCTCGGCCGTCAGCTCGGACACGAGCATCCCGGACTGGAAGACGAACCCGAACTCCGTGCGCCGCAGCTCGCTGCGCTTCTTCTCGTTCAGGTTGTCGATGCGCCGGCCCATCAGGTGGATCTCGCCGCCGTCGGCGCGGAGGATGCCCGCGAGCACGTGCAGCAGCGACGTCTTGCCCGACCCGGACGGCCCCACGATGGCCACCGCGTCGCCGGGCTGGATGTCGATGTCGATACCGGCCAGCGCGTACTGCCCGCCGTACCGCTTCACCAGCCCCCGCCCCGACAGCACCGGGCCGGAAGTCCACTGTGGATTGCTCATCCGGGTGCTTCTCCCTCGTTGATCATCGGCTTGTCGGGAACCACCTTCACGGATCGGGGCCGGTGTCCACTTCGGGCAGACGGCCAGTCCGGCGATCACCCGCATCGGCCGATCGGCCGATGCGGCTCGAACCACCTGGCCAAGGTGCGCGCGGCCCGAGATCCTCTACCGTTCGGTTGTGTCCCAAGCTCCGCCGTCTTCCTCCTTTTCCACGCGCGTGACCGAGGTCGTGCGCCGCCTCGGCATGCCCGTGGTGGTGCTGCTCGCGGCGCTCCTGTTCGACCTGGTGTTCGTGACCGACGCGGCGCTGGACAACCACGGCCCCAAGTTCGTCGACTTCGCCTTGTTCCCCGGCATCTTCGCGATGGCGGGATGCGCCATCTGGGCCCGCCGGCGCGCGGCAGTGGCGGCGATGGTCGCGGCCTTCGCGCTCGCGTTCTTCACGATCTTCCAGCGCTACCTGCATACGCCGGCGTATTCGAGCGTGCTCGCGAACCTCTCGATCACCGACGTGGTGGCGGGCACGGAGATGGTCTACTACCTCGCCCGCCGAGCCCGCCCCGGAGTCGCGTTCGCGGCGATCTCGTCGCTCGTGGTCGGCGCGCTGATCGCAGTGTTCGGGCGCTACACCTACGGCGACGTCTCGTCCTCCACGATCGTGTCCGCGATGCTGTTCGGCGCCACCCTGCTCACCGCGGCCGTCGTGATCGGGGTGGCGGGCCGCACGCAGTCGGACGGACGGCGCGAAGTCCGCGAGCAGCGGCTGCGCAAGCTGCGCCGCGTCAACGCGCTGGCGATGGGGCAGTGGCCGCTGATCGGCGCGCTCGCGATCACGCTGCTGTTCGAGTTCGGGTTCACCTACGACGGCGGGGCATCGGGCTTCCCGGTGCTGTTCTGCTCGATCGGCGCCGCGGTGGTGGCAGTGCTTTCGCCCCGGCGGCCGGGCGACGCGATGCTCGGCGTGGCCGGGCTGATGCTGCTGTCCGCGCTGGTCATGCCGTTCCTGAAACTCGGCTACGACTACCAGCTGGCGGGTGGAATCCCGCCGGCGCAGATGGCGGCCGGGATCGGCGTGGTGGTGAACCTGGTCCGCGCCGTGCCGCTGGTGAAGGCGTGGCCGCGCATCGCCGTGCTGTCGGCCGTGGTGGCCGTCGGGACCATCCTCAACACGCGCCGGTCGAGCTTCTCCCCGCTTACCGATCCGCAGGAGATCGGCTCGTTCGCGGTGGGCGCGGGCCTGGTGCTCGGCATCTCCATCGCGGTCGGGATGTTCCTGCGGTCCCGCGACTCCGAGCGCACGCAGGTGATGAAGGCCGCGGTCACCGACGCCCAGACCACCGAGCGGATGGCGCTCGCGCGCGAGCTGCACGACGTGGTGGCCCACCACGTCACCGGCATCGTCGTGCAGGCCCAGGCCGCGCGGATGATGGGCGAGAAGAACCCGCAGCTCGCGCTCGAGGCGATGGGCCGCATCGAGGACGCCGGCACGGAAGCGCTCGCGGCGATGCGCCGGCTCGTGCGCAGCATGCGCGGCGACGCGCCCGCCGGCGCGAGCGACCTGAGCGAGCAGGCCACCACGGATCTGGCCGCCGACCTGCGCAAGCTCGTCGACGGCGCCAACCACGGCGTGAAGACCACGCTGGTGCTGGACCTGCCGCCGGACCTGCCGCACGAGGTCGGACGCTCGGCGCTGCGGCTGGTGCAGGAGTCGCTCACCAACGTCGGCAAGCACGCCGCCGACGCGACCGAAGCGCTGGTCCACGCCGAGGTCACCGGCCGCGAGCTGCACCTGTCGGTGCGTGACGACGGCCGGGAGAAGGCTCACCGACCGGCCGGCGGGTCGGGCGGCTACGGTCTGGTCGGCATGCGCGAGCGCGTCGCCCTGCTGCACGGCCGGCTCACGGCCGGGCGCGGGCCCGACGGCGGCTGGCGCGTGGAAGCTTGGCTGCCACTCGAGGCGAACGGGGATGACGGGTGATCCGGGTACTGATCGCGGACGACCAGGAGATGGTGCGGATGGGGTTCCGCATGATCCTGGACGCGCAGGACGACATCGAGGTGGTGGCCGACGTCGCCGACGGCGTCTCGGCCGTCACCAAGGCGCGCGAGCTGCGCCCGGACGTCTGCCTGCTCGACATCCGCATGCCGGGCCTCGACGGCCTCGAGGTCACGCGGCAGCTCGCCGGCCCGGACGTCACCGACCCGCTGAAGGTCGTGGTCGTGACCACGTTCGACCTCGACGAGTACGTGCACACCGCGCTGCGCAACGGCGCGAGCGGCTTCCTGCTCAAGGACGCCGGCCCGGCGCTGCTGATCGAGGCCATCCGCGCGGCCGAACGCGGCGACGCGCTCGTGTCGCCCCAGATCACCGTGCGGCTGCTCAAGCACTTCGACGGCGCCAACGGGCACAAGCGCGAGGTGCCGCCGCCGTCCGAACCGCTCACCGCACGTGAGCTCGACGTGGTGAAGGCCGCCGCTCGTGGCCTGACGAACACGGAGATCGGCGCGGAGCTGTACTTGTCGCTCTCGACGGTGAAGACCCACCTGGCTTCGGTGCAGGGCAAGGTCGGGGCGCGCAACCGCGTGGAGATCGCCGCGTGGGCCTGGCGCAGCGGGGTCGTGAACTGAGTTTTCTCGCCAAGGAAAACGGGGGCCGGCTGGTGAGCCGGCCCCCGTTTTCAGTGCTGGATCAGAAAAGCTGGCCGCGCGCGGCGCCACCGGGGAAGGCGGCGTCGTGCAGGTTCGCGTAGTACGACAGCGGGTGCCGCGCGATGTCCTTGACCAGGGCCGAGTCGAGACCGGTCGCGGTGCCGGACACGGCGAACACGCCCGCGGGCACGGTCGTGCCGATCAGCGGCACCACCACGGCGCCGTTCTTGCCGAAGTTCCCCTTGTGGATGTGGGCGAGCGTCGGCTGGAAACCGAACCACGCGAAGGAGAACTGCACCTGCGTGCCGGTCGGGCGGACGAAGCCGACGGCGTTGGCCTTCGGGTCACCGGCCTTCGGCTCGCCGGGGGCGGCCTTGACCTCCTGGTTGCCGGACATGAACGCGTGCAGGCCACCGCCGTGCAGCAGCTTCAGCATGTCGACCGAGGAGCGCAGCGGCGTGAGCTGCCCGCGGACGGCGCCGCCGGGGAACTCCTTGGTGTGCAGGTTGAGGTAGAAGCCGGACGGGTTCTTGCGCAGGCCGTCGGCCGTGGCCTGGTCGGTGATCGTGGCGGTGCCGGCGGCCGCGGTCACGGTGTCGGGCATCGCGGTGCCGAACAGCGGCACCTTCACGTCACCGTTCACCCCGGCCTTGCCCTCGTGGATGTGGCCGAGAGTGGGGGCGCTGATGCCCTTCCACGAGAACGCGTAGGTGACCTTGTCGCCCTGCACCTCGACGATGCCGGTGGCGCTGCCCTTCGGGTCGCCCACGGCGGGCTTGCCGGCCACCGGGACCTCGTTGGCGCCGGTGAGCTTGGCCTGCAGGAAGATCGGCTTCTGCTGGGAACGCTGGATGGCCGTCGACAGGCTGGCCGGCGCCTTGGCCGGGGTCGAGGCGCCCTGGCCGGACATGTCCATCCCGGGCATGTCCATGTTCATCCCGCTCATGCCGGGCATGTCGGGTGTGGTCGGGGTGCCGGGCATCGGGCTGGCGGTGGCGGTGACGGCGCCGAGCAGGCCGAGGCCGGCGGTCAGCGCGGCCAGTGCCGCGATTCGTGCTCGCATCAGGTTCGTCCTTTCACGTCGGATTCCGCAGCCGACACGGAATCCAGCGTTCGGCGGTTCAGGGAAAAATTCGATTGAACCGTTTCGCCGCGCCCGCCGTGTCTCGTCGCGAATTCGACGTGAATCGGTGGAGGAGTTCTCATGCGTGTCTCGATCGTCCTGGCCGGTGCCGCCCTGCTCGGCACCCTCGCTGCCTGCGGAAGCACCGCGACCAGCGGATCTGCTTCGGCACCCGAAGGGTCGACGCCGGCGCCAGTGGGCGCCGTGAAGATCGGGCAGTCCAGCGTCGGCCCCATTCTGACCGACTCCGAGGGTCGGACCCTTTATGCCTTCGCGGATGACAAAACGGGAACCAGCACGTGCGAGTCCGATTGCCTCGCGACGTGGCCCGCGCTGACCGGCGACAAGAATTTCACCGCGGGCGCGGGCGCGGATCAGAAACTGCTCACCGCGACGGAACGGACGCCGGGTGTCGAGCAGGCGAAGTACGGGGTGTGGCCGCTGTACTACTACGTCGGCGACCAGGGTCCCGGTGACATCGACGGCCAGGGTGTGGACAACCTGTGGTTCGTCGTCGGGGCCGACGGGAAGCTGATCAAGAAGACACCCTGACCACAGCTGTCTGGGACGCCCGTACTATCTCCGCATGTCGCACCGTTTCCACGCGCCCGTCGTCCTGCCCGCCGATCCCGCCTGCTCGCTGCTGCGCGACGCCGTCGTGGACGTCGACGACAGCGGCCGGATCACGTTCGTGGGCCCGGTCGCCGAGGCACCCGAGTTCACCGGCGAGGTGACGCGGCTCGGCGGGATCCTGTTGCCCGGCCTGGTGAACACCCATGCGCACAGCCCGATGACGCTGCTGCGCGGCATGGGTGGCGACCTGCCGCTGCTGCGGTGGCTGCGCGAGATCATCTGGCCGACCGAGGCGAAGCTGCGGCCCGAGGACGTGCGGACCGGCATGCTGCTGGGGTCCGTCGAGATGCTGCGCCACGGCGTCACGACCAGCGCCGAGATGTACTTCGAGGGCGAGCAGCTCGTGGACGCGGTGCTCACCACCGGCGGGCGCGTGCTCGTGGCGCCGCCGGTGATGGAGCTGCCGGGCATGGATTGGCGCACGTCGCTGGCGGCCATCGACCGCTGGATCGACGCCGACGGCCTGCGCTTCGGCCCCGGCGACCGCATCGAGCTGGGCTACGGCCCGCACTCGGCGTACATGCTCAACCCCGACGGCCTGCGCGCCACCGCGGAATCGGCGGCCGCGCGCGGCGCGCTGGTGCAGATCCACGTGGCGGAGGCCGCGAACGAGGACCTCGCCCAGCGCAAGGAGTACGGCTCGGTGCCGGCGCTGCTCGACTCGCTCGGCATGTTCGCCGGCCGCACCCTCGCCGCGCACTCCATCCACCTGTCCGACGAGGACATCGCGCTCTTCGCCGCCCGCGGCGTCGGCATGGCCCACTGCCCGGGCTCGAACGCGAAGCTCGCGTCGGGCATCGCCCGCATCAAGGACCTGCGCGCGGCCGGCGTCGCCGTCGGCCTCGGCACCGACGGCCCGGCGTCGAACGACGACATCGACCTGTGGGAAGAGCTCCAGCTCACGGCCATGCTCGCCCGTCTCGCCAACGACGACTCCACGGTCCTGACCGCCGCCGACGTCTTCGTCATGGCCACCCGTGGCGGCGCCGACGCGCTGGGCCGCATCGACATCGGGGCCCTCGAGCCGGGCCGCTGGGCCGACCTCGTCCACGTCGACCTCGACGACCCAGCCTTCGCGGCCGGCCTGGACGTGCCCGACGAGCAGCTGCTGTCCAACCTCGTGTGGGCCGCGGGTTCCCGCCGCGTGCGCGACGTCTGGGTCGCGGGCGAGCAGGTCGTCGCCGACGCCGAGCCGACGCGCGTGGACCGCGCGAAGATCCAGGCGTCGGTCGCCGACACCGCTGCGCGACTGCGCGCCTGATCGGTCAGCGCGGGCGCAGGATCACTTCCGTCAGGTGCGCTTCCGGGCTCGCGCTCACCGCGGTGAGCACGGCCGTCGCCACGGAGTCGGGGCGGAGGAAGCGCGCCGAGTCGTACTCACCGCCCTCGTGGGCGATGACCGCGCGCTGCATGTCGGTGTCGGTGCGGCCCGGGTACACGGTGGTGACGCGCAGGTCCGGTTCTTCCTCGCGCAGGGCGTCGGCGAAGGCGCGGGCGGCGAACTTGCTCGCGGCGTACGGGCCCCAGCCGGCGCGGGAAGTGCGCCCGGAGCCGGAGTTGATCACGACGACATGGCCGCGAGCGGCGCGCAGCGCGGGCAGCAGCAGGCGGGTGAGCTCGGCGACGGCGACGACGTTGACCTCGTAGTTCACGCGCCAGTCTTTGGCGGTGGCTTCGGCGACGGTGTTCAACCGGGCGGCGCCGGCGGAGTGCACGAGGACGTCGAGGCGCTCGATCTGCGCAGCGGCGGCCGCCAGCGAAGCCTCGTCCGTGAGGTCGACGCGCCACGGCGCGGCGCCCGGCAGCTCGGCGGCCACCTTCTCGAGCGCGGCCTCGTCGCGGCCGCCGAGGAGCAGGCGGTGGGTCGGGGCGAGCTGGTGGGCGACGGCGGCGCCGATGCCACGCGAGGCACCGGTGACCAGGGCGAGTGGAAGATCGGTCATGCGATCCACCGTAAGCGTCAGCAGGACGCCGCCGCGCGGGGGTCGCGGTCGAACCGGATGCCCGTACGGCTGAAAGATCCCGCGAAATTGTCGACGAATCGACCGAAGGTCAACGGACTGCGCGTCGAGGTGAGCACGTCCTGCTCGCCCTGGCAGCGCAGCGCCTGCCGGGCGGCTTCGATCTCGGCCGGGGTGAAGACATGCATCTGCCCGTCCGTTGCGACGTCGCCGCGGCCGGCGTCGGCGATCTCCCACGCGGCGGTGAGCCACTTCGAGTGCCCGGGCCGCCCGCCGGGGATCGACGTGGAGTGCGAGCCGAGGTCGCTGGCCAGGCCGTAGCCGTCGTGAACGCGCACATCGAGCGACACCAGGTTGCTGATCGCGCCCATGCTGTCGGCCGCGAGCGTGACGTACGGGCGGTCCGTCGGGAACGTGTACCAGCGCTTTTCCCCGTAGCTGTACACAAGCACGGCCGGCGCGCGCGTCGCGTCGGTGGCCTCGACGGCCGCGCGCATCACCGGCTCGCCCAGGAAGTCCGACGCCAATACCGGGTGCTCGTGCCCGGTGACCCACGACCAGTACGCGCGCTCGTCGGTGACGCCGACGGCCGCGTGGTCGTTCGCGTACGGCACGCGCAGCCACCCCGCCGCGGCCACCGACCACACGGCGACGCCCGCCAGCAGCGCGAACGTCTTGCGCGTCAACGGCACCGCCATCACCGGCAGGAGCAGCGCGAACAACGCGGGCAGCAGCATCCGGCCGTGCATGAAGTCGCCGCCGACGCGCACCACGTACGCGGCCAGCAGCACCGCACCCGCCACCGGCGTGAGCGTGAGGATCCGCGACTTCCGGCTCAGGAACGCCGCGACCGCCAGCGCCAGGATCGGCAGCCAGAGGTAGTACGGGTCGACGAGGTCGAGCAGGTAGTCGAACCCGCGCGACCAGTTGCTCGTGCCCGCTTCCTTGGCCAGCGCCGTGTTCGGCACGAGCAGGCCGTAGTAGCCCATGCGGAAGACCTGGTACGCCACCGGCAACGCGAGCCCGACGCCCAGCCAGCCGAGGCCGGCACGCAGGCGCGGGCGGCGCAGCAAGACCAACGCGGCGAACGCGACGATGCTGAACAACGCCAGGTCAGGCCGCACCAGCACCCCGAGACCGATGACGAACGCCGTGGCCTTGGGCGCCTTGCCGCGCACGAGCAGCCACCACGTCAGCCCGATCCACAGCATCGCCAGCCCGGTTTCGAGGCCGGACGTCGCGAAGTCCCGGAACGGCGGAAGCGCGCACACGATCAGCGCCCCCGCCGGGACGACCGGGCTGTCGTAGAGGCGACGAGCGCCGTCCATCGCGAAGAACAGCCCACCGACGGCGCAGACCAGGCCGGTGACCACGGACAGCCACTCCAGCGCCGGGCCCGGGATCGTGCCGAGCGCGGCCAGCAGCCAGGTCCACAACGGGCTGGTGCTGGCCTCGACGCGCTCGCCGACGTTGAACACGGGCCCGTGACCGGCGAGGATCTGCCGGACCGTGCGCAGGACGAGCAACCCGTCGTCCGACATCCAGCGGCGGCGCCAGGCGAGGTACGCGTAGAGCGCCAGCGTCGCGAAAGTCAGCCACGTGGTCGGGGACTTGAGCCACGGCGTGGGCGCCGCCACGGATTTCGTCGTGGCGGTGGTGGCTGTCGTCATGGCCCCTCTCCCCGGTGGTCTTTTCCCAGTCTCGCATCCGGGGTTGGACGGCAAGCGCCCCAATGCGGCGTTGGTTGCGCTCAACGCACCCAATGCGGCGTTCGGTGCGCTCAACGCAACGAACGCCACATTGGGGTGGTCGGGTCAGGCCGAAGGGGTCGGACTCGCCGAAGGGGGCTGGGTTTCCGTAGGTGCGGGGGTTTGAGAAGGCGGTGGCGGGGGAGCGCTCGACGTCGGGGCCGGCGCCGGAGGCGGCGGGGGTGGCGGGGCCAGGCCCAGGTCCGCGTTCAGGTTCTCGTGCGTCGCCCCGCCGAGGGTGAACGCCGCCGTGCAGCCCGTGGCCGGGTCGACATCGGAGTCGCGCGCCGCGTCGCCGGCCGCCCGCTTCGTCACGGTAAGCCCGTCCGGCAGGTGCGAGACGTCGAAGCAGACCTGGTACGTCCCGTCCTTGCGCTTGTCGAACAGGTACGAGCCGTCAGCCGCGGTTTTCGTGGTGGCGACGGTGCCGCCCGCGCCGTCCTTGAGTGTCACGGGGATGTCGGCGACGCCGGGCTCGCCGTCGTCCTGCAGGCCGTTGCGGTCGGTGTCACGCCACACGCGGTCGCCGATCTTGTCGATCAGCGGCAGCGGCGTCACGGTGATCGACGCCGTGGCCGACTGGTCGGTCAGCGCGCCGCTCGGCGAGGTGACGCCGGTGATCCGCATCTTGTTCACGTGGCCGGTGTCGTTCTCGGCCAGGTTCGGGTGGTCGCAGGGCACGGCGTTCGACCCGCCGGGCGCCAGGTCGAACGCGCCCGGCAGCGACGAGCACCACGAGTCCTTCAGCAGCACGCCGGTCAGCGGCTGCGAGCCCGAGTTCGTGACGGTCGTGCGGTAGTGCGCGGTCTCGCCGGCCGGGATCGTGGCCGACGGGCCCCACTCGCCGGTCGCGGGGTTCTGCACCTCCAGCTTCACCGTGTACGCGGCGAGCTGCAGGTTCACGCAGTCCCACATCACCCAGTTGCGGTTGGTGGTCGCGAAGAACACCACCGACGTGGTCCTGTCCGGCGCCGTCTGCGCGGGGAAGTCCTGGCGCGCGAGCTTGCCGTCGGACTGCACGTCGTGCGTGACGTTCTGCGACTTCTCGAGCAGCGTGCGGCCGGCGGAGTCGGTGAAGCGCAGGCCGGTCGACTGGGCGTTGGCGCGGTCGGCCAGCGCCGAGCCGACGGAACCCGTCGCCGCCGAGAGCGTGTAGATGCCGCCGGGCGCGGCGGGCAGGGTCTGGGTGGCGGAGCTGACGCGGCCGTCGGGCGTCTGGATCTGCGCGTTGAGCTTGCCGTCGGACGCGTGCGCGGTGTCGGTGACGAGCTTCGGCACCTTGTCCGGCGGCGTGCTGCGCGGCACGGGCGCGGCGGGCGTGAACACGTAGCCCGCCGGTGGTCCGCCGGGCGAATTCGCCTGCTCGACGCTCGGGTTGGGGGCCACTCCGCCGCACGCCGGGGTGTCGGCTGCCGGAGCGGAACCCGGAAGGACGACGACGAGCGCACCGGCCAGCACCAGGGTGCAGGCCGACGCGCCCGCCGAACGTCCGATCGCGACTTTTCCTGCCCGCCTCACCCACCGAAGCTATTACTCCGCACGGGTTCGGCGCAGCGGAAGCCACTCCAAAGAGTTACCGCACGCCGATGCGGCCGGCGAGCCCGAAGCGGCCCTTGCGCCACACCGAAACGATGGCCGGGCGCGGCTGCGCGGTGCCGCCGTCGGGCCAGTGCGACGACGGGTTCGCCGAGCTCGCCGCGTTCTCACCCGGGTGCTGCACAGCGACGAGCACCAGGTGGTCGGTGACGACCGGCCCGCACGTCTCCGCGCCCACCGGCACGGACAGGAACTGCTTCACGTGCCCGCGCTCCGGACCCGACACGGGCACGGAGAACAGGCCGTCGTTGGCGCCGAGCGTGTTGCCGTCGGTGGAGATCCACAGGTTGCCGTGGGGGTCGAACGCGACGTTGTCCGGGCACGAGATCGGGCTGACCTGGCTCTTCGGGAAGCCGCCGAAGTAGGTGTCGGCCGTGGCCGGGTCGCCGCAGACCAGCAGCAGGCGCCAGGCGAACCGCGTCGACGCCGAGTCGCCGCGCGCTTCTTCCCACTCGAGCACATGACCGTTCTTGTTGCCGTTGCGCGGGTTCGCCTCGTCGACGCCCGCCTTGCCGGCCGCGCCGCGGTCGGTGTTGTTGGTCAGGGCCGCGTAGATCCGGCCGTTGACGGGGTTGGGCTCGATGTCCTCCGGGCGGTCCATCTTGGTGGCGCCCGCTTTGTCGGCGGCCTGGCGAGTGAAGACGTACACCTCCTCGGCGGTGAATCCGTCCACAAACGACTTGTTGCCACTGGCCAGGGGGATCCACTCGCCGGCGCCGTCGAACTCGCCGTCTTCCGGGAGCTTGCCGGCGCCGTCGATCTCCGCGGCGGGGCTGTCGCCGGTGAACTTCGCGACGTAGAGCGTGCCGTCGTCCAGCAGCGCCGAGTTGTGGCGGCGGGCCAGGGCGGACGTGCCCTTCTTGTACTTGCCCTTCGACACGAACTTGTAGATGTACTCGAAGCGCTCGTCGTCACCGGAGTACACCGCGACGCGGCCGTCGGCGGTGATCTTCACGTTCGCGGCCTCGTGCTTGAAGCGCCCGAGCGCGGTGTGCTTGACCGGCGTGGAGTTTGGGTCGTTCGGGTCGATCTCCACGACCCAGCCGAAGCGGTTGGGCTCGTTGGGCTCACGCGGCACGTCCCAGCGCTTGTCGAACCGCTCCCACTTGCGCGTGCTCTCTCCGGTGCCGATCACGTACCGCTTGAGCCGTGCGGCCTGCGCCGGATCGGTCACCTGGTCGGCGTTGGCGAAGTACTGGTGGAAGTTCTCCTCGCCGGAAAGCACGGTGCCCCACGGCGTGACGCCACCGGAACAGTTGTTCTGCGTGCCGCGCACGCGCTTGCCCGACGGGTCGGCCGACGTCTTGAGGTACTTCGAACCGGCCGCTGGGCCGCGGACCTCGAAGATCGTGTCGAGCGTGATGCGCCGGTTGAGCGGGCTCGCCACGGTGCGCAGGCCCCCGCCGATCGGGTCGCGCAGCGTCTGGACCACGGACAGGCCGTGGGCCGCCCAGGCGATCTTCACCTGCTCCTCGGTCGGGTTGGCCGGGTCGTACTGGTCGGCCGGGAACAGGTGCACCTCGGTGGTGTACTCGTGGTTGACCACGAGCAAGTTGCGCAGCCCCAGGGAATCCTGCGGGATCAGGCCGACGAAGTCGTTGTTGTAGCCGAACTGCTTGGCCTGCGCGGCCGCGGTCTGCCTGTGGAAATCGAACTTCGGCGCCCCCGGCACCACGGCGTCGCCCCAGCGGATGACCACGTGCTGGTCGTAGCCCTCGGGGATGCTCACGCGGTCGAGCTTGTTGGGCGCCACGGCGTCGAAGTCGGTGCCGGGCACCGGACGCGGGTGGCCGCCGCCGCTGTGGCCGCCGGGTTGTCCGCTGTGGTGGGCGGGCGAAGCCGCGGCCGAGCCCGACAGGGCGGCGAACTCGCCGGCCGCCGCGGCCATCACGGCGCCGGCCTTGAACACGCCACGCCGGGACACGCCCTTCGCGACGTCACCGAAGTACTCGTTGCCCGAGGGGTTCGGCGCTTCGTGCGAACAGGCGTTGCCGCAGCGGTACTCGCAGGTCAGGGGAGAACGGCCGCCAGGGTGAGTGGCGAACAGGGGCAGCAGTCGCCCGCGTTCCGTCGACACAGGGCCTCCAGGTCACTTCAGTAAGGGAACAAAGCGACCATATGCGGCAAAAACGGACCTTCAAGTGAACAACAGATGTATTCGGCTCGGGTTCAGAGTTCCTCTTCGCCCACCAGAGCGGCTTCCTTCGGCACGTCGTGCGGGTCGGCCTTCTTCTCCCGCAACGACAGCAGCACGGCGGCGATGAGGCACAGCACGGCCGCGATCACGAACGGGCCCTGCTCCCAGCCGAGCCAGTCGGCGACGTGCCCGACGAGCGTGGCCGCGACGGCACCGCCGAACCACCGGCAGAAGTTGTAGCCCGCGCTGGCGACCGGGCGCGGTGCGGCGCTGATCGACATCGCGGTGCCCGTGAACAACGTGTTCAGCAGCCCCGAAACCAGGCCGGAGAGCACGATGCCGACGACCACCACGGCCTTGTTCGGCACCGCCAGCACCAGCATCAGCACCGTGTAGCCGGCCACGGCGAGCGCGGCCGCGTGCCGCTCGCCCAACCGCGCGGCGAGCTTCGGCGCCAACGCGACGCCGGCGACCGCGACACACAGGCCCCAGCCGCAGAAGATCAGGCCGACGGCGATCGCGCTCCAGCCCAGCACGAACGGCGACCACGCCAGCACCGCGAAGAACGCCGCCGTGTACAGCGCCGACGCGACCGAAGTGCGCAGCAGACCGGGGTGCTTCAGCGCGCGGATCGGGTCGAGCAGCTTGATCGGCTCACGCTTCTCGTGCGAGTCGCTCTTCAGGAACACCGAGCACAGCACGAGCGCGCCGGCCATCAGCACGGCCGTGCCCAGGAACGGGCCGCGCCACGAGATCGTGCCGAGCAGCGCGCCCAGCAGCGGGCCGACGGACAGCCCGACACCCAGCGCGGCCTCGTACAGCAGGATCGCGCCGGACTGCCCGCCCGTGGCGGCGCCGACGATCACCGACAGCGCGGTGGCGATGAAGAACGCGTTGCCGAGGCCCCACACCGCACGCAGGCCGACGAGCTGCTCGATCGAACCGGCCGCGGCGCACAACGCGGTCGCGGCGACGATCAGCGTCAGCCCGACCAGCACGGTGCGCTTCGCGCCGAAGCGCGCGGACATCGAACCGGTGAACAGCATCGCGATCACCTGCACGCCGAGGTACGACGTGAACAGCAGCGTGACCTGCGACGGCGACGCGTTCAGGCCCTTGGCGATCGACAGCAGGATCGGGTCGACCAGGCCGATGCCCATGAACGCGATGACCGCGGCGAACGCCGTGATCCACACCTGCTTGGGCTGGCCCTTGACCGCGTCCAGCAGGCTTGAGTGGTGCTCAGCGCTCATCGCTGATCAGTTCCTCCTCACTTTTCTTCCCGGGTACGACGTGGAAATCGCGGATCAGCTTGCCGAGCGCGGGCAGGGCGGCGTCGATCGCGGCGCGCTCCTCGTCGGTCAGCTCCAGCAGCCGATCGCGCATCTGCGCTTCGCGCGCCGCGACGAGCTCGGCGTAGAAGCCCTCGCCCGCCTCGGTGGCTTCGACCAGCACGGCCCGCCCGTCGTCGGGGTCGGGGCGCCGGACCACGAGCCCGAGCCGCTCCAGCCGCCCGACGACGTCGGTCATCGACGGCATGCGCACGCCTTCGAGCTGGGCCAGCCGGCTCATGCGGCTGGGCCCGACGCGCACCAGCTCGGACAGCACCGAGCCCTGAGTGGGCGTCAACGCCTGCGAAGTCTCGCGGCGCACCAGGTAGTAGAGCCGGAACACGACCGGCCACAGGCGGTGCGCGAGATCCACGATTCCGGAAGTCACTTAGCCAGGCTAACAAATTTAGTTAGGGTGGCGAAGTAATTCGCCTCACAGACTAGGCTGCAGGCATGGACGCGGTGATCTTCGACCTCGACGGCGTGCTGGTGGACTCGGAAAAGACGTGGGATGAGGTGCGCCGCGCCGTGGTCGCGGAGCACGGCGGTACCTGGTTACCCGAATCGACCAGGGAACAGCAAGGGATGAGCACGCCCGAGTGGGCGGCCTACCTGGTCAATACGCTCGGCGCACGGCTGACGCCCGACGAGATCGCGCAGACCGTGATCGACCGGATGGCGCAGCGCTACGCATCGGGCCCGCCCGTGATCGACGGCGCGCCCGACGTGGTCCGCGCGGTCGCCCGCCGCTACCCGGTGGCGATCGCGAGCTCGTCACCGCCGGTGCTGATCCAGGCGTTCCTGCAGGCCTGCGACCTCACGTCGCTGGTGCCCGTGGCGGTGTCGAGCGAGGAGGTCGGCGCCGGCAAACCCGCGCCCGACGTCTACCTGCGCGCGGCGAAGCTGCTGAACGTGCCGGCCGCGTCGTGCGCCGCCGTGGAGGACTCCACCAACGGGCTGAAGGCGGCACTGGCTGCGGAAATGGCCGTGTACGCGGTGCCGAACCCGCACTTCCCGCCGGACCCGGCCGTGCTGGAGCAGGCGACCGCCGTGCTGCGCGACATCAACGAGCTCCCGGCCGCGCTGGGCCTGTAAACGCCGAGAAGGGCTCCCCGGGCGAACCGGGGAGCCCTTCTACCGGCGAGGAAACGCGTCAGCGCTCCAGCTCACCGCGGATGAACTTGTCGACCGCGTCGCGCGCGGTGGAGTCGTCGTACTGCTCCGGCGGCGACTTCATGAAGTAGGACGACGCGGAGAGGATCGGGCCGCCGATGCCGCGGTCCTTCGCGATCTTCGCGGCGCGTACCGCGTCGATGATGATGCCCGCCGAGTTGGGGGAGTCCCACACCTCGAGCTTGTACTCCAGGTTCAGCGGCACGTCGCCGAACGCGCGGCCCTCGAGGCGCACGTAGGCCCACTTGCGGTCGTCGAGCCACTGCACGTAGTCCGACGGTCCGATGTGGACGTTGCCCTTGCCGAGCTCGCGGTCGACCTGCGAGGTCACCGACTGGGTCTTCGAGATCTTCTTCGACTCGAGGCGCTCGAGCTCCTTCATGTTCAGGAAGTCCATGTTCCCGCCCACGTTGAGCTGCATCGTGCGGTCGAGCTGCACGCCACGGTCTTCGAAGAGCTTCGCCAGCACGCGGTGCGTGATCGTGGCGCCGACCTGCGACTTGATGTCGTCACCGACGATCGGCACACCGGCGTCTTCGAACTTCTTAGCCCACACCGGGTCCGACGCGATGAACACCGGCAGCGCGTTCACGAACGCCACGTTCGCGTCGATCGCGGCCTGCGCGTAGAACTTGTCCGCCTCTTCCGAACCCACGGGGAGGTAGGAGACGAGCACGTCGACCTTCGCGTCGCGCAGCGCGCCGACGATGTCGACGGGCGCCTCGTCCGACTCCGAGATGGTCTCGCGGTAGAACCGCCCGAGCCCGTCGTAGGTGTGCCCGCGCTGCACCGGCACGCCGAGCGGCGGCACGTCGGCGATCTTGATCGTGTTGTTCTCGCTCGAGAAGATCGCCTCGGACAGGTCGTGGCCGACCTTCTTGGCGTCGACGTCGAACGCGGCGACGAAGTCGATGTCGCTGACGTGGTACTCGCCGAACTGGACGTGCATCAAACCGGGCACGCGCGTGCCGGGATCCGCGTCGCGGTAGTACTGCACACCCTGGACCAGCGAGGAGGCGCAGTTGCCGACGCCCACGATGGCCACCCGAACGCGGCGGTTCTCGCCCATGCCGGTTTCTCCTTCAATCCGTTACTTCATCTGCAGGTCTGGCCGCGACGTTGCGGCCCGAGCGGCGCGCCCTCACTCCTGCGGGTCACGCTGCTCGGCTTGTTCGTGCGCGATCAGCTCGTTGAGCCAGCGCACCTCCCGCTCACTCGACTCGAGTCCCAGCCGGTGCAGCTCGCGGGTGTAGCGGTCGATCCTCTCCTCGGCCCTGGCCAGCGCCTCGCGCAAACCCTCGCGACGCTCTTCCACGCGACGCCGCCGGCCCTCCAGGATTCGCATCCTGACGTCGGCCGGTGTCCGCGAGAAGAACGCCAGGTGGACTCCGAACCCCTCGTCGTCCCAGGTCTGCGGACCCGCGTCACCGAGCAGTTCGGCGAACCGCTCCTTGCCCTCGGCGGTGAGCTTGTAGACGCGGCGGCCGCGCCGGGACCAGGCCCGGTCGTCCGCCTCGTCGAGCTCCTCGACGAGGAATCCCGCCCGCAGCAACCGACGCAGGGTCGGGTACAGCGAGCCGTACGAGAACGCCCGGAACATCCCGAGCGTCTCGTGCAAACGCTTGCGCAGCACGTACCCGTGCATGGGTGCCTCGTGCAGCAACCCGAGGATCGCGAGTTCGAGCACACCGCACCCCCTCACGGGAACAAACCGCAGCGGCCGCCGTTGGCCCAGTGGTCACCGGGCCGGCCGCCTCCACGAACCTACTCGGCAACTATATCGCGCCGATACATCGAAGTGGCGGAAGTAACCCCCGGAAGTGGTCAGACCAGGGCGAACGTCACCAGAGAGTTATCGAATTTCCGGCGTGTCCGACCGGTCGCCCTGGGTGGCCTCCCGCAGGGGGCACTGCGCACACAGGAAGAGCCCGTACTCTGTTCCTCGTGCTTACCCAGCGGCAGGTCGTGGACTACGCCTTGCAGCGCCGTGCGCTGCTGGCCGGCGTCCGCTCCGGACGCGTCGGCGACCATGAGGTGTGCGACGCGAGCCCGTACCTGCTCCGAGCGGCGAAGTTCCACGGCAGGCCGGACGACCGCGCCTGCCCGATGTGCCGCCGGACGCCGTTGACCCTCGTGTCGTGGGTCTACGGCGACGAGCTGAAGCACGTCTCGGGATCGGCGCGGACACCCGACGAACTGGCCCGCATGGCGGGGCTGTTCGGCGAGTTCACCGTCTACGACGTAGAGGTGTGCCGGACGTGCCACTGGAATCACCTGGTCCTGTCCTACGTCCTCGGCACGGGCGAGCCCCAGCCCACCCGGCCGCGGAGGACAGCGGGCCAGTGACGAGTACCAAAACCGCTGCAGAGCACAGGGCTGCACGCTCCGGCTTTTCCCGAACGCCGGTGCCGGCATTGCCGGTACCGGCAGTGCCGGCAGTGCCGCCTTCGGAGGCCCATTCGTGAACGACGATCGCAACCGCTCCTGGCCCGGCCAGGAGCCAGATGCACCTCGCCGTGCCCAATGGCCGGAGGAAGAACCGGGTCCCGCCTGGCCGGGCGAGGACGCCCCTCGCCGCCCGCAGCGGCAGGCCCCACCGCGGCGCAGTCCCAACGGGGCCGCGCCGCGGCAGCCTCGTGGTGCCGCGCCCGCGTGGCCCAGCGGTGACGAGCCGCGTGGTGCGGACCGCCGTGGTCCAGACCCGCGTGGTGGTGCAGACCGCCGTGGTTCGAACCCGCGTGGTGCGGACCCGCGCGGTTCAGACCCTCAGTGGCCGGCTGACGAGCCCCCTCGCCGTCCGCAGCGGCCGCCGCAGCGCCCCCAGCAGTCCCAGCGCGTGCCGAACGCCAACGGCCAGGGCGGCATGCCGCCACGCCGGCAGGCTCCCCCGCCCCCGCCACCGCCCGGTGGCCGTCCACCCGGCCCGAACGGTCCCACCGCGAGCCCGCCGCAGGGATTCCGCCAGCCGGGCCCGCCCGGGCCCGGTGGTCCAGGCCGCACCGCGTCCGGTCCCGTCCGCCGTCCGCCGCAGGGCCGGCCGGAGCCGCCGGCCCCCGCGTACCCCGACCGCGAACCGGACCTGATCACCCACGCCGTCCACAACGGCACGGAGTTCGGCTACGACCCGTACGACGACCGTTACGACGATCGGTACGACAGCTCCGAACACCCCCAGTACTCGGACGAGGACGACTTCGAGGACGAGGGCCCCGAGCTCGACGAGAACGGCAAGCCGATCAAGCCGCCGCTCACGCCGAAGCAACGCAAGAAGCGCCGCTGGAAGATCATCCGGCGCATCGCGTACGCGTGCGTGGGTCTGTTCATCGTGGTGCCGGCCGTCGCTTTCGTGATCACGTACTTCCTGGTGAAGGTTCCTTCCCCGCAGGACGTGAAGGCGTTGCAGAGCCAGCCCATCACGTTCTACTACGCCAACAACCAGGTGATGGGCCGCAGCGTCCCGCCGGGTGGCGACCGCGAGCTGCTGCAGCCGAACCAGATTCCCGACGTCGTGAAGCACGCCGTGTACTCGGCCGAGGACAAGACGTTCGAGACCAACTCGGGCTTCGACATCAAGGGCATCCTCGGCGCGGTCTACAACCAGGTCACCGGTGGTACCGGTGGTGGTTCGACCATCTCGCAGCAGTACATCAAGAAGGCCACCGAGAACGAAGCGCCGACGCTGACCCGTAAGTGGACCGAGCTCGCGAAGTCGTTCAAGCTCAACAACGAAGAGTCCAAATCGGACATCATCACGGGTTACCTGAACATCGTGTACTTCGGCCGCGGCGCCAACGGCATCGCGGCGGCCGCGAAGGCCTACTACGGCAAGGACGTGAGCCAGCTTTCCCCGTCGGAGTCGGCGCTGCTCGCCGGTCTGATCCAGCTGCCGAGCCGCTCGGAAGACCCGGCGTACACGCAGAGGCGCTGGAGCTACGTGATGGACCAGATGGTGGCCAACGGCTGGCTGTCGAAGGCCGACCGCGACGCCGCGACGTTCCCCAAGCTCGTGCCCAAGGGCTCGCAGGCGAAGGAGAACGCGGGCACGCTCGACTACTTCATCCAGCAACGGATCCTCGACGAGCTCGAAGCCAAGGGCTACGACCAGGACAAGCTCTACAGCACCGGCGCGAAGATCTACACGACGATCGACCCCGCGGCGCAACAGGCGGCGGTGCAAGCCGTGCAGGACAACATGAAGGGGCAAACCGACCCCGACATCCTGGGAGCTCTGGTCGCCGTCGACCCGAGAACGGGTGGGGTCGTCGCGTACTACGGCGGCCCGAACACGGTGAAGGACGACAGCGGCAAGGACAAGCTCGCCAACGACTGGGCCAACACCCCGCAGAACCCGGGCTCGTCGATGAAGCCGTACGACCTCACCGCGTTCCTCAAGATGGGCAAGGGCCTCGGCGAGACCTTCGACGGCACCAACAACCGCGAGCTCGGCGGCCGTATCGTGCGCAACGCGGGTGAGAGTGCCAGTTGTGGCCCGCAGTGCACGGTCAAGAAGGCCATGGAGGTCTCGGCCAACACCGTGTTCTACGACATGGTGCTGAACGTGACCAAACCCGCGCCCGTCGCCGAAGCCGCGAAGGAAGCCGGGGTGCAGCCGGCACCGAAGGGCAAGGCCAAGCTCGGCACCAACGACGCCAACATCGCGCTCGGCGGTGGTGAGACGTCGTTGACGCCGGAAGACCAGGCCGCGGGTTACGCGACCTTCGCTTCGGGCGGCATCTACCGCCAGCAGCACTTCGTCTCGAAGCTCACCAACTCCCAGGACGAGGTGGAGTTCGACGAGACGACGCTGCAGGGCAAGCCGGCGTTCGACCCCGACGAGCAGAAGAGCCAGCAGATCGCGGGCAACGTCACCGACGCGCTCCAGCCGGTCATCAAGGAATCGCACCTCAAGTGCCCGACCGGCCACGAGTGCGCCGGCAAGACCGGTACGCAGCAGTTCGACCCGGGCAACCAGAAGAACCTGCCGAAGGGCTACGCGGACCGCAACGCCCAGACGTGGATGGTGGGCTACACCCCGTCGATCTCCGCGGCGGTGTGGATCGGCGGTGACGGCAACAAGCCGTTGCACGACAAGAACAACAAGCCGATCTTCGGTGCCACCATCGCCGGCCCGGCGTGGCAGGACTTCATGGACACCTACCTCAAGGGCAAGCCCACCGAGAAGTTCCCGAAGGTCGACCCGATCGGCAAGGACGCCGACACGGTCACGCCCACGACCCGCACGTCGAGCTCGGTGACCACCACGTCCAGCCCCACCACCACACAGTCGACCCCGACCACGACGTCGAGCACCACGTCGAGCGAGACGACGACGTCGAGCACCACCACGACCAGCCGTCCCGGCGGCATCTTCGGCGGTGGCCCTGGCAACGGTGGCGGTCCCGGCCGAAACGGCGGTGGCGGCGACGGCGGCGGGGTGGAGGTGACTCCGCCGCCGAGACAGCCAGGCGGATAACACGTGGCGAGGGGCTCCTCTCCGGTCAGGAGGGGAGCCCCTCGTCGTGTCCGGGCCGCCGCGACCCACGCCCGGAGTGCCCCTGCCGGAGTGACCCAGGCGACATCGCCCAGCCGCCACGCTGGGCGTAGTTTTGTCCGGTTCACGCCGCGCCGGGGCCGTTACCCAGAGATACGTCCCGCCGGTCGAGTGAACCGACCCCACCCGCGGTGCGTCCCCTTGTGGAGAGGGGATCTGCGCCCGCAGCACGCCCGCGTCCGAGAAGAGGATCCGCACGTGAACGACGACCGCAACCGCTCCTGGCCCGACCGGGATCCCGATCCGCGGCGTCAACCACCCCCCGCCGGACGGCAGGGGCCGCCGCCGTGGGCCCGCAACCAGCCGCCTGCGGGCGGCGCCCCTCGCACGCCCCCACCCGGCAACCCCGCGCAGCCCGGTCAGCCGGGGCAGCCGCCGCGCGCGCCGCAGAACCGCCCCGGCACCCCGCCGCCCGGCTTCCGCCAGCCACCGCCGGGCGCGCGCCGCCCGACCCCGCCGCCGCGTCGTGAGCCGGAGCTGATGACGCACCACGTGCACAACGGCACCGCCGACGACGGTTACGACGCCCGGTACGACTCCGGGGGACCGCTCGACCCCGACGACGGCTACCCGGACGAGCCGGAGCTCGACAAGAAGGGCCGGCCCGTCCTCACGGCCGCGCAGAAGAAAAAGCGGCGCTGGAAGATCATCCGGCGAAGCATCTACGCGTTCGTCGGCATCTTCATCGTGATCCCGGCGATCGCGTTCGTCATCACGTACTTCAGCGTCGACGTGCCTTCGCCGCAGAGCGTGGCGCAGAACCAGAACCAGGCCGTGACGTACCTGTACGCCGACGGCAGCCCGATGGGCAAAGACGTGCCCGCGGGCGGCAACCGGCAAATCCTCACGGCCGACCAGATCCCCGACATCATGAAGCACGCCGCGATCGCGACCGAGGACTCGTCGTTCGAGACCAACTCGGGCTTCGACGTCACCGGCATCCTGCGCGCCGTGTACAACCAGGTCACCGGCGGCACCGGCGGTGGCTCGACGATTTCCCAGCAGTACATCAAAAAGGCCACCGACAACGACGCGCCCACGCTCACCCGCAAGTGGACCGAGCTGGCGAAGTCGTTCAAGATGAACCAGACGTACTCGAAGCAGGACATCATCACCGCGTACCTGAACATCATCTACTTCGGGCGTGGTGCGTACGGCGTCGGCGCGGCGTCACAGGCCTTCTTCCACAAGGACGTCAAGGACCTCAGCTTCTCCGAAGCCGCGCTGCTCGCCGGGCTCATCCAGCAGCCGGGCCGGTCGGAGAACTCGAAGGTGGCGCACGACCGCTGGAACACTGCGCTCGACCGCATGGTGGAGAACCACTACATCACCGCGGCCGACCGCAAGGCGGCGGTGTTCCCCACGCCGATCCCGCTGTCGGAGGACCAGGACGACTCGACCGCGCCGTACCGCTTCATCTCCGACCAGGTGAAGACCGAGCTCGCGGCCCACGGCATCTCGGACGACCAGTACTACTCCGGCGGCTACACGATCCAGACGACGATCGACAAGAAGGCGCAGGACCTCGCGATGCAAGCGGGTGCCGACGCGCTGGCGAACCAGTCGGACAAGCGGCTGCTCGACGCGCTCGTGGCCGTCGACCCGAAAACCGGCGGCGTGCTCGCGTACTACGGCGGGCCGACGACCGTCGACGTGAACGGCCAGAAGCAGAAGGCGCGCGACTGGGCCGATACGCCGCAGAACCCCGGTTCGTCGATGAAGCCGTACGACCTCACGGCGTTCCTCAAGATGGGCAAGGGGATCAACTCGACCTTCGACGGTCGCAACAACCGGGAGTTCGACGGGCGCATCGTCCGCAACGCCGGTGACAGCGACAGCTGCTCGGAACAGTGCACCGTGGCCGAGGCCATGAAGATCTCGGCGAACACGGTGTTCTACGACATGGTCCTCAACGTCACCAAGCAGGGCCCGGTCGAGCAGGCCGCCGAGGAAGCCGGCGTGAAGACCAAGGACAACGGCGGCGGCAACTCGCAGATCGACATCTCGAACAACAACATCTCCCTCGGCGGTGGCGACACCAAGATCACGCCGGCCGACCAGGCCTCGGCGTATGCCACCTTCGCGGGCGACGGCCAGCAGCGCGACCGCCACTTCGTGCTGAAGGTGACGAACTCGCAGAACGAGGTGGCCTACGAAGCCCAGGCCCAGCCCGCGAAATCGGCGTTCGCCGACGGCGACTCCGAGCTGAGCAAGCAGATCGCGGGCAACGTGACCAAGGCTCTGCAGCCCGTGATCGGCTTTTCGAAGCTGAAGTGCCCCTCAGGCCACGAATGCGCCGGCAAGACGGGGACGCAGCAGCACACGAAGCGCGCGGGTGAGCCGGCTTCGGCTGCGAACGCCAACGCGCAGACGTGGATGGTCGGCTACACGCCGTCGGTCTCCGTGGCGGTCTGGGTCGGCGGCGACGGCGACCTGGCCCTGCACGGCAAGGGCAACACGCCGATCTTCGGGTCCACCATCGCCGGTCCGCTGTGGCAGAAGTTCATGACGAACTACCTCGCGGGCAAGCCGGCCGAGCGCTTCTCGCAGGTGGACCTGATCGGCGACGCCGCGCCTCCGTCGGACCAGCCGAGCGACACGAACATCCCGCAGGGCGACATCACGCCGACCGACAACCCCAACGACCCGAACAACCCGGGTAACGGCAACGGCGGCAACCCGGTGAACCCCGGCGACCCGAACGGTCCCGGCGGCCCGGTCGGCCCGGGCGGCAACTTCCCGTCGTTCCCGACCCATACGCCGAAACCGCCGAAGAACACGCCCACGGGTGGTCCCACCGATACCGGCGACCCCGGAGGCACCGGCGATCCCAGCCAATAACGAGGGAGTCGCAAAGAGAAAGGCTCCCCCCATCCGGGTTTCCGGACGGGGGGAGCCTTTTTTCGCGCCCGCAAAGGAAAGCGGGAGGCCGCGAGCTCGGCACTGGGGGTTGCCGAGGTCGCGGCGAGTACTGTGCCGATAATTACCAATCCGACCACAGTCACGGCCGAATGGCTCCGCAGCAACGGTTACCTGCCGCGTGGGGGTCGGCCTACTGTTGGCCGGATTGGTAATCGAGCGTGATGACGCGGCCCTCGGTGCCGGAGCGGTGGGCGACCTCGATCACCCGCAGCGCGGCCACGGAACCGGCCGGGTCCACGGGGAACGCCGCTTCGCCGCGCAACGCGTCGCGCACCTGGGCGTAGAAGTCCTCGTAGCGGCCGACCTCGGTGGGCACGGTTTCGGTGTGGTCCGTGCCGTCGTCGACGCCGAGGGTGCCGGCGTCGGCCTCGGGCTCGACGCCCCAGCCCTCGTCGCCGGGGCGCAGGCCGTCCTTGATCTGGGGTTCCTGCACGTCGAGGCCGTACTTGGTGAAGGCGGCGCGGTCGCCGAGCACGCGGAAGCGCGGGTTGCGCGTGGCCGCCAGGGCGGAGGCCCACAGGTGCGAGCGGACGCCGTTGGCGTGGTGCAGCGCGACGAACACGTCGTCGTCCACCTGCACGCCGGCGCGGCGGCGGTCGACCTCCGCGTAGACCTGCGTGACCGGGCCGAACAGCTGCAGCGCCTGGTCGACGATGTGCGCGCCGAGGTCGTAGAGCAGGCCGCCGGCCTCGGCGGGGTCGCCGAACTCGCGCCAGTTGTCCTTGATCTTCGGCACCCAGCGGTCGTAGCGGGACTCGAAGCGGAACACGTCGCCGAGGCGGCCGGACTCGATCACCTTGCGCACGGTGAGGAAGTCGGAGTCCCAGCGGCGGTTCTGGAAGACGGTGAGGCCGACGCCCTTGGCCTTCGCCGCCGCCACGACCTGCTCGGCCTCGGCCGCGGTCGGCGCGAAGGGCTTGTCCACGACCACGGGCAGGCCGAGCTCGATGGCGCGCAGCGCGAGCGGCACGTGGGTACGGTTCGGAGTGCTCACCACGACGAGGTCGAGGTCACCCGCCTGGGCGAACAACGCGTCGGCGTCGGGCACGATCTCGGCGCCGGGGTACTCCGCACGGGCCTGACCGGCGCGTTCCGGGTTCGCCGTCACGATCGCCGACGGCACCAGGCCCGGTGTCGAAGCCACCAGCGGCGCGTGGAAGACGCGGCCGCCGATGCCGTAACCGAGGATGCCGACTCGCAAGTCATCAGCCATGCCACCCATTAAACAACACTGTTGCGTAACTAGCCAGTTCTTCGGGAGGATCTCCGGATGGCGGAAACCGGGGTCAACCTGCGCGGGCTGCGCCGCTACAACAGAGCGCTGCTCCTCGGTCACATCCTGCGCGCGGGCGGGCTCAGCCGCGTGGAGCTGGCCGAACGCACGGGGCTGACGCAGCAGGCCGTGTCGAAGATCGTCGCCGAGCTGCTCGAGACGCAGCTGCTCGACGTCGAGCGGCAGGCCGCGGCCGGCGTCGGCAAGCCGCGCACGCAGCTGCGGATCCGGCCGTCGGCGAAGTGCGCCCTCGGCGCGCAGCTGGACCGCGACGGGTTTCTCGCGCTGCGCACGGGCCTTTCGGGCGAGGTCGAGGACACCGTCGAAGGTCCGCTGCCGGTCGGGTTCACGCCCGAGCAGGCCGTGACCGCCGTGGTGGACGCGACGCGCAAGCTGCTCGCCGACGTCGATCCGGCGCGGGTGCTGGGCCTCGGCGTCGGCGCGGTGGGACCGCTCGACCGCCGCGAAGGCCGCGTCCGCGACGCCACGAACATGCCGGGCTGGCACGACGTGCCCCTTCGCGACCTGCTCGCCGAGCGCACGGGACTGCCCGTGACGCTCGACAAGAACACCAACTCCGCCGCGGTCGCCCACACGTGGCCCGACACGCCGGAGACCGCCACCGCCGTGGTGCTCGTCGGCACCGGCGTCGGCGTCGGGCTGCTGGTCGACGGGAACGTCTACCGTGGCCCGCGCACCAACGCCGGTGAGTTCGGCCACACCACGATCGCCTACGACGGCCCGCGCTGCGCCTGCGGACGGCGCGGCTGCGTCGAGATCATGCACCGCTCGGCGGCCACTCCCGTCGAGGCCGCGAAGCTGCTGGGGATCGGGCTCGCCGACCTCGTGCAGGTCCTGGACCTGGAGCGGATCGTGCTGTTCGGCCGCACGATCCGCGCGGCGCCCGAGGTCTACCGCGACACGGTCTCGGCGCAGCTGCGCGAGCTGCTGCCGGTGCCGCACTGGCAGCGCATCGACGTGGAGCTGAGCGACCTCGGCGAGGAAGCCGTGGCCCTCGGTGGGGCGTTCGAGGTACTTGCCCGGTTCTACGAAGACCCTAAATGACAGGCGCCTGACCTGGGGGCAGATAGCATCCGCGACGTGCCCGACCAAGCCACCGCCGAAGAGCCGGACGCGGCTCCCCGCACGCTGACGCCAGCGGAGCGGATCGTGCCGAGCTGGAACGACCCGCTCGTCGCCGCGTCGACCAGACCGATCGGCGGGCCGCTGGGCGAACACGCCGCCGTGGGCCGGCACTGGTTCTGGTCACCGCAGCGCGTAGGGCTGGGGCTGGCGATCCTCGCGCTGGTGCTGTGCTGGTTCGGCAAGGCGTCCTGCATCCAGCAGTACCAGGACTCCACCGGCGCCAGCCAGCTCGACTGGCGCGCGGGCCGCCCGTTCGTCGCGATGTGCTACTCGGACATCGTGCCGCTCTACAGCTCCGAGCGGCTCAACGATCCGAAGACCTTCCCGTACGTCTCGTCCTGGCAGGAGGACACGCAAACGGCGGAGAACCAGACCCGCTACATGGAATACCCGGTGCTCACGGGCCTGTTCCAGTGGGTCAACGCGAAGCTCGCGGCGGGCTGGCTCTCGGTCGCGAACTCCGGCTGGCTGCCGAGCGCGCTGCCGGTGGCGATCTACTTCAACATCTCTGCGTTCTGGCTCTCCCTCGCGTGGCTGATCACGGTGTGGGCGACCGGGCGCACGATGAAACGCCGGCCGTGGGACGCGGTGCTGGTGGCGATCTCGCCGCTGGTGCTGGTGCAGGCGTTCACGAACTTCGACGCCATCGCCACGGCTTGCACGGCGGCGGGGATCCTCGCGTGGTCGCGAAAACGGCCGGAGATCGCCGGCGTGCTGCTGGGGCTCGGTGCCGCGGCGAAGCTGTACCCGTTGCTGTTGCTCGGGGTGCTGTTCGTGCTGTGCCTGCGCGCCGGGAAGCTGCGCGCGTGGGGCAGAACGGCGGGGGTCACCGTGCTGACCTGGCTGATCGTGAACGTGCCGTTCATCCTCGTGGCCACGCGCGGGTGGTGGGAGTTCTTCCGGCTCAACACGTTGCGCCCGATGGACCCGGACTCGCTCTACAACGTCATCTCCTACACCACGGGCTGGACCGGCTTCGACGGCGTGCTCCAAAAAGGACAGACGCCGGCGATCCTCAACACCGTGATCGCCGTGCTGTTCCTGCTCTGCTGCGCCGGCATCGCCTACGTCGCCCTCACCGCGCCGCGGCGGCCGCGCTTCGGCCAGCTCGCGTTCCTCGTGGTGGCGGCGTTCCTGCTGACCAACAAGGTGTGGAGCCCGCAGTACTCGCTGTGGCTCGTGCCCCTGGCGGTGCTCGCGATCCCGCGCTGGCGGCTGCTGCTGAGCTGGATGGTGATCGACGCGCTGGTGTGGGCACCGCGGATGTTCTACTACCTCGGCATCGACCACAAGGGACTGCCCGAGGGCTGGTTCCTCGGCACGGTCGTGGTGCGCGATCTCGCCGTGGTGGGCCTCTGCGTGCTGGTGATCCGCGAGATCTACCGGCCGCGCACGGACCTCATCCGGCTCGCCGGCGACGACGACCCGGCCGGCGGCGTGCTGGAACGGGCGCGTGACCGCGTGACGTTCCCCGGCTTCGGGAAGCATCGCCGGCCTGCGTCGACAGCGCCCCCCGTGCCTCCCGTTCCCCAGTCCTAGGTGCATTGACCACGGGTGTTGTCAACCGTGGGCGGTGGCGCCGTGGTCAAGGTCGGCGGCGCGTTGTGGACAGGGGGAATGCCGGCCGGAGCCGTGCGGCCGCCCTTGGTCCTTCTCGATGGACGCTGCTTCGTCGAACGATCTCTCCTCGGGAGGTCTGACCGACACGAGGGATCCTGACGCGCGATCAGGCGTGCGGAGCGCCACCGTCCGCTGCCAGGCGGGTGAGCCACTCGCGCAGCAGGTGCTGCTCGGCGTCGCTCAAGACATCGGCGTCGTCGGGGAGAGCGGCGCGCAGCGCGCGGGCTGCCGCGGCGGGGCCGGTCTCCGCGGCGGGGACCGTCGGTTCGGCGCGGGTGATGGCGGCGATCATGGCCTCGCGGAGGATGGTCAGCAGCGCCGGATTGCGGCGTTCGGCCGGGGTGGAGTGCCAGGTGGTGACCGCGCCTCGGCCGGTGGCCTGGATGATCTGGGCGGCCAGCTCCTCGTCGACCCGCAGCCACCCGCCCGCCGCCAGGCGGCGCACCCGGCCGTGGAGGATTTCGAGGCCCGCGCGGTGTGCTATGTCCACCCCCCGGCCGGTGGCCCTGCTCATCACCGCGAACAGCTCGGGGCGGGAGATCCCGAACTCCACCACCAGGTCCCAGCCGCGGCGCAGGTCCTCCACCGCGTCCTGCGGGTCAGGGTCGAGCTGCGCACGCTTGCTCTCCAGGAACTGCGCGTAGCCGTGCTCGGCGACGGCCTCGAGGAGCCCCTCCTTGTCGCCGAAGAGGCGGTAGATCGCCGGCGGCTGCATCCCGGCCGCGGCGGCGACCGCGCGGGTGCTCACCGCGTCTGGACCGCCGCTCTCCAGGAGCTCGACGGTTGCCTCGACAATGCGGTGACGAGGGCCGGCGGTGGTTTCGCGCGTAGCCATGAACCGATGATATCGAAGATCTGGTTCCAGTGATATTCCAGTGTTACCATCAAAATGATTCCACTGGAAACAGGGTCGGGAGAACCTCATGATCATCGTGACCGGAGCCACGGGAAACCTCGGCCGCCGCGTCGTCGAACGCCTCCTGGAGCGCGTCCCCGCCGACCACGTCGGCGTCAGTGTGCGCGATCCCCGCAAGGCCCAAGACCTCGCTGACCGCGGCGTTCGTGTCCGGCAGGGCAGCTTCGACGACCCGGGCTCGCTCGCGCATGCCTTCGAGGGGGCTGAGCAGCTGCTCCTCGTCTCCCTCGACCGCACGGGCGAGGCGTGCGTCACCGGCCATCGCACCGCTGTCGACGCCGCCGTGAAGGTCGGCGTCGGCCGCATCCTCTACACCAGCCAGATGGGTGCCGCGCACGACTCCCGTTTCCAGGCATGCCGCGACCACGCCCAAACCGAGGACCTGTTGCGCGCCACGGGCCGGCCCTGGACGGCGCTGCGCAACGGCTTCTACGCGGCCAGCGCCTTGCAGTTCCTGGAGTCCGCCCGCCACACCGGCGACGTCGCCCTGCCCGCCGACGGCCCCGTCGCCTGGACCGGCCACGACGACCTCGCCGAGGCCACCGCGGCGATCCTCACCGAGGAGGGCCGCTTCGAGGGGCCCACCCCACCACTGACCGGCTCGGCGGCGCTCGACTTCAGCACCATCGCCGAGATCGCGTCCCAGGCCGTCGGACGGCGCTTCACCCGTACCGTGGTCTTCGACGACGCGTTCCGCGAGCAGGCACTGGCGCACGGCGCCCCGGCACCGATCGCCGACCTGATGCTGAGCATCTTCGCGGCAGCGCGGAACGGCGAGTTCACCGCCGTCGACTCGACGCTGGCCAAGCTCATCGGGCGAGAGCCCGCCACCTTCGACACCCTGCTGGAGCGTGCCTGGGCCGAATAGACCCTGCGGGGCGCGCAGAAGGCGTGGGCCCGCAGGGACGCACCCGGCAACGCGCGGTGATCACCCTGTGAAACACGCGCCCCGCGGGTCACTACACCTAGGCGGTCTGCTTGCGCAGGTAGGCGATGTCGGCCGCCTGGCCCTCGCTCGGCGTCTCCACGACGACGGGGGCGCCGGCCTTGCGGACGACGTCGGCCAGCAGCTCGGGGTCGATCGTCCCGTCGCCGCCGACGACGTTGGCGTGGCGGTCGCGGTTGGAGCCGAACTCGTCGCGCGAGTTGTTGAGGTGCACCAGGTCGATGCGGCCGGTGATGGCCTTGACCTTCTCGACGGCGGCGGCCAGCTCCCAGCCCGCGGCGTAGGCGTGGCAGGTGTCGAGGCAGAACCCGGCGCCGAACTCGCCGACCTCGTCCCACAGGCGCGCGATCACGTCGAGCTCGCGGGTCATCGCGTTCTCGCCGCCCGCGGTGTTCTCGATGAGGATCGGCACGGCGAAGCCGCCCTTGTCCGCTTCGCGCTCGAAGAGCTTGCGCCAGTTGGCCAGGCCCTCGGCCACGTCGTCGCCGGCGCCCACGTGGCCGCCGTGCACGATGAGTCCCTTCGCGCCGATCGCGGCGGCGCCGGTGGCGTGCTGCGCGACGTTCTTGCGCGAGGGGATGCGGATGCGGTTGTTCAGCGACGCGACGTTGATCAGGTACGGCGCGTGGATGAACACCTCGACCGGCGACTCCTTGATCGCGTCCCCGAACGGGTGCGGTTTCGGAGCCTTCCACCCCTGCGGGTCGGACAGGAAGAACTGGACGACGTCGGCTTCTCGCTCGGCGACGGCGGCCAGCGGATCGTCGTCGCGGACATGGGCGCCAATCTGCATGCAAGCACGCTACCCCCGGGTGAATCCGCACCTGACGCCCCAGTTGGTGACGCTCGTGGAGTACCGTGAGCGCGTTCCGTGATCCAGTTCGGGCCGACGGAGGGGTTTTGCATGGGGAAGCACGCCGCCCGGATCGCCACGTTGGGGGTCGCCGTCGCGCTGCCGGTGCTCTCGGCCGCGCTCGCGCTCCCCGCCACGGCTTCCGCGGACCCGAGCCCCACGCTCGACGGCGACTGCTCGGCCACGCTGCAGAACGGCAAGTCCGGCAACGGCCTGTCGCTCGACGCGGGCGCGCCGCTCAACGCCCCCAACCAGCTCACCGTCGGCCTCGATTCGAAGGCGAAGCAGTCGGACGGGAGCAACCCGCTCTTCACGCTCCCGGTGGGTGATGTCGTGCGCGGCCTCGGTGTCGGCGAGGTGCCGGTGGTCGGTGACGCCGCGACGAACGCCGTGTGCCCGCTCGCGCAGAACACGGCCAACGGCGTCGGCAACGCCACGCAGAGCCTGGTCGGTGGCGTGACCGCGCCGATCGTGCCGCCCACCGGCAACCCGCCGGGCGGCAACCCGCCCGGAACTCCTCCCGGCACCCCGCCCGGCGGGCCGGGTGGCCCTGGTGGACCCGGGCAGCCCGGCGCTCCCGGCAGCAGCCTCGACCCGGTGATCACCGGCTCGGGCGACCTGTCCGGCCTCGACTCCATCGCGGGCATCTTCACCAACGCCGCCATGCTGCCGTCCGGGCTCGTGCAGGCGCCGCCGGTGATCACGCAGGTCATCCCAGGCCAGCTGCCCGCGGACCAGGTGCCGACCGTCGACGCGAAGAAGTCGGGCACCGCGCAGGCTCTGCCGGCCGTGACGCCGCCGGCCAAGCTGCCGATGCTCATCGCGGTGCTCGCGCTGGCCATCGTCGCGGCGGCGCTCGTGCGGGCGTGGCTGCGCCGCAAGACCGCCTGACCTCCCGCCTTCTGATTGACACGGGCCGTGACGCCCGCTTCCACCCGAATGCCTGACATCGGTGGCTGAGCGGGCGTCACCCGTTCCCGTTACCGTCGTTGTCCAGGGGAGACAGGTTCGGACCGGACTCGGCGGAGGGCTCGATGGCCAGGCAGCACCGCACACGCAGGGCCACCGCGGTGGGAGCCGCCGCCTTCGTGCTGGCCGGCTCGGCCGCGCTCGCGGCGCCGACGACGGCATCCGCCTCGGAGACGCTGACCACGCCGTGCGGCTCCACGATCACCGCGAAACCGGGTGACAAGGTCAAGGCGACCACGCCGTTGCTGGGGATCCCGCTCGACCTCGGGGTGGTCGGCCAGGTGTCCGGCGTGCTGACCGGGACCGTGAACGCGCTGCTCGGCACCGTCTGCAAGGTCACCGTGAACGTGGTCGACACCGTCGTCGCGCCGGTGCCCGTGGTCGGCGCACCGGCCGCGGGAGCCCTGAACAAGACCGTCTCGGGGACCACGAACACCCTTCAACAGGGCGTCGACTCCACGCAGCGCGCGCTGACGGGCGGGGCGCCCGCGCAGCAGAACCCCGGCAGCCCGCAGCAGCCGCCGGCGACCGGTCCCGGCGCGCCGCAGGGCGGCACACCCGCCGGCCAGACGCCGATCCCGCCGCCGAACAGCCCGTTGCTGCCGCTCTCGGGCGGTGGCGGCGGTCTCGCGTCGCTGTTCCCGGGCTTCGCGAACTTCTCGAACCTGCCGTTCAGCACCGGGTACGCGCCGATGCGCGACTACAGCGACATCCCGATGGCGATGGCCGGGCTGTTCTCGCCGTCGCCCGCGCTGCGCTACGGCAGCCAGATCCCGGGGTACGCGCCGCAGTACGGCCTCTCGAACCCGGGCCAGCCGTCGGCCGGCAACGCGAGCGTCCAGAACGCGGGCGAGGCGCAGGCGTTACCGCCCACCGGGGACAACCACACGAACGGGTTGGACTGGCCCGTACTGGTGGCAGTTCTTGCACTCTCCGGAGTCAGCGCGGGGCTGGTTCGCACCTGGGTGCTCCGCCGAATGGCCGCTGCGAGTTAGGCCGACTCACCAGTATCTTTTCGGGGTCTCCTTCGTTTTATCCGTTGCGATGGTCGACGCCCATAGACCCTGGAGGACTGCGCTCGTGCCGAAGAACCCCACCTGGCTGAGAACCCGGCGTGCACTGAGCGTCACCGCGCTGGCCGCCCTGGTGACCGGCGGCGCGTTCCTCGGTTCGGGCACCGCTTCGGCGGCCACGACCCTGGCCAACCAGTGCACGGGCTCGGTCAGCGGCGGCATGGGCGACACGGTCGCGTTGCCGGGCTCCTCCGTCAGCGCGCTGGCGAAGCAGGCTGCCGCGTCGAAATCCCAGACGCTGCTCGGACTCATCTCGTGGAACGGCGTGAACCCCGATGGCGTGGCCAACGCGCTATCCGCGAAGACACTCACCGTCGGCACCGTGCCCAGCTCGTCGGGCGGCACCATCGACGGTAAGAGCATCGGCAACGCCGTCGGGCAGGCGCTGCAGGGCAACGCCGCACTTGGTTACAGCGCCGACACGAAGAAGCAGGTCCTCGACGCGATCACCACGTCCGTCGCGTCGAACTGCGGCCTGACCACGCTGGCCACGAACTACACGCCGCCGACCTCTTCGTCGACGCCGCCGAGCAGCAGCTCGCCGTCGACCTCGCCCTCGACCTCGCCGGGCTCGGACGGCGGCCCGCTCGCGAACCTGATCCCCGGGTCCACGGGCACCGCCCCGCAGCGCGACTACAACGGCATCCCGACCGCGACGCCCGGCACCGCCATCGCCCCCGGCGTCCGCTACCCGGCCAACGGCACGCTGCCCGGCTCGGCCGCGCCCGTGACCGGCGGCCAGGACACGCAGAGCCAGGGCCCGGACGTGCGCAACGCCGGCAACGCCGAAGCTCTGGCGACGTCCGGCGGCGCGTCCGACATCCAGCTGCCGATGCTGCTCGCGGTGATCGTGCTGGCGGGCGTGACGGCCGGGCTGGTGCGCACCTGGGCGCTGCGCCGGGCCTCCTGACGGGACTGTCGGTACCCCCAGGTACTCTTACCTGGACAAACCCTCCTGCCACGGACAGTCCGTGGCCGCGAGCCCATAGGAGGTGAGTGGTTGTGTCACGCCATTACGAGGTAATGGTCATCCTGGACCCCACGCTCGACGAGCGCACGGTCGCCCCCACGCTGGACAACTTCCTCAACGTGATCCGCACTTCGGGCGGAAGCGTCGAGAAGGTCGACGTCTGGGGCCGCCGTCGCCTGGCGTACGAGATCAAGAAGCACGCCGAGGGCATCTACGCGCTGCTCGACCTGAACTCCGACTCCGACGCGGTCAAGGAACTCGACCGTCAGCTGTCGCTGCAGGAGACCGTGCTGCGCACCAAGGTCATGCGCCGCGAGGTCAAGCGCGCCGCGGCCAAGCCCGTCGCCGCCAAGGCCTGAGCCGAAGGGACGTCCCCGTGGCTGGAGACACCGTCATCACGGTGGTCGGAAACCTGACCTCCGACCCGGAACTGCGTTTCACCCCGTCCGGCGCGGCGGTCGCGAACTTCACGGTCGCGTCCACCCCGCGCACCCTCGACCGCCAGTCGGGCGAGTGGAAGGACGGCGAGGCGCTGTTCCTGCGCTGCAACATCTGGCGCCAGGCGGCGGAGAACGTCGCCGAGTCGCTCACCCGCGGCGCCCGTGTGGTCGTGCAGGGCCGGCTCAAGCAGCGGTCCTTCGAGACCAAGGAAGGCGAGAAGCGCACCGTCGTCGAGCTCGAGGTCGACGAGATCGGGCCCTCGCTGCGGTACGCCACGGCGAAGGTCAACAAGGTCAGCCGCGGTGGCGGCGGCGGTGACTTCGGCGGCGGCGGTGGCGGTGGCAACCGCGGAGGCGGCGGTGGCGGCGGCATGCCGGCCGACGACCCGTGGGGCTCCGCTCCGCCCGCGGGCGGTGGCGGCGGCGGTTTCGCCGACGAACCCCCGTTCTGATCTCGCACTTTTACACCTCAAGATTTGAATCCAGGAGAACACAGTGGCCAAGCCACCCATCCGTAAGCCCAAGAAGAAGGTCTGCGTTTTCTGCAAGGCCGAGAAGAAGGGCCGCCCGGAACTGATCGACTACAAGGACACCAACCTGCTGCGGAAGTACATCTCCGACCGCGGCAAGATCCGTGCCCGTCGCGTCACCGGCAACTGCAGCCAGCACCAGCGTGACATCGCCATCGCGGTGAAGAACTCGCGCGAGATGGCGCTGCTGCCCTACACCTCGACCGCTCGCTGAGGAGGCTCGTCATGGCGAAGATCATTCTCACCACCGACGTGGCGAACCTCGGTGGCCCCGGCGACATCGTCGAGGTCAAGGACGGTTACGCCCGCAACTACCTGCTGCCCCGCGGCTACGCCATCGTGGCCAGCAAGGGCGCCGAGAAGAACGTGCGCACCATCCAGCGCGCGCAGGAATCCCGGCGCATCCGCGACCTCGACCACGCCAAGGAAATCAAGGCGACCCTCGAGGGCCTCGGCGCCATCCAGCTGACGGGCAAGGCGGCGGAGGGCTCGAAGAAGCTCTTCGGCTCCATCACCGCCGGCGAGATCGTCGACGCGATCAAGGCCCAGGGCGGCCCGCTCCTCGACAAGCGCGTCCTGGACCTCCGCGACCACATCAAGACGGTCGGCAAGCACTCCGTCAACGCCCGCCTCCACCCCGACGTGAAGGTCGACGTCCGCCTCGAAGTCAAGGCGACTTCGGTCTGACGGCTTTGCTCTGACGAAGCGCCCCTCGGATCCCAACCCGAGGGGCGCTTCTCTTTGCGCCAGCGTGGGCACGCCGGGGAGCCGATCGACGACTTTCCGTTATCGTCACGGCTGATCTTCGCCTCGTGGACAAGAACTGGAGTCCGAGCACCGCCATGCTGCCTCACCCCGTCCGCTACGTCGCCGCACTCGTCGCGGCCTGCCTGCTCACCGCGTGCAGCAGTGGCGACAATGGCGGCTCACCCGCTCCGTCCCCCTCGGCAAGCTCCGCAGCCGGCGGCAACGTCGACCCGGCGCTCAAGGTCTCGACCCCGCTCCCCACCGACGCGGTCCTCGACGATCCGTGCTCGGTGCTGAGCCCGAGCCAGGCCGCACAGATCGGCTTGAATCCCACCGGCAAGCTCGATGATCGGGCACCCAAGGCGTGCACCTGGGAATCCTCGGGTAACGCCGAGAACTCAGTCGGAATCGGCGCACTGCCGCAGAACAAGAACGGGCTTTCCGACATCTATGCAGGCAGGTCCTCTGCCGCCTACTTCACCCCGGTCACGATCGAGGGCTACCCGGCAGTCTTCACCGACAAGACCGACGACCGCTCAACCGGCTCGTGCCAGCTGTGGATCGGCATCACCGGCCAGCTCGCCGTCTCGGTGGGCACGGTCATCAACGTCGGCGCGAACAAGTCCGACCCCTGCCCGATCGCCCAGAAGGCCGGCCAGGCGATGATCGACCACCTCAAAGGCGCGGCGTGACCGTCGACCCGAAGCCCTTTCGAGTGACCGCTACCGCGGAACGCAATCGAGTGAATTCGGTGCGTTATCCTCGCCGCTGATCTTGCTGAGTTGTGCAAACCGGGGGTTCCGCAATGGCACGCCGCTCTGTCCCGCCGATCGCTGCGGTTGCCATGGCCATTCTGCTGACCTCGTGCAGCGGAGGCACGGAACCCGCCACTCCGACAACCTCGGCCGCCGCCTCTGGTCCCCGCGTCCCCAGTCCTCTCCCCACAGACGGTCTACTCAACGATCCGTGCAAGGTCCTCACCGCCGCCGAAGCGGCCCAAGTCGGCCTCGCTTACCCCGGCAGGCCGGTCAACGAGACTTCCCCCAGTTGCTCGTTCAGGTCTTCAGGCAATCCGCTGAACTCCATCAGCATCGGTGCCGTTCCACAGAACCCGCACGGAATCAGCGACATCTATGACCAGAAGGCCCAATCGGCCTATTTCGAGCCCGTCTCGATCAGCGGGTACCCAGGCGCACTCGCCGACACCCACGACGGCAGACCTTCCGGAAACTGCCAGCTCTGGGTCGGCGTCACCGACGAGCTCGCCGTCTCGATCATTCCACAGATCTCGGCGGGTCCGAACAAGCACGACCCGTGCGGGCTGGCGCAGAAGTTCGCGGCCGCGATGATCGGACACCTGAAAGCCCCATCCTGACCGTCTGGAACCGCTGGTCCAGCCCACCTCAAGATCGATTTCGACCTCCTCCCGAACTCGCCTGAACCCGAGCGGGAACCAACGGCCGTGCGTTACCATCCAACCTGCTGATCTCGCCGTTTGGGGAGCGAGAGGTAGCCCAAGGGGGTAACGCCGATGTCCGAAGTCCCACCACCTGCGCCGATCAAAGTCGGCAACTACGGGACTGCCGGCGGGTACCAGTTCAGCGAAGACGAGGTCGACGGCGTCATCAAGAAGTGGGGAGACCTGCTTGTCGAGATGCAGCAGGACCTCCGCCGAGCCGAGCGAATTGCTTCGGTCAAAGCCCCTGCCGCTGAGTTTGCAAGTAACGACTTCGTGAGCAAGGGCGCGAACCCATCAGGCAGCACGCTGCTCGAGCAGCACCAGCGCATGGTCGACTACGTAACCAACTACATCACGGCCCTGAATGCGGCAAAGAACAAGATCACCGTGGCCGAGCAGGAAGCCCGCGACGCCGCAGCCAAGCAAGGTCAAGGAGTCTGAGCGCACTCATGCAGTCCCGCACCGTTCGCCTGGTCGCCACCACCGTCGCGGCACTGACCGCGGCTGGTCTGCTCGCTGCCTGCAGCGGCGGAGACTCCGGAGGGTCGACCACCCCGTCCAGTGCCCCGAGTTCCGGGAGCTCGGGCGGAGACGGGGTCGACCCGGCGCTCAAGGTTCCGGCCCCCTTGCCTACCGGTGACCTGCTCAACAACCCGTGCGCAGTCCTCTCGGCGAGCCAGTTGACCACGATCGGTCTCAAGACGGAGGGCGTGCCCGACGACAGGACCCCGAAGGCCTGCTCGTGGGTCTCATCAACCCTCGCACAGAACTCCGTCGGCATCGGAGCTTTGCCTCAGAACGCGGCCGGCATCAGCGACATCTACGACGGAAAGTCGTCGGCCGCGTACTTCACGCCGACCACCGTCGACGGTTACCCCGGCGTGTACACCGACAAGGCGGACCTCCGATCGAGTGGCACATGCCAGCTCTGGGTCGGTGTGACCGATCAACTTGCCGTGGCAGTCGGTACCACCATCGGCGTCGGGTCCAACAAGTCGAACCCGTGCCCGATCGCAGAGAAGGTCGCCACGGCGATGATCGAACACCTCAAGGGGGCGGCGTGACAGCCGTCGACCTGGAAGCTCGAGAAGGAGTGGCTCATCATGGGGAATGACGCCAACACCATGGGCAAGGAAGTCAAGGGGATGGCGATCGGTGCTGGGTACGGCGCCGTGATCGGCTCCGTCGTCCCCGGCGTCGGCACCGCGGTCGGTGCGGGCGTCGGCGCGGTCGTCGGCGGCCTGGTCGGCATCTTCAGCGGCGGGCCGGAAGCCCAGCACGCCGAGGCTGATCTGGGTGGTCGGTCCATCGACGCACGCGCGATCTGGGAAGCCATTCACCCGGGCAGTGCGGACTCCTTGAAGGACGGCGCTGCCGCCGCGTCCGATCTGGAGAAAGACCACTCCGCGCGGTCCACCCACATCGGCGATCTCAACAAGGCGATGGACGCCGCTTGGCAGGGTGGCGGTTCCACCGCCGCACAGGCCGGCGCGCATCCGCTGGGGATCTGGCTCGACAACTCTGCCGGAAACCTGCAGAAGAGCCACACCTACCTGAACACCCAGGTCGACTGCTTCAGCACCGTGCACAACAAGGTGCAGGAGATCGCCAAGGACCCGCCGTCGGCCGGCTTCCTGGACGGCGTCAACCCGTTCAGTGACAAAGACGACGAGATCAACAAGTACAATCAGGTCGGCACGGCCAACGTTCAGGCCTACACCGCGTACTTCAACGCTTCGGGCGCCAACGCCCAGGGGCTGCCGCAGTACAGCGCCTGGCAGGGCAACAACATCTCTGACGGCGGTGGCGGCAACAACTTCGGCGGTGGCCCCGGTGGTGGTGGCTTCAGCGGTGGTGGCGGTCCCAGTGGCGGCGGTGGTGGCAGCTTCAACCCCGCGAACATGCCCAAGTTCGACGCGAAGCCGACCGACTTCTCGACCAGCCACGGCGGCATCAACGACCCGAACAACCCCAACAACACCGGCATCCCGACCGGGACCTACAACCCCACGGGCTCGGACAGCACCACGGCACAGGGCTTTACACCGTCGTCGTTCGATTCGAGCGGGTTCGGGCCGGGCGGTGCCGGGGGCGGTTTCGGGCCGGGAGGTGGTTTCGGCGCAGGCGCAGGCGCCGGCGGTGGCAGCGGGTTCGGTGGTGGCGGCGCCGGGTCGGGTGCCGTCGCGGGCTTCGGGCCCGGTGCGTTCGGCGGCGGCTTCGGGCCTGGGGGCGCGGCCTCTGGGGCGGCGGCCGGGCTTGGTGCCGGTGAGGGCGCGGCCGGCGCAGGCATGCGTGGCGGTGCCATGGGAGGCGCGGCCGGGAAGGCCGGCGCGTCCGGCATGGGCGGCATGGGTGCGGGCGGCGCCAAGGGCGGCAAGGGCACCGAGGACGAGGAGCACCAGACCAAGTACCTCGTCGAAGAAGATGCCAACGAGCTGTTCGGCACCGACGAGCTGACCGCGCCACCCGTGATCGGTGAATGAGGCCCAACGACGTGATCACCCTTGATCAACCGAACAAGTTCACCCTCCCGACGCTGTTCAACCTGATCAAGCGCCGGGGCGGTGAGCCGCACCAGGTCATCGCGGACATGCCGGTCTTCCTGGACCCGGACGCCGAGCGGACGATCGACCAGGACGTGAACAAGGTCCTGACCGAGATCGGGCTGATGGGTCCGCGAGGGATGGACCGTGACCTGCTGGCGCTCATCGAGTCGATCTGCCACCCGCAGCTCGAGTACTACGGGTGGTTCGACGGGCAGTTCGAAGACGGCAGCCCCTCGAACTACGCCGTGCTCGTCGGGAGCGGGAACGGCGGGGGCTTCGCGCTGCTCCGGGTCATCGGCGATCAGACGGTGACCGTGGTGCGCCAGCGGCCCGATCTGTTGCTCCCGACGTTCCTGGACCTCATGCCGGCGGGCCAGGGCGCGCAGGGGCAGCCGTTGGTGACCAGCAAGTCCGAGTTCGAGAGTGGCCACGCGGCGGGGTCTGAGGACGTGTCGCAGCGTTCGATCATGCAGACGGGGCCCGGGCGGAACGAGGCGCTCGCGCCGCTGAAGGAGATTCAGCGGATTCTCAAGGCGCCGCGGACCGGGGCGGGGTCGTTGTACGTCGCGGCGCGGTCGAATGGGGGGCGGCGCCGGCGGATTCCGAAGCCGATCAACTTCGTGGACACCGCCGAGGGGCGGTGGCTGATGGAGGAGCGGCCCGGGCGGGACGACTCGCTGGTCGTGTTCACGCCGGGGACGCCGAAGGCGATCGGGGATCGGTTGCGGACCGCACAGAGCGCGTTGGGCTGACCCGTTAGAGCGCTACTCCGGGTGGGGTTTCGAGCGCGGCACGTTCAGGTTGCCGCCAGGTGAACCCCACCCGGTTTTTGTATTGCGGGCGGCCTACCAGCGTGTTCTCACTCAGCGGTTACTCAGAGCACCGAATTCCCGGTACGCGACCGGTGTGGCCACTCGTTCAGCCCACCGGGTCACGCCTCTACGCTCCGTAGCATTCATCCACAGGCAGGTGTGCACGCGCCCGGACGACACGCCGAACGACGCGCCGCGCGCGACACGCCGGACGAGTTTCGACAAAGTTCTCCACAGTCTCTACACAGGCCTTGACCTGGGGATTTCGTGAAGGTGATCAGGACTGTCCCCAACTTGTCCACAGCGTGGCGGCTACCTGTGACTGGTTACCTCCAGTCGTCCACAAGTTATCCACAGGACGGTCAACACCCGGAATTGCGCTCGTCCGTCCGGGGGATCTAGCGTCCCCTCTCGGCCAGCACTCACGGTGGCGCCCGGCGTGGCAGATCATCGGCGAGGGGGACGCCGGTCCATCATCAAGGAGGGCCCGGCGGTTGGGCTGGGAAAGTCGGAGAAGATCCGGCATAATCGAACAGGTGTTCGCACGAGGAGGGCTCGCGCGGCGCCGTTCGACACAAGACGTGACGAGTGTCAGGGGATGACCGCGGCTTTGCCCGCCGGTCGAGGAGGTGTCCGGGGCGGTGGCGCTCACCGACGACCGCGGTCCGATGTACGACTCGGACTCCGATCCGGGCCCGAGTGACCCGGGGCCCGGGTTCGACCGGCAGCCGCCGCAGGACATGGCGGCGGAGCAGTCGGTGCTGGGCGGCATGCTGCTGTCGAAGGACGCGATCGCCGACGTGATCGAGGCGCTCGGGCCCGGCGACTTCTACCGGCCCGCGCACCAGGCCGTGTACGACTGCATCCTCGATCTCTACGGCCGCGGCGAACCCGCAGACCCGATCACGGTGTCGGCGGAGCTGGAGCGCCGCGGCGAGCTCGGCCGCGTCGGCGGGGCGCCGTACCTGCACACGCTCATCGCGACCGTCCCCACCGCGGCCAACGCCGGCTACTACGCCGAGATCGTCGCCGAGAAGGCGGTGCTGCGCCGGCTCGTGGAGGCGGGCACGCGCATCGTGCAGTACGGCTACGGCGCGGCGGCCGCCGACGGCGCGAACATCGACGAGGTCGTCGACCGCGCGCAGGCCGCGATCTACGACGTCACCGAGCGCCGCACCAGCGAGGACTACGTCGCGCTCGAAGACCTCCTGCAGCCGACCATGGACGAGATCGACGCCATCGCGTCGCGCGGCGGCCAGTCGCAGGGCATCCCGACCGGGTTCGCCGACTTCGACGAGCTCACCAACGGCCTGCACCCCGGCCAGATGATCATCGTCGCCGCCCGCCCCGGTGTCGGTAAGTCGACACTGGGCCTGGACTTCGTGCGGTCAGCGTCGATCCGCCACGGCCTGACCAGCGTCATCTTCTCGCTGGAAATGAGCCGCACCGAGATCGTGATGCGCATGCTCTCGGCCGAGGCCAAGATCCGCCTCGCCGACATGCGCGGTGGCAAGATGTCCGACGACGACTGGACCCGCCTGGCCCGCCGCATGAGCGAGGTCTCCGAGGCACCGCTGTTCGTCGACGACTCGCCGAACATGACGATGATGGAGATCCGCGCGAAGGCCCGCCGGCTCAAGCAGCGCCACGACCTCAAGCTCGTGGTCGTCGACTACCTCCAGCTGATGACCTCGGGCAAGCGCGTCGAGTCGCGGCAGCAGGAAGTCTCGGAGTTCTCGCGGCAGCTCAAGCTGCTCGCGAAGGAGATCGAAGTGCCGGTCATCGCGATCTCGCAGCTCAACCGTGGTCCGGAACAGCGCACCGACAAGAAGCCGATGCTGTCCGACCTCCGTGAGTCGGGCTCCCTGGAGCAGGACGCCGACATCGTCATCCTCATCAACCGCCCCGATGCCTGGGAACGCGACGACCCCCGCGCCGGCGAAGCCGACCTGATCCTGGCGAAGCACCGCGCCGGCCCGACGAGCACGATCGTCGTCGCGCACCAGCTGCACTACAGCCGCTTCGCCGACCTCGCCCACGACTAGCCGGGGCGCCAGGCGGCCATCGCGGCGTACTCGGCCCGCAGCACCGGCGGCAGAGTCGCCGCGGCGGCTTGTTCGGACGCGGGCAGGTTAGGTGAACGTCTCCACGAAGCCGACCGCGATGGCGTTCTCGACCTGGGGATCGGCCTTGAACTCGGCGTCCAGCACGGCCGCGACGGCGCCGGCCTGCGCGAACTGCTCGGGGTCGACGTCGCGGCGACGCCAGGCGGCGAGGTACCAGACGCCGAGAGCGTCGAAGTACATGGTCGGCAGCAGTTCGTCCTGGTCGCCGAGGTGCTGGGCCATCAGGGCCGCCGCGTGCGGCGCCGCAGCGGCCGCGGCGCGGGCGACGCGGATCTGCTCGGAGGACGCGAAGGCGCCCGCGCGACCGGAGTCGTCCATGTCGATCACCTTGCCACTTGTGGTCAGTGACCGATGGCTTCTTGCCGCGCCAGCAGGAAGGTTCCCGCAACGCACGCCGCTAACCAAACGCCCGCCGCGTCGCAGGGTGGGGAGGGTGCGGGACCGATGAAAACCCCACGCAATCGGAAATATCGCCGACCCTCGCAGCGTCGAGTACTCTAGTAGTTGAAGTTTCAAACACTTGGAGGCACGCATGTCCCGCACCCCGGTTCTCTACCTCAGCCACGGTGCGCCGCCGCTGGCGGATGACGCGCGGTGGACGCGGCAGCTCGCCGGCTGGTCCGCGGATCTGCCGAAGCCCCAGGCGATCCTGGTCGTCTCGGCGCACTGGGAGGAGGCGCCGCTGACGCTGGGGGCGACCGAGACCGTGCCTCTCGTGTACGACTTCTGGGGGTTCCCCGACCGCTTCTACCAGGTGAAATACGCCGCACCCGGGGCTCCGGAGCTGGCGGCGAAGGTGCGGAAGCTGCTGAAGTCCACCACCCCCGTGCACGACGCGCCGGACCGCGGACTCGACCACGGCGCGTACGTGCCGCTCGTCGAGATGTACCCCGACGCCGACGTCCCCGTGCTGCAGGTCTCCATGCCGTCGCTCGACCCGCAGGAGCTGTTCGACCTGGGCCGCAAGCTCGCGCCGCTGCGGGACGAAGGCGTGCTGATCATCGGCAGCGGCTTCTTCACCCACAACCTCAGCGCCATGCGCGAGACCGACGGCACCGACGGCACGCCGCCGCGGTGGTCCACCGAGTTCGACCACTGGGGCGACGAGGTCATCAACCGGGGCGACGTCGACGCGCTGCTCGACTTCCAGCACAAGGCCCCGGCCGCCGCCGTCGCGCACCCGCGTATCGAGCACTTCGCGCCGCTGTTCGTCACGCTCGGCGCGAGCGAGACGACCGGCCGCACCGTGATCGACGGGTTCTGGCACGGCCTCGCGAAGCGTTCGCTCGAATTTTCCTGACGCACCAACAAAACGGGCCCGGAAGCTGGCTGCTTCCGGGCCCGTTTCGGGTTCAGCTACATGCTCACTTCTTGAAGAAGCCGGTCACCTTCGCGGCCAGCTGCTGGATCATCGCCAGGGGCGAGGAGTCCATGCCCGACAGCGCCGGGACCTGAGCCACGGGCAGCGCCGGGACGGCGGGCAGCGCGGGCAGAGCCGGCAGACCCGCGGTCGGCAGCGCCGGGACACCCGACGTCGGCAGCGTGGCGGGCACGCCCGGCAGAGCCGGCAGCGCCGTCACGGCGGGGAGCTGCTGCAGCGTCGGCAGGTTCGCCTTCACCGGGAGCTGGGCGGGCAGCGCCGGCAGAGCCGGAGCGTCCGCGCGCTCGCCACCGAAGGGCAGACCCGGCAGGTGCACACCGTTGCCCAGGCCCGACACGGCCGGCAGGGAGGTGGCGCCCTTGAGCTGGCCCAGCTCGTTCAGGGCCGACAGCCCGCTGACCGGCAGGTCGGCGCGCTCGGCACCCGGCAGCATCGCCATGGCGGGCAGACCCGGGAGAGCACCGGCGTCCGGCAGGGCCGGCAGCGCGCCGGCGTCCGGCAGGGCGGGCAGACCCGGCAGCGCGGGCAGGCCCGGCGTGGCGCCGGAGGTCGGGAGCGACGCCAGAGCCGGCAGCGCCGGCAGCTGAGCGGCACCGAGCTCGTTGCCGAGCGGGGTGTCGATCGACGGCTCGGACACGACGGTGTTGTCGGTGCCCTCCGCGGTCGCGGTGCCCAGCAGCTCCAGCGGGACGCCGAAGACCGGGACGTTGACCGGCAGGTGGTGGTAGAAGTTGTAGCCCGAGAGCGCACTTCCGTCACCGTCGGTGGTGGGGTTGCCGCCGTTGGTCGCGGTGATGTTGTTGTCACCGGTCGCGTGGGCGACACCGGCCGCGGAAACGGCGTTGGTCACCACGTGCGGGACCGCGCTGACGGGGATGTCGAGGATGTTGCCCGAAACCGAGCCCTCGAGACCCGACGTGGTGTCGTCACCGGCAGCGGTCACGTCCTGCGTGTTCATGCTGTCGGCCGAGGACACGCCCGCCGCGGACACCGAGTCCGCCACGACCGGGACGGCCGCCAGCGGGTCGGCACCGATGACGTTGCCCGCCACCGCGCCCGCGTTGCCGTTGGTCAGCGAGGAGCCGCCCGCGGTCGACGCGACGTCGTTCGAACCGGCCGCGTGGCCCAGCGCCGCACCCGCGACACCGGTGCCCGACGGGTTCACCGCACCGGCGATCGGCGCCTTGATGATGTTGCCGGCGATGCCGCCGCCCTTGCCGTCGGTGAGCGCGTTGCCACCGGCGGTCGAGTCCGTCAGGTTGTCGGCCTGCGCGGTGCCGATGCCGGCCACCGCGCCTCCGATCCCGTGGCCCTGGACGGGCAGCGAGACCGGGGCTTCGATGATGTTGCCCGCGCCAGCACCGCCGGTGCCCTTCGCGTGCGTGTCCCAGCCGGCACCCGAGGTGGTGTCGCCGGTCGCGTTGCCGTGGCCCTGGCCCACGAACGCGGCGCCGATGCCGAAGACCTGCACCGGGGCCGACACCGGGGCGGTGCCGAGGTTCGAGCTCAGGAAGCCGTTGTCGTCGTCGGTGTTGCCACCGCCGCCGCCCTGGACGACCTTGGTCTCGTGCGCGTCGGCCGAGCCCTGGCCGATGAACGAGCCGCCCACGCCGAAGACCTCGGCGGGCACGCCCACCGGGACCTGGACGACGTTGCCCGAGCCCGAGGAGTCGTTGCCCTGGCTGCCGTCGTAGCCACCGGCCGTGACGGTCTTGGTCTCGTTCGACGTGCCGGAGGCGTTGCCGATGTGGCTGCCGCCGATGCCGTGCACCTCGGGAGCGCCCGCCACCTGGCTGTTGACGACGTTGCCGCCCAGCACGGTGTCGTTGCCGCGGGTGTAGCTGCCGTTGCCGGCGTTGGCGTCGGTGGTGTTGTCGCACGCGGCGTGCGCGTTGCCGATGTAGGTGCCGCCGACACCGCACACCTCGACGGGGAGGGCCACGGCCGGGTCGACCACGTTGCCCGCGCCCGCGGCCTGCTGGCCCGAGGTCTTGACGAAGCCGCCGGAGTCGACGGTGCTCGAGTGCGAGCTGCCGACCGAACGCTCGGGCGACATGCCCGTGGTCGCGTTGCCGATCCACGAACCCGCCACGCTCGCGACGTTCGCGATCGGGCTGAGCTGCGCCGCCACGGCGTTGCCGCCGAGGAACGACTTGTCACCGTCGGTCTCGAGGTAGGTCGGCGTGCCGGCCAGGCTGCCCGGCCGCTTGTCGCCCGCCTTCGCGTCCGCCGAGGAGGAGGACGACGCGTCGGCGTCCGAGCCCCACACGCCACCGGCGTTGCCGTTGAACTTCACCGGCAGGGCGATGGGCGCGCCCACCACGTTGCCGGTGCCCGCGCCGCCCTTGCCGTCGGTCAGCGCGGAGCCGCCCGAGGTGGCCGTGGTGTCGGCGGTGTACTGGCTGTAGCCGTTGCCCAGGATCCAGGAGGCGGCGTTGCCGGTCACCTGCACCGGGGTGGCGAACTGGCCGGCGACGACGTTGCCGGACAGGCCGGAGCCCTTGCCGGTGGTGTCGATGTTGCCGGTCTCGGTGGTGCTCTGGCTGGCCGAGCCGCCGTGCACCGCGCCGGAGCCGCCCGCGAGGCCGACGCCGTTGCCGGCCAGCTGCACGGGGAGCGCCCAGTCGAGGGCGACGACGTTGCCCGCGAGCCCGGAGTTCTTGCCGGAGGTCGCGATGTCCTGGTTGTGCGAGTAGGTCTGCTCGTGCGACTTGCCGTCGACGTTCGCGTCACCCAGCACACCGACGGCGTTGTCGACGATCTGGATCGGCACGACGAGGTCGCCGGAGACCTTGTTGCCCTTGAGGGCGTCGTGGGTCGGCGTCAGCTGCCGCGGCGCGTCGGCCTTCGGCAGGCTGTCCGTCAGGTTGCTCGCCGCACCGCCGGGGCTCTTCGCCGAAGCGAGAGCGTCCTTCACGGCGGAGGTGACGGGCTTGGTGCTGACCTCACCCTGGTAACCAGGAACGTCCACCTGACCCAGCGGGGTGCCGATGGCGTTGTTGTCGACGTCGACCGGAACGGTGACGTTGAGGTCGAGCGGGGAGGCCGGGGTGTCAGGGTTGACGTTTTCGTCGGCCGAGGCGATGCCGGTGCCCAGCATCAACAACCCACCCGTGACCAACGCGGTCTGGAGTCCGCGCTTTGCCCAGGTCTGCATGGGGTTTTTCTCCTTCATTTCGGGTTCCCTTGCGGGCTTGTGGAGGTGCGCTTTTCGCCGTGATCAATTGAGGGAAAGCGCACCAGAGGGGTGGTGCGGTGCGAGCGCGGAAAAGGGCGCATCGCGAGAAAACCCGCGGGGTTCAGTCGGTGACGCGAAGCCGGCACGACGAAGGTGCCCGAGCTTCAGGACGCGTCAGCGACCCCGCGGGTGAGGTGAATCAGTCAGGAGTGACGCCGGGCTGCTCGCCCGGGCTGAGCGGCGTGTGCCGCACACCGGCGCGGGTCGAACCCGCCACGGCGTTGTCGACGGCAGCGGTGACCCACGAGGGGACGCCGAAGTTGAGGCCGTCGAGGTGACCACCGGGGGCGGTGTTGTTGCCGCCGCCGGGGACAGTCGGGATGGAGGGGGGCGCCATCGGGAGCTGCGCCGGGGAGAACGGGTCGGGCAGGTTGCGGTGGTCGCCACGCGAAGGCGCGTCGACGCTGTCGCCTGCTGCCGCGAGGTCCTCGTGCGCGGAGCGGGAGAAGATCGCCCGCAGCGCGTCGGAGGTGGAAACCGCTGCGGCGCCGAGGTTCTGCGCCGTGTCACCGGTGGTGCCGGTGGCGGCCGAGACGGGAGCGGCCGGCTCGACGGGCGAACCCGGGAGCTCGGGGAGGTCGACCAGCGACCCGGTGTGGCTCGGGTCGAGCAGGTCCCACACCTTGCGGCCGAAGTCCTGCGCCTCGGGCGACGGGGCCGTGGCCTCGTCGATCACGCGGCGGGTGTCCTCGGGCTTGCGGGCGATGTGCTCGATCGCGCCGAGCGTGCGCGCCGCGGGGTGCAGCACGGCGTCTTCACCGAGGTCGGTCACGGCGTCGCTGACGCGCCCGGACACCTCGTGGTCGGCCGTGGTGCGCACCTGGTCGCGGTGCGGGCCACCGATGTGGTCGCGCGGGTCGAGCGAGCAGATCGGCCGGTCGTGGCCCGGCTCGGACCACGTGGTGGCGTCCTGCTCGCACGCGGAGACGTTCTGCACGGCGCCTGCGGCGGTACCGGCGACGTTGCCGGCGAACTGCGAGACGCCGCGCGTGACGTCGCCGAGATTGGCGACGGTCGCGTCGGTCACCGGCGTGACGCTGGCGCCGACCTCACCGGCCTGGATGGTGTCGGCCGAGGCAGCGGAGGAGGAGACGGCCCACGCGGCGGCGGTCGCGGCGACCGCGCCACCGAGGACGAACAGCGCACGCGACGCGAGACGGCCGACGCGCTTCGCGTCCCGCCCCTCGTTCGCCGCGTTCGTCACTCGTGCTTCTCCTCAACTCGAAACGTCTGGCTCGGGAAAAACTTTCGGGCTTTTGAGGTTCCCGCCGGCTTTCTCGGAATCGCGGAAATTGCGTTCCTCGTCGCCGGGTGTGCGACCGAGAAAACCAGGAGTCACACCCGTCACGCATCCTTGACACGACTTGATGCCACCATCGTGTGAACAACACAGAGTGTGGTCCGATCTCACGTTCGGTGATCACCACTGGCGGAGCGCGGTTACTCCACAGTCGGCTGTCAAGCGCCACTTCGGGCGAACCGACGGACGCCCCGCCGCGATTGCGCCCGGAAATGACGGGGTAGACCGATACGGTGGGCACCGTGAGCCAGTCACCAAGCGGACGGCGCGAGCAACCGTTCCTGCCCGAGAACAACGACGTCACCGGTCTAGTCCCGCGCGGACTCCGGGTGGCCGCTGCCCTGAGCTGGCGGTTCATCGTCGTGATCGCCGCGCTGTACGCGGTGATCTGGCTGATGGGGTACCTGTCGGCGGTGGTCATCCCGGTGTCGATCGCGCTGCTGCTTTCGGCGCTGCTCGCACCCGCCGTGGAGAAGCTCGTGCACGTCCGGTTCCCGCGGGGGCTGGCGACGGCGATCGTGCTGATCGCCGGGCTGGCCGTGCTGGGCGGGCTGCTCACGTTCGTGATCACGCAGTTCTCCAGCGGCCTGCCGCAGTTGCAGCAGCAGCTGAACAACAGCCTCACGCAGATCAAGGACTGGCTCACCAACGGGCCGATCCACCTGCGCCAGGAGCAGATCCAGGATTTCCTGAGCAACGCGATCGGCTTCATCCAGAACAACCAGGCCTCGCTCACGAACACCGCGCTGACCACGGCAGGCACCGTCGGCGAGATCCTCACCGGCTTCGTGCTCACGCTGTTCGTCACGATCTTCTTCCTGGCCGGCGGCAACCAGATCTGGTCGTTCCTCGTGCGCGGCGTCCCGGCTCGCGTACGCAAGCGCGTGGACGTGGCCGGCCGCCGCGGGTTCGCGTCGCTCGTCAGCTACATCCGCGCGACGGCCGCGGTGGCGGTGGTCGACGCCGTGGGCATCGGCATCGGGCTGTGGATCGTCGGCGTGCCCCTGGTGATCCCGCTGGCGACGCTGGTGTTCCTCGGCGCGTTCATCCCGATCATCGGTGCCGTGATCGCCGGCAGCGTCGCGGTGCTGATCGCCTTGGTCACCAAGGGGTTCATCGGCGCGATCATCGTGCTGGCGATCGTGATCGGCGTGATGCAGCTGGAAAGCCACGTGCTGCAGCCGCTGCTGCTCGGGCGCGCGGTGCGGCTGCACCCGCTGGCCGTGGTGCTCGCGATCGCCACCGGCCTCGTCGCCGCGGGCATCGCCGGCGCGCTGCTGGCCGTGCCGCTGCTGGCCGTGCTCAACGCGGGCATCCGGTCGCTGCTCCACGAACACAATCCCGATCCCGAAGCCGTCGACGTGCTCCACGACCAGGCGGCACAACCCAACGACGCCGAACCGGGCTCCGACGAAGCCGAAGTGCCGACTCGGGGCGACGACGAGGAGAAGTGAGCACGCCGGTCACCCGCGACCCGGCGACGCCGCTGTGGCGTGGGGTCGTGCTGCTGCGGGTGGTCACGTGGGCGTTCGCGCTCGGCGTGGTGATCGCGCACCGCGGTGAGTTCCAGCGCGCGTGGCTGGCGTGGGCCGTCGTCGCCGCGATGGGCGTGTGGACGCTGGTGTCGGGCTTCGCGTACCTGCACGAAGGCGGCCGGCCGCGGTGGCTGGTGGTGCTCGACGTCGTGCTGACGACGGGGCTGATGTTGTTGTCGCCCTTCATCTTGTCGCCGACGCAGTACGCCGAGGCCGCGCCGCTGATCACCACGGTGTGGGCCGCGGTGGGACCGATCGCGGCGGCGACGCGTTTCGGTGCGGGCAGCGGGGTGCTGGCGGGACTCGTGGTCGCCGTCGGCACCGGCGTCGCTCGCGAGCGGCTGGACCTCGACGTCTTCCGCGACGGCGTGCTGCTGTGCGCGAGCAGCATGCTGATCGGCATGGCGGCCACCACGGCGCGGCGCTCGGCGGAGGCGCTCGCGCTGGCGTTGCGCACGGAAGCCGCGACGGCCGAACGGGAACGGCTCGCGCGCTCGATCCACGACAGCGTGCTGCAGGTCCTGGCGCGGGTGCGCCGGCGTGGCATGGAGGTGGGCGGCGAAGCAGCCGACCTGGCGCGGCTGGCGGGTGAGCAGGAGATCGCGTTGCGCGCCTTGGTGACCACCGAGCCGTCGTGGGCGATCGCGAGCAACGGCACCGCGGACCTGCGTTCGGCGTTGCAGCTGCTGGCCACGCCGACGGTGCAAGTGGCGACGCCCGCGGGCACGGTCGACCTGCCGGCGCACCTGACTTCGGAACTGGTGGCCGTCACCCGCGAGGCACTGTCCAATGTGGAGAAGCACGCGGGTCCGGACGCCCGCGCGTGGGTGCTGCTGGAGGACCTGGGCGGCGAGGTCGTGGTGAGCATCCGCGACGACGGCCCGGGCATTCCCGAAGGCCGGCTGGCGCGCGCGGAGGCCGACGGGCACCTGGGTGTGGTGGAGTCCATCAGAGGCCGGGTGCGCGATCTCGGCGGCACCGCGGCCCTGGACAGCGCTCCGGGCCGCGGCACGGAGTGGGAGGTGCGCGTGCCGACCAAGGGCGGGCCCGACAAAACGAGGGGCGGACGATGACGATTTCCGTGATGGTGGTCGACGACCACCCGATCTGGCGCGACGGCGTCGCCCGCGATCTGGGTGAGAACGGCTTCGACGTCCGGGCCACGGCGCCCGACGCCCCCGCCGCCGTCCGCATCGCGCGCACGGTCCGCCCGGACGTCGTCCTCATGGACCTCAACCTCGACGGCACCTCCGGCGTCGACGCGACCCGCGAGATCACGACGGAACTGCCGGACACGCGGGTGCTGGTGCTGTCGGCTTCCGGCGAGCACTCCGACGTGCTGGAGGCGGTGAAAGCCGGCGCCTCGGGTTACCTCGTGAAGTCGGCGTCCGTGACGGAGCTCGTGGACGCCGTCCGCCGCACGGCCGAGGGCGATCCCGTCTTCACCGCCGGTCTCGCCGGTCTGGTGCTGGGGGAGTACCGGCGGATGGCCGACGCGCCCCCCTCCGCCGAGCCGGCGCCGCCGCGGTTGACCGAGCGCGAGACGGACGTGCTGCGGCTGGTCGCGAAGGGGCTGACCGCGCGCCAGATCGCGGAACGGCTGGTCCTTTCGCACCGGACGGTGGAGAACCACGTGCAGTCGACCCTGCGGAAGCTGCAGTTGCACAACCGCGTGGAGCTGGCGCGGTACGCGATCGAACACGGCCTCGACGAGGACTGATCGCTAGGAAGCGCTGACCGCGGCCGTCTGCAGGGCGCCGGTCAGCTTGGCCTTCCCGAGCCGCCACGCGGGTTCGCCGGGGTGCCAGGCGGCGACGACCCCGTCGTCGATGACCAGGTCGTCGTCATCGGTCCAGTCCAGCGACGACTGCTTGAGGTTGGGCGTGGTGTACGGCATCGACGGGGTCTGCAGCCAGGTGAGGTCGTTGAGGTCGAGCAGCCACAGGTCGCGCGTCTGGGCGCCGGTGCCGTGCCACGAGGGCGTGCCGAAGTCGACGGCGGCGACCGCGCCGTCGCGGCTGGGCACGATCAGGGGGCTGGCCTGGACCGCCGGCGGGCGCACGGCTTTGCGGGTGCCGTCGCGCAGGTCGACGACGGTGAGCTCCGTGAGGCCGCCGAGGATCAGTCGGTCGCCGGCCGCGGCGAGGATGCGCGGGGCCTGCTGCACGGTGCGGCCGGTGTCGGGGTCGATGAGGACGTCGACGGTTTCGGCGGTGCCGTTGTTCACGGTGATCAGCAGGCCTCGGGAGGTCTCCTGCCGCAGGATCGTGGTGCAGCTCGCCGTGTTGCCGCCGCCCAGCGCCGTGCCGGCGAGCGACACGTGCTCGAGCCGGCAGTTGTCCGGGCCGTCCTGGCGGATGACCCACACGCTCTTGGCGTCGGCGCCCGGCGCGACGCTCACCGCCTGGCCGAGCGGCGTGGCCACGCCCGCGTAGGCGTAGACGTCGAACGGCTGGCAGATCTGCTGGCACCGGGGCGAGGTGAGGATCACCGGGGTGTGGCCGACGCGCTGCACGGCGACGAGCCGGTCGCCGCCCGGCACGCCGGGCACCGCGCCTTTCGCACCGGTGTCGGCGTCGAACAGGGTCGGCGGCGAGGTGGCGAGCAGCAGCTCCACGCCGATGCCGCCCGTCGTCAGCGAGCCCGTGATCCCCGTCGGGGGCGGTCCGGTGGGTTCGACGGGTTCCGCGTGCTCGGTCGTCGGCACGGGGGCCGGAGTGGGGATCCCGCCCGTACACGCGGCCAGCAGCAAGCTCGTCGCAACGAGGGCGACGCCGGCGCGAAATACGGGTCTGTTCAGGGTTTTTCCCCGATCTGACGAGGGAAATACGGTTCTACCATCGTTTGCATGGCCGAGGAAGAGACGACCGGCGCGGAGACCGCGACCGAGACGAAGGCGTTGACCGCGCGCGACATCCGGGTGTCGGACGACGAGCGCGAACACGTCGTCGCCGTCCTGCAGAAGGCGATCGGGCTGGGAATGCTCAACCTCGACGAGTTCACGGAGCGCACCGACAAGGCGCTGGCCTCGCGTACGCGCGGCGAACTGAACGCCGTGCTCACCGATCTGCCGGGGCTGCTGCACCCGGCGGCCGCGCCGAGCTACCCGGCTTACCAGGCGCCGACCAGCACTTATGCGCCCGGCCAGCGGCTGGAACTCAACGCGAAGTACTCGTCACTGCAGCGCGGCGGCCCGTGGCTGGTGCCGCCGGCAATGGTCGTGCGCAACAAGTACGGCAGCACGAAGCTGGACTTCACCGAGGCCCAGATGTCGACGCCGGTCGTCGAGATCGAGCTGGACTCCAAGTGGGGTTCGGTCGAGATCATCATCCCGCCGCAGGCCGCGGTGGACTACAACTCGATCACCGAGATCAAGTTCGGCTCACTCGACGACAAGACCGGCAGCAACGGCCGCGCCGGCAACCCGCGCTACGTCATCACGGGCCGTATCCACGGAGGCTCGCTGGTCATCCGCAACCCTCGGCGGGGCTTTTTCGGCTGACCAGTGAAGCGGTGCCGGACCCGGTTTTCCATCCGTCGGCCGGGTCCGGCTCCGTCTTTTTCAGTTCGCCGCCGCGCGCGCCGCGACCGGATCGGCGCTGGCCAGGGCGTTGGTTGCTTTCACTTCCGCCTCGGCCAGCGTGACCGTGGCCAGCGACGCGCCGACGGCCCGCACGGCCGCCGCGTTCATCGACAGGCTCGTGAGGCCCAGGCCCGCGAGCACCACGGCGAGCCGCGGGTCTGCCGCCGCTTCGCCGCAGACGCCGGCGGGCTTGCCCGTCGCCTTCGCCGCGTCGCCGATCAGCTTGAGCAGCCGCAGCAACGCGGGCTGCCACGGATCGTTCAGCTTCGCGACGGCGCCGAGCTGGCGGTCGGCCGCGAACGTGTACTGGGCGAGGTCGTTCGTGCCCACCGAGACGAAGTCGACGACGTCCAGGATCTCCCGCGCGGACAGCGCCGCAGCCGGGATCTCGATCATCACGCCCGCGCGCTCGATGCCCGCCGCGCGCACGCGCTCGGCGAACCAGGCGGCTTCCTCGGCCGTCGCGACCATCGGGGCCATCACGGAGACGATGGCGCCCGAATCCTGGGCCGCGCCCGCGATGGCCTCGAGCTGGCGGTCGAGCACGTCGGGCCGGTCGAACGCCACGCGCAGGCCGCGCACGCCGAGGGCGGGGTTGGGCTCGTCGTCGGGGTTGAGGAAGGCGAGTGGCTTGTCGGCGCCGGCGTCGAGGGTCCGCACGATCACCGGCTTGCCGCCGAACGGCGCCAGCACCGCCGCGTACGCCTTGCGCTGCTCGTCGACGGACGGCTCCGCCGGGGCGTCGAGGAAGCTGAACTCGGTGCGGAACAGGCCGACGCCCTCCGCACCCGCGTCCGCGGCCGCCTGCGCGTCGGCCGGCGAGCCGACGTTGCCGTAGACCTTGACGACGTGCCCGTCCGCGGTCGCGCCCGTGCCGTTCCACTCGGCCGGCCCCTGCGCGACGGCGGCGACGACGGGCGCGTTCGGGTCGGCCGGTTGGACGAGGCCCGTGTCGCCGTCGACGGCCAGCGCCTCCGCGCCGAGGTCGAGGATCCCCCTCACGGCCACCACGGCCGGAATCCCGAGGGCGCGAGCGAGGATCGCCGTGTGACTCGTGGGCCCGCCCTCCTCGGTGACCAGGGCGAGCACCTTCGCCGGATCCAGCCCGGCGGTGTCGGCGGGCGCCAGGTCGCGGGCGACCAGCACGCTGGGCGCCGCCAACTCCGGCACCCCCGGCGGCGCGACGCCGAGCAACTCGGCCACCAGCCGGTCGCGCACGTCCCGCACGTCGCGCACCCGCTCGGCCATGTAGCCGCCGGCCGCGGCCAAGGCCTCGGCGAACCCCTCGGCGGCCTGGTAGACGGCGCGCGCCGCGGGCAGGTTCTGCGCCGTCACCAGCTGCCGCGCCTGCGTGGCCAACGCCGGGTCGGCCGCCATCGCGGCAGTCGTGATGAGGATCGTCGCCGCCTCACCCGTCGCACTCTCGGCCTGCGCCTCCAACCGCGCGGCAACCGCCTGCGCCGCAGGCTCGATCCGGGCGGCCTCCACGGCCGCATCAGCCGGCGCCGGCGTGCTCGCGGGCTCCCCCAACGGCTCGGCAACACGCACCACAGGACCGCTCGCACGCCCCGGACTCACCGCGACACCGCTCAGGGTCATGCCGGTGGCGGACTGGCTCTCAGACATGGTCTAGACCATAGCTCAGATGGCCGTGGATGGCTCGCGGCGTCGGCCTTGGCGTTGGCCACACTTGCCGGCGCTCCTGGCTCTGCTGCACCTTCGCCACCTCCTCACCTCGCTTCATCCCTGCGACGGTCGTCCCCTCACTCGCGCAAGGCAACCCCCGTCCTCCGGTTGTCAGCCCGCCCCTGGGTCATTCCAGATCGTCGAGCGTCGGGTAGGAGGGCTGTGCACCCGCGCGAGTCACGCTGAGTGCGGCCACGCGCGCGGCGCGGCGGGCGGCGTCGGGGAGGGTGGTGCCCTCGGCCAGGGAGGCGGCGAGGGCGCCGGCGAAGGCGTCGCCCGCGCCGGTGGTATCGACGGCGGTGACGGGCGGCGAAGGGACTTCCGTGACGCCGTCAGGGGTCACCACGGCGGCGCCCTTCGCGCCCAGTGTGACGACGGCGGCGCGCGGGCCCAGGTCGAGCAGCTTGCGGGGATCGGCGTCGGCCGAGCCGAGGAGGTAGGCGGCTTCGTGTTCGTTGACCAGCAGAACGTCGACCGCGGCCAGGGTCGAAGGGGACAACCGGGCGGCGGGTGAGAGGTTGAGCAGCACCTTCGCGCCGGCGTCGGACGCGCGTCGGACGGCGTGCTCCACGGTCGGCAGCGGGACTTCCAGCGACAGGACCACCACGGCGGCCCCGGCGAGAGCCTCGGGCGTGATGTCCGCGGGCGTCAACGCCGAGTTCGCACCCGGTGAGACCAGGATCGAGTTCTCCCCGTCCGGGGTGACGGTGATGTACGCGATCCCGGTCGGGCGGTCGACGACGCGCAGAAACGCCGTCGAGACTCCCGCGCCCGCCAGGGAATCCCGCAACAACGCGCCGTACGGGTCCGATCCCACGGCGCCCAGCAGAGCCACATCCGCACCCAGCCGGCCCGCCGCGACGGCCGTGTTCGCGCCCTTGCCACCCGGCGACAGGACGGTGTCGCCGCCCAGAACGGTCTCGCCGCCGGCCGGGCGGCGGTCGACGGGGACGACGAGGTCGGCGTTGGCGGAACCCACCACCAGCACGGCTGCGCACATGGTCGACACCTTGCCACGGGTGCGCCCGGGCACAGGTCACCCACCGTCCGTGCGCAAAAGTGAAGGTTTTTGTAACTTATCCGGCGCCCAGTGCGACAATCAGGCGAGCAGCGGCTGCCCGTCACTCGATCGGGGGATCCATGTCCCCCAGGCGTCACTTCTGACACGGGTTCCGCTCTTGTGGAGCGTCACTGTCCTTGAGCCAGTGGCGTTGCCCCGACCGGAAGCGCACCGGAGAGGGCATCGGGTCGCCGGCGCCGATCACGTAGCCCCCCGAGTGATCGGCGTCGGCGGCGCCCCGACCAGCGCGGCCACGGTCCGCGCGGCCGGCATCGAAACGTCCGAAGCGAGCACGAAGTCGTTGCCGTCGCGCGACAGCACGCGCACGACGCCGCCCGCCTCGGCCGTCAGGGCGGAAATCTCTTCGCGTCGCACCACGACCCCGTTGGCGTGCCGAGGTATCCACGTGACGCCAAGGCCGTCCACAGTGAACACGCCCCGCGTGCCGCGGTGGCGGGTCCAGACCAGCGCGCCGGCGCACACCGCGACCGCGATCAGCCCGGGCACCGTGACCGGCAGCCACAGCCGCACGACGAGCACCGCCACGAACAACGCCACCGTGCCCCCGATCGCCGCTTGCCGCGCGCCCGAAGCCTTGCTCGCACGCACCTTCACGCTCTCGCCGGCCTCCGGCACCGGCTTCACCGAAGACCACCGCACCACGGTCGTCGCCACGCGCTGCGGGCCGAACCCGCCGCGCCGCACCTCCAGCGACGGCCACCGCACCAGCCCCGGCCGCACCGTCTCGACCGCGGCCGCCAGCCGGTGCGCCTCGCCGGGTTCGAACCGCGTCGACAGGACGAAGCCGTGGGGTCCGCGGCGGCTGAAGCGCTTGACCAGCCGATCCTCGGCAGCGGGAGCCGGCGCCAGGTACACCTCGACCCGGTTGTGCTTCTCGACCAGCACGACCGCGCTGAAGTCCTCCCACGGCAGCACGAGCCGCGCGTCGCGGACGGGCAACCGCAGACCGCGCGGGGCGACCTCGACGCTCAGCCGCTCCTTGCGCATGCCGCGCCGCCCGATGGGGATGCAGCCCAGCAACACGAGTCCGACCAGGGCGATCACGGAACCCACGTACAGGCCGCCGCGGCTCGCCGCCATGAGGAGGCCGCCGAAGCCCGCGATCAGGAGCCCGGGAACCAGGAGCAGCAACGTCGCCAGCCGCACCTCATCCGGCGGGACGGGCGCGGGGTAAGTGACCGTCGTGATTTCGTCCATCTCGGACGAAGTGTGACAGAACGCGGTCGGGGTTTCCCTACCCCGTTCGGCGGACGGCCGGGTGTTTTCGCAGCTCAACGGTCCCTAGCGTCGATCGCATGAAAATCTCGGACTGGAAACGGGTGCTCTACGCCCTCCTCGCCCTGCCCGCGTGCTTCGGCGGCAGACGCACCCGGCAGCTGCTCGCCGAACGGCTCCTCGACGTCCCGCCGCGCGAAGGGACCCCTCGCTACCTGGCCGCCACCGGGGTGAGCGTGGTGGCCATCCCGTTTTCCCTGCTCATCGGGTTTCTGGTGTGGCGGATCGCAACTTACGGCCTGTTCTGGGACCCCGCGACCGCCTACGAATCGTGGGGCGGGCCGTCGCTCGTGGGGGCCTGGCTCGTGCACTTCTGGTGCGCGCTGGGCATGGTCGTGGTGGCCATGTGGGTGCTGCGTCCGCTCACCGATCTGCAGGCCCGGCTGCTCTCCGGCCGCGTTGTTACGGGAACAACGGTGCCGACCACCTAGAATGTCCGGATGAGCAGCCCCACGCGAAGGGGCCGCGCGCGAGCGGCTACCGAGCAGGACATCCGCCGGACCGCCCGGAGACTGCTGGTCGAACAGGGTCCGGACGCCGTGACGCTCCGGGCGATCGCCCGGGAGCTGGGCATCACCGCGCCGGCCCTGTACCGCTACTACGAATCGCGCGACGACCTGGTCGAGAACCTGCGTCTCGACGTGATCGCCGACCTCGCCGCCGAGTTGGCCGAGGACGTCGCCGTGCTGCCCGAAGACGGCATGGCGCAGCTGTTCGCCATCTGCAAAGGCTTCCGCCGCTGGGCGCTCACGCACACCAAGGAGTTCACGCTGGTGTTCGCGTCGCCCACGGGCGGCGTCGGCACCACCGCGGGCAGCGCGCTGCACCGCCTCGACGAGCCGTTCGGCCGCATCTTCCTCGCCGCCGCCGGCCAGGTCCTCGCCACGCACGACCTGGTGATGCCGCCGAACGACGTCGTCCCGCCCGAACTGCGCGACGACCTCACCGCGTTCCAGAGCGAGCTGCTCGCCGTGCTCGGCGAGTCGGGCCGCGCGATCGCGCCCGAGAAGCTGGACCTCGGGCTGACGTACCTGATGATCCAGTTCTGGGCCCGCCTCTACGGCCACGTGACGCTCGAGGTGTTCGGCAACTACCCGATCCCCGTGTCGAAGCCGGACATCCTCTTCGAGGCCATCCTCACCGACCTGGCCCGTGACGTGGGGTTGTACGCCGGCTAGGCCGCGTGGCCGCCGTCGACCGACAGTGACCACGCGCCCGCCCTCACCGAGGTGCTCGGCCGTCCGTCGCCGAACCCCGCATGTTCGGTTTCGTGCACGGACGGACACGGGTTGTGACAAACTCACCTTCGGATCTTGAAGGGGAGGGCCGGGGGTTGCTGCACGTCCAGGGGCTGGTGAAGGACTACGACGGGCGCCGGGTGGTGGAGAACGTGTCGTTCGCGTTGCAGCCCGGCACCGTCACCGCGTTCCTCGGGCCGAACGGCGCCGGGAAGTCGACCACGCTGCGCATGATCTGCGGCCTGACGCGCCCCACCGCGGGCACGGCGACGATCGCCGGGCGGCGGTTCGGGGACTGGCCCAACCCGGGACACGTCGCGGGCGTGCTGCTCGACGCGGCCGCCGTGCACCCCGGCCGCACGGGACGCCACCACCTCGTGAACGGCGCCAAACTCATGCGGCTGCCCAGTTCACGCGCCGACCAGGTGCTCGCGCAGGTCGGGCTCAGCGACGCGGCGAACCGGCGCATCGGCAAGTACAGCCTCGGCATGCGCCAGCGCCTCGGACTCGCGCACGCGCTGCTGGCCGACCCGCCCGTGCTCATCCTCGACGAGCCCATCAACGGCCTCGACCCCGAAGGAATCCGCTCCACACGACAGCTTCTGCGCGGTTACGCCCAACGCGGCGGCACCGTGCTGCTGTCCAGCCACGTACTGTCCGAAGTGGACCAGACGGCCGACCGCATCGTGATGATCGGCCACGGCCGCGTCGTCGCCGACGGTCCGCTCACCAGCTTCGCCGGCCCCGCGCGGACGGTCGTGCGCACCAACGACGTGCCCAAACTCGGCACTGCCCTGCAACGCGCTGGCCTCGACGTCCGCCAGACCGGCCCCGACGCGCTGTCCGTCGCCGCCCAGACGGAGCGCGTCTCGGAGATCGCGTTCGGCGCGCAGGTGCGGGTGCTCGGGCTGGCCGAGGAACAGCAGAACCTGGAAGAGCTCTTCTTCCGCCTCACGGGAGGTCCGCGATGATCCCGATGCAGACGGCTACACAGCAACAGCAGCCGGCGTGGGCCACCGGTGCGGCGAAGCGCGCTTCATTCGGCACGGTGGTGGGTGTCGAGCTGCGGAAGTTCACCGCCACGCCGGCTGACAAGATCCTGCTGGTCGCCGGCCCTATCGCGGTGGTGCTGCTGTCGATCCTGTTCATGGTCGACCCGTTCAACCCGGTGACCATGCGCAAACAGCTGGGGACCGTGGTGACCACCATTCGGTTGGCGGCGATCCTCGTGGACGTCGCCCTGGTGAAGCTCATCGCGAGTGAGTGGCACTACCGCAGCGCCCAGCCCACCCTGCTCGCGCAGCCCTCCCGGCTGAGGTACGTGCTGGCCCAGGGCGCGATCGCAGCCGGTGCCTGGGTGCTCGTGGCCGGCCTGCACATCCTGATGACCTTCACTTACTTCGCTGGTGTGCTCGACGACCACGACGCCGAGAACCTGCTGACGATCCGGGTGGGCACCACGATCGGCGTGTGTCTGCTCGGGTCGTTCCTCATGACCCTGCTGGCCGTCTCGATCGCGTGGCTGATCCCGAACACCGCGGGCGCGATCGCCGCCTACTGCCTGATCTCGATCCTGTTCGTGATCGTGCAGGCCAACCAGGACTTCGCAGGCTGGGTCGATCCGGTCGAACCCTCGCGACAGCTCGGTGGGCTGTCGACGCACGGCCCGATCGCGCTGGCCACATCGCTGGTGCTCTGGCTCGGGGTCACGGCGCTCGGAGTTACCCGCGCTGCGCGACGGGAATCCGCCTAGCGGACGAGGGAGCCGCCGCCGGGGTCGACTGCGGCGAGGTACTCGCCCGCCATTTTGCGCAGCGGCGGGCAGTACTTCTCGGCGGTGCGGCGATAACCGTCGATGGACGAGTCGTCCGCGCCGCCTTGGTGGAAGGTGTCGAACGCCACCGGCTCCGCGGAGCCGGTGTTCACGATGAGAGAGCAGCCGTTAATCCCGGCCGAAGTCACGGCGTAGTAACGCCCGAGCAGGATTTCTCGGCGGAAGTGGCTGCTCAACCCCGACTCGGACATCCAGGCGGACTGCCACGGGTCGGATTGGCGGCTGTCGGCGGCGTCCGTATGAACGACGAGTAGCCCATCGGCCGAGCTGATGTCGCAGGCCTTGACGTTCGGGTCGAACGTCGGCGGGCTGGTGGCACCGAGTGCGGAGAGCAGCGCCGGGTTGCGCTCGAACTGGGTGCAGCTGTCGGGGAACACGTTGGGCCGGGTGATCACCGTCGGCAGCTGGTCGTAGGCGATCGAGTCGGCGGGCAGGGTCGGCGCCGGCTTGCCCGGGGCCGGACCGGGCGCCACGGCACAGCCGGTCAGAGCGAGGGTCAGCGCCAGCAGCGGCAGAACGGTGAGCGATCGACTACGCACGGCGAGCACGTTACCGGCCCGGGCACGAGACCCGGGCCGGAACGCACGAATTCACCACGCTGATTCAAGCCGCCGGTTCACAGCACGATGTTGACCAGCCGCCCCGGGACCACGATCACCTTGCGGGGCGTCTTGTCGCCCACCAGGGCGGCGACCTTCTCCTCAGCCAGGGCCGCGGCCTGCACGGCGTCGGAAGCGGCGTCGGCCGGCACGGTCACGCGGGCGCGGACCTTGCCGTTGACCTGGATCGGGTACTCCACCGAGTCCTCGACCAGGTACTTCTCGTCGACGACCGGGAAGGGGCCGTGGACCAGGGAGTCGACGTGGCCCATGCGGTGCCACAGCTCCTCGGCGACGTGCGGGGCCAGCGGGGCCAGCAGCAGCACCAGCGGCTCCGCCACCTCGCGCGGCGTGCCCGCGGCCGAGCCGTACACCTTGGTCAGGTGGTTGTTCAGCTCGATCAGCTTCGCGCCCGCGGTGTTGAAGCGCATCTCCGCGTAGTCCTCGCGGACGCCGGCGATGGTGCGGTGCAGCAGCTTGCGGTCGGTCTCCGACGGGTCGTCGGCGGTCACGCGCAGCTCGCCGGTCTGCTCGTCGATCAGCAGGCGCCACAGGCGCTGCAGGAAGCGGTGCGCGCCGACGACGTCCTTGGTCGCCCAGGGACGCGACATGTCCAGCGGGCCCATGGACATCTCGTACACGCGGAAGGTGTCGGCGCCGTAGGTGTCCGACATCTCGTCGGGCGTCACGGCGTTCTTCAGGCTCTTGCCCATCTTCCCGTACTCCTGGGTGACCTCCTCGTCACCCAGGAAGAACTTGCCGTCGCGCTCCACGACCTCGTCGGCCGGCACGTGCACGCCGCGCTTGTCCGTGTAGGCGTACGCCTCGATGTAGCCCTGGTTGAACAGGCGCCGGTACGGCTCCTTCGACGAGACGTGGCCCAGGTCGTACAGCACCTTGTGCCAGAAGCGCGAGTACAGCAGGTGCAGCACCGCGTGCTCGACGCCGCCGACGTACAGGTCGACGCCGCCCGGGTCGTCGACGCCGTGCTCGGCCGGGCGCGGGCCCATCCAGTAGGCCTCGTTCTCCGGCGCGCAGAACACGTCGGGGCTGTCCGGGTCGACGTAACGCAGCTGGTACCAGCACGAACCCGCCCACTGCGGCATCACGTTGGTGTCGCGGCGGTACTTCTTCGGCCCGTCGCCCAGGTCCAGGGTGACCTCGACCCAGTCGGTCGCGCGCGACAGCGGCGGCGACGGCTCGGAGTCGGCGTCGTCCGGGTCGAAGGTCTTCGGCGAGTAGTCGTCGACCTCCGGCAGCACCACGGGCAGCTGGTCCTCGGGCAGCGCGATCGGCAGCCCGCTCTCGTCGTAGACGATCGGGAACGGCTCACCCCAGTAGCGCTGGCGGGCGAACAGCCAGTCGCGCAGCTTGTACTGCACGGTGCCCTCGCCGTGGCCGTTCTCCTCCAGCCACGCGATGATCGTCTTCTTCGCGTCGGCCACGCCCATGCCGTCCAGCGAGACGGTGTCGTTGGCCGAGTTGATCGCCGCGCCCTCGCCGGTGAACGCCTCGCCGTCGAAACCCTCGCCCGGGTCGACCGTGCGGATGATCTCCAGCTCGAACTTCTTCGCGAAGTCGTAGTCGCGCTGGTCCTGCGCCGGCACGGCCATGATCGCGCCGGTGCCGTAGCCCATCAGCACGTAGTCGCCGATGAAAACCGGGATTTCCTTGCCGTTGACCGGGTTCACGGCATACGCGCCGGTGAAGACGCCGGTCTTCTCCTTGTTCTCCTGCCGGTCCAGATCGGACTTGCGCGACGTCGCCAGGCGGTACTCCGCGACGGCGTCGGCCGGGGTCTTCGCGCCGCCGGTCCACGCCTGCGGGTGCTCGCCGGGCCACTCGGCCGGCGTCAGCTTGTCGACCAGCGGGTGCTCGGGCGCCAGCACCATGTAGGTGGCGCCGAACAGCGTGTCGGGCCGGGTCGTGAAGACCTCGATCTTCTCGTCGCCGGCCTTGAACGCGACCCGCGCGCCCTGCGAGCGCCCGACCCAGTTGCGCTGCATGGACTTGACCTTCTCGGGCCAGTCCAGCAGGTCCAGGTCGTCGACCAGACGATCGGAGTACGCGGTGATCCGCATCATCCACTGGCGCAGGTTCTTGCGGAACACGGGGAAGTTGCCCCGGTCGCTGCGCCCGTCGGCGGTCACCTCTTCGTTGGCGACGACCGTGCCCAGGCCGGGCGCCCAGTTCACCGGCGCCTCGGAGATGTAGACCAGGCGGTGGTCGTCGATGACCTTGCGGCGCTCGACGTCGCTCAGCTCGCTCCACGCGCGCCCGTCCGGCGTCGCGCGCTCACCCGAGGCGTAGGCCTTCTCCAGGTGCTCGATCGGGCGCGCCTTGCCCGCCTCGTCGTCGTAGTAGGAGTTGAAGATCTGCAGGAAGATCCACTGGGTCCACTTGTAGTAGGCCGGGTCGATCGTCTCGATCGACCGGCGCTCGTCGTGGCCCAGGCCCAGGCGCTTCAGCTGGCTGCGCATCGTGGCGATGTTCGCCTCGGTGGTCGTGCGCGGGTGCGTGCCGGTCTGCACCGCGTACTGCTCGGCCGGCAGGCCGAAGGCGTCGTACCCCAGCGTGTGCAGCACGTTGCGGCCGATCATGCGGTGGTAGCGCGCGTACACGTCCGTGCCGATGTAGCCCAGCGGGTGCCCCACGTGCAGGCCCGAGCCGGACGGGTACGGGAACATGTCCTGCACGAACAGCTTGTCCGACGGCACCTGCTCACCCTCGACCGCCAGCGCGCCCGTCGGGTTCGGCGCGTGGTAGGTGCCGTGGTCGGACCAGTAGTCCTGCCAGCGGCGCTCGATCTGCCCCGCGAGCTCCGCGGTGTAGCGGTGCGGCGGGGTGTTCTCGGCGCCGGGAGCGCCGTCACCCGTGGTCGGGGTGGGCGCCGTGGACTCTGTCATCGCCGTCTTCCTCCGTGATCGGACCACTCCAGAAACAACTCGACCCCTCAAGCCCGAAGGCATGAGGGGTCGCCGCGCCGGCCGGGCCAAGGGTTGGCCGAGTCAGCGCGGCAGGCCAAGGAGCAGCCGAGCCGTGTTCATGAGGTCATGTTACCAATCCGGCCAAAAGCAGGCGGACGCCGACCGGACGTGACCTCGTAAGTAACGGTTTCCGCCGTGACTGTGGCCGGATTGGTAACCATCAGCAACAGCACGTGGTGGTCAAAGCTGTTCTGAAGGGACCGCCAAAGCGATGACCTGCGTCACCTGGCTCGCGGAGAAGTTGTTGTCGCTGACGAGCACGAGGCTGCGTTCGCCGTTCGGCAGCGTCGGGCCCCAGGTCATGCCTTCGATGTTGTCCACCGTGGACAGCTTGAAGTCGGCGACGTCCAGCAGGAGCTTCTTCTTCACCGGCTTCACGTGCTTCGCGTCGGCGAGCGACTTCACGTTCAGGACGTTCGTCGCACCCTTCGTGTCGATCTCGTAGATGCGCACCTTGTTACCCACGCCGGGTACGAACGCGCGCTCCATCATCAGGTAGCGCGTCGGGTCGACCGAGTTGACGGCGAGCATCGAGGACACCCCGTTGCTGCCGAGCGCGGTGGGCGGCACGGACTGCGCGAACACCGGCTCCTGTGGGTACGCGTACTGCGCGAACACCGGGCCGAAACGCGACTGCAGCGTGATCCGCGAAAGCCCGCCCGCCTCCGGGGTCGGCAGGGGACCGTCCTGCAGCAGCGGGCTTTCGACCTCGCTGGCGACGACGGAGCCGAGGCCCGCGTAGGTGAGGCCTTCGAGCACCAGGTTCTGGCGCGGCCCGGCGTCGGGCGTCATCTTCTCGTCGGCCGGGATCGGCAGGTCACGCACGTACTTGCCGGTGCGGCTCGCCTCCCGGATCGACGGGTCGATCAGCGTCGTGGCGGTGCGCTCGCCTTCCTGCGACCACAGGTAGTCCCCGGTCCACGGGTCCACGCGCAGCTCTTCGGGGTCGATCGTCTGCTCGTTCTGCGGCGCTGTCGGGTTGTTCTGCGCGAGCGGCGGGTACGGCGTGCCGTCGGGACGCAGCAGCGGCTTCGTGCCGGTGAAGGTCACCGGGCCGAGGTGGTGCGCGTCGAGGGAGAACTTCGCCGTGTAGAAGCGGGCGGGGTTGATCGCGGAGCGGTCGTCGCAGATGAACGCGTAACCGCCGGTGCGCGGGTCGAAGTCGATCGACGACAGGCCGCCGACGGTGGTGCCCTGGAACTGAAGGGCGTTGGGCACGATCTGTTCGCCGATGAGGCGGATGGGGCGGGCGTGACTCTCCGCAGCGTTCGCCGGCGGGGCGGCGAGCAAGGACAGGGGCAGTGCCCCGATCAGGGCAGCGGTGAGCATGCGGCGTCGCTTGGACGAAGACATGGCGTGTAGCACAACGGACGAGGGTATCCACCACGTTGCCGCGAGGTCACGCTTATCCTCAGGGGGTGTTCGCTATCGCGCTCGTCCCGATCGTGCTGGGTCTCGTCGTCGGCTGGGGTGGCTTCCTCGGCTTCCGCGAACGGCTGACCCGCGAAAGCGGTACCGGTGTCCGCACGGCGGCTTCGCTGCGCAGTGACGCCGCCTTCAAACTGGCCAACCGCGTGGCGAGCGTGCCGACGCTCGCGGGCGGCGCCGTCGGCGTGATCGCCGGGCTGGCCGGCATCGCCACCGGCACCACGGCCGGGATCATCGCCGCAGCTTTCGTTGGTGTGCTGGGCATGCTGGTGCTGGTCGTGGGTGGCGGGGTGCTCGGCGCCCGCGCCGCGCTGACCGTGCCCGCCCCGGCTCCGGCCGCCCCTGCGGGCTGCGCCGGCTGCGCGTGCGGCTCGGGTGGCTGCGGCGTGTTCCAGAAGGCCGACAGCTAGTTCCGCTGCAGGTCGCCCGGGTGGGTGGCCAGCAACGCGATCGGCACGCCCTGGCGGCGCAGCACCTGACCCCAGAGGTCGCGGTTGGGCGACGCCAGGATGTCGCTCGGCAACGCGGGCACGATGACCCAGTCGTCGCGCTCGATCTCACCCGCCAGCTGCCCGGAGTCCCAACCCGCGTAGCCGGCGAAGACGCGTACGCCGCGCACCTTCGGCACGAGCGCTTCCGGGTCCGTGTCGAGGTCCACGAGCGCCACCGGCCCGCGCACGGCGATCACGCCGGGCACGCTCGCCGCCGTCTCGCCCGTGCGCAGCGCGGCCAGGCACAGAGCCGTTTTCTTCTCCACCGGACCGCCGACGAACACCGACTGCGGCTCCGCCACGTGGCCACCCCAGTTGGGCAGAACGTCGTGCACGGGGACGTCGCTCGGGCGGTTCAGGACCACGCCGAGCGTGCCCTCGTCGCGGTGGTCGATGACGAAGACCACGGTCCGCTTGAAGTTCGGGTCGAACATCGTGGGTGCGGCGACCAGGAGCGTTCCCGGTTCAACCTCGGCGTCCGCTGGCACGCCGCCAATCCTCCCACTTCCCGCCGCGAGAATTTCCGTCGGCACGGGAACACCAACCACTCGTGCCCCGTTGGGAACAGTAGGCCGGCGCACTCCGTGTCCCCCGGGCTCACTGAAGAACAGCCTTTGTGGAATACCAGTTCGGCTGGAGCCACACTGCGCCAAGCCGCCGAGAGGCGACCAAGTGCGCCGGCCGCCAGCTTTTTCAGCCGTGCCACGTCCGCGGGCGCAGCGGCAGACCCGACGAGCCCTCGTCCGGCGTCCGCACCGCCAGGACCTGGTTCACGCCGATGCGGTTGCCCTCGAACGCGAGCGCCGAAGCCGCCATGTACAGCCGCCAGACGCGGGCGCGACCGGCGCCGGCGAGCCGCGCGGCCCGGTCCCAGTCGGCTTCGAGGTTGGCGACCCAGTGGCGCAGGGTCAGCGCGTAGTGCTCGCGCAGCGCTTCGACGTCGCGCACCTCGAACCCGGCGCGCTCCAGCTGTGTCACGGTCGTGCCGATCGGGGCGAGCTCGCCGTCGGGGAAGACGTAGGCGTCGATGAACCCGTCGAGCTGGTACTCGGACTCGTCATCGCGCGGGCGGCGGCCGATCTGGTGGTTGAGCAGCTTGCCGCCGGGACGAAGCAGCGAATACAGATCGCGGGCGTACTCCAGGTAGCTCTCCGCACCGACGTGTTCGGCCATGCCGATGGAGGAGATCGCGTCGTAGGGGCCGTCGGAGACGTCGCGGTAGTCCTGCACGCGGATCTCCACGCGGTCGGTCAGCCCCGCCTCCGCCACGCGCTTGCGGGCGTAGGTGGCCTGCTCTTCCGAGATCGTCACGCCGACGACGTGGACGCCGTGCTCCCGGGCCGCGTGCAGCGCCATCGAGCCCCAGCCGCAGCCGACGTCGAGCAGCCGCTGGCCCTCACGCAGGCCGAGCTTCGCGCAGGCGAGCTCGAGCTTGTCGCGCTGGGCTGTCTCCAACGTGCTGCTTTCGGACCAGTACGCGCACGAGTAGACCATCGACGGCCCGAGGACGAGCTCGTAGAACTCGTTGCCCACGTCGTAGTGGTGGCTGATCGCCCGCTTGTCGCTGCGCCGCGTGTGCAGGTGACGAGGTCGACGCACCTCCTCGGGCGGTCGCGGCGGCGGCAACGGCGGCCCGGCGAGCTTCAGCAGCTCACCGATCGCGGCCCGCACCTCCGGGTCCCGCAGCGCGCTGAGGACACCGCCGCCCTCCGCCTCGTCGCGCTCCCAGATCAGCCCCGCCATGGCTTCGAGCGCGATGTAGAGATCCCCTTCGAGGCCGAGGTCGCCGGACACCCAGGCACGGCCCAGGCCCAGCTCACCCGGCTTGAACAGCAGGCGGCGCAGGGCGCGCCGGTTGCGCACCACGAGCACGGGCGCGCCCTCCGGACCGGCCTGGGAACCGTCCCACGCTCGGATCTGCAGCGGGAGCTCAGCTCCGAGCAGCTTCTCGGCGGCACCCACCAGCCGCGACGCGGCGCCGGTCATGGCCACACCCCTTTCTCGGAGACGTCAGTCTTCTGGGTAAAACGCTTTCACGCCGCTCAGCAGTCCGCCAGGGGCGTCACAGCTCAGTAAAAATGCCCGCGCTTCACTGGGCGAAGTGCGCTCATTAGGACCTTCTGGGCCGTTCGGCCCGTAGCTACGCTGGCCCCCGTGACGATCAGCGCGACAACGGAGCGGATCGGGCCGAAGCTCCTGGTCCGTGATCGCGAGTTCCGCAGGCTGCTCTACACCCGGTTCGCCGCGCAGTGGGGCGACGGTGTGTACCGGGCGGGCCTCGCGGGCGCCGTGCTGTTCAACCCCGAACGCGCCGCCGACCCGCTGGCCATCGCCGAAGGCTTCGCGGTGCTGCTGCTGCCGTACTCCGTGGTGGGACCGTTCGCGGGCGCGCTGCTCGACCGGTGGGACCGCCGGCGCGTGCTCGTGTTCGCGAACCTGCTGCGGGTGGTCGCCATCCTCGCCTCGGCCGCCGCCGTGGGCACGGGCCTCGGTGGACCAGGGCTGTTCTCGCTCGCGCTGCTGGCCGAAGGCTTGTCGCGCTTCATCGGCTCCGGTCTGTCGGCTTCGCTGCCGCACGTGGTCCCGGCGTCGAGCGTCGTGTCCGCCAACGCCTTCGCGACCACACTCGGGTCGGCGCTGGCGGTGGTCGGCGGCGGGTGCGCCATCCTGCTGCGCGCGGTCTTCGGCGCGGACAACCTCGGCTCGGCCGAGACCACGGCGTTCGCCGCGTTGGGTGCGCTGCTCTCGGCGCTGATCGCCCGGCGGTTCACACGCGGGGTGCTCGGGCCGACGGTCGTCGACGAGCCGCCGAACCCGTTCGTCGCCGTCGCCCGCGGTCTCGCCGACGGCGCCCGCCACGCCTGGCGCGCGCCGAGCGTGACGGCCGGCTTCATCGCGCTGTTCGCCCACCGCGCGGCCTACGGCATCTCGTTGCTGGTCACCGTGCTGCTGATGCGCAACTACTTCACCGACGACGGGGTCTTCCGCGCCGGCCTGCCCGGGCTCGGCCAGATGGCCGCGCTCGCCGGCGCCGGCATCCTCGTCGCCGGTTTGCTCACCGCGCGGCTGATCCGCGGCTTCGGCCGGCTGCGCTCGATCCTCGGTGCGCTGCTGGTGGCCGCCGTCGCCCAGTCGGCGCTCGGGCTGCCGATCGTGCTGCCGCTGGCGTTGCTGGCGTCGTTCCTGATCACGGGCGCGGGGCAGGTGCTCAAGCTGTGTGTCGATTCGTCGATCCAGCTCGACGTCGCCGACGAGGCCCGCGGCCGCGTGTTCGCCCTGTACGACACGCTGTTCAACATCACCCAGGTGGCCGCCGTGGCCATCGGCGCGGTCTTCATCCCGGACAACGGGTACTCGCCGGGGCTGATGATCGCGGCCACGATCTGCTACTTCCTCGGCGGCGCCGGCTACCTCGTGGCGCGCCGCCGCGCGGTGCCGGACCGGCCGAACTGATTCGCTGCCGCAAACCGTTGGACCGAACGGGGTCAGTGATCGTCGCGTTGGCATTAGAGTGACGCGTGACCCGGCCGGGTGAACCCCGGCGAGTGCAACCGACACGGGGGGCCACCGTGAGTACCGCAGGGGACGACCGCGCCCTGGAAGCCGCTCCTGCAGTGCTGACGTCTCCCGACGGGCTGGTCCGGGCCACCGTCGGCAGCGGCGGCACGCTGGGCCGGCTGGAGTTCGCTCCGGACACCTTCCAGCGCACCACGCCCGCCCAGCTCGCGTTCACCGTCCAGGCCCTGGTGCAGCAGCTCGCCGAGGCCCCGCTCACCGACGCCGCGTCGCACCAGATGCCGTCCCCTCGCCCGACGCCGCGCCGCGTGCGCCCGCGTACGGCACCGGCGCCGCAGAGCCCCAACACGCAGAGCCCGGCCACGCAGGGCGCTGTGAAGCCGCAAGGACCGCTGCCCCCGCGAAGCGCCGTGCCGCAGCACCGGCGCCGCGGCTACTAACGCCGCGCACCCCGGATGTGCTGAGACCTGTGGAACCACCACTTTCCGACGCCGACCAACACGGGCGGCTCGTCGAGATCGGGCGCCTGATCCGCGCCCACCAGCCCGACGAGGGCGCCCCCGCCGGCATCGGCTTCGCGCAGGTCGGCGACCACACCGAGGTCCAGCCGCGCAACACCGAGGCCGGCCCCGAGCTGGTCGGGATGTTCCACGAGCTACGCGCCGGCATGTACCGACAGGGCCGTGGCACCTGGCTGCAGGCACGGTTCGTGCTCGCGCCCGACGGCACGTTCGACTTCGACTTCTTCGTCGACGGCGAACCCCAGTGGACGACCCCGCCCGACGCCGGCGCCTACAGCGACGAGCTCGAGACGTTCCCCCGCGAGGACGAGCACATCCCCGACTGGTGGCGGCTGCGCACCGGCCAGGCGCTCGGCGTCGAGTTCCGCCGCGCCCGCCCCGCCGAGGTGGGGGAGGAGCGCGAGCCGCTGGCCGACGACGAGCTGGCGCTCGTGTTGCAGTACCTCGAGCGCGAAGCGCTGGTCGGCGACGCGCACCGCACCGACGGCACGTGGCTGTGGCCCGAGACCGTGCCCCACCAGCTGCGCCGCCACGGCATCGCGCCGGAGCCGGAGCTCGTCGCGCACATCCGTGAGCTGGGGTTCCAGCCGCCGTACGTCGAGCACCTCGTGCGCCGCACGGCGGAGGCCGACCTGCTCGGCCACCCGCGGCCACGTCCTGGAGCCGAGGACGGACAGCGCACCGCCGGCGACGTCGCCGCTGAGCTGGAGACCAGCCCCGATCCGGACCTGACCGACGACCAGCTGCTGGTGGTCCTCGTGCAGCGACTCGGGTCGTTCGGCGTGTGGCCGCAGGCCTACCGGATCGGCGCGGTCGAGGTCGGGAAGTGGTGCCTGACCAGGGGCGACGACGGCTGGACCGTCACCTCGTCGGCCGGCGAAGGCCGGACCTTCGAGCACCTCGCCGACGCGGCCCAGCAGCTGCTCGGCGCACTCCTGCTGCACCCGGCCCGGCGGACGGGCGGTCGCGAGACCCCGCTCGAGACGGCGAAGGAGGTGGACGACTGGCCCATCCAACCGACCGCGGGTGACCCGCCCCTCACCCTGCTGCGCAACAAGAGACTCACCCGACTGCCCGAAGGTACGGTCGTCCTGCGCTTCGGGGAGGAACCGGGCAACCTGGTCCACCACGGCGAGGTACGGTTCGCCACGACGTCACTGCCACTCGAACGGGAACGAGTGGCGCACACCTACCGCCTACGACGGTCACTCTACGTGGTCACCGGAGTCACGGTGCCCTGGGCGAACCTGCCGGGCGGAGCAGTGGCGTACGTGTTGCCCAAGCCGATCGCGGAGCACGAGTCCGACGGAAGCCTGGAGAGGATCGAGTAGGTGGAAGCGGCGGAAGCGATGGAGAAGGTCGTGAACTGGCTACGCGCTGTGCACGGTCCCCAGATCGCCGGTCCCGGTGGGCTGCGGGTCGACCACGACCGCGTGCTGCGCATCCCCGAAGGCTGGTCGATCCCGTACAACACCACCGCTTTCCTTGACGACGGGCGCCCGGACAAGGAACTGTTCCCCCCGCCGTCGGTGGTCGTGCGCGAGCCCGACGGAGAGCTGCGCCAGGCACCCCCGAACCCAGGAGGACTGAGCATCCCCGTGGCGTTCCCCGGCCAGGAGAGCTGGCGCGAGGTCGTGGACCCCGAGTACGTCAAGGCCGGGTTCGGCGAGCTCGGCGTGCCGCTGCAGGCGGTGGCCGGCTGGGTGAAGGTCGACAACGAGGGTCACCAGACCGGCGACGAGCGCGAGAACCCCGAGTACAAGGCCGGCCCGATCCGCCGTGGTTACCCGAAGCCGGAGAACACGCTGGAGACGCTGCTCGCGTTCGCCAGCGTCGGCTGGCTCACGCGCGAGCAGCTGCTGATCGGCCTGCTGCGCTGCGACGTTTTCGTGCCGCTCGACCCGAAGACCGGCGCCACGGACCGCTTCTACTTCTCCGAAGAGCGCAACGAGCTGCGCGTGTTCAGCGCGACGCGCCACTTCCCGCCGCGCGAGCACTCCTGGTGGCGCGTGGACCTCGCCACGCTGGCCGAGTTCGAGCACCCGCCGAACCTCGTGATCAACGGCGGCCCGGCGACGTTCGAGGACGTCTCCGGCGAGGACCTCACCGCCATCGCCAAACGTTTCCCGCGCCACGAGCCCCGCATCGACCGGCACGGACGCGGCCCCGAGGCCGAAGAGGACCTCGAACGGCTCACCCGCGACACCGCCGCGCGGATGGGCCTGGCCGAGCCGGTGGCCGTTCCGCTGGTGGCCGCGGAAAACGCGCGCCGACACGGCTTCGAGCTCACCGCCGAGGAGTGCCAGCGCACGGTGCTGGGCCAGTCGTGGCTCAACCGCCTCGCGATGGCGGAGCCGGTGCGCAGCAAGCCGAACGACTGGCGCGCCAACGGTCTCGTGCCGGGCTGGGACAACCTCGGCCGTGTGATCCCGCGCCTGGACACGTTCGGCAAGTACCCCGACCGCGACCTCGAGAACTTCCGCTACGGCTGGCAGCGCGTGGCGGGCGCGTACGTGGGTTTCGCACTCGGCGAAGCGCTCGGCATGGCCGTGGACCGGATGCGGCTCGACGAGATCGTCACGCAGTTCGGGTCCGAGGGTGTGGTCGACCTGCCGGTCGCGTTCGACCAGGCGGGCCGCATCGGCTCGCTGACGCAGCGGCTGCTGTTCTACACCGAGGCCGTGATCCGCAGCCCGCACCGCGAGCAGCCGGAGTCGCGTGACGTCGAGCAGCAATTCCCGTCCGTGGTGCGCGGCGCGTTGATGCGCTGGCTGCACACGCAGGGCGCGCCGTACGACGACGCCGACGGCTGGCTCGTGAAGGTGCCCGACCTCCACGTCCGCCGCACCGCGGACGACGCCGAGCTCAACGCCTACCACGCGCTGGTCACCGGATCTCCGCAGGCAGTGCCGCTGACCGGGCCGACGTCGTTGATCGCCGCGCTGCCCGCCACGCTCATCGCGGCCGGCCCCGGAACGGGCTTCAGCGGCGGCGTGCGGCAGGCCGTGCGCGACCTCGTCGGCGTGACGCACTCGCACGAGGACGACCTGTCGGTGGCGACGTACCTGGCCTGGCTCTTCGAGCCGGTGCTGACGAAGGACGCGTTCAGCTACCCCGTGTGGAACCTCTCGCGCGAGATCCTGACCGAGCACAACACCACGTTCGTCAGCGGTCCCGAGTGGGCGCCGGTGAAGGCGATGGTCGCCGAGTCGGTGCCGTTCTTCGGCGAGCACGGGCTGCCGGACCTGCGGATGCCCGAGCTGATCGGCGACGGCCAGGGCACGCTTTCGGTGCTCGGCCGCGCGTTCGCCGCGTTGTCCGGGTTCGAGAACTACCCCGAGCAGGCCCTGCTGCGCGCGGTGAACCACTCCGGGCGCAGCGCGTTGACCGGGGCGATCACCGGTGCGCTGCTCGGCGCCCGCGTCGGCGTGCCCGGGCTGCCGCAGAAGTGGGTCGAGCAGCTCGAGCTGCGGCACCTCATCGAACAGGTCGTCACGGACGCGTTGTGGCACTTCGATCGCCGCTCCGCGCTCAGTTTCCTGGGCGAAGAGTGGGTGCAGCGCTACCCGCGGCACTGACGCCGCGGGGCTTCGAAAAGATGGGGTCATGGAGGCACAGCAGCTGAGGGGCTGCCTGCTCGCGGGCGCCATCGGCGACGCGCTCGGCGCGAAGACGGAGTTCGATTCGATCGAGCGGATCCGCGAGCTCACCGGGCCCGCCGGCATCACCGACTTCATCCCCGCGTACGGCGGCGAAGGGCGCTTCACCGACGACACGCAGATGACGCTCTTCACCCTCGAAGCGCTCATCCGCGCCCACGCACAGCAACGGCGGACGGGCAGCTCCGACGTCGTGCAGTCCGTGCAGCTGGCCTACCAGCGCTGGCTGCACACGCAGGGCGTGCCGTGGGAGCGGGCGCGCGGCCCGCACTCGGCGCTGGCGGCGCCCGACGGCGAGCTCATCACGCACGCCGCGCTGTTCAGCCGCCGCGCACCGGGCCTGACGTGCTTCGGCGAGCTGGAGGCGTACGGACGCTCGGGCGTGCGCGGCAGCGTCTCGCGGCCGGTGAACAACTCGAAGGGCTGCGGCGGCGTGATGCGCGTGGCGCCCGTCGCGCTGTGGTCCGCGGACCCGGCCGAGGTGTTCCGCCTCGCGGCCGAGTTCGCGGCACTGACCCACGGTCACCCGAGCGGGTATTTGTCGGCCGGCGCCTTCGCGGTGATCGTGCAGCAGTTGCTTGCGGGTTCGCCGCTGCTCGACGCCGTCGCCGTGTCCAGAGCCGAGCTGGTCCGCCACCCGGGTCACGAGGAGCAGGAAGCCGCATTGGCACAGGCCCTCGCGATGTCCGGCCCGCCGACTCCGGAGCGGCTGGCCGAGCTGGGTGCGGGCAACGTCGGCGAGACGGCGCTGTCGATGTCCGTGTATGTCGCCCTGACCACCGAAGATCCGGACTCCGCGCTGCTCGCGGCCGTGAACCACAGCGGCGACAGCGATTCCACGGGTTCGGTCTGCGGCAACCTCGTCGGGGCGATGTACGGCGAAGCGGCGCTGCGCGCCGGCTGGCTGGAGCGGCTCGAACTGCGCGACGTGATCACCAGGCTGGCGAACGACGCGCTCGCCGAGTTCGGCCCCGACTCACCGAGTGACGAGGGTTGGTTCACGCGTTACCCGGTCGACTAAGTTCTTTCCCGGTCACCGGGGGAATTGGGGAGGAACCTGACGTGCGCTACCGGGTAGAGGCGGGAGACCGTCCGGACGGCCTGTACGCGACGCTGGACGACCGCACGTTCGCGGCCGAACGCTCGACCACCGACGGCACGCTGCTGCTGTCCGTGCTGCCGGACGAAGAAGCGCCCGACGGGTTCGACCGCGAGCACGAGGGCCGCCCGGCGCGCGTGGTGCTGGCCACCGAGGTGCCGGCGACGTTCACGCTGCGCACGTACTGCGAGTACGACGACGAGCTGTTCGAAGTCGCGCCCGGGGACGGCAAGGAGCTGACGCTGCGCTGGACGCAGCACGACCCGGCGCGCGCCGCGCAGCTCGGCCTCACCGACTTCTCGACGACGGCCGAGGCCAAGCGCGTCACCGGCCTGTGGCAGCTGCGCCGTGACCAGGGCGAACCGCGCCCGGAGCTCGACGCCGACCACGGCACCCTGCTGCGCGCGATCGGCCGCACCCTGCGCGCCGTGCCGGGCGGCTGGACCCGCGTCGCCGCGCAGTTCCGGCAGGTCGGGGACTACGCGGAGCTGGAGGTCCGCGCGGTCGGCGACGAGAACGGTCCCGTGTCCGTGTCGCTGCCCGCGCCGCCGAAGCTGAGCGCACTGTTCGCCCGGCTGCGCGCCGCGATGTACGCGCCCGACGCCGGCACGTGGTTCCAGGGCACGTTCACGCTCGACACCGAGGCGCAGTTCGACTTCGACTTCGACTCCGAGCACGAACCCGCCTGGCGCGTCCCCCCGAACGACGGCGGCCGGCCCGCGCCCGAGTCGTACGCCGTGGAGCTCGCGCAGTACCCGCGCCCGCCCAAGGACCTGCCCGACTGGCTGGCCGCGAAGGCCCGCCAGACCCTCGACGTCACCTTCCGCCACGCCCGTGTGGTCGACGCGCACAACGAGAACGAGCGCCCGGTCGTCAACCGGCCGCCGGTGCCGCCGGACCAGCTGCGCGGCGTGCTCGACTACCTGTTCCGCGCGCCGCTGGTGCTGCACCGACCGCAGCCGCAGCACGACATCTTCGCCCCGGGCGCGCCGCCCGACGTGCCGCACGCCTTCCACACCGACGGCACCTGGGTGTGGCCCGCGGCCGTGCCGCACTACCTGCGCAAGTACGGCGTGCCGCCCGAGCCCGAGCTGGTCGACCACATCCGGGTCGCGGGGTTCCGGCCGCCGCTGGTGCGCGAGCTCGTCCGCGCGACGGCCGAGGCCGAAATCCTCGGCGCCCCTCGCCCGACGCGTTCGGAAACCGAGCTCCCCGACGACGGCCGTCTCGCCCGTGCCGTCCGCGGCGACGACCTCGGCCTCGACCTGCACGCCGCCGAGACGCTGACCCTGCTGCACCAGCGTCTGGCCGAACACGGCGTGCCCGCGAGCGCGTATCGGATCGGCGCCAACGAGGTGCCGGTCGCCGACGTGTGGACGCTGCGCCGCGCCGAGAACGGCTGGGAGGTCTCCCGTCCGCCGGCCGTCGCGCCCGTGGCTTTCGCCAACCTGGCCGACGCCGCCCGTTTCCTCCTCGGCACGCTGCTCATGCTGCCGCCGCGCGCGGCCGACGAGTCCGACCAGCCCGCCGACTGGCCGATCCTGCCGCTGCGCGGCGAACCACCGCTGAGCTTCTTCCGCGGCAAACGCGTCGTCGCCCTTCCGGCCGGCACGACGGTCCTGCGCTTCGGCAACGACGCCGGCAACCTCGTCCACGCCTCCGGCACGCGCTTCGCCGAGACGTCGCTGTCGCCGGAACGCGAACGCGAGCGGCACGAGTACCGGGTGCAGCGGACGCTTCGGGTGCTCACCGGCATCACCGCGCCGTGGGGCCCGCACCCGGGCGGCGGGACGGCTTACCTGCTGCCGCGACCGATCGCGCAGCACGTGGAGGCTGGGGCACTATCTCAGGTTTGAACCGTCGGGCGATCCTGAGTTGTCCACAGCCAGCCCCGTCCAGCCTGAGTTGTCCACAGATTCCCCGATCTCCGTTTGCGGGCCCCTGACCTCGGTAAACTGGAACAGGGCAGCCCCCCGGAGGAGGGCGGGGGTTTGTCTCTGGGGAGGGCGTTTGTCCCCGGGGAGGCAGGCGAAGTTCCACGTGGAACGTGCGCCTACCACCCACCCCTCACCGGCGGCGTCAGCTGGCGCTGACCGCCGTGACCTCCGCCGTCGTGCCCTTCAGCGGGGCGTTGGCGGGCCAGGCAACGGTCACGGTGTCGCCGTTGGGGCCGGTGGGCAGGCTCAGGTTCACCACGCTCGGCTGGAAGGTGGCGGGAGCCGCGGATGCCTGGAGGATGCGGGATTCCGCCGGGTGGCCGGCCTGGAGGTTGACCGGCTGGCCGGGATCGGTGCTGTCGGGCGTCACGGTGGTGTTGCTACCGTCGCTTTCGCTGTGGCCGCTGCCCTTCGTGAAGGTCACCGCGGTGGGGGTGCCTTCGAGGCGGCAGTTGGTGGTCCGGCCTGCGGCCGTGTAGTGGATGACGAAGGCTTCCTGGCCCGCGGCGCCCGTCGGGTCCGGGGTGACGGACACCCGGACGTCGCTCGCGGTGCAGGGCGTGTCCGACGGCATCGCGCTGGCCGCGCCACCGGTGAGCAGCAGAGCGCCCGCAGCGACCCCACTGGCGAGGGCGACCGAGGCGAGGGTCTTGAGCGTGGTCTTCATGGCATCTCCTTCACATTCGGTGATCGATTGACCAACTTGATCTCTCACCGGTAAAGATGCGCAGCGCCCTGCTGCGATGCGTCGACGTGTGATCACCCTCAGAAGCGCAACCTCACGACGCACCACACGTCGAAAAGATCAGAACGGCACCCACAACGTGACTCGCGTGCCGCTGCCCGGTGTCGACTCCACCAGGGCCGTGCCGCCGACCTCGCCGAGGCGCGCGTTGATCGACTGGCTGATGCCGAACCCCGCGGGCCGCGTGTCAGGACTGAAGCCCTGCCCGTGGTCGCGCGTGATCACCGCGATTCCGCCGTCGCGTTCCTCCACGCGCACCACGACCTTGTCCGTGCCGGAGTGCTTCATCGTGTTGCGCAACGACTCGCGCACGGCGTCGCGAAGCGCGATCTGACGCACCTCCGACAGCGTGTCCTCGTCGAGCTCCGCGATCACGAGCTGCGCGCGCAGGCCGTCGCGGGCCATTTCGGCCGCCAGCGCCGCGAGCTTCTCGCCCAGGGGACGCGAAGCCTCTTCCTCGCGCTGTGCGGCGGCGGTCTCGATCGTCTGCCGCAGCTCCATCGCCTGCGCACGGGCCAGCCGCTGCACCTCCACGAGCCGGTCGGCCGACTCGCCGGTGCCGCCGAGCGAGATGGCCTCCAGCGTCTGCAGCACGGTGTCGTGCAGCATCCGGTGCTGCTGCGCGCGTTCGGCGAGCCGGCCGTTGCGGATGCCGTACGCCAGCGCGAGCCGCGTACCGAGGCCCAGCAGGATCAGGGCGCCGGTGCCGGTGAACAGGACCCCGAACATCGTCGGGTACAGCGACCAGGCCTGCGCGAAGTTCGCCGAGCCGCTGTTGAGGAAATCGGACAGCAGCCGCGCGGGCAGGCTCAGCGCCGCCAGCGCCAGCCCCGACGGGATGCCGATCGCCAGCGTCAGCAGCGCGATGTCGCCGAGCAGGTGCTTGTCGGCCACGCCGAGCGCGTCGTGGAACACCGATGTCGGCTCGGCCAGGCCGATGACCAGCTGGAACCCCACCGTGATGATCAGGTCGGCCACCAGCAGCCGCGCCGCGAGGTCGGGCCGGAACGGCGACTTGCGCAGCATCCAGAAGATCCCGAACGCGCTCATCGCCATCGAGCACAACGCCACCAGCGCCACGGGCACCACACCGGTCGAACCGTGCGCCGACACGAACGCCCCGAACGCGCCCGGCACCGCGACGATCCGGTAGGCCAGCGGCACCAGCACCACGTAACGAGCGGCCCGCAGCAGCAGCCCGTCGTTGTACCTGGCGTCGACCGCGCCCGCCATGCGCGAGATCCGCTTGAACGCCCGCAGCGGCGTCGGGTCGGCGATCTCGTCGGTGAGCCCGGTCGTCGCCGTCGCGAGCGCGGGCGTGCCGCGCTTCAACAGGGTGACGAGGAAGCTCGACGTGCGGGGCGGCCGGCCGTCCTGGTCCTCAGTTGCCTGCGCCGTCATCGATCTCCCCGGTTCGGGGCGCGCTCCCTCCGGCAGCGCCCGGGGCAGCGAGTATTCCCGCTCGCCGGGCCGCGTTCCAGAGGCCAAAGGGGGATCTTGGCGGATTCGCGATCACGAATTCGACTCGTGTTCGCTCGAACGCCCCCACCACGACCCCGGGGCACCCCAGGGTGATCACCCGTGCCCGCAGCGCGAGATCACTCCGCGGGCGCGATGCCCTCCGACTCGGCCCACTTCTTGAGCTCGGCCACGGCCTCGTCGTGGTCCAGCGGACCGCGGTCCAGCCGCAGCTCCTTGAGGAACTTCCACGCCTTGCCGACCTGCGGACCCGGCTTGAGGCCGAGCAGCCGCATGATCTCGTTGCCGTCGAGGTCGGGGCGGACCCGATTGAGGTCCTCCTGCTCCTTCAACGTCGCGATGCGCCGCTCGAGATCGTCGTACGTGGCCTGCAGCGCGGCCGCCTTCTTGCGGTTGCGCGTGGTCGAGTCGGCGCGCACGAGCTTGTGCAGCCGCGTCAGCAGGTCGCCGGCGTCGGTGACGTAGCGGCGCACGGCCGAATCGGTCCACTCGCCGTTGGCGTAGCCGTGAAAGCGCAGGTGGAGGAACACGAGCTGCGAGACCTGCTCCACGATCTCTTTGGAGAACTTGAGCGCCCGCAAACGCTTGCGCGCCATCCGCGCGCCCACGACCTCGTGGTGGTGGAAGCTCACGCCGCCGCCGGGCAGGAACTCGCGCGTCTCCGGCTTGCCGACGTCGTGCAGCAGCGCGGCCAGCCGCAGCACCAGGTCGGGCTCCGACGCCGGCTCGTGCGTGGTCTCCAGCGCGATCGCCTGCGCCAGCACGGTCAGCGAGTGCTGGTAGACGTCCTTGTGCTGGTGGTGCTCGTCGATCGCCAGGCGCATGCCCGGCAGCTCGGGCAGCACGTGATCGGCCAGCCCCGTGTCGACGAGCAGCTCCAGGCCCGGCCGCGGGTCGTCGGCGAGCATGAGCTTCGACAGCTCCGCCTGCACGCGTTCGGCCGTGATCCGTTCGATCTCGCTCGCCATCGACGTCATCGCCTCGACCACGCGCGGCGCGGCGGTGAAACCGAGCTGCGCGGAGAAGCGGGCGGCGCGCAGCATACGCAGCGGGTCGTCGGCGAACGACTCCTGCGGCGTCGCCGGGGTGTCGAGCACCTTCAGCCGCAGCGCGTCCATGCCGTCGTGGGGATCGATGAACGTCTTCGTGACCAGGTCGATCGCCATCGCGTTGACCGTGAAGTCGCGGCGCAGCAGGTCGCCCTCGATGGTGTCGCCGAAGGTGACCTCGGGGTTGCGCCCGACGCGGTCGTAGCTGTCGGCGCGGAACGTGGTGATCTCGAGCGTGGTGCCCTTCTTGGTGACCCCGACCGTGCCGAACGCGATGCCGACGTCCCAAACGGCGTCGCCCCAGTCGCTCACGATCTGCAGCACGCGATCCGGCCTCGCGTCGGTGGTGAAATCGAGGTCGCTGGACAGCCGGCCGAGCAGCGCGTCGCGGACGCTGCCACCGACGAGGTAGAGACTGTGGCCGGCTCGCGCGAACCGCTCCGCCAGCTCGTCGGCCAGAGGGGACACTCGCATCAGTTCCGTCACCGCGTTCTGCTGGGCGACCAGGTTGTTCACTTCATCCCACCATTAGCTGACAACGGGAAGTGGCGTCCACTACTACGGACGCCGTCGGACACGGACACGGAGAGCCAGCGTACCTGGGCAACCGTTTGCTCTAGCATCGCAGCATGCCTGGATCTGCCGGCCGCGCCGGAGCGCCGAAGCCGCGCCGACGGCGCAGGCGGCAGCGAGGCAGGCGCCTGACCACGGTCGACGAGACGTCGGCCGGCGGACTGGTCGTCGACGCCGGGCGGGAACACGCGGTGCTGATCGGCCGCCTCGACCGGCACGGCAGACTGCTCTGGTCGTTGCCGAAGGGCCACATCGAGGACGGTGAGACGGTGGAGCAGACCGCGGTGCGCGAGGTGAAGGAGGAGACGGGCATCTCCGCGCAGGTCCTGCGCCCGCTGGGCACCATCGACTACTGGTTCGTGGCCGAACGACGCCGCGTGCACAAGACCGTGCACCACTTCCTGCTCGAGTCGACGGGTGGTGAGCTCTCCGACGAGGACGTCGAGGTCACCGAGGTCGCGTGGGTGCCGCTGGCCGAGCTGGAGACGACGCTGGCCTACGCGGACGAGCGCAAGCTGGTCCGCAAGGCCAAAGAACTTTTCGCGCACGACGAGCGCGCCTGAGAGGGAGCACCCGAGTGAAGCGGCCCGCCGCCTTCTTCCTGTCACTGCTGGTCTTCGCAGCGGCCGCCCTCCTCGGCGCGCCCGCGCAGGCCCAGGACGCTGCCAGCCCCGAGCCCCCGCGCCTGCGGCTCGACCTCGACCAGCTCAACCCGCGCGTGATCACCACGTCCGCGAAGACGCTGACCGTGTCCGGCACCGTGACCAACATCGGCGACCGCCGCATCTCCCGCCCGCAGGTGCGGCTGCAGGTCGGCGAGCGCCTGAGCGGCGACCGCGAGCTGAAGGGCGTGCTGGCCGGCGACCCGATCCAGGACAGCCCGCTCACCGACTTCACCACGCTCACCGAGTCGCTGGAGCCGGGGCAGACCGCGAAACTCGACGTCAGCGTGCCGCTCGACAGCCTGCGCGGCGGACAGTTCGGCCGGCCCGGCGTGTACCCGATGCTGGTCAACGTCAACGGCACGCCGGAGTTCGGCGGCCCCGCGCGGCTCGCGGCCGTGAGCCTGCTCATGCCGGTGCTGTCCGCGCCCGGAAAGTCGACGCCGCCGCCGGGCAAGCACGCCGACGTCAGCGTGCTGTGGCCCATCACCGACAGCTCGCCGCACGTGCTGTCGTCGCCCTACGGCGGCCAGCTCACGCTCACCGACGACACCCTCGCGGCCGAGCTGAGCCCCAACGGCCGGCTCCACTCCCTCGTCGCGGCCGCCCGCGCGGCCCAGGCCGACCCGAACGTCGGCGACTCGATGTGCTTCGCCGTCGACCCCGACCTGCTTCGCACTGTCAACGCGATGACCGGCGGCTACGTCGTCGCCGGCGCGCCGGGCAAGGGCTCGCAGCTGGCGCAGGACTGGCTGGTGCAGCTGCGCGCGCTCGTCAACGGCCACTGCGTGATCGCCCTGCCCTTCGCCGACGCCGACCTCACCACGCTGGGCAAGGTCCGCTCCGCCACCGGCGCGCCCGACACCGGCCTGCTGAGCACGGCGCTCAGCGGCGAGGCGACGATCCGCGACCTCCTGCACACGCAGCCGCGCCAGGGCGTGCTCTGGCCCGACGGCACGCCCGACGACCAGGCGCTCACCGCGATGTCGGCGGCCGGCGTGCACACCGTGCTCACCGACAGCTCGAAACTGCAGGCCGACGCACCCGTCACCGAGCCCGTCTCGCTGCCCGGTGGCCTGCGCGCCCAGCCGATCAACAGCGTCATCGCGAGCGCCATGACGAGCTCCGTGCCCAACCCGCAGACCCCGACCACCGTCGGCGCCGCGACGCAGCCCGCGATCGCGAGCCAGAACGGCCTCGCCGCCCTCGCGTTCGAAGCCGGCCTCGGCCGCACCGGCATCGAGCCGGGTACGCGGCTGCTGGTCGCGCCGCCGCGGCGCTGGGACGTGCCGGTGGGCGAACTCACCGCGTTCCTCCAGCAGGTGGGCCAGCTCCTCGGCCCGGGCGGCGTCGCCGGCGGGGCGCCGCTGGCGGACCTGCTCGACCAGAACGCTTCGGGCACGGCTTCGTTCGCGGCCGGCACCCACGACCAGCCGCCGTCGGGCAGCAGCGACGTCGCCGACGCGCTCACGGACCTCGATGGCCAGGCCGCCGGCCTGCTCTCGGCCATGCGGATGGACACCACGCACCGCGTGCCGCCCGAGGACATCATCGCGCCGGTGCGCAACGCCCTCGTCCGCGGCGCGTCCACGGCCTACCGCACGCCGTCGGGCAGCACGGCCGGCGCGAACGCCGACGCCGAGCTCGCCGCGATCCGCGACCAGGTGACCGTTGAGCAACCGAAGCAGACGATCGCGCTCGCGTCCGGTTCGTCACCACTGCCCGTGTTCGTGAGCAACGGCCTCCCGGTGGGCATCACCGCGCAGATCGCGTTGAAGAACGAGGTCGGCATCCGCCCCGAGCAGGTGCAGAACTGGTTCATCCCGGCCAAGGGCGGCCAGAACGAGCTGCTGCAGATCGAGGCTCTGCGCGCCGGCCGCCTCAGCGTCGATGTGTCCTTGACCACCCCGCAGGGCACGCAGCTCGGCAGCACGGCGCGCTTCGAGCTGACCTCGACGGAGTACGGCCCGATCACGATCATCATCACCGTCGTCGCTGGTTGCGCCCTGCTCCTCCTGGCGTCGCGGCGGATCTACCGGCGGGTCAAGGAAGGCCGGGCCGCCAGGACCGAATCGCGCTGAGTCCTCGGGGGACCGGGTATCGGAGGCCGTTCCCGATTACCCTGGGTCGACCGCTGCCACAATGGCAGGGACCCTGGCACCGAGGATTGGGCGCGCGTTGGACAGAGAGCCGGGCTTACCACCCGAGCGTGCGAGTCGTCCTCGGCGCGACGGCGCGCCTCCTCGTCGCGGCGAACGCACCGAGCAGCCACGCCGCGCCGCGCGCGAGGGCCGGCGCCAGCCGCCGCCCCAGGGCCAGGCGCCCTCCGAACGCCGGCAACAGCCGCCGGCGAACGGCCGGACGCGCCACCTGCCGGTGCCCGCCGAAGAGCGCCGCCCGGCGCCCGAGGAGCGCGCGGACCGGCCGAAGCGCCGCGTACCCCCGCCGCAGCAAGGGCAGCCGCGTCAGGCGTCCCGCGCCCAGGCGACTCCGCCGCCCCCCACGCGACGGCAACCCCTACCGCCCCCGCCGTCGGGGCGGCAGCCGCTTCCGCAGCCGTCCGGACCACCTCCGTCGGGGCCGATGCCTGCCGGACCGGTGCCGTCCGGACCACTGCCGCAGCCCTCGGGTCCGCCTTCCGGGCCTCAACCGTTGCCGCCCGCGCCGGCTGCTGGTCCCGTCTCCGGACCTCAGCCGCTGCCCCCGGCCCCCGCGCCGCACCGCGGCCGCGGTCCACGTCCGGGCGCGCCGATCCGGCCGTGGCAGGAAGAGGCGCTGCGCGACCCCGAGGCCACCCGCTTCATCCCGCGCACCGCCGGCGTCCCCATGGCGGCTTCGCGCTGGCCCGTGGCCGACCCCGACTCGATGCGCCCGTACGACGCGCTGGCCACCCAGGTCATGCCGCGGATCGGCGACGCGCCACTGGTCCGGCCCACCGAGCCGGGCTCGACCGGCGAGCAGCCGGCCACCCCGGCGAAAGCGCCGTCGATCGCGAAGGCCAGCGGCCGGATGGCGATCGCGTCGCTGATCTCCCGCATCACCGGCTTCCTGTGGAAGCTGCTGCTGGCGGCGGCGATCGGCACGGGCATCGCCAACGACTCGTTCAACGTCGCCAACACGATGCCGAACATCATCTTCGAGCTGCTCATCGGCGGTGTGCTCACGAGTGTCGTGGTGCCGCTTCTGGTGCGCTCGCAAGACGATCCGGACCACGGCGCGGCCTACGCGCAGCGGCTGCTGACCGTGGGGCTGACCCTGCTGCTGGTGGGCACGCTCATCGCGGTGATCGCCGCGCCGGCCTTCACGTCGCTGTACGTCGATTCCTCAGGTCAGGCCAGCTCCGGCCTGACCACGGCGTTCGCCTATCTGCTGCTGCCCGAAATCTTCTTCTACGGCGTGTTCGCGCTGCTGTCGGCGATGCTCAACGCGAAGCAGATCTTCGGTCCGACCGCGTGGGCGCCGGTGATCAACAACCTGGTGGTCATCTTCACGATCCTGGTCGTGTGGGTGATGCCCGGCTCGATCGACACGGACCACCCGTCGATCACCGACCCCAAGGTGCTCACCCTGGGCCTCGGCGTGACCGGCGGCATCGTCGCGCAGGCGATCATCCTCGTCCCGCCGCTGCTGCGCTCGGGCTTCCGGCCGAAGTGGCGCTGGGGCATCGACAAGCGGATGAAGGAGTTCGGCGGGCTCGCGCTGTGGGTCATCGGGTACGTCGGCGTGAGCCAGGTCGGCTACACGATCACCACCCGCGTGCTCACCAACGGAGCGCCCGGCGGTGTCACGGCCTACACGAACGCGTGGTTGCTGTTCCAGCTTCCCTACGGCGTCATCGGCGTCTCGCTGCTCACCGCGATCATGCCGCGCATGAGCCGCGCGGCCGCCGACGGCGACAGCAAGAAGCTGATCAGCGACCTGTCGTACGCGTCGCGCATCTCCACGGTCACGCTGCTGCCGATCTCGGCGGTGATGACGATCGTCGGCTCGTCCATCGGCGTCGCGCTGTTCACCTTCGGCAAGGGCTCGCTGGACGGTGCCACCCGGCTCGGCGAGGCGCTGGCGGTCTCGTCGTTCGCGCTGCTGCCGTACGCGCTGGTCATGCTCCAGATGCGCGTGTTCTACGCGATGAAGGACGCGCGCACGCCGACCTTGATCATGATCGTGATGACGCTGGTCAAGGTGCCGCTGCTGTACCTGTGCCCTGTCGTCCTGTCGCCCGAGAACGTGGTGCTGGGCGTGATGATGGTCAACGCGCTCACCTACGTGGTCGGCGCGGTGCTCGGCCAGGTCTGGCTGTGGGTCACGCTCGGCAACCTGCGCAGCAAGCGCATCATCGGGGTGATCCTCTTCACCGTCGTCGCGTGTGTGCTCGGGGTGGCCGCCGCATACGTCGCGGGACTGATCGTGCCCGACTCCCTCGGGCCGACTTTGCAGGCGTGGATCAAGCTCTTCCTGCAGGGGATCGTGGGCATCGGCGTCTCGTTCGGCGTGCTCATGGCCCTGAAGGTGGAGGAGCTGAGGCCGGCCACGTCCAGGATCACCCGATTGATCAAGCGCGGGTAACGATTGATTCACGACTGACGACGCTTCCTCCAGACCTGATCCGGGTACCCTCGGTGCGGGAGCGCGACGCGGGAGAGAAGCGGTGGACACGAGACGGAGCGAACAGGCAGGGGAGGCCAACCGTGCGGGCATCCGTGCCCAGGGCGGTTCGCTGGCCCCGGGCCGGGTCGTCGGCGACGGCCGGTACCGCCTGCTCGCGCAGTTCGGGGTGGACGAACGAGCCGCCGCGCACCTGTGGCGGGCACGCGATGGGCAGCTCAAGCGCGATGTCGCGCTGACGCTGCTGGTCGGTGATCCGGCGGATCCGGAGGCCGCGAGGCTGGCCCGGCGAACGCTGGAGCGCGCGGCGCACGCGTCGAAGTTCGGCCACGGCGGGGTCGCACGGGTGCTCGACGTGCTCAGCCTCGGCAGTGGCGTGACCTCGAACGAGGGACTTCTCGGCGTCGTCGTCGCGGAGTGGACCAAGGGCAGCGACCTGGTGGACCTGGTCGCGCAGCGGCCCGTCGCCCCGGCCGCGGCCGCGCGCATGGTGCAGGCGCTCGCCGAGGCGGTGGAGCACGCGCACCAGAACGGCCTCGTCCTCGGTCTGGACCACCCCCAGCGGCTGCGCCTGACCCCCAACGGCGCGTTGAAGCTGGCGTTCCCCGGCCCCTTGCCGGACGCGACGCTGCGCGACGACGTGAAGGCCCTCGGCGCTGTCCTTTACCTCCTGCTCACCGGACGCTGGGCGCTGCCGGGCGGGCCGCCCGCGATCCCCGCGGCGCCGCTGACCCCGCAGGGCCACGTCGTGCCGCCGCGGACGCTGGTCCCGGCCGTGCCGTCCGAGCTGTCGTCGCTGGCCGTGCGCACGATCGAGGACGGCGGCAACGGCGGTATCCGCACGAGCTCGGCCATCCTGCGCGTGCTCGACCAGGCCGCCGAGGCCGAGGAGCGCACGCAGCTGATCAAGGCCGTCGGCGACAACGCGACGAGCGAGGCCGACGGCACGATCTGGACCACGAAGAAGCCGGTCAAGGACGTCGCGCGGCGGCGGAAGCTGGCGTTCGGCGTGACCGTGCTGGTGGTTGCCACCGTGCTGATCCTGGCGTGGGGCGGGTTGATGCTGATCAACCTCTTCCAGGGCGACTCCAAGGCGAGCGGCCCGACGATCAACGTCGCGGCCACCCCCACGGCGACCGCGCCGCCGCCCGCGAACTCGGCGGCGCCCCCGCCGTCGTCGCCGGCCGCGCCGAAGCTCGGCCAGCCCGTGGAGCCGAAGGCGGCCACGATCTACAACCCCAAGGGCTCGGGCGACAACTCCGGCCGGGTGAAGAACACGATCGACGGCGACCCGGGCACGGTCTGGCGCACCGACCAGTACCAGCAGCAGCTGCCCACGCTGAAGCCCGGCGTCGGGTTCGTGGTGCAGTTCGACGACCCGGTGAAGCTCGCGCAGGTCAAGATCGCGGCCGACAGCCCCGGCACGAAGATCGAGATCCGCTCGGCCGACAGCAAGAACCCGAAGCTGGACGACACGAAGGTGGTCGGCACCGGTGACCTCAACGGCACCGACACGACGATCAACCTCCCAACGCCGACGGAGAGCCAGTACTTCGTCGTGTGGATCACCCAGCTGGGCGACGACAGCGAGGGCGGCTTCATCAGCGAGATCGGAGACGTGAGCTTCCTGCCTGCGGGGTGATCGACATCTCCCACTCAGTAGGCTCTGCCGGGTGACGGCTGCAGCTCCCACGGACGCGGACCTCATAGCGGCGCACGCCGCCGGGGACCCGCATGCGTTCAGCGAACTCGTCCGGCGGCACCGCGATCGTTTGTGGGCCGTGGCCCTGCGGACGCTGCGTGATCCGGAGGAAGCCGCGGACGCGTTGCAGGAGGCGTTCATCTCGGCCTTCCGCGCGGCGGGCAACTTCCGCGCCGAGTCGCAGGTGACCACGTGGCTGCACCGCATCGTCGTCAACGCGTGCCTCGACCGCATCCGTCGCAAACAGGCGCGTCCCACCGTTCCACTGCCCGAGGCCGGCTTCAACGAGCCGGCCTCGCCGCGCGACTCGATGTCCGAGAAGGAGACGAGCCTGCTCGTGCGCGAGGCACTGGAGCAGCTGCCGGAGGAGCAGCGCGCGCCGATCCTGCTCGTCGACGTCGAGGGCTACTCCGTGGCCGAGACGGCGAAGATGCTCGGCATCGCGGAGGGCACGGTCAAGAGCCGCTGCGCGCGGGGAAGGGGCAAACTCGCGAAGGTTCTGGGGCACCTGCGGAACCCGGATGCGAATGCGAACGTCCCAACTCACGAAAGCAAACGCAGGAGCGCCACTTCGGACGGGTCCCGGAGTGCCGGGCGAGCCGACCGCTCGCCGGGGAACGGGGAGGCACGATGACGGACGAGAGTCGGGGGGTCGGCGGGACCGTCGGTCCGCCTTGGTCTGTCGACGTGCTGGCCGACCTCCACGCCGGCGTGCTGGACGAACACGAGGCGGCGCAGCTGTGGCCGCGGGTCCAGGCGGACCCGGAAGCGCGCGCGATCATCGAAGCCCTTGAAGCGACCACGGCCGATCTGGCCGCGCTGGCGGACGAGCCGGCGCCGCCGATGCCGGCCGAGTTCGCCGCGCGGATCGACCAGGCGCTGGCCGCGGAGGCCGCGTCCCGGCAGGTCGCCCCCTTTCCGGCAGCCGGCCCGGGTGCGGTTCCGGCATCGCCGGAGCCCGGCGTGGCGCCCGTGGTGGACCTCGCGGCAGCACGGCGGCGGCGGAACAAGCGGCTCGGCTGGGGCGCGGGGATCCTGACTGCGGCCGCCGCGGCGATCGTCGCGATCGCCGTGACGGTGCCCGGCTCGTCGACCGACAGCGGCACCACGGGGGTGGCGGCGCCGGCTCCAGCGGGACCGTCGGTGGGCGGCGACGGCAGCGGGGCGGAAGCGCTGCTGGGCGGGGCCATGGGCGTCCGCGATTTCGGTCCGCTCCAAGACGAGCAGCGCCTCGACGCGTGTGTCAGCGCGGCCGGGCTGGACCCGAACGTGCGGCCGGAAGGCGTGCGGCCGGTGACCGTCGAAGGCAAGCCCGGCGTGCTGGTCATCTACACGACGGGTCAGCTCGCGCAGTTCCGCCTGGTGGCCTTCGGGGCCGACTGCGGCCCGGGTCACGCCGACAAGCTGTTCGACAAGGTCGTCGGCAAGAAATAACCGCTGGTCGGGACGGGCGAGTAGCGGCCGTCACCGTCGGGAACACCGCCACCTACCATCGTGTTGAGACCAGTGCACAGGTCACTACGAGCGGAGGTTCACGGGTGGCTGCCGAGGAAATCAGGAACCTGATCATCGTCGGGTCGGGTCCCGCCGGTTACACGGCCGCGGTGTACGCGGCTCGCGCGCAGCTCGAACCGTTGGTGTTCGAGGGCACGCAGTTCGGTGGTGCGCTGATGACGACCACGGAGGTCGAGAACTTCCCGGGCTTCCGCGACGGCATCCAGGGCCCGGACCTGATGGAAGAGATGCGCAAGCAGGCCGAGCGTTTCGGCGCTGAGCTGCGGGCGGAGGACGTCGAGTCGCTGGAGCTGGCGGGCGACGTGAAGTACGTGGTCGCGAACGGCGTTCGGTATGCCGCGCGCGCGGTCATCCTGGCGATGGGCGCTGCGGCGCGCTATCTGAACGTGCCCGGTGAGCAGGATCTGCTCGGCCGTGGTGTGTCGGCCTGTGCGACGTGTGACGGTTTCTTCTTCCGTGACCACGACATTGCCGTGGCCGGTGGTGGTGACTCGGCGATGGAGGAGGCGACCTTCCTGACGAAGTTCGCCAAGTCGGTCACGATCGTGCACCGGCGTGACGAGTTCCGCGCGTCCAAGATCATGCTGGAGCGGGCCCGGGCGAACGACAAGATCAAGTGGCAGCTGAACTCGCAGATCACCGGGGTGGAGGGCGAGGGCACCGTCAAGGGCCTGAAGGTCACCGACACCAAGACCGGCGCCGAGAAGACGCTGGATGTCACCGGTTTCTTCGTCGCGATCGGGCACGACCCGCGCAGTGCTCTGGTGCGCGGCCAGGTCGACCTGGACGAGGAGGGTTACGTGGTGACGCAGGGGCGCACGTCCTACACGAACGTGCCCGGTGTGTTCGCGGCCGGTGACCTGGTGGACCGCACCTACCGGCAGGCCATCACGGCGGCGGGTTCCGGGTGCAGCGCGGCCATCGACGCGGAACGATGGCTGGCGGAGCATGGCGACGAGAACGCCCACGAGGCGTCCGAGCTGGTCGGCGGCGGCTACGGCGCCGGCACCCACTGACTTTCCGAGACCGACCCGAAGGAGAAACCATGGGCAACAACACCGTCAAGGTGACCGACAAGTCGTTCGTGGACGACGTCCTGACCAGCGAGAAGCCGGTCCTGGTCGACTTCTGGGCGACCTGGTGCGGGCCTTGTAAGATGGTCGCCCCCGTGCTCGAGGAGATCGCGGCCGAGAACGGCGAGAAGCTGACCGTCGCGAAGCTCGACATCGACGAGAACCCGAACACGGCGCGTGACTACCAGGTGATGTCCATCCCGACCCTGATCCTGTTCCAGGGTGGCAAGCCGGTGAAGCAGATCGTCGGCGCGAAGCCGAAGGCGGCTCTGCTGTCCGACCTGAAGGACGTCCTCTGATCGAGCGGGCGCTGTCCAGCTGCTGAGAACCCGGGCCTGCGGGAATCGTCTCGCGGGCCCGGGTTCTCGCACGTTCGGGCGAAGTGTCCGTGGCCATGATCACGCAGGTGCACGGGCGTGTCCGTCCTGCGGCGGCTTGCGCTCTCCCGGGGCATACCGACCGGGCCTACGCGCTCACCGAGAGTTCACAGGGCACAATAGGTGCCCTGGGCTTACCACCCACACAGGTTTTCTGTTTTCGCATCGAGCCGGTTTCGGTGCCCTAGGAAGAGCGAGGAGTGCATGCGGGTACTCCGCCGCGGTGACGCCGGTCCGGACGTCGCCGAGATCAGGTCGATCCTTGCCGGGATGGACCTGCTCCCGCCGGTGGCGGGGACCGAGCAGTACGGCACCTTCGACGCCGCCGTCGAGCACGCTGTACGGGCCTTCCAGCAGCGTCGTGGGCTGATCACCGACGGGGTGGTAGGCCCCGCGACGTTCCAGGCGATGAAGGGCGCGAGCTTCCACCTGGGGAGCCGTCCGCTGCAGTACATGCTGTCCTCGCCTGTGCAGGGCGACGACGTCTTCGCGCTGCAGGAGCGCCTCACCGAGCTCGGCTTCGACGCCGGCCGCCCCGACGGCTACTTCGGCCCGCAGACCGAACGCGCCCTCCGCACCTTCCAGCGCGACATGCGCCTCGAGTCCGACGGCATCTGCGGCCCGGCCACCATCCGCGAGCTGCACCGCCTTTCCTCGCCCCGCGCCCGCGGCGGCCGTCCCGTCTTCCTGCGCGAACAGGAGCAGGTCCGCCAGGCCGGCCCCCGCCTGCGCGGCAAGCGCATCGTCATCGACCCCGGCCACGGCGGCGAAGACCTCGGCGTCATCGCCGGCGGCCTCCGCGAAGCCGACATCGCGTGGGACCTCGCGCGCAGGTTGGAAGGCCGCATGCAGGCCACCGGCATGGAAGCGTTGATTTCGAGGGGCCCCAACCACAGCCCCACGGACTTCGAACGCGCCCGCTTCGCCAACGACGCCGGCGCCGACCTGTTCCTGTCCCTCCACAGCGACAGCAACCCCAGCCCCCGCGCCCAGGGCATCGCCAGCTTCCACTTCGGCACCGGCAACGGCACCACCTCCACGGTGGGCGAGCTCCTCGCCGGCTTCATCCAACGCGAGGTCGTCGCCCGCACCGGCCTGCGCGACTGCCGCACCCACTACAAGACGTGGGAGATCTTCACCCGCACCCGCTGCCCCGCCGTCCGCGTGGAGATCGGCTACCTCACCAACCCGGACGACAGCCGGAAACTCGCCGACCCCGCCTTCCGCGACATCGTCGCCGAGGGCATCCTCATCGCCGTCAAACGCCTCTACCTCCTCGGCGAAGGCGACCAACCCACGGGCACCTTCACCTTCGCCGACGTCTTGGCGCACGAGCTGGCCAAGGCCGAGTAGGGTCTTCCCGTCCTTCACGCATGAGCCGGGCCCTCCTCCACGAGGCCCGGCTCACGTCTTTTCATTGCTGGTCCGCTGGCGCTGGTCCACTGGTCGCCGCCATGTCTTTCGGCCACCGCCCTCCACCCCCTGCCTGCCGCTCTCCGATCGGCGCTCCGGGCCCGTTCTCGATCTGCAACCCACGGGCTCCCGCTGGCTCGACCACGGTCCAGCACCGCTGGATGCCGCTCTCTAGCCGGCGCGTCCGTTTCTCGATCTGCAATCCATGGGCTCCCGCTGGCTCGGCCACCACGCAGCACCGACTGCCCGCCGCTCTCTGGCCGGCGCGCCCGGCCCGTTCTCGATCTTGCAACCCACGGGCTCCCGCTGGCTCGGCCACCGCCCAGCACTGGCCGTCTACCGCTCTCTAGCCGGCGCGTCCGTTTCTCGATCTGCAATCCATGGGCTCCTGCTGGCTCGGCCACCGCCCAGCACCGGCTGCCTGCCGCTCTCTGATCGGTGCGCCCGGTTCTCCATCTACAACTCATGGCACCCACTGGCTCAGCCACCACCCAGCACCGGCTGCCTCACGCCCGCCAACCGGCGTTCCCGGGCCCGTTCTCGATCTGCAGCCATGGCTCCCGCCGGCTCGGTCGCCACTCCACCGGCCCGCCCTTCACTGTCGATCCATTGCCCGTTGGCTCCGTCGCGACCCCGTGGTTTTGCAACCAGCCGGCTGCTCTCTCGAACGACTTCCACCCTCGACTGCCGGCCTTGTTCAGCTGCGTGGTCAGGGCTCGTTGCCCGGGCATTGGCCTCGATAAACGCCTTCTGATCCCAGCTTTTGCTCCTGCTTGCCGCTGCTTCGCTGCGGCTCGCTCGCCCCGTACCTCGCCCGTGGATCCTGGCCTCGCCCTTGTGCATGGGCATGGGCATGGGCATGGGCGCGATCCTTAAGACCTAGCGGCACTGCGCGGCAGCCGCTCCCAGCTTGAGCTGTCAGCCCTCCTGATTATTGGCGCGTGGCGCCAATAATCAGACGCCGCTAGCCGGCCTCAGCCATCGCTCCTCTGGTATCTGCCCCGGGCCAAGATTCACCGCCCCGCCCGGCAGTTCGCCAGTGCAGGCCATGCTCCAAACCTGCTGCTGCAAGTCAGCAGCCCGGGCTCGACCATCGCCGCTGCCCGCCGGGGCGAGTCACCGCTCACCTGCACTCAGGCCAGCGACCGCCGGCCCCTCCGACAAGCGGCAGCGCCCCGCCCGCCGGTCTTAACTCTCTGCTGCAGGGGCGGCCGACTGCTTCCGTTGTGCCGCCGCCTACTCCTGTTCGTCGTCTGATGACCGCTTCCAGCAGCCGGCAACTTCATGCCTCCAGCCCGAGGCACTGGCCGCTTCTGGCCACCTGTTCGGCCCCACGGACTCGGCCGCTGAGCTCGAGCTCGATCCGCGAGCTGAGCTCCGATCACCGATTACTCATCGCCGCTTCCACAGCCCGCCACGGAACCCCGAATTCCGCTCCACCAAGCCAAGTTCTGGTCACCGACTGTTGGTCGCCGCCCGATCAGCGGCCACCGCCCCCAGCTTTCGCGACTCAGCACCGGCCACCCACCACCGACCACGACCTCCGATGACAGCGCCAGATCGCTGCGCTTCCCACCGCCCAAGCCACCGAACTCTTGGGCCGGTCGGGGGCGTCGGCCGCGATCGCGGCGGGTCGCCGCGCGGTCCCACCGATCTCTGCACTGCGGACCGCGAAGATCGCCGCCAAGCCGTCTGCCGGTCGGTGTCCGCCCGTCGCTGCCCATCGTGCGCTGAGATCAGGCCGCGAGGCCCGGCTCCGAGGTTTGTAGCCGCGCGCCTTCGATTGCTCGCCGTTGCTCACTGGCTGCCGACTCGAACCGTCGCGGCCGGGAGCTCCAGCTCGCGCCGCGAGGACTGAGCCGTAATACGCCGGCCCTGGTTGGGAGTCCTCGATTGGGCCGCCGTCCGGCAGCCTTGTGGCGATGCCGCCGTTGGGGCACTGGTTGCGGCAGGCGGCCGCTGACCCTTCAACTGCACCGTCGCCCGAGGCCGGCAATCCGGGAGCGACGCAGGTCGCCGGCTCCTGGCACTACTTGGCGTCCACGCAACTTAACGGTGTGCGGTCCAACCGAAGCCCATCGCCGATCCCGAGCCCGAGCCACCATGCCAAATTCGACCCGACCCACCATCACCGCGGCTTCGACCCCTCCGCCACCCGAGCCGATGCCCGGCCGTGGCGCCTTCGGAGGACTTACCCACAACCACTCTGGGTAGTCACGCGCATCCGCACAACCAGCCGCACTCACCGCGTCACCAACCGCCCACCGCTGGCGCCCTGTGCACAACCCCGGCCCGGAAGTCACCCCAAGCGGTGCACGGGCCAACCCAGGTGGAGTAGTCCACCGCCAACCCCACAACCGGAGCCGCGCGACCGCTTCGACTGCCCCCGCGGGCCGCCACAACCCATTGCGCCCGTCCCGCCGGCGACACACCACACCTTGGGGCAGCCCCCGCCCTCCTCGGGGGGCGTCCCCAGATCCAGTCTACTCATCCACAGGTTTTCCACGGCGTCTATCAGGGATCTGTGGATAACTCGGGGTTTCTTCCACAGTTGTGCACAGGTGGGGAAATCGGGTATTTCGGGCTGGGTAAGACCGTGGTAGGTGGGCGTCGCGAAGATCTTTCGGGGGGTGTGTCGAAGGGCTGGGGTCGGTGGCGACGTTCCGGCTGACGGGACAAGGAGGGCTGCCATGGGTGGCACGAAGTTGACCTCGGACGATGCGGTGCGTACGGCAACCGGGCGAGGGTTCGGCGAGTGGGGTGAGGTGCTCGACGCGTGGGGAGCGCGTGGTCAGGGCCACGGGGAGATCGTCGGCCGGCTCGTTGAGGAGCATCGGTTGGGCAACTGGTGGGCACAGACAGTGACCGTCGAGTACGAGCGGTCCCGAGGGTTGCGGCCGCGCAACGGGGGTCGGGACGGGCTGTTCACGGTGAGTGCGAGCCGGACGATCGAGGCGAGGGTCGAGGATGTCTACGAAGCCGTGGTCGACGCGGCCGCGAGGGGAAAGTGGCTCGACGGCGATCGGCTCAAGATCAGAACGACGCAGCGGAACACGTCGGCGCGGTTCGGCTGGGGCGACGGAGCCACGCGGGTCAACATCGGATTTGTCGACAAACGCACGAAGACCCAGATCGCCTTGGCGCACGAGCGCGTTGTCGACGAAGCGACCGCCAACGACTTCAAGACCTACTGGCGCGAAAGCCTCACCAAGCTCAAGAACCAGCTCGAGACCCGCTGATCAAGCCCGCCCGAGGCTCGGCTCCGCCGTCGTGATCGTCACCTGGCCGAGCAGCCGCTCCAGTGCCGCCTCGACGTCTTCCTTCCAGGTGATCGCCGAGCGCAGTTCCAGCCGCAGCCGCGGCCACTTCGAGTGCGGCCGCACCGTCTTGAAGCCGACGCTCTGCAGGAAACCCGCCGGCAGCACGCAGGTGTGCTGGCCCATCGGGTCGACCTCGTCGGGCACGGCGTCGCCGAACGCCTCGATGGCGCGGACGCCGCGTTTGGTCAGGTCCTTCGCCACGGCCTGCACGAGCATCCGGCCGAGGCCGCCGCCGCGGAACTCCGGCAGGACCTGGAACGCGGTGAGCAGCACGGCGTCGGCACTGGGCGGCGACGTGGGGAAGGCCAGGGAGCGCGGCACGGCGTTCGGCGGCGCGTAGAGCACGAAGCCGACCGGCAGCGTGTCGCTGTAGACGATGCGGCCGCAGGAACCCCACTCCAGCAGCACGCTGGAGACCCACGCTTCCTTCTCGACCTCGGTGGAGCCGAACTCCTCCGCCTGGGCCTTGAGGTGCGGCGCGAGCTCCCAGTAGACGCACCGGCGACAGCTCTTGGGCAGGTCTTCGAGGTTGTCGAGTGTGACGCCCACCACGCGACGCGACACCTGAAACCTCCCCGAATCCCTCACGACCGGCATCCGCTCCCCGCAAGAGCGCAGGAACGACCGGAAGAGCCACTCGAAGAATAGGACGATGTGATGAGCGCCGGAAGAGCGGGGACCAGGAAGAGGCCCTGGTTACACTCGATGGATCTACCCGCAGGTACCACCGAGCCCTCAGGTGTGTCGATGACCGAGAACCGCCCCGTCAAGCCGCAAGCCGGCCGCCACAATCTCGACCCTCACCTCGACCGGTACGCAGCGCGCACCGCCGGGATGACCGCTTCGGAGATCCGGGCGCTCTTCGCGGTGGCGAGCCGGCCCGAGGTCGTGTCCCTGGCCGGCGGCATGCCGAACCTCGCCGCGCTGCCGCTGGACACGCTGTCGGCGCAGGTGGCGGAGATCATCGCCGACGAGGGTCTCGTGGCGCTGCAGTACGGGTCGGCCCACGGCATCCCCACGCTGCGCGACCAGATCTGCGAGATCATGGCTCTCGAAGGCATCAAGGCGCACCCGGACGACGTCGTCGTCACCGTCGGTTCGCAGATGGGCCTAGACATGGTCACTCGCCTCTTCTGCGACCCCGGTGACATCGTGATCGCCGAAGGGCCTTCGTACGTCGGCGCGCTCGGCTCGTTCGCTGCGTACCAGGCGAAGGTCGTGCACGTCGCGATGGACGAGCAGGGGCTCGTGCCCGAGGGTCTGCGCGAGGCGCTGCGGCAGGCCGAGAAGACGGGCCGGCGCGTCAAATTCCTTTACACCATCCCGAATTTCCACAATCCCGCCGGCGTCACGCTCGCCGTCGAGCGCCGCGCGGAGATCGTGGAGATCTGCCGCGAGCACGGTGTGCTGATCGTCGAGGACAACCCGTACGGGCTGCTCGGCTTCGACGGCCAGACCTACCCGGCGCTGCGCTCGATCGACCCCGACAACGTGGTGTACCTCGGCTCGTTCTCGAAGACGTTTGCCTCCGGCCTGCGCGTCGGCTGGGTGCTCGCGCCGCACGCCGTGCGCGAAAAGCTTGTGCTGGCAGCGGAATCCGCGACGCTGTGCCCGCCCACGTTCAACCAGATGATCGTCTCGCGCTACCTCGCGACGCACGATTGGATGGGCCAGATCAAGAAGTTCCGCGAGAACTACCGCGAGCGCCGCGACGCGATGATCTCGGCGCTGAACCAGTACCTGCCGCCGGGCTGCTCGTGGACGATGCCCGAGGGCGGTTTCTACGTGTGGGTCACCGTGCCGGAAGGTGTTGACACCAAAGCAATGTTGCCGCGCGCCGTGACCGCGCGCGTGGCGTACGCGTCGGGCACCGGCTTCTACGCCGACGGTTACGGCTCGCGCCAGATGCGCCTGTCGTACTGCTACCCGACGCCCGAACGGATCCGCGAAGGCGTGCGCCGGCTCGCGGCGGTGCTGGAGTCCGAAATGGACCTCAGCCGCACCTTCGGTAGCGTGAAGGCACGCACCATCTCGGGGTCGGAAACCCCGTCGCCGGACACGGTCTGACCGGGTCCGCAGCAAAACCTAAGGAGTTCCCACGGTGGTCGACCGTACCGTTGCCGTGCTCGCAGGCGGGCTTTCCCACGAACGCGACGTCTCCCTCCGTTCGGGCCGCCGGCTTTCGGCCGCGCTGCGCGCCGAGGGGCTCACCGTGGAGGAGTGGGACACCGACGCCGGGCTGCTGGAACGCCTGCGTACGCAGCGGCCCGACGCGGTTGTCGTCGCGCTTCACGGTGGTGAGGGCGAGAACGGCTCCGTGCAGACGGTGCTGGAAATGCTCGGCGTGCCCTTCGTCGGAACTTCGAGCATGGGCTGCCGCCGTGCGTGGGACAAGCCGACCGCGAAGGCGTTCGTGCAGCAGGCCGGGTTCTCGACGCCGGACTGGGTTGTGTTGCCCCACAGCACTTTCCGCGAGCTCGGCGCGCAGTCGGTGCTCGACGCGATGGTAGAGCGCCTCGGCCTGCCGATGATCCTCAAGCCGGATCAGGGCGGCTCGGCGCTCGGCACGCAGGTCGTGCGCGAGGCGTCGGAACTGCCCGCGGCGATGGTCGGCTGCTTCGCGTACGGCGACACCGTGCTCGCCGAGCAGTTCGTCGACGGGGTCGAGGTGGCCGTGACGGTCGTCGAGGGTGAGCACGGCGCCGAGGCGCTGCCGGCCGTCGAGATCGTGCCGGAGAGCGGGGTTTACGACTACACCGCCCGTTATACGGCCGGTCTCACCGACTTCTTCACGCCGGCGCGCATTTCCGAGGAGGCGGCGAAGGCCGTCGGCGAGCTGGCCGTTGCTGCGCACCGCTGGCTCGGCCTGCGTGACATCTCGCGCACCGACGCCGTGATCACCGCCGACGGAACAGTGCACTTTCTCGAGGTGAACCTGTCGCCGGGCCTCACCGAGACGTCGACGGTGCCGATGGCCGTTGAGGCGGCAGGGAAATCGCTCGGGTCGGTGTTCGCGGACCTCGTGGCGCGGGCCGTCGCGCGCTGATCACCGCGCTCGGTAGAGGTCGCGCAGCAATGCGATCTCGGCGCCGTGGTGCAGCACTTCCTGGTTGACCCACCACACGATCTCGAGGAACGGCTCGTCCGGATCACTGCCGTGGGGATAGGTGCACAGGCCCACGGTGTCGAGTGCTGCGTCGTCGACGCTCAGCAAAACCTTCCGCCACGCAGCTGCGCCGGTTTGGAACGCGGCAGTCGCGGTTGCGGCGTCGCCGGTATCGACGTAGTCGTCACGGGTCAGCGTGTGGCTGCCTGACGTGTGGTCGGCGCGCAGCACCAGCATTTCGCTCAGGTGGCTGAGCCGCCACGCGATCGTCGTGACGGGCGGCGGCCACGGGTGGGGGTGGGGCGCCGAGTCGCGGCCCCACTCGCCGCGGCCGGCGAGGAACGTCGCGCGCGGCCCCGGCCCGGCGGAGCGCCGCCGCACCGACCAACAGTCCGGCGCCGGCTCCCACCGGAACTCGTCGTCGGTCATCGGGTCGACGGAGACGGGGGTACCGTCGCCGCTGTCGACCGCCGGTCCGCCGAGGCGATCGACGAGCCGGCCGTACGCGAAGTCGAACTGACTCAGCAACGGCGCCAGGCGCGAAGAGATCACGGAACGCTCCTTCGGGAGAGCTGGTTCCGCCAACTCTCCCGGATTCCGCGCCGCGCGACCGCCGATTTTTCCCGCGCCCGCGGCGACCACCCAGAGTGCCGGTGACCGTCCCGGTGAGCAATCATCACCGTGACGAAACGACCCTGGGTGATCCCTAGTCGGTTTCCTCTGTCTGATTCGCCGTTTTTTCGGTCGAGTTCGCGTCGATGATCGAGACGATGCGTTCGAGATCGTCGACCGAGCCGAACTCGAGGACGATGCGTCCCTTGCGGCGGCCGAGGTCGACCTTTACGCGGGTGTCGAAGCGATCGGAGAGACGGTTGGCCAACTCCTGCAGTCCCGGTGCCTGAATCGGCTTGCGGGGAGCGGGCTTCGGCTTCGCCGGCTTTTCGCTCTTCTTCAGCGTGACGGCTTCCTCGGTGGCGCGCACCGACATGCCCTCCGCGACGATCCGGGCCGCCAGCTCTTCCTGGCTTTCCGGATCTTCGAGCGACAGCAACGCCCGCGCGTGCCCGGCCGAAAGCACACCCGCGGCCACTCGACGCTGCACGGCCAGCGGCAGCTTGAGAAGACGGATCGTGTTGGTGATGACGGGCCGGCTGCGGCCGATGCGGCTGGCGAGCTCCTCGTGCGTCACCGCGAACTCGTCGAGCAGCTGCTGGTACGCGGCCGCCTCTTCGAGCGGGTTCAGCTGGACGCGGTGGATGTTCTCCAGAAGCGCGTCGCGGAGCATGGACTCGTCGGCGGTCTGCCGGACGATCGCGGGGATCGCCTCGAGCTCCGCCTGCTGCGACGCGCGCAGGCGCCGCTCGCCCATGACGAGCTCGTACTCGCCGTCGCCCAGTTCGCGGACGACGATGGGCTGCATGAGCCCGAACTCGCGGATGGAGTGTTCGAGTTCGGCGAGCGCATCTTCGTCGAAGACCTGGCGGGGCTGCTTCGGGTTCGGCTTGACGGCGCTGACCGGGATCTCCCGGTAGACCGCGCCGGCGACCTCGCCGCTGACGGGAGTCGCCGCGCCGTTGGCCGCGAACCAGCCCTTCTCCTCACGCGCCGCTTTGTCCGCAGGCGTGCCCCCTTCGACGGCGGAGGACGCCGGGCCGGCCGTGGTGGCCGGCCCGGTCGGGATCAGGGCCGCGAGCCCCCGCCCCAGCCCTCCTCTGCGCTCAGTCATGCGGTACTGCTCCTTCCTTCGGTCGCGCCACGCTCCGCGATCTCCTTGGCGGCGTCGAGGTAGCTCATGGCGCCACGTGAACCGGGGTCGTAGGAGAGCACGGTCTGACCGTAGCCAGGCGCCTCCGAGACCTTCACACTGCGCGGGATGACGGTCTTCAGGACAGTGTCGCCGAAGTGGTTGCGGACCTCGTTGGTGACCTGGTCGGCGAGCTTGGTGCGACCGTCGTACATCGTCAGCAGGATCGTGGAGACGCGGAGCTCGCGGTTGAGGTGCTGCTGCACGAGCTCGATGTTGCTCAGCAGCTGCCCCAGACCTTCCAGCGCGTAGTACTCGCACTGGATCGGGATGAGCACCTCTTGCGCGGCCACCATCGCGTTGACGGTGAGGAGGCCGAGCGACGGCGGGCAGTCGATGAAGACGTAGTCGACGCCGATCTGGTCGAGGATCTCGGACGAGAGCGCCTCCTTGAGCCGCGTCTCGCGGTTCGCCATGGAGACGAGCTCGATCTCCGCGCCGGCGAGGTCGATCGTCGCGGGCACGCAGAACAGGTTCGACGACTGCTCGCTGACGGCCGCCGCTTCGGCAAGCGTCACTTCGCCGATGAGCACCTCGTAAATCGACGGTGTGCCGGACCGGTGGTCGATGTCGAGCGCGGTGCTGGCGTTGCCCTGGGGGTCGAGGTCGATCACCAGAGTCTTCAGCCCGTGCACGGCGAGCGCGGCAGCGAGGTTGACGGCGCTCGTCGTCTTACCGACGCCGCCCTTCTGGTTGGCGACCGTCAGCACCCGACGACGGATCGGGCGGGGGAGCGTGCCCTCCTTCGGGTGCAGGACGCTCGCGGCGCGGACGGCTTCTTCGGCGATCGGCGTCCAGCCCAAGTCGTGGCCGGTGCTCGCAGGGTCGGACGGTCGGGGATTCACCGGTCTCGACACCTCCTCTTGATAGACGACTCGTTGGCGTTCGGACCGCGGTGTTTCACGTGGAACGCCGCGGCCGCACTCGTACGCTTAGCTCCGCCTGCCGCGTGGCCGGGATGGCTTCGGTGGCAGGCGGCGGATCATCACGACCGTGCTGGGGACCTCGAGTACTGCCTTCCCGCACTCGGCGAGTTCTGGATCGGCACCGCCGGCCTTCCGCACAGCCACGCGGTCCCGCTCGATTTCCTCTCCCGCGCTGGCTCCCTTGAGCGCAACCAGACGACCTTCGGGGCGGACCAGCGGAAGACACCAGCCCGCGAGGCGAGCGAGAGGAGCAACAGCGCGAGCGGTGACGACGTCTGCGCCACCCAGCTGCTCACGCACAGACCGCTCCTCGGCGCGTCCACGCACGATGGTGATCGGGAGTTCCAGCTTCTCGGCGACCTCGGCCAGCCAGTCGACCCGGCGGGCCATGGGTTCGAGGAGAACGATAGCGAGGTCCGGTCGAGCGATCGCCAGCGGCACACCCGGAAGTCCCGCCCCTGACCCGACATCGACCACGCGCGCTCCGTCAGGAATCTGCTCCCCGATAACAGCCGAGTTCAGCACGTGGCGCTCCCACAACCGCTCCACCTCACGCGGCCCGATCAGCCCCCGCTCGACCCCATGCGTAGCCAGCAACTCAACGTACCCAGCCGCCCGGTCCACCCGCTCCCCGAACACCTCCGCCGCCGCAGTCCGCACCATCGCGGTGGCGCCGTCCAAGCTCACGAAACCCACTCCTCGGTCCGCGCGTTTCACGTGAAACGCGCTCGCTCGATTGTCCCCGATGGCGCGCCCAAATCGAGCCGACAGACCGCAACTGTGGACAACTCCACTCGGGGAGCCGAGTGTCCACAGGCGTGTTCCACGTGAAACCACGTCGACGTGGTGGTGCGCGGCGGTCGCGGTTTCACGTGAAACGCCACGGTTGTAATTCGCTCCGGCTGGCCGCCCCAGCACCGAGGTGGCAGGGCAGTCGACCGGCGACGGACTCCGACGTCTCGCGGGCTTCTCGTCTCGGCCGCCGCACGGCCGGAGTCGAATGGGGGTAGGTCCGAGTCATCTGGACAAGTGCGGCGCTCTAGGGAGCGCAGGGCGATGGAGGCCCGACAGGATCGCGCGATGTAGTCCAGCTGATTGCGGTGGCCAATAAGAGCAAGCGTGCAGTGCGGCGCCGGGCCACTCCAAGCGCGCCACTCGGCGGACAGATAAGGACGAGGCGCTGCGGGTGCCGGCCCGCTGAGTGGCGTTCGAACGGGCCGGAGCTTTGGCAGTCGCCGGGTGTGGAATCTCGGAGAGGGCGAAGACTCAGATGAAGTCGGTAGCAGCCGAGCCGTCCTGGCGGGGCGCCTGCGTAGGCAGCACGTTCCGTCGACTGCGGACGAAGGTCGGCGGGTGGCTGAGCGAACTTCTCCGAGCGCACGTGGCAGCGCGTCCAGGAGCGCCTGGGAGTGCAGCAGCGGAACACCTCGCGCAGTTGCCGATGAATGGGTTCCCGAGAGGTATTCAGCCGCGCTGCCGGAACGGCCCGCTGGCAGCACAGCCACGCTGGCCCAGGGGCGGGTCCGGGTCGCGCGCGCAGTCGGATGAGTCGGCAGAGGCGGAGAAGCTCCGCGCCCGGCGAGATGGTTTGAGGTGCCGCGGGTGTGGGTCGCGGCAGGAGATGCGCCGGGATCGAGCCGGTATGCGCGAGGTGCGCCCGGGTCGTGCTCGGCGGGCTGGGTGAGCGCGCCGGCGCATCGACGGTCAAGTTGGCCATCAGTTGGTGTGAGGTCCGCGTCCAAGTCTCGAAGCCCGGGGGCTGCCGGGTCGGCTGGAGCGAGCCCCCGCGACACCGGGGCGCAGTCGGAACTGGCTTGACGAATAGAACGAGTCGCAGTGATATCGGGGCGAAGTGAGGCAGGTGCGGGGTCGTGGCCGTGCGAGCGCTGCGTTGCCAGATCGCCGGACCAGCCCAACGCCGGTAATCCGTCATCTCCGGAGCGCAATCCGTGGACCGAGCGAGCGGGCAACCTAGTGGCACCGGAGCGAAGTCCGGATCAAGACCGCAGGACCATGACCGCAGATTTGGGTTCGGGCCATGTGACGGGCCAAGAGGCGCACGACCAGATCCCGCGCAGGTTCGAGGCGGCAACGCAATCAGCACGCGAGCGGACCCGCTTCACGGAGCCCGGACGATGAGCGCGGCACCGGGTCAATGCCGCAGCGGCAATGCATGAGCGCGGCAACCCTTCAAGCCGCAGTGACACGACGATGGGCGCTGTCCGGGGTCGACGCGCACGGGCAAGACGATCAGGACGGCAACCGGCTCAGGCCAGCAAGGTGATAGGTACGGCAGGGGTTGCACGCTGCGCAGCCAAGACCAAGTCGCGGAGGCAGGTACACGCGCGGGAGCAGGGGCCAAACCGCAAAGGCAGCGGGGGAGCCGAGGCGCAGCAGCAAGGCGACACAGAGGCGAGGCATCAAGGCATCGAGGCCGCAGCGCGCTGAGTCACCGTGGCCAGCACGGAATCGAGGCTGGGCGACGGCAAGCAGGTGGGTCTGGAGACCAATCCCCGGCACGCTGGCCGGGCAGCAGGCGCGGTAGCAGCCTGCAGGGCCTGGCGTCGACCGCGGAGCACGCCCGGAACAGGGCCAAAGTAGATGGGCATGAGAGCGGATCCAGGCGTTGCGGCGCGGCAGCAGCGTGTGAGACGCGGCTGGCAAATGCGGAAGCGGAGCCGGAGCAGCGCCGCATTGGATGGGCTTGAGGAGTGGCCCCGGGCCGCAGCAGTGAGGCAGCACGCGCGCCAGCAGCGAAACTCAGCCGGCGAACCTGGGAGCGGAGTCGGAGCAGCGCCGCAAACGGACGGGTGCGAGGAGCAGGCCTGGGCCCGTAGCGGTGGTGGAGCGGCACGAGCAGCAGCAGCGCGCCGGACACGGCTGGTAAACGCGGGAGCGGAGCCAGAGCAGTGCCGCAGGCAGGATGGGTGTGAGGAGCGGGTCCGGGCCCGTAGCGGTCAGGCGGCACGGGCGGCAGCGACGCGGGACGCAGCCGAACAACGCGGAACGGAGCCGGGTCAGGGCACGGCAGATGGGTGTGGGAAGCGGAGCCGGAGCGCGGTGGTAAGGCGGCGCGCGCCGCAGCAGATTGCGAAACTCTGCCGCCAAGTGCGGGAGCGGAGCGGGAGCAGGGCCGCAAGCGGATGGCAGTTGGGGAGTGGAGCCCCGGGCCGTGACAGTGATGCGGTGCGCGGCAGCAATGCGCGAGGCACAGCCGGCGAACGCGGGAGCGGAGCCGGGGTGGGTCACAAGGGGACAGGCGTGTGGGAAGTGGGTTCGGTCGGCGCAGTGGTGAGGCAGGCGTGAGCTGCAGGCAGCCAAAGGCCGCATGCGGCCGAAGGGCCGGGTCGGTGGCGGCCGCACCGAAGCGGTGCGGGTAGCGGAACAACAGCGTGCAAGACAAAAGAAGCGGCCCACCGGACATCCGGTGGGCCGCTTCTGCTCAGTGCTTCGCAATACTCAGTGACGCGTCCAGATCACCCGCATCGAGCCGCGGCGGGAGCGGCGGCGCGGGTTAGGAGGCTCAGCCCTCCGGGAAGATCACCACGCGGCGCTTCGGGTCTTCGCCCTCGCTTTCGCTGGTGACGCCGTCCACGGTGGCTACCGCGTCGTGGACCACCTTGCGTTCGAAGGGGCTCATGGGCTGCAGGCGGACGCGTTCGCCGCTGGACAGCACTGACTCGGCGGTGGAGCGGCCGAGTTCGCGGAGCTCCTCGCGGCGGTCGGCGCGCCAGCCGGCGATGTCGAGCATGAGGCGGCTGCGGGAGCCCGTCTCCTGCTGGACGGCGAGGCGGGTGAGTTCCTGCAGGGCCTCGAGCACGGTGCCGCGGGGGCCGACGAGCTTTTCGAGGTCCTCGCCGCCGTCGATGCTGATGATGGCGCGGCCGGCTTCGACGTCGAGGTCGATGTCGCCGTCGTAGTCGAGCAGGTCGAGCAGGCGCTCGAGGTAGTCGCCGGCGATGTCGCCTTCCTGCACGAGCAGGTCGTCGCCGCCCTGCTTCTCGTCGGCGGCGTCGGCGGGGGCACCCTCGGTGGGTGCGGCCGAGGCCGTGGTCTCTTCGTCCTGATCGGCGTCGATCGTGTCGACCGTCTCCGACATCATTCGTCTCCTCTCCGAACCGGGGGCGTCAGCGACGCTTCCGGCCCGACTTCCTGGTCGAGTCCTTGAGGAGCCCGGGAACCCCGGTTCCGTTCTCCTTCTTCGATCCGTTCTGGGCCGGCTGCTGCGCCGGCTTCGACGGGGTCGCCTTGGTGTCCGGCTCGGACGAGTTGGCCTGCGAAGCAGCCTCGGCCGCAGCGGCCTTCTTGCTCTCCACGCCACCCGAGGAAGACGGGGGCTTCGTCTGCGCGAAACCGTGCGCCGAACCCGCCTTGGTCACCTTGCCCTGCTGCTGACCGTTGCCGGACGGGTTGTTCTTCTTCTGCTGCACCGGCTTCTGCCCGACCTTCGGAGCCGTCGGCTTCTGCCCCGGCTTCGGCCCGAGCGACGCCCGCTTCTCCGCGGCCTCCGCCTTGCGCGCGGCCTCTTCCTTGTCGATGCGCGTGTACACGAGCCGCTGCTGCATCAGCGTCCAGCCGTTGTTCGCCAGCCAGTAGAAGAGCAGGCCGAGCGGGAACAGGGCACCGAACACGAGCACACCGAGCGGGAAGATGTACATCGTCAGCTTGTTCATGATCGCGGTCTGCGGGGTGGCCGACGCGGCGTTCTGCCGGGCCACCGAGTGCCGCGCGGTGAGGTGCGTGGCGATCGACGCGACGATCATCAGGGGCAGCGCCACCGGCAGCACGCTCCAGTGGAACCCGACCGCACCGGTCTGGCCACCGGCCACCACGCCGACGCCGTTGTAGACCGCCTCACCGAGGTTGACACCGAAGAGCTTCGCGCTGACGTACGACTGCACGTCGTGCTGGTTGAAGAAGTAGTTCTCGGTCTTCACGCCGCCGCCGGCGGGCTGGATCGTGAACGCGCGCAGCACGTGGTTCAGACCGATGAACACCGGAACCTGGAGCAGCATCGGCAGGCAGCTGCCCAGCGGGTTGACGCCGTGCTCGCGCTGGAGCTTCTGCATCTCCTGCGCCTGGCGCTGCTTGTCGTTCGCGTACTTCTTCTGGAGCTTCTTCATCTCCGGCGCGAAGTCTTGCATCTTCTTCATCGACCGGACCTGGTTCACGAACGGCTTGAACATGATGCCGCGGATGGTGAACGTCAGGAAGATGATCGCCAGGATCCAGGAGATCGCGGTGCCTTCACCGAACGCGAACCCGAAGACCTTGTGCCAACACCACAAGATGAAGGACACGGGGTAGTAGATGAAATCGAGCACTGAGCTACTCCTCGATCGGTGTTTCAGGCATGCGGTGGCGCCAGGAGAACTTCTCCGGCACCGGGTCGCGACCGGGTGGGGTCCACGGGCCGCAGCGCAGCAACCGGCGCAGCGCGAGGTAGGAGCCGCGGCCGGCACCGTGCCGGGTCAGGGCTTCGACTGCGTACGCGCTGCAGCTCGGGTAGAAGCGGCAGGCCGGCGGCAGAAAAGGCGAGATCGCCTTGCGATAGAACTTGATGGGGAGGAGCAGTACCCACGCCACCGGCCCGGGGCGGCGCGGGGCCGTTTCCCCGGTGACGTCGGTGCCGCCGTGGGTGTGCTCGGGAGTGGCTTGCATTGCCGTTACACCGCTGATCCGTGGTCGGGGGCCGCGTCCTGCTGACGCGGTTGCCGGGGAGCACTTTCCCCGGCGGTGCGGCGGGACGAGGTGAGTCCGAGCCGGCGCAACGCCGCGTCGAGATCGGCGCCGAGCTCCGCGCTCGAAGCGGACGCCGCCGGAGGTAATGCCCGTACGACCAACGAGCTGCCCGGGGGCAGTGTTCCGAGTCGGGCCGAAACGAGATGCCGCAGTTGCCTGGTCACCCGGTGGCGCACCACCGAATTGCCGACGGCCTTGCTCACCACAAAACCCGCCCTGGCCGCATCGGGTGCGGCCGCGGACGGGTCCGTGGTCAACGCGTGGACGACGAGGCGACGCCTGCCTGCCCGGGAGCCCCGGCGGAGAACGACCCGGAAGTCTTCACTCCGCCGTAGACGTGCGGCTGCGGGCAGCACGGCGCGCCTCGACGAGCCGGATCAGGCGGACAGCGCGGCGCGGCCCTTGCGACGACGAGCCCCCAAGATGGCCCGGCCGGCACGGGTCCGCATGCGGAGGCGGAAACCGTGGGTCCGCGCGCGTCGGCGGTTGTTCGGCTGGAAGGTGCGCTTACCCTTGCTCACTGCTACTCCTGTGTCTCGGCCGTCGGGCGACGGATTTTCGGCCGTCTACCGGCATGTCGTGCGGTCGCACGGCAGTCTCTGGTGTCTCCTACCAACGTGTGGCCTCGTCACGACGAGCGACGACATACGTGGGCACGCGAAACGCACCCGTCGCTTACGGGAGACCTTACGAGGGTACGCACCCCGGTCGGGAGCCGTGTAGGCACCCCCTCCGCCACGCTCGGCGACCGGCCCTCGACCTCGCCTTCCCCCACGCCGGGGCACCGAATGGCAACACGCCGTACACCGTGAAATGCTTGCGCCCGACGACGGCTTGTGGCAGCGGGCGAGGCTTGTTAGGTTGCCTCTTCCGGGTCGCCCGGTCTCGAGGCGAGCGGCGGTATCGCCACCGGGGTGTGGAGGCGCCCACGGCGAACGCCGAGCCCGCAGGTGGCGTGGCTGCGGGCAGCCGTACATTAGTGCACAGCTGTGGACAACTATGTGGATATTCGCTGTGCCCGCGCGCAGGTCGGTCCAAGATGACGTCCAGGGGAGTGTTTCACGGGCGTGCTTGGGGTGATTCCGCCGTTCACGCCGACGAGGGGAGGGGAGCCAGACAGGTGTCCGAGCACCAGCACAATCTGGGCGTCATCTGGGAGCAGGTGGTGCGGGAGCTGTCCGACGGCACCCTCTCGCCGCAGCAACGAGCCTGGATGCGGGTGACGAGGCCCATCGGCCTGCTCGACGGCACCGCCTTGCTGGCTGCCCCCAGCGACTTCGCGAAGGAAGCGATCGAACGCGCGCTGCGGGGCGCGATCACCGACGCCCTCTCGCGCCGGCTCGGCCGCGCCGTGTCGCTCGCCGTGAAGGTCGACAGCGCCGAGGCCATCGCGCCCGCGCCGCGATACGTGCCCTCACCCCCTCGGGTGGAAAACGGGCACCCCGACAACGGCCGCGCCGACAACGGGCACCTGGAATCCGGGCACCTCGACCCCACGCACGTCGAGAACGGCCGGCCGGACCACGGCCGGCTTGAGAACGGCCGCCTCGACAACGGGTCCGTCGCGCAGCAGCGCCCGCCGATCGACGGAGCCTCCATGGCCGCCGCGCGCGCCGCCCGGCCCGAGCCGCCGCGCCAGCGCCCGGTGCCGCAGCCGGCTCCGCTCGAGGAGTCCGACGACCCGAACGAAGAAGTGGACGAGGAAGGCGAAGCTCTCGCCGCCGTCCACGAGATCTGGCCGACGTTCTCCGGCCAGCCGATCGCCGGGCAGCCCTACACCGCGCCCGCGCAGCCGCAGACGTCGAAGACGAAGCTCAACGAGAAGTACACGTTCGACACGTTCGTGATCGGCGCTTCCAACCGGTTCGCCCACGCGGCCGCGGTGGCCGTGGCCGAGGCGCCGGCCCGCGCGTACAACCCGCTGTTCATCTGGGGTGAGTCCGGGCTCGGCAAGACGCACCTGCTGCACGCCGTGGGCCACTACGCGCAACGGCTGTTCCCCGGCATGCGCGTGCGCTACGTCTCGACCGAAGAGTTCACCAACGACTTCATCAACTCGCTGCGAGACGACCGCAAGGTCGCCTTCCAGCGGCGTTACCGCGACATCGACATCCTGCTCGTCGACGACATCCAGTTCCTGGAAGGCAAAGAAGGTACGCAGGAAGAGTTCTTCCACACCTTCAACACCCTCCACAACGCGAACAAGCAGATCGTCGTCAGCTCCGACCGCCCGCCCAAGCGCCTCGAAACGCTGGAGGACCGGCTGCGGACGCGGTTCGAGTGGGGCCTGATCACCGACATCCAGCCGCCCGAGCTCGAAACCCGCATCGCCATCCTGCGCAAGAAGGCCGCGCAGGACCGGCTGGCGGTGCCGGGTGAGGTGCTGGAGTTCATCGCCTCCCGCGTGGAGGCGAACATCCGCGAGCTCGAGGGTGCGCTGATCCGCGTGACCGCGTTCGCGTCGCTCAACCAGCAGGCCGTGGACGTCGGGCTCGCCGAGATCGTGCTGCGCGACCTGATCCCCGACTCGCACGCGCCGGAGATCACCGCGCCGACGATCATGGGCGTCACCGCGGAGTTCTTCGACGTCACGCTCGACGACCTCTGCGGGCCGGGCAAGACGAAGGCGCTCGCCACGGCGCGCCAGATCGCGATGTACCTGTGCCGCGAGCTCACCGACATGTCGCTGCCGAAGATCGGGCAGACGTTCGGCGGCCGCGACCACACGACCGTGATGCACGCGGACAAGAAGATCCGCAAGGAGATGGCCGAGCGCCGGCGCATCTACGACCAGGTGCAGGAGCTCACGTCGCGGATCAAGCAGCGGGCTCGGCAGTAGCTTCGGAGCTTCACCAGGAGGGCGTCGCCTACGGGCGGCGCCCTCCTTTTATATAGGCGGCCGCGACAGGCCCCCCGGTGACGCTCGCAGTCCGACGCTCGCAGTCCGACGCTGAGGCTCGGCACCGAGGCCGCCATCCGTCCACAGCGACATCCACACCGCACCCCACGCGCTCGCCCCATCACCCACCGCGAGCCCGATTTCTCTTACCACACAATGCCTTCCACAACGCCACGGGTCCAACGTGGACGAAGCATCCGTACACAGGCGAAGCAGCGAAGCAAGCGGCGTGTGCCGTCGCCCACGTACGTGCGCGTACGCAGCCATCCCCAAACCCATTGATACACAAGCAGTTTTCCCCACCCTGTGCGCAGTTTGTGCACAACTCCAGCGGATCCGTCAGCTGCACCGACGCCGAAACGGTCCACATCCCGCCCACACGGAATCCACAGACTTTCCACAGGGCTGTCCACGGGGATTCCACAGGTTGCCCACACGTGATCCACATCGGGAGCCCGTCACTCTCCAGGGCGATTCGGACCCGTTTCCGCACCCACAGAACCTGGGTACAACTCCCCTCACACCTGGGGACAACCATGGGGACAACCGGCCCGAGATGTGGATGGATCGCGGCCGGCCCGAAACCATCCACGGACCGCCCGAACCATCCACCGATCCACCACCAGGACTCTCCACACGCCGACGCACCCGCCGACCTGCGCGAACGAGCTCTGTCCACACAACCCACAGCCCCTATTACTGCTACTGCTCTTAGATCTTTTGAAAGAAAGAACAAAACAAAAACAGGCGATGGACGAAGTTGGGGACAAGCCGCCGAGCCTGTCTCCTTGTCGACAAAGTCAAGGGGAGGCCGAGGTGACGGGACCCCCGGCGACGGCCTAACGTGGATGCCTGCACCTGGTCCGTTCCTGTGCGCCGATCCCGGCACGCCGAAACGGGCCGGCCCGGTGGGGACTCGGTCGCGGCGTACTCGGCGCAGTACTCGTGGACCGCCAGCCACCGACCCTTCACGAGCCGAGGGGCTCGGCTGTCGAAAGGATGCGCGCATGAAGATCCGCGTCGAGCGCGACGGGCTTGCCGACGCCGTCGCCTGGGTGGCCAGGAGCCTCCCGTCCCGGCCTCCGGTGCCGGTGCTGGGCGGTGTGCTGCTCGACGCGGGTGCGGACGGCGAGTCCGACGCCCTCACGGTGTCCGGCTTCGACTACGAGGTCTCCGCCACGGTGGGCGTCCCCGCGACGATCGCCGACGGCGGCCGCCTCCTCGTCTCCGGCCGTCTCCTCGCCGACATCACGAAGGCGCTGCCCGCGCAGCCGGTGGAGATCTCCGTCGACGGCGCCCGCGCCACCATCACGTGCGGCAGCGCGCGCTTCTCCCTGCCGACCATGCCCGTCGAGGACTACCCGCAGTTGCCGTCGCAGCCCGCCTTCGCGGGTGAGCTCACCGGCGACACGTTCGGCCAGGCCGTGACCCAGGTCGTCACGGCCGCCGGCAAGGACGACACGCTCCCGATGCTCACCGGCATGCGCCTGGAGATCTCGGGCGAGACCCTCACGCTCGTCGCCACCGACCGCTTCCGCCTCGCCATGCGCGAGTTCACGTGGAAGCCGGCCGAAGGCCTGCCCGACGCCGCGGTGCTCGTCCCCGCGCGCACGCTCGCCGAGGCCGCGAAGACGCTCGGCGGCGCCGGCAGCACCGTGCGCCTCGCGCTCGCCAGCGGCGAGGGCCTCCTCGGCCTCTCGGGCAACGGCCGCTACACCACCACCCGCCTCCTCGACGCGGAGTTCCCGCCCTACCGCCAGCTGCTGCCGGCGACGCACACGTCGCGTGCCGTGATCGAGGTGTCGGCGCTCGCCGAGTCGATCAAGCGCGTGTCGCTGGTCGCCGAACGCGGCACGCAGGTGCGGCTGGAGTTCGCCGACGGATCGCTGCGGCTTTCCGCCGGCGGCGACGACGAGGGCAGCGCCGAAGAAGAGCTGCAGGTCGACTACGAAGGCGAACCGGTCACCATCGCCTTCAACCCCGGCTACCTCGTCGACGGGCTCGGCGCGCTGCACAGCGACCGCGCGGAGCTCACCTTCACCACCCCCAACCGGCCGGCGCTCATCAAGCCCGCCGACGCCGAGGGCAACGTCGTCCCCGGTTACCTCTACCTGCTGATGCCGGTCCGGCTCCCGGGCTGACCGGCGCGTCACAACCGCGGATTTTCGTTCCTACCTAAGGGGATCTCATGGTTCAGCTCGGTCTCGTGGGCCTGGGCAAGATGGGCTTCAACATGCGCGAGCGGCTGCGTGCCGCCGGGCACGAGGTCGTGGGCTACGACCGCAACCCGGCCGTCAGCGACTCCGAGTCGCTCGCCGACCTGGTGTCCAAACTGGAGGGTCCGCGCATCGTCTGGATCATGGTCCCCGCCGGAGACCCGACGCGGGCGACCGTGGTGGAGCTCAGCCAGTCGCTGTCCGAGGGCGACCTCGTGATCGACGGCGGCAACTCGAAGTTCACCGACGACAAGCTGAACGCGGACCTGCTGGCGGCCAAGGGCATCGGCTACCTCGACTGCGGTGTGTCCGGTGGTGTGTGGGGCAAGGACAACGGTTACGGCCTCATGGTCGGCGGCGCCGAGTCCGACGTCGCCCGCGCGATGCCGATCTTCGACACGCTGCGTCCGGAAGGCCCGCGGGAAGAAGGCTTCTCGCACGCCGGCTCGGTGGGCGCCGGCCACTACGCGAAGATGATCCACAACGGCATCGAGTACGGCATCATGCAGGCTTACGCCGAGGGCTTCGAACTGCTCGAGGCCGCGCACGTGGTCAAGGACGTGCCCGCCGTGATCAAGGGCTGGCAGCGCGGCACCGTCGTGCGGTCCTGGCTGCTCGACCTGCTGGTGCGCGCGCTGGAAGAGGACCCGGAGCTCGACGACCTCGAGGGTTACGTCGAAGACTCGGGCGAGGGCCGCTGGACGCTGGAGGAAGCCGTGAACAACGCGGTGCCCGCGCCGGTGCTGTCGGCCGCGCTGTTCGCCCGGTTCTCTTCGCGGCAGAAGGACTCCGCGGCGATGCGCGCCGTCGCCGCGCTGCGCAACCAGTTCGGTGGCCACGCTGTGAAGAAGGCCGGGAGCTAGCCTCCCCACCCCGTGTATCTGCGACATCTCCAGGTCACCGACTTCCGGTCCTGGCCGCAAGCCGACCTCGCCCTCGAACCGGGGCCGGTCGTGCTCGTCGGCCAGAACGGCCGGGGGAAGACGAACCTGCTCGAGGCGATCGGCTACGTCGCGACCCTGGGTTCCCACCGGGTCGCGACGGACGCCCCGCTGATCCGGCACGGGTGCGAGCGCGCGCTCGTGCGCGTCGCCGTGGTCAACGACGACCGCGAGCTCACCGTCGAGCTCGAGATCACGGCCGGCCGGGCCAACCGCGCCCGCGTGAACCGGGGCGCGGTCGGCAAGCCGCGCGACGTGCTCGGGATCCTGCGCACGGTGCTGTTCTCCCCGGAGGACCTGGCGCTCGTGCGCGGGGACCCGAGCGAGCGCCGCCGGTTCATGGACGAGCTGCTCGTGCTTCGCGCGCCCAGGTACGCGGGCGTGCGCGCGGATTACGAGAAGGTGCTGAAGCAGCGCAACGCCCTGCTCAAGACCGCGGGCAAACGCCGCACCGGCAAGGAGGACCCGTACGCGCTCTCGACGCTCGACGTCTGGGACGACCACCTGTCGGTGGCCGGCGCCCAGCTGCTGGCGGCGCGGCTGAACCTCATCGCCGACCTCGGGCCGCACGCGGCGGAGGCGTACATGGGGGTCGCGCCGGACTCGCGGCCGGCGTCGATCGCGTACAAGTCGTCGCTCGGCGAAGCGCTGCCACCGGGCTACGGCGTGGCCGGTGGCGAGCGGGCGGACGCGGAAGTGCTGCGTGAGCTCCTGCTCAAGGCGCTGGCCGACGTCCGGCGCAACGAGCTGGAGCGCGGCATCAGTCTCGTCGGCCCGCACCGCGACGAGCTGGAGCTGATCCTGGGCGAGGCGCCGGCGAAGGGTTACGCGAGCCACGGCGAGTCGTGGTCGTTCGCGCTGGCACTTCGGCTCGGCAGTTACGAGCTCCTGCGTGGCGAAGCGGGCGAACCGGTGCTGCTGCTGGATGATGTGTTCGCCGAGCTCGACCGCAAACGGCGGGCGCGGCTCGCGGAGGTCGCCGCGGGTGCCGAGCAGGTGCTCATCACGGCGGCGGTGGACGAGGACGTGCCGTCGGAGCTGGCCGGAAGCCGGTTCGTGGTGGCTGATGGCGAGGTCAACCGTGCCTGAGTTCTCGGCCCCAAGATCAAGTCGGCCACGGCGGGTGACCGCGGTCACAGAAGTTACCCACCGATCTGGGGACAAACCTGTGGACAGTGTGGATAAACCCGTGAACGGGTTATCGCCGCGCGTGACGAAACGGCCTGATGAGGGCCTTGACATCGCCCAAGCGGGGAATCACCCACGTGGGCAAGCCGGTTCCGGCACCGAGCGTGACGTGTCCGCTGGGCCGAACGGGAAGCACTCCGGGCGGGACCTGGCGCACGCCGCGTTGGAGGCCGCCAAGGCCAAGGCGAAGGAACGCGGTGCGCCGCCGAACCTGCGCCACGGCCGGATCACGGGCGGCGGGGGCCAGAACCCGCGCCGTCGTCGCTGGTCAGGGCCCGGAGCCGACGCGCGCGACCCGCAGCCGCTCGGCCGGCTCGTCTCGCGGCTGGTCTCCGACAGCGGCTGGCAGGACACGATGACCAACGCGCGCGTGTTCGGGCAGTGGGCCCGGCTCGTGGGCGAGGACGTCGCCGAACACGCCCAGCCGGTGGCGCTCAAGGACGGCGAGCTGACCGTCCGCGCGAGCTCCACGGCGTGGGCCACGCAGCTGCGGCTGCTGCAGAGCAAGCTCATCGCGAAGATCGCCGCGGGGGTCGGCAACGGCGTCGTGAAGCGCATGCGGATCCAGGGTCCGACGGCACCGAGCTGGCGGAAAGGACCGCGGGTCGTGCCGGGCCGCGGGCCGCGTGACACGTACGGCTGACTCCGGTTGCGCGGCGGCGGGTGAGTTCCCCGAGAACCGCTTGACAACCCGCGAGCTACGAGATGACTCGCCTTCGAGCGATTTCGCGGCTCTGTGACGCAGTGAGGGGTGTCCTTGCCGCATGTCAGCGCGCGCGGGCAAGTACACTGGAGGAGTAGCGAGCGTCTGCTCGGGCGAGACGAGGAGAAACAACGCCGGTGACCGAGAACAAGAGCGAGTACAACGCGTCGTCCATCACCGTGCTCGAAGGCCTCGAAGCGGTCCGCAAGCGCCCCGGTATGTACATCGGTTCCACCGGTGAGCGCGGTCTCCACCACCTGGTTCAGGAGGTGGTGGACAACTCCGTGGACGAGGCGATGGCCGGCTACGCGACCAAGGTCGAGGTTACTCTCCTCGCCGACGGTGGCGTCCGGGTCGTCGACGACGGCCGCGGCATTCCGGTGGACATGCACCCCAAGGAGCAGAAGCCGACCCTCGAGGTCGTGCTCACCATCCTGCACGCGGGCGGCAAGTTCGACAGCGACTCCTACGCGGTGTCCGGCGGCCTCCACGGCGTCGGCGTCTCGGTGGTGAACGCGCTGTCGACGAAGCTGCTCGCGGAGATCAAGGTCGGCGGCCGCAGCTGGCGCCAGGAGTACACCAACCAGATCCCCGGACCGCTGGAGGACCTCGGCCCGGCCGACGGCACCGGCACCACGATCACCTTCTGGGCCGACTCGAACATCTTCGAGACCACCACGTACAACTTCGAGACGATCTCGCGTCGGCTGCAGGAGATGGCGTTCCTCAACAAGGGCCTCACCCTGTCGCTGCGCGACGAGCGCGTGGCCGACGAGGAGACCGAGGAAGACGCGGAGGGCAAGCAGGCCCGCGTCAAGGAGAAGGTCTACTGCTACCCCGGCGGGCTCGAGGACTTCGTCAAGCACATCAACGGCAGCAAGGACCCGATCCACGAGAGCGTGATCTCGTTCGACGCGAAGGGCCCCGGCCTCGAGGTCGAGGTCGCGATGCAGTGGAACAACGGGTTCACGCCGTCGGTGTACACGTTCGCCAACACGATCAACACGCACGAGGGCGGCACCCACGAAGAGGGTTTCCGCGCGGCGCTCACGCGCGTGGTCAACGCGTACGCGCGCGACAAGAAGCTGCTCAAGGAGAAGGACGCCAACCTCACGGGTGACGACGTGCGCGAGGGTCTCGCCGCGATCGTGTCCATCAAGCTCTCCGAGCCGCAGTTCGAGGGCCAGACGAAGACGAAGCTGGGCAACAGCGAGGCCAAGACGTTCGTGCAGCAGCAGTCGAACGAGTGGCTGGCCGACTGGTTCGAGCGCAACCCCACCGAGGCGAAGACGATCATCAACAAGTCGATCTCCTCGGCGCAGGCGCGCATGGCCGCCCGCAAGGCGCGGGACCTGGTGCGCCGCAAGGGCGCGCTGGAGATCGGCGGCCTGCCGGGCAAGCTCAAGGACTGCCGTTCCAACGACCCCGGCGAGTGCGAGCTCTACATCGTGGAGGGCGACTCGGCCGGCGGCTCGGCCAAGGAAGGCCGCGACTCGATGTACCAAGCGATCTTGCCCATCCGGGGCAAGATCATCAATGTGGAGAAGGCGCGCATCGACCGCGTCCTCAAGAACACCGAGGTCCAGTCGCTGATCACGGCGCTGGGCACCGGCATCCACGACGACTTCGACCTCTCGAAGCTGCGCTACCACAAGATCGTGCTGATGGCCGACGCCGACGTCGACGGCCAGCACATCACCACGCTGCTGCTCACCCTGCTGTTCCGCTTCATGAGCCCGCTGATCGAACACGGCCACGTGTTCCTTTCGCGGCCGCCGCTGTACAAGATCAAGTGGCCGCGCCAGGACCCGGAGTACGCGTACTCCGACAAGGAGCGCGACGCCGTGATCCAGGCGGGTGTCGAGGCCGGCCGCCGGCTGCCGAAGGACGACGCGATCCAGCGCTACAAGGGTCTCGGCGAGATGAACGCCGAGGAGCTGTGGGAGACCACGATGGACCCGGCCAACCGCCTGCTGGGCCAGGTCACCCTCGACGACGCCGCGCAGGCCGACGACCTGTTCTCCGTCCTCATGGGCGAGGACGTGGAGGCCCGGCGCTCGTTCATCACGCGCAACGCCAAGGACGTGCGCTTCCTGGACGTGTAGCCGTCCGCTGCCCCCTGACTGCCCAGACCTTTCCCCGAGAAGGAACCCATGACGGAAACCTTGCCGCCGGAGCACGACCGCATCGAGCCGGTCGACATCCAGCAGGAGATGCAGCGTTCCTACATCGACTACGCCATGAGCGTGATCGTGGCGCGGGCGCTGCCGGATGTGCGCGACGGTCTCAAGCCGGTGCACCGGCGCGTGCTCTACTCGATGTTCGACTCCGGTTTCCGGCCGGACCGCGGGTACAACAAGTGCTCCCGCGTCGTCGGCGACGTCATGGGCAACTACCACCCGCACGGTGACTCGGCGATCTACGACGCTCTCGTGCGCCTGGCCCAGCCGTGGTCGATGCGCTACCCGCTCATCGACGGGCAGGGCAACTTCGGTTCGCCGGGCAACGACCCCGCCGCCGCCATGCGGTACACGGAGTCGCGCCTCGCGCCGCTGGCGATGCAGATGCTGGCGGACATCGAAGAGGACACCGTCGACTTCCGCGACAACTACGACGGCCGCACGCAAGAGCCCAACGTGCTGCCGGCGCGGTTCCCGAACCTGCTGGTCAACGGCAGTTCCGGCATCGCGGTCGGCATGGCGACCAACATCCCGCCGCACAACCTGCGGGAAGTCGCCGACGGCGTCGTGTGGGCGCTGGAGAACTACGAGGCGTCCGACGACGAGCTGCTTGCGGCGCTGCTCACGCGCATCAAGGGTCCGGACTTCCCGACCAAGGCGATGATCCTCGGCACCTCCGGGATCGAGGACGCGTACCGCACCGGCCGCGGGTCCGTGCGCATGCGTGCGGTCGTCGAGGTGGAGGAGGACGCGAAGGGGCGCACCACGCTCGTCGTGTCCGAGCTGCCGTACCAGGTGAACCCGGACAACCTCGTCGAGAACATCGCGCACCTCGTGCGCGACGGCAAGCTCACGGGCATCGCCGACATCGCCGACGAGTCCAACAGCCGCTCCGGCATGCGGATCGTGATCACGCTCAAGCGCGACGCCGTGGCGAAGGTGGTGCTGAACAACCTGTTCAAGCACACCCAGCTGCAGCAGAACTTCGGCGTGAACATGCTGGCGATCGTGGACGACGTGCCGCGCACGCTGCGGCTCGACCAGATGATCCGGCACTACGTGAAGCACCAGGTCGAGGTCATCGTCCGGCGGACCAAGTTCCGCCTGCAGAAGGCCGAGGAGCGCGCGCACATCTTGCGCGGTCTGGTCAAGGCCCTGGACATGCTGGACGAGGTCATCGCCCTGATCCGGCGCTCGCCGTCGGCCGACGAGGCGCGGCCGGGCCTGATGGAGCTCCTCGACATCGACGAGATCCAGGCCACGGCGATCCTCGACATGCAGCTGCGCCGGCTGGCCGCCCTCGAGCGTCAGCGCATCATCGACACCCTGGCCGAGATCGAGCTGGAGATCGCGGACCTCAAGGACATCCTCGAGAAGCCGGAGCGCCAGCGCGCGATCATCCGCGACGAGCTCATGGAGATCGTCGACAAGTACGGCGACGACCGGCGCACGAAGATCATCCCGTTCGACGGCGAGGTGTCGGTCGAGGACCTGATCGCGGTCGAGGACGTGGTGGTCACCATCACGCGCACCGGCTACGCGAAGCGCACGAAGACCGACCTGTACCGCTCGCAGAAGCGCGGCGGTAAGGGCGTGCAGGGCGCCACGCTGAAGCAGGACGACATCGTGCAGCACTTCTTCGTGTGCTCCACGCACGACTGGATCCTGTTCTTCACGAACAAGGGCCGCGTCTACCGCACGAAGGCGTACGACCTGCCCGAGGCCAACCGCAATGCGCGCGGCCAGCACGTGGCCAACCTGATGGCGTTCCAGCCGGACGAGCAGATCGCCCAGGTCATCGAGATCCCGAACTACGAGGTGGCGCCGTACCTGGTGCTGGCCACGCAGAAGGGGCTCGTGAAGAAGACCAAGCTCACCGACTTCGACTCCAACCGCGCGGGCGGCCTCATCGCCGTCAACCTGCGGGAAGGCGACGAGCTGGTGGGCGCCGTGCTGGCGGCGGCGGAGGACGACCTGCTGCTCGTGTCGGCCGGCGGCCAGTCAATCCGCTTCCACGCGACCGACGAGGCGCTGCGCCCGATGGGCCGCGCGACGTCCGGCGTGCTCGGCATGCGGTTCAACGACGGCGACGAGCTGCTCGGCATCAGCGTGGTCAAGCCCGACAAGTTCCTGCTGGTCGCGACCGACGGCGCGTACGCCAAGCGCACGCCGATCGAGGACTACCCGGTGCAGGGCCGCGGCGGCAAGGGTGTGCTGACCATCCAGCACGACACCAAACGTGGGAGGCTGGTGGGTGCACTCATCGTCGACGAGGACGACGAGCTGTTCGCCATCACCTCGAGCGGTGGGGTCATCCGCACGCCGGCGCGCGACGTGCGCAAGGCCGGTCGCCAGACCAAGGGCGTGCGGCTGATGAATCTGGCGGAAGGTACGACTCTTCTCGCGGTCGCACGCAACGCGGACGAGGGGTCGGACGTCGCCAATGGTGGCGAGGACTCCGCGGATGCTTCCGAGGTTTCGGAAGGTTCGGAGGCTTCTGAAGCTTCGGTGGACGAGGCTGTGGAGACCCCCGCCGCCGACGGCGAGGCGACCAGCGCGCCCGAGGAGAGCACGGAAGAAGACGGCACGGCGCCGGAGCAGTGAGCGGCGCCCCACGCACGGGTAAGGACTGACTCTTCGTGACACCATCCGAGAAGGCAGACGGCACGTCGTCGAGCCCACCCTGGCAGCGCACCGCCAAGGACGGCGGCGGCGATTCGGAGGCCACGGTCTCGACCGGAATCGCCACCGACGATGTGGTCTACTCGGATCATGAGCAGGACGGACCGCGCGTGAGCGAGAGCGACTACCCCGCGGTGAGCGGCACGGCCGCGCCCCGGCTCTTCGGAGCCGAGGGCGCGCCGCCCGCCCCGGCCGCCGACGTGCCCCCGGCCGGCCGCACCCGCCCCACCCCGAGCGCCCTGCGCCGCCCGGGCCGCGGCCCGCGTCGCGCGTCGCTGCAGATCAAGCGCTTCGACCCCTGGTCGGTGCTGAAGCTGTCGCTCGTCCTGGGCGTCGCGATGTTCTTCGTGTGGCTGGTCGCCGTCGGCGTGCTCTACACGGTCCTCGACGGCATGGGCGTCTGGGACAAACTGAACGGCACCTACTCCTCCCTGGTCGGCGGCGAGGGCGCCAACGCCTCCACCGAACCCCTCATCAGCGCCGGCCGCGTTTTCGGCATCGCCGCCATCCTGGGCGCGATCAACATCGTGCTGGTCTCCGCCCTGGCCACGGTGAGCGCCTTCATCTACAACGTCTCCGCCGACCTCGCGGGCGGCCTCGAAGTCACCCTGTCGGAAAGGGAGTAACCCGGTTGCAGGGCCCCTCCGGGGGTCCTGTAAAGTTCTCCTCGTTCGACGGGCCCATAGCTCAGGCGGTTAGAGCGCTTCGCTGATAACGAAGAGGTCCCAGGTTCAAGTCCTGGTGGGCCCACCCATTTCGCCCGGTCATACTCGCGGAAAGCGCTCGTATGACTGGGTGTTTTTTTGTTTCTGGGGGGCGACCCCCCAGACCCCCACGGTGCGGAATGTGACTGACCCAGCGTTGGTGCGTTTTGGTGATGCTGTGGTGAGTGATCCTGCGTTGGTGAGTTGGCGTTGGTGAGCTGGTGTGGGGGAGACGGCGCGGATGAGCGGCTGGTCGGCGATCGAGGGCACGCACAGTTTCGTTGTCGGCGATCGCGCCGGTGCTGACGGATTGGCCAGAGCCTTGGCGGCCCACGGGTTCGCGCGGGTGGTCGCGCGGCCCGTGGGCCACGCCGGGTGGGCTGTCGATGCGTTGGACGAAGGGCCCTACCCGGTCAGCCCGTTGGGGTTCCGCACCTTTGACGCGGTCGGACGTGCCGCGGCGCTCGTCGCGCGCGACTTCGGCGGATACAGCCAGGGCGGCGGGCAGTGTGAGCCGGACATGCTGCACCTGTTCGCGGATGGGCCGATCGTCCACACCAACCCTGGCGCGCGTCCGCCAATCCCCGATGTGGTCATCACGCCGGCGCCCCCGGTCCATGCCCTGGATCTAGGCCCGCACAGCGCCGCCGCCGGCGCCGGCACGCTGGTCGGGCTCGACGTCATCGAGTGGTCAGCGCTCAACCATGCCCACGGGTCCGCGGAGAACATTCCGGCCCTCATTCGCGCCCTCGCTCTGAACACCAGCACTTGGGACGCGACCCTCGGCGAGCTCTTCGGTGACGACCTCCTCCACCAAGGCGACTGTTACTCCGCGACTGCCCCGGCGCTTCCGTTCGTCGCCCAACTCGCGATATCGGATGCCTTGCCGCCGGCACGCCGCCTGGACCTCCACGTGTGGCTTCTCAGCGCAGCCGACTGCTGGGCGGCCAGTCTCCTCGCTGACGCCGACCGGGCCGCCGCACAGAGGCGTTTCCCGACCGCGGCACCGTGGACCCAGGAGGTCCACCTCGCAGTCGGCGACCAAGTGCGGGCACTGCTGGGTCGCTGGCCGGCCGAGCCCCCTGCAATCCAATTCGCTCTGGCCTGCCTTGCGGCGCTCTACCCACAGCACAGCCGGCACCTGACGCACCAAACGGCTGCCCTCGCAGCTACCTACGCGGGCACTCAACCCGGCGTCTACCTCGAACTCGCGGCAGCTCTCCACCGCACTGACGATCACCAATCCCTGACCCTCGCCCACCAGATCGCCACCTGGGAAGACGACCTCGACCAAGACTGGCTCCACGCCCCCAACACCACCGCCGCCCTCCGCGCCGCCCACGCCCTGGCCACCGGCGCCCTGTACCCCTCAGCCACACCACAACTCCCTGACATCCCTTGAGAACCGCGTCGACCGGACGTGCCGCCGGTGCTGGATCTGTCCGGTGTGGACTGTTTCGCCGGCGCAGTTGGTGAAATGCGGTCGGTCGGTTCGCCGAATGGTTGGCACAGCACGATTCCTGCAACGTCGACACACTGAGTTCGTGTGGCTGGGCGAAGGATGGGACAGCGTCGCGACGCTTGTCGACGGGCGGTGGGTCGAGCGGCGGCCGCGGCGGGCCGAGGTGCGTGAGCTGCTGCTGCGTGAGACGCGGGTGATGCCGTGGCTCTCGCAGCAGCTGCCGGTGTGGGTGCCGGTACCGGTCGTGTGGCGGGAGGAGCCGCTGGTGGTGCGGCACGAACTTGTGTCCGGCGGGCAGGCCGACGTGCTCACGGCGGGCCACGGCCGGGTGATCGGGGAGTTCCTGCGGGTGCTGCACGCGGTGGACGTCGGCGAGGCGGCCGCGCGGGGTGTGGTGGCCACGGATCGGGCCGAAGTGCTGGCGGAGTTCGCCGACGTCGTCGTGCCGTTGGTCGGAGGTGCGGCCTTGCTCGACGAGATCAGGGCGTTCCCCGTCGATGCGGTGGTGCACGCGGACCTCGGACCCGAGCACGTGCTGGTCGACGAAGGCCAGGTCAGCGGCGTGATCGACTGGTCGGACCTGTGCGTGGACGACCGGGCGCGGGACTTGGCGTGGGCGCTGTTCGGGGCGTCGCCGGCGTTCGCGTTGGGGGTGGCCGAGGCCTAGGGCGTGACCGAGGAGCTGCATCGGCGCGCGTGGGCGTGGCACCGGCTGGGGCCGTGGTTCGAGGTGACCCATGGCGTCGCGACGGGGCAGCCGGACCTGGTGGAGTCGGGTCTGGCTGGTGTGCGCGCGAGGCTCGCCGGACGCAAGTCAGCCCTGCCGGGAAGAGAAGGCCGGCAGGGCTGACATGTCTGCGATCGGCGCGCGTACGGTCGCCTCTCGGCGAAAGGCACGACGCGGCTCCAGCCGAACGGTATTCCGCGAAGGCAAAGGTGTGAGCCCGGGGGACACGTTGGGCGCACCGACCAGTTTGTTCAACGGCGCACCCACCGGAGGTATTCCGTTCGGCCTGTGACGCGGGTCGCCGGTGGTTCCACGTGGAACCAAGCCCTGGAACCGCCGGATCCGGCGCTCAGCGCGTGCAGTAGCATCGTGGAGTACGGAAGCAAGCTGGAAAAGGGGGCTTCGGATGAAGAAGCTGTTGGCACTCGCAGTCGTCGCGGGCGGCGTTCTGTTCGTCGTGAAGCGCAACAAGGCTGCCAAGGCCGAGGCGGACCTCTGGCGCCAGGCGACCGCCCCCACGGGCCCGGTCTCCGCGAACGGCAGCACCCCGGCCAAGGCCGCGGACGCTTCCCACAACTGACTTCACCGCGCGGGTGACCCACGGGCACCCGCGCCCGGGGCTGTAGCTCAATTGGTAGAGCACCGCCTTTGCAAGGCGGGGGTCAGGGGTTCGATTCCCCTCAGCTCCACTCTTCTGACCAGGACTTTCTCTGCAGTACCTGCCCCCATAGTTGATCAATGGGAGCTATGGTGGGTGCAGGTACGATCAACTCATGGTCAACAAGGCGACCGATGGTGCGCGACAACGCGGCCAGATCGAGCGTCGCGGCAACTCGCTTCGCGTGAGGGTCTACGCCGGCGTCGACCCTGTGACCGGCAAGCGCCTCTACCTTGAGGAGTCGACGACCGACGAGCGCGAGGCCGAAAAGATCAGGACCCGGTTCCTCGCTGAGGTCAACGAAGAGCGCCACGCTCGTAGCAACGGCCTCTTCCGCGTCGCGATGCAGGACTGGCTCCGCCTCGCCGACCTCGTCGACGACACCCGCGACACCTACGAGGGCTACGCCCGCAACTACCTCTACCCCGTGTTCGGAGACGTTCCCCTCTCCAAGATCCGAGTTCGGATGCTCGAGGAGTTCTACGCCGACATCCAACGCTGCCGCACGCGCTGCGATGGGAAACCGCGAATCGAGCACCGGGTGGACGGCCCGCATGAGTGTCGAATAGTGCAGCACAAACGTCGTCCGGGCCGACCTCCAGCGGCCGGCTACCCGCCGCACGACTGCGACGACGCAGGTTGCGTTGTGACGCGATGCGAACAGCACGTATGTAAGCCGCTGGCGAAGGCGACCGTGCTCAAGCTGCACTTCATGATCCACGGCACGTTCGCGGCAGCGATCCGGTGGGAGTGGGTGAAGAGCAACCCGGCCGAGCACGCGCGGAAGCCGCGAGCGCCCAAGCCCGACCCAAAGCCTCCGACGTCAGAGCAGGCTGCGAGGATCATTCAGGCCGCGTGGGAGAAGGACGACGCGTACGGCTCGCTCGTTTGGCTGGTCATGGTCACGGGCATGCGCCGCGGCGAGCTTGCCCGGGTTCGTTGGCGCGACGTCGACTTCGAGAAGGCGCTCTTGGCCGTGCACGAGACCAAGACCGACCAGCCCCGACGAATTGCACTCGACGCCGCGACGGTTGACGTCCTCCGAGACCTTCGTCTGCACTACGAAAGCCGGATGCGCACCCTCGATGTTGCACCGACGGAAGATGCGTACCTGTTCTCGCCGTCGCCGACGTTCGACCGACCATACAATCGATCATGGCTCAGTCGCCGCTATTCGCGGATGTGTTCGTCGCTCGGGATCGACAGTCATCTGCATGCCCTGCGGCACTACTCCGCGACCGAGCTTATTTTGGCTGGAGTCGACATCCGTACAGTGGCCGGCCGTCTCGGCCACGCCGACGGCGGTAACACCACCCTGCGGGTGTACGCCGCTTGGGTTGCCGAAGCCGACAAGCGAGCGGCCGAGGTTATCGGAGGTCGAATGAAGCGCCCGGGCCGAACTCAGGTCGGTCCGGAAGTCCTGCCAGGTGGCGAGCGTGTAGCGGTGCCGCGCGAAGTCACACGCGCCGTGTGTTCTCGCTGGCCAACTCGCGGGGAGCTGTGGTCTTCTTCGGCGGAACGAGAGTTCGCTGAACTGTGCCGCAGCTACGAAGCTCAACCACAGAAGGTCTTGGCCGCGCGCTACGGGCTTGTTGTGTCGGTCGAAACCCCCAACGGACCACTGATCATGAAGTCGACGCCTGATCCTGCCGGTGCCCTCCAGGCTCGCGCAGCGCAACGGCTCGCAATGCTCGGTGTGGCGCCGGCTGTTCACCAAGTCGTTGAGTCCGCAGTCAGCACGTGGACGGTCATGGACCAGGTGCAGCCAGGGACGAGAGACATTCAGTCTGCGTCGGTCGACGAGCTCGCCGACGTCGTTCGACCACTTGCTGGGGCCCTGCATTCTCGGGAGTTCCCACCAATCTCCATCTGGCTGCGCGAGCGTCTCCTCGGTGGTGACGCGCTCGACCTACCGCCGGATGTCGAGGCGGCGAGCGACAAAGAACGCGAGCACGCCCTATCAATCCTCGATCAGCTCGTCGTCGACGAGTCGCGTTCCTTGTGTCACGGAGACCTTTCGTCCGGGAACGTACTTCGTGGTGAAGAGGGGTTGCTGTTGATTGACCCTCGTGCAGTTGCTGGAGACCGCGAGTACGACGCCGCTGTTCTTGCCCTCAAGGCAGGCCGTCCGGTCGGCGAGCTGGCGCGCCGACTTCAGGTCGACGTTTCTCGCGCCGAGGCGTGGGGAGTGGTCGCTGTCGCGGCTCGTGTCTGAATAAGACAGCGGTGCACGGTCTACAGAGGCATCCGAACGACCAACAAATCGCTCATGGCGTCGATGATCGCGTCAGCTCTCAGGTGCTCGAACTGTTCGCGCTTGCCGGCCTTGTTCGCGTAGCCGACGGCGACGGCTCCTGCAGCCTGAGCAGCTTCGATGTCAGTAGCGGAATCGCCAATCATGAGGCAATCAGCCACATCGCAGCCCAGCGTAGCCGCTGCGCGGCAGAGCAAATGCGGATGAGGCTTCAGCAAGCTGGGGTCCGGATCGACCCTCGAAGACACGGCGGTCACCAGGGATCCAAGACCGTGCAGCTCCAGGTAAGCACGCACTGCGGCGTCGGAGTTGTTGCTCACGATAACCACCGACCGGCCGGACTCGCTGAAACGTCGGAGTACTGCATCCGCATCGAGAGTAGGCGCGGCTCGAAGTACCGCCGTCTTCTCAAGCTGGGCCAGTTCCGCCTCTGCGCGAACGAGCCTCGTCGGTTCGTGACGGGCGACGTAACTGAGAATGTCGAATGGTTCCTGCGTCTCTGGCGCAGCATCGAGCCTGAGACGAGTCCGTAGCTCATGAGCGACGGCGGCCGGGGTGAAGGTGCTGAAGACCGAACAAACGGGTCCGTCAAAGTCGAGCAGAACGCTCGACGTTCGGTCCAGCGCAGCAGCGAGCTGATCGGCGGTCATGGCAGGTAGTCCCGGCCCACGGTGGTCCAAAGGGACTCGAACCACATCCGTGACTGCCGAGTGAACTGCGACGCGAGGCTGTCCTCGTCACTGTCCGCTGAGTAGTGGAACAAGATCGCATCCTTGCCCATCAGGTCCCAGATCGCCGTCCGCTCACCGTCGAGCGTTACCTGGTGCTCCTGAACGGGGTAGTACCCGAAAAACGTCTCGTTGTAATTGATCACGTACAGCTTGAACAGCGGCACGGCTGGATTGACTCGCACCTGCGCCTTAGCGTCCGGGACGAGGCCCAGGTCGGCGAGCTCGTTCACCGCGTCCACGATCGCGAGCGTGTGGCGCTCCATGATCCGGGTGGCCCGCGCCCTGAAAGCGGGACTGTCGGCAAGGTCTTCGACCTGGGCCGGTAGAGACCAGGGCTGGCGCGGATCCGGCACTAGCAGCCGAATCGATAGCGAGTCGGGCCGGAGGCGACCGTCACGGATCTTGTCCAGCGGCTCAGTGATGGCGCCGTGCAGTGTCTCACCGGAGAAGCCTGCGAAATCGACAGACACCTGGGGCTGCTCGAAGGCACGCTCAAGGTGAGACCGCAGATCCACCGCCCGCTGCGTGCGCTCCCGGACGTAAACACCGCTGCCCTGCCGAGACACGACTAGACCTTCGTCTCGCAGCACCCGAATGGCCGTTTGCACTGTCATCCGCGCAACCCCGAACTGCTGAGACAGCTCCGGGCCTGACGGCAGCTTCTCGCCCGGCTTGAACGTCCTCGTCAGGATCGCCGCACGAAGCGCGTTCGCGACCTGCTGATACGGCGGCCGAGGGTCGTCCGGATCGAGTTGCATAAGGGACAGAGTACTGCCTCTGTGCTGTCCAAGCTAGGCAGCCTAGACAAGCAGTTGACGTGGCTAGCCATGCTGGGTATCTTCAAACATGTCCAGGCAGCCTAGACAAGTTCGGATGGCTGGAGCAGGAGAGACAAAGCGACCCGGGCGGGGGTGCCACCCCGCCCGGGCCTCGCATCGGACATTTGGAGACCCAGATGCAGGAACAAGCTATGACACGCGAGATGCAGGCCGCTCGCGGCCAGACCCGTGAACTGCTTCGCGATCTTGCACTTCAGGCTGCGATGAGGAAGCGCATGGCCGGAGTGCCGACGTACACGGTGCCGGAGGCCGCAGCATTGCTCAGCCTCTCCCAGGAGTACGTCTATCGCCTGATCCACGCCGACGCGTTCCCAGCGCTCCGGCTTCGTCGAGGAGCAGGGCAGGGCCGCTACGTCGTGCCGGCGAAAGCCGTCGAGCAGCTGCTCGACTTCGCCGCGAATGCCGGCAACTGCGTTGATGTCGCCGAGTGGGTCGACGCCTGGCGTGCGACTTCGGCTGGGGGTGCGGCCTGATGCGGACGTTCAAGGCGTTTCTGCTGTCGGCGGTGCTGATCGGGTCGGGCGTGCTGGCCAGTGGGTGGCACGTCAAGGTGGCGGCGATCTGGCCGTGGCTGGTGACCGTCGGTGTGGCTGCGGGTGTGCTGGGCTTGGCGGAGTTGATGAAGGGCAACGCGGCCCGGACGGTGACGGTGGCGGCCGGCCTGGTGGGGCTGTCGCTGTGGTTCCTCGGTTGGGTGCCGGTGGAGACGCCGGGCTACGGCGTGTGGCCGTGGGGCCTGATCCTGGGTGGCCCGGTCCTGCTGGTGGCCGCGGTCCTGGGCCTGCGGTCCCGGGGTGGTTCGCGGGGCCTGATCGGCCGGTGGTCGCGCCGTTCGCGCCGCAATGATGGTGTGGCGTCGCGGTGGCAGATCTGGCGGGTCGCCTCGAAGCACGCGATGCGCCGGAAGGCGAAGTCGTTGAAGCCGAGCCTGCGGCAGGTGTCGTGGTGGGCCCGTCTTCGGACGCCGGTGACGGAGTACGCGACGCGGCTGGCGCGGGTGGGTTGGCAGTGGATCTGGTCGCCGGTTGAGGACGTGACGCTGCGCGTTGGTGGTCCGCGTACCGGCAAGACGGGTGAGCTGGCGGGCCGGATCCTGGACGCGCCGGGCGCGGTGATCGCGACCTCGACCCGCACGGACCTGATCGACCTGACCGCCGCGGTGCGCCGTGGCCGGGGCCCGGTGTACGTGTTCAACCCGTCGGGGTTGGGCAAGCTCGCCTCGACGATCACGTTCGACCCGCTGGCAGGCTGTTCCTCGCCGGTGACCGCGACCCACCGGGCGAGTGACCTGTTGCCGGCGGCGGGTGGGGACTCCGAGCGCGAGTACTGGGTGTCGCAGGCCTCCCGCGCGCTGGCTGCGTTGCTGCACGCCGCGGCGCTGGGTGAGCTGACGATGCGGGACGTGCTCGGGTGGGTCGCCGACCCGGAGGGCTCGACCGAGGAGGTCCTGCGCCTGCTGCGCCGGTCGCCGGAACCGGCGTTCGAGCAGGACGCCCGCCAGTTCCTGACCACGAACGAGCGCACGCGCTCCTCGATCACCACGACCGTCATGCCCGCGCTGGGCTGGCTGACCGACCCGACCGCGTCGGCGGCGGCCGAGGGCGGCAGCTTCGACGTCGAGCAGCTGCTGGCCGAGCACGGCACCGTGTACATGCTCGGCGCCGAGGAAGGCCACACCGCTCCGCTGGTGGCGGCGTTGACCGCGCACATCGCCCGGGAGGCCCGCTGGATCGCGTCGGAACAGCCCGGCGGCCGGCTTGACCCGGCGCTGACGCTGGTCCTGGACGAGGCCGCGCTGATCTGCCCGATTCCGCTGGACAAGTGGACCGCGGACATGGGTGGCCGCAACGTCACCATCCACATCGGAGCCCAGTCCCGCGCCCAGCTGATCCAGCGGTGGGGCACCACCGGGGCGGCGTCGATCATGACGAACTCGGCGACCGTGCTGGTTCTGGGCGGCTCCCGCGACCCGGACGACCTCAACGCCTATTCGCTGCTCACCGCCGACCGCGACGAGCACGTCGAGACCGAAGACGCCGACGGGAACGTCACCGGCCGCTCGCTGCGCAAGGTGCCGGTGCTCTCACCCGGGCAGATCTCCCAGCTGCCGGCCATGCACGCGGTGATCATCCGCCGGGGCATGCCCGCCGCGGTGGGGAAGCTGCACATGGCGTGGACGCGCCGCGACGTCAAGGCCGCTGCCCGCGCCGAGCGCAACGCCGCCCTGCTCGAGCGGTGGCTGGAGCGCCGCGACGTGTGGGCGATCCGGTTCGCAGCGTTCGTCGATGCGCTGGCCGACAAGGTCGAGCCGTGGGTGGCGCGGATGCAGGAGCGCACCGCCAAGCCCGGCACGACCGCCGACACCGACAGCGCGTGGCGCCCGGTGCTCGCGACCGCGACCCGGCTGGATGACGAGGAGTCCCTGGCCCGGCTGGATGCCGAGCTGGACGCCGAGTTCTCCACCACCCCCGGTACCGAGCACGCCGGCGACGACGAGTCGGAGGGGGAAGCCCGATGAGCGCCTTCACGGTGCAGCTGCCCGCTTTGCTGGAGAACGGGCACGCCACGATCTCGGCCAGCTACGACGCGAGCGAGCCCTACGCGATCACGTTCGGATTCGACGCGGTGCAGCCCGGCCTGGAGTGGGCGGTCAGCCGGGAACTGCTGGCGGACGCCCTGATCTACGGCACCGCCGGGGTCGGCGATCTGAAGGTCATCGCCCGCGGGGACCTGGTCGTGCTCGGCATGGTCACGCCGAACGGCGCCGGCACGGTGCTGCTGCGCCGCGACGACGTCGAGATTCTCGTGGCCCAGGCCCACCGGATCGTGCGGCCCGGGTGCGAGTCGCAGCACCTCGACTGGTCGGACACGGCCGAGTTCCCGGGGGTGGCGCTGTGAACCCCGCCCCGACCGGCGGCCGGCCCGACCCGGCGCCGACCGAACCGGCGTGGGCGCTGCACGCCGCGCTCACCAGCCCCGCCGCCGAGGCCCAGCACCGCAACCGCCTCGCCGCCGCCCGCACCGAGACTTCCCGGAAGAAGGCCACCCGATGATGCTCACCGCGATCAACGCGCAGTTCGACGACCTCGACGAATTCACCACCTTCCGCGCTGACCTGGATGCCTACCTGAAGGTGCTGAGCACCCTGTTTGCCCAGGCTTCGAGCACGAAGTCGGCGCTGATCGAGCTGCACGCCTCGATCCTGCGCCACGCGCGCAGCGAGCTCGCCCCGAAGGAGCACCTGGCCGCGGCGGCGGTCCTGTTCGGGCTGACCCGCGCGGTGCAGCAGGCCCGACGCGCGATTCCCGACTCCGCCGTGTTCAACACCGTCGCCTACATCGTGCAGGCCACCCGGACCCGCATCTACCAAGCCGAGCATGGCGAGCACCTGGAGCTGGCTCGTTCGTGGATGGCGCACGTCTACCTCGCCGGTGACGTCGAGGGCGGTGACCCCCGATGACGACCACAACCGCGATCGCGCGGGTGTGGCTGGCGGCCGGGCCCGGCGCGAGCCCGGCGCCGGCGGACCGCCCGACCGTGCGCGATGACCTGATGCGCCAGTGGTGCCCCGGCCCGGACGGGCGCTGGCACACCCCCGACGGCCGGCACCACGCCGACTGGACCGAGCTGCACACCCGCTACGACCTCGTGGAGGTGACCCGATGAGCACCGACAACACCACCCCGACCCCCGCGGGCGCCGGGCCCGCGAACCCCAACGGCACCAACGGTTCGAACCCGGACAGCACCGTGCGCGCGGTGTGGGGCCTCGCCAAGGAGGTCGAGGGCCTGCGCACCCAGTTCGCCGAGCAGGTGAGCGAGCTGCGGACCACGGTGGAGCCGCTGAAGCTGATGCCGGAGAAGGTCTCGACGCTGGCCCGCACGGTCCGCGCGATCGCTGACCAGCTCGCCGGAGCCGACGCCGCCACGCCGTCGTGGTCGTGGCTGGACCTGCCCGGCGGTATCGACGCCGCGCAGACCATGCTCACCGAGCTGACGGTGTGGCTGCGGGAGATCTTCCTGCGCTACCCCGACGCGGCCGGCGCGCTGCCCGAGTGCTGGATGTGGCACCCCGACATCGTCGAGGAACTCGTGTGGCTGGCCGCTGCGTGGCACGCCGCCTACCGCGACGACGACGCCACCGTCGCCCGCGCCGCCGACTGGCACGACCGCTACCGGCCCGGCGTGGTCCGCCGGATCAAGTCCAGCGCCACCGGGTGTTCGCTGGAGAACCACCAGGACGGTGGACCCGCGCACCGTCCGGCGCCGGTGGTGCCGATGGGCGAAGCCCTCGCCCCGATCGCGCTGTGGTGGGCCGAGGAACGCGACAACCCCGCCCCGACACCGACCGCCGACCAGCTCGCCGCCGCCCAGGCCGCGGCCCGCCAGCGCCGCAACGGTGGTGGTCGGCGATGAGCAGCCTGTTCTCCCGGATCCGCAACAGCATCAACCGCCACGGCCGTTACACCGCGCGCCTGGACGACGGGCGGGTGATCTCCACCGATTCGCCGGTCGAGATGCTGAACCTGTTCGCCGACACCGTTCGCCAGACCGGTTTCGGCCCGCGCACCACCGACTTCGACGGCCGCCACAACGCCGACGAACTGGAGGCGCTGGAGCACCTGTTCACCGACGCCCGCCCAGAGCCGGGCACACCTGCCGAGGCCGAGTGGGCCGGCGCCGTCGCCCGCTATCTCGACACATCTGGCAACTACCGCCAGACCGGCGGCACGGCAGCCGAGCCCGCCGGGCGGACGGATGAGGCCACCGCCGGATTCGAGTGGGGCATGTTCGCCCGCGAGGCGATGCCGCAGTCGGTGATCGACGCCTACCGGCAGCTCAGTGAGCAGCGTGGCACGCCGGTCGACGTCGAGGCCGTCCGCACGGCGATCGACGCGGAGCTGCGCGAGCACGAATTGCGCCGTGCCCAGGCCGAGATGACCCACCCGGATGATCCCGCCTACGACGACCTGGTCGCCGAGGCGGCGTGGCGGCAGGACAACCAGGGGATGTCGTTGGCGGAATTCGTGGAGGACTGGCGCGCGGCAACCCACGATGTCGGCGAGGCCGACGTCAACGACGCCTGGGGACCGGGTGACCCCTCACCGGTGTCGGACCTGCCCGAACGGGCGCCGGCGCCGGGCAGCTGGATCGCGCGCAACCTCCAGTCGGAACCGAACCTCGTTGCGGGGCAGGCGATCGACCGGTATCGCGAGCTGCGCGCCGCCGGGATGGACGAGGCATCGGCGCTGGCTCAGATCGGGCCCGAGCGGTCGCTTGCGGGACAGGCCGCGATCGGGTTCGCGTACATGAGCGGCAACGGCTTCGACGAGGCTGAGGCTCGCGTGCAAGCGGTCCACGACGCGGTGCTGGCCGAGGCCGTCGAGCAGGGCCGCGAGATCTCGCGCGAGAGTGCCCCCACGGAGCGGGTGCCGCGTCCGGAGTGGATGGACGAGCTGGAACAGGCCGCGACCCGTGTGGTGGCCGAACGCCTCCACGACCAGGCCGTCCTGCGCGACCTCGATGCGGCAGCCGAGCCAGACCCGGCCCGGCGGGCCGAACTGGAGGTCGAGGCCCGGGCGCTGGCCGAGCGGGCCGAGGCCTTCACCTCGTGGGCAGCCGAGCGGGGCCAGAGCAACGACGCGATGCGGGAGCTGGAGATCCAGCACGCCGTCGACGGGGTCCGCGACCTGGCCAGGACCGCCACGCTCGACACCGCCGACGGGCTTGACCCGGTCGATGAGCAGGACCAGGGCATGCCCGAACCGAGCCGTGGGCGTGAAGACGATGTCGAGACGGTGGTCATCGACCCGACCAACCTGATGCCGGCCGTGGACGCCCTGCGCAACTACGGGATCGCCGACGCAGCGATCACGGCCTACGACGAACAGCGCGCCAGCGGCCTCGACGACGACACCGCCCTGCAGACCGTGCTGGCCATGCAGGACTCCACCGACCGCGACCTCGCCGCGGACACCATCCGCCAGTGGCGCGACGCGCTCGACGCCGGCATGGAGCCGGAAGCTGCGCGCTCACACGCGGTCGTGGAAGCGGCCGATCGCGCCACACCCCGGATCAGCGCCGAGCAGGCGGCCGCCGTGGCTGCCGCGTTCGCTGCGCCTGTCTCCGACGCGGCAGCTACCGCTCCGCAGGCGGCCGAAGAGTTCGTCGGTGAGGCCGACGTCAACGACGCCGCGTGGCGCTTCGCCGGCGTCGACGACGCGGACTGGCGGTGGAACCCGGCTGCGTCCTCGCTCGTGCCCGAGCGGGAACCGGAGCCGGGTAGCTGGATCGCGCGCCACCTCCCGGCCACACCGGTGCTTGCCGTGGCCGACGACTACGAGCCCGACGTGCTCACACCGGAGGAAGACGAGTCCGAACAGCTCGACTACGACGCCGGCGAGGAAGGTACCCGCCCCTACACCGGCATGGCCGAACCGATGGTCGTCAACCAGTCCGGCGTGCTGCGCAACTGGGACGCCGAAGCCACCGACACGTTCGAGGATGCCGGTCCGGCGGCGCGCAGCGCCGAGCCGTGGGTCGCCGAGTACTGGGCCGCAGTGCACGCCGAACTCGATCGCGTCGCCCCCGCGGGGACGCCGGAACGGGCACGGGCGGTGTGGGCCGAAGCAACCGAGATCAGTAACCACGTGCTCAGCTGCACTCTGCCCTCACACCAGTGCGAGACCTGCGACGCCAACGACCACAGCGACGGAGTGTTCTGGGAGACCGAAGTCCCAGCCGCTCGGCGCCTGATCCACGACGAGGCACCCACCAGCCAGCCCGACGCCGTCGGCAGCGACACCGCCGACGTGCTCGACCGGATCGACGACGTCCTCGCCGAGCCCGAGCCGGCGCCGCTGGCCGAAGTGGTCGAGCAGTGCGGGCGCGCGGTCGACGACGCGGCCGACGCGATGCGCCGGTGCGAAGCCGTGGCCGAGGACACCGATCGCGCCGAGCGACTGGCGCGCTGGAGCGTCGAGGACGCGAGCGAGCGCACCGACGAGAGCACCGAAGGGTGGGAGCGCGCGTGAGCACGCACAGCACCAAGGAGAAGGCGACGCCGGCGACGGTAGCAGTGTTCGTGGCGGGGTTGCTGGTGGCGATGGGTGCGGCGGCGGCGACGGCGCATGGCCTGTTCGAGGTCGCGGTGGCGTCCGGCGTCCCGGGTGAGATCGCCTGGATTTACCCGCTGATCACCGACGGTCTGGCCATCGTCGCCTACGCGGCAACGTCGCGACTGGAGACGAAGGGCCGCCGCTACGCGTGGTCGGTGGTGATTCTCGCCGCGGGTCTGTCCGGGCTGGCACAAGCGAGCTATCTGGCCGGTGGCATTGGCGCGCCGGTTGATCCGCGCGTGCTCGCAGCTGCAGCGGCGGCCGGCGTGGAGGCAGTCACGCCAGCGTCGAGCCTGCTGCGGTTCGGGGTCGGGGCGTGGCCGGCGTTGGCGGCGGCGATCGTGGCGCACCTGTTGTTCATGCTCGCTACCGCGCGCCGTACGGACGCCGACACCGTGGCAGTGGACGCGGGCGTGAAGGCCACGCCGGGTGCCGCGGTCGCGGTCACCGATCGGGTCGCGTCGTCCGGTCCGGCCGTTCAGTCGGACCGGGTCCAGGGTCCCGTCGTCCAGTCGCTGTCCGTCCAACCTGGCTCCGTACAGCCGGGGCCGTTGAACGTGTCGCCGTCGCGTGCGTCGAGTGGACGTACAGCCGAGCAGGGTCCGGGAGTCCAGTCCGAGGGCGAGCGCGAGTTCGCCGAGGCGCCCGCCAAGCCGGAGCGTCCGGCCGTGGCGCCGTCCTCGCCGAAGAAGGATCGGGCGCGCGCGGTGGCGCGCCGGCACCAGGCCTTGCACGGCAACCTCCCGACCGTGGACGAGCTGATGTCTCTCGCCGAAGTCTCACGAGGAACCGCCGGAACCGCCCTGCAGGAACTCAGGCAGCAGCCCGCACCCCTCCACGTGATCACCGAACTCACCACTCAGCAGGCCAACTCATGAACCCAGCAACCGAGATCACCAAGCAGGACACCAGAAAGCCACTCAGGAAGACCAAGACTAAGTCACTCACCACGATTCCCAGCTCAAGGACAAAGACAAAGAACGATGCACACCTATGCATCACGATCTGTCGGGCCGGTGCGCCCTGGCGGGCGCCCGGGAACGCGACCCGCGCTGTTGATCTTGAGGTCCGCGCGTTGATCTTGGTTGAGGGGGCGAAATGCTGACGGTGTCGAACGGTTACTCGGTCAAATACCTCACGGACGAGGTCGCGAAGGGGCGCGAGAACTACTACACCGACGCGGTCGCGGCGGGGGAGCCGCCGGGGCGTTGGTACGGCGCCGGCGCGGAGAAACTGGGGCTCGTGGGGCTCGTCGACGAGCAGGACATGCGCGCGGTCTACGAGTGCTTCGTCGACCCGCGGGATGAGGCGTTCAGCGATCCGGCTCGGTGGGGCGAGGCGTCCACTCTCGGGCACACCGGCCGGAAGTATCCGACGGAGGACGAGTTGTACGCCGCTGCGTTGGACGCCGAGCCGGGGGCGACGGCTGAACGCCGGACTGAACTTCGGCTGGAGGCGGGGAAGGCGGCGCGGAAGAACGTGGCCTTTTTGGACGCCACGTTCAGCGTTCAGAAGTCGGTGACGGTCCTGCATACCTCGTTCGAGGCGCAGCAGGTTCAGGCTGAACGGACGGCTGAACGCCTCTCGGACGCGCTGGCCGCGGCGGCCGGCTCGGGGACGGATCCGGCCGAGTTGGCGGAGCTGGCGCGCCAACGGGACGACGCGGCCGCGGTCGCGGCGTCGTGGCGGGCGCACCGCGACGCGGTGGAGGACGCGATCTGGGCCGGGAACCGGGCGTCGTTGGATTATCTGTCTGAGCGCGCCGGCTACTCGCGGGTGGGTCACCACGGCGGTGCCGCCGGCCGGTTCATCGACGCGCACGATGTGGTTGTGGCGTCGTTCTTTCAGCACGACTCGCGCAACCACGACCCGCAGCTGCACATCCACAACGCGATCCTCAACCGCGTGCAGGGCGCTGATGGGCAGTGGCGCACCCTCGACGGGCGTGCCCTCTACGCCCACCGCGGCGCGGCGGCGGCGGTGGGGGAGCGCACTACCGAGGAGCACCTGGCGAAGGCGCTGGGTGTGCGGTTCGCGGCCCGGCCGGATGGCAAGGCCCGCGAGGTGGTCGGGATCGATCAGCGGGTGATGGACCTGTTCGCCTCGCGCCGGCGCGCGATCACGAAGAAGACCACGGCCCTCGTCGAGCAGTTCGAGTCCCGCTTCGGGCGCGAGCCGAACTCGCTGGAGCTGGACCGGCTGCAGCGTCAGGCCACCTTCGCTACCCGCAAGGCCAAGTCCCACGACGGCGAGACCACCGAAGCACGGCTCGAGCGCTGGGACCGTGAGCTGCGCGCCGAGGTCGCCGACGGCCTGGCCGGGGTCGCCCGCGACGTGCTGAACCTGACCCACGAGCCCCGCGAGGCGGTTTCGTGGTCGCCGGAGGCGGTGCTCAAGACCGCCCTGGCCGATGTGCAGGCGACCAAGTCCGGCTGGACCGCGCCGGACCTGACCCGCGCGATCAGCGACGCCCTGCCGGATCAGCTCGGCGACCTTGACGGCGCCGAGGTGACGCGCCTGCTGGACACGCTGACCGCCGAAGGCCTGAAGTTGGCGACCCCGCTGGCCACCGACCGCCCCGGTGTCGCGGTGCTGCCCGATGAGCTCAAGCTCGCCAACGGCCAGTCCGCCTACGAGGCCCCGGGCCGCAAGCTGTACGCGACCCCGGAGCACATCCACACCGAGCGCGCGCTCGCCGCGGCGACCGCCCGCGGCGGCGCCCCAGCACTGGACGTCGCCGCTGTCGACGGGTTCGTGGCGGCGCTCACCGACACCGGCATGGTCCTGGGCGCGGACCAGGCCGCCGCGGTGCGCGGCGTTCTGGCCTCCGGGGCGGCTGTCGAGTCGCTGGTCGGACCGGCCGGGACCGGGAAGTCGTTTGTGGTCGGTGCCCTGGCGAAAGCGTGGCAGGACCCCGCCTTGTGGGACGGGGCGCCGCGCCGCGTCGTGGGGCTCGCGTCCAGCCAGGTCGCGACCGACGTGCTCGCCGGCGAAGGCCTCACCGCCTGCAACATCGCCCGCTGGCTGGGCACGCAAGCCAAGCTCGCCGAGGGCTCCACTCACCCCGAGAACATCGAGTGGCAGCTCAACCCCGGCGACCTCGTGGTGGTCGACGAGTCGGCGATGGCCAACACCGCCGACCTCGCCCGCATCCACCACCACGTCGCCCAAGCCGGAGCGAAGCTCCTGCTCACCGGGGACCACCGCCAGCTCGCCGCCGTCGGCGCCGGCGGCGGCATGCAGCTGATGGCCGAGGCCGGCGCGGCCTACGAGCTGACCGAGGTCCGCCGCTTCGCCGCCGAATGGGAACGCGCCGCGTCGCTGCGGCTGCGCGAGGGCGATGAGACCGTGCTGGGGGAGTACCACAAGTACGGCCGGATCCTCGACGGCGGAACCCGCGAACAGGCAGAGGCCACCGCCGCCAAAGCGTGGCTCGGCGACACCCTCGCCGGGAAGCACTCGATCCTCATCGTGGACAGCAACGAGCAGGCCGCGCACCTGTGCGCCGAGCTGCGCCGCGAGCTCGTGCGCCTGGGCAAGGTCGCCGAGACTGGGGTGCCGCTGGACAAGCAGGGCACCTATGCCGGCGTCGGCGATCTGGTGCAGGCCCGCTGCAACGGCTGGAACCTCGCCGGGGTGGAGGGCAACCGCGAGGTGCCCATCAACCGCAAGCAGTACCGCGTCCTGGACGCCCGCGAGGACGGCAGCCTCATCGTGGCCCTCGTGCTCGGCCGCGAGGACGGGGTCGGCGAGGTGCTGGGGGAGCGGATCACGTTGCCTGCTAGCTACGTGACCGAGCACATGACCCTCGGCTACGCCTCCACCGTCCACAGTGCACAAGGCCTCACGGTGGACACCGCGCACTCGGTCGTGACCGAGTCGACCGGGCAGGAAGCCCTCTACGTAGGGCTCACCCGCGGCCGCCACGGCAACACCGCCCACGTCGCCACGACCGCCGTGCCGGTCGACGCTCCTGACGGGGCGGCGCTGGAAGCCGTGCACCGCAACCCGTCTGCGGTCCTGGCGGGCGCGTTCACCGGCACCGGGCCGCAGCGCTCCGCGCTGGCCGAGGCCACCGAGTCCGCCGCGGAAACCGAGGCGATCCGCGCCCCGGCGGAACTGCTGGCCGACGCCACCGAGCTCGCCACCGCCGGCCGCACCGCCCGCTGGCTCGACGCGCTGGTCGACGAGGGCACGCTCACGGAAAACCAGCGCGCCCGCATCGCCGCCGAGGACGGCGGCCCGACGCTGGCGCGGTTGCTGCGCCGGGTCGAGCTGGCCGGGCACGACCCGCGCCAGGTGCTCACCGAGGCGGTCACCACGCGCCCGTTGTCGGGGGCGCGGCAGCTGACGAACGTGCTGCACCACCGCATCGCCGAGTCTGTCACCCTCGACCCGGTCGGGGACTCCTACGCCGACCGGATTCCGCAGGTCGAGGACCCGCAGTGGGCTGCGTACCTGCGCAGCCTTGCCGATGCGGCCGACGCCCGTCAGCAGGAGCTCGGCCGCGGCCTGGCCGAGGAACCGCAGCAGTGGTCGGTCGAGGCCTTCGGGCCTGTCCCGGACGACCCGAACCTGCGGAAGGAGTGGATCAAGCAGGCCGGTTCGGTCGCGGCGTACCGCGAGCTGACCGGGCACGAAGACCCCGAGGCCGCGCTCGGTGCGGCGCCGAAGGCCGGGCAGGTTGAGGCCTATGCGGCGTGGCGTTCGGCGTGGCGGGCGCTGGGGCGGCCGGAGTCCGGCCGCGACGAGCTGGAGATGTCTGACGGGCAGCTGCTCGTGAGGATGCGCGCCTGGGAGCGGGAAAAGGCGTGGGGCCCGGAGTTCGTGGCCAACGAACTCGCCGGCACCCACCAGGCCATCGATACCCGCCGGCGCGAGGCCGCGCTCCGCCGCGCCGAAGCCGACGCCGCAACCGACGAGGGCGAGCGCGAGCGCCTGCTGCAGGAAGCCGGCGAGGCCGACGCGCTCGCCGACGTCCTCGCCGGACGCGCCGCCGAGCTGGAAGCGGCTGACGACGCGCGGGCGGCGTGGTACGCCCACACCGCCGAAACCCGCGCCGCGGCCGAACGAGCCGGGATCGAGCTTTCCGGCCGCAACGTCGACACCTCCCCGGACCCGCAGGTCACGGCCGATGAATGGCTCGACGCGCACCGCGCGCACATGGCCGCCGAGGACGTCCACCGCGACGTCACCGACGAACACGACCTGGCCGACGTCGTCAACCAGCGCACCGTCGACACCACGACGACCGAGCACGACACGGCGACTGAGGCTGACGAGGCGCCGGTGGTCGAGACCGGTGTCGACGACGTCCGCGACAGCGCTGCCGAGGAAGAGCCGGTCACCGACTCGGAGGAGGTCCAGGTGCCCTCGGCCGAGGAAACCGCCGAGGCGGTCGACCACGCCCAGCGGGCCCTGCGGGAGATCGAAGCCCGCCAATCGATCGATGCCCGGCATGCGGACGAGGAAGCGCAGTCCGCGGAAATGTACCGGCGCCACCACGACGACGCCGCCGCCACGGCCGCTGAGGCGGCCGTCGACGACGGCGAGGTCTACGCGCGATGAACGGTCAGCCTGGGATGTGGGCGGGGACGTCGATCGGCGGTTTCCCGCTGCGCTGCCACGCCCACCCCAGGGTGACCACGATCGACTCCAGCCAGCCGGTTCGCTCGACCAGCCACGCCGGCACCGGCCGACGGAACAGCAGCGCCTCCGCCGCCAAGCACTCGGCCTGGATTGTCTCCTCGTGCGCCAGGCCAGTGCGCCCAGTCACCGGCGCGTACGCGAGGAACGTGCGGCCGGTCTCCAACCGCACTGTGGCGCAAGCCAGCCAGCGGCACACGTCGACCACGCCGAGCGCGGCCCAGCTGCGCTCAACGTCGTAGCGCTGCTCGGCCGCGAACCACAGGCGCGCGAACTCGACCACCGGCACGTGCAGATTGCGCCGCGGGATCTTGTCGAAATCGCGTCCGGTCAGCTCCATACCTCGATGGTGACACGGGGCACCGACAAAAACACCAGCCCGAACGGGGCCGGCACGCCCACGCCGGTCGCCTCCACTGCCACCGCCCTCTGCGGGCGGAACACGGTGCCGCGTAAGCGCGGCCTGTGTCTTTTGAGCTTCGCAGCCCGGCTTAGCACGGCCCCCACTCACGATCAAGGGGCCCGAAAACTTTGTGGGCCCACAAAAAGCGCGTGGCCCCACAAACTTTTCGACCTGATCCCTTGATCGCGAGCCTCTGGGGCCGCGCCAGGCGCCGAAAAGGGCGACGGCAACTGCCGACGCCCAGCCCTACGGGCAGCGAAGAAAACCACTCGACCCACGCCCGGGCTCAGCCTGCGAACGGGAGATCACCCATGGCACAGAACAAGAAGAAGCCGACCGACGAGCAACTCGCCACGCGGCACGGCATGACCGCCGAGCAGTGGCGCCACGCCAAGACTCAGACCAAAGCCGCGCGCGGACGCGGCAAGCGGCCGGCCGGCACCGCCGGCGCCGAAACCAAGCTCGCCACCTGGGGCGCGGTCGAGGGCCAGGAACAGCTGTTCGCTTGCGACCCCAACGCCACCAACACCGGCCGGGGAGCAAACCGATGACCATCCGACCGTTCACCGCAAACTTCCAGGGCTGAAGCCCTGATCCCGACGACCTGGACTCCTGGCCCAACAGCGTCCGGGTCGAGGCAGTCGAGGGCTGCGACCCGACGATCACTGTCGCCGACGCCGAGCTGGACTACGCCGACTGCGCCGAGTCTCGCCAGCTGGTCGAGGTCGACACCAACTACAAGCCCACCCGCGACGGTGCCTACCCGGTGCGCTTGACCCGCGTCGACGCGATCACGTTCGCAACGGCCGTGGTCCGCGCGGCCGAGGACACCTTCCACGGGCTGCGATGCGGCCGCCTGCGTCCACACGAAGCCAAAGACGTGCTGGCCGTGGTCACGGAAGCCGAATATGCGCTGGCTGAGCTACGCGACCATGCGTTGGACGACCTGCTGCACGGTACAGGTCTCGTCGACGATCCCGTTGCCCCAGAGCTCCAGGTCGACGGCGACGACGGCAGCGACCAAGAGACCGAGGTACCGGTGTCCCAGCCGACCCCCGCGCTCGCCCGGTCGGCCACCACCGCCGAAACGCCCACGGAGCCAGCGGAACAGGACCAGAACCCGCACATGCCGGCGTCCACGCCCGAGCACGAGTTTGCCGACGCGCTCGGCGCGCTGTTCCCGCACGCGCTGCACACGATCGCCAGGTCCGACGCCTACGGCGCCCTCAAACACAAGGTCCTGCGCCGCTGTGGCGAGACCGGCGAGACCCCCGCCGACGTACTCGCCGAGATCTCCGAGGACGACCGCGCCTTCGCGCCGCGCGCTAACGACCCCGCCGCGTTCCTCGCCAGCCGCGTCGACTCCTGACACCCAAACTACGAGCGAAGGAGCACACCATGCCCACCGACGATCTCCGTGAGCCAATCAGCCAGCTCCGACGCATCGAGGCTGCGTTGCGCGTGGGCGTCGCTGTTCGCCTGCTCCAGTGGGCCGGCCTCGGCGACTGGCGGCACCTGTCCACCGACGGCCGCGCCCACGCCGGGGCCAGGGCGGTTGTCTTTGCCGCCTAGTTCTGGCCCCAGTTTTCCGGTGGGATTTGGCCCCAGCTGGGGTGTGGCGGGATGAGCCTCGCCTTGACGTGCTGCCGGTCATTCCGGGAAGTTTTGGCTCCACCCTGGTTGGGTGAAATTTCTCCGTGCGGTCGCGTCCGAGAAGGTCGCCCAGACGACAGAGGATTAGGTTGTGCGGGCCGGGTGCTCACGGACCTGCCCCCGACAGGGCAGCTCGCCGTGAGCAGCCGGCCCTTTTCGTTGCAGGGCCCCGACCTTGTGCCGGGTGCCAGCGAGCAGCACCACGATGTCACGATGGCTTGGTGTCGAACCCGGATACGGCGAATGGCGCAAATGCGGCAGGGTTGACGTGCTCACGGGCATATCGTGGGAGCTGTGTCGGATCCTTGGCTGCTCATCGAGGTGCTCGATGGGGAAGTCCCTGCGAGCGCATGGCGTCGCGCCTACGCTGACGTGTTGGTCGATGCGGCGATCGCCGATCGGGCCGTGCGGTGGTCGTGGCAGGTAAATGATCACGGCGTGGTGTTCGAGATCGTCTTCCGGACCGAACGCATCCGCGACGAGTTCTGCCACCGACTCTCGGTCAAAGCAGCACTCGACTCCACGCCGAATCCGCAACGCGGACTGAACATAATTCCAGGTGGTGGCGACTAGCTACCCCGCCACGCTCAACGAGTTCGGCGCGGCGCTTCGTCTCGTGGAATCGCGACGCTGACCAGCACATTCAGCATTAACCAGCCGCAGGACGTGGTCAGGCGCCGGTAAGACGCGCGGCTTGTTCGAGCAGGCGGGCCTGGGTGCTTTGCGCGCGGTAGGAGTCGCTGCCGGTCTCGATGATGGTGCCGTTGAAAGTCATCCGGTCGATCACCGCGCGGCAGAGCCGCTGGTCGGTGAAGGTTTTCGGCCATTCGGAGAACGGGGCGTTGGTCGCGACCGCGATGGCGCGGCGTTCCTCGCGGTCGGTGAACAGCTGGAACAGTAGTTTCGCGCCGACCTTGTCCAGTTCCATGTAGCCGAACTCGTCCAGGCAGAGCAGGTCGACCTTGTCGTAGCGGGCATAGACCCGGGTGAGCTGCTTGTCGTTCGCGGCCTCGGACAGCTCGTTGACCAGGTTCGCCGTAGTTGTGTAGCGGACCTTCAGGCCCGATTCGGCGATCGCGGTGCCGATCCCGATCAGCAGGTGGGTCTTGCCGGTGCCCGAGTCGCCGATGAGGCAGAGCGGCTGCCCTGCGGCGACCCAGCTGGGCTCGGTGAGGGTGTTGACCACTTCCTGGGAGATGTTCGGGTTGATCGTGAAGTCGAAGTCCTCGACGCGCTTGGGGCGGCGGAACTTTGCCTCGCGGACCAGCCGGGTGCGGCGGCGTTCGTCGCGGAGCTCGACCTCGGCTTCGAGCAGTTCCAGCAGGAACGTCTTGTAGGAGGCCTGCTCGCGCAGGGAGGACTCGGCGATCTCGCTGAAGCGCTCGCGGATCGTGGGCAGCGCAAGGTTGCGGCAGGCCTGGTCGATCAGGGCGTCGAGGCTGTCCATGCCGGGCAGGGTCTTGCGCTCGGCGGGGGCGATGGTCATGCGCTGGTGCCTTTCCGGCGTCGGGTGAGCAGTTGGTCGTAGATGGCCAGCGGAGGAAGCGGTCGTTCGGCCAGCTCCGGGACCCGCGGGTGCAGGGTGATCACTTCGGCGCCGCCACCGGGTGTGGTGGTGTGCAGGCGGGGATCCGGTGTGTCGTCGGTGATCGCGGGCATGACGATGGTGTCGATGCCCAGTTCGGCGCAGTCGGCGTCATCGAGCAGCGGCTGGGTGTCGCGGTGGGCCTTCTCCGCTTTGCGGGCCTCGACCGCGACCAGGTCCGGGCTGGTCCCGCAGACTTGCAGCGCCGTGGTGATCCCGGCGATCACGAATTCGGCCGCGAGCTGGCGGTGCAGCAGCAGGACCTGGATCAGCAGCCGGGTGCCGTCGCGGTCGCCGTGGGCTTCGCGCGCGGCGTTCCAGAACGCGTCGTGGACCGTGGTGAACGTGCCCTCGGCTCGCGCGGTGGCCAGTGCGGTCGATCCGGGCAGCGCGCCCGGCTTGCCTAGCAGGATCTCCAGGTAGTGGTCGAGGTTGTCGTGAGAGGAGCCGCGCTGGGTCATCCGCGGGTGCCGGGCGATCAGCGTGCCGCGGTCGAAGACCAGCAGGTCGTTGGCGCGCAACGACACCCGCACCTTGCGGCCGATGAACCGCGCCGGGACCGAGTAGAGGCTCTGGCGGACGGTGATCCGCGAGTCGCGGCCGACCTTCGGGGTGAACACCGCGCCGCAGTCGTAGTCGTCGCGCGGCAGGGGCGCGAGCAGGTCGGTCTCCTCGCGGAACTTGAACCCGACGGTGACCCGCTGGCCGTGGATGACCCGGTCCTCCTCGTCTAGGTCGATCCGTGCGCAGCGGGCGTTGAGTTCGTCGAGGCTGGCGACGTCGAGCACTGGGACCAGGTGGTTGCGCCGGAAACGGCCACCTTCCTGCTCGACTCCGCCCTTCTCGTGGGCGCCTTCCTGTCCGGGGATGCAGTAAAAGGCGTCGAAGCCGTAGAAGGAGCGGAACTGAGCCCAGCGCTCGGATTCGACCCGCTCCCGGCCGAAGCAGACCCGTGAGACGGCGGGCTTGAGGTTGTCGTAGCGGATGTGGCGGGTCGGGACCCCTCCCAGCGCAGCGAAGGCCTCGACATGGCCTTGCATGAACGCCTCCAGGGCCTCGGACTTGAAGACCCGGTGGATCGCCTTGCCCGAATACGACAGCCGCAGCGTGAACAGGTGGCACCTGGTCGCCTCGCCGTTGAGCCGCACCCAGACGTCGGCGAAGTCGACCTCGGCCTCCTCGCCCGGCTGGTGCTGCTGGGGCACCATGCCTTCGAGGTGGGCGTGCCCGGCTTTGGCCTCGGCGATGATCTCCGGGCGCCGGCGGGCGACGTACTCGTAGACCACCGTCTTGCCGACCTGATCGAACCCGTACTCGCTGATCAGCCGGTGGAAGATGCGGATCGTGGTGTGTTTCTGCTTGCGCGGCGCGGTCAGGTCCTCGCGCAGCATCTCGTCGATCCAGCCGTGAGCCGGTTCCAGTACCGACCGGCGCGGCGGTGGCTTCTTGCGTTCCTTCGGCACCGCGCTCTCCAGTGCTTCGCGCACCGTGCGGCGATGCACCCGATACCGGTCGGACAACGTCCGCACCGATACGTCCGGGTCCATCCGGCGATCACGACGAATGCGTGCGAATAGCTCCACGCGCGACAACGACAACTCAGGCCTCCGACACGACCGAGCAAGTGGTTAAGGCCGCCCATCGTTGCCGCTCCGGCCGGGTGACCACCGACCCGTCACACCATCGTGGGCGTGTCCACATCGGACAAGGTGGGGCCAAAACTCGCCGGAAATCCCACGCCGGGGCCAGAACTACCCGAAGCAGTGGGGCCAGGAACTACCGGCAAAAACAGGGCGGTCGAAGAACTCGACAAGGTCGTCGAACACCTCGTCTCCTTGCGCCACCGACTGGCCAGGAAGCTCACTCCGTTCACCTCCCCGCACGACCACCAGCGCGCAGGGAGGTGAACGCCATGAACTGCGACCCTGCCAACGGCGACGGCCACTACTTCGTGAAGTCCAACGTGGACCCGACCGTGTGGGTCTGCTGCAAGCCCGGATGCGGCGCCACGCTCTGAATACCGGTGGCGGGCGGGACAGGGACTAGCTGGCCCGACCGGCCCCGACCTTACCTACGTCGGGCGCCGCCGGGCGACCACCGCCACCACGACCAACCCCCATCGACCCGAAGAGGCAGGCGGCCCGGCATGCGGACGAGGACCGCGTGCTGGGCGAGTATCAGCCGGGCAGCGAGATCGACAACTCCGACGACGCGTTCGACATCCGGTTCCTGTATGCCTTCTGGCGGCTCTGCGCACAGGAGATCTCCGTTACCGCATCAGCCGACGTCCGTCACGCCGCACAGCTGGCCGCGACGAAGCACGGCGTTTCGGCGGACGTGCGCGTCGTCCAGCTGCGCACCGCAAGCCCAGCCAGGAAGCTGACTCCGTCGACGCCGGCGACGGCCGGTGGAGGCACCGCTGGGTGGTGCGGGTGCACAAGGTCCGCCAGTGGTACCCATCCGACCAGCGCCACAAGATCATCTACCGTGGCCCCCTACCTCAAAGGACCGGACGACAAGCCGCTCCTCGGCGGTGAGGTCGTCTGCAGGCTCTCCCGCTGAGCATCAAAGAGGTCGGCAGGCACCGAACGACGATGTGATTTACTTCTCCTTCGTGGGCGTCTTGGAGTTCATCAGCTCGCTCGTCAGCTCCTTGGCGTGGCCCGTCGTCGTCACGACGCTGGTCATCGTGCTGCGCAAGCCGATCGCACGCCTTCTCACCGCTCGACCGCTCAAGTCATTCAAGGCGGGTCCTGGTGGTCTAGAACTTCACTACCTAGACGAGAAGCTGGAGGCGGCTGCCGCCCACATCTCGGAGGCAAAGGAACCTCGCGGCGAAGCCCACGAACAGGCCCACGCCGAGGCAGGCGAGCACCGTGAGCAGGTCGGGGCAGACGGCGATGACGTACGTCCCGGGGAGGGCGAGACGGATGCCGAACGCAGCACCGAGGACGCTTACCGCATTACGGACGAGATGACGGATCTGGTCCGAGTGTCGCCACCTGCTGCGGTTCTGCTTAGCTTCGCTCAACTAGAGCAAGCCGTACGGGATGCGGCGGCCGCGCATCCGAACCTCGGTCGTCAATTCGGCGTGAAACAGCCCGTCAGAACAGTCGCCAAAGAAGTTTTCAGTTCCTCGGAGTACGCCGCATTTGTTGATCTTGCCTCCGTGCGGAATAAAGTCTCGCACGCGGTCGACGATGGCAGCCGGTTCATCGACTCCGACCGTGCCCTCCAGTATGTGACGCTCGCCAAGGAGTTGAGCAAGTCGGCCGCCGCGGCTCCATCCGACGAGTTGGTGCTCTCCGATCGACAGGATCAGTCACACAGCTGATCGAGGGCCTCCCGGTGTAGCCCGAAAGCTCGCGCGCGCAGGTGCCGCGTGAGTATCGCCCGGTTGCGCCCACGGGTCTTGGATGCGTGGCAGTTCGGGCAGAGCGCGATCATTCGGCTGGGGTGGTCTGGCCCACCGAGCGCTAGGTCGTCGACATGGTCGACCTCGAGAATCGCCGAGCCGTCGGCGGTGGTGTCACCCGGCATGCCGGTGCAATGGTCGTTCTCGCATTTGTTCGCAGCCCGAAGGAGCACCGCGTCGCGCGCTTTGCGATTGCGCTGGTAGTGGTTGCGAGACCTCTTCGTAGGAGTCCCTTCCTGCTGCCCGCCGACGGGCTCGTCGCCCAATCCCTTCACGTAGTCCCTGTACGTAGCCTTCTTCACGTCACCGTCGCCGGCCGGCGCTACTGGCAAGGGGGGCGGGTCGTCGACGATCGCGGAGACGTCGATCAGCTCACGCACCCGGAAGGGCCACGTCGTCGGATCCGGGGCCGGAACTGCCATCATCAAGAACGAGTACTCGAGGCGTAGCTGCTTGGCATCATCCAGCGCCCACACCTGCGCGCGGTCTAGGACCGCAACCCACGTGACGAACCTGAAAGCCGCGCCGGCGGGCCGGTACCAGAACCGAACCGGCTCACGGTTGCGGCGCGCCTGGTCCAGCATCTTGTTGCCACGCACCAGCCGCTGGTGCCCCGTGCGTCCGTCTCCGCGGTACTCGAACGGGTAGACGGCATCCGGCGGCTCGTCCGCGTACGGCCCGTCCTCGTCGGAGAAGGCGTTAACGGTGGTCTCACCTGGGAACCGGACGATGCCGCCGACCTTGTTGCCGCCGTAGGTATCTTGAATCGCGGTCCGGTTGGAGTACTCGTCGCCGAGAGCAGGTGGCGACAGCTGTGCTGCGGTCACGACGGTGAACCCGAGCGCTTCGAGACGTCGCGCGACGCCCGCGGCTCCGCCGTTGAAGTCGCTCGCAGGCAGAGCGCCTCGCTCGGGGTGCTGGATGCCATACGCGACACCAGCGATGGCCTTCGAGTCGTAGCGGCGCCCCTCGAACTCGAGCAAGTAGTCACGCGCCGCTTCGAACCCATGCTCGCGGACAAACCGCTCACGACCGACGGTGTCGCAGCGCTTCATCGCCTCGAGTACCGCAGCACGGCTGGTGAGCTCACCAAGCGTCACCCAAACCTCCCCCAGATCGCGTCCACCGTAACCCTCGTTGCCATTGCGGATGGCCGAGGACACGCCTCGGCAGGTGCGTCCTCGGCCACCGAAACTGCCCCGAGCAAGACTCTCGCCCGCGAAAACGTCACCATGGGTTAGTCCGACCAGGTGAAATCTGACTTAGCCTATTTGGGTGGAGGACCCGCCGCGTCCTGAGCTTGGTACTTAGGGTGCCGGTCGACCTGACGGTGGGGCTTATTCTTGTACGAGTCGCTCACCCGTGAGCGGCGACAGTGGTGCGACGAAGCCCGATGTGGGGGTACGAAGGCGTGAGCAACCGACGTTTGACCCCTGGGTTCCAGCTCATCAGCTATGCGCGGGACGGCACGGGCTCCCTCGATCGCGCCTGGTTCGGTAAAGCGAACATCTACGTGAAGCCAAACCAAGTTGACCAGCCGTTTGTGGTGGCCAACGAGTTGCTCTGCTCCCGGTTGGCCTCGGCCGTCGGACTGCCTGTTCCCGTCGGTGACGTGGCATCAGACTTCGGCGGCGAGATCGTTTGGGTTAGCGCGCTGGTCACGCTTGACGGGCAAGAGACGGCCCCACCCGCCGCCGGAGAGGTCCAGGTTGCCCAGCCGGACCTTGTCGCGGGCATGTGCGTCTTCGACGTCTGGGTCTCGAACGAAGACCGTCACGACGAAAACCTTATCTACCACCCGAAGATCGGGCTGTGGCTGATCGACCACGACCAGTCCCTCGGTGGCAAGAAGACTGGCGAGCCCGAGGTGCTCGAACGCTACCGTGACCAGCCTCTCAGATACCACCTGTTCAGGGGGGTTGATCTCCACCCGAAGCACGTAGACGACTGGATTTCCAGGATTCGCCATGTGCCGACCAGTGCGATCACCCGGATTGTCCGACTCGGAGCGAGTCTCGAACTCTACCCCCCAGATGCATGTCAGGGCATCATGGAGTTCCTAGAGCACCGCAGACGTCGGCTGCCTGACCTGGTGAGGCAGTCGCTTGGACTGAAGGATACAGCACCCCACGGCGCAGAGGACGCACCGAACGGAGAGGAGACGACATGACGGCACCGACGTGGTATCTCGTCCGCTACATGCCTGACCTTCAGCGTCGCGAGCCTCGCAACGTCGGAGTCGTGCTACGCCCTGAACATGGTCCCTGGCTGACCAAGTTCATAGGGGAACGCGAAGATGGTTCAATAAACGGCCAACTTTTGACAAAAGATATCAAAACAGAGGTCTATAAGACGTGGGTAGATTATTACCGACGCAAGGCCTCTGATGAAATGTGGCCCGATGTCGAAAGAATGCAGTTGGCCAGAATTCGAAATTTCTATATCGAAGATGGAGGTATATACCTCGGCCATATAACGTCGATGCGGGCACTCCTGGAGGACCTCTATGCAGAGCTTGTCGAGGCGCCGGCCGTGCCAATTGCAATCGCTCGTCCAGAGCGAATAACTGCGCGCGTGGATAGGATTTTGCTGCGCGCAGGTATTAGGCCGCAGCGAAACATCGAGGTTGAAGCAAGGTTTGGTGACGGTACTGACCTTGTCCCATTTCGGTATTCGTTCGAGAATGGTCAAGTGCACCTGATGGACGTGTTGTCTTCGCGGAAGCCGCAAGATGCCGCCCATGATGCGAGGGAACTGCGAGCTCGAGTTCAAGGTGTCCGCGACGCGGGGTCCATTAAGAGCTTCATTGCGTTTTATGACAGAACCATATTTCCGGAAGCGGATCTAGAACACATTTTGCGGCCAATTGAAGGCTTGTCGCGGACTGTTGATGTTCAGCGAGAAGAGGCAGCCATACGTGACATGCGCGAACTCGTCTCCCATGGTGGAGAAGGGAAGCAGTTACCGCGCTGACCACCAGCTGCTTCTGTGCCCGATGTGCGACTTGGTCTCGGCGCCGCTCAGTCGGTCGCTGCCGAACCAGTCGATTGCGGTCCTGCGGCCCGCGACCTGCGGCTATGGCCTTTGTCCCGCCGACCGGAGCGGCTCGCTATGGTCGGCGCGGGCAACGCCGGCGTGCAGCTGATGATCTCGACGCTTGATGTCGCCCAGGGTCGGGAGTGGACCAGCGCGGACCAGGCGGCCGTCGGTAGCGAGGGGGCCGTGGCGAAGCCGCTGCCAGCCGGTATCCGTTGCGCGGTGGCCGCGCCGGGTGGGTTAAGGTCTGCCACTACGACGACATCGACGCGTTCGTACTAGGCGTGACCGGCAGCCCTGCCCGGCCAACCGCGCTGGTGCTGGGCCAGACGGACTGGCGCGGATGGGTGCGTGCGGTCGGGGCGGCTGTCGCGGATAGCCCTTGTGTCGCTGGTCGGTCGGCTTCGGCTCACTGCGAGCGGACCGCAGCGAGCCGCAATGCTGATCAGCACCCCGGCCCCCTATCAGGTGAATCGATGTTGTGTTCGATGCAACGTCGTGGAGCGGGTTAATGCGCCGGACGCGGCGCACTTGTGATCGCCGAGGGCGTGGTGGGTTCCGGAGACCGACCGGTCAGGCGCTGGGGCTGTAGAGGGCGTCGCGAAGCACACGGCCGACCTAACGCTGTAGTCGCCGAAAGATCTTGACCGTCTCCTCGTCGGAGAGTCCGGTGGTGATCCCCTTATGAGCGGCCTCAGCTCGGTTTGACGCTGCAAGACGCGACTCGGTTCCAAAAGTCTGCCACGGGCGGATTGTCGTCGATGTCTCGGTGGTGCAGCTGCTCAATGAACTGGACCCGGACGCGCTGCACTGCTGCACCGCCTGCCGACATGGGGACCAGCTTTGCCGACTGGGAGTCCCGCAGGAACTTGACGAAAGTGGTCCACACTTCCGACCCGAAGGCCAGCTGCCACCGCGAGTTGTCGTCCGCCGGCATCAGGTCACGCTGGTAGACCACCACCGAATCGGGGCGCTGCCTGAAGTTGTTCAGCAGGGCTTCGACGGCGTCGGCGAACTCCTTGTTGTGACCGTCTTCGGGGACGGCCGGGACCGGGAGGCCGAGCTTCTGCAGCGTCCGCTGGATCTCCTGTGGTCGTTCGAACAGCGACCCCAGGGCGATCAGCTGGCTAACCTCAGTGCCTTCGAAGCGTTCGATGCCCGGGACGTGTTGGCTTTCGGGGGGTAGCCACAGGGCATCGATCGTGCCTCGCTCGAACTGCAGATTTGTGGCCTTTTCGGCCGGGAGCTCAAGCCTGCCGAACGTGCACTCGCGGAAGGTCACGTTCGCCACCTCGGTCCCCGTGAGGTCGAGCTCCGTGAAGGTAAGGCCCTCGAGTTCGATGTCACAGAGGGTCTTTGCGTGGCGGGCGATTAGCGCCCATAGGGAGCCGAGGTTCGCGCGGTAAGCCTCTTGTCGTCCGGCGGGGAGGTCGTCGGCGCGCGTTGAGTTCAGCCTGAGGAGTTCTTCCACCGCGCGCGGTTCCGACCGGACTACGCGTGCTGCCGTTGCGACACGAAGCTGCGTCTTGGTCAGCATGGCGACAACGGTGTCCAGGTTGTCTCTTCGTAATTCTGACAGGAGGGCGTCGGCGAGAAACAGGTCGTAGAAGAGTTCATGCTGGAATGTGAACAGTCGTTTCGCGGCAGCGCCTTCGTCGACCGCGAGCCCGCACAAGACCGACAATCTCTGAAGCAGGCCCGGACGGACCTGGAGGTCATCTTCGGACAGCGCGGCCTGGACGGCAAGTTCCAGATCTTTGAGTTCCACCGCCCGGGCGCCCTGCTCCGCCATGAGCGCGGCGATCGCTTCGAACGTACCGCGCAGCTCTGCGGGCGAGAGCAGGGGTTTGTCCTGGCCGCCTCCCATGAGGAGTTTCATTGATTCCCGCTGCAGGTACTGCTCAAGGACGATGTCGGGGAGCGTGGCGGCTCCCGCTCGCCCGGCCGTAACCGCTTCGACATAGACACGGGCAAAAAAGGGAAGCCCCAGCAACCGCCTATCCTCGGATTCGAGGTCGTCCAAGGTGGCGGGGTCGATGCCGTGGCTGCGTAGAAATCCGTCAAGATCCGTCTCGCGCCACGGCTGCAGCGACGCCACCCGATGCTGCACGAGGACCTGTTGCCGCAGTTGTTCCCTGACCAGACTCGTCCGGTACTGGTTCAGGTAATAGGACGAACGGGCCGACACGACGATGACGCCGCGGCCGCCCATTGCGTCGATCCACGGCTTGAGGGAACCGAGTGCGTTCTCGTAGCCGACGCCGCCGAGCAGCTCGTCAAAGCCGTCGATGAAGAGCGCAATCAGCCCGTTCCGGCAGAGCGTCTTGACGGTCTCGAGTTCGAGGTTGCGGGTCGCGGCACTGGCAGCCGCGATGGCGTTGTCCAGACTTCCCGAGGTCTCGCCTGTGGAACGGACAAAATAGAAGAGCGGCAACCGCCGGTCCGAGGGTGTGCTCTCGTCCTCGTTCTCGATCGCTCTCGCGCGGTCCAGCGCTGCGGTGACGAGCGCGCGGGTTTTGCCGATGCCGGCCTCGCCGCGTACGAAGTAGACTCGGGTCTGGGTGCTGCGCATCCTTAGCCGCTCGTCGATCTCGTCCTGCAGGCCGGTAAAGTCCATGTATGCGACGGACCCGTCGGTCTCTGCGTCTTGCATCGAGGTGACCTTGACCCGCGGCGTTACGAGGTCGTCGGTCGTCCGTGTCCACCCAAGTGCCTTGCGCTCACCGGCGACCAGCTCGTGTTCCACCGCCACGAGGTGCTGGCGGACCCGGCTGGCCACCACTTGCCAGTTGGCGAGGCGGCGCAGGAAGTCGCGGTACGGTAACCAGGTACTGGTCTGGTCGTCCCGCCAGAGACGCTGGTCGCTGTCGCCGATCCGAAAGCGATCGGTACGCGGTTCGGCGCCGGTGCTGAGGGCCTGGTGCCAGTAGACGGTGACCTCGGCGTCCTTGTCGTAGGGGTGCAGCGCGTGGTCGAGGTCGCGGAAACCGTCGAGATCGGCCCGCAGGTCGTCCACGAACCCGCGTAAGGTTCTGTCCTCGTTCTGCGCGCGTAAGGAGCGGTTAAGCGCGATCATGAGGTCGTCGCCGCTGGTTTCGACGCGGACCTCACTGTGGTCGGCGCGGAGGTAAGCCGGTGCCGTTCCGGTGAAGCTGGTGAGCACGCACATCCGCCCGGCTTCGTCGAGGCAGATGAACGGCCATGTCCCGAGGCGTCTTCTCGGCCATCGCAGCTCAAGCTGGTGCATTCCGCTTTCGTCGGCGACCGTGCCCAGCTCCGCCTCGGCGAGATACCCGCGGATCAGGGACGAGAGGTTCTGCATGGTTCGGCGAACTCGTTCGGTCGTGGTGCGCCTCGCATCACCGGTGGGCAGCGGGTTGCCGTGGAAGAGGTGGTCCCGGAGCTTCTTGAGAGTTCCGAACTGCGGGTCTTTGCCGCTTACTTGAGCAATCTCCGCGAGGACCGCCTCGATCAGCTCGTCGACCGGATCAGCGCTCGCCTGCACGGTGCCTCTGAGAAAGCCGAGTGCGGTGCTTAGGTAAGCGAGGAAGGTGCCGAACCCGGGGGAGCGGTGGAGCCGCACGTGGTCCGGGTCGAGTTCCCGGATCTTGGCGGCGGCGCACATGGTCACGAACCGGAGCTGGAAATCGATGGCCGCGATGTAGACGTGGATTACGGCCTCCCCATCAAGGCCGTCTGGGAGGTAGCTGTTCTCGAGCTCCTCATACCGCTCCACCGCCGTTGCCATCCATCCTCCATGCCACTGGACTTTGTCCACGAGCGATCGCGCCGGAGCGGCCGGGCGTTACGGGGGCCCTCCAGCGGGAACGTCAACGATGGACTGTGGCACCAGATGCGCAGCTTCCACGAGTGGCGTTGATGACCTGGCAAAGATCCCACCACCACCCTGCTGCGACGTTAGCAGCGACTCGACCACCGCCCACGCTCTATCGGTCAACTCACCACGACCAACGACCAGGCACAACCGTCAGAGGTCGAGGTCAACCACTTGCAGGACACGCCTAGTCAGTGGTCACAGCGAACCCGAGGGGCGGTCATAGATGGGAGCGGAGGCACTGACAGCGTCGGCCCGCGACGCTCGCGTGCCCACGACCAGCGATCTCGACCAGAATATGGACGAGACCGTGGGCGGGTGCGCAGCAGTTCGTGGTCCACACTCTGGTCCACGAACTGCTGCCCACGGGTGCCGGACACGCCCAGTTCGGCGCAAATCCTGCCTGTCGCGACCAGGCGTTCCGAGTATCCCCAGGCCAGCGTTAGAGCTACGGATCAGATGGTCCGAGATTTGATGCTCCCGCCAGTCTGAGCATGCGGAGGTAGCCCGGGCTCTGCGCTCAGTGATCGAGTATCGCTGAGCGGTTGTTGCGGCTGGTCAGGGTGTCGGGGTGTTCGGGGCCGTTTCGTTCGTTAGCTTGTTGTTTCACAAGCGGTTGGAACAGAGGGGCTTCTCCCCGGGGACCCTTCTGTTCCAGCCGCTTTGGGCGCGCATCGAGTGTCTAAATGAGTGTCGATAGCCGGCGACGCTCCCGGCCGTCCGTGGATCAAAAGGCCCAGTCTCCACAGGTCAGCGACGGCTTCGTAGGCTCACGGAACTCCGTTGCCACGCCGCGTTCCGGGTTGGCCCTGGCGGTGTGGTGATCACAACCGGTCGGCGAGGGTTTTCGCCAGGGTCACGTAGCCGGCGCGGTAACTGTCGTTGACGGGGTCGGCCAGTTCGAGGATGGCGACGCGAGTCACGCCGTGGCTCAGCGCGGCGACCACGATCGCGGTGCCATTGTCGTTGCTGAGGCAGTAGACCGCGGTTTCGGTGAGCGACTGCGGTTTGTCGGCGCAGACCTCGGTGCCCGATTCCAGCGCCTTCGCCTGCGGGAGCTTCACCGGCGTGGGGAGAACTGCAAGTTGTGCCAGATGAGAACCGGGGTCGTCGGCGCGGTGGTAGTCGCAGCCGTAGGCGGTGAGCCCGTGCCCGGCTGATCTCGGGGATATTTCCGTGCTGTCGTAGATGTTCGGGTCCTCGATCGCCTTCGCGATCTCCTGCGGGCCCAGATATGGACACGCCGCAGTCACCGTGGCCGGCGACACCGCCGGCACGAACGGTGCCGGAGAAGGAGCACTCGTGGTGGGCGCCGGGCTGTGGGAGGACGGCGCCGCCGCCACCACTCCGCTCCCGTTGTTCGAACACCCGGCAGCAGCCGCCGCCACGAACGCGACGGCGATGAATCTTCGAGACAAACTCATGCACCGAATCCTGCGCGAACGCCCATCAGGCAGGTGCATCAGAGCAAGTCCAGACAACCGCCGGGTCAGCCTGATTAGTAGCAGACGTCGGGGTTGGTGTTGACCAGCGCTTTTGCAAGGTGAAGGGTCAGTGGTTGCGCTGGCAGGTCTTGGCCGACAAGGCTGCCACCGCGTCAGGGACGCCGGAAGCCTATTTCTACCTGGGTCACGTCTTGCGGACCGCGCCGGTAAATCCTGCGATGAAGAGGGTGGCGAAGCCCCAGGCGAGCAGCCGGAGTCCCCAGCCCAGCACGGTGAGCGTCTGGCCGGTGGCGCTGTTGGTGGTGTCGCAGCGTGTGCGCGTTCCGGTTGAGATCAACGGTGTGCCGAGGTCGAGTCCAACTCCGACGCGTTCGACAAACGTGCACGCAGTTGGTGTCGGGGTCGATGGCGTTTGGATTCGCGCTAGTCCACCGTGGGCTCCCAACCCCGTGGTGAACAGGGCAGCGAGGATGAGCGTGGCGAGCAGGCCCAGGAGTGCTCGCCAGGGCTGGTAGCCGTAGCCGAGGAGGAGCCCGGTGAGACGGGCCCACGTACGCGCGGCTCGTCCAGTCAGCGCACGTCGTCGGATCTGGTCCCGTCGTTGCTCGATCAGCACGCGCCGAGCTTCTCGGTCATGCCCCGCCGCCCGATGCGCCGCGGCCAGCTGCCGGTACGGTTGGGCTGCGTACGCCGGAGTGGCCTCGCTCAGCAACCTCAGCCACGTGTCGGACGAGATACCCCGTGGCAACCCCGTGTAGTCCAATCCGTCGACTTTCAGCCGAGCATGCATGTCGTCGACGTGCTCTAACAACGTCGGATCGAAAAAGAATGCCCCTCCGACTCGAAGGTCGGTCAGATCCAGCACCGGGCCCTCCCCGCCCCCGCTCGCCGACAAGCCGCACTCGAGAAACAAGGGCCCGTTGGTCTGGAGTTTGCCGGCATCCAGGGCAGGGCCTGTGTCGTTGTGGAGCGTCGCTCCGTGACACTCCAATTGGCCACCAACGCGGACGATGCGTAGATGTACTGCTCCGTCCTTTCCTGCGCCGGTCGCTGAGAATCCGCCGCGCAGAAGTAGAGAGCCGTCGGTCCGGAGGTGATTGGCCATCAGCGCGGGGCCTGTGTCGTTGCGGAGCGTCGCTCCGTCGCAGGCCAGTTCGCCACCGATGTGTGCGCCGATGAGGCTTAATGTGCCGTTTTCTCCGGCGCCTGTTGCGAATATGTCGTCCAAGAGCAGAGAGCCGTCGGTTTGGAGCCCGTTCGCCATCAGTGCGGGGCCTGTGTCGTTGCGGAGCGTCGCTCCGTCGCAGGCCAGCTGGCCACCAATGTGGGCACTCGATAGATCCACTGTCCCGCCGCCTCCGGCGCCGGACGCTGAGAATGCGACGTTTAGGAATACGGGACCATCGGTTCGGAGGTGATTGGCCATCAGCGCGGGACCCGAGTCGTTGCGTAGCGTCGCCCCGTGGAAATCAAACGGCCCCCTGATATGCGCGCCGGGTAGACGTACCGCCCCGAGTTTTCCGTCACCGGTTGCTGAGAATCCCACGCTTAGGAACACCGCTCCGCTGGTGCGGAGCCCGTCTGCCCTAAGTGCCGGACCCGAGTCGTTGCGTACGGTGGCCCCAACACAAGTGACTTCACCAATTTGAGCTGTGATCAAGCAGATCCCGCCGCGCGCGCTGTGGGCTTGCACTGTTGTTCGATTCAAGTTGAGCGTGGTTGTAACCGCCCCGTTGGCAGTGAGCGGTGCGTCACTAAGATGTTCGAGTCGGCATCCAGGAAATGCAAGGACTGGCAGGTCGCTGGCGTTGGCTGAGCATCCCTCTTCCAGCCAGCAGTCGGTCAGCGTGAGGGCAACTGTGCTGGTGATGTTGTCGAGGTCCAGGCGGCCGGCGATGCGGGCCCCTCGCAGACGTAGCCCGTGCGGGTCCGCGTCGGGAGCGAGGCGACCACGGACGATGTCACGCACGACCCATGCGCGAATCGTCCGCCCTTCTCCCCACGTTTGCGTGGCAAGTTTCCCCTTGGGCCCGTTCGCAGTCAGGTCGAGAACTTCGCCACGCTCGACATGGTCGACCAACTCACGTTCGACAGAGGTCAGCTTTTCCTGGATGCCATCTTCTGTCGTCACGCGCTAAAACGTTACCGGCAGCGACCGGAGAAGAGACACCTTGAGGGGATTGCAACACCCGGCGGTGTGGACATGCGGCCGGCGCGCGTCGGTGGCATCGCGGTCGGAGCCGCCAACAGAGGTTGATCTTGGTCCACACTCTGGCCCACGACTGCTGCCCACCGGTGTCGGACACGCCCAGTTTCGCGCAACTGGTGCCTGCCGCGACCAGGCGTTCCGCGTATCCCCAGGTCAGCGTTAGAACTACGGATCAGACGGTCGTTGGCACCGGTGTGGAGGCGGCTGCGGTGAGGCCGCCGGGGCTGCTGCCCGCCGGGGTGTCCCAAGCCCGGCGGGCAGCAGCGCCACACGTCAGGTGTGGCTCAGGAGGTAGTGACTCAGCCGATGCCGGTGACCTGCAGGGCGGTGGTCCAGTTGTTCTTGATCGCGGAGCGGGCGGCGGAGAGGGTCACGGTGCCAGCGCACACGGCGTTCTTGAGCTTGGTTTCCGTGCCGTCCTTGGTGTGCGCGGTCTGCGAGCCGGAGTAGGGCTCGGGCCACAGGTTCTTCGGGTCCCGCGGGGCGCCGCCGAGCTCGAGCGGGACCATGTGGTCTTCCTCGTAGTCGGCGAGGCTGGTGTCGCTGTAGCCGTAGTCGGCGATGCCCTGGACCTTCAGCGGGTTGGTGTAGGACGTCGGCGGGCGCACGGTGGCGGTCCAGCCCGACACACAGATCGTGCTGTGGATGTTGGACTGGGTGACGTCCGGGTTGTACGTGCCGGGAGTACAGCCCGCGTCGGGCAGCGGCAAGCGGGCGGTGGAACAGGTCGCGGCCAGAGCGACACCGCCGGCGACGATGACGCCGCCACCTGTGAGGGCGACAGCGGCGAAGATCGCGGTGACCGACCGCACGACGACACGCATGGAAACCTCCGGAAACTGTCCCCGGACCGGGTCGCCGAGGGCTGTGAACATCGCACCCCACCGGGCGCGACCAGGAAAAGAACCACCGGCGTGAACACCGCGTGTCAGCATCGGCTCACGAATACGAACTTTCCCGACGTCAACAGCCGGATGGCCTACAGCCACCGGAGTGAACCACCCAGCACAATCGATAGCGGGCACGCCCGTGCGCACACGGCTGGTGGACTCACCTGAAGTCCCGGGACTTCGTTGCCAGCGATTTGAGGTCCAGCGGCGTGACCTTGTCGGCGACGACCGAGACGGTGCCTCGGCCGACTTGAGCAATGCCGCGCACGAGCAGCGCCGGGCTAGTGAGCCATGTGTTTCGGCATTTCCGCCAGAGCCCGATCGACACGACTACGTTCGTCATGCCGGTCTCGTCCTCCAGGTTCAGGAACGTGATCCCGCCGGCCGTGGCCGGCCGTTGCTTGTGGGTGACAGCGCCGCCAACTTTGATCCGCGTCCCGTTGGGGACGTCGAGGAGCTGGCTGGCGGGGATGGCGCCGAGCTCCTCGAGGTGGGTGCGGAGGAAGGAGATGGGGTGGCGGTCGGGGGTGATGCCGGTGGCCCACAAATCCGCGGCGGCCAGTTCGAACGTGGTCATGCCGGGCAGGGCGGGGGCGTCGTGGCCGAGGGCGAGCCCGGGCAGGTGTTCGGCGCGGGTCGTCGCGGCGGCGCCGGCGGCCCAGAGGGCGGCGCGGCGGTCGGGGCCGAGCGGGGTGAACACGCCGGCGGTGGCTAGCGCCTCGACGACGGGCCGGTCGAGCTGGATCCGCTGGGTCAGGTGCCCGATCGAGGTGAACGGGCCGCCGGCGTCGCGGTCGGTGACGATCTGCTCGGCGACGTCCTGGCCGACCTTGCGGATTCCGGCCAGGCCGAGCCGGATCGCGACCCCGTCGGCGCTGTCGGGGTCGGGTTCGAGGGTGGCGTGCGGCAGGCTGCGGTTGAGGTCGGGTTCGCGGGTGGTGACGCCGTGGCGGCGGGCGTCGGCGACGAGGGACTGCGGGGAGTAGAAGCCCATCGGCTGGGCGCGCAGCAGCCCGGCGCAGAACGCCGCCGGGTAGTAGCGCTTGAACCACGCGGAGGCGTACACGAGCAGCGCGAAGCTCATCGAGTGCGCTTCGGGGAAACCATAGCCAGAGAAGGCGTGGATCTGCTCGAAGATCCGCACCGCGAGATCGCGGGGGATGCCGTTGGCGGCGGTGCCCTCGAAGAACCGTCCCGCGAGTCGGCGCATCTTCGCACTGGAGCGTTTGGCGCCCATGGCGCGGCGCAGCTGGTCGGCTTCGGCGGCGGTGAAGGAGGCGACGTCGCGCGCCATCTGCATCACCTGCTCCTGAAACAGCGGCACCCCCAAGGTCCGTTCCAAAGCGGGGGCGAGCAGGGGGTGTGCGTGCTGCCACTGTTCTTCGCCGCGGCGGCGGCGGATGTAGGGGTGGACCGAGCCGCCCTGGATCGGGCCGGGCCGGATGAGCGCGACCTCGACGACGAGGTCGTAGAACTTCCGGGGCCGCAGCCGGGGCAGGGTACCGAGCTGGGCGCGGGACTCGACCTGGAACACGCCGACCGCGTCGGCTTGGCAGAGCATGTCGTAGACCTTGGGGTCGGCCAAGTCGAGGTCGTGCAGGCCGATCTGCAGGTCGTGGTGTTCGGCGACGAGGTCGATCATGTAGTGCAAAGCGGAGAGCATCCCCAGCCCGAGCAGGTCGAACTTCGTCAGCCCGATGGCGGCGCAGTCGTCCTTGTCCCACTGCAGCACCGAGCGGTCTTTCGCGGTGGCCCACTCGACCGGGACGATCTCGGAGACCGGGGTGTGGGCGATGACCATGCCCCCGGAGTGCACCCCGAGGTGCCGCGGCGTGTCCTCCAACCAGGCGGCGGTCTCCAGCACGTCGTCGGGGATCCCGTGCCCCTGCTCGGCGGCGCTCGGGGCGGAGGCGACGCTGGACCAGCGGTCGACCTGTTTGCCGAACGCGTCCTGCTGCCCGGCGGAGTAGCCGAGTGCTTTGGCGGCGTCGCGCACGGCGGAGCGGGCGCGGTAGGTGATGATGTTCGCGACCTGGGCGGCGTGGAAGCGGCCGTGTTTGGCGTAGACGTACTGGATCGCCTCCTCGCGCCGGTCGGCCTCGATGTCCACGTCGATGTCCGGCGGCCCGTCCCGCTCCGGCGCCAAAAAGCGCTCGAACAACAACCCCCACTTCACCGGGTCGGCGTGGCAGATGAACAGGGCGAAGCACACCGCGGAGTTCGCGGCCGAGCCGCGGCCCTGGGCGAGGATGTTGGCCTCGCGGCAGAACCGCACGATGTCCCACACCACCAGGAAGTAGCCGGGGAACCCGAGTTGCTCGATCACCTCGAGTTCGTGATCCAGCTGGGCGTAGGCCTTCGGGTTGTCCGCGCGGGCGCCGTAGCGGACCCGGGCGCCCTCGAACGTCAAATGCCGCAGGAACGCGGTCTCATCGGCGAACCCGTCGGGGACGGGGAACGGCGGGAGCTTCGGCGCCACCAGCGCCAGGTCGAACGCGACCTCGGTGCCCAGCAAGGCTGCACGCTGCACCGCGCCCGGGTAGCGGGTGAAGGCCTGGGCCTGCTCGGCGCCGGAGCGCAGGAACGCGGCGCCGGCCGCGGGCAGCCAGCCCTCGAGCTCGTCGACCGAGCGCCGCGCCCGCACCGCGGCCACCGCGAACGCGTGGCGATCGTTCTCCGGCACGGCGAAGTGCACGTTGTTCGACGCGACCGTCGGCAACCCGAGCTCACGGGCCATGCCGGCGAGCAGGTCGTTGTGCATCGAGTCCAGCGGCTGGCCGTGGTCGATCAGCTCGACCGCGACGTGCTCGCGGCCGAACCACTCCACCAGCAGACGCAGCTCGTGCGCGGCGGCCGGTGCGCCGCGGTCGGCCAGGGCCTGGCGCACGGCGCCCTTGCGGCAGCCGGTGAGCACCAGCACGTGCCCGCGCAGCTCCTCCACCACCTCCTCGAAGGTGTAGAGGGGGCGGCCCTTCTCGCCGCCGGCGAGCTGGGCGCGGGAGATCACCCGGCACAACCGCTGATACCCCGTCAGGTCGCGAGCCAGGGCCAGCAGGTGGGTACCGACCGGATCCGGGATGCCGCCCTGCGGGGCCGGGAGCTGCAGCGACAGCTCGGCGCCGTGGCCGGTGCGGATCCCGAGGTCGCGGCCGGCCTCGGCGAAGCGGACCGCGCCGGACATGCCGTCGTGATCGGTCAGTACGACCGCGTCCAGGTCCAGCCGCACCGCCTCCTCCACCAGCGCCTCGGGGGAGGAGACACCGTCGAGGAAGGAGAAGTAGGAGTGGGTGTGCAGCTCGGCATAGGACACCCGCGCGGTGCCGGCCTCGTCAGCGGGATGGCGCAGCAAGCCGTCGGGCGGACGATAGCCATCGCGCTTGCGCGACCACGCTGGCGAGTCCCCGCCATCCCCGCGCACCGCCGACCCGCTGCGACCGGATGCGATCCGTTCCAGCTCCGACCACGGCATCGGCGGGTTGTTGAACGCCACGACGAACTCCCACAACGACTCGTGCCGTGGGAAGGCCGGCGACCAGCAACTATCGAACACGTGTTCGTATAATCGCTCTGACGTGCGCTGATCGCAACATGCCCGACGTCACTGTGACTGTGACTTCTACTTGTCGCTTGTAAGCGGTATCTGTCACCGCCTGTTTGAGTGCCGCGCTGCCGCGAGGATACGAGTGCTGGTGCGGTCACTGCCTCGCCTGCGGCAGGTGACGGTCTGAGGTCGCGTCGAGCCGGCGGTCGCGTTAGGCGACGGCACCACCGGCCGAGCGCCTCCGCCGACTCGAGGATCCCGGGAAACCGGTCGGCCAGGCTGCTGTCGGCGCGGGACTGGACCGCCCTGGCGGGGACGTGGATGAGGCATCGCCAGCCGTCGAGCTCGGTTCATACCCGTGGCCGGCCGCGGGCAGCACCGCGGCAGGCTCGGCGACAGCGAGCTTCAGCGGCAGATCCGGCACGGGCACCGGTCCATCGTGAACCTCGCTGACCTGCAGTGCAGCCGTAGAGCCGCCTGAACGCGACGCTGGCGAACGCTACGTACGTTCGGCGCCAAGATGCGCACGTAAAGTCGACCGGAGCTAAACCGTCGGCCACGAAGGTGTGCGCGGGAAGATACTTGAAGAGACTAGAAGAGTTCGTTTCGTTCGATTAACCTCTGTGGTTAAGAGGACGGATCAGGAACAACTTGCAACGAACCATCGCAAGAAGGACCGACGAACCTGTCGCGCGAACCACGTCACCCAACGAAGTGACGACGGAATCAAGGACGAACCGCGACCGGCGCAAGCAGGCACGACCCGACCGTGCGAAGGAGGAGTGAATGTCCGCATCGCTAGAGGATCGGACCGTCCGCCCGCCGGACGAGAGCCACCGCGCGGACTACGCGGATCTCCTGCATGTCCTCGCCAAGAGCCGCGCCTTCGCCGAGCAGGGTCAGCCGACTCTCCTCGTCGGGCCGGGCGGCAAGACAGCCGAGGTCCCCGAGGAGCTGTTCGACGTGTTGGTCATCGTCGCCGGGGCGCTCGAACGGGGTCAAGGCGTCACGGTGCAGCCCGCCAACGCGGAGCTGACCACCCAGCAGGCCGCCGACCTTCTCGGTATTGCCCGGCCCACCCTGGTCCGGCGTCTGGAAGCTGGCGAGATCCCGTTCCACTCCACAGGCCGACACCGCCGGGTCTACCTCACTGATCTCCTGGAGTACGAGGAGAAGGCGCGCCGCGACCGGCGCAAAGCGCTGGCCGAGCTTGCCCGCGAGGGTGCCCGCGACGGCAATGAGGAAAAGACGAACCGGTTCATCCACACCCGCTGATCCCCTGACCGGGGGATCAGCGGGGCGGCAGTTGGCTGCGTCGCCTCGTCGTGCGCACGCTTCACCCGTTCGGTAGGGGACAATCGTTCGGTGGCCTTCCCCGCGTTCCTCGACACCTGCGTGCTCGTCCCGTACAACCTTGCGGACTTGCTGCTGACCATGCCCGACTTCGACAGCGCCTACAGGCCGCTGTGGTCGTCGGACGTGCTCATCGAGTTGGAACGCAACCTCATCAAGCTCGATGTGGCCCCGCCCAAGGCTCGGCGACGCATCGAGGCGATGACGAAGCACTTCGACGATGCACTCGTGACCGGCTACGAGTACCTCATCGACGGGATGACCAACGACCCGAAGGACCGGCACGTCCTCGCCGCCGCGGTGAAGGGCGGCGCCCAGGTCATCGTCACCGAGAACATCAAGGACTTCCCGGCCGCGGCGCTTGATCCCTACGACATTAAGGCGGTCACAGCGGATGAGTTCTTGCTCAACCAGCTCGACCTGTACCCGCAGGCCACAGTGGCGGCTCTGATGCAGACGGCGGAGGATCGTGACGACCCGCCGGAGTCGGTCGACACGGTGCTCACCTACCTCAACAAGCTGGTGCCGAACTTCGTCGGTGAAGTTTTCCGGTTGGCGCCAGGGTCGTAGACTCGCACACATGTTCGAGGATTGATTATCCGCCACATCGAAGCGCATCCTCGCTCGACGCAGCCACACCGTCACCTCCGCGGAGAACCCGCGAGACTTGAAGACGCGACCTCACCAGTCGCGAGCATCGGCTCGACGAAGCCGGGCACCTGAGACTGGCTGGTCGACGTGCACTGCGCCATCCGACCTCCTGTGTGCGACGGCAACAGCTCGCGCCAGGCTCGAGCGCAACTCGGACCACACCGTTGCACGCGTATAACAGCAGGTCATCATCTATTCGGGCAGTGCGGGATGATCGTTGGTAATGCCGAGGGTGAACACCGCGGCACCAGCGGCAAGCCGCTGATGTGTCGTTGTTACGACTTCGGGCTTGCCGAGGGCGAGTTGATAAAGCACCCTCGCCGGGTGGGCTACTGCGCGACGGTCGGGCCCACCCGGCGGTTATGCCGCTAGCGCAGGTAGTAGTGCTGCACGATCGGACTTATCAACGAGATCAGCACGATCAACAGCTTGAGGTACTGCGTTCGCAGTTCAACCGAACGGCGCCAACCAGGGCCGTTACCCCTGGTGCGGCGCTTTCTGCGCGTCTTGCTCGGGTCTGTCAACGACTCTCCTTATGGTGGAGAAGCCCCGGATTGGGGCGGGGTTTGTATCCGGTGCGGCCGGCGCGCGGCGGATGGGGTGGACCGCCGGATGCTTGTGGCCCGTGTGGTCCGCGGTCATGGTGAACCGACGTGCAGCGTGATGGCAATTCCGGGTGTTGACCGATCTGTGGATTACTTGTGGACAAGTGCTTCCACCTGCGGTTAGAGCTGTGCGCGCGTTGGGGACAGATGTGGACAGTCGAACGTGATTTCCATAAAAGCCCAGCTCAGAGCACAGGGAGAGTCTGTGGACTACTTTGGCAACCTCGTCCGGCGTGTCGCTCAAAGTTTTTTCTTCGGCGTGTCGCGCGATCGGGCAGAGCGTCACGCGCTGGGTGGTATCGGATGCACCCGCGCGTCGGAGGCGGGCCGGCGACGACCTGCAAGAGGCTTCAACAATGACCGGGCAAGGCTCGAAACAGGTGTCCAACCGGGACTGTGTCCGTCGTGCGCGTTCGGGATTTATTCGAGTAGATGCAACATTGATGCACTCGGTGGTCAACCGAGTCTTCGCCGGTCAGGGCGGGTGCCGGGCAGTGCCGGCGGTTGGCCTCAGCGGGGCCGCGATGCTGATCAGCACCCATACCCGAATCAGATGAATCGATGTTGTGTTGGATGCAACGTCGCGGAGCGGGTAAACGTGCCGGGCACTCTCGCGTGTTCTACTGCTTGCAGATCGCGCTCGCCTCGATCGTCGCGACGATCTTCTCGGCCTTCGCCTGGTCGACCGATGCGTCGGCGCCGAAGCGCGAGGCCGCGTTCTTGACGACGGTCGCGTGGTCCTTGCCCTGCGCGAGGTCCTCACACACGTTCCGCCCATTGTCGATCGCGCGATTCGCGTGCCCGACGACGAGCGCAGAATCGATCTGATGCAGCAGCGCCGCGAGGTAGGTCCGCTCCACCGGCGCCACCGGATCCACCGAGCCGTCCCGCGGCGGAGCTGAAGGCGCCACCGGAACCAACGACGGGACGTTCCGCGGCGGAGCAGCGGGCACCACCGGCGCCGGTGCAGGCGGCCGGCTACCGCAGCCGGCGAGAAGCACGAGAGCACCGAAGATCACGAGAAGTTTGCGCACGGTCGCTAAAGCGCGCTTTCGCGCCGTTTCGTTACGGAAGGACGCGTTCACCGATGTGTGGACCGCAGGGGCACGGCGGACCCCGCCGCGTGCCGGTGAGCACGCGCTCGACAACTCGCAGAACCAACGAAGGGTGGGCCCTTCTCCGTCCTCTGACAGCAACTCCGGGCCAGACTGGAGTTGATCAATGGGTGCCACGATGGGTGCGAAACGTCGTCGCTAGCATCCAAAGGAGCCACGACAGACACGGGTTTGGTCAGCGTGGCCAGCGCTGGACGGCTGCGGGGTAACGGGCCACCGCTTTTGCAAGGCGGGGGTCAGGGGTTCGATTCCCCTCAGCTCCACAGCTCAAGAAACACGACGAAGGCCAGGTCAGAGGGGATCTCCTTTGACCTGGCCTTCGTAGTATCCGGCGGCCGTACCTCCCGCCGTGCCCCTGCGGGCGCTCACGCGCGGCCTCGATGTTGCGGCTCATCGAGTCCGCGATCGTGTGGTCGCGCTCGCGCCGAGTGCGGCCTTCAATCTCTGCGCCCTTCAGAGCTGGCAAGCGTCTCTGGTCGCGTTCGTCATGCCTCGATACGGTGCCCTCCGTGCAGCCATCCGATCTTCTGCGGGTCCGTGAGTCCTATGACCGGGTCGCCGACCTCTATGTGGAGCTTGGAGTGGGTCGGTTGGAGGAGGAGCCGTGGCTACGGGCCGCGCTTGCCGCCTTCGCCGAGTCCGTCCGCGGGCTCGGCCCGGTCCTGGACGTCGGCTGCGGCCCGGGCACCATCACTGCGCACCTCACCGAGCTCGGGCTGGACGCTGCGGGCGTCGACCTGTCGCCGCGCATGGTCGAGCACGCCCGGCGGCTTTACCCCGACCTGCGGTTTTCCGTCGCTTCGGCGACCGAACTCGACCTCGCGCCGGCATCGCTCGGCGGCGTGCTCGGCTGGTGGTCGCTGTTCAACCTTCCGCGTGAGGAGCTGCCCGGTGTGCTGAAGACCTTCGCTGAGGCGCTCGTGCCCGGTGGTCAGGCTCTTGTTGGCACGCACGTCGGCGACGGCGACGTGCCGCGGACCAAGGGCTACGGCGGCCTGCCGGTGTCCTGGGCGACTCACCTGTACCGCCCCGAAGAGCTGGCCGGAATGCTGGCCGACGCCGGTCTGGAGTTGATCGCCGACCTGCGGATCCCTGCGCAACCGCCGCAACCGCGCCCCCAGGTGCTGCTCGCCGCGCGACGCCCGGCAATGCCGGAGGCCAGCGGCGAGTAGCGCGGACTCGTGTGTGCCCGATCAACGGGGTGCACGCGTGGACTCGCGGGAACGGTCTCGCAAAACCGCTGGTAGACGCGCCATGAGATCTCGGCAGGTCGTCCGGGATCTGCGGACGGGCATTTGCAGGCGGGGTCAGGGGTTCGATTCCCCTTTGCTCGGCTGCCGGTCGTGGTGATGGGCGACGATCGCGCGCGCACCCTCTTGGTGGAATTCGAGCAGGCAGCGTTGCGAAGTCAGGTCCGTGACGGCGTCCAGCCTCAAGCCGTGGGCCGAGGCGAGCGTGCGGAACTCGTCGAGGCGGCGTTCGCGGCCGCCGAAGATGGTGAGCATGGCGAGGGCGCTTGCGGTGTCCGCCTGGAGGCCGGCGACGGGTTCGACGACGAGGATGCGGCCCGTCGAGCCGGCGGCCTCGGCGCAGCGCTCGAGGATTCGGTGGGCGTGGGTGTCGTCCCAGTCGTGGAGGATGTCGACGAGCAGGTAGGCGTCGGCGCTGGGCGGGAGCGGGTCGAAGAAGCTGCCGGCGGTGACCTGGGCGTCCAGGGCGTGGGCGGCGAAGGTGCGGCGGGCGTCGGCGGCGGTCGGGGCGAGGTCGAGCAGGTGGCCGCGCAGGCCGGGGTTCGCGGTGAGGATGGCGGCGAGGATGTCGCCGCGGCCGCCGCCGACGTCGACGATCGTGGAGAACCGTGCCCAGTCGTAGCCGGCGACGAGTTGCGGGATTTGCTCCCGGATGCGGAAAGTCATCTGGCGGTCGAAGGATTCGCGAAGATCCTCGTTCTCGGCGAGATCCGCCCAGAAGTCCTGGCCGTAACGACGCGGGTAGGCGGCTTCGCCCGTGGTGATGCTGTGGGCGAGCTCGACGAACGCCAGCTCGGCGCGCCCGCCGGCGGTGTTCAAGTCGAGGAGCGTCGCGGTGAAGTCGTCGCGGAGGTGGTCGCCGTAAGCGGTGGTGCGGTAGCCGGTGGGGGTGTGCTCGAGGACGCCGAGCGTCGTGAGGTGGTCGAGCAGGAGGCCGAGCGCGACGGGGTTCACCCCGAGCTCGGCGGCCAGTTCGGACGGTCCCGCGGCGGAGAGCAGGCGCGCGGGCAGGCCGAGAGTCACGGCGACGCGCAGCGCCATCGGCGTGGCGAGTCCGGCGAGGCGGCGCAGGGTGTTCGTATCGTCGTGGGTCACGAAGATCTACTGTGCCGGGCCGGTCAACCGAAAAAGGAGAGCCGATGCGTCCCCACGTGCTGCTGAGCGTCGCGACGAGTGTCGACGGGGCGATCGACGACACGACCCCCGAACGGCTGCTGCTGTCCAACGCCGAGGACTTCGACCGCGTCGACCAGGTGCGCGCGGAGTCCGACGCCATCCTGATCGGCGCGGGAACGATCCGCGCCGACAACCCGAGGCTGCTGGTCAACAGCGAAGAACGTCGAGCCGAACGCGTGCGCGCCGGCAAACCCGCGTATCCGTTGAAGGTGACCGTGACGGCGTCGGGCGACGTCGATCCGCAGTGGAAGTTTTGGCACCACGGCGCGGAAAAGCTCGTCTACACCACCGAAACGGGCGCCCCGACCGCTCGCGAACGGCTCGGTCAGCTCGCCGAAGTCGTCGCGCTCGGACCGCAAGTCGACTTCGGCGCGCTGCTCGACGACCTCGGCCGGCGCGGCGTCCGGCGGCTCATGGTTGAAGGCGGCGGGCAGATCCACACCGCGTTCCTCTCGCAGGGCCTGGCCGACGAGATTCACCTCGCCATCGCGCCGCTCGTGGTCGGCGCCGCCGCCGCGCCGCGGTTCCTACTGCCCGCGTTGTACCCGGGCGGGCGGATGAAACTGCTGGACACGCGGGCGATCGGCGACGTCGTGCTGATCCGCTACGCACCGAAGGCCGGCTGAAACGTCGCGCGCAGGGCGTCTTCGAGCGGGGTGTCACCGCGCCATGCGACGGCGGCGTCGGGGCGAAGCAGCACGGCCGGCAACGCGGTGTCTGCCTTGGCGCGCACCAGGTTCACGCGCTCGGCCCAGCCGGCGGGGAGCTCGACGTCGCCGGTGAAATCGAGCAAGACGGCGCGCCCGTCGCGCAGGAGCTCGGCCACGCGGGTCGGTCCGTCGGCGGTCACGAGGTCCAGGTCGGGCAGCCGAGCGGGATCGTCCAAACCGGACATCATCCCGGCGAGGTAGCGGTTGGTGTCGGGCAGGCGCATGAGATCGGTGAAGATCTCGCTCAGCGCACGCAGATCCGGGTCCGGGTTCGGCACGGCGAGAACGCGTTGGGCCGACGTGTGGTGCAGCACGCGGGTGGCCTTCGGGTGGCGTTCGGCGTGGTAGGTGTCGAGGAGGCTGTCCGCGGCTCCTCGCAGCGTCGCGGCGAGCTTCCAGCCGAGGTTGAACGCGTCCTGCACACCGAGGTTGAGGCCCTGCCCGCCAAGCGGCCCGTGGATGTGGGCGGCGTCGCCGGCGAATAAAACGCGGCCGTGGCGGTAGTTTTCGAGCTGGCGCGTGGCGTCGCTGAAGCGGGAGATCGTGCGGACCTCGGCCAAGGTGGTGGGTTCGCCGTAGATCGCGGTGAGTGCCTGCTGCACGGCTTCCGCGGTCATCGGCGGCTCAGCTTCGTCGCGCTTGCCGTAGGTGAAGCGGTAGTGGTCGCCGCCGGTCGGCACGAGCATGCCCCAGTGGTCGGCGGTGGTCCTGGTCATCGTGCTCATGTGGCCGGCCTGCGCGGGCACCAGTTCGGAGACGGCCGATAGGCGCACGTCGGCGAGCACCGCCCGGTACGTGCCGGGACGTCCGGGGAACGGCAGGTCCAGCAGCTTGCGCACGGTGCTGTGCGCGCCGTCGCAGGCGACGACGTACCGGGCGCGCAGGTCCCGGTCGGTGGTCACGGTGACGCCGGTGTCGTCGGCGCAGATCGCGGTGACGTCCTGACCCCGCAGCACGCGAGCGCCACGGGCGGTCGCCGCCGCCTCCAGCACCTCCTCGACCTTCCACTGTGGAATGCCGATCGTATGGGGATGCCTGGTCTGCCAAGGCGTGCAGTCGAGCGGCACCGGCATGCCGGCGAAGTGCCCGCCGACGGCGGCGCGCTCGAACTGCCGCTCGCGGATCGCGTCGAGCAGGCCTCGCGCGTCGAGCAGCTCGGCGGTGCGCGGCTGGATCGTGCCGCCCTTCGTCTGCTCGATGCGTTCGGTCAGCTTCTCCAGCACCACGACCTCGGCGCCGCCGAGGGCGAGCTCGTGCGCCAGCGTCAACCCGGCCGGGCCCGCCCCGACCACTATCACGTCCATGAAGTGCTCCTCAGTGCATAAGTAGACTGAGTGCAATATAGCCCTGAGTGCACCAAGGCGGTAGCCTGTTTTCGTGGACGAGCGGACCGGCCTGCGGGAGCGGAAGAAGCAGCGCACGCGCGAGGCGATCTCGAACGCCGCGCTTAAGCTGTTCTTCGAGCACGGCTTCGACCAGGTGTCGATCTCGCAGGTCGCGGAGGCCGCTGAGGTGTCGCGGCGGACGTTGTTCGCCTACTTCCAGGGGAAGGACGACCTCGTCCTGCACCGCATGGCGGACCACGAGCACGAAAGTGCGCGCGTGGTCCGCGCGCACCGCGACGCACCGCTTCCCGCGTTGCGCGCGCACTTCCTCGACGGCCTGCGCCGCCACGACCCGATCACTGGGCTCTGCGACCTTCCGCAGGTGCTGGCGCTGTACCGGCTGATCATGGGCACGCCGACCCTGCTGCCGAGCCTGTTGCGGTTCCGGGAAAGCGGGGAGCTGGCGCTGGCGGCCGAGCTGGGCGACTCACCGGACCTGTCGCCGCTGACGGCGCGCCTGGCGGCCGCGCAGATCGCGGCCGTGCAGTGGCGGCTGTCGTTGGAGAACCACCACCGGATGGCGAAGGGCGTCACCGCGACCGACGCGTACCCCGAGGCGGTCGCGGCGGCCGAACTGGGCTTCGACCTGCTGATGAACGGCCTCGGGACGCTCGGCAAGAGTTAACCGCGGCGGATCCACAAGTCGTGCGGAGTGCGGCCGGGCTGGAAACCGCACGAAGCCGCCAACGCGGCGGCCTCGGCGAACGCGTGGCCGACGAGCTCGGGTGCGTGGGCGTCGCTGCCGAAGGAGAGGATCCGGCCACCTTCGGCGGCCCACCACAGGAGAACGTCGCGCGGCAGGGGGACTCTCGTGTTGAGCTCCAGGCGCGCCCGCTGCCGGCCAGCGCGCGCAGGACCGTGCGGAACTCCTCCTCGAAGTCCGCGGCGACGAAGGGTTTCGACGAAGGCCAGGTGCGCAGCGCGTAGTCGATGTGGGCCAGAACCTCGAAATCGGCTGTCGACTCCACCAGGCCCAGGACCTCGCCCAGGTACGCGCGCAGCGTCGCGTCGGCCGGGCGGTCCGCGATCACGCTCAGCTCGTAGTGGTGAGTCCCCTCCGGCAGCGAGTGCACCGAGCCCAGCACCCGCTCGAAGCGGTGCGCGGCCAGCAACGCGTCCGCTTCCGGCCGGTGCCAGTGCGGTTCACTCAGCTCGACGCCCGACAGGATCCGCAGGTCCGGGAACCGCTCGCGGCACTCCTGCACGCACGCGAGGTAACCCTCGACGTCGAGGGCCGGCGGCTCAAGCATGCCGTCGGTCCGCAGCCGCACGCGGAAGTGGTCGGGCAGGTGCGGCCGGATCGGCTCGGGGATGAGCCACGGCGTGAGGTCGGCGTGCTCCGTGAACGCCACCGACGGCAGCCCGAGCGCGAGTGCGCGTTGGCACGACTGGACCATCGACCCGGTGACGGTGTCCCACGACCACTCGGTGTGGACGTGGCTGTCCTGCGGCAGCACGCCCTCACACTACGAGTTGGCCCGCAGCACCGAAATCGCGCGAACGGTGGCGTAGCCGCGCCATTCGAGCGACGCCGCCGGCGAGAAGCTGGCGAAGTCGACCGTCCAGCCGCCGTCTTCGAGCTGCTGGGACTCGAGGCGCTCGAGCTCGGCGGCGATCGCGGCGGGGTCGAGCACCTTGCGCGACGGGCCCGGGATCGGCGAGAAGTCCAGAGGCCGCAGGACCTCGTCCTCGCCGCCGCCGGCGACGTGGAGGATGCCGTCGGGCGGCAGGAACTTGCCGAGGTGGTCGAGGAGTTCGTCGGCCTCGGGGCGGGTCGCGTGCGCGGCGTCGAGGAACCGGATGGCGAACGACAGCTCGATCGCGTGCGGCTGCTCTTCGACTCGGGCGATGGCTTCCAGACAGGTCGACACCGCGGCGGTGAGCCACGGGTGTTCGGCCACGGCCTTGTCGTGCGCCGCGACGCGTAACGCCGTCGACGCGACGAAAGCCGTGCTCTGGAGCGAGAACTTCGTCGGGTTGGCATCCGTCCAAAATGGAGCGCTCCCGGCGCGGTCCGCGACGGGGAACGCGAACGGCAACCCGCCACCCGGCAGCGACACGGACTCCAGCCAGTCGCACAGCTCCAGCGCCAGCGGCGTGGTTTTCGGCGCGATGTCCTCGAACACCTCGAACGCGTGCAGCGCCCCGCCCGGCTGGCTCTCCGGCGCGCGCAGGTCGGGCTCCAGGCCCCAGCCGTAACCGCCGTCGGCATTGCGGTATGCCGCGACGGCCGAGAGCACGGCCTCCGCATCACCGTCTCCTCCGCCGAACAGCAGCTCGAACCGCCGGCGGTCGAGCAGCCGCCCGTGCGCGGCGAGGAAGGACGCGGCAGCAGCGAGGTTCACAGTCATACGACCACCGTCGCACGCCCGCGCGCGCGCGTATTGAACAGTTCGGACACCGGGGGACCGCTCATGACCGAAGCGCTCATCCGCGCCCTCCTGCGCGACCAGCCCCCTGAGGCGCGCTGGCGGAGTGGTGTCGACGCCCGCTTGCCTCGCCCTCGGCTAGCACCTTTCGCGCTCGCCGGCCTGCTGCTCGGCCGACTTATCCACAATCGACCCCCCTGTGCTGAAGCTGTCCACAGATTCCCGCGGGGCCGATTTTTGGCCCCTCACCTCGATAGAATGGGACTGGGGACGCCCCCCGAGGAGGGCGGGGGTTCCGGCAAAGTCTTGTGGGCTGGTTGCAGGGCGGCACGGCTCAGGTTGATCATGTGAGTGTCTAAGTCCCATGATCGTCTGAGAGAGCCGTTCCGCTGCGCAATCGTGCCTGATCCCCGCCATCGTTGATCGCCTGTCCCGCTCATCACCTCGGACACCGATCTGGAACGGGCCACGGACCTGCGCGAACTCCTACGGCACGTACCAGATCCACGAGACCGGCGCGGTATACGCCATTCAGTGGCCTCGATCCTGGCCCTGGCCGCAGTGGCAGTCGTTGCCGGAGCACGCTCGTTCGCCGCGATCGGCGAATGGGCCGCCGACGCCCCGCAACACGTACTGGCCCTGCTCGACACCAGGCTCGACCCGGTCAGGGCCGCTGCATCGCCCCCGACGAAGCCACCGCGCGCCGAGTCACCAGCCGCCTCGACGGCGACATCCTCGGCGACCTGATCAGTACCTGGCTCACCGCGCGACACCCCACATCCCCAGATCCCGGCACACCGCCCGCCGCGATCGCGGTGGACGGGAAGTCCCTGCGCGGCACCTTCGCTCGCGTCGGCGGCGCCGGTGTGCACCTGCTCGCCGCCATCACCCACGTGGACGCCATCGTGCTCGGGCAACGCCAGGTCCCCCCGGGGCAGTGGTGAGATCACCTGGTTTCCGCCCCTGCTCGACACCCTCGAACTGACCGGGCGGGTGGTCACCGCCGATGCCCTGCACACCACCGCCGCCCACGCCCGCTGCCTGCATGCCCGCGGCGCCTAGCACGTGTTCACCGTGAAAGAGAACCAGCACTGCCTCCGCGGCCTGCTCCAGACGCTGCCCTGGCACGAGATCCCCACCCACATCACCACCGACCGCGGGCACGGCCGCACCGAACACCGCACCATCCGGCCCGCACCACTCGGGGATTTCCTCGGCCACCCCGCGATCGAGTTCCCCACGCCACCCACGCGTTCCTCATCGAGCGCCGTACCACCCACCACAGCAACGGAAACACACCGCCCACACCGCGCTCGGCTTCACCAACATCACCGGCCAGTGGGCCCACCTCGCCCACATCAGCGGATACGTCCGCAGTCACTGGTACATCGAAAACAAACTCCACTGGGTCCGCGACGTCACCTACACCAAAGGCCACTCCCGCACTCGCACCGGTGCCGGACCACGCGTCATGGCGACCCTGCGCAACCTCGCCACCAGCGCACTCCGCCACACAGGCTGGACCGACATCGCCGCCGGAATACGCCACATGACCCGAGACACCACTCGCCCACTCACCCTGCTCGGCATCCAGCCCTAAACACCACAACGACTTTGCCGGAACCCTGCCGAGGAGGGCGGGGGCGTGTCGTGCGGGGCCGAGGGGTGCGCGGGGCTGTGCGGCGGTTCGGGGTGTGGAGCGAGTGGCGGCGTGGGCGTGAGGTGGCGTTCGGGTCAGGGGGCTGTCGCGGCCGGTGTGCGGAGCCGTCTGTGGTGGTCGGGATCCGGAGCGAGCGGGGTTGGTGTCAATCGAAGTTGGTTGACGGTGAGAGCCGAAGTTGGGTCGCCAGGTGGGAAGGCAAAGTGAGCTGGCCGGGGTGGGGCGGCGGTCCTGGTAGGCGTCGGGTTAGGGCCAGAGGCGTTCGCGGGTCCAGGTGTTGGCGTCGCGGAGGTAGCGGAGGCGGAGGTGGCGGCGGTCGTGTGAGGCTTGCCAGAATTCGACCGTCGTGGGGGTGACGAGGTAGCGCGTCCAGGTTTTGGGGGCGGCGTCGGGGTTGTCGGCGACCCATTGGGCGGCGGCGTCGGCGGCTTCGGTGAGTTTGGCGGGGTCTGGGAGGGGTTCGGACTGGTGGCCGATGAACGCCTCGACGCGGGAAGCCGGCGGGCGGGCCAGGAAATCTTCCGCCGAGACCTCCGGGGAGGCCGGGGCGACGGTGCCGCGGACGCGGACCTGGCGGCCGCGGGCGGGCCAGAAGAAGGTGAGGGCGGCGTGTCGGTTGGTGTCCAGCTGGTGGCCCTTGGGGCTTTCCGAGCTGGTGGCGATGGCCCAGGCCGACGGGGCGACGTCCTTGAGGATCACGACGCGGGCGTCGGGGAAGCCGTCGGTGTCCACTGTGGACAGGGTCACCGCGTGGGGCGCGAGGACGTGTTCGCCGGCTTCCGTGAGCCATTCGAGGAACAGCTCTTCGGGGGTTTCCGGGGCGGTGTCCGGGTCGAAGGGCGGGAGTTGTTCGGGGAAGGATTGCCAGCCGCGTAGGGAAACCATGTCACTGACCGTACGGTGGGCGGCCTGGTGGTGGGTAGAGCGGTGGCTGCGGGCCGGGTGGGCCGGCGGCCGGGGGCGGCGGGAGTTGCGGTTGCCAGCCGGGTGGGATTTGTTGGCCGGGGAAGCCGCCGGGGCCGGGGCCGCCGGCGGTGGGACCGGTCGTGCCAGGGGCTGAACCGGGGTTGTTCGGTGCGGAGTCCGGGGCGCCGTCGCCGGGGGTGGCAGGGGTGTTCGCGGCAAGGCCGGGGGCGCCGTAGCCAGCCGCGCCAGGGGTGTTGTCGCCGTAGCCGGCCGTGCCATAACCAGCCGCGCCAGGGCTGTTCGAGCCAGGGGCCGGGGCAACGTAACCAGCCGGGCCAGGGGCGCCGTAACCAGCCGCGCCGTACCCGGCCACGCCGGGACCGGCGTTGTACCCGGCATGCTGAGCCTGCCACTGCGCTTGCCACTGCAGCTGCTGGTAAGCCTCTGTCGGCTGGGGAAAGCAGAACAGTAGCTTCGCGTTCACCGAGCCCTGCACCGCCGCGCCCCAGAACTTGCCGCCGACCCAGGCGTACGTCATGCCGGCGTACGGGTCGACGGCGACCATGCGCGTCTCGCCGCCGAACTGGTTGGCGGTTTTGGCCGAGGCGGCCGTGGCGGCGTCGGGGTGGACGCGGCCCACCAGGCCCGCGATCACGACGGAGGCGGCGGTCCAGCCGACGGTGCCCTGGACGTTGGCGCGCGCGTGCTGGGTGGCGAGACCGGTGAACTGGAACAACGTCTGCGCGTCGATCTCCGGGTACGCGGCCGCGACGACGCAGTAGTTCATGGTGGACAACATGATCGACTCGGTGAACAGGCCGACGGCCGCGGTCACGGGTCCGATCTGGACGGTGCTGAGCCGTCCGCCGCTGCGCTGGACGCGCTCGGCCACCACGTGCAGGTACTGATCCGGCGTGAACACTCGAACCCCCTGACCGCGACAACGACCGCCCGGCGCCCATCGTCGCACGCCGGGCGGCCGGGGGTGTCAAGCGGCGGGGACGGGGACCCCGCGGGTGCGGCGGAACAGGTCGGTCAGGGCCCAGTGGCCGCCGCCGGTGAAGGCGAGCAGGAGGAAGGCCCAGGCGAAGATGGCGGCCTGCTCGCCGCCGTTCTCGATGGGGAGCACGGCTTTGCCGAAGTGCACGGTGAAGTACGCGAAGGCCATGGAACCGGAGCAGATCACGGCGGCGACGCGCGTGCCGATGCCGAGCGTCACGGCCGCGCCGCCGACGAGCTGGATCAGCGCGGCCCACCAGCCGGGCCACGTGCCGACGGCCGTGGCGTGGTGCCCCCACAGGCCGAACACGGTCGAGGCCCCGTGGCAGAAGAAGAGGAAACCGAGGACGATGCGGAAGAGCGCGAGGACGTGGTCACGGCCTCTGTCGAAGAGTTTCACGGCTGTCGTCTCCCTGGCAGTCGGAAAATACGTGACTGCCAGGGTAGGTAAGCCAAGCCAACTATCACCACAGTGAGTGAAAGATCCCTTACTCGCTGGAACTTGAACCTTTCGCTCTTCACTCTCGTGTGACTGGACATGATTGACTGTGCGCGCTATGCGACGAATCCTCGCTCTCGCGCCCGCCCTGGCGTTGCTCGCCGGCTGCAGCGTGTCGACCCCCATCGCGGGCACCGCGCAGCCCGCGCCGCCGCCGACGACCACCAAGCACGCGGCTGAGCCCGGCCTGCCGCCCGATCCGCAGCCGGCCCGGGAAGCGAAGTGCCCATACCTCTCGGCCGAGACGGTGCAGGACGCGAACGGCCAGCACGTGACGACCGTACGCGTGTCCGACGACAAGCCGCACCCGTCGTGCTTCTTCTACCGCCCCGACGGCGGGCTCCAGGTGACCGTGCAGGTGTACGTGGGCACGAAGGACGTCGCGACGAAACTGGTCAACCGCGCCGCGCCCGTCGACACCTCGAACCCCGCTTCCGACCCCGCCGGGTGGAAGGGCGGCTACCAGCCGGCTGGTGACGGAGTGGTGTACGCGGTCTCGAAGGGGGGAGCCGCGGTCATCGTGACGAGTAACCAACAGCAGAGCATCAAAGCACGCACAGTGGCCAAGAAGGCTATCGCGGCCCTGAAGCTCTGAGTAGTGGCCTCCACACGGGTGAGTGAAGTTGATCTTGTATTACCCTGTGCGGCACGCGCAGGCCCTGGAGCACTCGCGCGGGCGGGTGCCCGTCCGGCACCACAAGCACTTCGCCATCTCTACGACAAGGACAAGATTCGTGGCTGACACCCTCAAGGAAATCCTGCTCGACTCCAGCCGTCGCCCGTCGGTCGTCACCGACCTCGAGGGCCTCGTGGACGCCGAGGTGTCCGACAAGGGCGGGGTCTCCGGCGCCGTTGTCAAGACCGGCTTCGCCGCCGTCAAGAAGATCAAGCCGGGCATCATCCCCTCGGCCGTCGACACCCTGCTGGACGACTTCGCCGTGGCCCTCGAGCCGTTCTACGGCGACTACCGCGCCCAGGGCGGCAACGACTTCGGTGCCTACCTGACCAGCCGTTCCGACGCGGCCGCCGACGCGCTGCTGAGCGTCACCGACTCGCGCGCCGACCGCAGCAGCCGCGACAGCATCAAGAAGGTCTACTCGAAGCTGCGCCCGAACGGCAAGAAGAACGTCGAGGAGGCCCTGCCCCGCCTCGGCCAGCTCATCGACAAGCACGCCGCGATGGCCTGATCTGCCTCAGTAGCAACGGAAGAGGGCCCCGGGACGGCGATCCCGGGGCCCTCTTCGCGTGTGGTTCAGTTCTTCTTCTCGGCGGCCGACGTGCTGGGGGCCTTGCCGTTGCTCGCCGGAGACGGCTTGGTCTCCGAAGCGGGCTTCGCCGGAGGAGCCGGCGGGGTCGCCTTCGGCGGCGCCGGGGCGACCGGCGGCTCCTGCTGGCGCGACTTCAGCACCACGGCCGTGCCGACGGCGACGGCACCCAGGCCGAGCAGCCACGGCCAGCGGCGGCGCTTGCGCGTGCCCTTGGCCGCAGACTTCGCCTCGACCAGCGCGGCGCGGAAGTCCTTCTTCGCGGCCTTGAAGTCCTTCTTGCCCCGGCGCTTCGACTCACCGGCGGACTTCGCGGCCTTGATGGCGGCCTTCTTCGCCTTGCGGCCGGGCTTCTTCAGCTCGGCGACGCGGGCGAGGGCCTCCTTGCGAGCCGCGGCCGAGCTCTTCTTGAGCTCCTTGCGCGTCAGCTCGGTCTTCTTCGCGAGCTTCTTGCGTGCCCGGCGGCTCTGCTTGGCGAACTCTTCGGCGCCGGCTTCCGCGGCCTTCGCCGCCGAAGCTGCCCCCGCCTTGCCCACTTCGGTGGCTCGCTTGCGCAGGCCGACCGCGCCGGCCTTCACCGACTCGCTCACCGAATCTGCGGCCCGGGTCATGGCCTTCACCTCACCAATCGTTTTGATATCGCTCTGTTGCCCGTAACCTATCGTGCCCTTTTTCCCGGCGTGACGCTGTGTCTTCCCCCATCGGGAACCGGTGAAACCTCGGGAAATGCCCATCTTCCTGCGGTCCTGCCGCAGGGTTCCCCCGTGCCGAGCCCCCTGAACCCCCCAAATGTGGGAAGGGATGGCACGATGGCGGCGTGACTGAAAGCGCCCGCAAGGCCACCCTGCACACCAATCAGGGTGACATCCACGTGAACCTGCTCCCCGACCACGCGCCGAAGACGGTCGCGAACTTCGTGGGGCTGGCCGACGGCTCCAAGGAGTACACGCAGCCGAACGCGCAGGGCACGAACTCCGGCCCGTTCTACGACGGCTCGATCTTCCACCGGGTCATCGACGGCTTCATGATCCAGGGCGGCGACCCGACCGGCACCGGTCGTGGCGGCCCCGGCTACAAGTTCGGCGACGAGTTCCACCCCGAGCTGCAGTTCAACAAGCCCTACCTGCTGGCGATGGCGAACGCCGGGCCCGGCACCAACGGCTCGCAGTTCTTCATCACCGTCTCGCCGACGACCCACCTGAACTTCAAGCACACGATCTTCGGCGAGGTGGCGGACCAGGAGTCCCGCAACGTCGTCGACGCGATCGCGCGCGCGGCGACCGGCCCGGCGGACAAGCCGCTGTCCGACGTCGTCATCGAGAAGGTCACCATCGAGGCCTGAGGCCGTCTCGGGGGGATTTCGGTAGGTTGGAGTCATCGTGAACCAACCGCCGAATCCCCCCGCGTACCCTCCGCAGGCTGCGCTCCCCGGTTGCTGGTGGCACCCCAACCGCCCGACCGGCCTGAGCTGTGCGCGCTGCGGACGTCCGGCGTGCCCGGACTGTCTTCGCGAAGCCCCCGTCGGCTTCCAGTGCACCGACTGCGTGCACGCCGGCTCGCAGCAGACGCGGCAGCAGCACCGCGAATACCAGAACTCCGGCATGGGCACGCGCACGATCGCGGGAGCCCGGCCGACGGACTCCGTCGTGATCACGACGACGCTGCTCGCCGTCAACGTGCTGATCTACCTGATCACGGCGTTGCAGACGAAGAGTCTTTTCGACAACGGCAATGCGCCTCTGGAGCAGTTCGGCTGGATGCAGCCCGCCACCACACTCGTCGGCGGCGAGTGGTGGCGGATCTTCACATCGGGCTTCGTGCACTTCGGGATCATCCACATCGCCGCGAACATGTTCTCGCTGTGGATGATCGGCCGCGCGCTGGAGCAGGTCTTCGGGAAAGCCCGGTACACGGCGCTCTACTTCGTGTCGATGTTCGGCGCGTCCGTCGCGGTGCTGCTTTTCGACAACCCGCTCCAGGTCTCCGGCGGCGCCTCAGGCGCACTGTTCGGGCTGCTGGGCTGCTACGCGGTGATCGTCGTCAAGCTGAAGCTCAACCCGGCCGGCTTGCTGGTCACACTGGCGATCAACGCGTACATCACGTTCTCGATCCCCGGCATCTCGATCCTCGCCCACGTCGGTGGGCTCATCACGGGTGCGCTCGTCGCCGTGGCCCTGCTCTACGCGCCGGAGCGCAACCGCGTGCGGTGGCAGGCGATCGGCGTGGCGATCATCGTGGTGGCGCTGCTGGGCCTGGTCGTCTACCGCGGCGTTGAGCTCTCGGCGCTGGCCGGCTAGAACGCGCCGCGCAGGGCGGTGATCGCGTCGAGGACGTCGCGCGGGTCTTCGCCGAGGTCGACGCGGCCGAAGATGTAGAGCTCGTCGTCGTGTTCGAGCTCCAGTGTCACGCCGTCGCGGCCCAGCCGGCGGGTGGTGCGCAGCTGGATGCTCGTCCGGTCCCACGGCAGGCGGTGCGTGCCGCCGAGCGTGCGGGTGACCAGGCCGTCCGCGTCGACGGACAGCCGTGGGCGCACCACGCTCCAGTGCACCGCGAACGCCCCGATCGCGACGGTGGCGAGCCCCATGAGCACCGCGCCCTTGCCGTCGCCGAAGAGCCCGTCGAGCACCGCGCCGGCGAGCAGCAGGACTGTGACCAGCCAGGCCACTACCACAAGGGCCGAACGGGGTGCCCACGAGGTGGGGTAGTTATCCACAGAGGTTATCCACACTGGGGATGAGTCACACCGATGTAATTCGGTGTCAAGCCGCCATCCGGAGTAATGATCAGCGCCAGCGCATGGTCATGAGCAGGCCCACGATCATCGCCGCGAAACCGATGCCGAAGTTCCAGTTCCCGAGAGACGTCAGGAACGAAATCTTGTCGCCGGCGATGTAGTTCACGATGAGCCACAGCAGCCCGAGGAGCATGAGGCCGAACATGACGATCTTGTAGAACAGGTTCGACGGGCCCGCGGCCTTGACCTTCACCGGCGTCCGGCGATCAACGGGCGGGGTGTACGCGGTCTTCTTGCGGACCTTGGACTTCGGCATCGTGTTCCTCGCGTGCTGTTCTGGCTCTGCCTGGTGGCGGTGCCTGTTCGCGGGCGTCCCGCTCGTCGGGTTGCGCAACCAGCGCCACGTGAACACGTTAACGTAAACGACGGCTCCAGAGCACTGGGCGGGAGCGGTCGGATTTCCGGACTGTGACAATAGCGCCACCGGCAGTTCCACCGGCGGTGTGAGAGGAGCTTGCGTGACGACGCAGGATTGGCCGGGTGAAGACGACCGCCGCCGCCCCGCACCAGGGCCCGACGGCCAGCGGCGACGCCAGCCGCCGCCCGGTGCCGACGGCGCCGCGAGACCACGCAGGCAGCCCCCGGAGGACCCCACCCGGAGAGTGCCCCCGCCCGCGCGCCGCGTCGCGGGCGACCCGGCAAGCAGGCAGGCCGACCAGCGCAGATCACCCGAACAGCGGCAGCCGCGTCCCACTCAGCAGAACGGCACCGAGCCGGGGCGCACGCCGGGCGCGGACGCAGGTGGCGCCCGACGGGGCGCCGGTGAGCCGGCCTACGGCGCGCGAGGCGCCGACGCCGGTGGCCACGACGCAGGTGGGCAGGCAGGCAGCGGGCCAGGAGGCGCCGGCCGCCGAGGCGCCGCGCCGGGCGCGGGGGGACCGATGGCCGCCGGGCCCGACGCCGGCGGGCCGCCAAGCGAGCCGGGCCGGCGCGCGCGGGCCGAGGGACCCGGCACGCCACCCCGCGGGATCGAGTCGGCCGGGGACCCGCCGACCGAGCGCATGGGCACTCCGCCCCGGGGCACCCAGCGGGCCGGGAATCCGCCCACCGAACGCATGGGCACCCCGCCGCGCGGGACTGGGCGGCCGACGCAGCCGCCACGCGGCGGAGCTGGGCCGGACCCCAGGCGCAGGCCGCGGCCCGTCGTGGCCGATCAGCCCACCGAGGTGTTCGCGGCCGTCGAGGCGGGGGGAACCGCCACCGCGGTGAAGGAGAAGCCCGAGCCCGCGCCGTTGGGCAAGGGGGGCGTCGCGATTCGGACGGCCGGGGAAATCCTCATCACGCTCGGCCTGGTCGTGCTGCTGTTCATGGTCTACGAGGTCTACGTGACCGACCTGTTCTCGGCCGAGAAGCAGTCGGCGGCGAGCGACCAGCTCGAGGGCGACTGGGCCAAGGACCGCACGCTGCACCCCGGCCTCGTCGACGGCAAGGCGTTCGCGCGCATCCACATCCCGTCGTTCGGTGCGGACTTCAACTTCACGATCCAGGAGGGCACCGGCGAGGACTCGCTCGCGATCGGGCCCGGCCACTACAAGGGCACGGCGCTGCCCGGCGAGCCCGGCAACTTCGGCGTCGCCGGTCACCGCGTGGGCAAGGGTGCGCCGTTCAACGACCTGGACAACCTCAGCTCGTGTGACCAGATCGTGATCGAGACGCAGACCGACTTCTACATCTACAAGGTCCTGCCCTACGACGACGAAATCTCCGGCTGGAGCAGCGGCAAGGGCGCGCAGCCGGAGTGCAAGGGCGTGTCGACGCTGCGCAACCCGAGCATTCCGGGCGGCGGCGCCTACGACCAGACGTTCGGCCGCAAGGTGGTGCTCCCGAGCCAGGGCGACGCCGTGAACCCGGTGCCGTACAAGCCGGCCGACACGCTGCCCAAGGCGCAGGAGGCCTCGCTGCTCACGCTCACCACGTGCCACCCGCAGTTCTCCGCGAAACAGCGGCTGATCATCACGTCCGTGCTCACGCAGCAGGTGCCGAAGTCGCAGGTGGCGGACTACGGGAAGCTGCTGACCGAGATCGGCGGTGCTTCCTGATGTACGCGTGGATCTGGCGGCGCCTGCCGGGACCGTTCGCGGCGAAGCTGACGATCGCCGTCGTGCTGGTGCTCGGCATCATCGCCCTGCTGATGTTCGTGGTGTTCCCGTGGCTCGACCCGCTGCTGCCGTTCAACGAAGTGTCGGTGGACAACTGAGGCACACCCGCTTCGGCGTCTTCCTCGTCTCCGGGCGGTTCCCGGGGCAGGAGGACGCCGAAGTGCTGCTCAGGACCGTGCGCGCGGCCGAGGCCGCGGAGGCGGCGGGCTTCGACGACGTCTGGCTCGCCGAGCACCACTTCCTGCCCTACGGCGTGTGCCCGTCGGCGATCACGCTCGCCGCGCACGTGCTCGGGCGCACGTCGGGGATCACCGTCGGCACGGCGGTGAGCGTGTTGTCGACGACGCATCCGGTGGCGCTCGCGGAGCAGTGGTCGATGCTCGACGCGGTGTCCGGCGGCCGCCTGCGCCTCGGCGTCGGGCGCGGCGGGCCGTGGCAGGACCTGGAGGTGTTCGGCACCGGGCTCGAACGCTACGAAAGCGGCTTCGCGGAATCACTCGACGTGCTGCTCACCGCTGCGAACGGCACCGCGTCGGCGGCTGGTGAGCACTTCAACTTCCGCGAGGTGCCGCTGGTGCCGACACCGCGGCGGCGGCCGGAGGTGGTCGTGGCGGCCGGCGGCCCGAAGTCCGACGCCGTGCGGCTGGCCGCCGAGCGTGGGTTGCCGATGCTGCTCGGGCTGCACGCCGGTGACGACGAGAAGGCCGCGACGGTCGAGGCGTACGGCGGGCACAACAACCACGTGTCCACTGTCCTCTGCCAGGTCGGCGACAGCCGTGCCGCGGCGGTCGACGTGGTGCGGAAGTCGTTGCCCGGCTGGCTTTCCGACGGGCTCGGCGCGCACGTGACGGTGGACGGCCGGCCCGGTCCGTCGCGGGATCCGCACGAGTACACCGAGCACCTGTGCGAGATCCACCCCGTCGGCGATCCGGGGTACTGCGTGGCGACGCTGGAAACGAGCCTCCGGCGCACCGGGGCCGCCCACGTGATCATGTTCGTGGAGGCGTCCGGTACGCCGGAGGGCACGGCGGAGAACATCGCGCGGATCGGCGCCGAAGTGCTACCCGCGCTCAGGGTTTCAAAAGCCGGCGCTTAACAGTCGCGCAGCTCCGGGCTCTGGTTGAGCAGCTGTCCGCGCACCGACACGAACGCCCGGTAGCGGTCACCGTCCACTTCGGACGTCCGGAACACCGCGACCCGGTGGCAGTTCTGGAAAGCGAGCTTCACGCCGAAGTGGCGCTCGAGCCCGCCGCGGATGGCGTCGGAGGCCAGTGCGCGCAGCAGCTGCCCGCGGGCGGCCTCGCTCGGCGGCGGCGTCTCGTTGTCGGCGAAGCCGTCCGGCGCGCCGTCGGCCTCGGCGATCACGCCCGTGATCACTTCCCACGCGTACGGCAGCGACTCCCGCACGCAGGCGACGAACTCGGCGTCGGAGACCTCCCCGCGCTCGGCCTTTTCCAGCAGCGCGGGCGATACGTCCAGAGACAAGACAACCTCCATGGTGAGTGGTTCCCCTTCCTGGCTACTCGCCCGGCCGAGCACGCCACAAGAGAAAACGGTATTCATCACCACTTCGGTGGATCACTCCCACCGGAACAGCCGCACGGCCAGCGCCGTCCCGCCCAGCGCGAACGCGGCCAGAGCGACGAACTGCAGCGGCTGAACGCCCGCGCCCACCCACGCGTCCTGCAACGGCTGGGTGCCCGGCGGCACGTACGCGCCGATCCGCTGGATCACCTCGGGCAGCAGCGGCCGCGGCAGGTACACGCCGCCGAGGAACATGATCGGGAAGAACGCGATCATCGCGATCGCGGCCGCGGCTTTCGCCGTGCGGGCGATCGAAGCCGCGATGAGGCCGAGCGCGAACACCGACACCAGGCCCAGCAGCAGCGTCACGACGTAGGTCAGCGGGTGGCGCGGCAGCGGCACGTCGAACACGACGCGCGCGGTCACCAGCATGAGCGCCACGCCCGCGAGCGCCACCACGGCGTGCAGCACCAGCTGTGCCAGCAGCAGGAACGCGGGTGGCACGGGCGTGGTCGCGAGCCGGCGCAGCACGCCCTGCTCGCGATAGCTCGCGACAGCCGCGGGGATCGACTGCAGGCCCGGCATCGCGAGCGCGACGACCACGAGCGAGGGCACCCACAGGTCGATGAAGCGGTGACCACCGGTCACCTCGCTCGGTTCGCGCATGCCGGGGATGGAACCGACGCCGACCAGCACCGCGGTCGGCAGCAGGACGCCGAAGATCGCCCACATCGGCGTGCGTGCGAAGAGTTTCGCTTCGGTGACGAGGAGTTTGGTGAAGGTGTGCACGGTCAGCTCCGTCCGGTGAGGGTGACGAACGCGTCGTCCAAAGTGGATTTCCCCGTGGTGGCACGGAGTTCGGCCGGGGTGCCGGTGGCGGCGATCCGGCCGGCGTCGAACACGGCGACGCGGTCGCAGAGGCGCTCGGCCTCGTCCATGAAGTGGGTGACGAGCACGACGGTCACGCCGGCGTCGCGCACCCCGGTCACGAGCTGCCAGGTGTCGCGGCGCGAATGCGGGTCGAGACCGGTGGTGAGCTCGTCGAGGATCGCGATCTCGGGGTCGCCGACCAGCGCGAGCGCGATCGACAGCCGCTGCCGCAGGCCGCCGGAGAGCTTGCCGAACGCCGTGGCCCGGTGCTCTTCCAACCGCAGCTGCCGCAGCAGCACCCCGACGTCGGCCGGGTGCGGGTAGAACGCGGCGAACAGCTCCAGCGCCTCGGCCACCCGCAGCTTGTCGGGCAGCCGCGCGTCCTGCAGCTGCACGCCGACGCGCTGGTGCAGCCGGGCGGCGTCCGTCGCGGGATCCAGGCCCAGCACGGAAATCGCACCGCTGTCGGGCCGGCGCAGGCCCTGGAGGCATTCGACGGTGGTGGTCTTGCCGGCGCCGTTGGTGCCGAGGATGCCGAAGATCTCGCCGCGCTCGACGGTGAACGAAACGCCGTCGACCGCGACCCGCTTGCCGTAGGTTTTGCGGAGCTCGGTCACTTCGATGAGTGGCATGCGACAAACGCTAGAAGCGCGCGGCGTCCGGCAGAATGACGGTGAAACCCCAGCTCAGGTGGGGTTTCGCTGACGTGGGGGTGGGGCTGGGCCCACCCCGGTACGGGAGCTTCGGCCAGTGCGCCCGAGTGCCCGGCTCGGTCAGACTGCGGGAAAGGGGGTGCGGCGAATGGAATCCGTGCGGCGAGCGTTCGTCCTCGCCGGCCTCGCGCTGCTGAGCTGGGTCGACGCGCTCGTGGAGCTGCTCGCTTTCCTGCTGCTCTGCGTCGGACTGGTCTTCTTCTTCACCCCAGCCATCGACCGGGCCCGCGGGCGCTCGGCGCGCACGCGGGAGCTCGTCGGCCGGTGGTGCGGGATCGAGGTCGCGACGCCGTACCGGCCGGCCCCGGCGGAGCCGGAACGCGAGCGCGACGGCTGGTACCGCGACGGCAACCAGCTCTACAAACGGGCGTGGTGGATCCGCTGGAACCGACGTTTCACGTGGATCATGGAGGATCCGGCGACGAGCCGCGAGCTCGGCTGGCAGGTGCTCAACCCGCCGTTCGCGCTGGTCACGGCGGTGCTGTCGGTGGTGGCCGGACGCCACGCACTGCGCTGGTACGGCCGCTGGACCCGCCACTGGCTGGGGCCGCACCCGGCCGCCGACCCCGCCCGCAAGTGGTGGCTGCACCGCCACCTCGAGGCGGCTGGCCACCAGTTCGGCCTTCTCGCCCTGGCGTGCGTGCACCTGGTCTTCTCGGTCTGGCAGCTGGTGCTGATCGTCGGCGCGGCCCCGATGACCGCGTCGCTCGTGGTGGGCAGCCGGACGATCACGGACACGCTGCGGCGCGAGGCCGGGTACTGGACCGGCGTGCGCATCGACCGGCCGTACCTGCCCCCGCCCGGGCTGCCGGTGCCGCGCGCCGACGGGCTCTACCAGTTCGGCAAGCAGCTGTACGACGAGCCGTTCTGGCCCCTTCAGCGCGCCCGCACGCAGTGGGTCCTGCGCGACCGGGCCACCTGGCGCGACCTCGCCGGCGGCGCGCTGATCCCCGTGGTCTGCCTGCTGCTGACGTTGCCGACGGTCGCGTTGCTCGGCTGGGGCCTGACCGGCCTGGCGACGCTGTGGGTGTGGCGGCCGTTCGTGACGGCGCCGGACCAGCCGGTGCAGTGGTACCCGCTGCCCGAGGTGTCGACGCACCTCGGCGCGCTCGCGCAGACGCCGCTCGCGCTTGTGCTGCTGGTCGCCGGACTGGCGCCGGCGCCGTGGCTCGCCCGGCAGCAGGCCCGCTTCGCCCGCGTGTGGCTCGGTCCGACGGAGGCGACGCGGCTGGCGCAGCGCGTGGCGCGACTGGACCAGTCGCGCACCGACGTCACCGTGGCCCAGGCCGCGGAGCTGCGGCGCATCGAACGCGACCTGCACGACGGCGTCCAGTCGCGGCTCGTGGCGATGGGCCTGAAGCTCGGCGCGGTCGAGGCGCTGATCGACAGCGATCCCGAAGCGGCCAAACGGCTGGCGGCCGAGCTGCGCACCGCGTCGGCGGACGCGTTGACCGAGCTGCGGCTGCTCGTGCGCGGCATCCACCCGCCGGTGCTGTCCGAACGCGGCCTCGTCGACGCCGTGCGCGCGGTCGCGCTCGACAGCCCGCTCAAGGTCGAGGTGACGGCCGACGTGCCCGGCCGCCTCGAGCAGCCGGTGGAGGCGTGCGCGTACTTCGCCGTGTGCGAGCTGCTGGGCAACGCGGCGAAACACGGTGGTGCGAAACGGGTTTTGGTCTCGCTGACGCACTCCGACGGTGTGTTGCGCGTGGTCGTGACCGACGACGGCAGCGGCGGTGCCGAAGCCGCGCGCGGATCGGGACTTCGCGGAATCGAGCGCAGGCTGGGGGCTTTCGACGGTACGTTGAGCCTCACCAGCCCACCGGGCGGACCGACCGAGGCGATCCTGGAGGTGCCGTGCCAGACAGTCCCGGAACCGGCGGGCCAGGAAGCGGCGCCGGCCGCCCCCGAACCGTCATCGCCGAGGACCAGTACCTCCTCCGAGACGGCCTGACCCACCTGCTCGCCGCGCACGGCTTCGACGTCGTCGCCGCGGTCGGCTCAGGCCCGGAACTCGCCGTCGCGCTGCGGGAACACCGACCGGACGTGTCCGTTGTGGACGTTCGCATGCCCCCGACCAACACCGACGAGGGCCTGCAGGTGGCGCTCGCCGCCCGCCGGGAGATGCCCGGCCTGCCGATTCTCGTGCTGTCGCAGCACGTCGAGCAGCTCTACGCGCGCGAGCTGCTCGCCGACGGAACCGGCGCCATCGGCTACCTGCTCAAGGACCGCGTGTTCAACGCCGAGCAGTTCGTGGACGCCGTGCGCCGCGTCGCCGCCGGCGGCACGGCCATGGACCCCGAGGTGATCGCGAAACTGGTGGCGGGCAACGCTTCCGACCCGCTCGCGGCCTTGACCCCGCGCGAACGCGAGGTGCTGGAGCTCATGGCCGAGGGCTGCTCCAACGCCGCGATCGCCGCGCGCCTGCACTTCAGCGAGGGCGCCGTCGGCAAGCACACGGCCAACCTCTTCGCGAAGCTCGGCATCGCCGCTTCCGACGACACCAACCGCCGCGTGCTGGCCGTGCTCGCCTACCTCGGCGCCAGTTGATCCCTTGACGCGCTAGTCGCGCGAAACTCGGATCATCTCTTCGCGCTCTACGACCTTGATCCGCTCCCGGCCGTGCGGCTCGCCCAGCGACTTCTCGTGCGCGTCGAGCTTGCCCCAGCCTTCCCACGTGGTGAACGGAATCCCGCGCCCGGTGAGGAAGTCGAGGATCGCGTCGGGGGAGTCGTGCTTCGGCGACGCGAGCGTGTCCGCGTCGGTCAGCAGGCTCGCGACGGTCTCCGCCGCGTCGCCCTTCGTGTGGCCGATCAGGCCGATCGGGCCGCGCTTGATCCAGCCGGTGACGTAGACGCCGGGCAGCTGGTTCTCGTCGAGATCCAGCACGCGGCCGGCCTGGTTCGGCACGACGCCCGCGGTGTGGTCGAACGGGATCTCCGGCAGGTGCGACGACAGGTAGCCGACCGCGCGGTACACGGCCTGCACGTCCCAGTCGTGGAACTCGCCCGTGCCGCGCACGCCGCCTTCACCGTCGTACTCGGTCCGCTCGGTGCGCAGTCCGGTCACGCGGCCGTCCTCGCCGAGGACCTCGGCCGGCGCGTGGAAGAAGTGCAGGTGCAGCCGCTTCGGGCGGGTGCCCTCGTCGCGGATTGCCCACTCCTGCAACGTCTTCACGACCATGTCGATCTGCTTCGACGCCCGCAGCGCCGTGATGCTGGCCTCGTCGAACTCCATGTCCTCGGGGTGCACGATCACCTCGACGTTGGGCGAGTGGTCGAGTTCGCGCAGCTCCAGCGGCGTGAACTTCGCCTGCGCCGGGCCGCGGCGGCCGAACACGTGCACGTCGGTGACGGGGCTGGCCTTCAGGCCTTCGTAGACGTTGGCCGGGATGTCGGTGGTGAGCAGCTCGTCGGCCGTCTTCGCGAGGATGCGGGCGACGTCGAGCGCCACGTTGCCGACGCCGAGCACGGCGACCGAAGTGGCGGTCAGCGGCCAGGTGCGCGGCACGTCGGGGTGGCCGTCGTACCAGCTCACGAAGTCGGCTGCGCCGTGGCTGCCGGCGAGGTCGGCGCCCGGGATGCCGAGCGGCCGGTCGGCCATCGCGCCGGTGGAGAAGATCACGGCGTCGTAGAACTCGCGCAGCTCGTCGAGCTTCAGGTCGGTGCCGTAGTCGACGTTGCCGAGCAGCCGGATGTTCGGGCGGTCGAGCACCTTGTGCAAGGCGGTCACGATGCCCTTGATCCGCGGGTGGTCGGGCGCGACGCCGTAGCGGATCAACCCGAACGGCGCGGGCATGCGCTCGAACAGGTCGACCTGCACGTCGGCGTCGGACTTGTCCAGGAGGTCGGCGGCGTAGATACCGGCAGGGCCGGCGCCCACGACCGCTACGCGAAGGAATCGGCTCACCGCACCACGGTAAGTTAGGGCTACCTAACTTTCACTGTGATCTGGCGTACGGTCCAGCAGGTGGGAGCGGCACTGTGCCGGTTGTTTACTAATCCGACCACAGCCACGGCCGCATGGCTTGGGCAGCGACGGCTACGTCTCGCTCGGGGGAGCGGCCTACTTTTGGCCGGATCAGTAAAGTGGCCGCATGCGCGTACTCGTCGTCGACAACTACGACAGCTTCGTCTACAACCTGGTGCAGTACCTGGCGCAGCTCGGCGCCGAGTGCACGGTGTGGCGCAACGACGTGGTCGACCTCGAGCGGGTGCCCGAGTTCGACGCCGTGCTCGTCTCGCCCGGCCCGGGCACGCCCGAGCGCGCCGGCCAGAGCATCGAGGTCATCGCGAAGTGCGCCGAGACGCGCACGCCGATGCTGGGCGTCTGCCTCGGCCACCAGGCCCTGGGCGTGCACTTCGGTGCGACCGTGGACCGCGCCCCCGAGCTGCTGCACGGCAAGACCAGCCAGGTCCGCCACGAGGGCAAGGGCGTGCTCGCCGGTCTGCCCGACGGGTTCACCGCCACCCGCTACCACTCGCTGACCGTGCTGCCCGAGACGATCCGCGACGAGATCTTCGAGGTCACCGGCCGTACCGAGTCCGGTGTGGTGATGGGCATGCGTCACCGCGAGCTGCCGCTGGAGGGTGTGCAGTTCCACCCCGAGTCGGTGCTCACCGAGGGCGGGCACCGGATGCTGGCCACGTGGCTTGCCTCGGCCGGCTACGCCGTCGACCCGAAGAAGGTCGACGAGCTGGAACGCGCCACGAAGGCGCTGCAGAAGGCCGCCGCTGCGTGACCACCCCGCTGATCCGGCTCGTCGGAGTCGGTAAGCGGTACGGCGGCGGCGAGCTGGTGCTCGACGGCGTCGACCTGGCCGTACCCGCCGCGTGCGTGGTCGGGATCCTCGGCGCCAACGGCTCCGGGAAGTCCACGCTGCTGCGGATCCTGGCGGGTGTTTCGCGGGCGAGCCTCGGCACGGTCGAGGGCACGCCGTCGATCGGCTACCTGCCCGACCGGTTCCCCGGCGGGCAGCGGCTGAGCGCGCGGTCGTACCTGCGGCACATGGCGCGCATGCGCGGACTTGCCGACTTGTCGACGATCGACCCGCTGCTGGAGCGGCTCGCGCTCGTCGGCGGGCCTGACGCGCAGCTGCGCGCACTCTCGAAGGGCAACGCGCAGAAGGTCGGCCTCGCGCAGGCCGTGCTGCCGCGGCCCGATCTGCTGATCCTCGACGAGCCGTGGTCGGGTCTCGACGTCGGCACCCACGCGGTGCTCGGCGAGCTGGTGGCCGAGACGCGGGCGCGTGGCGCGAGTGTGGTGTTCACCGACCACCGGCCGGCCGTCGTGCGGGAGAACGCCGACGCCGTCTACCGCATCGAAGCCGGCCGGCTCACGGCCGTGGGCGTCCGAGCGGAAACCGGGCCCGCCACCCGCATCGTCCTCGCGGGCACCGGCACCGACTGGACCGCCGAACCCGGCGTGCGCCACGCGATCGCCGAGGGTCCGCACGTGGTCCTGACCGTCGACGCGACGAGCGCCGACGCCGTGCTCCTGCGGGCGCTGTCGGGCGGCTGGTCCGTGCGGGAGGTGGCGCCGTGCTCGCCGTGAGCCGCTACTACCTCGCGCTGCTGGGCCATTCCCAGCGTTACCTGCCGGCAGTGCTGGCCTACCTCGCGCTTTCGGTGATCCTCTACTCCGACCCGCACTCGCCGGTGCTGCCGCTCTACGGCGTGAGCAGCGGTGCGCTGGTCGTCCTCGGCTGCTGGCTCACGATCGCCGTGCTCGACATCGAAGATCCGGTGCAGCGGCTCGTCACGCTCAGCCACGCGCGCAGCCGCCGGCGCACCATCGGCGGTGCGGTATTCGCGGTGTTCGGCTGCGTGGTGGTACTGACAGTGATCACGATCGTGTGGTCGGGGATCAGGACGTGGCAGCTGAACTGGGCGGCGTTCGGCGTCGGCCTCGTGAGCCTGCTGGCGAGCGGCGTGCTCGGGATCGCGATCGGCCTGCCGTGCTCGCGCCTGCTCGTCGGGCGCATCGGGTGGACGGTGCTCGCGGCCGTGCTCGTGCTCGGCCTGGTCCTGCTGGGCAAGTGGGTGCCGCTGGTCCACCCGCTGATCACGGCGCTCACCAACAGCGCGCCCTACGGCGGCGCGCTCGTCCTCGCCGTGGTCACGTCGGTGGTCGCGCTGGGCGTGAGTGCCGGCGTCGTCGGGTGGCTGGCGGGCCGGCGGGCCTGAGCTCGGAGCGGTTCGAACGTGCTCCGAGTAAATCTGCAAATTGCACATGGCAATTTCCGGTTCGGATCTTCCGGAGATCACCCGAGCACGCTAATGTCTTGCCTTCACCCACGCGGGTGGCACCGGCCAGCAGCGAAAACTGCTGCGGAGAGAGCCCGCGGCGTCGGGAAACGCTCCGGCGCCGCGGGTGGGTCTACCGGTCCACCGGCATTCGTCGGCTGCACGACGCGCCCGTGCCGACGGCGGATGCCGGTGCCCGGCCGGAATGATCGCTCGGAGTGATATGCAAATTGCAGTACGCAATTCAGGAAGGCGGTCTTCCTCCGCGCCGGCGCGTCGGTTACCCTCGCGCCGTCTGTTCACCCGTGAGGGGAGAGTCGTGACGGCTGGGATCGCCGCGATCACCGTGGCCGGCTCGGGTGATGAGCTGCATCAGCTCGCCTCCTGGCTGCGTTCCGAGGACGAGCTCCGCGACCGCGTCCGGCTGGCCGAGAGACCCGTGTCGGACGACGCGGCGGGTGACGCCGTGGTCGTCATGGTGAGCAGCCGCTCCGTGGGCACGCTGTGCCGCTCGCTGTTCGGCTGGCTGCGCAAGGGCCGCGGCGACGAACGCGTGCTGCTCAAGCTGAAGCGCTCCGGGGCGGTGGAGGAGCTCGACGTCGACTGCGGTTCGACCAGCGACGTGGACGCGGTGCTCGCCAGCGTCCGCGGGTTCTTGGACCAGGACTGAGTCTCGGCCAGGATCGGGAAACTTCCGGACAAAGCACAGGGCCCGCACGGAAACCGTGCGGGCCCTGTCGCGTTTCACCGGCTATGGATGCCGCACCGGCGGGAAGCCGGGCGGCAGACCGCCGGAACCGCCGTTGCCGGGATTGGTCGGCGTGGTGGTGTCACCGCCGCTGTCGGTTTCGAAGATCGTCAGCACGACCGTCTGGGTCGGCGAGATCGTCTGACCGGCCTTCGGGTTGGTCTTCGCCACGGTGTTCGGCGGAACCGTGGCGAAGTGCACCGACTCGGTCTGGATCTGGCCCGACCAGCCCATGCCTTGCAGCGTCTGTGTCGCCTGGTCCTCGGTCTGACCGGTCAGGTCCGGCATCGTGATCTGCTGAACGCCCTTCGAGACCTGCAGCGTGATCGTCGAACCCGGCGCGACCTGACCACCGTTCGGCTGCTGATTGACGACCTGGTTCTTCGGGTCGTTGGAGTCCACGTCGACCCGTTTGACCGTGAAGCCGAGTCCTTCGAGCTTCTTCTTCGCGGCGTCGTAGTCGGTGCCGGTCGTGTCCGGCACCTGCTTGAGCTGCAGCTCGCCGCCGATGACGATGTTGACCTTGGTGCCTTCGGGCGCCGACGAATTCGGCGTCGGGTTCTGCGAAATGACCTTGCCGACCTGGTCCGGTGTCTCGGCCGGCTTCGAGGTGGAGTCACCGAGCTCGAGCTTGGCCTGCTCCAGCGCGGTGCGCGCGTCGTCCGGAGTCTTGCCGGTCAGGTCCGGCACGGTGGCCGAATTGGGCCGCGCGCCCACGTACAGCTGGATCTGCGTCGTCGTCGCGACGTTCTGGCCTGCACCCGGGTCGATCGAGACGACCTTGTCGACCATGTCGTCGGTGCAGGTCAGGCCCTTGGGGTTGGTGCTCGGGTCCGACGCGCCGCAAATCACGTTCTTGTTCGGGGCGAACGACGAGAAGCCCGCCGTTTGCAGGTTCGACTTCGCGACACCCGCCTGTTGGCCCACCACGTTCGGAATCTGCGCGTTGGTGGTCTCGGCCCGGAAGGCACCGCTGAGCCAGAAGATCAGCAGCACCACGCCGGCCACGAGCAGAACCGCGACGATCGCGAGGATCGTGCGGTTTCGGCGCTTGACGCGCGGGTCCTCGTCCGGCTCGTCGGCGTACTCCTCGTAGCGCTGGGGCTGCCGGCGGTCCTGGTTCATCACCTGGGTGCGCTCGTCCTCCGACATCACCATCGGAGCGGACGGGCGCTGGCCCGAGAGCGTGCGCACGAGGTCCGAGCGCATCTCGGCGGCCGACTGGTAGCGGTTCGCCGGGCCCTTCGCCAGCGCCTTGAGCACCACGGCGTCGAGCTCGGGCGTCACCGCCGGGTTCACCGACGACGGCGGGCTCGGGTCCTCCCGCACGTGCTGGTAGGCCACGGCCACCGGCGAGTCACCCGTGAACGGGGGCTCTCCGGTGATGAGCTCGTAGAGCACACAGCCGGCCGCGTACACGTCGGAACGCGCGTCGACGGCTTCACCGCGCGCCTGCTCCGGCGAGAGGTACTGCGCGGTGCCGATCACGGCGGCCGTCTGCGTCATCGCCGACTGGCCGTCGTGCATCGCGCGGGCGATGCCGAAGTCCATCACCTTGACGGCGCCGTTCTTCGTGATCATCACGTTGGCGGGCTTCACGTCGCGGTGCACGATGCCGTGGCGGTGGGAGAAGTCCAGTGCCGCGCAGACGTCGGCCATGACCTCCATGGCCCGCTTCTGCGACATCGGGCCCTCGGTCTTCACGATGTCGCGAAGCGTCCGGCCCTCGACGTACTCCATGACGATGTAGGGCAGGTTCCCGAAGTCGGTGTTGGCTTCACCGGTGTCGTAGACCGCCACGATCGCGGGGTGGTTGAGGGCGGCCGCGTTCTGCGCCTCGCGGCGGAAGCGTTCCTGAAACTGGGGGTCGCGGGCGAGGTCCGCGCGCAGGACCTTGATCGCGACTTCCCGGCCCAGACGCACGTCGTGTCCATGATGGACCTCGGACATACCTCCGTAGCCGAGCGTCTCGCCCAGCTCGTACCGATTGGAGAGCAGTCTGGGTGTGCTCATCTCTGTGTGCCGTTCCATTCCGTCCAAGGTGTGGTCATGATGCCTTGCAGGCCCTGCTTCTCGCTCGCACCCGGTTCGGCGGGTCCGCCTGCGGTCGGTCCTCCAGCGCGGCCGGTCGGCTCGACTGGCGCCGGTCTGCCTGTGTCCACGCTTCTCGGTGTCTGTCCGTTGCCGGTGCCCACGACTTTGGCCACGACGAACGCCGCTGCCACGATCACGGCGACCACGATCACCGCGAGCAGCACCCACCAGCCCCACTGGCTCTTCCGCCGCGGCACGGGCGGGTGCACGGGGTGCACCGAACCCGGCGAAAGCGGCGGGAACCCGGGGTTGGAACCAGGACCGATGGGCACGTGGGGGAGCTCGCCGGCCTGCGGCATCCCGGGGGGCGGCGACGGGGGGACCTGGCCCGCCGCGTAGGCGGCGTTGACCAGGCCGAGCGGCGTCGGCAGGGGGTGCCCGGCGCGGACGGCCGCGACGGCGGCGGCGAACTCGCCACCGCTCGCGTAGCGCTGCCGGGGGTCCTTGACCAGCGTGGCCTCGATGACCGCGCGCGCACCCGGTGGCACGTCGGGCGGCAGCGGCGGCGGGAGGTCGCGGATGTGCATCATGGCGACGCTCACCGCGTTCTCCGAGAGGAACGGCCGGTGGCCGGCAAGGCATTCGTAGCCGCACACGGCCAGCGAGTACACGTCGCTGGCCGGCTCGGCGTCGTGGCCCAGCGCCTGTTCGGGCGCGATGTAGTGGGCCGTGCCCATGACCATGCCCGACCGCGTGACCGGCGCGGCGTGCGCGGCCTTGGCCACGCCGAAGTCGGTGATCTTCACCTGGCCCGCAGGCGTGACGAGGATGTTGCCCGGCTTCACGTCGCGGTGCACCAGGCCCTGTTCGTGCGCGGCCTGCAACGCGGTGCCGGCCTGCTCCAGCAGGTCGAGCGTGTAGTCGGCCGAGAGGCGCCCGTGCTTGGCGAGGATGCCCGCGAGCGGGTCGCCCTCCACGAACTCCATGACCAGGTACGCGATGGGCAGCGCGTCTTCCTCTTTGCCACCCTCGGTTCCGGCGAAGGTCTCGCCGTAGTCGTGCACCGCCGCGATCCCGGCGTGGTTGAGCGACGCCGTCATCCGCGCCTCGGTCCGGAACCGGTGCAGGAACTCGGCGTCGCCGGAGAGCTCGGCCTTCAGCACCTTCACCGCAACGACCCGGTCGAGCCGGGTGTCACTCGCCTGCCAGACCTCGCCCATCCCGCCGACGGCGATCCGGTTCGTCAGCTTGTAGCGCTCGGCCAGCAGCTGACCCGAGGACAGCATGGGTCACCCACCCCCGAGGCGCGCGGCGATGGCGGCCCGGCCGATCTCGGCGGCGACGGAGCCACCGGTCGCGGCGAGCCCGCGGTTGCCGCCGTTCTCGACGATGACCGACACCGCGATCTGCGGGTTGTCCGAGGGCGCGAACGCGGTGTACCACGCGTGCGGCGGGGTGTTCTTCGAGTCGGTGCCGTGCTCGGCGGTGCCGGTCTTCGACGCGATCTTCAGCGCCGGGTCCTTGCCCTTGCCCGCGGTGAAGCCTTCCGACGCGATCATCATCTGCGTGAGGATCTGGTCGTTCTCCGGCGACAGCGCCGGCGTGCCGGTGAGCTGCTCCGGGTCGGTGTCCTCGATCGTCGAGAGGTCCGGCGCCAGGATCGACTGCACGAGCTGCGGCTTCATCGCCATGCCGCCGTTGGCGACGGTCGCGGCGAGCAGGCAGTCCTGCAGCGGCGTGAGGCGCACGTCGCGCTGGCCGATGCCGCTCTGGTAGAGCGCGCCCTGCGAGTCGAGCGCGCCGACGGTGGACGGCGCCACCTTCATCGGCACGGTCAGGTCGGTCTGGCCGATGCCGAAGTTGGCGGCCGTCGCCTTCATCTTGTCGGGGCCGAGCTGGCCCGCGAAGGTCGCGAACGGCACGTTGCACGAGTGCGCCAGCGCGTCCTTGAACGTGTTGCCGGGGCAGGTCTCGCCGGCGTAGTTCTCGAGTGTGGTGTTGGTGCCCGGCAGCTTCACGTTGGGCGCGGTGTTGATCACGGTGTCGGGGCCGATACCGGCCTCGAGCGCGGCCGACGCGGTGACCAGCTTGAACGTGGACCCGGGCGGGTAGGTCTCCGAGATCGCCCGGTTCAGCATCGGGTTCTTCGGGTCCTTGGAGTAGTTCGCCCAGGCGGTGTTCTGGTCCTTGCCGTGCGACGCCAGCGTGTTCGGGTCGTACGACGGCGTGGACACCATCGCGAGGATGCGGCCCGTCTTCGGCTCCATCGCCACCACGGCCCCGGTGTAGCCGTGCTGGGTCATCAGGTCGTACGCGGCCTTCTGCACCTTCGGGTCGATCGTGAGCTTCACGTTGCCGCCGCGCGGGTCGCGCCCGGTGACCATGTCCGACAGGCGGCGCACGAACAGCCGCGGGTCGGAGCCGTTGAGCACGTCGTCCTCGGCGCGTTCGAGGCCGCCGGCGCCGTAGTTGATCGAGTAGAACCCGGTCACCGGCGCGTACATCGGGCCGTCGGTGTAGGTGCGCGTGAACTTGAACTTGTCGCTGGAGGCCTTCACCCCGGCCAGCACCACGCCGTCGGGCGTGACGATCTGCCCGCGCTGGCGCGAGTACTCGTCGTAGAGCACGCGCTGGTTGCGCGAGTCGGTGCGGTAGTCGTCGGCTTTGACGACCTGGATGTAGGTGTCGTTCGCGAGCAGCAGGACGATCATGACGAGCATCGCCATGCCGACCTTGCGCAGGGGAGTGTTCACGCGGTCCTCCCGTCACCGTTCGGGCTGCCACCGGCCGGCGGGCGCTGCACCAGCACGGTGTGCGCCTCGGCGATCGGTGCCTGGGGCTGCTGCGGCTTGGCGCGCTTGGCCGGCTTGCGCGCGGCGTCGGAGATGCGCAGCAACAGGGCGACGAGGATGTAGTTCGCGAGCAGCGACGAACCACCCTGGGACAGGAACGGCGCCGTGATCCCGGTTTCCGGGATCAGCGCCGTGACGCCGCCGACGACCACGAAGATCTGCATCACCATCGTGAACGCGAGCCCGCCGCCGAGCAGCTTGCCGAACGTGTCGCGCACGGCCAGCGCGCTGCGCATGCCGCGCATCGCGATCAGCAGGTACAGCATCAGCACGGCGGCCAGGCCGATGAAGCCCAGCTCCTCGCCGATCGACGCGGTGATGAAGTCGGTGCTCGCCGCCGGGACGATGTCCGGCCGGCCCGCGCCGAGACCGGTTCCGCCGACCCCGCCCGTGCCGAGGCCGAACAGGCCCTGCGCGAGCTGGTAGGAGCCGCCGAGTTCGTCGTAGCGCGGGCCCAGCGGGTTGAGCCAGTTCTCCACGCGCTGCTGGACGTGCGTGAAGAGGTTGTAGGCGATGATGCAGCCGCCGATGAAGAACGTCAGCCCGACGACGACCCAGATCACGCGCTCGGTCGCGACGTAGAGCATCACCAGGATGATGCTGAAGTACAGCAGCGACGTGCCGAGGTCCTTCTCGAACACGAGGATGCCGATGCTCGCTGCGGCGGCGATGAGGATCGGGCCCAGGTCACGGGCGCGCGGCAGCTCCACGCCGAGGACCTTCTTGCCCGCCACCATGAACAAGTCGCGTTTGGACACCAGGAACGACGCGAAGAAGATCATCAGCAGGATCTTCGCGAACTCACCGGGCTGGATCGAGAAGAACGGCAGCTTCAGCCAGACCTTCGCGCCGTTGACCTCGGACAGGCTCGACGGCAGCACCGCGGGCAGCGCCAGCGCGGCGATGCCGATCAGGCCGAAGGTGTAGCCGTAGCGCGTGAGAGTGCGGTGGTCGTTGACCACGACCAGCACGACCACGAACAGCGCCAGCGAGATGACCGTGAACAGCACCTGCTTGGTCACTTCGGGGCTGTACTCGCTGCCCTTCTGCGCGGCCTGCTCGGCTTCGGCCAGGTCGAGCCGGTGGATCATCACCAGCCCGATGCCGTTGAGCAGCGCGACACACGGCAGCAGCACCGGGTCGGCGTACGGCGCCCAGCGGCGCACGGCGAGGTGCGCGGCGGTCAGGACACCGAGGTAGGCGAGGCCCAGCCACAGGATCGAGAGCGTGAGCTCCTGCTCCTGGTTGGCCTCCACGAGCACGAGCGCGAGGGTGACGATGAACGCGGCGAACGCCAGCAGCAACAGCTCGGTGCCCCGGCGCTTGGGCAGCTCCCGGGGCGGATTGGTCGCGAACTGGGCCGACAACGGGTCGGCCAGGGGCTGACCCATCAGTTACCGCCTCCTGTCGGCGCCGTACTCGACGTCGAGCAGTCCCTCCCCGCAGGCTGGTTCGCCGACGAAGACGCGCCGCTCGAAGGCGGCGGAACAGCGCTGCTCGACGACGCCGGCGGACCGCCGGGAGCCGTCGGCACGCCGGAAGTGGTGCCGGGGGTCGCCGGCGGGCAGTCGGACAGCTGCTTGCGCAGGCGCAGGAAGTCGTCGATGTACGTGCGGGCGTCGTCGAGGCTGTCGCGCTTCACGCCGTTCTGCACGGCGATGCGCGCGTCCTCCTGCAGGGCCGGCACGCGCAGCTTGTCGGTGCACAGCGTCCCCGGCGGGCACGAGCCCTGCTCGAAGGAGTGCAGCTGGATGCCGAGGATGCTGCCCGGCACCCCGCGGTAGATCACGACCTCCTGGTCGGGACCCTCGCCCACGTAGTACTGGCTGAGCACGAAGTAGCGCGTGGCGATCGCGGCCGCGGCCAGCACGATCAGCACCACGACGGCGCCGACGAGCCAGCGGAACCGCTTGCGGCGCTTGGCCTTCGGGTCCTCCTCGAACGCCTGCGGCTCGGGCCGCGGCTGAGGGGGCGGCTGCGTGAGCGCCCGGGCCCGCGCGGCCGGCGAGTCGCCCTGGTGCTGCTCGTCGCTGCCGTCGCCGGCGGCGCCGCCCACGATCGGCGCGTCGTCACCGAAGTCGACGTCGACCACGTCGGCGATGATCACGGTGACGTTGTCCGTACCACCGCCCTTGAGGGCCAGCTCGATCATCCGGTCCGCGCAGTCCTGCGGGTCCGGGATGCGGATGGCCTCGGACATCGTCTCGTCGGAGACCATGCCGGACAGACCGTCGGAACAGATGAGGTACCGGTCACCGGGACGCGCCTCGCGCACGGTGAGACTCGGCTCGACCTCGTGCCCCGTGAGCGCCTTGAGCAGCAGCGAACGCTGCGGGTGCACCGCGGCCTCCTCGGCCGTGATGCGGCCCTGCTCCAGCAGCTCGTTGACGAAGCTGTCGTCGCGGGTGATCTGCGCGAACTGGCCGCCGCGCAGCAGGTACGCGCGGGAGTCGCCGACGTGCACGAGCCCCAGGCGGTTGCCCGCGAAGAGCACGGCGGTGAGCGTGGTGCCCATGCCGTCGAGGTCGGGATCCTGGGAGACGAGCTCGGCGATGGCCGCGTTGCCGTTGGTCACGGCCTCGCGGAGCTGACCGAGCAGGTCGTCGCCCGGCTCGTCGTCGTCGAGGGGGGCGAGTGAGGCGATGACGACCTTGCTGGCCACCTCACCGGCCGCGTGGCCGCCCATACCGTCGGCGAGCGCGAGGAGGCGAGGGCCGGCGTACACGGAGTCCTGGTTGTTCGAACGAACCAGGCCCCGGTCGCTGCGGGCCGCGTAGCGGAGGACGAGAGTCATGGGCGAAGCTCGATCACCGTCTTGCCGATCCGGATGGGGACTCCGAGCGGGACCCGGAGGGGTGCAGTGACCTTAGCCCGGTCGAGGTAGGTCCCGTTCGTCGAGCCCAGATCTTCCACGTACCAGTCCTCCCCGCGCAGGGCGATGCGGGCGTGCCGGGTCGACGCGTAGTCGTCGTCGAGCACCAGCGTCGAGTCGTCGGCACGGCCGATCAGGATCGGCCGGCCGTCGAGCGCGATACGGGTGCCCGCCAGTGCCCCGTGGGTCACCAGGAGCTGCTGCGGGGCCTTGCTGCCCCGCGGCTTCTTCTCCTTGTTCCGCCGGAACGAGGGCACCTGCACCCGCAGGCCGGACGCGGCGTAGAGATCCGAACGGACGACCCGCAGGGCGGCGAACACGAAGAGCCAGAGCAGCACGAGAAAGCCCACTCTGGTGAGTTGAACGACCAGCTCTGGCACTTGTTGTGTCCGCTCCCGACTCTGCCTGCAAGCCGCGGCGCGCGCGCACCGCGGATCCCCCCGCACGACAATTCTGCGGGAACCCCGTCACCGGCCTCTGGTCAGCCCTGGGTTCGGAACACCAACGAAGAGTGACCCACCCGGATGACGTCCCCGTCGGCCAGCTGCCACGTCTGCACCGGAGTCCCGTTCACGGTCGTGCCGTTCGTGGACCCGATGTCGGCGAGCGTGGCGCTCTGGCCGTCCCAGGTGATCTCCAGGTGCCGGCGCGACACCCCGGTGTCGGGCAGGCGGAAGTCGGCGTCCTGGCCGCGGCCCACGACGTTCCCGCCCTGCTTCAGCGAGTACGTGCGGTTCGAGCCGTCGTCCAGCTGCAGGCTCGCGGCGAGCGCGCGACCGGCCGCGGGAGCGGGCTGGCCGTAGCCGGGCTGCTGCTGGGCGTACGGGTCGGCCGCCGGCTGGCCGTAGCCGGGCTGCTGGCCGTACGGGTCCGCCGCGGGCTGGCCGTAGCCGCCGCCCTGCTGGGGCTGGCCGTACTGGTCGTAGCCACCCTGCTGGGGCTGGCCGTAACCCTGGTCGTAACCGCCCTGCTGGCCGTAGCCACCACCCTGCTGCGGCTGGCCGTACTGGTCGTAGCCGCCCTGCTGGGGCTGGCCGTAACCCTGGTCGTAACCACCCTGCTGGTAGCCCTGGTCGTAACCGGGCTGAGCGGCACCGCCCTGCTGGGGCTGGCCGTACTGGTCATAGCCGGGCTGCTGGCCGTAACCCTGCTGCTCGTAACCGCCCTGCTGGCCATAGCCCTGGTCGTACCCGGGCTGCTGGCCACCCTGCTGTCCGTAGCCGTACTGGCCCTGCTGGCCGTACGGGTCACCCTGGTCGTATTGGCCGTATCCGGGGGGCTGGCTCATTGCTGGGTCTCCTGCGTTGCTGGGTCGTGCCGACCGTGACGAGCCACCGGGTCCACTCGCGTGGGCGTCGGGATCGACGGACGAACGGGTCTTGAACTGTCCAGTATGCAGCGCCTCGTTGCGCTCGAGTGATACGACGACGTCACCATAGGTCTCCCAGCCGTGCTCGGCGAGGTGTTCGCCCACAGCTTGTGCGAGAACCGCAGTGACCCGCTGCTCGTCGCCGGCCATCCGATCGTGGTCAGCCTGCCCCAAGGACACGATGTAGTGATTCGGGGCGAGCTGCCGACCGCCTGCCAGCTCACGAACGTTTTCCTCGCCTTCCCGCTCGAGCGCCACCGCCACTTCCTGCGTGACGACGTTGCCACCGAACATGCGCGCGAAGGTGTTCCCCACGAGGTTCTCGAGACGCCTGTCGAAGCGCTCTACCCGACCCACCTGGGGTGACCTCCTCGCACGTGTGCTTCCGCACCGATCCTATCCGGGAGAGGAAGCCTCGACACGACCCCCGCTGAAACCCGTGAAAACCCCCTGCTACGCTTTGCTGGCTGTCAGAGAGAAGCAACTCGGGCGAGTGGCGGAATGGCAGACGCGCACGGTTCAGGTCCGTGTGTCCGAAAGGACGTGAGGGTTCAACTCCCTCCTCGCCCACCTTGGTCGGAGCCCCAGTCGCTAGCGCGACTGGGGCTCCTCCCGTTTGTCGGTCGTTATTGATCCCGGGGGGCCGAGCCCCCCGGACCCCCCACGGTGCCTTTGGTGCTGACCCAGCGTGGTTCAGACCCGTAGTGGTTGTGTTGAGCTGGGGTTATGAGGTTTGTCATGCGGTGCGGGTGGGGAACGCATGGTGCCTTGGTGAGGGCTGCGTCTGGGGGTGGCTAGGGGGTGGGCGCCAGGGTGGGGGCATGGGTAGGGAAGTGGTTGTCGAGGTGGACGGGCTGAGGGTCGAGTACGGGGCCTTCGTCGCGGTGCACGGGTTGAGTTTCACGGTGCGGGCCGGTGAGGTCTTCGGGTTGCTGGGGACGAACGGTGCGGGCAAGACGTCGACGATGGATGTGCTGGAGGGGTATCGGAGGCCGAGTGCCGGCAGTGTGCGGGTGTTCGGGGTGGATCCGGCCAACGAGCGCGAGAAGGTGGCGCCGCGGGTGGGGATCATGTTGCAGGAGGCCGGGTTCTTCGACGACCTGACGGTGGTCGAGTCCATTCGGGCGTGGCGGAGGTTCACGGCGGATGCGATGTCGGTCGACGAGGCCGTCGAGCTGGTGGATCTGGGGAAGGTCGCGGGTACGCGCGTCGGGAAGCTGTCCGGTGGGGAGAGGCGGCGGCTGGATCTGGCGTTGGCGGTGTTGGGGCGGCCGGAGCTGTTGTTCCTGGACGAGCCGACGACCGGGTTGGACCCGCAGGCGCGGCGGCGGACGTGGCACGTGCTGGAGAACATGGTCGCCGGGGGGATGGCGATTCTGTTGACCACGCACTACATGGAGGAAGCGCAGTACCTCGCGAACCGCGTCGCGATCATGGATCGCGGGCGGATCATGCGGCACGGGTCCGTGGACGAGGTGATCGGCGCGGACCACGGGTCGACGGTCACGTTCGTCAGCGAGGTGGCGGTGCCGGTCGAGCTGGCCGGGGTCTCGGAGGACGCGCGCCACTACGAGCTGAGCAGCACGGACCCGCAGGCGGATCTGCACCGGCTGTTCGACTGGGCTGCTCGCTCCGGGGCGCGGATCTCGGACCTCGAGGTGCGGCGCAACTCGCTCGAAGACGTTTTCCTCAAGGTGGCCGACGAGGCCGCCCTCGCCACCACCGCGAAGGAGCGCTGATGACCGCCATCGCCCCCGCGTACGCCGGACCTCGTCGTTCACTCGGCTTCTGGCGCTACACCTGGTCGCAATTCCTGTTGTCGCAGAAGGTGCACTGGCGCGATCTCGGATTCGCGCTCACCGGTGTGCTCATTCCGCTCGGCCTCGGCATCGGATTGCCGGCCAGCCAGCACGGCAAGGGCGAGATCGCCGGCGTCGACGGCGGCGTGTACCTGCTGCCCGGGATGATGGGATTCGTCCTCGTCTGGATCGTCTACAACGTGGTGAACTCCGCGACCAGCCGGCGCGGAAAACTGATTTACAAACGCCTTCGCGGCACACCGTTGCCGGACACCGCCATCATGACCGGAGAAGCGATGAGCGGATCGGTCACGAGCATCGCGCAGGTGGTCGTCCTGCTCGTTTTCGGGCTGACGTACTTGGGTGCGCCTGCTCCCGCGAACCCGCTGTTGCTGCTGGTCGGCGTGGTGCTGGGGGCGTTCACGTTCGCGGTGCTGGCGATCGGGGTGTCGGGTCTGCTGCCCACCAGTGAGGTGTCCACGTGGATCGTGACGCCATTCCTGTTCCTCATGATGTTCGCGTCCGGGATCGTTTTCCCGCTGTCCGAAATGCCGCACTTCCTGCAGGTGCCGGTGCAGTACCTGCCGTCGAGCTCGGTCGTGGAAATCGTGCGCACCGCGTATCTCGGCCGGGACTTCGCGTCGAATCCGGCGACGGCGCAGCTGCCGCACCAGGTCGGATTCCTGGAGTCGTTCAGGGCGTGCGTTATGCCGCTGGGACTACTGTGTGCCTGGATCGGCGTTTCCCTCGGCCTGGGCAAGCGCTTCTTCAAATGGGACCCGAAGCGGTCGAGCTGAGCAGGAGGAGACGTGGACCGGTGGAACCCCGGGACACTGGGCCGCGTCGTCGCGCTGCTGATCCTCGGGACCACCGCCGCGTTCACCGTCGAGGCGTTCTTCCTGTGGCTGAGCACCCACCCCCCGGTGCTCGACGTGCTCTTCGCGGTGCTGGCCGGTGCGGGTGTGCTGGCCGGCACCGGACGCATCGTCTGGGCGGTCGTGCGCCGTTCCGCCGCCCGTGGCGAGCACCTGGTCGACGTGGCGATCGCCACGAGCCTGGCGTTCGCGCTGCTGCTGGCCTTCGGGCCGGCGTGGCTGGCGCTGCCGTCGCTGGTCGCCGGTGTCTCCGCGATCAGCCTCACCGGGCTCAAGCGCTGGATCTTCCCGCTGGTCGTGCTCCTCGTCACCGCCGCTCTGGCCCTGTTGATGCAGGTGCCGGCGTACGCGGTGGCCGAGGTGCTGCTGCGGTCGCTGGTGACGATCGTCGTGCTGGCGGGGATGGGGCTGCTCGTCACCTACGCGGCCGAAGTCCACGCCAACCGCGACGAGCTGGCCCGCATGGCGGTGGTCGAGGAGCGGCTGCGGTTCGCCCGTGACCTGCACGACGTGCTCGGCCGCGGGCTGTCGGTGGTGCGGCTGAAGGCCGAGCTGGGCGTGCGGCTGATGGACACCGACTCCGAAGCCGCTCGCGCGCAGCTGGTGCAGATCGCGGAGCTGGCGGGCGGGTCCGTGACCGAGCTGCGCAAGGTGATCGCCGGCTACCGCCAGCCGAGCCTGGCCGAGGAGCTGCGCGGCACGTCGTCGATCCTCAGCCTCGCCGGGGTCCGGGTGGTCGCCGATCCCGTGCCCGAAGGATTGCCCGGGCCGGTCGCGGAGGCGATCGGTTCGGCCATCCGCGAGGGCGGCACCAACATCCTGCGGCACAGCGCCGCCGAGAACTGCCGCGTCGAGTTCGTGCGGGACCCCTCGTGCGTCCTGGTCCGGATCCGCAACGACCGCCCGCACGCCGGCGGCACCCGCGCCGGCCACGGCCTCACCGGCCTGGCCGAGCGGCTCGCCGCCGTGCGCGGCACGCTGGAGCACGGCGAGGTCGACGGCGATTTCGTGCTCACCGCCCGCGTGCCCCTTGACCTGCCGAGGAAGAGCTCATGACCTTGCGGATCGTGCTGGCCGAGGACCACGCCCTGCTGCGCGAATCGCTGCGCACGGTGTTCAGCCTCGCCGACGACATCGACGTGGTGGCGGCTGTGGACAACGGCGCCGACGCGCTGGAAGCCATCCGCCGCGAGCGCCCGGACGGCGCCATGGTGGACATCGACATGCCGCGGATGTCCGGGCTGGAGGTGGCCGAGGCCGTGCGCGCCGAGGGTCTGGACTGCGGGCTGCTCGTGGTCACCAGCTACGGCAAACCCGGCTACCTGCACCGCGCGATGCGGGCCGGGGTGCGCGGGTTCGTCACCAAGAACATCTCGCCGGACGACCTGATCACGGCCGTGCGGAAGGTCTGTACCGGCGGTCGACATGTCGACCCGGAGATCGCCGCCGATGCGCTGGCCGTCGGGGAGACGCCGCTGACCGAGCGGGAGCTGGACGTGCTGCGGCTGTCCGGCGCGGGGCTGCGGCCCGCCGAGATCGGCGCGCGGCTGTCGCTGGCCGAGGGCACGGTGCGCAACTACCTGTCGAGTGCGCTGACCAAGCTGCAGGTGGACAACCGCGTGGCCGCGTACCGCGTCGCCGAGGAGGCGGGCTGGCTGTGACCGACCTGCTGGAGCTGTACCAGGACCTGCACGCACACCCCGAGCTGGCCGGCGAGGAGAAGCGGACGGCGGACGTGCTCGCTCGCGAGCTGACCGCGCTGGGGTTCACCGTGCGTAGCGGAATCGGCGGCCACGGCCTGGCCGCCGCGTTCGAAAACGGCGCCGGGCCGACGGTCGCGGTGCGGACCGAGCTGGACGCGTTGCCGCTCGCCGAGCGCACCGGTCTGCCGTACGCGGCCGGCGGTTCCGCCATGCACGCCTGCGGCCACGACCTGCACCTGGCCGCCGTGGTCGGCGCCGCTCGCGAGCTCGTGGCGACGCGAGCGGAGTGGCGCGGCCGGGTCGTGGTGCTCGGGCAGCCGGCCGAGGAGACGCTCGAGGGCGCGCTGGCCATGGTGGCCGACGGGGTGCACGACGTGTTCGGCCCGCCCGACGCGTTGCTGGCCCAGCACGCCGTGCCCGGGCCGGTCGGTCGGGTGGGCCATTCGCCGGGGCAGATCACCGCGCCGTGTGCCGAGCTGGCGATCACCGTGCACGGCCGGGGCGGGCACGCGGCGGTGCCGCACCTCGCCGTGGACCCCGTCGTACTGGCCGCGCACCTCGTGGTGCGGCTGCAGTCGGTGGTGGCGCGGGAGACGAACCCGGCCGATCCCGTGGTGGTCACGGTCGGCTCCGTGCACGCGGGCGACGCGGCAAACGTGATCCCGGACCGCGTGGAGCTCGGCGTGAGCGTGCGCGCGGCGAGCGACGGCGCGCTGGCCCGGGCGCTGGCCGCGATCGAGCGCGTGTGCCGGGCCGAGGCCGCCGCGTCCGGCGCGCCCGTGGAGCCGGAGGTCGTGACGGTGCGCTCGGCGCCGGCGACCACGAACGACCGGCAGCTTGTGCTGGCCGTGCGCGCGGCGCACCTGGCGGGGCTGGGGGCGGACCGCGTCGGCTGGACGCCGCCCGTGGCCGCGGCCGAGGACTTCGGCCACCTGGCCGCTCTGCCGGACGGCACGACCGTGCCGCTGTGCTACTGGACGCTCGGCGTCGGCGCGCGCGGCACCAACCACTCACCCGACTTCGCTCCGGAGCCGGCCGCGCTCACCGACGGGTGGCGAGCTCTTGCCCTCGCCGCACGGGCCGTACTCGCTGTAACCGAGGAGTAGTCGCTCCGGCACCCATAGTTGATCTACCTTAAGGGAACCCTAGGAGAAACCTAAGATAGCTGTCAGCTAACTACTCCAGACGGGTGACATGTGTGATTTACCCTCCTCTTGCCTACCGAGTTGGGTTTAGCGTTCCCCCTGTGCGAATCGCTCAGAGCGAATAGCACGAAACTGGGGAATCAAAAGCCTGGGGGGGCTTGCGTGATGAGAACTGTTTTGGTTGCCGCGTTAGTCGTTGTGTCCGTTTTATCCGGTGTTTCCGCTGCTGAGGCCAGTGTCCCGGCGTCCCCGAGATGCGTGCCCAGCACGCAGTACGCGTACGTCGGCTTCGAGCTGGCGAAATGGGATTACGTCGGTGTCGACGGCGGGGAATACCTGTACCGGTACAGCTTCAACGGCCGGAATCAAGGCACGGTCACCTGCAAACCCGAGGCGTGAATTCCATTCGCTTTCAACCTTCTGAAGGGGGGTGAAGGGAATGCAGGAAAACACGACCGCCGTGGACGCGGTGGAGGAGCTGCAGGTCGAGGAGCTGGTGGAAACCACCGCGGCCGGCACCGCCTTCTGCATCGGCAGCGCGGGCTGCCCGTCCAGCGCCGGCACGGCGTCCAGCTTCGGCTGAGCAGTCCCACACCACTGATCCACGAACCTGAGGAGATCGAGATGAACGAGTTCGACAACCAGGTCGAGCAGGCGTTCGCCGAGGACATCACGGTGGAGGAGCTCGGCGAGGTCGCCGGCGCCGGTACCACCAACACCGGCGGCACCATCAGCTCCACCACCTGCCCGGCGTGCATCGGCACCGCCTTCAGCTGGTCCTGAGAGGAAAACGGTCATGGAGACGCAGGAAACGCAGGACTTCACCGAGGAACTGACCGTCGAAGAGCTGTCCGACGCCACCGGCGCCGGCTGGTGCGTCGGGTCGGCCGGCACGTTCGGCTGCCCGTCGAGCGCCGGCAGCTACGGCACCGTCAGCTCGCACTGACGCACTGATCCGAACCACTGACGCACTGAGTTGGGAGGAAAAGCAATGAACGAGGAAATCTTCGAGCCGGCCACGACCGAGCTCACGATCGAGCAGCTTTCCGACGCGCAGGCCGGCAGCTTCTGCCTCGGCAGTGTGGGCACCGCGGGGTGCCCGAGCTCGGCGGGCACGGTCGGCACCGCGAGCTCGAGCTGACAATTCCCCAGGACATCCGCGGCGAAACGAACCTCTGAAGGGAGGTTGTCATGGAGAACGTTACCACGCAGGCCCCGCAGGTCGAGGAGCTCGTGATCGAGGAGCTCACCGAGGCCGGTGCGAGCAATTGCTTCGGAACGGCGGGCAGCATCGGCTGCCCGGTGTGCTTCGGCACGTACGGCTGTGCCACCTGAGCCACCTGATTCCAGGTGAGGCAGGTCAGCTATTCCACCCACACCGCGTGGTCGCCGTCGAAAAATGATTCATTAATGGTGGCGACCACGCGGTGCGGGAAAACACGCGTTCTGAAAGGACTGGGGGATGTCGGAAATCGTCCAGCGGTTGTGGCGGCACTTCGCCCGCCTGGAGCCGTTCGGAATGCAGGCTCCGGATTTCTTCGCGGAGCTGGTGGAACAGGCGCCGGTGGTGCGCTTCGACGGAATGTGGGTCATTTCCGGCTACGAGCTGGTGACCCGCCTGTGCACCCACCCCGGCTTCCCCATGGCGGCCCCCGTCTTCACCGACGTGGTCCGCCGAGATAACCCACAGTTTGTTCGCTTCTTCGGGAGCACCATGTCGGTGCGGGCCGCCGAGGAGCACTCGCGGCTACGCGGTGTGCTCACCGGGGCGTTTTCCGGCCGTCGGCTGGCCGGTCTGCGCGACCGCATCGACGACGTGGTGGCCGCTCTGCTGGCCGAACCGCTGCGTCGCGGTGAGGCGGAGTTCGTCTCCGAGCTCGCGACGCCGCTGCCGGCCGCCGTCACCGCCGTGCTGCTGGGCGTGCCGCCCGCCGACCGCGACTTCGTCACCGCGCGGGCCACCGGCATGATGAGCCAGCTCGCCGCCGGTTTCCTCACCGAGACGCACCCCGAAGCGGGTACCCCGATCACCGCCGCCGAGTTCGCCGAGCTGCGCGACTACGTCGCCGGCCTGCTGGCCAAGCGCCGCGCCGAGCCGGCCGAAGACCTGATCGGGCACCTCGCCCAGGCGCAGGAGGCGGGCAAGCTCACCGCCGACGAAGCCGTGGACATGGTGCTGCTGCTGTTCATGACCGGCCTCGACACCGTGACGGCCGCGCTGGCCAACACGCTCGTCGTGCTGTCCGAGCAGCCCGACGTCGCCGCGGCGCTGGCCGCCGACCCGCGCTGCGGCGAACGCGTGTTCGCCGAGGCCATCCGCCTGCGCACGCCGGTCGCGTTCGGGTCGCGCCAGGTCGCGCACGACCTGTCCGTCGGCAAGCTGGACTTCAAGGCCGGCGACACCGTTATCCTCGCCTTCGCCGCCGCCAACCTCGACCCGCGCAAGTTCGACGCGCCGCTCGAGTTCCGCTGGGACCGGCCGATGACCGGCAACGTCGCGTTCGGCCACGGCAGTTACTACTGCCTCGGCAGCGCGCTGGCCGCGATGACCGCGCAGTCGCTGCTGACCGCGGTGCACGACCGGCTGCCGACCCCGACCCGTCCGCCGGCCGAGCTGCCCTGGCGTGCGTCGCTGGCTTTCCCGACGCCGCGCGAGCTGCCGGTGACGTTCGCGCCCGCGCCGGCGGAAAGCGGTGCCCGGTGAGCACGCGCTACCGGTCTCGCGCCGGAGCCGAGTTCCGCCAGGTCGAGGAGTCCGACTGCGGTGCGGCCTGCCTCGGCATCCTGCTCGCCGGGTTCGGCAAGTACCTGTCGTGGCCGGTCCTTTCGCAGGCCTGCGGTGGCGGCCGCGACGGCATCAGCGCCGCGACACTCGCCCGGCGCGGCCAGCAGTTCGGCCTGACGGTGAGCGCCAAGCGCGTCCGGCTGTCCGGCGCCGAGGCCGACGTCGCCACCTTGCGCGGGCTGGCCGCGCCCGGCGTGGTCTTCGTGGACAACCGGCACTTCGCGGTGCTGGAACGCGTCGGTCGCGGCGGCAAGGTGCGGCTGCACGATCCCGCGGCCGGGCGGCACACGCTGTCGATCGTCGAGTTCCGCGAGCGGTTTTCGGGGCTGTACCTGGGTTTCCGGCCGGGTGCCGGCTTCGAGCCGAGCGGTGCGCCGCAGCGGGTGCTGCCGCGTGCGCTGCGCTGGCTGGGTGCGGGGCTGCCGGTGGTGCTCGGTGCGGTGGTGGCCGGCGTGGTCACGGCCGGGCTGACCGTGGTGGCCGCGCTGCTGGCCCGCTCGCTGGTCACGGCGACCGCCGGGCCCGGGGCGACGTGGTGGCTGGCCGCGGTGGCCGTGGGTGTCGCGCTCGCGGGCTGGGCGCAGCAGCGGCTGGTTTCGGCCGCTTTGCTGCGCACCTCGCTGCGGCGCTCCACCGAACTCGTCGGGCACCTGCTTCGGTTGCCCGGCAGCTACTTCCACCGCCGCTTCACCGGCGGCGTCGCGGCGCGGGTGCAGATCGCCGACACGATCGCGCAGCAGCTGACCACGGTGGTGCTGCCGGTCGCGGTGAGCCTGGCCGCCGTCATCGGCCTGCTCACGGTGCTGGCCGTGCTCGCTCCGCCGGCCGCCGCGCTGCTGGCCGGGAGCACGCTGCTGACCGCGTTGGTCGTGCGGTTCGGGCGGCGGTCCGGGACCGAGCGGCAGTCGGCGTTGATGGTCGAACAGTCGGCGCGCGACGGACTTTCGCTCAACGTGCTGTCGGCCATCGACACGGTGAAGGCCGAGGGCAGCGGACGCCAGGCGTTCGGGCGCTGGTCTTCGGCGCAGCGCAAGGTGCTGGCCGCGCAACGGCGGGCGGCGCTGGGTGAGCACGGGATCGGCCTGGCCGTCACGGCGTTGCACGCCTTGGGCTACGCCGCTTGCCTTGCGCTGACCGCGCTGGTCGCGCCAGGCGAGGTGATCACCGTGGCCGTGCTGGCCGGCGTGTGGCAGCTGCACGCCGGCGGCCTCGTCACGGGGCTGCACCGGATCGGCGGCCTGCGCAGCAGCTTCGCCGCCTACGACGACGTGGCCGGCGCCGAGACCGATCCGTCCGATGTGGACGAGCCCGTCGCCGTCGGGCCGGGGCGCGTCACCGTGCGCGGTCTGCGTTACGGCTACGACACCAACACCGAGCCGCTGCTGGTTTCGCTCGATCTCGACGTGCCGCCCGGCGGCCGGATGACGCTGGTCGGCCCGAGCGGCTGCGGCAAGTCGACGCTGGCGAAGCTGCTGGCCGGGCTCGTGCGGCCGTGGTCGGGCGTCGCGCTGGTCGACGGGCGGCGCAGCGCGGATCTGCCGCCTTCGGTGCGGCCGTTCCTGGTCGGGTACGTTCCGCAGCGGCCGGCGTTCTTCGAGGGCACCGTGCGCGAGAACCTGGAACTCGGCACCGCGCTGCCGGACGACGCCATCGCCGCCGCCCTCGACGACGCCCAGCTCACCGAGACGATCGAGCTGCGCGGCGGGATCGACGCGGCGCAGGTCAGCCAGCAGGCCCGCAACTTCTCCGGCGGCGAACGCCAGCGGCTGGCCCTGGCCCGCGCGCTCGCCCGCAACCCGCGTGTCCTCGTGCTCGACGAGGCGACCAGCGCGGTCGAAACCGCATTGGCCGCCCGCATCGACGCCGCTCTGCGCACCCGCGGCACCACCACGGTCGTCGTGGCCCACCGGCTTTCCGAGGTCCGCGGCGACGACACGGTCGTGTTGCTCGACCACGGCGCCGTGCGCGTCTACGGCACTCACGACGACCTGCTGGCCCACTCCCGCGGCTACCGCGACATCGCGGAGGTGGCCGGATGACCACGACGGTGCCCACGGAGAAAACCCGCTCGTGGTTCGAGGAAACGGGCGCGACGGCGGCGTCGCTGCGGCAGGCCGTCGCCGGTCGGACCAAGCCCGAAACGGCCGAGCCGCAGCCGATCGACGACGCTGCTCCCGCGCCGACCGTTGTCCAGAAGCCTGTACCGGAGCCGCGCAAAGCCGTTCTGCCCCACGAAGGCAGCACCGGCCGGCACCTGCTGTCCTTCGCCGTGCGCGGCCAGCGGGCCCGGCTCGTGGTGAGTGCCGTGGTCGGGTTGCTGGCGACCGTGTTCGGGTTCGTCGTGCCGCTGGCCGGGATGGTGCTGGCGATCGCGATCGCCGCGGACAACCGCGACGCCCTGCCGTACCTGGCCGGCGCGCTGGTCGGGCTGCTCGCGTTGCAGCTGCTGACCACCGCCGTGGTCGAGCGCGGGCTGCTGACCCTGACCGACGGGGCCCAGGACCGCATCGAGTCGGCGATCTGGCAGCGCCTGCTGAGCCTGCCCGCGACGTTCTTCCGCGACTACCCGCTGCGCCGCCTGATGGGCTTCTCCGGCGGGGTCGGCCAGCTGCGCGGGTTGCTCGGCAGCGGCGGCCTCACGGCGGCGTTGCACGCGGTGTTCGCGCTGGTCGCGATCGCGTTGCTGGCGCTGCTGGACCCGTGGCTGGCCGTGGCGGCGGTCGGGATCTTCGGGCTCGTGCTCGGGGCGATGCTGTGGCTTTCCGTGCGCCAGCAGCGGCACGACACCGAGGTGCTGTCCGCCGTGGACGACGTGCAGGCGGCCGTGTATCCCGCGATGCTCGGCATCGACGACGTACGGGCGTTCGGCGCGCAGTCCTATGTGGTCGGTCGCTGGAGCAAGGCGTTCCGCTCGCAGAAGCGATCCGACGACGCCGGCCTGCGCTACGCGGAGATCGCGAGTGCGCTGGCCGTGGCCTGCTACCCGGCGCTGCTCGCGGTGCTGCTGCCCATGGCGTCCGGCCTGGGGTTCACCGGGCAGTGGACGGTGGTGATGGTCGCGATGACGCTCAACCTCACCGCCACCCGGCTGCAGAGCGCGCTTGTCGGCCTGTTCGCCATCGGCCCGGTGCACGCCCGTCTCGCGCCGGTGCTTACGACCCGGCCGGAGACGCCGGCGCGCCCGACCCCGCTGCCGGCCGCGCGGGGCGCGGTCGAGCTGTGCGACGTGAGCTTCCGCTACCCCGGCCAGACCCGTGACCTGCTCACGGACGTCTCCCTGCGCATCGAGCCGGGCGAGTTCGTGGCGCTGATCGGTGCGTCGGGCGCGGGCAAGTCGACGCTGCTGCGCCTGATGCTGGGCCTCGACCGGACCGAGCGCGGTGTCGTGCTGGTCGACGGCGTGGACGTGAACACCTGCGACGTCGACGAGCTGCGCACGCGGATCGGGTACGTCGCCCAGGACGCGACGCTCATGCGCGGCACGCTGGCCGAGGTCATCTGCGGCGCGGCGGACGAGGTGGACCTCGACCTCGCGCAGCGGGCGGCCGAGCAGGCGCAGCTCGGAGACGTCGTCGACGCCTTGCCGATGGGCCTGCACACGCAGGTCACCGACGGGGAAAGCGGCTTGTCCGGCGGCCAGGTGCAACGCCTGCTGCTGGCCCGCGCCCTGGCCAAACGACCTTCCGTGCTGCTGCTCGACGAGGCCACGAGCGCACTCGACGCCGCCGCGCAGGAGCGGGTGCGGCGCGCGGTCGACGACCTCCGCCTGACCCGGGTGGTGGTGGCCCACCGGCTCTCCACCATCCGCTCGGCCGACCGGATCGCCGTGCTGGAGCACGGACGCATCGCCGACCTCGGCACGTTCGCCAAGCTGTCCGGCCATTCGACGGCTTTCGCCCGGCTGGTGGGCAACGCCCGCCGGCTCGACTGAGGGGACAACCATGACGAAGAGCATCAATCGGATCACGAGGTTCAACCGGTCGTTGCGGGTGCTGACCGTGCCCGGCGACGCGGTGTACCTCACGAGCGAGCGCACCACGCAGACCCGCCTCGCCGGTGCGTTGGTCGAGCAGCTGGCCCCGCTGCTGGTCGACGGGCAGCACAGCCGCGAAAGCATCAAGCAGGCGCTGGCGGAGGCCGATCCGGCGCGCATCGACGTGGCGCTGGACCGGTTGCGCCGCAGCGGGTATGTCGTCGAGGTGGACCCCGAGGTCGACCCGCGCGTGGGCGGCTACTGGGAAGCATCCGGTGTGGACGGTGACGACGCCGTGCGGCGCCTGGCCGGTGCGGACGTGCGGGTGCTCACCGCCGGCGACGTCGACGCGGCCGGGTTCACCGAGGCGCTGGCGGCGCTCGGTACCGGCGTCACCACGGATCCCGACGCGCCGGCCGGCTTCACCGTCGTGCTCACCGACGACTACCTGCGTCCCGAACTCGCCGAGTGGGGCACGAAGTTCCACGCGGCGGGCACGCCGTGGCTGCCGGTGAAGCCGGTCGGCAGCATGATCTGGGTCGGCCCGGTCTTCGAACCCGGCGTGACCGGCTGCTACGAGTGCCTGCGGGTGCGGCTGTCCAACAAGAACGTGCTGGCGAGCTACCTGCGCCAGCGCGGAGTGCTCGACAGCCCGGCGCTGGTCAACTCCGTGACCGGCACCGGCGTCACGCAGGATCTGGCCCACCGCCTCGCCGCGCTGCACGTCGGCAAGTGGCTCACCGGCGCGTTCGCCGCGGGCCGGGCCGCGATGCCGCAGCCGCCGGGCGGGGTGGCCGCGCAGTACGGCACGCCGTGGCAGTCGGAGGTCATCACGCTCGACACGGTCAGCCTCACGCAGGAGCACCACCCGTTCCAGCGCCGGCCGCAGTGCCCGCTGTGCGGTGAGCCCGAGCTGCAGGCCGACCGCATGGCGGCGCCCGTGCAGCTCGAGCCGCGCCCGCGCATGGCGAGCAGCGACGGTGGTTACCGGTCGAGCCCGCCGGAGCAGTTCGTGGCGCGCTACGAGCACCTGATCAGCCCCGTCACGGGACCGATCAGCAACCTTGTGAAGGTGCCGTTGGAGGTCGAGGGCCTGCACACCTACACCGCGGGCCAGAACTTCGCGATCCCCATGGCCAACGCCAACGATCTGCGCGCCGGCCTGCGCAGCTGCAGCGCGGGCAAGGGGATGAGCGACGCGCAGGCCAAGGCGTCGGCGGTCGGCGAGGCGATCGAGCGCTACTCCGGGCTGTTCCACGGCGACGAGGCTCGCCGCACCGCTCGGCTGGCCGATCTGGACCCGGCCGAGGTGATCCACCCCAACGCGTTGCACCTCTACAGCGACGCGCAGTTCCGCGACCGCAAGGAGTGGAACTCGCGCCCGTCGCACTTCCACTGGGTCGCCGACGATCTCGACCCGCAGGCCGAGATCGAGTGGTCGCCGGTGTGGTCGCTGACCGAGCAGCGCACCAAGCTGTTCCCCACCTCAGGCCTGTATTTCGCTTACCACAACCCGAAAACCCCGTTCCAGGCCGGCGCGAACTCCAACGGCTGCGCGGCGGGCACGAGCCTCGAGGACGCGATCCTGCAGGGCTTCATGGAACTGGTGGAACGCGACACCGTGGCGATGTGGTGGTACCACCGCCTGCGCCGGCCGGCGATCGACCTGTCGACGTTCGACGTGCCGTACTTCGCGCAGTGGCAGCAGCGCTACGACGAGCTGGAGCGCGACACCTGGGTGCTGGACCTGACCAACGACCTGGGCATTCCGTCCGTGGCCGCGGTTTCCGTGCGCCGCGACAAGCCCGCGCAGGACATCCTCTTCGCGCTCGGCGCGCACTTCGACGTGGAGGTGGCGATCGGGCGGGCGCTGTCGGAGATGAACCAGTTCCTGCCGGCGGTGATCGGGATGAAGGCCGACGGTTCTGGTTCCTACGCCTACAACGACCCCGACCAGCTGCACTGGTGGCGCAACGCGACCGTGGAGAACCAGCCGTACGTGCTCCCGGCCGAAGGCGCCCGGCGCACCCGGGCCGACTTCGAGCGCTACCAGAGCACCGACGTGCGCGAAGACGTGCTGCGCGCCGAGCGGGCCGTCGCCGAGCGCGGGATGGAAATGCTGGTGCTCGACCAGACGCGGGTGGACATCGGCCTGCCCGTGGTGCGTGTGCTGGTGCCGGGGATGCGGCACTTCTGGCCCCGCTTCGCGCCCGGCCGGCTCTTCGACGTGCCGCGCGAACTGGGCTGGATCGATGAAACGCCGTCCGAAGCCGACCTCAACCCGATTGCGATGTTCCTATGACCACGCTCGAACGCACCGCCGAGTACACCGTCACCTTCCGCCGCGACGTCGCCGTGCTGACCAAGGACGACCAGGTCCTGCTCGGCCTGGCCGACCGCGCGGGTTACCGCCTGCGCGGCGTCGGCGCCCCGATGCTGGCGGCTCTGGAGCAGGTCCGCGCCGGGCTGCACACCGAAGAAGAGCTCGCCGCCGAGCACCCGCAGTCGCCGGTCGCGACCGTGCTGACGAAGGTGGAACCGTTCCTGGCCACGGGTTTTCGGCTTCGCGGCGAGCGCGTGGCCGTGCTGGAGCGCACCGGCGTGACCGGGCTGCGTCCCGAGCTGCCGGAGCTGGCCGGCGCGTGGCTGCGGCTGGGCAAGTTCAGCCTGTTGCGTCGCCGCGGCGGCGAGCTGGTGGTGGAGTCGCCGCTGAGCAAGTACCGCGCGGTGCTGCTCGACGCGGCGCTGGCCGGCGCAGTGGCGGCGCTCGCCGTGGCCCGGCCGACGTCGGAAGTGGACACCGAGTGGTGGCCGGTGCTGGCCGCGCTGGCGGGCGCGGGCTTCCTCGACGTCGGCGCCGACGGTGAGTTCCCCGTCGACTCCGACGACGTGCTGCGCCAGTGGGATGTGCACGACCTGTACTTCCACAGCCGCAGCCGGATCGGCCGCACCGACGAGGCGTTCGGCGGCCGCTTCCCGTACGTCGGCGACATCGAGCCGCTGCCCGCGGTGGCGCCCGCGCCGGAAGGACCGCGCACGGAGCTGTTCCGCCCGTCGTTCGACGCCGTGCGCGCCGCTGACCATGGGCTGCAGGAGACGATCGAGGCGCGCCAGTCGATCCGCACGTACGGCGAAGATCCCATCACCGTCGAGCAGCTGGGCGAGTTCCTCTACCGCACGGCGCGCGTGCGCGGCACCTACGGCCCGCGGCCCGAGGCGCGGATGCCGTACGAAGGTTCGAGCCGGCCGTACCCCTGCGGTGGTGCGGGGTACGAGCTGGAGCTGTACGTCACCGTCCGCCGGTGCACGGGGCTCGAGCCAGGCATCTACCACTACGACGCCGGCGAGCACGTGCTGCGGCTGATCAACACCGAGTCGCAAGCGCGTGACGAGCTGCTGCGCGTGGCGACGCTGTCGACCGGCGGCCAGGCCGTGCCCGACGTGCTGGTGACCATGACCTCGCGGTTCCAGCGGCTGTCGTGGAAATACCAGTCGATCGCGTACGCGGTGACGCTCAAGCACGCCGGCGCGCTGTACCAGACGATGTACCTGGTGGCGACCGCGATGGGCCTGGCCGGCTGCGGACTGGGCAGCGGTGACGCCGACGCGGCGGCCAGTGCGTTCGGGCTGGACTACCTGAAGGAGTCGTCGGTCGGCGAGTTCATCCTGGGCAGTGCCCCGGCCGAGCTGCCCGCCCCGGTGAGCGGTGACGGCGCGCAGGACTGGCGGGGCGAGCTCGACCCGGGCTGGCAGGCCGAAGCTCTCGCCGCGCGGAGGCGGTGAGGTCGTGTCCGAGCTGCTCGTCTCCCGGATCTGCGGCCTGCCCGCCAGCGTGCTCGACGGTCTGCGTGCCCCGGAGACCGTCGCCCTGCTGGAGGAGGCCGAGTCCGCCGCCGCGCGCAAAACCGCGTTGGCGGAACCGGTTTGCGATGCGTTGCACGCCGTGATCGGCCGCGACGAGCTGTCGCGCGAGCAGCGGCGCGGGCTGATCCGGCTTCGTCGGAGCGTGTTCAACGACCGCTCCGACGAAGCCGGCGTCAGGCTCGCGCGGGAAGTGCTGGCCGCGGGGGAGGCGGACCGGCTCGGTGAGTGGCACCAGCTGCTGGTGCGCGAGCGTGAGCTGCTGGAAAAGGCGACGCGGGCGCTCGGCGCGGAGCTGGCTTCGGCGCAGCACGCCGTGGCTTCGGCCCTGCGCAGCCCGCACGTACTGGCCGGGCTGGCGCTGGCGAGCCCGGAGTTCGTCACGGCGTTGACCGGCCGCGCCGAGCTGGGCAAACCCGGTGGCCGGCTCAGCCGCAGCGCCGTGTCGTACCTGGTGCGGACCACGGTGAAGCCGAGCCCGTTCGGTGCGCTGACGACCGTCGGCGTCGGAGACTTCGGCGGCGCGGGCGACCCGGGCGCGGGCTGCCGGCTGGTGAGCTCCTCGCGCGTCGCGGCGCGGCTCGCGTATGCGGCCCTGGAAGACGACCCGGTGGTGGTGCCCAATGTGGACACTCGCCTCGTCGGCGCGGAGTGGCTGGCCGCGCTGCCCGTGCACCGGATGCGCCACGGCGTGTACTTCCGCGAGGACGAGGTCACCGCACTGGACGGGCCGGTGCCGCTCGACGCTCGGCCGCGGCGCCTGCGTGAGCTGGCCGCGGAGCTGGGTTGCACCGTCGACGACGTGGGCCGGCTCGTGGACCAGGGGTTGCTGCTGGTGAGCCCGCCGTGGCGCCTCGACGAGCCGCGGCATTTCACCGCGTGGGGCCGTCCTTCGCTGGCCGAAGCCGAGAAGGTCGTGGCCGGCAGCGCGGACGGCCGGCGCCGGGCCGACGCCGTGCTCGCGTTGCGCGGCCGGCTGCGAACCGTGCTGGCGGAACGCGATCCGGCGCGCGTCGGCTGGCTCGGCGGGCTGGGACTGGTGCACGAAACCGTCGCGCACGGCCCGGAACCGGAGACCGCGCCGCCCGCGTGGGTGGCGGGGGCGCTGGACCGGCTCGACGGCCTGCTGGGCGCGACCGCGCGGCCGCGGGCCGGGTACTACGACCTGGTGCGGTTTTTCCTGCACCACTACGGAAACGGCGGTGTCGCCGACCTGGCCGAGTTCGCGTTCCGCGCGGTGCGCGACCTGGACCCGATGCTGTGGCTTTCCCGCTGCGCGGTGCCCGAGCCCGACGTGCGCGACCTCGCCGGGCCGAGCATCGGCCGTCCCGCGCACTCGGTGTTCTGGCAGGTCGCGGGCGACAAGCTGGTGGTCAACCAGGTGCACCCGGGGTACCTCGGCGCCGTCTCGCGCTGGGCCGGCGTGCCGGGCCTGGCCGCGCGGGTCGAGGCGGCCGTGACTTCGTTGCACGAGAAGCGTTTCCCCGGTTGCGCGGTGTACCAGGTGACCGCGCACGCCGACTGGACGGACACGCAGCGGCCGGCCGTGCGTTCGGCGCCGTGGCTGTCGTGGGGTGCCGAACGGCCCTCGGCCGGGCCCGGTGGCGTGCCGATCGACGGGTTTCGCGTGCGCCACGACCTGGCCACGGGGACGTTGGAGGTGCTCGACCCCGCCGGGCGGGCCGCCGCGTTGAGCTACCTCGGCGCCGTGCCCGCGCACCTGCTGCGCGGGGTGCCGCGTGTGCTGCAGCTGCTGTCGGATCCGTGGCTGTCGCTGGGCCCGTGGGCGCCGATGCCGGGAGCGGGGTTTCGCGAGCGCGTGACGGACGGACGGCTGGTGCTGCGCCGGGCCCGCTGGACGCTGCCGGCGTCGGCGCTGCCCGATGTCGCCGGCGGACCCGATGTGGACTTCCTCCGCGCCGGCCGGATGTTCCTGGCCGAGCACGGGTTGCCCGAGCAGGTGTTCGTCCGCGGTCTCGGTGCGGGCGGGGTGCCGCAGGGCAAACCGCAGTGGCTCAGCTTCGCCCACCCGCTCGCGGCGTGGACGGCGCTGAAAGGCCTGGCCGGCGCGGAGGAGCTCGAACTCACGGAGGCCCTGCCGGCCGTTTCCGACGCCGGCTCCCGGCGCGTGACCGAGTTCCTGACGGTGGTGACCCATGCTTGAGACCCTGCTGCGGCCCGACTGGCGTTACTGGCGCGTGTACGTCCCGGACTTGCCGTCCGTGACGCGGCTGCTGACCGAGGTGGTGCGGCCGGTGGTCGGTGAACACTCGTTGCGGCGCTGGTTTTTCCTGCAGTACATGGACATGTCGGGCCTCCAGCTGCGCGTTCGGCTTCAGCCTGAGCCTTGCTCGGCCGCCGTGGTCGAAGCCGACCTGGACCGCCGCTTCGCCGAACGCGGCACCGAAGTCGTGAAGCGCTGGTACGAGCCGGAGCTGGCGAAGTTCCGCGGCCCCGACGGCGTGGAGTTCGCCGAGCGCGTGGCCCACCTGGGCAGCGACACCGCGCTGGAACTGCTGCCCGGCCGCGCTTCCGCCCACCGCATCACGCAGGCCGCGGCCCACACGGCCGCGATCGTCGAGGGCCTGCCCGCCGACCAGCAGATAAGCTTCCTGCACCAGTACGCGTGGTACTGGTCGGGCCGCGGCGCCCGCACCGTCGCCTGGCGCCCCGCGGCCGCCACCGCCCGCCCGGACGACCCGGCCGCCGTGCGCCAAGCGGGCAGGCTGTTCGAGAACGTGACGCGCGAACTGGCCACCGACCGCGTCGGCAAACCCCTGCGCCGCTACGCCGAGCGCTTTTGGACGGAGTACCGCGAATCGGCCCGGCGAGTTTCGCCGTACCGGGCGGCGTTCCAGCACGTTCACCTCATGAACAACCGGCTCGGCGCAGTTCCCGGAGAGGAGGCCCAAATCGCGCGGTTGTTGTGGGTGCAGCGATTGCGTAGCATCGGTAATTGATCGGGTAATCCGATAAAACAACAGTTGGGGAGAAATATCATGGACTCAGGCTCCAGCGGCGTTGCCGGCGGCATCGGCGACCCGGACGACGACCACCCGAACCCCGTCGGTGACGCCGTGGTCAGCGGCGTGCGCTCCGTCCTCGACAAACTCGGCCCGGCGGGCAAGAAAGCCGCCGACCAGCTGCCGAAGAAAAAGGACAAGTAAAGCCGCGATTATTCCGGCGAACGTGACCGCGCGCCGCGAGGGAAATTACGCGTGAACAATGCGGTCACGCACTGACCCGCCACCGGCAGGGGCGCGGAGAGCGATCCTGACTGTCGCTCTCCGCGCCGGCCGGGGCGGTTGTTTCGGGCCGAACCTATTTGTCCGCCCTATTTCGTCCGGGCCGCGATCCAATCCGCGATCACGTCCACCCGCGACGTCGTTTCGACGGTCGCGTGGGGGCAGTCCGGACCGGTCGTCTCCACGGAGATGAGCTGGCCTCCGCTGCCGGAGGGTACGAAGTAGGGCGCGCCCGAGTCGTAGACGCACGCGCTGGTGGTGGGGGAAGGCGCGACGCCGCGGACGCCGACGGTGGCGCTGCCCACGGAGGCGATCTGCACGGTGCCCTGCTGCAGCTTCGAGGACGGCACGGGGTTCTTCGCCGTGTGGCTGCCCCAGCCCGCGAGGGTGAGGCGCTGGCCGGCGGCCGGGATCAGGCGGTTCACGGTCAGCGGCGTGATGTCCGGGACCGCGCTGTCGAGTTGCACGAGCGCGACGTCGTTCTCCGCGGACTGCAGCACCTGCGTCGCCTTGCGGGTGACGCCCGCTTCCTTCGCTTCGTCCACCAGGCCGAGCGTGACGGTGGTCGGGTACGGCACCGGGCCGGACACGCGGTTGCGCTGCGCGTCGTGGAAGCAGTGGCCGGTCGTGATGATCCACGTGGGCGCGACGAGGGAGCCCGAGCAGAAGCTCGTGTACGTGCTCCCGTCCGGGCGCGGGATGCTCGCCATGGTCAGCTTGGCCGTGAAGCCGTACTGGCCCGGGGCCACGTCGGACCCGTCGGCGACGGCCAGGGCCGGGCCGGCGGTGAGGAGGGGCAGGAGGGCAGCTGCGGTGAGTGCGGCGCGGACGCGCATTCTTTCCCTTCGTCGGGCCACCGGCAGGGCGCCGATGATCGACCCTCAACGCTATCCAGCTACTTCCGGGTCAGGAATTCCCTTGTCGGGCGAAAGAAAACGGGCCCCGCGGCCTGTGCGCGGAGCCCGTCTTCTGGTATCCGGGTGTCAGTGGGTCTGCGCCAGCACCCAGTCGGCGACGACGTCGACGCGCGAGGTCGTCTCCAGCTGGTCGTGGGGGCAGTCGGGGCCTTCCGACTCGACGGCCACGATCCGGCCGCCGCGGCCGGAAGCCACGAAGTACGGCGCACCCGAGTCGTAGAGGCAGGCGCTGGTGTCCGCGGCCGGCGCGACGCCGTGCACGCCGAGGGTGGTGGCCGCGACCTCGCCGACCGCCACGGTGCCCTGCTGCAGCTTCATCGACGGTGCCGCGTCCACCGAGCTCAGCGCGCCCCAGCCGGCGAGCGTCAGCTTCTGCCCGACCGTCGGCTCGGAGCGGCTCACCTTGAGCGGCGTGATCCCGCGGACCGGCTTGTCGAGCTTGGCGAGTGCGATGTCGCCTGCGTCGGCCTGGACCACGTCGGTGACCTGGCGCGTCACGCCGAGCTTGCCGCGCTGCACGGTCGTGCCGAGCAGCACCGAAGTCGGGTACGGCACCGGGCCGGAGATCGGGTTGCGGTTCACGTCGTGGAAGCAGTGCCCGGCGGTGAGGATCCACTGCGGCGCGACGAGGGCGCCGGAGCAGCCGCTGTCGTAGTGCGTGCCGTCGGGCCGCGGGATGTTCGTCATCGTGAGCTTCGCGGCGAACTCGAACCGGCCCTGCGGCACGTCGGATCCGTTGGCGACGGCCGACGCGGGTACGGCGGTGGCGAGCGCGGCTGAAAGCGTGAGCAGAGCCGCGGAAAGGATCGCGCGAACGCGCATGTCATTTCCCCCTGGTCAGATGGCACCGGTCGAACCGGTGATCGGCCAGAGCCTAGCCAGCACCGAGGTTCACTCGAAAGTGTTCGGGCAACCGGGCTGCCCACGGGGCCGGCCCGGTTGCCCGGAAGTCGATCAGTTCACGCCGACGAGGTCGACGACGAAGATCAGCGTCTCGTTGGGCTTGATCACGCCGCCCGCGCCGCGCTCGCCGTACGCGAGGTGCGGCGGGATCACCAGCTGGCGACGGCCACCGATCTTCATGCCGGCCACTCCCTGGTCCCAGCCGGGGATGACCTGGCCGGCGCCGAGCGCGAAGCGCAGGGGCTCGCCGCGATCCCAGGACGCGTCGAACTGCGCTCCGGTGGAGTGCGAGACGCCGACGTAGTGGACCGTCACTGCGTTACCCGGCTGGGCCTCCGCGCCGTCACCGACGGTGAGGTCGGTGATCTCCAGTTCGGCGGGAGGGGGTCCGTCCGGGCGGTCGATTTCGGGCTTTTCCAAGGTCATGGCGCTCACCGTACCTAGCGGCGGCAGGCTGCGCCGATCGGACTAGGCCCAAAGAGGGGTTAAACGCGAATAGTCTTCACACTTCATCTACCCGTCGGTAGCGTGCGCTGGGTCACCCCTGGGGGAACCTCGTGGACGGGAGCTCCGGCATGCGACGACGCATCCGCACCCTGGCTGTTTCGGCCCTGGCCGTTGTCGCGGCGGGACTTGTGACAGCGGTCGGCGGCGCGCCACCGGCCTCGGCGGCCTTGCCCGGCAACGACTATTGCGCCGGCCAGTGCAACGACATCCTCCCGCCGGGGGAGAACGGCAGCGCGACGCTCGCGGAGATCCTCGGCAACAAGGCGTTCGGCACGCAGCCCGCGCACGCCGACGACCAGCTCGGCAAGTACGCCGACCTCGCCGGTGGCTACAAGACGCTGACGACGGACACCATCGGCAAGTTCTTCAACGACTCCTCCTTCGGTGTCCCCGCCGACCAGGTCGCGAGCACGCTGCAGCCCCGCTCCGACGTGACGATCACGCGCGACAAGGCCACCGGTGTCCCGCACATCCAGGGCACCACGCGTTCCGGCACGGAGTTCGGCGCCGGCTACGCGGCGGCGCAGGACCGCTTGTGGCTCATGGACATCATGCGCCGCGTCGGCCGCGGCCAGCTGACCTCGTACGCCGGTGGCGCGCCCGCCAACCGCGAGCTGGAGCAGTCGTTCTTCGCCGCCGCGCCCTACACCGAGGACGAGCTGCAGCAGCAGATCGAGGCGACGGCCGCCAGCGGCCCGCGCGGCAAGCAGGGCCTCGCCGACGCGCAGTCGTACCTCGACGGCATCAACTCCTACATCACCGACTCCCACAACGGCCGCTACTTCCCGGGCGAGTACGTGCTCACCGGCCACGTCGACGCGATCACCAATGCGGGGACCATCGAACCGTTCAAGCTCACCGACCTCGTGGTGCTCGCCTCCGTGGTCGGCGCGCAGTTCGGCGCCGGTGGCGGCGGTGAGGTGCAGAACGCGATCGCGAAGCTCGCGTTGCAGGAGAAGTACGGCGTGGCCAAGGGTGAGCAGGTGTGGCAGAGCCTGCGTTCGGCCGACGACCCCGAAGCCGTGAAGACATTGCACGACGGCCAGACCTTCGACTACGGCATGACCCCGGCCAACCCGCAGGGCCTCGCCATGCCGGACAAGGGTTCCGTCACGCCGCAGCAGCTCGTGTACGACCAGTCCGGGTCGGCGGCGACCAACACACCGGTGAAGGTCGACGTCAAGGCGCCGGCGGACCAGCAGGCCGCGAAAGGCATGTTCGACAACGGCGTGCTGCCCGGCGACATGCTGAGCGACAAGCACGGCATGTCCAACGCGCTCGTGGTCTCGGGCAGCAAGACCGCCAGCGGTCACCCGGTCGCCGTGTTCGGCCCGCAGACCGGGTACTTCGCGCCGCAGCTGCTCCTGCTGCAGGAACTTCAGGGCCCGGGCATCAGCGCGCGCGGCGCGTCGTTCGCCGGCATCTCGATGTACGTGCTGCTCGGCCGCGGCCAGGACTACTCGTGGAGCGCCACGACGTCGGCGCAGGACATCATCGACACGTTCGCGCTGCCGCTGTGCGACCCGAGCGGCAAGCCGGCCACGAAGGACTCGAACTACTACGTCTACCAGGGCCAGTGCCTGCCGATGGACACCGTGGAGCGCAAGGACTCCTGGTCGCCGACGGTGGCCGACGGCACCGCCGCCGGTTCGTACACGCTGCGCAGCTACCGCACGAAGTACGGCCCGGTGACCAGCCGCGCGACGATCGGCGGCAAGCCCGTGGCGTACGCGTCGCTGCGGTCGTCGTACTTCCACGAGGTCGATTCGCTCATCGGCTTCCAGGAGTTCAACGACCCCGACTTCATCCACTCCGCGGCCGACTTCCAGCGGGCCGCGAGCGACGTGAACTTCACCTTCAACTGGTTCTACGCCGACTCCAAGGACGTCGCCTACTTCAACTCCGGCGCCAACCCCGTCCGCAATTCCACTGTGGACCCGATGATGCCGGTGTGGGGCGACGAGGGTTACGACTGGCAAGGCTGGAACCCGGACGGCAACAAGGCGAACTACACCCCGGCCTCCCAGCACCCGCAGTCAGTGAACCAGGACTACTACGTCAGCTGGAACAACGCCCAGGCCAAGGGCTACGCCTCGGGCGGCGCCGACAAGTCGGCCGTGCACCGCGCCGACCTGCTCGACACGCGTGTGAAGGCACTGATTACCAGCGGCACCAAGGTGACGCGCGTGAACCTCGCGCAGGCCATGGAAGACGCGGCGCTCGCAGACCTGCGGGCCGAGGAGGTCTTGCCGTTGCTGCTGCAGGTGCTCGACAAGACGCCGCTCACCGGCGCGGCGGCCGACGCCGAGGCCAAACTGAAGACGTGGCTGCAACACGGGCACCAGCGCGTGGAGTCTTCTCCGGGCAGCAAGATGTACAACGACGCCGACGCGATCCGGATCATGGACGCGTGGTGGCCGCTGCTCGTCACCGCGGAGTTCAAGCCGGCCCTGGGCGACGACGCCTTCACCGCGATGACGAACGTGCTGCAGATCAACGAAAGCCCGTCCGGCTTCCAGAACGAGCTGCCGGGCAAGCACGTCGGCCAGCCGCACCAGGGTTCGTCGTACCAGCACGGCTGGTGGGGTTACGTCAGCAAGGACATCCGCACGGTGCTGGGCCAGCCGGTCGCCGGCCCGCTGGGCGCGACGTTCTGCGGTGGCGGCGACCTCACCGCCTGCCGCACCGCGCTGGTCGACTCGCTCACGGCGGCCGCGGCGCAGCCCGCCACCACCGTGTACCCGGGTGACGCCGACTGCTCCGCCGGCGACCAGTGGTGCGCCGACACCGTGATCCAGCGGCCGCTCGGCGGCATCACGCACAACAAGATCAGCACGCAGAACCGGCCGACGTTCCAGCAGGTCGTCGAGTACCCGGCCCACCGTGGCGACAACGTCAGCAACCTCGCGGCCGGCAAACCGGTGAGCGCCACGAGCGCCGAGACGGGCTTCTACAACTCGCCCGCGTCGAACGCCGTGGACGCCAACGCGAAGACGCGGTGGGCCAGCGACTGGAGCGACAACCAGTCGATCACCGTCGACCTCGGTTCGGTGCAGCAGGTCGCGCGGGTGGTGCTCTCGTGGGAAGCCGCGTACGCGAAGGGCTACAAGGTGCAGCTCTCGGCGGACGGCGAGAACTGGCGTGACGCGGCCGTGGTGACCGACGGCAACGGCGGCGCGGACAACGTGTCGTTCACGCCGTCGGACGCCCGGTTCGTCCGGATGCAGGGCGTGCAGCGGGGGACCGGTTACGGCTACTCGCTGTACGAGTTCGAGGTGTACGCGCACTGAAAGGCGTGGTCGGCTCGCCGGCGCGGGTGAGCCGACCGCCACATCACGGCTGCCCGGCCGCGATAGCGCCATTGCCAATCCGGCCAAAAGCAGGCGCACCCCCGGCACGAACCGCAAGCCTGCGACGCAGGTCATAGCGCCGTGGCTGTGGCCGGATTGGCAACAAAGGCGCAGTACGGTGTTCGGTATGGATTGGACACCGCGCACGATCGCGATCGCGGCCGGGCGGCCGCACGGCCCCGGCGAGCCCCTGAACACCCCGATCGTGGCCACGAGCACGTTCGAAGCCGGCGGTGATTCCGTCTACGCGCGCTCCGACGGCACGGAGACCTGGCACGCGCTCGAAGAAGCCGTCGGTGCCCTGGAAGGCGGCCACGCCACCAGCTTCGGCTCCGGCGTCGCGACCCTGTCGGCCGTGCTGGACACGCTGACGGTCGGCTCGTCCGTGGCGGTCCCGACGTTCAGCTACGCGGTGACGCGCGGCGCGATGCACCACGCCGAGAAGATGGGCCGCATCACCGTCACCGAGCTCGAACCCACCGACACTCAGGCGTGGCTCGACTGCGACGCCGACCTGCTGTGGCTCGAGTCGCCGACGAACCCGACGCTCGAAGTGATGGAGATCGAGACCATCGCGCGCGGCACTCGCGGCCGGGTCGTCGTGGACAACACCTTCGCGACGCCGTTGCACCAGCAGCCGCTGAAGCTGGGCGCGGACATCGTGGTGCACAGCGCGACAAAGCTCATCGGCGGGCACAGCGACCTGTTGCTGGGCATCACCGTCGCGGCCGACGAGACCGTCGCGGCCGAGCTGCGCGGGGCGCGTACGCGGATCGGCTCGACGCCCGGCGCGCTCGAAGCGTGGCTCGCGTTGCGTGGCCTGCGCACGATGCCGGTGCGGCTTGCGGAGCAGTCGAAAACGGCGGCGCTGCTGGCTTCCCGCCTGGCGGAACACCCGGCCGTCACGAAGGTGCGTTACCCCGGTTTCGGGATGATGGTGTCGTTCGAGCTGGCCACGGCCGAAGCCGCCGACAAGGTGTGTTCCGCCGTCCGGCTGATCCGCGCGGCGACGAGCCTCGGCGGCGTGGAAAGCCTGGTGGAACGGCGTGCGTGGCTGCCGGGGGAGGAGCGCGTGCCCGCCGGGTTGCTGCGGTTCAGCGTCGGACTGGAGGATCCGGAAGACCTCTGGCGCGACCTCGTCACCGCGCTGGGCTGAATCCGGTCAACAATTCACGGAGATTCGCCGGCGGGCCGGAAACTGTTACAGTAAAGCCACGGTTCCGCCGGCTTTCGTGTGTGGGCGCGGGTGTCGAGCCAGATCATCGCCGGGCCCCGCGGGTTCGTTACCTCTATTTACGGTGCTTTTAATCACCGTCGAAATCGTTTCGTGTTTACCCCTTTGGTCCGGCAGGATCAGCGAACGCGGTGGGGGCCACCGCGCTTTCTTCCAGGGGAGAACAACACGTGAAGAAGACCCTGGGCAGACTCGCGGGCGCCGTGCTCGCGGGCGCCCTGATCAGCCTTGCCGTCACGCCCTCCGCGTTCGCGCAGGAGGACAACGGCGGCACGCCGACCACGTCCGAGGTCGCCACTCCGCCCACTTCGGACACTCCGGTCACCGACGCGCCCGCGTCGGACACGCCGTCTTCGGACGCTCCGGCGTCCTCGCAGGCACCGTCCTCTTCGGACAACCCGCCGGCCACCAGCGGTCAGCCGACCGAAACCAGCCAGCCGGGCGACCCGGGCAACCCGGGCAACCCGGGCAACACCGGTGAGCCGAGCGACTCCTCGACCCCGACCACGTCGGGCTCCGAAGAGACCTCGACCCCGGAGGAGCCGCCGTACGTCGACGACAGCGCCTACGGCATCGACTTCGACGGTGGCCAGGGCCTGTTCGTGATCGCGTGCGCCGCGGGCGAGCCGACCAACGTGTCCTCGAGCGACTTCGACCTGCTCGAAGGTCCGCACCAGGACGAGACCGACGGCCGCTACTGGGGCTGGCTCGTGCAGCGCCACGACGGCGTGTCTTTCGACGCCGGCAACGTGACCGCGACCTGGACCTGTGGTGGCGACCAGACCGGCGACCAGCCGGTGCCGCCGGCCGGTGGCGCGGGCGCGGGTTCCGCGGGCACGACCAACGGTGACGGCACCTCGCAGGTCAAGTACGCGCCCAAGGGCGGCGTCGAGACCGGCTTCGGCGGCATGGCCGCTTGATGGCGAAAACTGCGCCGATCGTTACCAATCCGGCCACAGTCACGGCCGAACGGCTTCGCAGTCACGGTTACGTGCCGCGCGGGGGTCGGCCTACTTTTGGCCGGATTGGTAAGTACGGGCAGGGCGTCGCGATCGCAGGCGCCCTGCTCCTTTCCCTGACGCTGAGCGGCTGCGGTTCGGACGCCCCGGCGACCGCCGCGAAGCCGGCAAGCGCGGCGCCTACTTCGGTGCCGGTGACCAAGCCGTTCACCGGCCTGCGGCCGACGTCGGTGGAGATCCCGAAGATCGGCGCGAAGTCGTCGCTGATCACCGTGCTGCCCAACAAGGACGGGCAGATCTCGGTGCCTTCGGTGAAGACGCCGATGCAGGCGGCGTGGTACCGGCTCTCGCCCGTGCCGGGTGACGTCGGCCCGGCGATCGTGCTGGGGCACGTCGACGGCAACCACCAGCCGGGCATCTTCTACAAGCTCAAGGACGTCAACCCCGGCGACGAGGTCGACATCGAGCGCAGCGACGGCAAGAAGCTGAAGTTCGTGGTGGACCACAAGGACGAGGTCCCCAAGGACACCTTCCCCACGCAGGCGGTCTTCGGCAACACCGACAAGCCCCAACTGCGCCTGATCACGTGCGGTGGCGTGTTCGACCACGCTGAGCACAGCTACAAGGACAACATCATCGTGTACGCGAACCTCGTCTCCTGAGCGTTCCCCCGCACGATCACGCAGCCCGGCGCCACCAGCGGCCGGGCTGCGGTCGTTTTCGGACCGGTTCGGCCGGCGCGGGCTCGACCCGGAACCACCCGATGCGCCCGGAGAGCTCCGGCATCCCCGTGGAAATCAGCACGGCATACCCGAGCCGCGTGGCGAGCCACCGTCCCATCCGCTGCACCTCCTCCGCCCCGACGTGCGCCGCGACCACCCGCACCGGCTTGCGTGGGAAGTACTTCAAGACTTCGTTCCACACGTCTGCCGGCAGGCGCGGTGGCACGTCCAGCACCACCGTCCGCTCGGCCTCCACCGCAACCGCGCGGCTCAGCAGCCATGCCCGATCGCTGATGTGCTCGCCGAAGTACATGATCGTGGCGTTGCCGACCGGGAAACTCGCGGGTTCCATCACCCACCTCCTCGCCTTCTGACACGGGCGGGGTGGCATCGGCGGTTCACCCGTCGCCGAGGTGCGTCGCTCCCGGCGTGAGGACGGTGCGGTCGAACGGCCCGCTGTGCATGGCGGCGTGGGCGACAGCGTCGTTGACCTGGTCGAGGTCGAACCGGGTGACGCGTTCGGGGGCGAGGTCCAGTGCCCCCGTCGCGATGAGCCGGATCATGGCGACGTTCGCTGTCCGCGGGTACATCCACTGGCCTCGGACGGTCACCGAGTTGCGCATGATCCACGGGTAGGGCAGGGCGAGATCCGCACCGCCGAGCATGCCGACGCCACCCATCAGCACGACCCGCCCGTACTCGCGCACGGTCATGACCGTCGCCCGGGTCACCGAGCTGGGTGCCTGGGGTGGCAGTAGATCCACCACGAGGTCGATCGGGCCGGCCGCTGCCATTCTCCTGCGGTCGGTGTCTTCGTCTCCACTGAGCTCGACCGGGCTCACCCGCGCGCCGAACCGGTCGGCGAGCAGGTCGAGGACGGCGCGGTTGCGGCCCGGGGCCACCACGTGCCCGGCACCCATGGCGAGCGCGACAGCCACCGCGCTGCTGCCGAGATTGCCGGTCGCGCCGCTGACCAGCACCGTCTCACCGGCCGCGAGCCGGCCGGCCACCAGGCCGCCGTAGGGAATGGTGTGCACACCCAGTGCGGCCCAGCGGGCGGGATCGGCCGCGGCCGATCCGGGCAGGGGGTGCACGTTCTCGGTCGGAACCCGCATGAGCTCGGCGAACGGTCCGTCGTGCAGGTAGCGGGCCAGCTTGGCGCCGCCTTCGCCGCGGGAGCTCCAGCCCTGCAGCGTGATGTCCGGGGTCAGGGCGTCGTCGCGAGCGCGGACCGTCGAGTCGCACCACACCAGGTCACCCGCCTTCAGCTTGGTCGCGTCCGGTCCCACACTCACCACCCGGCCGATCCCGCCGACACCTGGCACGACCGGTGGTTCGAGCGGATAGCGCCGTTCACCGCTGAACACCTCGGCCGCATACGGCGGCACGCAGGTCGCCAGAACTTCGACCAGTACCTCGCCGTTGCCGGTTCGCGGGTCGGGTACGTGGTGCACCTGGAGCGGGGAACCGAACGCGGTGAGTGTCGCTGCACGCATGGAAACGCCTTTCTGTTTCGTCCTTCGCCACGCTAGGTACGTCAGGCGCATGCCGGAAGCGATGATCCGGTATCTGCGCTATGCGTAGTCGGCATGGACGTTTCGAGCGCGACCCTCCGCGTGCTGTGCCAGATCGCCGAGTCGGGAAGCTTCACCGCGGCCGCCGCGGAGCTGGGCTACACGCAGTCCGCGGTCTCGCGCCAGGCGATCGCCCTCGAACGAAGCGTCGGAGCCACCTTGTTCGAGCGGCGGACCGACGGGGTGCGGCTCACGCCGCGCGGACTGACGTTGCTGCGATACGCGCGAACGATCTTGGCGTCGGTCGACGCGGCTGAGCGCGACCTGACCGACGAGGCTCCTCGCACGGAACTGGTGCGGCTCGGGTCGGTCTTCAGCGCAGGCCCGGTGATCCTGCCCGCCGCGCTCGCCCGGCTCGCCAGGACCGCGCCCGGCGTCCGGGTTTCCACCCGCGAGGGCACCACGCCCGGCTTGGCCCGGGCGTTGCGCACCGGTTCGATCGATCTCGCCGTGCTCACCTCGCGCCCACCGCACCGGCCACCTGACGGCGAGTCACCTCGCCTGCACCTCACGGCCGTTCAGGACACCGAGCTCCTCGTGGCGGCCTCGGCCACCGGCCCGTTTGCCGGCCGCACGTCCGTGCACGTCGACGAACTGGTCGACGTACCGTGGATCGCCAGCCCCTCGTCGAGCGCGGAGCCGCTGCTCGGGGTCTGGCCCGGTCTGCCGGGGCGAGCACGCATCGTCCACAGTGCACGGGACTGGCTGACGAAACTGCACCTGGTCGCCGGAGGGTTCGGCGTCACCACCGTTCCGGAAGGCTTGGCGCCGGTTGCCCCGGCCGGGGTGATTTCCCTGCGCGTCGAGGGCGCGCCGGCCGAGATCCGCAGGGTTTTCGTGGCCCGGCTCCCCGGCCCTCCCACGTCGGCGATGACCGCGGTCACCCAGGCGATCGCCGCCACCGGCCGGCCGTGACGATTCACAGCAACGGCGTGAGCAACGCCCGCTGCTCTTCCGGTACGTACTCCGCGTAATTGTCGTACAACGCTCTCCGTGCCAGCCGCGCCGCCAGCTCGCCGTCGGCCGCGCGCACGGCTTCGAGCACCTCGGCGTGGTGGCGCAGCCACGACTGCATCAACGCCGAACGGTCGCGGGCGTGCGAGAGCTTGTCCTCGATCAGCTCCAGCACCACGCCGCGCACGACCTCGGCGCTCACCACCAGCAGCGGGTTGCGCGACGCGCGGGCGATCGTCTCGTGGAACGCTACGTCGGCGTGGCTGAACTGCGCGAAGCCCTCCTCGGCGCCGGCGCGCATGGCCGCGAGTGCGGTGTCCAAAGCGGACAGATCGTCGTCGGTGCGCAGCTGTGCGGCCAGCAGGTGGGCCGAACCGTCGAGCACCATCCGGAACTGCAGCAGCTCCGCCAGCCCCACGTGGTCGGCGCGGGCGAGCCGGTGCATCGAGCGGTGCAACGCCGCCGGTGACGCGGCCAGCACCTCGGGCCCGCGCGGGTCACCGGGCCGCGACCGGATCAGCTCGGCGGCCTGCAGCACGCGCAACGCTTCCCGCACCGTCGAGCGGCCGACGCCGAACTGGGTCATGAGCTCGCGTTCACCGGGCAGGCGCTCGCCGGGTTTGAGGCGGCCGCTGACCACGGCCTCCTCGATCTGCTCCACGATCCGCTCGTACGCGCGGACCGGGGCCACCGGCTCGAACTTCATCCCTTGACCTCAGCGTCGTGCGGTGCGAACCTCAGGCTACTGGTCTGACCAGTGTACTTGCTCAGTGTAGCGGCCGAGGGCCCGTCACAGGAGGCTGAATGAGAGCCCGGCTCCACCTCGCGGCGCTGGCGGTGCTGCTCGCGGCGTCGGCCTGCTCGGCCGGCTCCAGCGCGAGCGTGTCGAGCGGTCCCGACACGCTGTCGGTGGGCTTCACGGCCGAGCCCGCGAACTTCGACTTCACCCACGCCGACGGCGCCGCCATCCCGCAGGCCTTGCTGTACAACGTCTACGAGGGCCTGGTGAAGCTCGACGCGCAGGGCCGGATCGTGCCGCTGCTCGCCAAGTCGTGGACCGTGAGCCCCGACCGCAAGACCTACGACTTCCAGCTGCAGCCGGGCGTGAAGTTCAGCAACGGCGCGCCGTTCACCGCGTCGGACGTGAAGTTCTCGCTGCTGCGCGTGAAGACCGACTGGACGATCTCGATCAAGTCGGCCATGGACGTGGTCGACCACGTCGACGTCGTCTCGCCCGACCACGCACGCGTGGTGCTGTCGAAACCCAGCAACGGCTGGCTGTTCAGCCTCACCAGCCGCCTCGGCGCGATGTTCAGCCCGACCGGGGTGGCCGACCTGGCGAACAAACCCGTGGGCACCGGGCCGTACGAGGTCGCGTCGCGCCGGCGCGGGGATTCGATCGTGCTCAAGGAGAACCCGGCCTACTGGGGCCGCAAACCCGCGTACTCCACGGTGGTGCTCAAGTACATCGCCGACCCGACCGCGCTCAACAACGCCCTGCTCAGCAACGGCATCGACGTGATCTCCTCACTCACCTCGGCCGACTCGATCCCGCAGTTCCAGGGCGACGACCGCTTCACCGTGCTGCAGGGCACCACCAACAGCGAGGTCACGCTCGCGTTCAACAATCGAAAAGCGCCGCTCGACGACCCACGCGTGCGCCAGGCCCTGACGTACGCGATCGACCGGAAAGCCGTGCTGGACCTCGTCTTCAACGGCCGCGGCACCCTGATCGGCAGCATGGTCCCGCCCACGGACCCGTGGTACGAGGACCTTTCCGGCGCCTACCCGTACGACCCGGCGAAGGCGAAGCAGCTGCTCGCCGAAGCCGGTGTGAAGAACCTCAACCTGCGGCTGCGGATCCCGAACCTGCCCTACGCCGTGTCGGCCGCGCAGGTGGTGCAGTCGCAGCTGGCCGACGTCGGCGTGCGGACGACGATCGAGCCGCTCGACTTCCCGGCCGTGTGGCTCAAGCAGGTGTTCACCGACCACGACTACGACCTGTCGATCATCCAGCACGTGGAGGCCCGCGACATCACGACGTTCGGGAAACCCGCGTACTACTGGGGTTACGACAGCCCGCACGTGCAGCAGCTGCTCGCCGAGGCCGACAGCGGCACGCCGCAGCAGCAGGTCACCGACATGAAGCAGGTGGCGCGGCAGCTCAACACCGACGCCGCGGCCGACTGGTTGTTCCTCTACCCCAACGTGATCGTGGCGAAGAACAAGGTCACCGGGTTCGCGAAGAACCAGGTCAGTGAGTCGTTCGACCTCACGGGGTTGAGGCCGGCATGACGGTGAAGGTGCTCCGCCGCGTGGCGATCCTCGTGGTCAGCCTGTTCGTGGCGTCGATCGTGGTGTTCCTGTTCATGGCGGTGCTGCCCGGCGATCCGGCGCAGGTCGCGCTCGGCGTCAACGCGACTCCGGAGCTGCTGGCGAAGACGCGCGCGGAGTTCGGCATCGACCGCTCGCTGGTCACGCAGTACTTCAGCTGGATCGGCGGGGTGCTGCACGGAGACTTCGGTCGCTCCTACGTCACGCGCGAAGCCATCGGGCCGCAGCTGCTCGACCGGCTCGGCGTGACGTTGTGGCTGGTCGGCGCCGGCATGGTGGTGGCGCTCGTGATCGCGGTGCCGGTGGGGATGTTCGCGGCCGTGCGGCACCGCAAGCCCAGCGGGGTCACGGTTTCCGGGCTGTCGCAGATCGGCGTGGCGATCCCCGCGTTCCTCGCCGGGATCATCCTGGTGCAGATCTTCGCGGTGCAGCTGCGCTGGCTGCCGAGCGGCGGGTGGACGCCGCCGGACCAGGATGCGGGGCAGTTCGTGCGCGGGTTGATCCTGCCCGCGTTGTCGCTCGGGTTGGTGCAGGGCGCGGTGCTCACGCGTTACGTCCGCTCGGCCGTGCTCGACACGCTCGGACAGGACTACTTGCGCACGGCGCGGTCGAAAGGCCTGTTGCCGGCACAGGCGTTGCGGCGGCACGGGTTGCGCAACGCGTCGGTGCCCGTGGTCACGGTGCTGGGGCTGCAGCTCGCGACGCTGCTGATCGGCGCGGTGGTGGTGGAGCGCGTGTTCGTGCTGCCCGGCCTGGGCAGCATGCTGCTCGACGCCGTGTCGTCGCGCGATCTGCTGACGGTGCAGGGGATCGTGTTGGTGCTTGTGGCGGGAGTGCTGTTGGTGAACTTCGTCGTGGACGTGCTCTACACGGTGCTCGACCCGAGATTGCGGGGTTCGTGATGACCACGCTCACCCCGGTGCGCAACCGCAGCCTCGTGCTCGGCGCGGTGCTGGTGGCGCTCGTCGTGCTGGCCGCGCTGGTGTCGTTCGTGTGGACGCCGTACGACCCGGTGCAGGTCAACGCGGCCGACAAGCTGCTGGGCTTTTCGGCCGAGCACCTGTTCGGCACCGACAAGTTCGGCCGTGACGTGTTCAGCCAGATCATGGTCGGCGCGCGCACCACGTTGTACGTCGGTGTGGTGGCCGTCGGCATCGCCGCGGTGATCGGCACGCCGCTGGGTGTGCTGGCGGGGCTGGCGCCGCGGTGGCTGGGCGAGTTCGTGATGCGCGTGAACGACCTGGTGCTGGCGTTTCCCGCGCTGCTGCTGGCGATCATGTTCGGCGCGGTGTTCGGCGCCGACACGCTCACGGCGATGATCGCCATCGGCATCGCGACCATCCCGTCGTTCGCGCGGATCGCGCGGTCGGGCACGTTGCAGGTGGGCAGCAGCGAGTTCGTGCTCGCGGCGCGCGCGGCCGGGCGCTCGCGCGGGAACATCGCCGTGCGCCACGTGCTGCCGAACATCTCGGGCCTGCTGATCGTGCAGTCGTCGGTGTCGTTCGCGATCGCCGTGCTGGCGGAGGCGGCGCTGTCGTTCCTCGGCTTCGGCACGCGGCCGCCGACGCCGTCGTGGGGCCGGATGCTCCAGGAGTCGCAGGAGCTGCTGACCAGCCACCCGCGGCTCGCGCTGGTGCCGGGCGTCGCGATCGCGGTGGCGGTGCTCGGGTTCAACCTGCTGGGCGACGGCTTGCGCGACCGGCTCGACCCGCGATTGGCGGCCCGCGCATGACTCTCACGGTGCAAGACCTGCGGGTCGCTGACCTGGTGCGGGACGTGTCGTTCTCGATCGGCGCGGGCGAACGCGTCGGGCTGATCGGCGAGTCGGGGTCGGGGAAGTCGCTCACGGCGTTGTCGATCATGGGGCTGCTGCCGGACGAGCTGCGCGCGACGGGTTCGGTGCGGTTGAACGATCGCGAGCTGCTGGGCGCGTCCGAACGCGAGCTGTCTCGCTTGCGCGGCAACGGGTTGTCGATGGTGTTCCAGGAGCCGATGACGGCGCTGAACCCGGCGATGCGCGTGGGCCGGCAGGTGACGGAGCCGTTCCGCGTGCACGGCCGGCGCGGGCGTCCGGCAGAGGAACTGCTGGCGGCGGTCGGGCTGCCGGGCACCGCTCGGGCGTACCCGCACCAGCTTTCGGGCGGACAGCGGCAGCGGGTGGTGCTGGCGATGGCGCTGGCCAACGAGCCGTCGCTGCTGATCTGCGACGAGCCGACGACGGCGCTCGACGTGACGGTGCAGGCGCAGATCCTGTCGTTGATCAAGGGTTCGTTGTCTGCTGAGGCCGCGTTGCTGTTCATCACGCACGACCTGGCGGTGGTGGCGGCGGTGTGCGAGCGGGTGCTGGTGATGCTGGACGGGGAGATCGTGGAGCGTGGCTCGACGCGATCGGTGCTGACAGCGCCGCAGCATGAGTACACGAAGGCCTTGCTGGCTGCTTCGGATCTCGACGCGGTTGGGGGGTCCAGGGGGGCTCGCCCCCCGGCTGGGGTCTGGGGCTCGGCCCCAGAGGATGGGGCGTTGCGATGAGTCCCGTGATCGAGGTCCGCGACCTGACGCGCGTGTACAAGCGCCGCGATGTCCAGGCGTTGCGGGGCGTGAGCTTCGACGTCGAGGCCGGTCAGCGGTTCGGCATCGTCGGTGAGTCGGGGTCCGGGAAGTCGACTTTGGTGCGGCTGCTCGCCGCGCTGGACCGGCCGACGTCGGGCACGGTTTCCTTCGCCGGGCAGCGGATCGACACCCTGCCGGAGCGGAGGCTGGGGTTCCTGCGGTCGTCGCTGCAGATCGTCTTCCAGGACCCGATGGGTTCGCTCGACCCGCGGATGCGCGTGCGGGACATCATTTCCGAGCCGCTGGGGCGGCGTTCGCCGCTGCGGGTGGCCGAGCTGCTGGAAGCCGTCGGCCTGCCCGCCGACGCCGCTTCGCGTTACCCGCACCAGTTCTCCGGCGGTCAGCGCCAGCGCATCTCCATCGCCCGCGCCCTGGCGCCGAACCCGAAAGTGCTGCTGGCCGACGAGCCGGTGAGCGCTCTCGACGTCTCCGTGCGCGCCCAGATCCTCGAGCTGCTGGCGCGCCTGGTGGCGGAGTTCTCGTTGACGCTCGTGTTCGTCTCCCACGACCTCGGCGTGGTGCGGCACGTGTGCGACCGCGTCGCCGTGATGCGGCGCGGGGAGATCGTGGAGATCGGCGCCGTCGAGGAGGTCTACGGAACACCGCAGCACGAGTACACCCGGGAACTGCTGGCGGCCGCGCCCAACCTGCGCGCCGAGCTGGCCCGGCTGAGTGGAAGGCCGAGCGGAGGGAGTGCGGATGCCTGAATACCCTGAAGGACTGCCGATCGGCGCCGGCTGGGTGTCTGTTTCGGACGCTTCGGACGTGGTTTTTCCCTACGACGGCAGTGTGATCGGGTCTGCGCCGGTTGGCACTCCCGACCTGGCGACCCGGGCGATCGACGAGGCCGTGGCTGTCGCACACGAGGTCGCGGCTCTTCCTTCGCGGACGCGGCGGCAGCTGCTGAACGACGTGGCCGCTGCGCTGCGGTCGCATCGGGAGGAGTTCGAACAGCTTCTGGTCCTGGAAACCGGAAAACCACTGGGCGACTGCCGGGTCGAGGTCGCGCGCACGATCGTCACGTGGGAAGCGGCGGCCGAGGAGGTGTCGCGCCTGCACGGCGAAACCGTGCCCCTGGACCTGCTCCCTTCGGGCGACGGCCTCGTCGGCTTCTGGAAGCGCAAGCCGATCGGCGTTGTCGTCGGGATCGCGGGCTTCAACTACCCGGTGCTGCTGGCTTCGCACAAGATCGCGCCGGCCATCGCGGCCGGCTGCCCGGTGGTGGTGAAGCCCGCTCCGCAGACGCCGTTGGCCACGTTGTGGCTGGTCCACCTCGTCCGCTCGGTGGCGCCCATCCCGGCCATGGTGCAGCTGGTCACGGGCGACGCCGCGGTCGGGTCCGCGCTGGTCACCGACCGCCGCGTCGGCGCGGTGTCATTCACCGGCTCGGCCGCGGTGGGTCACCAGATCGCCCGCGACGCCGCTCCGACCAAGACCCTGCTGGAGCTGGGCTCGAACGCGGCTCTGGTGGTTGCTGAAGACGCCGACCTCGAAGCCGCCGCGGACGCCGTGTTGCGCGGAGGGTTCTACGCGTCCGGCCAGGCGTGCATCTCGGTGCAGCGGGTGCTGGTCGTTTCGTCGGTGGCTTCGGACTTCACCGCTCGCGTCCTGGCTCGCCTCGGTGAAGTCGTCGTCGGCGACCCGCGCGCGGAGACCACCCGCGTGTCCAAGCTGATCGACTCCCGCTCCACGGACCGCGTCGTCGAGTGGGTCGACAAAGCGACCGCTGCCGGCGCCCGCGTGCTGGCCGGCGGCTCGCTGGTCGACGGCGCCCTGGAACCGACGGTCCTGGCCGACGTCCCCGACGGCGTCGAATGCTGGGACGAGGAGATCTTCGGCCCCGTCGTCTGCCTCCGCACGGTGTCCGATGTGGACGCTGCCTTCGCGGCCGTGAACGCCTCCCGCTACGGCCTCCACGCCAGCGTCTACAGCCGCTCCCTCAGCACGGCCTTCCGCGCGCTTGACGAGCTGGACGTCGGCGGCGTCGTCGTGAACGAGGTGCCTGGCTTCCGCTCCGACACCATGCCGTACGGCGGCGTCAAGGACTCCGGCATCGGCCGCGAAGGCCCCCGCTTCGCCGTGGAAGAACTGACCGTGACCAGGATGGCGGTGCTGCGCCCGTGAGCTACGAAAACCTCTTCCGCCTCGACGGCCGCCGCGCCGTCGTCCTGGGTGGCGGCAGCGGCATCGGCCGCGAAGCCGCCCGCGCGTTGGCCGCGCACGGTGCCCACGTGATCTGCGCGGACCGTGATGTCGCCGCCGCGCGCGAGACGGGCGTGGCCGAGGCGTACGAGATCGATCTCCTCGAACCGGGCGCCGTCGAGAAGGCGGCCGCGGAGCTGGGTGAGCTCGACGTCGTCGTTCTCACCGCCGGCGTCAACGTCCGCAAACGCCTCCTCGACTACACCCGCGAGGAGTTCGACCGGGTCGTGGAGCTCAACCTCGGGGTCGCGTTCGAGGTGGTGCGCGCGTTCGGCGGGCCGATGGTCGCGCGCGGCCGCGGCAGCATCATCGGGTTCTCCTCGATTCGCGGCACGACCGTCGAGCCGGGCCAAGGCCCGTACGCGGCGACGAAAGCCGGCCTCGTGCAGCTCTTCCGCACGGCCGCCGCGGAGTTCGGACCGAGCGGCGTCCGCGTGAACGCCATCGCGCCGGGTGTCGTCGAAACCCCGCTCACCGCGCAGATCAAGCAGAATCCCGGTTGGTACGACGCCTACGCCACCAAGGGCGCCCTCGGCCGCTGGGCGCGCGCCGACGAGCTGGCCGGCGCCGTGGTGTACCTCGCTTCGGACGCTTCGACGTTCGTCACGGGCTCCGTGCTCGCCGTCGACGGGGGCTGGACCGCCGTCGACGGGCGTTTCGAACCACCCGCTTCGTGAATCGGAGGTAACGATGGAGCTGGCCGATCTGACCGCGGTGGACCTGGTCGCGGGCTACCGCGCGGGCACGGTGTCGCCCGTCGAGGCGACCGAGTCCGTCCTCACTCGCATCGAGGCGCGCGAGCCGCAGCTGCACGCCCTGTACGCGTACGACGCGGCTTCAGCGCGCTCCGCCGCGAAGCAGTCCGAAGCCCGCTGGCACGCCGGCGAACCACTGGGCCCGATCGACGGCGTTCCCTTGACGCTGAAGGAAAACATCGCCACCCGCGGCACACCCGTCCCGCTCGGCACCGCCGCCACGGCCCTCACCCCGGCCGCCGCCGACGCTCCCGCCGCCGCGCGCGTCCGCGAGTCCGGCGCCGTGCTGCTGGCCAAAACGACCATGCCCGACTACGGCATGCTCACCTCCGGCCTCTCCAGCTTCCACACCGCCACCCGCAACCCGTGGGACCTCTCGCGCACGCCCGGCGGCTCCAGCGCCGGCGCCGCCGCGGCCGCCGCGTCCGGCTACGGTCCCCTCCACGTCGGCACCGACATCGGCGGCTCCATCCGCCTGCCCGCCGGCTGGTGCGGCCTCGTCGGCCTGAAGCCGAGCTTCGGCCGCGTGCCGGTGGACCCGCCGTTCCTCGGCCGCGTCGCCGGCCCGCTGACCAGGACCGTCGCCGACACCGCGCTGCTGATGGGCGTCCTGTCCGCGCCCGACCCCCGCGACCACCTCAGCCTCCCGCCGGCCACCCTCGACTGGGCCACACCGGCCGGTTCGCTGCGCGGCCTGCGTGTCGGCCTCCACCTCGACCCCGGCGTCGGCCTGCCCGTCGACCCGCAGATCACCGCCGCCGTCACCGCGGCCGCCACCCTCTTCGAATCCGCGGGCGCCGAGATCTCCCCGGTCGACCCCTTCCTCACCCGCGAACTCCTCGACGGCCTCGACGTCTTCTGGCGCGTCCGCGCCTGGTCCGACCTGCTGGCGCTGCCGGAAGACCGCCGCGCCCGCGTCCTGCCCTACATCGCCACCTGGGCCGGATCCGCCGCCTCGGTCTCAGCCCTCGACACCTACCGCGGCTTCGCCTGCATCGACCGCATCAGCACCGCGGCGTTGCACGCCACCTCGCCCTACGACGTCGTCCTCTCGCCGGTGTGCGCCGTCTCCGCCCCCGCCTTCGACGCCGCTTCCCCCACCAACGACCCGGCGCGCCCCTTCGAGCACATCCCCTTCACGATGCCCTACAACATGTCCGGCCAGCCGGCCATCGCCCTGAACTGCGGCTACACGTCGGACGGCATCCCGATCGGCCTGCAGATCGCGGGGCCCCGCTTCGCGGACCTGGCCGTCCTGCGCGCGGCCGCGGCGTACGAAGAGCTGCGGCCGGAGCAACGACCCTGGCCGGTCGGCTGACGACCGACCGTCCACCTGGGACTCAGCTGCCGACCGCCTCGGCCAGCGCCAGCACCCGCTGCGCTTCCTCCACGTGGAGGTTCTCGATCATCCGCCCGTCCACCGTCACCACGCCGCGGCCGGCCGCGCGGGCCTCGTCGAAGGCCGCGATCACGCGGCGCGCGTGGTCGACGTCCGCGGGGGACGGGGAGAAGATCCGGTTGCACGGCTCCAGCTGCGACGGGTGGATCAGCGTCTTGCCGTCGAAGCCGAAGTCGCGGCCCTGGCGGCATTCGGTCTCGAAACCCGAAGCGTCCTTCACGTCGTTGTACACGCCGTCGAGGATGACCTTGCCGGTCGCGCGGGCGGCGAGGACGGCGGCCGACAACGCGGAAAGCAGCGGCCAGCGGCCCGGGATGAAGGCGGCGTGCAGCTCCTTCGTCAGGTCGTTCGTGCCCATCACGAGCACGGTGAGCCGGGGCGACGCGGCGGCGATCTCCTCCGCGTGCAGGATCGCGACGGGCGTTTCCAGCATCGCCCAGATCTTCGTCGTCTCGGGCGCGCCGCCGAGCTCCAGGGCGCGCTCGATGTTGTGCACCTCGCCCGCCGAGTTCACCTTCGGCACGACCACGGCGGCGGGGCCGGCGGACGAGGCGGCGCGCAGGTCGGCGTCGTGCCACTCGGTGTCGAGGCCGTTGACGCGGATGGCCACCTCGCGCGTCCCGTAGTTCCCGAGCGCGGCACACACCCGCTCGCGCGCGGCTTCCTTCGCGTCCGGCGCGACGGCGTCCTCGAGGTCGAGGACGAGCGCGTCGGCCGGCAGGGTCTTGGCCTTCTCGAGCGCGCGTTCGTTGGCGCCCGGCATGTAGAGCACCGATCGGCGGGGCCGGATCTGCGTCATGCTCGCTCCTCACGCGACTGGACTCGAGGGGACTCGACGAGTCGTCAAACCCTAATCCGGGCCCGTGTGACACCGCTGCGGCGAAGGTCACCGCCAACCGGGTGACCCCCTCCCACCTGCGACGTCCACAGTGGAACACCGCCCGGTTGCGCCGAACGGCGTAACGCGCTGGACTCTTTGCCACGCGGGCGTCCCGGTCCGTGGGTAGCCGTTCGTAGGCGGTCCGTAACGCCACTCATCCCCGGCTCACTCGCTTGGCGGCACCGTCGGGCCGAAGTCCACCGACCGCCTACCGACCGGTCACCGACCGCTGAGCGCCGCCGATCGCAGCCACTCGCGCAACGTGAAGACCCCGTGCCGCCGCACTGGTACTCAAGTCATGTGCCCGTTTCACAAGGCACACAGGGGTACAGGTTGTTGAAGGAGGCGGACTCGTGGCGGCTACACCTCAGAACACCGAGCGCTCGACGGTCGCCGGCGGCGCGAAGCGCAGCCGGTCGATGCCGAGCCGGGTGGTGCCGCCGATCGAGCTCCCCGCGAGCGTCGACGAGCTGGCGCGCAAGGCCGCGGCCCTTCTGGGCTGGAACGGCGTTGTGCTGCCCGAGGCGACCCTGCTCGGCCGCAAGGTCAGCATCGTCGCCCGGCTTCGTACCGACGTGCACGCGGAGCGGATCGCGATGGGTGTCGGTCCCGTCGCCGATCGCGCCACCGTCGACTGCTGGACCTGGCCAGAGCTGGCTGCGACCGCACCCGCGCCGGCCGCCGAGATCATCGGCGTCCTCGCGGTCGCACGGCACTGGCGGACCGCGATGGCCTCCGCGGTTCCGTTCGCACGTTACGGCGAGGCCGCGATGGTTCTCCCATCGCCTGCCGTACTGACGGAAGACTACGTGGCGAACTGCCTGCCGCGCGCTCGCGCGTACGGGCTCGGTATCGCCACCGCCGACCCCCACGCCCAGGTCGACCTCGACCTCGAGGGCCGCACCGAGCGCATCCTCCTCGCCGAGGACCCCGTGTCGCGCTGGGTCAACGAAATGGCGTACGACCTGCTGCTGCGCACCGCCGAAGTCCCCGCCGACGTCGACTGACCTGCATCGGGCCCCGGACCGGACTACCGTCGGGATCATGCGAGTCGTCATTGCCGGTGGACACGGCCAGATCGCCCTTCGTCTCGAGAAGCTGCTGTCCGAGCGGGGTGATCAGCCCGTCGGGATCGTGCGCAACCCCGATCACGAGGGCGACCTGCTCGCGGCCGGCGCCGAGACCGTGGTGCTCGATCTGGAGCAGTCCGATGTGGACGCGGTCGCCGGGGTCCTCCGCGGGGCCGACGCGGCGGTGTTCGCCGCGGGCGCCGGGCCGGGCAGTGGCGAGGCGCGTAAGGACACCGTCGACCGCGCGGCCGCGGCGCTGTTCGCCGAGGCGGCCCAGAGCGCGGGCGTCCGACGGTTCATCCAGATCGGCTCCATGGGCGCCGACACTCCTGACGCACCGGGCCTCGACCCCGTTTTCCGCGCGTACCTGCACGCGAAGGCGGCGGCGGAGGAAGACCTGAAGGCCCGCGATCTCGACTGGACGATCCTGCGTCCCGGCGCGCTGACCAACGAGTCCGGCACCGGCAACGTCAAGATCGCCCCCAAGACGGGCCGCGCCGCCGTGCCGCGGGAAGACGTGGCCGCGGTGGTCGTCGCCCTGCTCGACGCGCCGTCGACCGCGCGCCGCACCCTTGAGCTGATCTCCGGTGAGGACACGATCCCGACCGCGATCTCGGCCCTCTGACCTGCACCTCTAGGATTGGATCCGTAACCACCGGACCAGTCGAACGGGGAATCCTTCCTTGCGGGACATCGCGGTTTTCAGCGGTAGCGCTCATCCCGAACTCGCGGCGGAGATCTGCACCCACCTCGGTGTGCCGCTGCTCCCGGTGCAAGTCGAACGTTTCGCCAACGACTGCCTCCAGGTGCAGCTGCAGGCAAACTGCCGCGAACGCGACGTGTTCATCATCCAGCCGCTGGTGAAGCCGGTGCAGGAGCACCTGGTGGAGCTGCTGCTGATGCTCGACGCGGCGCGCGGCGCGTCGGCGGCCCGCATCTCCGTGGTGATGCCGCACTACGCGTACGCGCGCTCGGACAAGAAGGACGCGCCGCGCATCTCCATCGGCGGCCGGCTCGTGGCCGACCTCATGGTCACCGCCGGCGCCGACCGCGTGCTCGCGATGACGCTGCACTCGCCGCAGGTCCACGGCTTCTTCTCGGTGCCCGTCGACCACCTGCACGCGCTGCACGAGCTGGCGCGCCACTTCCGGCAGTACGACCTGTCCAACGCCACCGTCGTCTCGCCCGACCTGGGCAACGCGAAGGAGGCGGCGCACTTCGCGCGGCTGCTCGGCGCGCGTGTCGCGTCGGGCACCAAGCAGCGCTACGCCGACGACCGCGTGGAGATCACGTCGGTGATCGGCGACATCACCGGCCGCGACGTGATCGTGCTCGACGACGAGATCGCGCGCGGCAGCACCGTGCTGGAGCTGCTCGACCGCCTGCGGGAGCTGAAGCCGCGCACGATCCGCGTCGCCTGTACCCACGGGTTGTTCGCCGACAAGGCGATCGACCGGATCGGCAGCCAGGAAGACGTGCTGGAGATCGTCTGCACCAACACGGTGCCGGTCGCGGTCGAGGAGCGCAGCGAGAAGCTGAAGATCCTTTCGATCGCGCCGGCGATGGCCGAGGCGATGCGGCGGATCCACAACGGCGAATCGGTCAGCTCGCTGTTCGAGCCGATCTAGGCCGGCCCGAGCACCCGGTCCAGGTACGTGTTGGTGAACGTGCCGGCCGGGTCGCACTCCTTGCGCACGCGCAGGAAATCGTCGAAGTGCGGGTAGCGCGTGCGCAGGGTGTGGGAGTCGAGGTCGTGCATCTTGCCCCAGTGCGGGCGGCCGCCGACCTGGGCGACGATCGCCTCGAAGCCCGCGAAGTACTCGCGGTAGGGCATGCCGACGAACTGGTGGATGGCGATGTAGGCGGAGTCGCGACCGTTCGCCGTGGACAGCCAGATGTCGTCGGCCGCGGCCACGCGCACCTCGACGGGGAACATCACCGGGTTCTCGAGCCGCGGCACGAGCGCGCGCAGCTCGGCGAGCACGTCGAGCAGTGATTCACGTGGAACCGCGTATTCCGACTCGACGAACCGCACGCCGCGGTGCGTCACGAACACGCGGTGCGAGAGGTCGCTGTACTCGCGCGCCGAAAGCACCTGTGCGGCGAACCCGCCGAGCGGCTGCACGAGCTTCGGCACGGCGCGGCCGAGCCGGCAGATGCCGCCGAAGGCAACGTTCTCCGTGAGCTCGTAGTCCACGAACTGGCGCACCTTCGACAGGGGCTTGCGCTCGGTGCCGAGCGGCTGCCGGTTGTTGCGCTTGACCAGGGCGTTCTTGCCGTAGGGGAACCAGTAGAACTCGAAGTGGTCGCACGCGGCGGCGAACTCGTCGAAGCCTTCGAGCACCTGCTCCAGCGGCTCGGGCCGTTCCTGCGCGGTCAACACGAACGAGGGTTCACACTGCAGGGTGACGGTGGTGATCACGCCGAGGGCGCCGAGGCCGACGCGGGCGGCGTTGAACAGGTCCGGGCGTTCGTCGGCGGAGCAGGTGACGACCGAGCCGTCGGCGAGCACGAGCTGCAGCCCGACGATCTGCGCCGAGATGCCGCCGAAGCGCGCGCCGGTGCCGTGGGTGCCGGTGGAAATCGCGCCGGCGATGGTCTGTGCGTCGATGTCACCGAGGTTCGTCATGGCCAGGCCGAGGCCGTCGAGCTCAGCGTTGAGCTGCTTGATCGTGGTTCCGGCGCGCACGGTCACGCGGTGCGTTTCGAGGTCGGCCGTCTCGATGCCGGTCCAGCGCGTGAGGTCGAGCGCGTCGCTGTGGGCGACGGCGATGGCCGTGAAGGAGTGGCCGCTGCCCCACGGCCGCACGCGGCGCCCGGCGTCGGCGATGCCGCTCACGACTTCGGCGATCTCGGCCGTGCTGCGGGGCCGGTGCACCCGTTGCGGGGAGGCCTTGGCGGTGCCGGCCCAGTTGCTCCACGGAGTCATCGCGCACCTTGTCGTCGCTGAGCTGAGTGTCGTTGAAGGTAGCTGGTGGAACAGTAAGTGAATGAGATTCGCGTTTCAAGCGTTGTTGTCGTACCGTAAGTCCGTGACCACCTCTCCGAACGGCTACGACCTCGCGACGAAGGACCTCGATCCACCCTTCGCGATCGTCGACCTCGACGCGTTCGACGCGAACGCGGACGACCTGCTGCGCCGCGCCGCCGGCAAGCCGATCCGGGTGGTCAGCAAGTCGGTCCGGTGCCGCTACCTGCTGGAACGCGTCCTCGCGCGCGACGGCTTCGAGGGCCTGATGTGCTACTCGCTCGCCGAAGCCGTGTGGCACGTGGAGCAGGGCACCTCGCGCGACATCGTCGTGGCCTACCCGACGGCCGACCACGAGGCGCTGCGCCGCCTCGCCGCGTCGGACGAAGCGCGCGCGGCCATCACGATCATGGTGGATTCCGCGGAGCACCTGGACCTCGTCGACGCCGCCCTCGGCCACGGCCACCCGGACATCCGCGTGTGCCTCGAATTGGACGCGTCGTGGCGCCCCCTGCCCGGCGTCCACGTCGGCACACGGCGTTCGCCGGTGTTCACCGTGAAACAAGCCGTGTCCTTCGCCCGCGAAATCGCCGCGCGGCCGGGCTTCGTGCTCAAGGGCCTGATGGCCTACGAAGGCCAGATCGCCGGCCTCGGCGACGCGGCGGGCAGCGGCGTGTCCAACTCCGTGATCGGCTGGATGCAGCGCCGCTCGGCCGCCGAGATCTCGCGCCGCCGCGGCGCCGTCGTCCGCGCCGTGCGCGACATCGCCGACCTCGAGTTCGTCAACGGCGGCGGCACCGGCAGCATCGAAACGACCGGCGCGGAACCCGCCGTCACCGAAATCGCCGCCGGCTCAGGCCTCGTCGCGCCGACGCTGTTCGACGGCTACTCCCGCTTCCACCCGCGCCCCGCCGCGCTGTTCGCCCTGCCCGTCGTCCGCCGCCCGGCCCGCGACGTCGCCACGCTATTCGCCGGCGGCTACATCGCCTCGGGCCCCGCGGGCGCCTCGCGCGTGCCCTCGCCTTACCTCCCGGCCGGCCTGAAACTCCTGAGCTTCGAAGGCGCCGGCGAGGTCCAAACCCCGGTCACCGGCCCCGCCGCCCGCACCCTGCGCCTCGGCGACCGCGTCTGGCTGCGCCACGCCAAGGCCGGCGAACTCGCCGAACGCTTCGACACCTACCACCTCCTGCGAGGCGACCAACTCGACCGCACCGTCCCGACCTACCGCGGCGAACACAAGAACTTCGGCTGACGGCACCACCACAACCTGGAACTCGTCCTCGTATACCACCTGCCCCGGCGCGGGTGACTCAACGCGCTCACACCCGACCCCGTGCGCGTCGAGGATCTCCAAGTACCCGCGAACCCGCGCGACGAACTCCTCCGCCCCCACCTTGAACCACGCCGCCGCACCGGGCCGCTCGTACACCCCGGGATCCGCCTTGGCGGGATTGGGGAAATTGGCGTCGTACCAATCATTCGAGGCCCGCCGGAACGCCTCCTGCCCCTCGGACAGCCGCCCCGCCTTCGCGAGCCCATTCACCAAGCCGAACACGCCGGTGAACCCACCCCGCCGGTTGCGGGTCGTGCTCTGAAACCTCACGAACACCACAACTGCCCCGCTCCGCGCCGCCGAAAAGTCGCCTGGCTCCGCGCCGGCTACACCTCCGCTGGCCGTCGCTCCGCCGCGCCGATGTACCAGCCCTCCGCCCCGCAGCGCCGCCGACCAACCCCCCAGCAACAACCCTGTTGCCCGCCCACCCCGGCGGAGACAAACCCCCGCCCACCACGGGGGGACGCCCCGATCCCATTCTACCGGCCGGAAGTCGCGCCAAGGCCGCAAAAGCCGAGTTGTCCACAGCGGACACAAGTTGTGGACAACTCCTGTGGACAAACCGAAACCCTTGCGCCTCCCACCGGAGGAGCAGGCACGCTTGTCCCCGTGGAAGACGACGAACTTCTCTCCATCGGCGAGCTGGCCCGGCGAACCAAGCTGTCCGTCAAGGCGGTCCGTTACTACTCCGACCTCGGGCTGGTCCCCACCAACGGTCGGGATTCGGCCGGACGTCGGCGGTACAGCCCGGACGCCGCGAAAAGGCTCGGCGTGATCCGGGCTTTGAGAGCGCTCGGCGTCGGGCTGAAGACCATTCGAGCCGTCGTCGGACACGAAACCGAGCTGAGCGAGGTCGCGGCCGGAGAGGCTCAGGCGATCGGCGAAACGATCAAAGTGCTCCAGTTGCGGCGCGCGGTTCTCCTGGCCGTCGCGCGCAACGGGGTCGGCTGGGAGGAAGTCGAGATGGTGCATGAGCTGGCCGCGATGTCGGTGCAAGAGCGGCGGAAGCTGATCGGTGAGTTCCTCGACGAGGTCTTCGGCGGCCTCGACGCGTCGCAAGCGGGCATCAAACGCACCCTCACCCCGGAGCTGCCCGACGAGCCCACCCCCGACCAAGTCGACGCCTGGGTCGAGCTGGCCGAGCTCACCCAGGACCCGGACTTCCGCGCCGCACTCCACGACCTGGCCGCCGCCCAGCCCCGCACGCGGATCCCGGCCAAAGACGTCATCGCCGAAGTGGCCGGGATCAACCAAGAAGCAGATCCCAGAGGGCCGGAAGGCGCCCAAGCCCTCAGGCGCATCAACCCGACCCGGCAAGACCTGGCGCGCATCAAGCAAGCCCAAGACCCCCGCCGAGACCGCTACCTCCGGCTACTCGCCACCGTCAACGGCTGGGCCGCACCAACGCCACTCACGCCGGCCCTCGAGTGGTTCGAAACGGCCACCCGCCATCACTCGCCGAACTTGCTCGCCAAGTAGCCCTTCACCACGTGCTTGGCCTCCGCCACGATCCGCTCGTCGCCCTGCGGGTCGCGGCGGAAGGCCAGCTTCAGCAGTGCGTCGGCGGTCTCGTTGGCGATGGCGATGGCGAACCGGAGCTCGTCCGCCGGGCGGTCGACCTGCACGCGCAGGATGTCCACCAGCGAGTCGACGATCACGGAGTTGTTGTCGCGCTCCTCGTCGAGGAGCTGGACGTCGATGACGTCACCGAAGTGGACCTTGGAGAAGCCCGGGACCTCGCGGTGCATCCGCAGGTAGATGTCGAGCACGGAGTCGACGATGTTCCACCAGTGCTCGGGGTTGAGCTCCTTCAGCCGCTCGTTCACGGCGGCCACGAAACGCTCCAGGTTGCGCTGCGTCAGCGCCTGGACGACGGCCCGCTTGTCGGGGAAGAACTGGTACAGCGAGCCCACCGCGACGTTCGCGCGTTTGGCGATCAGCGTGGTCGTCAGCGCGTCGTAGCCGAGCTCGTCGATGAGCTGCGCGCTGGCGTCGAGCATCTGCTCCACGCGCTTGGCGCTGCGCTGCTGCACGGGCTTGCGCCGCAGCGGAGTTGTCTCCGCCTGGGTCTCCGACACTGTCGTTCCTCGGTCCTTCTCGCTTCCCTGTTCCGCCGGTGCCGGCGGAACCACTCGTCTGATCTGGGACTTTAGCGCCCTTGTGGGCTTCCCCCTGGACGAGTGACGACCTAGCATATGAGAACTTTTCACGTTCACCCGACCGGGTGGCCGGATGAGAAAGGTGTGTTCCGCCGGTGGACTATCCGACCTTCCCGCCCGAATTCCTGTGGGGTGTCTCGACCTCGGCGTTCCAGATCGAAGGCGCCACGGCCGAAGCCGGCCGCGGACCGTCCATCTGGGACACCTTCACCGCGACCGACGGCAAGATCGCCCGCGGTGAGGACGCCAAGGTAGCGGCGGACCACTACCACCGCTACTCCGAAGACATCGCCCTGATGGCGGAACTCGGGGTGGGCGCCTACCGGATGTCCATCGCCTGGCCGCGCATCCAGCCGACCGGCACCGGCAAACCCAACGCCGAAGGCCTCGCCTTCTACGACAAGCTCATCGACGACGTCTGCGCCGCCGGCATCGCGCCCGCCGTCACGCTGTACCACTGGGACACGCCCCAGGCGCTCGAAGACGACGGCGGCTGGCTCAACCGCGACACCGCCCACCACTTCGCCGAATACGCCGCCATCCTCGGCGAACGCTTCGCCGACCGGGTGAAACTGTGGATCCCGCTCAACGAGCCCATGGTCATGTCGATCTACGGCTACGGCATCGGCGAGTACGCGCCCGGCCGGTTCCTCCTGCTCGACGCCCTCCCGACGGCCCACCACCAGAACCTCGCCCACGGCCTCGCCACCCAGGCGCTGCGGGCCGCCGGTGCCGAGAGCGTCGGCACGGCCAACAACCACTCACCCATCTGGCCCGCCGACGAAGACGACGAAACCGAAGCCGCCAAAACCTGGCTCGACGCCCTCCTCAACCGCACCTTCGCCGACCCGGTCCTGCTCGGCAGCTATCCCGAGCAGATCCACCCCCACCTGCCCGGCGGCTTCGAAAAAGACCTGACCACGATCCACCAGCCGCTCGACTTCTACGGCGTCAACTACTACGAGCCCCAAGGCGTCGCGGCACCCGGCGAGGGGAATCCCCTTCCGTTCGAGCTGCGCCCGGTCGAGGGTTACCCGGTGACCACCAACGACTCGCCGATCGTGCCCCAGGGCCTGCACGAGCTGCTGGTGTCGTTCCAAGACCGCTACCGAGAGCACCTCGCGCCCGTCTACATCACCGAAAACGGCTGCAGCTTCGCCGACGCACCCGACGAACACGGCCAGGTCCACGACCCCGAACGCATCGACTTCCTCGACGGCCACCTCCGGGCCCTGCGCGAAGCGATGAACGCCGGCGTCGACGTGCGCGGCTACTTCGTCTGGTCCCTGCTCGACAACTTCGAGTGGTCCAAGGGCTACGCACCCCGCTTCGGGCTCGTGCACGTGGACTACGAGACTCAGCGCCGCACACCGAAGGACTCCTTCGCCTGGTACCGAAAGCTGGTCCGCCATGAGTGACACGACCACCAACCGGCTTCCGGCGGCGCTGGCCGAACCCGTCGCGCGGGTGCGGCCGAGCTGGATGAGCCTGCTGTTCTTCGCGAACATCGCGATGTGGCTGGGGATCTACGCGCCGATCCAGGTCCTGCTGCCGCAGCAGGCCGAGCTGCTCGACGCCGCGAACAAGGAAACGGTGTTCGGCGTGGCCACGGGCGTCGGCGCGGCGGTGGCGCTCGTCGCGAACCCGCTGGTCGGCCTGCTGTCCGACCGCACGGTCTCGCGCTTCGGCCGCCGCCACCCGTGGACCGTCCTGGGTGCCGTCCTCGGCGCGGCCGGGCTGCTGGTGCTGGCCGAGGCGCCCAACGTCGTCGTGATGACCATCGGCTGGTGCCTCGTGCAGGCCGGGCTCAACGGCATGCTGGGCGCCACGCTCATGTGCGGCATCGCCGACCGCGTCCCGGTCGGGCAGCGCGCGCAGGTCGGTGGGCTCGTCGGCATCGCGCAGATGCTCGGCACGGTGCTCGGCGCCGTGGTGGTCGTGGTGATGCTCGACGTGGCGGGCCTGCCGCTGGGGTACGCGGTGTGCGCGGTGATCGTGCTCGGCGGGGCCGGCGCGTTCGTGTTCCGCACGCCCGACGCGCGCCTGCCCCGGGAGTTCCGGTCCAGCACGCGGTTCCGGCGGTTCCTCAACGACCTGTGGGTGTCGCCGCGCAAGCACCCGGACTTCGCGTGGGCCTGGGGCTGTCACTTCATGATCAACCTGGGCAACGCGTTCGGCACGCTGTTCCTGCTGTTCTTCCTCAAGGACGCGGTGCACTACCCGTCGCCGGAAGACGGGCTGCTCATCATGATGGGCCTCTACGGCGTGGCGCTGGTGATCGGCGCCGTGCTGGCCGGGCACTTCTCGGACAAGTCGGGCCGCCGCAAGCCGTACGTCCTGGCGTCCTCGGCCGTGATGGCGATCGCCGCGCTGCTGCTGGTGGTGTGGCAGACGTGGCCGGCGGCGCTGATCGCTTCGCCGCTGCTGGGCATCGGGTTCGGTGTGTACATGGCCGTGGCGCTGGCGATGCTCACGCAGGTGCTGCCGGTCGCGCAGAACCGGGCGAAGGACCTCGGCGTGGTGAACATCGCCGGTTCGCTGCCCCAGGTCGTGGCACCGCTGCTGACGACGTTGATCCTCAAGTTCCTCGGCGGCTACCCGGCGCTGTTCGGGGCGGCGGCGCTGGCGACGGTCCTCGCGGGTGTGCTCGTCACGCGAGTGAAAGCCGTGCGGTGATCAGTCCGGTAACCAGAGTGGTAATCGGGCAAACCCGATAACTCCGGGAAGTGGAACCGCGGGCCGGTGCCGGTCGGGGGAGGGGAGTGCAACGGCACCGGCCCGCGGAGTTTGTGGTCGTAGCCAGGGAGTTGGCCCGGCTGCGATGATCTTCAACCTAGCGGCGGATTTCGCCGTCCGCTAGAGCTTGCCGTGATAATTTTCGATTAATCGCGATGGGGACTGGGGTAACCGGGGCTGGTTCGCCTCGCTCGGGGGGACGGACGAACCAGCCCGCGGCCACGGCGAGAGTGCCGGTGCCGGTCCGACCGGGGCAGTCGGGTCCGGGGCTCGCTCGCCTGCTCGGGATCAGGCCGTGACGGCCCGGGGGTTCACCAGCGCGTGGCGGCCGGTGGTTTCGGCGGGCGTCGCGCGCCGCGCCTGGTTCGGGACGCGGCGACGGCTCGCACGGCCCTCGTCCTGCGTGCGGGCCTGCGGAGCGAGGCCGCCGGCGACGAGGTGCTCGTGCGCCACCTGCCACACCGAGCACGGCGCCTTGCAGCGGTGCCACCGGGTGGAGCACGTGGGGCAGTCACCACGCTCGTCGGGCTCGTGGGCCTGCAGCATCGCCCGCCAGCCTTCGGTCAGGCGCGGCAGTTCGGAGCGGGCCACCGAGACGAGCGACTGGGCGTCGGCGCGGGTCGCCAGGTCGGACAGCATGTCGAGGCGTTCCCAGACCGCGTTGCGGAGGACCTGCCCGAGTACCTGATCCATGGAGAGCTCACCGTTACCTTTCCGCCATTTTGGCGGCTTCGTTGAGAGCGGCCCTGAGCTGGCCGAGCTGACCGGATGTCAGGCGAGCGGTCTCACCGGGAGGCGAAACGACGACGACCTGGTCGTTCTCCACGAACACCGTCACCGCGCGCTCGCGGCTGATGAGGTCGCCGCACTGCACGCGCCACACCAGCTGTCCGCCTTCGTAGTGACGGACACCCGCGGTGCGGGGGTCGGCCGCGGCGGAGGGGGTGACCGGCCGGGTCGCGGTCGCGATTCCCGGCACGCCCGGGGCGGGCCGCAAGGGCCGCATCGCGGTCCCGGCATGTCCTCCTGCGAGCGAGTCAACGAACTCCACTGGCCCTCCACCGCTCTCTCGTCCCTGTGTGCACCTTGCGAGATGCACATCCGCGTCGTCGCCGGTCTCCCGGTCTTCGTCGCTCTCCGTGATCGCTACCGGTGTCCGGGCGGTGACGGAGATCTGACAACTACAGTGAAGTGAAACCGAGTGCGATAGAAGGTCGAAACCGCGTCATAGCGGTGACCGGGCGGGGTTCCACGGTAAGCGGTCAGTGGAGTTCGGCCGGGCCGATCAGACACACTGTCTGCTCGGTTCACATGCTTCTCGAGGTGTGCTTAGTCTGCTTCCGACGCCCAACGGACGGTGAGGGGTCGTTATGGACGCCAGTGCTGGCGACAGTGTTTCCGGTGGCACCGATGCCCGGCAGGGCAGCCCGGTTCCGCCCGATGCCTGGGAACAGCCGGAGATGCGCTCGGCGCTGGCGGCCCGGGAGGTCAGCGCGGTGTACCGCCTGTTGCGCAAGCACGGTGTCTCGCAGCGCCAGATCGCCGCGATGACCGGCCAGTCGCAGTCCGAGGTGTCGGAGATCCTCAAGGGTCGCCAGGTCATGGCCTACGACGTGCTCACGAGAATCGCCGACGGCCTGGGTGTCCCCCGTGGATACATGGGTCTCGCGTACGACGAGACCACGGCGATACGGGTCGTCGGTTCGTCCGACGGCCGGCAGGCTGAGGAGGACGAGTCCGTGAAGCGACGGAGGTTCCTCGCGCACGCCGCCCAGGTCACGATGGGTGCGGCGGTGTTCGGTCAGGAATCGGGGACGTGGTCCGCGGCCCCCGCGCGAACGCCCGCACCCGGGCGCATCGGCACGACCGACGTCCGCCAGGTGGAGGCGGCGACGAGGGCGCTTCGCGCGCTCGACTACCAGTACGGTGGCGGGTTCTGCCGCGACGCCGTGGTGGCGCAGCTGTCCTGGGGCCAGCAGATGCTCGAGTCCACCGCGACCGAAGCGGTGAAGCAGCGCCTGTTCGTCGCGCTCGCCGACCTGCACAGCCTCGCCGGCTGGACCTCGTTCGACACCGGCCTGATGGACTCCGCCCGCGGCCACTTCGCCAACGCGCTCGACCTGGCCAAGCAGGGTGACAGCCACCCGCTCGTCGCCAACGTCCTCTACCGCATGGGCCGCGTCTACCTGCACAACGACGCCCCCAACGACGCGCTGAAGCTCTTCCAGCTCGGCCAGATCGCCGCCCAGGAGTCGGGTTCCGAGCTCGCCGTCGCGGTGCTCTGCGCCAACGAGGCCTGGGCCTACGCGATGATGGGCAACGAGGAGCAGGCCACGAAGCTGCTCGGCCGCAGCAAGGACGAGTTCGCGCGCGCCGACATCGCCAACGCCGAGTCGTGGGTGAAGTTCTTCAACGAGACCGACGTCTACGCGATGACCGGCACCGTGCACACCGTGCTGGCGCAGAAGAACCCCGAGCACACCAAGTACGCCATCCCGGCCCTGACCAGGGCCGTCGACTCCTACACCGACGACATGGCGCGCAGCAAGACGTTCATGCTCAGCGCGCTGGCCACCAACCACCTGCTCGACGGCGATCTCGACCACGGCGCCAAGGTGGGCAGCAAGGCCATCGACTACGCCGAGAGCATCAAGTCGGAGCGCGTGAAGGACCGCCTGCGCCCGCTGCAGGTGGAGGCCGAGCGTCGACGCAACAACGGTGACGCCCGTGATCTCGCCGACCGGCTCAAGATCTTCTACGCCGCCTGACGTCGGCGGCCGGTTCACGCCCGCGAAGCTGCGGGAAGCGCTGACCGAAACGTGCGCGTTGCTGGGCCTGGACCCGGCCGGCGCGCGGCTGCTGCGGTTCACCAACAACGCGGTGTACGTGCTGGCCACGGCCCCGGTCGTGGTCCGGATCGTCGGCTCGACCAGGCTTCGGCACCGCGTCGGCACGGTCGTGTGCGTCGCGGAGCACTTCGCGCGCCATGACATTCCCGCGATCCGCCTGCTGGAAGGCATCGGCCAGCCCATGCACGCCGGGGCGCACCTGGTCACGGCGTGGCACGAGGTCCCGTCCGTCGGGCGCCCGCCCACGCCCGCCGACCTGGCCGGGCTGCTGCGCCGGGTCCACGCGCTGCCGCCGCCCGCCGGGCTCGCCGAGTGGGCGCCGTTCGACGCGGTGCGCGCCCGGGTGTCCGACGCCGAGGAGCTCGCCGACGACGACCGGCGGTTCCTGCTGGAGCGCTGCGCCGAGGTCGAGGCGCAGCTGGCCGAGCTGGACTTCCCGCTGGCCAGAGGCTTCGTCCACGGCGACGCCTACCCCGGCAACGTGATTCCCGGCCCGGACGGCCCCGTGCTGTGCGACTTCGACTCGTCCTGCGTCGGCCCGCCGGAGTGGGATCTCACGCCGCTGGCCGTGGGCCGTGAGCGGTTCGGGGACCCGCCGGGCCGCTACGAGGAGTTTTCCCGCGCGTACGGCTTCGACGTCACGGCCTGGTCGGGCTTCCCGGTGCTGCGCGCCGTGCGCGAGCTGAAGCTCACCACCAGCGTGCTGCCGATCCTGCGCAGCCACCCGCAGGTGCGCCCCGAGCTGCACCGCCGTCTCGACGACCTCCGCCACGGCCGCACGGCCGCCGGCTGGACGCGCTACCGCTGACCGGCACTAGTGGCCCGCGCCACATTCATGAGCTGCTGCACGTGCATTCGACGCCTGAAGAGGACCACTCGTCGCTTCCCCGAAGATCGCTTGCGGGGTCTCCGCGCCAGTAGAAAATTCGGTGCGGCCGATCGCCTCTAACGGAGGACTGCTACTCCCGTGGTGCAACTTGCAGCTACGTGCGGTGAGAACCAACGGGTAATGAGCTGGGAAACAGTGGGATTTCGAGGAAATCGGCTTCAGGAGACCGCGACCGGCGCCCGTGTCAGCACGACGGCGAAGCCGAACGCCAGCCCCATGACCGTGAGCTCAAGCGTCGCCCACGACGCGATCGCCGTGCGGTTGTGGCGCACGATCTGCGGCATCAGCCGCCAGCGCAGGTTGGCCGCGAGCAGCGCGATCGCCCCGGTGCACGCGATCTTCAGCAGCACCAGCTGCCCGTACGGCGTCGTGAACACACCCGCCCAGAAGCTGATGGTCGGGTTGGCCAGGATCTCGACGGCGCCGTTGAACACGCCGGTCACCGCCGAGACGGCCAGGCACAGCGTCGCCAGCTTGGAGAACCGCGGCAGCGCGTGGGCCAGCAGCGTGCGGTTCGTCGCGAGCAGCACGATCATCGCGCCGAGGCCGCCGCACCAGGCGACGGCGCTCATCACGTGCAGCTCCATCGAGATCATCGTGTAGTCGTGCCACGACGAGTTGGACGCGTGGCCGGTCACCGGCAGCGGCAGCAGCGCGAACATGCCGACGCCCACGCGCACCTCGGCCGGCACCTTCTCGCCCTGGCGCAGCGCGAGGAACCCGAGCCCGGCGTGCAGCAGCGCCAGCACCGCGACGATCACCAGCGCCTTGCCCGCGCCGACTTCGGCGATGTACGCGCCGATGTCGCTCGCGGTCAGCGTCGACTTGCCCGGCTTGTACTCCGCGGTCTGCAGGATCAGCGCGACCACCGAGCTCGCCGACCAGATCAACGCGGCGGCGACGGCGGCCGGCCGCGCCCGCCGCATGATCGGCTCGGTGAGCTTCGGCCGGTCGTAGCCGACCATCACCGAAAGCAGGCCCAGCCCGATCGTGGCGACCGCGGCCAGGTCCATCAGCACGCGCACGATCGGGATGGCGGCCGAGACCACCTCGCTGGGCTCCACCACACCCGGGATGGGTGCCGACGCCGTGAGCGCGACGCCGATCAGCGCGCCCAGCAGGCCCGCCGTGACCACGCAGAGCAGCGTGGACCAGCGGACCGTCGAGGTGGTCTCGGCTCTCGTCACTGCTTCGTCTTCTCCTGGCTCGGCTCACGCCCGGTGCGCAGCGCGACGGTGAGCCCGATCGCGAGCAGCACCACCGCGCCCGCGATCCAGACCCAGATGGGAATCCCGGTCGAGCTGGACGTCGAGGACGTCGCCGACGTACCGGCGGCCGGTGCCCCGGACGCCTTGGCCGCGTCGACCTTCGCCGGCGTACCCGAGCCCGCCTTGGTGAGGGTGAACGGGATCTCGCCCGACACCGGGTGCCCGTCGGCCGACAGGATCCGGTAGCCGACCGTGTACTTGCCCGCCGGGCCGAGCGGCCGCAGCGGTGCGCTGATCACGTTGTTCTCCACGGTCACCGGGCCTTCGGCCCACTGGTTCCCGTCGGGTCCGGTCACCGCGATCTGGTTCACGTCGGCGTTCTGCACGTACTGGTCGAACGTCAGCGTGACCTTCGCCGGACCGGTGGCCAGCGATGCGCCGTCGGCCGGGTTGGAACTGATCAGCACGTTGTGCGCCAGCGCCGGGGTGGCCGTGCCCAGCAGGGCCACCCCGGTGATCGCCAGCGCGAGGAGCGCTTTCCGCATTTACTTGGTTCCTTCGGTGTTTCCGGTGCGCCGCGAGCGCGTGATGGCTCCGACGCCGAAGCCGAGCCCGAGCGCGCCGACGACGAGGCCGGCGCCGCCGAGCCAACGGGCGGTGCTGTCGGAGGAATCGACCGCGGCCGCCTGCGTTTCGGCGTTCGTGGTCGACGCGGTCATGCCGGCGTGCTCATCCCCGCCACTCTTGGCGGCGAGCTTGATGGTGGGCGCCGGGTGTTCCGGCTCCTCACCGCCGGCGGTCGCGGTTTCGTTCCACGACACCACCTTGCCGGCCTCGTAGGTCTGGATGGCGGGGAACTCGAGCTGGTCCACGTTCGCCGGCAGCGGGCCGGCGCTGACCTCGAACTCCTGGAACTGGTTCTGCCCGATCTTGGTGCCGGCGTCGGCGGTCCAGACGACCTTGGTGACGGCTTCGGTGATCTTCGTGCCCGACGCGGTGGTCACCGGCTGGGGGAGCGTCGACTTGGTGACCTGCGCGGTCCAGCCCGGGATCGGCTTGGTGCTCACGCTGCCGATGCCGTACTCCGGCTTGAAGTCCACTTCGAGCCCGATGGTGCCGAGCTTCGCGTCCTCGTTGGGAACGCGGAAGAAGATCGCGCCGTACCCGCCCTGGGTCGCCGGGGCGCCGTAGACGTTGGCGGTGACGTGGGCCGACGCGATGCCGGCGCCGAGCAGGCCGGTGATGCCGACGGTGGCGGCCAGCACACCGGCGCGCTTGAAGACGTGATGGGACACAACTGCTCCTGAACAGGGGGTGATCCGGTGGAGAGCCTTCGGGGGCTCCACCGGTGAGGGAAAAGGGAAATCGGGTTCAGGGCAGTGCCGGAGGCCCGCGCCGGCCGCGGACGCGCCGCAGCTCGACGTCGAGGATCGCCACGGACCGCGACGGTCGCGGCGGGAGTGCCACGGCCGCGCCGGCGGGCACGGGCTGTGGCGGTGTGAGGAGCGGCAGGACCGCTCGCACCACGTGGAGCACGGCCAGCAGCAGCGCGTCGGCGCGAGCCAGCAGCAGGGCGGTGATGAGCGTGGCGACGGCGTGCGAAGCCGTCATCGTCCAGCCGCTCGCCCAGCCCGCGGCCGGGTGGCCGTCGTGGCCCGCGAGCGTCGTCAGCACCAGGTGCATCACCAGCTGGCCGGCACCGAGCACGGCGATGGTCGCGAGGCGGCCGCGGGCCTTGCCCGCGAGCGCGGTGCCCGTCCAGCCGAGCAGACCGGTGAGCAGGACCGTGAGCGCCGGGTCGGGCAGCCCGCCGTCGGCGACGCCGTGGGCGGTCACCGCGAGTGACGCCGAACTGGCCGCGAGCAGCCCGCCGCGCGCAGCGGCCAACGCGCCGCGGTGCCGGGTCCGGGTGCTCACGAACAGCAGTTTATCGGCACTCCGGCGGGTGATCGAGCACTCCCGGCCTGTGAGCACGGTCTCGGTGAACGTTCAAGTAAATGCTGGTCGCAGCGTTGCGATCAGGTGGCGACCGCCCGGCCAGGCCGCTCGCTTCGGTTGCCGATCGTCTCAGGATGCGAAACGGTGGTCTGACCAACGGTGAGACAGGAGGTTTGGTCCGCGTTCGTTCTGGGTAGTCACCCTCCCGGTTGATGAGCTACTCCGAACGGGTGACGTCTGGGGCTCCTCACTAGCGGCAGGAGAACGAATACGCATGAACCTCTTCGAGTACATCTCGGACCGGTGGGACCGGTTGTGGCTGCAGGCGTACCTGCACACGAGCATGGTCGTGCAGTGCACGATCCTCGCCGCCGTACTGGGTGTGGCGATCGGCATCGTGGTGTACCGCAGTCCCATCGGCTCGGCTGTCGCCACGGCGCTGGCCAGCACGATCCTGACCGTTCCCTCCTTCGCCCTCCTCGGGCTGCTGATCCCGCTCTCGGGGCTCGGCTCCACCACCGCGGTCATCGCGCTGGTGCTCTACGGCCTGCTCCCGATCGTGCGGAACACGATCGTCGGCCTCGCGGGCGTCGACCCAGCGGTGACGGATGCCGCGCGCGGCATCGGGATGGGCCGGTTCTCCGTGCTCACCCGCGTCGAGCTGCGGCTGGCGTGGCCCGCGATCCTCACCGGCATGCGCGTCGCGACGCAGATGCTGATGGGCATCGCGGTGATCGCGGCCTACGCGAAGGGCCCCGGCCTCGGATCCGAGGTCTTCTCGGGCCTCACCAACGCGGGCAGCGCCAACTCGCTCAACCAGGCCCTCACGGGCACCGTCGGCGTCGTGATCCTCGCGCTCGTGCTCGACGCCATCTACGTCCTGATCAAGCGATTGACCGTACCGAGGGGGCTCCGTGGCTGAGCACGCTTTCGAAGACCACGCTGCCGACGACCATGTCTCCGGCGCCGAAATCGAACTGGAACACGTCACCAAGCGCTACCCGGGCACGCGCGCGCCCGCCGTCGACGACTTCTCGATGGTCGTGCCCGCCGGCAAGATCGTCGTCCTGGTCGGCCCGTCCGGCTGTGGCAAGACGACCACGATGCGGATGATCAACCGGCTGATCGAGCCCACCTCCGGGCGCATCACGATCGGCGGCGAGGACGCGCTGAAGCTCGACGTCGACACCCTGCGCCGCCGCATCGGCTACGCGATCCAGCAGGCCGGGCTGTTCCCGCACTTCACCGTGGCGCAGAACATCGGCGTGGTGCCGGGGCTGCTCGGCTGGGACAAGAAGCGGGTCTCCTCGCGCGTCGAGGAGATGATGGACCTGGTCGGCCTTGACCCGGCCGACTTCCGCGACCGCTTCCCGCGCCAGCTCTCCGGTGGCCAGCAGCAGCGCGTCGGCGTGGCCCGCGCGCTCGCGGCCGACCCGCCGGTGCTGCTGATGGACGAGCCGTTCGGCGCCGTGGACCCCATCACGCGCGGCAATCTGCAGGACGAGCTCTTGCGGCTGCAGACCGAACTCAAGAAGACGATCGTGTTCGTCACGCACGACTTCGACGAGGCCGTGAAGCTCGGCGACAAGATCGCGGTCCTCGGCAACGAGTCGAAGATCCTGCAGTACGACACCCCGGACGCGATCCTCGCCAACCCGGCCGACGACACCGTCGCCGGCTTCGTCGGCGCCGGCGCTTCGCTCAAGCAGCTGACCCTGCTGCGCGTACGCGACGTCGAGCTGAAGCAGGACGCGCTCACCGCGGCCGAGGACGAAGACCCGGCCGACATCGCGCGCAAGCTCGACGACCAGCGCAAGCACTTCGTGCTCGTCCTCGACCGGCGCCGCCGTCCCACGCGCTGGGTGCACCGGCGCCAGCTCACCGCGGCGACCTCGCTCGCCGACGCGGGCAAGCCGTTGCGCGACATCGTGAGCCTGCAGTCGACGCTGCAGGACGCCCTGGAGGCCATGCTCGCCGAGGGTGGTTCGGTGCCGGTCACCGGCGCGCGCGGCGAGTTCGCCGGCACGATCGAGCTGGACACCGTGATCAACACGATCCAGCAGCTGCGCGACGAGCACGCCGACGATCACGAGACGGTCGGGGGTGTGACGCAGTGACAGCAGTCGTCGAAGCGGGCTTCTCCACCGAATCCGGCTCCCGCGGCGCGGAGCGCTTCCGCCTGTTCGCGCAGCCCATCGCCGTGGTCGTGCTGGTCGCGGTCACGCTCGGCTGGGTGTTCGGCACCGGCGTCACCGCCACCGAGGCGACCACGCTCAATGCCACTTCGCTGCTCACCGCGCTGCGCGACCACGTCGCGATGACGCTGGTCGTGGTGGTGCTCGTGGTGCTCGTGGCCGTGCCGCTCGGAGTCATGGTCACGCGGCGGTGGGCGCGGTTCCTCGCGCCCGTTTTCCTCGCGGTCGCCAACATCGGCCAGGCCGCGCCCGCGCTGGGTGTGCTGGTGCTGTGGTTCATCGTCACCGGCGCCGTCGGCGGGCTGTGGGTCGCGGCGCTGCCGCTGGCGTTCTACTCGCTGCTGCCGGTGTTGCGGAACACGATGGTGGGCCTGCAGCAGGTGGACCCGGCGCTGATCGACGCAGGGCGCGGCATCGGGATGTCCTCGTCGGCCGTGCTGTGGCGCGTGGAGTTCCCGCTGGCGATCCCGCTGATCCTGGCCGGTCTGCGCACGTCGCTCGTGCTGGCCGTGGGGACCGCGACGTTCGGGATGTTCGTCAACGCCGGTGGGTTCGGCCTGCTGATCGACACCGGCTACAAGCTCAACCTCACCAAGGTGCTGATCACCGGCTCCGTGCTGGCCGTCGCGCTGGCGCTGCTGGTCGACTGGCTGGGCGCGGTCGCGGAACAGTACTTCGGGCCGAAGGGGCTGCGCTGATGAACGTCCTCAAGAAGGCGGGCGTCCTCGCGGGGGCGGCGCTGCTCGCCGGGACGCTCTCGGCGTGCGGGCTCGACCTCAACACGTCCGTGCCGTACTCGATCCAGCCCGGTTCCATCCAGCCGATCCCCGGCGTGCAGGGTGTGCGCGTGGTGGTGGGGTCGAAGGACTTCACCGAGAACATCATCCTGGGCTACATGGCGGAGATGGCGCTGAGCGCCGCCGGCGCCGACGTCGTGGACCTCACCGACATCAAGGGGTCCAACTCGTCGCGCCAGGCGCTGCTCAACGGCCAGACCGACGTCACGTGGGAGTACACCGGCACCGGCTGGATCAACTACCAGGGCAACGAGCTGCCGGTGCCGGGCGGCGAGCAGGCGCAGTACGACGCGACCGCGAAGGCCGACGCCGAGAAGAACGGCATCACCTGGCTCAAGTACTCGCCGCTCAACGACCAGTACGCGTTCGCCACGACGGAGGCGTACGCCAAGCAGAACAACCTCAAGACCACCACCGACCTGGCGAACTTCCTCAAGCAGAAGCCCGACCAGGCGCGGTTCTGCCTGGAGACGGAGTTCACCAGCCGCCAGGACGGCTTCCCGGCGGCGGTCAAGGCGTACGGCTTCCAGAACCCGAAGATCGAGAACTTCGGCATCGGCACGATCTACTCAGCCGTGGCCAACGGCACGTGCCCGGTCGGCGAGGTGTTCACCACCGACGGCCGGATCTCGGGGCTCAACCTGCGCGTGCTGGAGGACGACAAGAAGGCGTTCCCGCAGTACAACGCCGCGGTGACGATGCGCACGGACTTCCTGAACCAGCACCCCGCGCTGCGGGGCCCGCTCGAGAAGGTGACCGCGGCGATCGACAACGAGCAGATGGTGCAGCTGTGCAAGCAGGTCGACGTCGACGGCAAGGACGCCGGCGTGGTCGCGCACCAGTGGATGCTCGACAAGGGGTTCATCAAGTAACCGGTCGGACGCGGGTCGTTCACTAAGGAATGCTAAGTTGCTCAGGATTCCTTAGTCGAGCGGCCCGCGTTCTGCCGGGCCGGGAGGAGGCGACGGCGTTGCCGAAGCTTGAGATCATCCTGGCGAGCACGCGACCGGGCCGCGTGGGCCTGCCGGTGGCGAAGTGGACGGAGGCCGCGGCGATCGAGCACGGCGGCTTCGACGTCGAGCTCGTGGACCTCGCCGTGGTCAACCTGCCGTTCTTCAACGAACCGAAGCACCCGCGCCTCGGTCAGTACGAGCACCAGCACACGAAGGACTGGAGCGCCAAGGTGTCCGAAGCGGACGCGTTCGTCTTCGTGATGCCGGAGTACAACTACGGCTACAACGCCGAGCTGAAGAACGCCATCGACTACCTGCACAACGAGTGGAAGTACAAGGCCGTCGGCCTGGTCAGCTACGGCGGCGTCGCGGCCGGCACGCGCGCGGTGCAGCAGATCAAGCAGGTCGTGACGACGCTGCGCATGACCCCGGTCTTCGACGCGGTGTCGGTGCCGTTCGTGCAGCAGTTCATCAGCGACGAGGGCGAGTTCGTGCCCAACGAGATCGTGAAGACCTCGGCCAAGGCCATGTTCGACGAGCTGGTGCGGGTCACCGCGTCGCTGGCGCCGCTTCGCTCGGGCGACTGAGGGAATGGCCGTGGACCGGCAGGCGGAGGAAGCCCACCGCGTGTGCACGCGCTTCCACGCGGCGATCGAGCTGATCGGCACGCGCTGGACGGGCGCGATCCTGCGGGCGGTCTTCACCGGTCACCACCGCTACGCCCTGATCAAGGCCGCGGTGCCCGGCATCAGCGACACGATGCTGACGCAGCGGCTGCGGAAGCTGGAGGAGGACGGCCTGCTGGAGAAGCGCGTCCTCACCGCCACGCCGCTGCAGGTCGAGTACCACCTCACGGCGAAGAGCCAGGACCTGGAGCCGGTCCTCGACGCCGTGGTCGCGTGGTCGCACAAGTGGATTCCGCTGCCGTCTTGAGTCTGCTTGTCGAAACGGCCGAAGCCGGGCCGTTCACCACTTCGGGTGAGCGGCCCGGCTCGCGCTCAGACGCCGAGCCGGTGCAGCAGCTGTTCCTCCAGGGAGTCGAGCTCGCTCGCGACCGCGCGGTGCGCGGCCTTGCGCCGGGCGGCGGGCATCCGCTCGGCCGCGCGGACCGTGGCCGACAGCTGTTCGAGGGTGCCCTGGGTGTCGGTCGCGAACTTCGCGTCGGCGTCGGTGGCCTTGCTCGACTTCCTGAGCTCGCCCAGCCCCTGCACGAGACCGGCGATCCGCGCGTGCAGCGCGGCACCGCGGCCGGAGAACTCGCCGAGCTGGTCGACGGCGACGCCGAGCTTGCGCGCCTGGTAGCGGTCGTACATCTCCCGGGCCGCGCCCGCCGCGCGCACCGCGTACGGCGCGACGACCGGGATCACGGCCGGGCCGAGCACCTTGGCCACCGCGATCGCGTTCTTCGCCTTCTTCGGGGTGATCCGAGCTTCACCCGCGTCCTGCTTGGCCTTGCGCGCCATGGCCCACCTCCTGCTACTCGTCGGGGTCGAACTTACTGGTCCGAGCAGGGCCGGGCATGTCGGCTCGCAGCACGGAAAGGCAGTTCTGTCGGTGGGGGCGGATAAGGTGATCGTCATGGGTAACGAGGTGCTGCTCGACGCCGGAGCGGTCAGTCGCTGCCGTCGTCGTGTGCATCTGGAGCACGACCCCGCGATGCGCGACGTCCCGCTGCCGCCGCCGGATCCGACGGCGCAGCAGCGGATCGCCGACGCGACGGCGCACCGCGAGGCGATCCTGCAGCGCCTCATCGACGCGACCACCGACGTCGAGGGCTCTGATGCCGAGAACCATCAGGCGGCCGGCGCGACCTGGGTGCGCATCCCGCGTGACCTGCCCGCGGCCGACCGCGTGCGGCTCACGGAGGAGGCCTTCGCCGAGGGCGCGCGGTTCATCTGGGGCCCGCTGCTGCGGGCCGACCCGGTCGGGCACCGGCGCGGCGGCGTCGACCTGCTCGTGCGCACCGCGACCGGGTACGTGCCGGTGCTCGTGGTGCGCCACCGCATCACCGACCGCGGCCAGGGTGCGCCGACCACCGGGCTGACCGACCTCGACCCGGCGCACCGCACGCCGGACGAGACGCGCAAGGTCCGTTCGCAGCCGCGCGACCAGCTTAGGCTCGCGCACCTGCGGCGGATGCTGCAGACGTACGGGCGCGCCGAGACCGGCCGCGCCGTCGGCGGGGTCATCGGGCTCGACGCCGACGTGGTGGTCTGGCACGACCTCACCGCCGGCACCTGGCCCGGCGGCCGCAGCGCGCTGGCGGAGTACGACGCGCGCTTCGCCGACCGGCTCGCCGTCGCCACCGCGGCCGCGACCGAAGGCGAACCGCTGGCCCAACCCTCGCGAGTGCTGGAGTGCCGGCGCTGCCCGTTCTGGCCTACGTGCGAGGCGCAGCTCACCGAGACCCGCGACGTCAGCCTCGTGGTGCGCGGCGAGGACGCCGGCGAGCTGCGCCGGGCCGGCGTGTCCACTGTGGACAAGCTGGCCGCGCTCGATCCGGCCGCCGAGGCACCGCCGATGAACTGGACCGGCGGCACGTTCGCCGACGCGATCATGCTCGCGCGCGCGTGGCTGGCCGACCTCACGGTGGTGCGCCGCACGCCGCTGGTCGAGGTGCCGCGCGGCGACGTCGAGGTCGACGTCGACATGGAGAGCTTCGGCGACGCCGGCGCGTACCTGTGGGGCACGCTGCTCTCGGGTGCCGACATCGGCGTCGAGCGGGGCTACCGCGCCTTCGCCACCTGGGAGCCCTTACCGACCACGGACGAAGCGCGTTCGTTCGCGGAGTTCTGGGCGTGGTTCACCGACGTGCGCGACCGCACGCTGGCGGCCGGGCTCACGTTCCGCGCCTACTGCTACAACGCGCTGGCGGAGAACCGCTGGCTGTTCGGCTCCGTCGAGCGCTTCGGCGACCACCCGGGGATCCCGGCGAAGAAGGACGTGCAGTCCTTTGTGGACTCCGACGAGTGGGTGGATCTCTTCCGCAGCGTCACCGACCAGTTCCTGTGCTCGCGCGGCAAGGGCCTCAAGGTGATCGCCCCCGTCGCGGGCTTCCAGTGGCGCGACGCGGAGGCCGGCGGCGAAGCGTCGATGCGCTGGTACCGCGACGCCGTGGGCATGGACGGCGAAACCCCCGACGACACCCAGCGCGAGCGTCTCCTGCAGTACAACGAGGACGACGTGCTGGCCACCAAGGCGTTGCGCGAGTGGATGTCCGATCGGGCACAAGTCGAGGTGCCTTTCATGCTCGACATCTGATCCGGGGTCCGGCGCGCAGTAGGGTGACCTGGTGATCAAGGTCGACCCGCCGCTGGCGATCGAGGATTCCGAGGCGGAAGCGCTGTTCCAGCTCGAGACCGGCGGTCCCGAGACGGTGCGTTCCGCGCTCGGCATGACGGCCACCCGCCTCGGCGGTGCGGTGGTGCTGGCGGTGCGCAACGACCCGACGGACTACTGGAGCAAGGCGCTCGGTTTCGGCCGCGAGGAGCCCGTCACCGCGGAGCTGATCGCCGAGGTGTGCGCGTTCTACCGCGCGGCAGGCACGCGTCGCGCCACGTTGCAGCTTGCGCCGTCGGTGATTCCGGACGACTGGGCCGAGATCTGCGCGCGCGAGGGGCTGACGACCACGTCGTCGTGGGCCAAGCTCGTCGCCCCCGTCGACGAGGTCGTGGCCCGTGCCGACGACGACGAGCGCAGGCCGGCCGACGGCATCCGGATCGCGCCGGTCGAACGCGGTGACCTGTACCGGTGGGCGGCGTTGATGCTGAGCGTCTTCGGCATGCCCGAAGAGCACTTCGCGGAGATGTTCGCCGCGTCGGCCGCCGAGCCGAACTGCCACCCGTTCGCCGTGTGGCTCGAGGACGAGATGGTCGGCACCGCGATGATGTACCGGCAGGGCGAGATCGGCCAGATGTTCGGCGGCGCGGTCGCCGAGCACGCCCGCAACCGCGGCGGGCAGACGGAGCTCCTCGCCGCCCGCGCCCGGCTTGCGGCCGAGCTGGGCTGCAGCCTGCTCGTCGCCGAAACCGGTGCCGAGGCCGAGGGTGAGCACAATTCGTCGCTGCACAACATGCTCGACCTGGGCTTCCAGGTGGCCTACGAGCGGCAGAACTGGGTGTGGCAGCCCGCCGAGTGACTCGCCGGCCCGAGTTCGGCCGCCCAGGCAACTTTCCGGTGTCCTCCGTGATCCAAGGGGGCGTCAGGTAGCGGAGGGCGGTGGGCGTGCGCGGGTTCGAGGTTTTCGTCGAGCAGCACTACGACGAGCTGTTCCGCTACGCGCTCGTGCTGACCGGCGACCGCGGCGAGGCCGAGGACGTGGTGCACGACGCGCTGCTGCGGCTGGTCAAGCACGTCGGCCGCGCGGACATCGAGCACGAACGCGCCTACGCGCGGCAGGCGTTGTTCCGTGTTTTCCTCGCTCGCCGCGACCGTCGCCGACGCGAGCGGCTGATGCCGATCGCCGGGGCAGACGTCGAGGCCGGGGGAGACGCGTTCGCGGTATCGGCGGGCCGGTCGGAGATGGTCGCGCTGCTGTGGCAGCTGCCGCCGCGGATGCGGGCGGTGCTGGCGGCGCGGTTCTACCTGGACCTCGGCGAGGCGGAGACCGCTCGGCTGCTGGGTTGCGGCGTCGGGACGGTGAAGTCGTCGACGGCGCGCGGGCTGGCCCGGCTGCGGGAGTTGTGGGAGGCCACGCACGAGCCGAGTCCGGCGGCGAGCGGGAGGGGACCGCGTTGAGGCAGCAGGAGTTCACCGACACCGTTCTCCGGGAGCTCGGCGAGACCACGCTGGCTCCGCCGGAGCCGGGGGACGCGGCTCGGATGGCACGGCGGGTGCTCGGGACGCGGGCCCGACGCAGGCAGCGGGCGCTGGTCGGGGCCGCGGCCGCTGCGGTGGTGCTCGCGCTGGGTGCGGCGACGGTCGTCACCACGCAGACCACGTCGTCGCAGGTCCAGGCCGTGCCGGTGACGCAGTGGCCCGCGCGGGGGTCGCTGGCCGGGAACGTGGCCGTGATCGAGCGCGCGCGGTGGGGCTGGGGTGGGCCGGCGGCGCAGGTGGTGTTTGCGGGCAGCCGGCCGGAGGTGGGCCCGATCGTCGTGCTCCGCCGCCAGGAGCGCGACGGTGGCGTCCGGCTGGCGTTCCTCACCGGGCCTGAGCTGCGGGTTCAGGCGCAGCTGACCGTCCCTTCGGCACAGCTCACGGCTCCGGCGTACGGCTTTGTCGCTTCGGCGCCGGACGGCGGCCCGGCCACGGGCGTCGCGGTGACGGCTCCGCAAGTGGACACGGCGAGGTTCACCTCCGGCGAGACCCAGGTAGGCGACGGCCTCGCGACCGCGAAGCTCCCACCCACCGCGGCCGCGTGGAACACCTCGCTGGCCACCGGAAACCCGCAGCACCCCGTCTTCGGCACGCTCACCAGCTCGGCGCACGACCCGGCGGTCTCGACGGGGACCGTCGTGCGCGCAGGGGCCGCGGCACAGTTCGGCATCTCCGGTGTCGATGCGAAGCCCGGCGACGTGGTCGCGACGCAGGCCGGGTTCGTCGGCGTGATCACCACCGGGCTCGACGACTTCGCGCTCTTGAAGTCGAACCCGGACGAGCTGTCGGGACCCTGGGGTCTGCGCACGGTGACGGCGTCCGGCGAGTCCGTGACGGTGATCGGCACCGGTGGCCCGACGACCGTCATCCCGGCCGGTGCGGGCGCGCTGCACGAAGGCGACCGGATCGTGCTGACCGGGTTCGGCCGCTCGGCTGCCGTGGTCGCCCTGGGCACCGTCCGTGCCGGCAAAGACGGGTCTTGGCTGCTGCAGCGCGCCGTCCCCCTGCCGCCCGATCAGTCCTCGGTGCTGCTGATCCACCGCTGAACCCTGGCGGTCACCGGCCGGCTGTGCCTATACTCGTCTGCGAATACTCGTAGACGAGGAAGTGGTGACCGTGAAGCGGCGCAAGGTCGGGAACATGCTGGGGCTGGCCGTGCTGTCGGCCCTGGTCGAGCGGCCGATGCACCCCTACGAAATGGCCTCCGTGCTGCGCGAACGCGGCAAGGACGCCGACATGAAGATCAAGTGGGGCTCGCTCTACACGGTCGTCGGCAACCTGGAGAAGCACGGCTTCGTCGCCACCGTGGAGAGCGTCCGCGACGGCGCGCGGCCCGAGCGCACGATCTACCGCCTCACCGACGCCGGCCGCGCCGAGCTGGAGGACTGGGTGGCCGAGCTGCTCGGCGAGCCGGACCTCGAACCGACGAAGTTCCAGGCCGGGCTGTCGATCATGGCTTCGCTCGGCCCGGACGAGGTGGCGGACCTGCTGACGAAACGGCTCACCGCGCTGGACAAGCGCCTCGCCGAGCGGGTGGCGGCGCTCGACGCGTTGCGCGCCGAGGTGCCGCGGCTGTTCCTCGTCGAAGGCGAATACGAGCTGGTGCTGCTGCGCGCCGAGATCGACTGGGTGCGCGGACTGCGTGACGACCTGGCCACGAGTGCGCTGCCGGGCGTCGTCGAGTGGCGGCACTACCGCGAGACCGGCGAACTGCCGGAAGACTTGACCGCTTTCGTCGAAGGTGGTCAGGAGTAGAAAGCCGGCCCCGGAGGCAGTGCTGGCACACCGCCACCGGGACCGGGGAAACCCTCGAACCGATTCCGCGGCAGCGGACCCGATCCTCAGGCTGCGATCACAGGATACGGGCCCGCACTCCCCGGAGCGGTTCGGCCGACTCACCGAACTGGAGTGCGATCATGACGAACACCGAGGTCAAACGGCACCGGACCAAGCTCGTGCCGGAGATGGAAGGACCGGTCGCGCGGGCGTACGCGCGCGGTCGCGGAACGGCGCCGCAGCTGGCGTTCTACCGCTCGTCGGCGGCGGAGCTGGCCAAGCAGCTGCCCGGTGGCGCCGACGTTCTGGAGGTGGCACCCGGGCCCGGCTTCCACGCGGTCGAGGTGGCGCGGCTCGGCTTCGCGGTCACGGGGCTGGACGTGAGCCGCACGTTCGTGTCCCTGGCGAGCCAGTACGCGCGTGAGCAGGGGGTCGCGGCGGAGTTCGTGCACGGCGACGTCGCGGCGATGCCGTTCGCGGCGGAGTCGTTCGATTTCCTGATCACGCAGGCGGCGTTCAAGAACTTCGCCGACCCGGTCGACGCGCTCGACGAGATGTGGCGCGTGCTGCGGCCGGGCGGGGTGGCGCTGGTGCAGGACCTGCGCAAGACGGCCACCTCGGAGGACATTGCCGCCGAGGTGGCTGGGATGAACCTGGGGCCCGTGGGTGCGCTCACGACAAAGTGGACACTCGGGCAGCTGCGCAAGCGCGCGTACACGCCGGAGCAGTTCGAAACGTTGGCGCGCGAAAGCCGCTTCGGTGCCTGCCACATCACCACCGACGGCATCGGGCTGGAAGCGCGGCTGACGAAGGCGTGACGCGGGGGCGGTCTGGACCACGCGCGTGGTCCAGACCGCCGGGGAGCATCAGCGCGGGGCCATGCGCAGCGCGCCGTCCATGCGGACGACTTCGCCGTTGAGGTAGTCGTGGTCGATCAGCGAGAGGGCGAGCTGCGCGTACTCGTCCGGGCGCGCCAGGCGCTTCGGGAACGGCACGCCGGCGGCGAGGCCCGCGCGGAACTCGTCGCTGACCGTGGCGAGCATCGGGGTGTCGACGATGCCCGGCGCGATCGTCAGCACGCGGATGCCTTGCGACGCGAGGTCGCGCGCGGCCGGCAGCGTGAGGCCGACGACGCCGCCCTTCGACGACGAGTAGGCGACCTGGCCGATCTGGCCGTCGTAGGCCGCGACGGAGGCGGTGTTGATGATGACGCCGCGGGCGTCGTCGGTCAGCGGCTCGGTCTTGGCGATGGCCTCGGCGGCGATGGTGAGCACGTTGAAGGTGCCGATGAGGTTGATCTGCACGACCTTCGCGTAGAGCGCGAGGTCGTGGCGGCCCTTCTTCGACAGGATGCGGGCCGAGGGGCCGATGCCGGCGCAGTTCACGACCGTGCGCAGCGGCACGCCTGAGCCTGCCGCGGTGTCGACGGCGGCCTGGACCTGGTCGGGGTCGGTGACGTCGGCCTCGACGTAGGTGACGCCGTCGACCTGTTCCGCCTTCTCGATCGACGCGGCGAGGTCGAGCGCGAAGACGCGCGCGCCCTTGGCGGCCAGCGCCTTGGCGGTGGCGCCGCCGAGGCCGGAAGCACCACCCGTGACGAGCGCTGCGGTGTCGGTGATCTGCATCTTCAGCCTTTCTGCTGCTCGTGGTGCGGCCCTGCACCGTAGCGACAGGTTAACGCTCGTTCGCACCGGCGCCGGGTGTGCTGCCTCACGCGAGGCCGTTCTTCACTTCTCGCGTGGAGTATTCGGCCCCGCCGTTTTCCGTTAGCGCCCGCTTCAACTCCGAATGTCACCTTCGGCATCATGAGCGCAGCTCGGATCGTGGTGGTGGGGACGGGGTACGTCGGATTGACCACGGGGGCATGTCTCGCGAGCCTGGGGCATCGCGTCACCTGCGTGGACGTGGACGAGGCGAAGGTCTCTCGCCTCATCGCCGGCAGAGTGGACATTCTCGAACCGGGGCTGGCCGAACTGGTCACCGGTGGCATCGCGGGCGGGCGGCTGTCGTTCGTCGTCGGCGCGCGCAAAGCCGTGCAGGAGGCGGACGGTGTCTTCCTGTGCGTGCCGACGCCGATGGGCGCCGGCGGTTCCGCGGACCTGCGCGCGGTGGAGGCGGTGACCGCCGAGATCGGCGACGTGCTGCCCGCCGGCTGCGCGCTGATCACCAAGTCGACCGTGCCCGTGGGCACGTCGCGGCGCATCCGCGCGATGCTCGGCCGCGAAGACGTCCCGATCGTGTCCAATCCGGAGTTCCTGCGGGAAGGCACGGCGGTTTCCGACTTCCTCAACCCCGACCGCATCGTGGTCGGCTCCGACACTCCCGGCGCGGCACGCTGGGTCGGTGACCTCTACGCGGACCTCGGCGCCCCGGTCGTCGTCGCCGACGCGGCGAGCGCGGAGCTCGTGAAGTACGCGGCCAACTGCTTCCTGGCGCTGAAACTGTCCTATGTGAACTCGATCGCCGAGCTGTGCGAGCGCCTCGGCGCCGACATCGACTTGGTGACCGAAGGAATGGGCTACGACCGGCGCATCGGCCGCACGTTCCTCAAGCCCGGCCCGGGCTGGGGCGGCTCGTGCCTGCCCAAGGACACCAGCGCGCTGGTGAAGGTCGCGGAGTCGGTGAACTACGACTTCCGCATGCTCACCTCGGCCATCGACGAGAACATCGCCCAGCGCGACCGCATCGTCGCGAAGATCGCCGGCGCCTGCGGCGGCACCCTCGCCGGCGCGCGGATCGGCGTGCTGGGCCTGGCGTTCAAGGCCGGCACCAACGACCTGCGCGACTCGCCCGCCCTCGCCGTCTCCTCGGTGCTCGGCGCGCTGGGCGCGGAGATCACCGCCTACGACCCGGCCGTCGACGGCGCCATCGACGGCATGACCGTGGTCGACGACCCGTACCAGGTCGCGAAGGACGCCGACGTGATCGTCGTCCTCACCGAGTGGGCCGAGTTCAAGCACCTCGACTGGACCATCATGGCCGACGCCATGGAGGGCGACGACGTCGTCGACACCCGCAACCTCCTCGACCCGCGCACGGTCATCGACGCGGGCCTGTCGTGGCAGGGCGTCGGCCGCCCGCGCGCGGCGGGCCGAAAGCGCGTGACGGTTTCCTAGCCCCTGGTTTACGATCACGGACGCGGCATCGCGTGTCGGTCACCGGCCGGGTGAGACATGGAGGTGCCGGGATGCCTTCTGGAGGCATTGTCCGTGTCCGTGTCCGTGTCCGTTTCCGTTGAGCTCAACCATCTGATCGTGCCGTCCCGGGACAACCGGGAGTCCGCCGAGTTCCTCGCCCGCTTGCTGGGCCTCGAAGTGGGCGAGGAATGGGGACCGTTCATCCCCGTCGAAACCGCGAACGGCGTCCGCCTGGACTTCGCGACGATCCCGCCGCAGGACCTTCGCCTGCAGCACTACTGTTTCCTCATCCCGGAGGCCGACTTCGACGCGTTTTTCGCGCGGCTGAAGGAAACCGGCGTGCCCTACCACGCCGATCCGGCCGGCCGCCAGGCCGGCGAGATCAACCACAACCACGGCGGCCGCGGCGTCTACTTCCTCGACCCGAGCGGCAACGGCATGGAAGTGATCACGCAGCCCTACGAGCCGGACCGCCGCCGCCCCGCTAGCTGGTGACAGCTATTTAGATTGTTGACGTGTGAGCGGCGCGTCGGGTTGATCATGACGAATGTGCCGGATTCCTCCGCCGCGCTGCTACCGCCCTGGCCGAACCGGGCACATCGCTGGCGCCTATCGCTATCTGCGCGAAGCCACCACCGTCCTCGCCTGTGAGGATCCGGACCTGCACCAGGCCTTCTAGCAACGCCGGGCCATCTGGGACACCCACGTGATCTGTCGGCGCCCTGACTGCCTCGGCGGGCCAGAGCGCACCGGCGTTGGCCGACCGGGCTTACCACGCTGCCGGGATCGGCATCTTCACAACGTTCAAGAACTTCGCAGGCCAAACCTCACCTGCATTACCCGAATCAGGTGAGGACCGTCGTCGGATCCCGTACGTCTTCCGGGCTGCGGGATCCGGCCACCTGCACCAGAACCGCCCCCGCGAGCAACACCACCGCGCCCACCAGTTGGGTCGCGCCGAGGGTTTCGCCGAGCCACAGCCAGGCCAGGCCCGCGGCGACGAGGGGTTCCACCAGGGCCAGCACGCTTGCCAGGGCCGGGGGCAGATCGCGCAACGCGCGCAGCCCGGCCAGGTAGGGCAGCACCGTGCCGGCCACGGCCAGCACCAGCAGCGCCAGCCACACGGGCACGTGCAGGCTGCCGAGCGTGGCCGTCCGGGTGACCGCCGCCGGCGCGACCGTCCAAGGTGGACTGACGGCGCCGACCACCACGGCGCCGATCGCCAGCCCGACCGCGGTGAGGCCCACCGAGTCGTGGCGGCCGGCGCCGCGTTCGCCGAGGAGGAAGTAGCCCGCCGAGCACACGGCCGCGCCCACGCCGGCGGCGATGCCGAGTGTGTCGAGCCGGCCGCCCTGCCAGATCTGCGCGACGAGCGCGAGCCCGGCCACGCCGAGCGCGGTCCCGACCCACACGAGCGCCGGCAGCCGTTCGCGCCGCACCACGCGGACCCACAGGGCGACCAACGCGGGCGCGAGGTTCACCAGCACCATCGCCACCCCGACCGGCACGCGGTCCACGGCCACGAAGAAACACAGCTGCACCCCGGCCACGCCGAGCACGCCGTAGCCGAGCACCAGCCACACGTCGGACCCGCGGAAGCGCAACGCCCACGGCCGTACGAGCGCGACGCCGGGCACGAGCACCACAGCCGCCAGCGCGATGCGCACCGCCGTGACCGCGGCCGGTGACCACCCTGTGCCCATCACGGCCTTCGCCACCGGCCCGGACCCGGCGAACAGCACCCACGAAGTGAGACTCAACCCTGTCGCTCTTCCTCGCCCGGTCATGACCGCAGTGTCGCCGCCCGCCGCGCCAGCCGACCAACGATTTTCCGGCGGCCCGAAATTCACCCGACGGAAAACGCCGCCGCCGGACGACGATGTGGGTGTGACGGAACCGCGGGTGAGACCGGACCCGGCTTTCGCGCTGCTCGGGCTGTACGAGTCCGCGCTGCCGGAGGTCTACGGGTACCTGCTCGCGCGCTGCGGCGACCGCGTGCTGGCCGAGGAGCTGACGTCGGAGACGTTCCTGGGGGCCGTGGCCGCGTGCCGCAAAGGCGGCGCGCCGCCGGTGAGCACCGGGTGGCTGATCGGGGTGGCGCGGCACAAGCTGGCCGACCACTGGCGCCGCAAGGCCCGGGAGGAACGCGGGCTGCGGCTGGTGCACGAGCCCGACACCCACGATCCGTGGGACACCGAGCTCGACGCGTTGCGCGCACGCCAGGTGCTCGAGTCGCTCGGCGCGCACCACCGGGCCGTGCTCACGCTGCGGTACGTCGACGGCCTGCCGGTCGGCGACGTCGCCGCCTGCCTCGGCCGCACGCTCAACGCCACCGAAGCGTTGCTGACTCGCGCCAAGGCCGCGTTCCGCCACAGCTATGAGGAGAAAGGGGGCCGCGATGACTGAACCGTTCGACGCGCTTCGCCTGCCCCCGACGCCGGTCGACCCGGACCCGGCGTTCGCCAGGGAGCTGCGGGACAACCTGCGGCGCCTCATTCTGAACGGAGCCGAGATGACCACCACCGAAACCCCTGCCGACGCCGCCGTGCGCGCGCTCGCGCCCTACCTCGTCGTCACCGATGCCCGGGCCGCGCTGGACTTCTACGTCGAGGTCTTCGGCGCGCGGCGACGCTCCGATCCGATCGTGATGGACGACGGCCGCGTCGGGCACGCCGAGCTGGCCATCGGCGACAGCGTGCTGATGCTCGCGGAGGAGTTCCCCGAGCTGGGCAACGTCGTCGCGCCCGAGGGCGGGCCGTTGATCCGCGTGGAGGTGCCCGACGTCCGCGCGTCGGCCCGCCGCGCCGTGGAGCTGGGCGGTGAGCTGCTTCGTCCGGTCGAGGACCGCGGCTACGGGCTCGCCGGCACGATCAAGGACCCGTACGGCCAGCGCTGGCTCGTCGCGCAGGCCGGGCAGACGACCAAGCCCGCCGCGAAGCCCACCCGCCACGGTGCGGCCATGTACTTCACGTTCCAGGTGCCCGACGACGAACGGGCGAAGGCGTTCTACGGCGGCGTCGTCGGCTGGCAGTTCGCGCCGGGCTCCGTTCCGGGTGCCTGGCGCTTCGAAGGGCCCGGCCTCGAAGGTGGGCTGTGGGGCGGCCCGGGCCGGCAGGTCGGCTGGAAGCTGATGTACGCCGTGGACGACCTCGAAGCGGCCCTGGCCCGCGTCCGCGACCACGGCGGCACGGCCGGTGAGGTGGAGCACCACCCGTACGGCACGACCGCCGACTGCATCGACGACCAGGGCATCGAGTTCTGGCTCTGGGAACAGCCGGCCGAGTGAGAAACCCCATGACCCCGGCGGCTCCCGCGTCCCCGGGCGCACACTCGAACCATGGCCGGGCACTGGACTCCGTGCAACGAAGCTGAGCTGACCGCGGGCTGGCGGCTGTGGCTGGAGCTGGGTTCCTGCACGTGGCCAGGGCCGGACTGGGACGGCACGCCCGCCGAGGCCGTCACCGGGCTGACGCAGCTGTTCGCCACGTGCAACGAGATCCTCGAGGCCTACCGCCGCAGCGGTGGCCCCGACAGCGCCGGGATCATCGGCCTGGTGCGCTCGATGTTCCTCGCCGCCAACTGGACCCTCGAACTCTGGCGCGACGACACGGTCCCGCTGGACGCCGAGCGCGCCGCGTTGCTCCACGGCGACCTCGCGAGCTTCGCCGAACACGCCGAGGCGGTCCGGACGCTGCTCGCCCGGGGCGGCGGCTGGTCGTCGCTCCCGGGCTGAGCGTTCACCGCGGGTCCGGCAGCTTCCGCGCCAGCACCACCACGAGCAACGCGACCGCGGCCAGCAGCGCCATGACCAGCACGAACGCCCCCTCGTAGCCCATCGACCCCGTGCTCAAGCCCGCGAACAGGCTGCCGAACACGGCCACCCCGAGGGCCAGCGACGTCTGCTGCGTCGTGGTCATGACGCCGCCACCGATGCCGGCGAGGTCGTGGGGTACGCGCGACAGCACGATGCGGAACAGCGTGGTCATCGCCAGGCCGTTGCCGATCCCGATGAGGACCATGGCGGGCGCCAGCTCCCACAGCGTGAGGTCCGGCCACGCCCACAGCGCCGAGCCCGCGAGCACGAGCAGGCCGAACGCCGCGATCACGCCACCGGCGAGCACCACCTTCTGACCGAAGCGCGCGACGAGGTGGGTGCTGACCAGCGACGTCACGAAGTACGCCACGGCCATCGGCGTCAGCACGAGCCCCGAGCCGAGCGGGCCGAGGTGCAGGCCGTCCTGCAGGGTCACGGCGTAGACGAACATGAAGGACCCGAAGCCGCAGAAGAACGGCACCGCCACAACCAGGCCGTGGCGCACGTTGGCCGTGCGCAGCAGCGCCGGTGGCAGCAGCGGCATCCCGCCGCGCGACTCCAGCCGGGTCTCGACGCGGGCGAAGGCCAGCACGGCGAACGGGAACAACACCAGCAGCACGATCGTCCACCACGGCCAGCCGAGCGCGCCGCCTTCCATCAGCGGCACGAGCAGCGTCAAGAGCGACGCGGCGAGCAGGGCCGTGCCCCAGCGGTCGACGCCGAGCGGGTTCTCCGCGCGGCTGTCGGGCACCGTGCGGCGCGCGACCACCAGCCCGATGAGGCCGATCGGCACGTTGACCAGGAAGATCGGCCGCCAGCTCGTGCCCCACAGGTCGGCGGCCACCAAAGCGCCGCCCAGCAGCTGGCCGACGACGGTGGCGATGCCGCCCGTCGCGCCGTAGAAGCCGAGCGCGCGGGAGCGGTGTTCGCCGGTCGTGCCGGCCTGGATGATCGAGAGCACCTGCGGCAGCAGCATCGCGGACGCCGCGCCCTGCGCCGCGCGCGCCAGCACGAGCGTCATCGCGTTCGGGGCGAGGCCGCAGACCAGCGACGTCAGCGTGAACAGCGTGAGCCCCAGCAGGAACAGCCGGCGGCGGCCGAACGCGTCGCCGAGCCGGCCGCCGAGGACCAGCAGCACGGCGTAGGCGATGCCGTACGCGGCCACCACCAGTTCCAGGGTCGCGGTCGAGGCGTGCAGGTCGGCATCGATGGTGGGGAGGGCGACGTTGACGATGAAGAAGTCGATGATCGGCAGTGCCGCCCCCAGCAGCACGGTGACCAGGCCGGCGGAGGTGAGTGCCGGTCTCGTCGGCACGCCGGTGGTGTGCACCGGCGTGGTGGTTGTCGTCGTCATGACTACCACGCTCCGACGCTTTTGAAACTGGTACCAGGTGCGCTCTTATCCTGGTAGTGGGACTACCTGGTACCAGGCAACGCGCTGTGCTGAACTGGGAGCATGACCACCGCTGTCGAAGAACGCCTCCGCCGCGGCGAGCTCGGCGCGTTCCTGCGCAGCCGCCGCGCCCGCATCACGCCGGAGCAGGTCGGCCTGCCCCTTGGCGGCCGCCGTCGCACGCCCGGCCTGCGGCGCGAAGAGGTCGCGCAGCTCGCCGGTGTCGGGGTCACCTGGTACACGTGGCTGGAGCAGGGCCGCGACATCAACGCGTCAGAGCAGGTGCTCGGCGCGATTTCGCGGACGCTGCGCCTCGATCCGCACGAGCACTCGCATCTGTTCACCCTCGCGGGCGCGCCCGAACCGTCGGCCGCCAACGAGTGCAACGCCATCACGGCCTCGATGCGCAAGATGATGACGCAGCTCGAGCCCTTCCCCGTCGCGATCCGCAACGCGCGCTGCGACCTGCTCGGCTACAACCGCGCGTACGCGTGGCTCATGGGCGACGTCGACTCGATCCCGTTCGAAGACCGCAACACGCTCGTCCAGTGCCTCCTCAACCCGGACTGGCGCAGCCGGATGCTCGACTGGGAGCAGAACACCCCGCGCGTGGTCGCGTCGTTCCGCGCGGCGATGGCCGAGCACGTGGCCGAACCGTCATGGAAAGCGCTGGTCAAGCGGCTGAAGGCGGAGTCGCCGCTGTTCGAGCAGCTGTGGAACCGCCACGACGTGAACCCGGAGCCGATCCGCACGAAGTGCTACGACCACCCCGACGTCGGACTGCTCAAGTTCAACTTCACGTACCTGTACTCGGGCCGCCGCTCCGAGATCACCGTGTCCACCTACACCCCGGCCGACGAGCAGACGGCCGCGAAGCTGCCGACTTCGTTCGACTAGAAGCGGACCAGCACCCGTCCGTCGTTGTCCTTGTCGGTTTCCACCCGGCGGTAGAGCTTCTTGAGGTGCGGCTGGTTCAGCGTGGCGAGAACGCGCTTCTTCAGCTTGCCGGAGCCTTTTCCGGTGATGATTTCCACGACCTCGACCTTTTCCCGCGCCGCGCGGAAGATCGCGGTTCGCACGGCTGCGTCGATGTCGCGGTCACTCCGAAAGATCGGGTGCAGGTCGACGGTCAGCATGTCCGGCATGTCAGCTCCTCGGGGCGTCGTACGGCACCAAACGTAGCCGGAGTGCCGCTTCCGGACGGACGCGCGAAGGCGCCGTGAACGGTAGTTTTCTGCACCATGCAGGACTGGTGGCGGGCGCGGAACCCGTGGTTCGGACGCGTGTTTCGGACCGTCGTGGTGCTCGTGTTCACGCTCGGAGCCACGAGCGCGGCCGGCCGCTGGCAGCCGGGCGCTCACCTGCTGACCGCGGCGGGTGCCGCGTGGCTGGTCGCGACCGTGCTGACGCTGCTGGTCGTCCACCGTTACCCGCTGCCGGTATTCGTGCTCACGGCCGCGTCGGCGTATGCGTTCTACGCCTCGGCCGAGCCCGGCGGACCGATCATCCTGGTACCGACGATCGCGTTGTTCATGCTCACCCGGCGCAGCGGCCCGGTGGTCGCGGGCTGGACCGGCGCCGGAGTGCTCGTCGCCGGGTACGCGGCCCACGTGATCACCACGCGGTCGTTCGCGATCGCGCCTTCGGCCGGGGTGTTCGTGGTGTGGCTGGCGGCGGTGATCGGCATCGGCACCGCCGTGCGCTACCAGTTCGCGGCCCTGGCGGCGCGGCGTGAGCAAGCGGTGGAGCACCGCCACCGCCTGGCCGAGCAGGAGCGGCTGCAGATCGCGCGCGAGGTGCACGACGTCGTGGCGCACAGCCTGGCGATGATCAACGTGCAGGCCGGCGTCGCCGCGCACGTCGCCGATCGGCGGCCTGAGCAGGCGAAAGAGGCGTTGCTGAACATCAAGGCGGCCAGCGCGTCGGCGCTCAACGATCTGCGCGCGACCCTCGCCGTGCTGCGTTCGGGCGAGGACAAGGCACCCGCGCCGAGCCTCTCGCAGCTGGGAGAGCTGCTCGACCACGCTCGATCCGCGGGGCTCGAGGTGCGGCTGCACGGCGACGCCGGCGACGTGCCGGCGCCCGTGGCCGGGGCGGCCTACCGGATCCTGCAGGAGTCGCTCACCAACGTCGTCCGTCACGCCGACGGGGCGCAGCACGTCGACGTCCACCTCGAACGGCGCCCGGGAGCCCTCACGCTCACCGTCCGCGACGACGGTCGCACCACCACGGCCCCCACACCCGGCCACGGGCTGCGGGGCATGAACGAACGCGCGGCCGCCCTCGGTGGGACGGTCCAGGCCGGCTTGGTCAGTGCCGCCGAGGGCGGTTTCGAAGTCCGTGCCGAACTGCCCGTGAAGGGGGAAGCATGACGATCACGGTGGTGCTGGCCGACGACCAGGCCCTGGTCCGCGCGGGATTCCGCGTACTGCTGGAGACCGAAGACGGCTTCGACGTCGTCGGCGAAGCAGGCGACGGCGCGCAAGCTGTGGCGCTCGCGGCCGAGCACAAACCGGACATCGTGGTGATGGACGTCCGCATGCCCGGCACCGACGGCCTCGAAGCCACCCGCCGCATCACCGCCGACCCGGCGCTGGCCGGCGTGAAGGTGCTGGTCCTGACCACGTTCGACGTCGACGAGTACGTCTACGAGGCCCTGCGCTCGGGGGCGAGCGGCTTCCTGCTCAAGGACACCGAGCCGGTGGAGATGCTGCGCGCGTTGCGCGTGGTCGCCGCCGGCGAGGCGCTGCTGGCCCCGACCGTGACGCGCCGGCTGATCTCGGAGTTCGTCGGCCGCCCCGAGCACCGCCGCATCGACACGGCCGCGGTCAAGGAGATCACCGACCGCGAACGCGAGGTGCTCGGCCTCGTCGCCGGCGGCCTGTCCAACGACGAAATCGCCGCTCACCTGGTCATTTCCACCGCCACGGCCCGCACCCACGTCAGCCGGATCATGACGAAGATCGGTGCCCGCGACCGTGCGCAGCTGGTGGTCCTGGCCTACGAATCCGGCCTCGTGACCCCGCGACGCAACTAGCCCGAAGGTGTGAGTTACGCCGTGTCGGTGAACGTCGTCCCACGTTCGGACGCCTTACCGGCAGAGCATCGCCTCACTCAGCGATGTGTTCGGCGGAAGGAGCTCCCATGGCGTGGGAGATCGTCGTGGTCGCCGCGCTGGCCGTGGTCTTCCTGGTCAGACTGGTGCTGCAGCTCAAGCGGGGCTGAGGGCCGCCGCCGCGGCGTGCTGTGGCGGGCGCGGGGCTCGGCCGTGCGGTCGGAGCCCGACTCCTGCGCGAGCGGGGGCCGAGGCTGCGGCTGCGGTTGGGGCTGCGGCCGGCGAGCCGGGGCCGCCCGGGTGATGACCGTCTTCTCCGCATCGGTCGGGGGAGGCGGCTTCGGGCCAGGTGGTGGCTTCGGAGTGCCCTTGGGCGGCGTCGACGGCAGGCTGCCGTTCAGCGACCCGGACACCGACCCATTCGCCGACCCATTGGCTGACCCGGCCGCGTGCCGAGGCCGTTCCCCGACCTTCGGGATCTCGATCGTGATCTCGCTGTTGACCTTGATCGGCGCCGGCTTCGCGCGCCGGTACGAGAGCTTGCGGGCCAGCGCGTGGCTCGGCCGTTCGACCCATCGGTAACACACCTCGACCACGCCGAACACCGCCGGGATCACGATCAGCAGCGCGATCGGCAGCGGCACCGCAGGGCGCAGCAGCTGCAGCAGCACGAACGAGACCAGCATGTGCAGCAGGTAGATCGAGTAACTGCGCTCGGAGACGGCGGTCCAGAACTTCCGCTGCTTGAGCTTCGGCTCCGCCATCATGCCGAGCATGAACAGCAGCACGGCGAACGCCATCGAGAGGTTGTAGGACGTGTCCACGCGGCCGACGTCGATGATGTCGGCCAGCACGTACAGCGACCAGGCGCACGCGCCGTACAGCGCGCCGGTCCACAGCGGGATCTTCTTGGCCGTGGTGGCCCAGATGGTCTGGCCGATGATCATCACCGGCAGGTACGACACGTTCACCGCGAACAGCGACCACGACGGCCCGAGCTGCGAACGGCTCATCATCACCACGAAGATGAACGTGAGCTCCACCGCGATCGCGAGCCACACCGAGCGGCGCAGCAGCGGCAGCACGGCCATCAGCACCACGTAGAAGACGACCTCGACGATCATCGACCACGCCACCGGCACCAGCACGACCTGCGGGTAGATCAGGTAGTTCACCAGGAAGGTGTTGGTGAAGATCGTGAGCGGGTTGAGCTCCTGCGACTGCCCGGTCGACGGCGGGTGCAGGTTCACCACCAGCATCAACGCGGTCAGCAGCACCACGAACAGCATCGGCGCGTACACACGGATCAACCGGTTCACGGCGAACCGGCCCTGCCCCTGGCGCAGCGCGATGGGCGTGACGACGAAACCGCTGACGACGAAGAAGAACGGCACGGCGATCTCACCGATGCCCTGGGTGGACATGTGCATCGGATTGCTCGTCAGCGCCTCGAGGAAGCTGATGTAAGGCGCGGAGTCCTTCTTCGCGATCACCCACGGGTGGGCGATGTGGCTGTAGAACACGAGCAGGGCGCCGAGGCCACGGCCGATGTCGATGAAGACGATGCGGGTCTTCTTCTGCACAGCAGGTGGCTGCTCAACCAGCGCGACCACCCCCGTCTACTCGTGCTGATTCCCCCGAGCAGGGTAGCGCCTTGCTCCTGTGCCGCCGACCAGTCCCCGGAATTGCCCGGGATCCGGGAAAAACCACCCACGGCGTTCTGGCCTCGAAAGATGGGGGTCGCAGGTACGATCGGGTACGAATTCGTCCTATTTCACCCGAGCTGTTCAGGAGTTCCGCGCGAGTGCATTCGACCACCCTCGACGCGGATCTCGAGTCCCACTCCGCCTTCCGAACCAGGATCCGCCCGGCGTTGCCCGCGGTCGGCCTGTACTTGGTGTTCCAGCTCCTCGCCTTCGGCGTGCTGTGGCTGATGAGCTGGAAGGCGGACGTCTCCCCGGGCCGCTTCGTGGGCGCGTTCGACGCGAACTGGTTCATCTCCGTGGCCACGCACGGCTACGACCAGGTGCCGACCACCCTCGCCAACGGCCTGCCCGGCGAGAACAGCCTCGTGTTCTTCCCGCTCTACCCGGCGCTGATCGCGGTGCTGAAGTTCGTCGGCATTCCCGCACTGCCCGCGGCCCTGGCGGTGGTGCTGCTGGCGGGCTGCGCCGCGGCGTGGGGCTTGTTCGTGCTGGGCAGCGAGTTCGCCGGCCCGCGGGTGGGCCTGCTGCTGGCGGTGCTGTGGTCGCTGGGGCCCGGTTCGACGGCGCTGCACATGGCCTATTCCGAGGCGCTGCTCGTCGCCCTCGTCGCGTGGACGCTGGTCGCCGTGTCACGCCGGCAGTGGCTGCTCGCGGGCGCGCTCGCGATCTTCGCGGGGCTTACCCGCGCGAGTGCCGGCGCGCTCGTCGCCGCGGTGGGTGTCGCGGCGATCGTCGCGATCTTCCGGCGCCAGGACGGTTGGCGGCCGTGGCTCGGCGGCTTGCTCGCGCCGTTGGGCCTGCTGGGTTACCTCACGTACGTCGGATTTCGCGCCGGCCGCGCCGACGGCTGGTTCTGGCTTCAGAACGCCTGGCAGATGCACTTCGACTTCGGTCGTTTCACGTGGATCCAAGTCCGTGAGGGGCTGACTGCGAACGGGTCCAGCTGGACCAGCATCACGGCGATCATCGTGCTCGCGGCCGTGGCACTGCTGGTGTGGACGTGGTGCACGAAGCTGCCCCTGCCGTGGCAGCTGTACGGCACGCTGACGGTGCTCGTCGCGCTCGGGTCGTCGAACTACTTCCAATCCCGCGCACGGTTCCTGCTGCCCGCGTTCGTGCTCACGGTGCCACTCGCGCTGGTGCTCGCCCGCCTGCCCACGCGGGTGATCGCGGTGCTGCTACCGGCGGGCGCGGCGATCAGCGCTTGGTACGGCTCGTTCCTCATGGCGATCGTCCACGTGGCCCCCTGAGCGGGGATCACGCAGGCGCGAGCCACAACGTCACGAAGGCCTTCGCGTCACCCTCCGCGGCCGCGATCAGCGCCGCGTCGTCGAGTTCCCGGGGGTCCGGGCCGGAGTCGCCGACGATCTTCGGCGTGTAGCCCAGCGAGCGGTAGCCCGCGAGGACGGCCGCCGCGTCGTCGCCCAGCTCCCGGATGGCGCCCGGGTCGAACTCGCAGACCACGTGCGGACGGTCGCGTTCGAGCACCGCGTGCAGGCCCGCCAGTGCGCGGTGGTCGCGGCCCTGCAGGTCGACCTTCACGAGGCCGATCCGCTGCGCCGTCACCTCCGGCAGGGAGTCGAGCCGCACGGCGGGCACCTCGATGCCCGGGCCTTCGGTGCTCACGCGGTTGTCGCCGCTGTTGCCCTCCGTCGCCTGGGTCAGCCGCACGGTGCCGGCCGAGTCCCAGGCCGCCGACTCGACGACCGTGACCAGGTCGGCGGCCGCGGGCGGGAGGTTGACGGAGACGTTCCGGCGCAGGTACGCCGCATTGACCGGGTCGGCCTCCACCGCGACCACGCGTGTGACGTCCGGCGTGGCCCGCAGCAGCCGCAGCGTGTGGTAGCCGACGTGGGCGCCGACGTCGAGGAACGCGCCCTCGGCCAGCCGCGCCATCAAGTCGGCCTCGCTGTCTTCCCAGGATCGGTGGAAGACGATCCACGGCAGCATGACCTCGTCGACCGGCATGAGCAGCGCGCCGACGTCGCACGGCACCACGTCGGCGCCGTGCGGCACCGGAGCGTGGGCCAGGCGGGCGGCGTCGCGCATGGCGCTCACGTCGAGCGTCACGCGTTGGATGGCCTTCTCGTCGGCATCGAGCCGCTCATCGCGCTGGGAGAACATCTTGTGCACCGACGTCGTGGTCGCCTCGAGGTCGGCACCGAAGCCGCCGTAGCCCTCGGACAGCTTCGCCACGTCGGATTCGAGGTTGCGCAGCGCCAGCTCGGTGTCCGGGGCGCGCTGACGCAGCTCGCCGACGGTGTCGTCGAGCGTCTTCATGCGCTCGCCCAGCACCTGGCTGTCGCTCCGCGCGCCATCGGCGGCCCGGGCCGCGTCGGCGAAGCTGTGCTCAAGTGCCTCGATGCGTTCCAGCAGCCGCCGGTTGCTCTCCTCCGCGCCGGCCAGCAGCGCGCCCATCACCTTGCGCTGGTGGACGTCGTAGTGGTCGATCGCGCGCAGCACGGCCTTGCGCAGCGCGGGCGCGAGCGGCAGCCGCGACGGGGCGGCCGGCTCGGGCCGCCAGTGCAGGGCCTGCGCGGCTTCGTGCAACGGGGTGATCGGGTGCGGCGGCGCCGGCTGGCCGGCGTGCCGGCCCGACTGCCACACGCCGTACGCGTCCTGCAGCTGCTCGCGCATCCACTTGGCCGCGGTGGCCATCGAGCGCTCGCGCAGGATGTACGCGCGCGCCGCCTGGCCGCGCTTCGCGGCTTCGGCCGGGTTGTCGGCGACCTCGCGCATCGCGGCGGCCGCGGCGTCGAGATCGGGGTCGGCCCACACGGCGTCGGCGTGGTACGGGTAGTTGTCCTTGCCCACCGGCACCAGCCGGAACGGCACGGGCCAGCCCGTCGACGCGTCGAGGAACTCCGTGGTGCTGGAGTAGTTCGTGGAGATCACCGGCATCGCGCGTGCCATCGCCTCGGCGACGGTGAGGCCGAAGCCCTCGCTGCGGTGCAGGGAGACGTAACAGGTGCTGCGCTCGTACAGCTCGTGCAGCTCGGCCACCGACAGGTAGCGCTCCACGAGCTCGATGCGGTCGTCGCCGACCACGGCCGCGCGCAGGCGCTCGGCGGCGTTCGCGTGCAGCTTCGCGTTGATCGCCTTGATGGTGAGGCGCACGTCGTCGCGACCTTCGAACGCACGGCGGAACGCCTCGACGGCACCCCACGGGTTCTTCCGCTCGGCCACGCTGTTGAAGTCGAACGCGAACAGGAACCGCACCGGCTCGCCCTGCTCACGCGCGGGCGGCGACGGCTCGCCCGGGTCGCGCACCGGCACCGGGATGGTCTTGACCGGGATCGGCGAGTGCGCGGCGATGGCGCGGCGGCAGAACTCGCTGACCGTCCACACCTCGTCGAGCATCCCGAACGCTTCGTGCTGCCATTCGGGGAAGTCCTCGAGCTCCCAGGCCCACAGCCCGATGCGGTAGCGCCCGGCGCCGACCTCGGGGTGGTTGGTCAGGATCACGCGCGTCTGGTCCGCGTTCACCGCGAGCACGCTCAGCGGGAACCGCGGGTCGCCGACCGTGGCCGGCCGCTCGATGCCCGTGCGGTTCGACACCGCCTTCTCCTCGAGCACCGACGCCACCGGCACACCGCCGGTCTCGATGGCCTCGAGCACGATCCGGCCCATCTCGCCCAGGCCCAGCTCGGCCGTGAGGTAACCGAGCAGGTTCACTCCGAACTCCTCGGCCGGCGGGTGGCTGGCGGGCCGTTCGGCGGGCAGCGCCCACTCGGGCAGCCCGGCCTCGCTGACGCCGGAACCGGCGCACCAGAAGCGGAAGTTGTCCGCGTCGGCGCCGTACGGGTGCGGGAACGCCATCTGCAGGTCGGTGCGCGAAGCCCAGATCGCGTGCGTCAGCCGGTTGAGCCCGGCGGCGGCCTGCGCCTGGTCCTCGGGCGTGGCCAGCCACTCGCGCAGCGCCTGGCCGCCGTCCTCGCCGTACGCGTGGGGCGGCGCGGGCTTGTCCTTGCGCTCGGCCTTGATCCAGCCCTCGCGGAACACACGGCGGGCGAGCTTCGGGACCTCGGTGCCGTCGCGGAAGTTCTTGAAGCCGTAGGGGATCGAGTCGAGCGTCTCGGCGTAGCCGGATTCCCGCAGCTTCGCGCCGTACGAGTCGCAGATGGCCCGAAGGTCTTCGTTGTGTGAGAGCAGCACGCGCGGCTTGCGCGCGCAGTGGAAGCTCAGCAGCCACGGCTTCTCCGGCCGGTAGCCGCTGAAGTGGAAGAAGCGCAGCTTCGCGCCGCCCGCGGTGTACGTGCCGTCGGCTTCGCGCGCGATCGGGCGCTCGTGGAGGTTCCAGTAGGCGACGTCGAAACCCGGGTCGGTGACCACGTGGTTGCGGAACAGCGCGGGCACCTGGTCCACCCACCGCTGGTCGGTGAACAGCTGCTGCTCGGGCGCCACGATCGCGTCGTGGCGCAGGCGCCCGGCCCAGAAGTCGAGGAACGCGCCCGCGCCCCGGCCGACGCCGATGAAGCCGAGGTTGAACATGCCGGTGCCCATGATCACGGCGTCGTCCGGCTCCAGGCCGTCCTGCGGCAGCGGGGTCAGGAAGTGCGGCACGAGCACGATGTCGTGCTCGCGGGCCAGCTCTGTGACCTCGGGAATGGGGGCGAACAGCTCGATGTCCGGGTCGATGTACATCGCGACCTCGGACGTCTTCAGCAGCTCGCGCAGCAGGTACGGCTTGACCGACGTGGCGAGCTCGGTGACCGAGTACGCCGTGGCCATCCGCAGGTAGTCGTCCTCGTCGATGCCGAACGCGGCGGGGCCGACGACCTGCGTGCCGTCTTCGAGTTCGGTCACCTCGTCGCGCGGCGCGTCGATCACCGCGATCACGAAGCGGCCGTCCGGGTGCTGCGCGAGGTAGGACCGGGCCAGCACGCGCGCCGCGGGAACGTAGTTCCGCGCGACGATCGTGCAGGCGGTGGTTCCGGTGCTGCCGTGCTCAGGCATCGGCAGGCAGGGTGGTGAGCTGCTGGTTCAGCGCGGAGGAGAAGTCCGCCTTCACCGTCGACAGGTCTCCCTTGCCGGAGACGTCGATGCGGACGATCACGTTGCCGTGCGCGTAGTGGCCGCGCTCCTGGGCGGACTGGCCGTCCTTCTTGTCGATCGTGGTCGCGAAGACGCCGTCGGGCGCGGTGGTGTCGCGCTTGGCGCCGTTGGTGACCTGGATCTGCATGAGCTTCTCGGCCGCGGTCGCCGCCGCGGCCGGGCTCGACGCCTGGGTCAGCAGCAGCGTGATCTGGTCGCCGTTGTCGAGGTGGTAGACCACGAACTTGGCCTTGCCCGCACCGGCGGTCTGGTAGGCCTCGAGCTCGTCGGGGTTCAGGTACGACAGCGAGTTGACCTGGCTGAACGACGTGATGTCGTCGTGGGATTCGGCCTTGCCCGGCATGTTCGCGACGGCCATGGGGTCCGGCGGCTTCGGCGCGCTGGACGACGCCTGCTGCGTCGGCTGGGCGGTGGGCTGCTCGTTGCCGCCGCCGCTGTCGCGGCCCCAGAGCCAGTAGGCGCCGAAGGCGATCGCGGCCAGCACGACCACGGCGCCGACGATCGCGCCGATCTTCTTGCCGTTGCCCGACTTGGGCTTCTCGGCGAAGAACTCGGGGCCCTGGCGGAAGGAGTCGTTGCCGGTGGGGCCGAGCGGAGGCAGCTCGCCACCACCCCACGGCGGGCTCTGGTCGCCCTCGGGCGCGTTCCACGGCTGCTGCTGCGGGAAACCGCCGGCCGGGGAGGCGGGCTGCTGGAACCCGCCGGGCGGGGAGTACTGCGCCTGCGGCGGCTGCTGCGACGGCTGCACGTACTCGGTGCGCGCGGGGTCGGCCTGCTGCATCTGCCAGGACTGCACGGCCTGGGTGCGCTCGGCGCTCGGGTCACCGGCGGGCTGCTGCGGCGCCTGCTGCTGGACCGGCGGCTGCTGCGGCGGGGCCGGCTGCTGCTGGGGCATCCCCTGCGGCGGGCTGACCGGCGTGATGATCTGCGTCGAGTCCGCGCTCGGGGCGGCCTGCTGCGGCGCCGGCTGGTCCTGCTGGCCGACGGCCGAGGACAGCACCTGGTCGCGCCGGATCCGGTAGTCGTCCGCGGACAGCCGCCCTGACGCGAGCTCCTCGTCCAGCCGCCGCAGCTCCTCCTGCCAGGACACCAGGGCCCCCCTTATCTGTCGGCATGGCGACGATCAGTGCGCCACCGCGACCCGATGTGTGTGACGACGTGGACATTGTGCACGGCTGTGACCCCGCGCGACCCCGCGGGTCGACTTCCGTGGCCGGGGCTCGCGTCAGCGGGCGGGCAGGGCCGCCGCGACCTTCGTGCGGATCTGTTCGATCCGCGACCGGAGCACCACCGCGTCGTCCGTGAGCGGCTGCGACACGCCGATGCCGATGGCCACCGGACCGGAGGTGTACCAGAACGCGAGCACGCGCCCGGCCGGGCTGCTGCCCGAGTAGAGGAGGTCCGTCGGCGCCGGTCCGAGCGGCGTGCTGCCGAAGCCGCCCGCCGTGAGGTTCTGCTTCAGCCCCTTCACGAGCTGCGCGGCCTGCGCGGGCGAGGGCGTCGGCACGGCCAGCAGGATCGTGCCGTTGTCGGTGTGCGTGGTGTCGGCGTACGCGTGGTAGACGAGCTCGGACGCGGTGGCGGCCTTCATCAGGTCCGCGTCGGCCTGCGACACGACCTTGAGCTGCACGGCCTTGTCGAGCGACATCGTCGAGTTGTCGGGGTTGGGCGTGCCCGCCAGCTCCGGGAGCTTGTCCTCGAGCGAGGCCTCCTGGCCGCCGGAGGCCGTGGGCACCGGCGGCGGCGAGACCGTGTCGGCGTTGTCGCTCTGGTTCGGCCGGTTGCCGATGTACCAGATCCCGCCGACGACCAGCGCCAGCACGACCAGCACCCCGAGCGACAGGAACAGCCACGTCGGCTTCTTCTTGCGCGGCGGCGCTTCCTCCCAGAGGCGGCGCAGCTCGGGCGTTTGCTGCCGGCCCAGGTCACCCGTGTCGCCGGTGACGGGCAGGTAGCCGGTCGGCCTCGTGTCGGCCGGGCTCGGCGCGGTCGCGAACGACGGCTCACCGTCCTTCGGGCTCCACCGCGGCTTCCGGGTCAGCGACGACCGCGGCGGCCGCGGCGGCTTGGCCTTCTTCTTGTCCTGCTTGTCCGGCTCGGGCTGCGGCTCTGCGGGGACGGGCTCGGTGACCTGCTGCTGGACGGGGTGCCACACCGGCTGGGGCTGGGCTTGCTGCGGCTGGCTCGCCGGGTTGGCGCTGGCCCAGGTGTTCGCGGTGCTCGGAGTGGCCGGCGCCATCGGCGTGGTCTGCGTGGTCGGCGTGGTCGGCGCCCAGCCCTGCTGCGACTGGTTCCACGACACCGGCTCGGCATTCCAGGTCCCCGCGGCCGGGCTCGGCTCCGTCACCTGGGCGGGGAGCTCGCTCGCGCCCGCCCGCAACGGCGAAGCCACCGGCGAGGCCGCAGCCCCACCCGACGCTTCCGCGAGCAGCTCCTCGCGCTTGTGCCGGTGCTCGGCGTGCCCGATCCGGCCCGCGGCCAGATCGGAGTCCAGCCGCCGAAGCTCTTCCTGCCAGCTCATCGCCATCCTCTGCCACTGGTCGGGGCCGTAGTTTTTCATGCACCCGGACCTGCGGGGGTACCGGTTTGTCGACTCGTGATCGATTCGTCGGCGAGATCATTCCGCGCCAGTCGCGTGGCGTCCAGGGTCCAGGGCCGTCCGTAGGATCGGTGTATGTCCTCCGCCCGCGGTGAACTGGCCGCCCTGGCCGTGGACCGGCTCGCCGGCCGAACCGTTCTTCCCGATGACCTGGTCGCCGCGGCGGTGCGGGCGGTCGTCGCGGGGCTCGACTCGCCGACGCTGCCAGAACTCGCTGGGCTCGGGCACGACGACGCGACCGCGCCCGACCTGTTCGCGCAGGTCGTGGCCGAGCTGGGCATCGAGGTGCCCGCCGACGCGGCGGCGGCCCGCTGGCAGCTGCTCGGCGAAGCGCTGGCCGTCCTGGCACGTGGCGACGTGTCGGTGAAGGAGGGTGCCACTGTCGTCTGGGAGCTCGATTCGCGGCTCGACCACCCCGGCGGGCTTGCCGAGATGCGGCGGTGGATCGCGATGCTCGACTCCTGGATCCCCACCGACGTCACGCCCGTCAGCTTCTGCGAGGACCAGATCCTCCAGCAGGCCCGTGAACTTCTCGCCGGAACCTGGCCGCCGATCACCCGTTGAGCGGCAAAAACTGTCGTACACATGTTCTAAAATTGGCCGTGTCCAGGGGAGATGCCGCTCGCACACTGTTCACCAAGTGTGCGGCGCGGGCGGCATCGGCGAAGAGTTCGGACCGGAAGGCGGCTGTCCCATGGCCTACATCACCCTGCCCACGTTCGTCGGCTACAGCGCGAGCACGGGTCCCACGCGGTCGTCGTTCGTGCGGCGCCAGCGGCGGCTGTACGAGGACCCGGCGCGCGCGGCGTTCAACTACTACCGGCGGGCGGCCAACGCGGTGCGGGCCGGGCGCGCGGCTCGGCAGGACGAGGTGGCGATGCGGTCACTGGTCCACCACGCGGACGACCGGACGCGGCCGCACTACTCGGCCATCGCGGAGGGCTGGCTGCGCTACCTGGGCCGGCGCGACCCGAAGCTGATCGAGGTCGGCCGGGCGCGCGTGCCGCTGGGGGAGCTGGAGGTGGGCCTCAGCCCGCAGCTCGGCCTGCGCAAGAGCAACGGCGGCCGCTACGCGACTTGGCTCTACTTCAAGGAGGAACCGCTCACGCGTGACGCCGCGCAGCTCGCGCTGTGGCTGCTCACCCAGGGCATGTCCGACATCCTGCCGGGCGGCGAGGCGCTGGTCGTCGACGTGCGGCGCGCGAAGGAGTTCACGCTCACGGCGCGCGACCGCGAGCGGCTGCGGCCGTGGGCGTTCAGCGAGGCGTCAGCGTTCATGACCCTGTGGGATGCTGCATGAGGTGACGTTCGGTGACCGGGCGCCCCGGCTGCGCTCGGTCACCGAACCCCAGGCCATGGACACGAGACGCACCCACTCGGGTGACGCTTTTTGCACTGGGCGGCTGTGGACTGGACAATCTCGCCCCCGGACACGAAGCTTTCGACAGTTTTGAGCCGGCCGATGACTTCGAGGTCGATAAGTGAACGCAGCAGCCTGGGAACCGCTCTCAAGAGTGGCCGACGAGCCCGCTTGGTACTGGGTCTACAACAAGCTCGGCTTCTGGCCGAGCACTTTCGCGCACGACTGGCCCGGCTTCCGCGAGCCCACGCCGTCGCGGACGTGGGACCTGTCGGCGGGTGACTTCGACCGCGCGTCGGCGGAGTTCCGGCTCGGGCCGTACGCGGTGGAGGAGCCCGACGTCGCGCGGATCGTGCTGGCGGCGCTGAAGGAGAGCGTGCGCGAGGACGAGTGGCTGTGGGTGCTGCACTGGCAGCACCAGTCGTTCAAGTTCTGGCCGCACCGCATGGCCGAGGGCGCGGCGTGGCCGGTGCCCGTGTTCCCGCGCGGCGACTACCACCTGTTCCTCGCCGAGGACTTCAGCTTCGGCACGCTCGGGCACCCATGGGAGCGCACGCTGTGCGCGTTCGGCGAGCGGCTGCTGCCCGCCGTGGAGAAGCACGGCAAGGGCGTGCTGACCAAGGTCCTGCGCCGCGACGGCCGCCCCAGCGCCCTGGCTCGCTGACCGCCCGTCCCGCCTGGAGAACCGCCCGTCGCGGCGGGCCGACCGGCGCATCGGCGCAGCTTGTGGCGCTGCTACCGTTCGCGACGTGTACGAATACCACGGCTGGGTGACCATCGCGGCGACCACGAGCGGCGACGACAACGCTGCTCTGCTGGAGCGCCTGGTCGATCGCGTCCACCGAGCCGTGCGGGACGCCGGCACGCTGGACCTCGTCGACCTCCGCTGGAGCGCGGGCATGCCGATGCTGCACCTCGGCGGCCTCGACAAGCACGGCGGCGCGATCGCGCCCGAGCTGCTCGAGACGTTCACGCGCGTCGGCGAGCTGGCGCCGGGTTCCTACGGGCTGCTGCACGTCTGGGACGACCAGGATCCCGACCACGACAACGAGTTCCGCGTGTTCCGCATGGCGCGCGGGGTCGTCTGCGAGCACCGCGACGAACACTTGACGCCCGTCGCCCCGACCGTGCTGGACGTCTACGAGCTGTAGGACTGTGCGGTAGCCAAAACGGCACGAACGGCCCCTTCGCGCTTGTGGCACGAAGGGGCCGTTCGCTTTTTCTGCCCGCGGGAGGGCGTTCTGGGTGGGACGCCGTCAGTGGTGGTGGTTCGGCGTTTGCGGGCGGCTGCCCGGCTCCTGGCGCGGCGGCTTCTGGTCCGTGCCCGGGAACACGGGCGCGGGCAGGTTCGCGGCCTCGTAGCGCGACAGCGTGAGCGGGCCCGAGGTGTCGGGCAGCGTCGGCGGCTGCGCCTTGTGGTCGTTGAAGCGGAAGGCCGAGGTCATGTCACCGAAGGTCTTGCGGCGCCAGTCGGAGATGTTCGTCTCGCGCACACCGGTGACCTGCTCGAGGAACTGCAGCGTCGACGTGTGGTCGAACGGCTCGCTGCACACCCAGCCACCCGCGGTCCACGGCGAGATGATGATCGCCGGCACGCGGTAGCCCGCGCCGACCGAGAGGCCGTTGCCCTTGGTGCCGCCCGGCGAGGTCTTGGTGACGAACTCGTGCGGGGTGCCGGCGGGCGGCATCGGCGGGACGACGTGGTCGAACAGGCCGTCGTTCTCGTCGTAGTTGAGGATGAACACGGTCTTGGCCCACACGTCCGGGTTGGACGCGATGGCGTCGATCTTCGAGGCGACGAACGCCGCGCCCTCGGCGGGCGTGTAGTTCGGGTGCTCCGAAGCCGTGGAGGTGCAGATGATCCACGAGACGGTGGGCAGCTTGTCGTTGCGCGCGTCGTACTCGAACTGGCCCTCGGGGCGGTGGGTCAGGCCGTTGACGGCGAGCGGCGAGTCGGCCGGCGCGTTCTTGAAGTTGGCGAAGTTCTCGAGCATGTTGCAGCCGTAGGTGTCGCTCTGCTCGTAGACCTTCCAGCTCACGCCCGCGGCCTGGAGGCGCTCCGCGTACGTGGTCCAGGTGTAGCCGCCGGCGGGGGCGTTGTTGTCGAGGATGGGGCCGCCGTTCTCACCGTCGGGGTCGACGGTGCCGGTCATCCACATCATGCGGTTGGGCCACGTCGGGCCGAGCACCGAGCAGAAGTAGGAGTCGCACACGGTGAACGACTCGGCCAGCGCGAACTGGAACGGCAGGTCGGCGCGCGTGTGGTAGCCCATCACGTACGGGCCGTTCTTGCCGTCGGCCTTGCGGTGGGCCGGCAGCCAGCTGTCCATCTTGCCGCCGTTGAGGGCGTCGTGCTGGACCTGCCAGGCGTGGGAGGTCGAGGGGATCTTCTGGGCGTTGGTGGCGTGCGTGTCGAGGTGGAACGGCAGCGCGTAGCCGGCGGGGTTCTCGGCGTCGGGCTGGTAGAACACGGACTTGCCGTTCGGCAGCTTCTTGGCGTGCGGGTCGCCGAACCCGCGGACGCCGCGCATGGTGCCGAAGTAGTGGTCGAACGACCGGTTTTCCTGCATCAGCAGCACGACGTGCTCGATGTCCTTGATCGAGCCGTGCTTGGGCGCGCCCTGGGCGAGCGCCTTCTGCACGCTCGGCGGAAGGAGCGTGGCCGCGGCGGCGGCAGCGGCGGCCCCGGCGGTGGATCCGAGAAGACGGCGACGAGTCAGTTCGGTCATGGCTGACACCCTGCAGCCACGCCGTCACCCAAAAAGGTGGTTATCTCGGAACGAGTGACTAACACATGATGAAAACAACTGCCGAACTACCCAACAACCCCCAACCACCCTGTTTCCGCTGGTAGAGGCATTACGCCACTCGGCGGTTCCCTTCGGGCCGTTGCTCCGCCTTGCCTCGCGCTGGTGGTCCTCTAACCGTCCGCTTGCCTTCTGCTCTGGTGCCTTGGCCGTCGTCGGGTCACCTCTGCAGGTGGTTTCCGGGTGCCGCTGGACGCACCCCGATCATCGATTGTCACGACGGTCTGAATCGGCTTGTCAAGGCGGGAAAGCGTGCCTTGACAAGCCGATTCAGACCGTGTGGGGGCTGCGGATCGAGGCGCAGGGAGGGGTCAGGGTGTTCCCGCTACTGCGCTGCCGCCCTGCGGTTGGGTGCATGGCAGCCACCGCCGGTTGGGAGCACGCTCGGCCACCGCGCTCAGCCCGAGCGCCTGGCCCGCCGGCCCCGCGCTCCCTTAGCGCCCAGCCCCGCACCGCACCAACGCAACCGTCTCACCACTCAACCCGGCCACTGCGCGAAGGCCAGCCACCCGCAACTTGCTCCGGGCACTCGTCTCACCAGCGCGCCTCAACCGCGCAGCGCCTCCGCCCCGCAACTCGCCAGCGCAGGTCTCTCACCCCTCAACTCGGCCACTGCGCGAAGGCCAGCCACCCGCAACTTGCTCCGGGCACTCGTCTCACCAGCGCACCTCAACCGCGCAGCGCCTCCGCCCCGCAACTCGCCAGCGCAGGTCTCTCACCACTCAACTCGGCCACTGCGCGAAGGCCAGCCACCCGCAACTTGGT
>NZ_JBIAWY010000001.1:0-189321 GCF_042896185.1 Amycolatopsis sp. NPDC001319 | reverse complement strand
TTGCTCCGGGCACTCGTCTCACCAGCGCACCTCAACCGCGCAGCGCCTCACCGCAACTCGCCAGCGCAGGTCTCTCACCACTCAACCCGGCCGCGCAGGGGAACGGTCACTCCGCAACTGCCGCACGCATCTCACCCGCACCGCACCAACGCAGCTGTCTCACCACTCACGTCGGCCGCGCGAACAACGGTCACCCCACACCTCGGCCCGCGCGCTCGCCTCGACCGCGCAGCGCGCCTCACCCGCAACTCCCCAACGCAGGTCTCTCACCACTCACCTCGGCCGCGCAGCGCCTCCCGGCACCTCAACAACGCGTCCGTCCCACCACGAGCACTGCGCTCCGCGCAGTAGCTCCCCCCACCCAGCCACGCAGGATTCGTCACCGATGGCACCGCGGGGGTCCGGGGGCTCGGCCCCCGGGAGACATGGCGAGGGCCACCCGGCTCGCGCTTTCCGCGAGCAGAGTGGCCCCTGGACCGAGCGGATGACGGGATTCGAACCCGCGACCCTCACCTTGGCAAGGTGATGCGCTACCAGCTGCGCTACATCCGCGTTGACCGCTTGTTGCTCGGTGTTGGGGTAACTCTATACCGAGGGGTGAGAGCCACTTTCGGGGGGTCCGCCTTGGGCCTTCGCGCGCTGTGACGTGCTTCGACTCGGTGCTTCGGTGTCACATCGGGCGTACAAGGGGTGACGACGGGCTTTTCGCTCCGTATGGTGTCCCCATTCGACCGAGTGGTGAGTCCTTCGGGGGAGGAGGTGCCTTGCCGGATGACCGAGCTGGGCACGGCGCCGCCACCAGCGGCCTCGGAATCCGACGAGCAGGCACTTCTTCAGCGGCTCCGCAATGGGGAAGACGCGGCGTTCGGGCAGCTGTTCGAGCTCCACGCGGCGGCGGTGCGGAGATTGGCGCAGAGCCTGGCGTCGGACAGTTCCGAGGCCGAGGACATCACGGCCGAGACGTTCTTCCGGGTGCTGCAGGCGCTGCGGCGCGGCGCGGGCCCGCGTGACTACGTCCGCGCGTATCTGCTGACGGTCGCGCGCCGGGTGTCGTGGGAGTGGCACGGGGCGCGCCGCGATGTGCCGGTGACCGATGACGAGCTGACGTTCCGCGCCGGCGCCGGTGCCGACACCAATGCGCGCACCGCCGAGCACACGTTGATCACCACGGCGTTCACGAGCTTGCCCGAGCGCTGGCGCACGGTGTTGTGGCAGACCGAGGTCGAGGGTGAGCAGCCCGCCATGGTCGCGCCGCACTTCGGGCTTTCGGCCAACGCGACGGCGGCGCTCGCCCGCCGCGCGCGTCAGGGCCTGCGGGCGGCGTATCTGCAGGCGCACCTTTCGGTGAACCGCGGACCCGAGACGTGCCGTTCGGTCGTCGAGAAGATGGGCGGCTTCACGGCCGGCAGCGTCACGGGTGCCGAAGCCGAGCGGATCAAGGCGCACCTGCTGGGGTGCGCCTCGTGCCGCGCGACGCAGGACGAGCTGCGCGACGTGTGTTCCTCGCTGCGGGCGCACGCCGAGGTGATCGTGGTCGCGGTGCCCGCGCTGGTGGGCATCGGCAAAGCGACGGGCGTCGTCACCACCGTGAAGAGCGTGCTGTTCGGCTCGAAGGTCAAGGTGGGCCTCGCGCTCGCGTCGACGGCCGCCGCGGGTGTCGCCGGGTTCACGACCGGTCCGCTCGTGTTCGGTACGCACCCGATGCAGGACGTCGGGCTCCAGGGCGGCGCGCCGGAGCTGGCGTTGCAGCCGCCCGCGCCGCCGGCTCAGCAGCCGCCGCCGCAGGTGCAGCACGGTCCGCGCGTGGCGACCGGCCAGTTGCACGGCGCCGCGCGGCCGCAGCGCTCGTCGGCCCACACCATCGCCTCGCACCTGGGCGTCAACGACGTGCCGAAGATCCCGGGCAGGCCCGTCGCCGGAACCGGTGCCGGGCAGCCGTCCGACAGTTCGCCCCGCGACGACCTCCCCGGCGGCAGCCCGTCGCACTCCCCGATGTCGAGCGAGAACTCCACGGACTCCCGCGCCGACACCGAGCCGGACCTGACGTCGGGCGACCCGTGCGACGACCCGACGATCGACGGCCCCTACAGCACCACGCGGACCTCGTACCCGCCGTCGTTCGTGCCGCCGCCGTCGTTCACGTACGTGCCCCCGCCGGAGACCTACCTCCCGCCGACGGTCACGACCACGCCGACGCCGGGCGACACCGTCCCGGAGAAGCCCGGATCATCCTCGAAGTCCGCTCCGACCAAATCCACGCAGTCCGAGACCCGGTCCGAGACGGACACGACGTCCCAGGACTCGGGAGACGTGACCCCCTCGGATGTCACCGGTTCGGCCGAACCCGATTCACCGTCGGCTCCCTGAGCAGCGAAAACCGGGCAAACCTCGCGCCACGCTCCGTGACCACCTCGCGCTGACGGGCGCCGTCACGGTAGCGTTGAGCGACTCGAGCGTCGCCCGGGAGGCAACAGGATGAACCGGCTGGTGCGCGGCGAAGACGGCCGCGACTGGGTGGTCCGAGCCCAGATGGAGTGGCGTGCGCCCGCCACCGCGGACGATTTCGAACACGACGTGGCCGGCAGCTACACGCCGGGCATCGCCATGCTCCTGGTCACGGCATTCCTGGCCGTGGTGCTCGTGATCTGGACACCGGACCAGGTGCGCGTGCCGGCGTGGGTGTTCCTCGCGATCCTGCTGGTGCTGCTGTTCTTCCCGTTGCGCTGGATCCTGCGCCGGCCGTGGACGGTCGTCGCCGAGACCGAGGGCGACGTCACGGGCGACCGTCCGTCGGAGCGCTGGGTCGGCACGATCCGGGGCATGTTCACGGTGTCGGGCGAGGTCAAGCGGATCACGAAGACGATCCAGAAGCACTCGCTGCCTGATTTCGACGGACCTCTGCACCCAGTCGAATAGGGCTGTCGAACAGGGCTGCCGGACAACGGCACCTGGCCGATTCGGGCATCACGAGCAAGACTGGTGGCATGCCCGAGCTGCCCGAGGTCGAAGCACTGGCCCACCACCTGCGCGAACATGCCGTGGGCTCCACGGTGTTCCGGATCGACGTCGCCTCGCTCAGCGTCCTGAAGACGGCCGTGCCGCCCTACACCGAGCTGCACGGCCGCGAAATCACCGGCGCCACGCGCCACGGCAAGCATCTCGACGTGGTCCTCGGCGACCTGCACCTCGTCGTTCACCTCGCGCGCGCCGGCTGGCTGCGCTGGTCCGACCAGCTTTCGCCCACCCCGTTGAAGCCCGGCAAGGGCCCGATCTCGCTGCGCGTGCACCTCAACGCGGCGGCCGGCCCCGGCTTCGACCTGACCGAGGCCGGCACGAAGAAGGGCCTCGCCGTCTGGATCGTCCACGACCCGAACGAGATCCCGAGCGTCGCGCGCCTGGGACCCGACGCGTTGTCGCTCGACGCGTCGCAGCTGCGCGAGCTGTTCGCCGGCAAGGGCACGCGGCTGAAGTGGGCGCTCACCGACCAGTCGCTCATCGCCGGCATCGGCAACGCCTACTCCGACGAGATCATGCACAAGGCCAAGCTCTCCCCGTACGCCACCGTCGGCAAGCTCGACGAGGGCGCGCTGGAGACGCTGGCCGCCGCCATCCACGACATCGAGAGCGACGCCGTGCAGCGCTCCGTCGGCCAGAAAGCCGTGATGCTCAAGGGCGAGAAGCGCTCGGGCCTGCGCGTGCACGCCCGCACCGGCCTGCCCTGCCCGGTCTGCGGCGACACCATCCGCGAGATCTCCTTCGCCGACAAGTCGTTCCAGTACTGCCCCACCTGCCAGACGGGCGGCAAACCCCTGGCCGACCGCCGGATGTCGCGCCTGCTCAAGTAACGCCGGGCCCGGGCTCCGCGAACCGTCCGCACGACGGGTCCGTTCGCGCCGTGGGAGCGCTGGGCCAAACGGACGAAAGCCGGCCCGATGGCCGTCGCAGGGAGTGACCGTGCGGCCCTGGCCCGCCGCTCGGTAGGGTTCAGCCACCCTCGGTCGTCACAACTGGACAGAAAGTGGGGAGCAAGCCTTGCACCCGGTCGGTCGAGCGCAGAGCATGGACGTCGTGTCCGCCTTCCCCCTCGCGCAGGTCGTTCCGTGGGCGCTGGCCGGTGTGCTCGCGGTCATCGTGCTCGTGCTGCTCTTCAAGGTGCGCCGGCCCAAGGGCGTGATCCAGGACGCCGTGCTGCAGGCCGTGCACCGGATGTCGAAGGCCACGCCGAACCTGCGGGCAGGGCTCGACGAAGAGGCCGCCAACCGCATGACAGCCGAGCTGCTCGAAGTGCTCGACTGCCTCGCCGTGGGGATCACCGACAGTGAGGGCACGCTCCTGTCCTGGGCCGGCGAGGCCACCGACCACTACCTCGACCTCGTCGACGACATCGGGACCGCGCTGCGCAAGCACCGCCGCGCTGTCGCCGACCACAACCGGATGCCGTGCAACCACCGCGGTACCTGCAAGATGAAGACCGCCGCCATCGTGCCGATCCTGGTCGAGGGCACGGCGGAGGCGACGCTGATCGTCGTCGGGCGCACGCGCGGCAAGCTCGTGCAGATGGCGGAGGCCGTGGCGCAGTTCGTCTGCACGCAGTTCGAGCTGGCCCGGCTGGAAGAGTCGCGCAACCAGCTGCAGCAGGCCGAGATCAAGGCCCTGCGCGCGCAGATCTCGCCGCACTTCGTCTACAACGCGCTGAACACGATCTCTGCGCTCATCCGCACGGATCCCGAAGAGGCGCGCGAGCTGCTTCAGGACTTCGCGGACTTCACGCGCTACTCGTTCCGCACCTCCGGCATGTACACCACGCTGGCCGAGGAGCTGCGCAACATCGACCGCTACCTCACGATCGAGAACGCGCGCTTCGGCGGCCGCCTCGAGGTGCGCATGAAGATCGCGCCCGAGGTGCTGAGCGTGGTCGTGCCGTTCCTGATCATCCAGCCGCTGGTGGAGAACGCGGTGAAACACGGCCTGGCCAGCAAGCCCAGCGGCGGCTGCGTCACCGTGATCGCGCAGGACTACGGCACCGAGGCCCTGATCAGCGTCGAGGACGACGGCATCGGCATGGACCCGCGCGCGCTCACCGACCTGAAGAACGCGCACCGCACCGGCGCCCACGTCGGCCTCGGCAACATCAACCAGCGCATGCGCCAGGTGTTCGGCGAGGACTACGCGCTCACCGTCGACACCGCGCCCGGCGCCGGCATGAAGGTGACGCTGCGCGTGCCGAAGTTCAAGCTCGGCGTGCGCCCGAACATGCCCGACTACTCGGCCGACGTGCCGGCCCAGGGCGGGCCCGAGGACGACGAGGTCGAGCACAACGGTGTGAACGGATCGCGTTCGGGAATGCTGCCTGCCCTCTGACATGGCTAGCCTGGCGGCATGAGCGTTACCGAGAAGCTGACGTCCCGCCTGCCCGTGCTCGGCGACCGTGTCGAGCGCAAGGACGTGGTCGCGGTGGTGAAGCTGCACGGCGTGATCACGCCTTCGCCTTCGCCGCTGGCGCGTGGCTCGATCAACCTGGCGACCGTCGAGTCGGCGCTGACCAGGGCATTCGGCCACGACCGGCTCAAGGCGGTGGCGCTGCTGATCAACTCGCCGGGCGGCGCGCCGACGCAGTCGGGCCTGGTCGCGGAGCGCATCCGCCAGCTGGCCGACGAGAAGAAGGTGCCTGTGCTGGCCTTCGCCGAGGACGTCGCGGCGTCCGGCGGCTACTGGCTCGCGTGCGCCGCCGACGAGATCTTCGCCCACCGCACGTCGATGGTCGGTTCCATCGGCGTGATCAGCGGCGGCTTCGGGTTCACGGGCCTGCTGGAGCGCTTCGGTATCGAGCGCCGGCTGCACACGGCGGGCGCGAACAAGTCGCGGCTCGACCCGTTCAGCCCGGAGAAGCCCGAGGACGTCGAGTGGCTGAAGAAGATGCACACGCAGCTCCACGAGCTGTTCGTCGACTGGGTCAAGGAGCGCCGCGGTAGCCGGCTCACCGACACCGAGGATCTGTTCACCGGTGACGTCTGGCTCGGGCAGAAGGCGCTCGACCTCGGCTTGATCGACGGCCTCGGCTCGCTGCGCCAGATCGTCACCGAGCGGTACCCGGAGGCGGAGATCTCCGTCGCCGAGCCGAAGAAGCCATTGCTCGCGCGCCTCGGCATCGGTGCGCCCGCGGCGGCGAGCGCGGTGCTCGACGCTGTGACCACCAAGGCGGCGTGGGCCCGCTTCGGTTTGTGACCTCCGGACACCCGTGCGCGTCCAGTACTAGCCCGGTTGGCCGCACCCGTCGCACGGCACTGTGCCGCGCCCGTGACCAGGAATGGGGCAAAGGGGGCGTCGCCTTTCCCCGACGGGCGGATGAGCCGGACGGGGCTGGACATTGCACTCGGCAATGGGCAGGATGCGACTCACTGTGAGTGCTCATGAAGACACCCGGAAGCTCATCGTCCTGGCGGTGGACGACGAGCTCAACGGGCTTGACGAACTGACCCACGGCCTGAGGAACAACCCGCACATCCACCGCGTCTTCAAGGCGTCGGACGCCTCCGACGCGCTGCGGTTGTTCTCCCACGACGACCCCGAGCTCGTCGCCCGGCGCGCACAGGGCCTGCCGACGGTCGACGCCGTGTTCGCCGACATCGACATGCCCGGCCTGTCCGGCATGGAGATGTCGCGCGTGATCGCGGCGATGAACCCGTCGCCGATCCTGGTGTTCGTCACGGGCCACGCCGAGGAAGCCGTGAACGCGTTCGACCTCGGTGCCGTCGACTACGTGCTCAAGCCGTTCCAGCAGGACCGCCTCGACCGGTCCGTCTCGCGCGTGCGCGAGAAGCTGGCCGCGGCCGCGTCGCCGCCGCCCGGGCAGCGCGCGGGGGAGCCGGTGAAGAACGACGACGAGGTCATCCCCGTCGAGCTCGCCGGCACCACCAAGCTCATCCCGCGTTCGTCGGTGCGGTGGGTGGAGGCCCAGGGCGACTACGCCCGGCTGTTCACCACCGAAGGCAGCCACCTGGTGCGCATCCCGCTGGCCCAGCTCGAGGAACGCTGGGAGAAGGCCGGGTTCGTGCGCATCCACCGGTCGTTCCTGGTCGCGTTGCCGCTGATCACGGAGCTGCGGATGGGCCAGGGCGGCTACCAGGTCGTGATCGGCAACGAGGAGAAGGTGCTGCCGGTCAGCCGACGGCACACGCGAGCGCTGAAGGACCGGCTCGTCGGCTCCGGCCGCGGCGGCTGAGCCCGTGTCCGCGCCCGACGACCCGTACCACCGCCTGGCCAACGGGGTCCGCGAACCGGACCCCACGCTGGGTCGCGTGCCCGAGGACAGCGCGGTCGTGGAGCCGGTGCCACCGGCGCCCGAGCCGCTGCGCCCGGCCGAGCCCGCGCACGAGAAGCCGAAGCGCCAGCGCGTGGTGCTGGCCGACCCGCGCCAGTCGGCGGGCCGGATGCGGGCGCGCGTGGAGCTGGAGGAGCAGACCAGCTGGGGAAAGCTGCTGGTCCGCGACCTGGTGAAGGTGCAGCTGCGTACGGCCGTGCTGCTCGCGTTGCTGGTGCTGCTGGTGCTCGGCGCGATGCCGGTGCTGTTCTACCTGCTGCCCGCCGTCGCGCGGTTCACGGTGATCGGCATCCCGATCCCGTGGCTCGTGCTCGGGCTGCTGCCGTTCCCGTTCCTGTTCGCGGTGGGCCTTTGGTACAACCGGCTCGCCGAGCGCCACGAGCGCGACTTCGTGGACATGATCGAAAACTGACCGCCGCGGACGGGAAAGCCCCGGTGGCGGGGCATCACCGGCCCGCGGGCTCGTGCGAGGATTCCAGCCGTGCAGCTGAACCCGTGGGCGTTGACCGGCGTCGTGCTGGTCGCCCTCGCGACGTACTACCTCGGGTACCGCTCGTCGCGTTCGGCCACCAGCACACACGATTTCCTCGTCGCCAGGCGAACGGTCCGTTCGCGCCGCAACGCCGCGGCGATCTCGGGTGAGTACCTGTCGGCGGCGTCGTTCCTGGGCGTCGCGGGCATCGTGCTCAAGGAAGGCGCCGACGCCACCTGGTATCCGATCGGTTTCACCGCCGGCTACCTCGCGCTGATGCTCTTCGTCGCCGCGCCGCTGCGCCGCTCGGGCGCGTACACGCTGCCGGACTTCGTGGAGATGCGCCTCGGTTCACTGGGGCTGCGCCGCTTCGCGACGGCGTTCGTCGTGTTCATCGGCATCCTCTACATGGTCCCGCAGCTGCAGGGCGCGGGGCTCACGCTCGCGTCGATCCTGCCCGTGCCCGCGTGGGTGGGCGCGGTCGTGGTCACGATTCTGGTGGGGATCAACGTGATCGCCGGCGGCATGCGCGCGATCACGGTGGTCCAGGCCTTCCAGTACTGGCTCAAGCTGTTCGCGATCTCCGTGCCGACTTTCGTGCTGTGCATGGTGTTCTTCAGCGGCGGCGGCCCCGGCGGCGTGCGCTCGCTCGGCTCGCCGGCCCCGCCCGTGTTCACCCAGGACACCACGGTTTCGGTGCAGACCGACGTGACGGTGAAGGTCTCGACCGAGACCTACTTCTACGCCGACGGCCGCATCGACGACGGCCCCGCGCGCGGCGTGGCGCGCTGGTCGCCGCTGGTCCCGCACACGGTCGAGAAGGGCACCACGCTCAAGTTCGCCGCGGGCACGCCGGTGCCGGTGATCAGCGACGCGCCGGCGTCCAACGACGCGTGGCTGCACCCCGCGTCCGGCAAGATCACCGACCTGCTGCAGACGTACTCGCTGATCTTCGCGCTGTTCCTCGGCACCATGGGCCTGCCCCACGTGCTGGTGCGCTTCTACACCAATCCCGACGGCAAGGCCGCGCGCCGCACGACCGTCCACGTGCTGCTGCTGCTCGGGCTGTTCTACCTGTTCCCGACGATGCTGGGCGCGCTGTCGCGGATGTACGTGCCGCAGCTGCTCGTCACGGGCAACACCGACGCGGCCGTGCTGATGCTGCCGTCGGCGATGGTGCCGGGCGTGGCGGGCCAGATCCTCGCGGCGATCGTGGCGGCGGGCGCGTTCGCGGCGTTCCTGTCGAGCTCGTCGGGGCTGCTGGTGAGCGTGGCCGGCGTGGTGTCCACGGACCTGCTTCCGGGGCGCGTCAAGGACTTCAAGGTGGGCACGGCCATCGTCGCGCTGTGTCCCCTCGGCCTGGCGTTCCTGCTGCGCACGGAAGACATCTCGCTGTCGATCGGCCTGACGTTCGCGTTGGCGGCCTCGACGTTCAGCCCGCTGCTGCTGCTCGGCATCTGGTGGCGCAAGCTCAGCTGGCCGGGCGCGCTGGCGGGCATGCTCGTCGGCGGCGGGCTGGTGCTGGCCGCGCTGGGCGTCGACATCGCAGCCGGCTACGCGAGCTTCGAAGCGCCTTGGTACACGAGCCAGCCGGGTCTGATCTCGGTGCCGGCGGCGTTCATCACGACGTACGTGGTCAGCCGCCTGACCCGCTACGGGCGGCCGGAGCTGGTCAACGACATCATGCTGCGCCTGCACGCCCCCGACCCGCTCGGCCTCATGCGGGACCGGGCCGTCGCGCGGTTCGGCCAGGCGGAGGACAAGGCACGCGCCGGGCGGGGCCGGCACCGCAAGTAGGTCACTCGGGGTCACTCGAGGTTGCTCCTCAATCACCCGATTCGACGAGGTCGCGTCAGCCTTTCCGGGGCGCAAGATCTTCGTATTGGTCGTGGTGGTGTCGTTGTCGGGAGGGGCGCCGTGGAACGCACCGAAGCGGACGTCGACTGGGAGCACGTGCAGGCGACGCCCGAGTTCCAGCAGCTGCGCCGGCGTCGGCGCGGGTTCGTGTTCCCGATGTCGGCGGCGTTCCTGGCCTGGTACCTGCTCTACGTGCTCCTCGCGGACTACGCGCACGCATTCATGAGCGCGCGACTGTGGGGCAACATCACCGTGGGTCTGGTGCTGGGCTTGGCGCAGTTCCTGACGACGTTCGTCATCACCGCGTTGTACGTGCGCTTCGCGAACCGCAAGCTGGATCCCCTGGCCGCGGAGCTGCGCGCCGAGTACGGGGGCTAGCGTCTGGTTCCTCACACGCGTACAACGCCTGGACATGGGAGCATGGAACTGTGGTGAGCCCCGCTGAACTGCCGACCGCCGAGGTCCGTGACCTGCCGACGGACGGCGTCGCCCTGCTGGACGTCCGCGAGGACGACGAGTGGGCCGCCGGCCACGCGCCCGGCGCCGTCCACATCCCCCTCGGCGAGCTGCCCGCGCGCGTCGACGAGCTCTCCGAGCTCCCCGACGACCAGCCCGTCTACGTCATCTGCCGCAGCGGCGGCCGCTCGGCCCGCGCCACCGCCTGGCTCAACGCCAGCGGCTGGGACGCCGTCAACGTCGCCGGCGGCATGGGCTCCTGGGCCCGCGAGGGCCGCCCCATGGTGAGCGAAACCGCGGGCGCCGAACCCGAGGTCATCTGACGGATGCCACCGGCCCAGCCCCCCGTCCCCCCGGGACCCGCCCACCCCGCGGGCCCTCAGGGCGGCGCGGGCTGGCCGCAGTACCCGCCTTGGCAGGGCGAGTCTTCGCCTGACGGCTGGGTGCCGGGGTTCGGCGCTCCGGCCGGCGGCTCAGACCCGCAGACGGGGGTGCCACAGTCCGGGCAGGGCTTTGGTGGGTCGGCTGATGGCGCTGGCTCGCCGGGCGCCTCGGGCCAGGCCGCTGTGCCGGGCTTTGGTGCGTCAGCTGGCCCCAACTCATCTGCGGGCGCTTCGGATCCGTACGCCGGGGTGCCTCACTCTGCGCCGGGTTTTGGTGCGCAGGCGGCTGGTAGTCCTGGCTCACCTGCAGGCGTCTCGGACTCGCCCTCGGGGGCGCGTTACGGCGCGCCGGTCGACGGTGCCGGCTCGGCCGCGGGCGCTTCGAATACGTACGCCGCGGTGCCTAAGCCCGGGGAGGGTTTTGGCCCGCCGCCGGTCGGTGGTCCTGGTTCACCCGGCGCCTCGGGCCAGGCCGCAGTGCCGGGCTTTGGTGGGCCGGCTGGTGGTCCTGACTCACGTGTGGGCGCTTCGGATCCGTACGCCAGGGTGCCTCACTCTGCGCCGGGGTTTGGTGCTCAGGCGGCTGGTGGTCCTGGCTCACCTGCGGGCGCTTCGGATCCGTACGCCAGGGCGCCTCACTCCGCGAGCGGCGCTGGGCCGGCTGGCTCGAGTCACGCTGGCGGGTACTCGCAGGCTGGCAGCTACCCGGCGCCCGGCCCCGGCGCCTACCCGGCCGAGGCCGGCCACCACCCGGGATTCTCAGCCCCCGCGCAGCAGCCCCAGTACCCGCCGCTGGCTGCCACGGCCCGCCCGTTCACCGCGGCCCCGCAGGGCCAGGTGCACCGCACCGGGCCGGAGCATCCGTCGCCGCCGCGGCAACGTCCACGCCTGAAGTGGGTCGCCTCGCCCCCGCCCGGCTCGGTCACGCGCCGGCGCGCGGTGGCGGCCACGCCGTACACCGGCCCGCCGTCCTACCCGACCCCGCCGCGCTGGGGCTTCCCGAACCTCGTCTGGCGCCGCCCGACGACCGTGCCCGGCACCGCGTCCGGCGCGGTGCGCGCGATCGACCGCATCCCGGTCCTGGCGCAGAGCCTCAACACCATCCTGTGGACGTTCGTGGTCCTCGCGCTCGCCGCGGCGGGCTCGGAGATCTGGCGCTACGCCCTGCTGGTGCAGAGCCGCGACTCCGCGCTGAGCACGTCGGTGGTCGGCTTCTCCGACGCGTTCGTCGTCACCGCCGGCCTGCTGACCACCATTCTTTCGCTGCTCCCGGCCGGCCTGGCCGTGTGGTGGCTGCTCGTCGCCCGCCACGCCGCCGCCGACGAGGCCGGCGTCGAGCCCGCACGTCCCGTGTGGCAGGTGCTCGTCGGCGTGCTCGTGCCGATCGCAAACCTGCCCATGGCGCTGTCCGTGGTGGGCGAACTGGAACACGCAGTCCTCCGCCGCCCCCGCGACGAACGCCCCAAGCCCTCCCGCCTCGTCCTGGTCTGGTGGGCCACCTGGCTCGCCAACTGGGTGCTCCTCGCGGTCACGATCATCTGGCGCCTGCGCCCGGGCGTCCAGGCGATGGCCGACAGCGTCGTCCTCGTCGCCCTCACCGACCTCACGGCCGCCGCACTGGCGATCACCACGGCCCTCGTCATCCGCCGCTTCTCCGACCTCCTGATGCCGATCGCCCCCGGCCGCTTGCGCACCCTCCGCGTCCTCAAGATCGACGGCGCCCCGGAGCCGGAGCTGCACAACGCCCGTCCGGTCGGGGCTGCTCGCTGAGCCCCTGAACCTCTGCCCCGCGCGAGGTTCGCTGCGGCATCTGTTGTCAGGCCGACGGCAGTCGTTGAGCCTCAGCCGAGCGCTGGTTCGAGCTGTCCGAACGCCTTCGTCGCCGCGTCGCGCAGTTTGGGGACCAGGTTGTTGTCGCCGGCGTAGGTGAGGTCCCAGGTCTCGTCGAAGAGCAGCCGCAGCACCGAGGTCAGGTGGGCCGCCGTCGTGCGCGCGAGGATGGGGGACTCGGGCTCCGGCAGGACGGCGGCGAGCTGCTGTTCCCGGTCGAGGTGCATCTGCGCGAGCGCGGCCATCAGCGTCACGCTTCCGCGCACCATCCCGACGAACTCGATCCCCGCGAACCCCAGCAGCGCACTCCGCTCGTCGAGCGCCGCGTAATACCCGTCGCGCACTGCCGCGAACGGCGTGCTCGACGGCGCCTGCTGCACCAGCTTCGCCGGCCAGTCGACGAAGTCGTTGCGGATGTCGAAGACCAGGTCCTCCTTGCGCCCGAAGTGATTGGTCACGGTCATCTTCGCGACGCGCGCCGCCTCCGCGACGTCGGCGATCGTCACCCCCTCGAATCCCCGCGCGATGAACAGCCGCGTCGCCGCGTGCGAGATGTTCTGCCTGGTCTCGAGTTTCTTCTGCTCCCTGAGGCTCACCCGGCCAGCATACTAGGTCCAACCTAAATTTGTGCTTGACCCAGTGAACTTCCCCAACCTAATCTTAGGTCCGACCTAATCAACTCCGAAGGGACACCCGATGACCTTGCGCCTGCTCGCCGTCCACGCCCATCCCGACGACGAATCCAGCAAGGGCGCAGCCACCCTCGCCCGCTACGCCGCGGAAGGCGTCGACGTCCTCGTGGCCACCTGCACCGGCGGCGAGCGCGGCGATGTGCTCAACCCAGCGCTGGACACCCCGGCCATCCACAGGGACCTACCCGCCGTCCGTCGCCGCGAAATGGCCGCCGCTGCGGAGATTCTCGGTGTGCGTCAACAGTTCCTGGGCCACGCCGACTCAGGCCTCGACCAGCCGCTACCCGAAGGCTGCTTCGCGAAACTGTCCATTGAGGACGCCGCCAAGCCTCTCGAAGACCTGCTCCGCGAATTCCGTCCACAGGTCGTGATCACCTACGACGAGACCGGCGGTTATCCACACCCCGACCACATCCGCACCCACGAAGCCACCCGAGCCGCCTTCGCCGCCACCGACGACGGCACCCCACGCAAGCTCTACTACCAAGCCACCCTCAGCCGCGCGTGGTTCCAGGCCATGCACGACGCCACCCTCGCCGCCGGCCTCGAGTCACAAATGGGCCCGGTCCTCGACGAGCTCCCGCCCGACCGCCTCCGCGCCACCACCAGAATCCGCTGCGAGCAGTACTTCGACACCCGCGACCGCGCCCTCAAAGCCCACGCCACCCAGGCCGACCCGGCCCACCCGTTCTTCCACCACTCCCGCGACGTCGAACGCGCCGCCTGGCCCTGGGAGGAGTACCACCTCGTCGGCAGCACCCCGGACACCCACGAAGACGACCTCTTCGCCGGCCTCCGCTGACCCGGCCGACCAGCCCCACCTGACCCCGACCAGCCGACTGGCCGACCAGTCCACGCACCCGGCCGGCCCAGCTGACCGATCCGGCCGGGCGAATCAGACCATCTTGGCCCGGCCAGAGCATCTGGTCAGCCGCACCCGGCCGACCAGCCCACCTGACCCCGACCAGCCGGCTGGCCGACCTGACCGACCAACCTGCCTGGCTCGACCGACCGATCCGGCCGATCAGTCCACGCGCTCGGCCGGCCTAGCTGACCGATCCGGCCGGGCAAATCAGACCACCTTGGCCCGGCCAGAGCATCTGGTCAGCCGCACCCGACTCGCCGAATCACCCTGACCGCCCGACCAGCCAGAGCCGCCCGACCAGCCAGAGCCGCCCGGCCAGCCAGACTCGCCCGACCAGCACGAGTCAAACCAGCACAACCGGCGCCCGGCCCGTCAAGATCCGATCAAACCGTCACCGGCAACGTCCTCAATCCCCTGATCACGAACTCCGGCCGCCGCTCCGGCTCGGCCGCCAGACGCAGCCCCGGCAGTCGGGTGGACAGTGCTGACAGCGCCGCCGCGATCTCCACCCGCGCGAGCGGCGCGCCCACGCAGTAGTGGATCCCCATCCCGAAACCGAGATGCGCGTTCGGCGAGCGGCCGATGTCCAGCACATCCGGCGAATCGAACACCCGAGGATCCCGCGCCGCCGCCCCCAGGAGCGCGCCGATCTTCGTGCCGCGCGCCACCCGGTACCCGGCGATGTCCACATCCTCCGTCGCCGTGCGCTCGAACAGCTGCAGCGGCGCGTCGAACCGGATCAGTTCTTCCACGGCCGAGTCGAGCAAACTTGGGTCCGACCCAAGTCGTTCCCACTCGGACCGGTGGGTCAGCAGAGCGAGCACCCCGTTGCCGATCACGTTCACCGTCGCCTCGTGGCCCGCCATCAGCAGGAGCACGGCCGTGGCCACGACCTCGTCCGGCGTGAGCTCACTGGCCACGAGGTCGGCGACGATCCCGCCCGGCGTCCCGCTGACCACCGAGCGCAGGTACGCGACGAAGTCGGCCGCGGCCTGCTCGGCGGCGTCGCGGCCGGCTTCGGGCAGGCCGAACTCGTACATCTTCACGATCGCGTTGCTCCACGCCACCAGCCGCGGCCCGTCCTCGACGGGGATGCCGAGCAGCTCCGCGATCACGGCCACCGGCAACGGCTGCGCGAGGTGTTCCAGCAGGTCAGCGCTACCGTCGGCCTCGATCTTGCCCGCCAGTGTGTCCACCATGGACGAAGCGAGCCGCGCGACCATCGGCCGCAGCCGCTGCACGTGGCCGCGCCCGAACTCGCCCGCGATCACGCGCCGCAGCCGCGTGTGGGCCGGCGGTTCGTTCTCCAGCAAGGAGTTGCGATGCAGCAGGTTGAACGACGCGAACCGCTCCAGCGGCTGCGCGTCCGTCCAGATCCGGCCCAGCCCGCGGTGGCGCAACACGGCGGCCGAAGCGGCGTGGGAAACGGTGATCGCCAGGTCGAGCCCATCGTGGTGGTGCACCTCGCCCTCGGCGCGCAGCGCGGCGAACGCGGGGTACGGGTCGGCGAGGAAGGCGGGATCGGAAGCGTCGAACACGAGCCGACTCTACTGCGCCGATCGTTACCAATCCGACCACAGCCACGGCCGAATGGCTTCGTAACAACAGTTACGTGCCTCGTGGGGGTCCGCCTGCTTTTGGCCGGATCAGTAACCCGGGCGCCCCTCACGGCCCCCGCTTCGATAGCGTCTGGCGTCGAGCTTTGAGGAGGCTGAAGTGGGTAAAGGCGCGCGGAAGAAGGGTCCCAAGCCGGACCGCAAACCGAAGGTGCGCGACGTTTTCGTCGGGCAGCCCTTCGAGGGTCTGGCCGCGGAGCCGGAGCTGATCGCGTTGCGCGAGTTCGTGCCGTCGGCCACGGCGAAGCTCACGCTCGCCGAAGGCGGCGACGTCACCCTCGGCACCGTGCTGCCCATGGCGGCCGCGGCGTTCGTCCGGTCCGACGGGCAGCGCTACCTCGGGCTGCAGGTGCAGACGCGGTCGTCGGACATCAGCCGCGACCTCGGCCGGTCGCTGCGCTGGGTGCTCGACGCGAAGCCGGGTGACGTGCTGTCCGTCCCCGACACGACGACCCCGACCGACCCGGACGAGCACAACCGCCTGCAGGACCTGCTCGCGCCCGCCGCCGAGCTCGAGCTCACGCTCCACAGCGACTTCGGCTGGTGGCTGCCCGAGGACGCGGACGCGAGCGGCGACGTCGCGGTGTCCCTCGAGCGCGCCAACGCCGCCATCATGCCCACCGAACGCCTCGGCGCCGGTGCGTACTGGGTGCTCGCCGGCGAGAAGGCGCACCTGCGCTGGGTCCGTCCCGAACCGGAGAACCTGCTGCTGCAAGCGCTTGCGCGCCTGTCCGCGGCGGGCACCTTGGGCCTCGGCGAGGGCACGCGGTACGCGGGTTCGTTCCGCGCCCACGGCCTGCTCGTCCCGGTGTGGGACCTCGACCCCGAGGCGCACGCGCGGGAATGGGCCGAACCCAAGGACCAGCTCGGCGCCCGGCTCGAGGAGGCGCTGAAGTCGCTCGAAGCCGAGCCGCTCAACGCCACCGAGCGCCGTGCACGCGACGGCCTCATCGGCCGCCAGCTCACGATTCGCTGATTCGACCGGACGCTGTGGAAGTTCGACGCCGAACTTCCACAGCGTTGATCGCAGCGCCGAAGTCACACCCGCTCACCGGGTAAACCCATACCTCGACACGCCCCTGCGGTGGCACGATCGTCGGGGTGATCCTGCACATCTGTTCCCGCGACGAGTGGGCCGCCGTGCCCGAGGCCGGCGGATACACCGCGCCTTCGCTCGCCGAAATCGGGTTCATCCACTGCTCCGACCCCGGCACCGTCAGCCTGCCCGCGAACGCGATCTACCGCGGCCGCACCGACCTCCTGCTGCTCGAGATCGACCCCACGCGGGTCGACGCGCGCGTGGTCTGGGAGGCGGGCGCCCCGCCGCACCCAGACGGGATCCTCTTTCCGCACATCTACGGCCCGATCCCGCGAAACGCTGTGGTCGCGGTACACGATTTCCCATCAGGCGCGGACGGCTCGTTGAAGCTGCCCGAGTCGCTCTCCGTGCGCTGAAATCGCGTGAACGTTCACGGAAAGTAGTCGCGAGAGCTGGACAACCTGCGGGGGCTGCCATGCGTGTGGGGGATGACGAGGACGCGGTGCGCGGCGATCTCATCCGGGGAGGGGGCGATTTGGTGACGGCAGCGGCACCGGTCATCTCGGGGGGAGAACCGACGTGGGTCGCGGGCGCGCGGGCGGCGGCCGAGCCCAGGGTGTTCGCCGAGTTCGGTGACTTCGTCGAGGCCAGCCTGCCCGGCTTGCTGCGCTACGGCCACGCGCTCACCGGCAACCCGCACGACGCCGCGGACCTGGTGCAGACCGTGCTCGAGAAGATCGGTTCGCGCTGGTCCTACGTTCAGCAGAAGACAGGCGACCCGCTCGCGTACGTCCGGCGCTCGATGGCCAACGCGCACGTCAGCCGCTGGAGACGCACGCGTCGGGAGAACCTCGTCGCGGACCTGCCGGACACGAGCCCGTGCGCGCCGGACGACCCGTTCGAGCACGAGCCGCTGTGGCAGGCGCTGCGAAATCTGCCGCCGAGGCAACGTGCGGTGGTGGTGCTGCGTTACTACGAAGGACTGTCCGAGGCCGAGATCGCGGAAGCGCTCGGCGTCAGCCAGGGGACGGTGAAGAGCCAGGCCAGCAAGGCCATCGCTTCGTTGCGGACGAAGCTGAAGCACGGAGAAGGGAGCGAAGCGGGTTGAACGTCTCCGAGGACGAGCTCGAACAACGGCTGCGCGCGCTCTTTTCCGACGACCGGCTCGGCGTCGCACCTCCGGCCGACGCGGCGCCGGCGATCATGGCCGGCGCGCGACGACGTCGGCAGCGGCGCAAGGTGCTGATGTCGGCGTCCGGAGCGGTGTGCGCGCTCGCGCTGGTGTCGGGCGGGCTCGTGGTGTTCAAGTTTCAGGCCACGACGGGCGCGGCCGACCTGACGGCTTCGCGACTGACAGTGCCGAACGTGTCCGCTCCGCCGCCGGTCGCGCCGGTGGCCTCGGCCTCGCCGCCGGCTGAAGATCCGCCCGTGGCCCCGCCTGCCGCGCCGTCGCACGTGTCGACCGCTCCGCCGAAGCGGCATTCACCGCCGGCGTCGACGCGAGGTGACGCACCGACGAAGGTGACGAAGGGACCGTTGCTGACGGCGGACGGTCTCGGAGCCTTGAAGCTCGGGATGACCGAGGAGCAGCTCGCCTCGTCGGGTCTGACGTTGACGGCGGTCAAGGAATCGGCCGGCTGCACGTACTACGACGTCGCCGGCGAAGGCGTCCCCGCCGCGACAGCCGTGGTTTCGCCGGACGCCGGCGTGGTGGTCGTGAAGCCGGACGGCGCCGCCCACACGCCGGAGGGCGTCGGCGAGGGCTCGGCGAAGGAAGACGTGACCGCCGCGTACCCGGGAACATCCCAGGCTTCCGACGAGTTGGTAGCACCGACCGGCGACGAGGGCGCCTACCACTTCACCCTCGCCGACGACGGCTCCGTCTCGAGCCTCGACGTCCGCTCCGCCAACCAAACCTGCGCCGGCTGAGCCCGGCGCCGACCGAGGAACCCGGGCTATCCACAGGGGGAGAGCCCGGGTTCCTCTCTGTTCGGGGCCTTGTGGATGAGCGGACCCGACTGGGTGGGCTCGACCTAGTGAGCTGCTGGCGAGCCGCGTTTGTGGGCGGCCTGGGTAGGTCGAACCCAGTGAGTTCGCGATGGACCGCCGCACCTGTGGACGTTGGATCGGACCTACCGACCCTTAGCTCGCGACTCGAAGAGATGCTGCGGCTCGGGCTGTTGTTGATGACTGGCTATGCCTGACCCAACTAACCACCAGTCGCTCGCACGTACCTCTGGCGCGGGCTCTTTGGGCTCGGACGTTGTGGATGGAGTTGGCTGGGGCCAACCTAATGCGTCCTGGGCGCGGCGCCGTGGAGTTTGCGCGGCGGCTGTCGCGTGGGAGGCGCTGTGGGCAGTCGGGTAGGTCGGACCCAATAAGCTCCAGCGAGGCTGTGCACGGGACTACTGGTGCTGGCATGGGCCCAGCGTTGTGGATAACTGGCTGGGTCGGGCCCAACGACCTGCAGGTCGGCCGCGGAAGTGCTACTTGCGTTGATATGGGTCTGCCGCTGTGGATGCTTGAGTGGGTCGGACCTAGCGAGGGTCAGCTTGACCGCGGGCAGCGCTGCTGGTGTTGGCATGGGCCTGGGCTTGTGGATAGCTGGATGGGGCGGGCCCAACGATCTGCAGCTCGGCTGTGCACAGCGCTTGCGCTGGCGTGGGTCTGGTGTTGTGGGTGGCCGAGCAGGTCGGACCTAGCGAGCTTCAGCTTGGCTGCGGGCAGCGCTACTGGTGCTGGTTGGGGCTGGCGTTGTGGATGATTGAGTGGGCCGGACCTAGCGAATCAACCGCGCGGGCTGACTGCGAGCGGCACGAGCCGGCGCCGCGCGGCCGCGAACCCTACAAACGACGAAGCCCGGGTTGTCCACGTGGGGACAACCCGGGCTCCGCGATGGCTCGTCTGATCGTGACAAGGCGCCCGTTGGCTGGGCCGGTTGAGCCGGCAGCCTTACAGGGCGCCGCCCGCGACGGGGGGCATGGCGGCGTCGGAGGGGGACGTGCCGACGGACTCGCGGTGGAGGAACTTCTCGATCTCGTACACGTTGTCACCTGCGCGGCGCGCGACGGTGACCAGCGTGGACATCTGGGAGATCTCCTCGACCTGCTCCTTGAGGAACCACTGCGTGAACTGCTCGCTGATGTAGTCCTCTTCGGCGCGCGCGGCCTTCGCCAGCGCGGAGACGTCGGCGGCGACCTCCTTCTCCTGCTCCAGCGCGAGCTCGAGGAGCTCCAGCGGGGCGGAGAACTCGTTGCGGACGTCCTTCACGCCCGGCACCTCCACGTGGTGGTCGCGGTCGAGCATGTACTGCACGAGCGCCATCGCGTGGTTCCGCTCTTCCACCGACTGCTTGTAGAAGTGCTTCGCGAGCTGCGGCAGGTCCTCGTTGTCGAACCAGACCGCCAGCGCGATGTACTGCTGGGACGCGTGGAACTCGTTGTGGATCTGCGCCTGCAGCAGTTCGTAGAACTTCGAGCGCGGTTCTTTCTTCGTGAGGGCCATGCCAATGACGGTACGACAACTCTCGATTAATTTCCACTTTTAGCTGGTGATCTCCACCCTATTAGGGTTACCATTCCTAAAGAAATCCTCCCTTATTTTGGTTAGCCTTCCCTTAATTAATTCCACCATTTAGGGAAGGCTAACTTCGCTTTATATCGTGTCCCGGACGATCGGGCACGACATGCAGCGCGGGCCGCCGCGACCTGAGCCCAGCTCGGATCCGGCGATGGCCAGGACCTCGATCCCGGCGTCGGCCAGGCGTTCGTTGGTCTCGAAGTTGCGTTCGTACCCGACGACGACTCCGGGGGCCAGCGCGAGGGTGTTGTTGCCGTCGTCCCATTGCTCGCGTTCGGCGGTCACCGGATCGAGTCCCGTGTCGATCACGCGCAGGCGGTCGATGCCCATCGCCTCGGCGGCGGCGCTCAAGAACGGTGCCGGGCCCGCGACTTTCACCCCGCCGTCGCCGGTGGGACGCACGGTGAACGCGGTCAGCGAATCGCGCGCGAGCGGGTACATCACGACGGCGTCGGCCGCGACCATCGTGCACACCGTGTCCAGGTGCATCGTCGCGCGGGACTGCTCGATGGGCACGGCGAGCACTGTGTGCGCGAGGCCGTCGGCGAACACCGAGCGCGCGAGCGACTCCGCGCCCGCCGGCGTGGTGCGCTCGCCGACGCCGATGGCCAGCACGCCCGGGGCCAGCAGCATCACGTCGCCGCCCTCGATCGGCGCGGAGTGCGCGCCGTACGCGCGAGCCGCGTGGCGGAAGCGCGGGTGGTACGCGTAGACGAGGTCGAGCACAGCCGTTTCGCGCCGGCGCGCGGGCATGGTCAGCGACGAGATCGCCACGCGGTCGCCGATCCACGCCGACGAGTCGCGCGTGAACAGCAGATTCGGCAGCGGGTCGACGGCGAACTCGTGCGGGTCGCGCATCATCCGCACCAGCGAGGAGCCCTCCGACGTCGGCAGCTCTTCGAACGTCATGCCGGCCATGAGGACCTCGGCGAGCGTGTTCGCGTCGACGCCGCTCAAGTGCGAACGCAGCGAATCGGCGAGGTCGGCGCCGAGGCGCAGTTCATCCACAGCCGCGTGGACGCCCGCCGTGTGCGCGCGCGGGTCCACCAGCGCCGTGCGCAAGGTGTCCGCCAACAGGAGCACTTCGACGCCGCGGCCGCGGAGGACTTCCGCGAACGCGTCGTGCTCTTGCTGGGCCCGATCCACCCACGGGATGGAGTCGAAGAGGAGCTGGTCGTTGTTGCGGGGCGTCAGCCTTTTGAGCTCGTTTCCCGGCCGGTGCAGGAGAACTGCACGAAGGGGTCCGACTTCGCTGTCCACCCTGGGCGGTGCCGTCACGTCGTTCACGAGGTCGAGCCTAATGAGCGCGCGTCAGGGGAGCCAGGAAAGATGGCCTTTCAGGAGTGAATAACCGACGAAAGACACCACGTCGAAAAGGGTGTGCGCGGCGACCAGCGGCCACAGCCGGTTGGTGCGCTGCCAGACGCGGCCGAACACCAGGCCCATCACGAAGTTGCCGACGAACCCGCCGAACCCCTGGTACAGGTGGTACGAGCCGCGCAGCGCCGCGGCGCCCACGAGCGAATTGTTCTCGCGCACGCCGAGCTGGCGCAGCCGCGTGAGCAGGTAACCGATCACGAGCACTTCTTCGGCGAACGCGTTGCCGAACGCCGAGAGCGTGAGCGCGATCGGCCGCCACCACGTGTCGCCCAATGTGGACGGTTGCACCGCGAGGCTGAAGCCGAGGTGGTAGGAGAGGAAGTACAGGCCCAGCCCCGGAATCCCGATCACGGCGGCGAGGCCCACGGTGATCAGTGCGTCGGACCCGGGGGAACGGCGGTCGAGGCCGATGTCACGGATCTTGAGGCCGGCGCGCCACAGCAGGTACAGGCCGAGCCCGCCCCAGCTGACGAGCTGCAGGGCGTTGAGCAGCTGCTGCAGCAGGTCGAGCAGGCTGGCGGCGGCCTGCGGGACGTTGAGCTGCACCTGTTGCTGCGCCAGCGGGACCGGACGCAAGAGCGAGTCCACAAGGGACAGCAGGCTGCGCGCGCCGGAGAGGCCGAGCGTGATGCCGAAGACGAGCACCAGCTCGAACTTGACGGCCCGGCGCTCCTTCTCGTCCACGATCGGGGCGGGCGAATCGGGCGGAAGGGGCAGCAGCCAGGACCTGATGCCCGATCGCTCTGTCGTGCTCATGAGCGCACGCTACCTTCGGGGTATGCCTCGGACTATCGCCACCAACACGAAGGTCGACCGCGACGCGCTGGTCGAGTTCCTCAAGCCCCGCCACCACGCGATCCTGGTCACCACCCGCGCCGACGGGCGGCCCCAGCTTTCGCCCAACACGTGCGGCGTCGACGCGGAGGGCCGGATCGTGATCGCGACCTACCCGAAGCGGGCGAAGGTCGCCAACCTGCGGCGCTCTTCCGCGGTTTCGGTTTGCGTCCTGTCCGACGAGTGGAACGGCCCCTGGGTCCAGGTCGACGGCACCGCCGAGGTCATCGACCTGCCCGACTCCGTCGAGCCGCTCGTCGACTACTTCCGTAGCATCTCCGGCGAACACCCCGACTGGGACGAGTACCGCGAAGCCATGCGCAAGCAGGGCAAGAGCCTCATCCGCATCACCATCGACCGCTGGGGCCCCATCGCCACGGGCGGCTTCCCGCCGGAACTGGCGGACGACTGAGCGTCTGCCCCTCTGGCGAACGGGCCGGCTCCACTGAGGTGGGGCCGGCCTTTGTCGTGTACGGGGCCGGCTCAGAGCGCTCGACGGCTGGGATCTGTGGGGGCTGTGGATGGTTCGGTGGGCGCGACCCAACTTCGAGCGCTCGACGCCGTGCCCGGGCCTGAGTCGTTAGGTTTGGCCTAACGACTCAGGCCCGGGCGGCGCTGAGCCTGGGCAACGGTTTGTTGGGTCGGACCTAACTTCCTAGCGGTGGCCTGCACTGAGTGTGCTTCGCCGTGCAGTTGGGTTGAACCCAACGAGGTTCGGCGGGTCACACCCCCGGTCCCGGCGTCTCGGTCGTACCTGACTCGGACCGGCTCGGACCTGGCTTGGGCCGGCTTGGGCCGGCTCGGACCTGGCGCGGACTTCGGTCGGGCCTGTCTGTGCCGGGCGGCGCTCAATGCGCGGCTGATTGGGTCCGACCACCTTTAGCCGGTCAGCTCGGCATGCTGTGAATGGCCAGCTAGGTCGGACCTAGCAAAGGTGCCCGCGTTGTCCCCAGGGACAACTCATCCCCATGGGGACAGGTGCCGGGCTGTCCCCATGGGGATGACCGCGAGTTGTCCACAGGTGGATCACTCGACATGCCCCCGCCTGTGGATGGCCGACGAATCATCCCCAGCCGGGAAAGCACGTCAGTCGGACCGGTGCTGCCGGCGAAGGAACGGGCAGCCGACCAGCCGGCGAAGCTCGGCGGCCAGCTTGGGCGGGCTGTCGATCGACTGGGAGAACGCCAGCCGCACGTCGTGGTCGCCGGTGTCGGATTCGACGCGCAGGCGCAGGCCGTAGCGGTCGAGGCCGAGCGGGCGGATGCGCCCGTGCTGCAGGCCCGGCGGCAGGTGCTGCGCGAGCTGCTCGACGACGTCGGAATGGTCACTCTCCAGGTGCCGCAGCCACTCGGCCTCGTAGCTGTGGAACGGGTCCGGCGGTGCCGCGCTGAACATGTGCGGACGCAGCGAGTGGGTGCCCTCCGCGTCGGCCAGGACCAGGGACGCGGGGGTGAGGCGCAGGAGCGTCAGGCCGTGGCCGACGTCCAGGAGCCGCTCGTCCGGCCGCTGCTCGGCGATCGACACGGCGCGGGCGCGCGCCGAGACCGCCGAGAGCGGCCGGAGCCACCCGGTTATCCACAGCAGGCCGCGGATGGGTTCCCGCAGCTCCACCGGGGCGTGGTCGGCGAGCTCGACCATGACGGCGAGCTCGCCGCGCTGATTCTGCCGCGACGTGCGCACCATCGGGTGCTCGTCGGGCAGAAGGATGCTGACGCTGCCGCTGTGGTGCACGTGGTGCAGCACGGGCACCACGCGCTCGGCCTCGCAATCGGCGCGCTCGACGGTCGGCATGATCGTCGCCGGTCCGTTGCGCGTCGCGATCGTCTTGGCCCGCTCGGCGGGGTTCGGCGCGGGCGGGCGTCGGACGGATGTCGGGGCCTCGGTCACGGGTCACCTCCTACTTAGGTGAGCCTAACCTGAGTCTGGCCAAGAAAGGAAGACCCGATCCGTAACGCACCCCGCACGAGTGGCGAATAGCCGGTGATCCATACCGCCACCTGGGGAGAACATGACCGACAAAACGACCACAATCCCCGTCTGGGAACCGCAACCGGGGGTGCCGGCTGCTGCACTACCGCCATTCGGCGTCGTCTACGCGAAGGCCCGCCGCACTGCGGCGACCCAGGTGGCGATCGGGTCCGTGATCACGGCGGCCGGCCTTGCCCTGCTGTTCGCCGGCGCCAACGCACCTGCGTCGATCTTCGTCGCCTTCCTCGGCTGCCGGATCCTGCTCAGCTGGGTGCCGGCCGTCGTCTCGGGGATCAGGACGAAGCCGGGCCCCGCCGCCATGTTCGAGCTGGTGCTGGTGGATCCCGACGGTCTGGTCGCACGGCGCGGCCGCGTCGGTGTGCGGTTGCCCGACGGCCGCTGGCTGAACACCAGGCTGCCCGCCGGCGTCCGCCTCCAGCTCGCCGGGCAACGTCGGTTGTGGCTGCTCAGGCGCGGCGACCGCGTTTCCGTGGTGGTGCCCGGGATCGTCCTGGTCTGGAAGGGCCGGCTGGCCGCCGCGCCGGTGAGAGGCGCAAAGCAGCTGCCGGTGATACCGCGTGACGTGGTCCCACCGCGCGAGGACCGGGTGCTCAACACGGACCGTCGCGCCAAGGTCCCGACGATGCTGATCGTGGTCCTGCTGAACGTGATCTCCGTCGGCTTGGCGATGTGGGCCGTGGTGGGCCTCAAGGCGGACGTGGTCGCCCGGACGGTCTCCGTGGACTTCGCCGCGGCGACCGCCGCCGTGATCGCCGTCCTGGGTTTGCTGACCGCCTTGCACACGCTGGTCGGCGCCGTCACTCTGTGGAAGCTGCTCAGGCCGCGCTCGGAGAGCTCGTGGACCGAATTGCCCGTGCTGGACCGGCAGATCACGTTCAGCGGCAGCTTCCGCGCGGTGCTGAAGGGGCATGTCCGGCTTCCCGACGGCAGCGTGGCCGGCTTCCGCACGTCGAAGGTCTTCGCCTCCCTCGCGCTTGACGTCGCCGCCTCCGATCGCCTGTGGACGCTCGGTGCCGCTCGGCTCGGCGTCGTGACCATCGGCGTGCCCGGCTATCCCGTGATCGGCGTGGCGCGGTTCCGACCGGCCCTGGACCGGGCGCCGGCGGAACCCGCCGCCCAGCCGGCCGGCCAGTGAGCCACGAACGCCACCGAGCGGAGTGACGACGATGCCCACGTGGGAGCCCGATCCGACCGTCCCGGCCGGGCAGCTGCCGTTGTTCGACAAGATCTTTGCCGCGTCACCGCGCCAGGCGACCGGTCGCTCGATCGCCGCCGTTGTGCTGGTGGCGTTCGTCGTCGCGGTCGTCTTGGTCGACTACCACCTCTCCGTCGCGGACGTCGTGCTGCTGGCGTACCTGCTCGGCGGTTACCTGCTGCTGCACGCGCGGTCGGTTCTCGCCCACTGGCAGCTCAAACCACTGCTCGCGGAGGCCTTCGTGCTGGTGGACGTCGACCCCGGCGGGATCGAGGTGAGCCGCCGCCGGGTCGCGGTGCGCCTGCCGGACGGCCACTGGCTCACGATCACCTCCAGGACCACGCAGCCCCCGCTGATCGCGCAACGGAGGCTCTGGGTGCTGCGGCACGGCGACCGGGCACGGGTCCTGTTGCCTGGCGCCGGACTGCTCAAGGCCCGGATCCGCACCGAACCGCTCCGCAACGGCGCCCAGCCGCCCCCACCGCCCGCCGACGCCTGGGAAGCCGCCCGGAAGTCGGGGAACCTCCGCCTGATCCGGCACAGGATGGTGGTGTTCGGGGTGACGACGGCACTCCTGGTCTGGGCGCGGCTGGGTTATCCGCAGGACGACCGCTCCTTCTTCGCCATCGTGCTGACGATCGGCCCGGTGGTCACGGCGGGACTGACGCTGCAGTACGTCATCGGCGCGATCGCCGGGGGTGGCTCCCGACGGTGGTCCGAGTTCGCCGTCGACCCAGGCCCGGCCATCTCCTCCGTGCGGATGCGGCAGCGGCAGCTGCGCCTGCTGCGGGTCGAGGGTCGCGGCGTGCTTGCTGACGGCACGCGTGTCTCGTTCGTCGTCCCCGGTGCCGACCTCTTCCTCGCTCTCGAGTTCGCGTCGGCGGGACAGCTCTGGTTCAGCGGCAAACTCGTCCGGGCTCAGATCGGCGGCCGCCGGATCCACGTTCAGCGCCTCGACGAAGCCTGAGGAGCACGGATGCACTTCTGGGAGCCCGATCCCACCCTCCCCGCGGAACGTTTGCCGTTGTTCGGCGAGCTGACCAAAGCAGCCAGGCGAGCGGAAGGGCGACAGCTGGTGTTGGCCATCGTGCTCGTGATGGTCGCGGCGGGGTTCGTGGCCGGCGCGACGATGACGGTCGCCGAGGCGGTGCTGCTCGGCTACGTCTTCGTCGGGAGCGCGGTGGTGCGCGGGCTGACCATGGTTCGACAGCAGCGGGTGAAGCCGTTGCTGGGCAAGGCCTTCGAACAGGCCGAAGTCCGCGCCGTCGTGGCCGGACGGGTGATCGGTGCGCAGCTGGCCGACGGGCGCTGGGTGCGGTTCAGGGCCTCGCGGTACGCGGCGGAGGTGCTCGCACGGCGCCGACGGCTGTGGCTGCTCCGTGACGGCGACCGCGCCGCGGTGCTGACCGCCGAAGCCGGCCTCGTCCCGGCGCGGATTCGCGACGAGTCGCCCGGCGGTAGCCGCGAAGTGGCTCCGGCCCAGCCCACGACGACACCTGACGCCGAGCCCCTCCGAGCGCTGCGCAAGCGCCGGGAGTGGGGCGAAGTCGCCGCGGTGGCGCTCCTCTCGGCGCTCTACGTGGCAGCGTGGCTGATTTTTCAGCAGGGAGAACGGTTGTTCTCCCCGTTGATGGTCGTTCTGGGGGCGCTCACGGTCCTGTCGACCGCACTCGCCGTGGTCCTGTGCCTACGGCCCTCCCGAGCCGCGGAGTGGACCGAGCTGGAGCTCGTGGCCGAACCGGCGATCGCGGTCACCCACGACCGGCTGACCGTCGAGAGCCGTGCTGTCCGGCCGGACGGCACCACGGCCGCCTTCCGGCTCCGCGGAGTTTCCCTCGCCGCGGCCCTCGACATCGCTGCCTCCAGGAAGCTCTGGATCAGCGGCTCACGAGCCGGCCTGCCCGGCCACGCCTGGATCGGCACCGTCCGGTTTCAGGACCCCGTCGGACCCCTCCCCGACCACGACCACGCGTAGCCCGGATCCTCCGACGCCGAAGCCGCCTCCCCGAGTTCCAGGGGCGCGAAGGTGTCCACCATCACCGCTGTCTCGTCGAAGAACTCCGCGCCGATGGACGCCTCCGCGGCGCCCGGCTGGGGGCCGTGGGTGAAGCCCGACGGGTGCAGGGACAGGGAGCCGATGGCGATGCCCGAGCCGCGGCGGGCTTCGTAGTTGCCGCGGACGTAGAACATGAGCTCGTCGGAGTCGACGTTCGCGTGGTTGTACGGCACGGGGATCGAGTCCTCGTGGTAGTCGACCTTGCGGGGGCAGAACGAGCACACGACGAAGTTCGGCCCCTCGAACGTCTGGTGCACGGGCGGAGGCTGGTGCACGCGGCCGGTGATGGGCTCGAAGTCGTCGATGTTGAACGCCCAGGGGTACAGGCAGCCGTCCCAGCCGACGACGTCGAACGGGTGGGTCGCGTAGGTGTAGCGGGTCAGGCCGGCGCGGTGGCGCACCAGCACGTCGACATCGGAACCGTCCACCAGCAGCGGCTCGACCGGTCCCCGGAGGTCACGCTCGCAGTACGGCGAGTGCTCCAGGAACTGCCCCTTCGCCGACAGGTACCGCTTCGGCGGGCCGATGTGCCCGCGCGCCTCCAGCACGTACAGGCGCACCTCGCCCTGCGGCACCACGCGGTAGGTGCACGACGTCGGGATCACCACGTAGTCGCCGTCCGAGGCCTCCAGCGTGCCGTAGATCGTCTCGAAGACAGCCGAACCGCCCTGGACGTAGAACAGCTCGTCGCCAGCCGCGTTGCGGTACAGGGGCGACGGAGCGGTGGCGACGACGAAGCCGATGGTCACGTCGGCGTTGCCGAACAGGCGGCGCCGGTCGGTCACGGCGTCGGCGGAGGCGCCGAACTTCAGCTCCGGCGTCTTGAAGTGCCGCGGCTTCAGCGGGTGGTTGGGCACGAGGGCGCCGCGGTCGTCGGGCACGGCCACGGCGTCGACGATCGCCGTCGGCAGGCCGCGGTGGTACAGCAGTGCCGAGTCGGCGGAGAAGCCCTCGACGCCCATCAGCTCCTCGGCGTAGAGGCCGCCGTCGGGCTTGCGGAAGGCGGTGTGCCGCTTGTGGGGGACCTCGCCTACTCGCCGGTAGAAGGGCATGGCTGACTCCTCCGGAGGTGTCCGCAGAACGAACGATTTTGTCCTGTTGTCGTACGCTACTAGCGTGTCATTCGTGTCAAGCGCTGTGGAACTCACGCCCCCCGGCCCCCGTGGAATTCCTCCCCTGTTCGCGCGGCTCGTCGACGACTCGGCGCTCTTTCCGCCCGCGGACGCGGCCATGCCCGAAGCGCTGCGAGCGCACTACGAGTCGCGGGCGGGTGAACACGCCGGTGTACTGGGTGTTTTTCTCTGCCAGGCCTCGCGGCTGCCGGAGCTGATCACCGAGTTGATCAAGATCAAGCCGAAGGAGCCGCTGCCGCTGTCACTGATCATCGACACCGGGCTCGGCGGCGTGCCCAAGGCCATCTCGATCGTCGAGTCGCGCAGCGAGCTGCTGTCGCTGCGGATGGTCGAGATGCCGGCGCCGTCGGACGTCGACGAGGTGTGGCTGGAGCGCGTCTCGGAGTTCGTGCCCGAGGACGTGATCCGCGTGGTCGAGCCGCGCCGCGGAGTCGGCTGGCTCGACGGCGTGCGCAAGGTGATCGAGCACGGCAGCTGGCCGAAGATCCGCTGCGGCGGCCCGGCGGGGGAGAACTTCCCCAGCGTCGACGAGGTCGCCGACTTCATGTCGGTGGTCAGCGGCGCGCCCGGCGCGTCGTTCAAGGCCACCAACAGCCTTCACCGCGCCGTCCGCCACACCGATGCGGAGACGGGCTTCACGCACCACGGTTTCCTGAACCTGATCGTCGCGTCGGCCCGCTGCCTCTCGGGCGGCGACGTCCGCGAGGCGCTGGAGTCCACCGACGGCAAGGCGCTGGCCGACGAGGCCCGCGCGTTGTCGGAGCCGGCCGCGAAGGCCGTGCGAGAGCTCTTCGCGTCGTACGCGGCGGCGTCGTTCGCCGAGCCGGTGGCCGACCTGGGTGAGCTCGAGCTGCTGTGAGCAGGGAGGGGTCGCTGACCCTCGACCGCGGCCTGGCGCTGCTGCAGGCGGTGGCCGACGCGGGCGAGGAGGCGGCGACCATCTCCGAGCTGGCCGTGACGATCGGCGCGAGCCGCGCGGCCGTCTACCGGCTGCTGGTGCCGTTGTCGGAGCGCGGCCTGATCTGGCGCGACGGCACGAAGGTGCGCCTCGGCGTCGGCCTGCTCCGGCTGGCCGGGCAGGTGCTGCCGCAGCTGCGCGAAGCGGCGCGGCCGGTGCTGCGGGAGCTGGCGGAGAAGGTCGGCGCCACGGCCCACCTCACCGTGGCCCAGGGCGATCAGGCGCAGGCCGTGGCGGTGGTGGAGCCGTCGTGGACGAGCTACCACGTCGCGTACCGCGTGGGCAGCCGTCATCCGCTGAGCGCGGGCGCGGCGGGCCGGGCGATGGCGCTGCGGCCCGGAGGAGACGGCTGGGTCGCTTCCACGGGCGAGCTGGAGGCCGGTGCGTCCGGTGTGGCCGCGCCGGTGCGCGGGGTGCCGGGGCTGCGGGCGAGCGTCGGCGTGGTGTCGCTGGAGCCGTTGGCCGCGGCCGCGGTCGGGCCCCAGGTCATCGCGGCGGCCGGAAAGCTGACCGAGGTGCTCAGAACCGACGCGTAGTGCGGCGTGGCGTGCTGGAATATGGTCTCGTGGAACAAAGGGGACGGCTTGCCGAGGAGCCGTCGCGGAGGTGCCCAGGTGAACGTTCCGAGTGAGCTCGTCGGTTGCGAGGTGCGCCGGACGTCGTTCGACTACCAGGTGCGCCTCGCGCTGGTCGATCAGCCGGACCCGGCCGACGAGCCGCGGGTGGACGCCGAGCTGGTGCTCGAGACGTCGTTCGTGCTGCGTGACGTCGAGGGCGTGAGCCACGAGCTGGAGCCCGGCAGCGGCGCGGCCCTGGCACCGGTGCTGGCGCTGTTCGGGCAACGCGTCACCGAGGTGGCGGTGCCCGAGGAGGGCACGCTGACGGTGGTCTTCGACGGCGGCGCCGAGCTGCGCGTGGGGCCGGACCGGCAGTACGAGTCATGGTGGCTCACCGGCCACGGCGTCGAGCCGATCCTGGTGGGCCCGGACGCCTAGCGGCGCGCGGCCGCCAGCAGCGGTCGCACCATCGTGAGCAGCAGCGCCAGGTCGACGCAGAACAGCAGCCGCTCGAACAACCCCAGCGTCACTTCCTGCTGCGCGGGGCCGGTGATCAGCTCGAAGACGAACCCGCCGAGCACGATCAGCACGCTCGCCAGGCTCGCGACGGCCAGGCCGCGGATGGTGGTACGGCGCGGTTCCCACGGGCACTTCGGCGTGCCGCGGCGTGTGAGCAGCCAAGCGGCGGCCGGCAGGGCGAGGAACGCGGTGATGGCGGCGGCGTTGTGGAGCTGGCCGTCGAACGTGCGGGCCTGGCCGTCGGGGTCGACGGGGACGGTCGCGCAGATCGTGAGGCCCGCGCACCACACGCCGAGCAGCACGACGACCGCGGGCGAGCGGCGGGCCTTCACCAGCCCGGCCAGCAGCGCGACGGAACCGAGCGCCAGCGCCAGGCACATCGCGCTGAACAGCGGCGCGGCCGAGCGGCTGCCGAGGTGGCCGTAGACGTACTCCGACAGCGTCTGCCACACCGGGCTGACCTGCGCCGACAGCCGCAGGTGCAGGTCAGCCGCGATGGCCACCGCGAGCGCCATGCCGGCCAGCGCGAGCCGGCCGTGCACGGGGGACACGGCGGCGGGCGCGGCCTTCGGCATGGGGGCACTCCTCGGTGGTCATGGCGAAGGGCAAGGCTTCCCGCGTCATCGCGGGTTCACCTTGCCCTCATCCACTGGATTCGAAGAGGCTACCCGGTGTTCCTGTGAAGTCTCTGTGGTCAACTCGCTCAGAAGGCGAGCTGGACCAGCGCGAACGCGGCGAATCCGGCGAACAGGAACCCCGCCGTGCGCTGGATGAGCTTCGGCCGGATGCGGCTGCGGATCTTCGCGCCGATGAACACCGCGAGCCCCGCGACGGAGACCAGCGCCACGAACGCGCCGAGCCCGACCGCGAACGGGTTGCCGAGCCGCGCGACGAGCCCTGCCGTCGCCAGCTGCGACGCGTCGCCCCACTCGGCGGCGAAGAGCACGCCGAACGACGTCAGCGCGGAGCGCAGGAAGGACTTCGGCGCCGCGCCGAGGCGTGCGGCGTCGTCGGCCGCTTCGTCGGCTTCGCTGAATCCTTCGCGCAGGAGCATGAAGGCGCCGATACCGAACATCGCGGCCACGACCAGGGAAACCGCGGTTTCCGGAAGAAGGGTGAGTACGCTGCCGAACGCGACGGCTATAACACACTGGATAGCGAATGCCACGCACACCCCGGCGAATACCGGCCACGCGCGGAAACGCGTGGTCAGCACCAGTGTTGCGACCAGGGTCTTGTCGGGCAGTTCCACTGCCAGGACCAGGCCGAACGCGCTGATGAGAGCGATGAGTGCGGGAGACATGAGCTGGTGGACACCCCTTTCACTTCAACGATAAAGGAGGTGTTCAGAACGCGGCAAGTTGATCGGGTTTGCGAATTGCCCCATGAGGTTTGTTGAATAGCTTTCGCCGGGTCCCCTGAATATAGTTTTCGGTGCGCCGAATTCTGTTTTGCGGATGCGGTACGGTGCGGGTCATGCCTGCTGACCACGTGGTTGTGTCCACCACTGTCGACCAAGAAGCGACCGCTCGGAACATCGCCACGAGCGCCGTCGAGGCGCGGCTCGCCGCCTGCGCCCAGATTGTGGGGCCGATCACGAGCGTGTACCGCTGGGAGGGCAAGGTGCGCACCGACTCCGAGTGGCGCGTGGAGTGCAAGACGGCGGCCGACCGCGCGGGTGCGCTGGAGGAGTTCCTGAACGTGCGCCACACGTACGCCCTGCCCGAGATCGTGGCGACGCCGATCGTCGGCGGGAGCCCGCGGTACCTGTCGTGGGTGGTGGAGCAGACCCGGTAGATCCCTTTCGGGTACACAATGGACGGATGGGCTCGGGACGCCTGACGTGGGCGTTTCCCGGGTTCAGGACGTTGGTCCCTCGTTTTTCGGGACGTGTTGAACTGGTTGGCGCCGCGTCGGCGGAGTTAGCTCGGGTACGTGGATGTCCTTGAGCTCGCGCGGTGGCAGTTCGGCATCACCACCGTGTACCACTTCTTGATGGTCCCGCTGACCATCGGACTTTCGGTGCTCGTCGCGGGGATGCAGACCGCCTGGGTGCGTACGGGCAACGAGCGCTACTTCAAGATGACCAAGTTCTGGGGGAAGCTCCTCTTGGTCAACTTCGCCATGGGCGTGGTGACCGGGATCGTGCAGGAGTTCCAGTTCGGGATGTCCTGGAGCGCCTACTCCCGCTTCGTCGGCGACGTGTTCGGCGCGCCGCTGGCGATGGAGGGGCTCGTCGCGTTCTTCGTGGAGTCGACCTTCCTCGGCCTGTGGATCTTCGGCTGGGACCGGCTGCCGAAACGCGTGCACCTGGCGTGCGCGTGGGCGTTCGCGCTGGCGACGATGGCCTCGGCCTACTTCATCCTGGCCGCGAACTCGTGGATGCAGCACCCGGTGGGTGTGGAGTTCGTGAACGGCAAGCCGACGATGAACTCGATCTTCGCGGTGCTGGCCAACAACACGGCGCTGGCGGCCATCCCGCACACGCTGGCCGGGTCGTTCTCGGTGGCGGCGGCCTTCCTCGTCGGGGTGGCGGGCTGGCACCTTTGGCGGCGGCGTTCGACTTCGGACTCGGACGCCGGCGTGCACCGCGACGTCTGGCGCGCGTCGCTGCGGCTCGGTGCCTGGGTCGGGATCGCCGCGTTCGCGGTGCTGGCCATCACGGGTGACACGCAGGGCAAGCTGATGTTCCAGCAGCAGCCGATGAAGATGGCGTCGGCGGAAGCGTTGTGCCACACGGAGAAGCCGGCGAGCTTCTCGATCCTGGCGATCGGCGACGTCGCGGGGGCCAACTGCGAGGACGTGAAGACGTTCACCGTGCCGGCGCTGCTGTCGTTCCTCGCGCACAACGACTTTTCCACCGAGGTGCCGGGTGTGGAAAACCTGATCGGCCAGTACCAGGCGAAGTACGGCACCAACTACCCGAACGACCCCGACCTGGGGCCGCTGGCGGGCAAGCCGATCGACTACGTGCCCAACCTGCCGGTGACCTACTGGGGATTCCGGGCCATGATCGGCTTCGGCGCGATCGGGGCGGGGATCGGCCTGCTGGCCCTGTGGCTCACGCGCCGCGGCCGGATCCCGGGCGGGCGCTGGTTCCCGTTGCTGCTGGTCGCGGGCATCGCGACGCCGTTCATCGGCAACAGCGCCGGCTGGATCTTCACGGAGATGGGGCGTCAGCCGTTCGTGGTCGCGCCGAACCCGACGGGCGTCGAGGGCATGTGGATGTTCACGGCGCAGGCGGTGTCGCAGCTGACGGTCGGTGAGGTGTGGACGTCGCTGATCTCGCTCACGGTGCTCTACCTGGGGCTGGGCGTGGTGGAGCTGTTCCTGATGCGCAAGTACGTGCGGGGTGGGATCGAAGGGGTTCTGCCGCCGCCGGCGCACGGTGGGGAGGCGGGTTCGGATGACACGTTGTCGTTCGCTTACTGAGCCTCCGGTGGGTGCTTCGTCGGGTTCTTCGGTGGGTTCGACCCAGCGTGGTGGGCCGGTCACCCACGAGAGTTACCCACAGCTGATCTGTGGACAACTCGATGGGTTGTGGATAACTCAGGGCGATCTTGGGGATGAGTCATGACGACACTGCAGCTGGTGTGGTTCGGGATCATCGCGCTGTTCTGGCTCGGGTACCTGTTCCTCGAGGGCTTCGACTTCGGCGTCGGGATGCTGCTGCCCGTGCTCGGGCGCGACAACACCGAGCGGCGCGTCATGGTCAACACCATCGGGCCGGTGTGGGACGGCAACGAGGTGTGGCTGATCGTCGCGGCCGGCGCCACGTTCGCGGCGTTCCCCGACTGGTACGCGACGCTGTTCTCGGGCGCCTACCTGCCGTTGCTGCTCGTGCTCCTGGCGCTGATCGGGCGCGGGGTCGCGTTCGAGTACCGCGGCAAGGTCGACTCCGAGCGCTGGCGGCGCACGTGGGACCGCGCGATCATGGTCGGCTCGTGGATCCCGCCGCTGGGCGTCGGGCTGCTGCTCGCGACGACCGTGCTCGGCCTGCCGCTCGACGCCGCCGGCAACCGCGTCGGCTCGCCGTTCGAGGTGGTGCGGTGGGACACGCTGCTGGGCGCGCTCGCCGTGGTCGGGTTCTCGCTGGTGCACGGGGCGGCGTTCCTGGCGCTGAAGACGTCGGGCTCGCTGCGCGAGCGGGCGCGGGTGCTGGCGTTGCGGCTGCTGCCGGTGGCGTTGCTGCCGATGGTCGCGTTCCTCATCGTCGTGCAGGTGCGCGCGGGGCAGGCGTGGACGTTGGTCGCGCTTGTGGTCAGCGTGGTTGCCGCAATCGTCGCGTGGCTGCGGCTGCGCGCGGACCGCGACGGGCAGGCGTTCGCCGCGCTGGGCGTGGTGATCGCGGCCGCCGCGGTGACGATGTTCGGGGCGCTGTACCCGAACGTGCTGCCATCGACGGGTGATCCGGCCAATTCGCTGACGATCGCGCAGGCCGCCGCGAGCCCCTACGCGTTGAAGGTGATCACCTGGGTCGCCGCGTTCGGTGCGCCGGCCGTGCTCATCTACCAAGGTTGGACCTACTGGGTTTTCCGCAAGCGCATCGGCGTTCAGCACATCCCGGCGGTGCACGCACCGTGATCACGCTTCCCGGCCGCACCACCCTTTCCGCCCCGAGGTCCACAGTGGACCAGGTGCGGCCGGGCAAGGGGCCGCTCGGCGCGCTCTCGGCTCTCGGGCCGGCCGCGCGCCGGGCGCTGCTCCTCGTGGCGGCGCTCTCGTTCGTCAACGCGGTTTTCCTTGTGGTGCAGGCGTTTCTTCTGGCCGACGTGCTGGCTTCCATCGTCTCCACTGGGATCGGGGGCCGCAACGCCCAGCTGGCCGCTCTGTTCGCGCTCGTCGCGGGCCGGGCGCTCACCGGCTGGGCGGTGCGGGTGGTCTCCGCGCGCGCCGCTGCGACGGCGCAGGGGGACCTGCGCGCTCGCGTCGTCTCCCACAGCCTGCGGCTCGGCCCGGAGTGGCTGGCCCGCCGCGGCGACGGCTCGTTGACGGAGCTGGTCACCCGCGGCTTGGACGCGCTCGACGCGTACTTCCGCGAATACCTGCCCGCCCTGGTGACGGCCGCGGTGGTCCCCCTTGCGGCGGGCGCGGCGATCCTGTGGATGGATTGGCCGTCGGCGGTGATCGTGCTGGTGACGGTGCCGTTGCTGCCGCTTTTCGCGGTGCTGGTCGGCAAGTTCACGGCCGACCGCGTGGCCGGCGCGACGGACGCCGTGCACCGCATGTCGGGGTTGTTGCTGGAACTGGTGCGCGCTCTACCGGTGCTCACGGCGTTCCGCCGCGCGGACGCGCAGGGGACCACCGTGGCGCGCGTCTCGGACCGCCACCGCCGCGCGACGTTGAAGACTTTGCGGGTCGCGTTCTCTTCGGCTTTCGTGCTCGAACTGGTCGCCACTTTGTCCGTGGCCCTGGTCGCCGTCGTGATCGGCGTGCGGCTGGTGTCGGGCTCGCTGCCCCTGGCCATCGGGCTCGGCGTGCTGATCCTGGTCCCCGAGTGCTACCAACCGCTGCGCGCGGTGGGCGCGGCCTTCCACGCCAGCGAAGACGGCGTCGAGGCGGTCCGCCGCGTCACCGACGTCCTCGCCGAACCGGCCCCGCACTTCGGCACCCGCGTCCCGCCCCGTGGACAACTCACTGTGTCCAACCTAAGCATCGCCCGCCGCGGCGGCTTCGCCCCCGACGGCGCCTCGTTCTCCGCCCGCCGCGGCCAAACGACCTGGCTGCGCGCCCCCAGCGGCGGCGGCAAATCCACCACCCTCTCCGCCCTCCTCGGCTTCCTCCCCACCCCCGACGGCACCATCACCCTCGGCGACGTCCCCCTGGCCTCGGTGGACATCAACCTCTGGCGCGCGGACGTGGCGTGGGTGCCGCAGTCACCGGTGTTCAGCGGCGGGACCGTCCGCGAGGAGGTGACGGGCACGGTTGCCGCCGGCTCCGTCGCGGGCTCGGCTCTCGGCTCGGCGCCGGTCGCCGCCGAAGGCGCCGACGTGGGCGACGTGGTCGGTCCTCACTCGATTCATTCCGACTCGCCCGAGAGTGGGTCGGCCGCAGTCGGCGCTGGTGGCTCGGACGCGGCTGGCTCTGCGGCCGGTGTTTCCGACCTGGCCTCGGCCGGCTCCGATGGTGTCGATGCGACCGACGTGATCGGGCCCGACTCGGCTGTCTTCGACCTGCCTGCGGGTGACTCCGTTTTGGGCTCGGGAGCAGTCGGCGCGGTGCTTCGCCCGATCCTGGCTTTCGACGTCTCCGACTCGTCCGCGGGCGTCTCGTCGGACGCCGAGGGCGTCGGCTCGGCTGGCGACGGCTCCGCGCTCGGCTCGGGCTCGGTCGTCGCGGATTCGCCGGCGGGTGGCTGCGTTGTCGGCTCGGGGGCGGTTGGCTCGGCGCTGCGTGTGGCGGGTGGTTTCGGAGCGGCCGCGGTTGGCTCTGGCGCCGTTGGCGGGGGCGATGCCGGCGAGGGTGATGTGGTCGAGGAGGTGCTGGCGGAGCTGGGGTTGTCGGGGTTGGGGGAGCGGCCCGTCGGGCAGTTGTCGCTGGGGCAGCGGCAGCGGGTGGCGGTCGCGCGGGCGTTGGTGAGGGTGCGGGCGGGGGCGTGGCTGCTGTTGCTCGACGAGCCGACGGCCCACCTCGACGAGGTCAACGCCCGGCGGGTGATGGGTGCCGTCGAGCGGGCCGTGGCGGGTGGGGCGGCGGCGGTCATCGCGGCGCACGAGCGGTCGGCGGCGGTGGTGGTGGCCGACGAGAAGCCGTTGTCCGGCAATGCTTCTGCCGACACCGTGGGGGCCGGGCGGGCATTGCCGTGGCGGTTTTTGCTTGACCGGCGGCTGTTTTCCGGAGCCGTGCTGGGTGCGGTGGCGTTGTTGGCGGGCGTTGCGCTGACGGCGACGTCGGGGTGGCTGATCGCGAAGGCGTCGTTGCAGCCGCCGATCCTGACGTTGACCGTCGCGGTGGTGGGTGTGCGCGCGTTCGGGCTCGGGCGTGCGGGGCTGCGTTACGCCGAACGTCTCGTCACGCACGACGCCGCGTTCCGCATCGCTGGGCGGCTGCGGGTTCGGCTGTGGGATTCGCTGGTCCGCCTCGGTCCGGCGCGGGCGTTTGCGGCCGGCGAGGGGCAGCGTCGGCTGGTCACCGATGTCGACACCGTCCGCGACCTGCTGCCGCGGGTGGTCTCGCCGCCGGTTGTCGTCGGGCTTGTTGCGGCGGGCGCGATTGCGGTGCAGACGGTTGTGCTTCCGTCGGCCGGCCTGCTTCTTGCCGCCGCCGTGGTGGTCAGTCTCGCGGCGCCCCGGCTTGCCCTTCTGACCGAGCGGCACGCGACGGCTGCCCTTGCCGCCGGGCGCCGTGACGTCGCTGCGCGGGTTCTCGTGCTCTTCGCGTCGGCGGCGGAGTTGATTGCTTACGGAACTGCGGCGTCGCGTCGTCGGTCGCTGCTCGCGACCGATGCTCAGCTGACCGCCGCCACCCGTCGTCAAGCGTTCGGTGCCGGTGCGGCGGATGCCCTGATCGTCCTGGCCACCGGGGCCGCCGCCGTGGGGAGCACGCTTCTCGCTGCACCGGCTGTCGCGTCCGGCCAGTTGGCAGGGGTCATGGCGCCGTTGCTGGCGCTGGTTCCGTTGGCTCTTGCCGAGGTTCTCTCGTTGCTGCCACCAGCGGCTATGCACTGGGACACGCTGCGCGCGGCCCGGGTTCGCCTGGGTGACCTCGACGCCGCGGAGCCTACGTCGACGCCGAGGGCGGACCTCAACGATCCGGCCGAACCGGCACCGAGCGCCGTGCGGCTTCGGGGCGCCGACCTCGGCTGGCCCGGCGGCGAAACCGTGCTCACCGACGTCACGCTCGACATCGAGCCCGGAACCTACGTCGCCGTCGTGGGCCCGAGCGGAGCGGGGAAGTCGACGCTGGTGGCGGCGTTGCTGGGGTTCCTGGAGCCGCGCGCGGGGGAGGTCGCGGTGCCCGAGCGGGTGGCGTGGGCACCGCAGGAGGCGATGCTGGTGTCGACGAGCGTGGCGGAGAACCTGCGCCTCGCGGATCCCCGGGCGACCGACGACGACGTCCGCCGGGTGCTCGACCTCGCGCAGCTGCCGGAGCTCGACGCGGCGACCGTTCTCGACAGCGCCGGCAGCGGGCTTTCCGGTGGTCAGGCCCAGCGCGTCGCACTGGCACGGGCGTTGCTGGCCGCGCCGACGGCCGGCCTCGTGCTGCTCGACGAGCCCACCGCGCACCTCGACGAACGGACCGCTCGGGCCCTGCGCGCCACGCTGCGTACCGAGCTCGCCGGCCGCACGGTCGTGCACGTCACCCACAGCCTCGACGAGCAGCTCGACGCCGACGTCGTGCTGGAGGTCCGCGGCGGCCAGGTACTCGAACGGCAAGCGGTACCGGCCGCGAGGGGTGATTGGTGACGGTCACGATTCCGGGTCCGGGCCGCAAGCACGCGCTAGGGTCGGTGTTGCTCATGGACCCGACACTTGCCGCGCGGGCGTTGTCCGCTGCCACCGAGATCACCAGCACCGCGTTGTCCGGCGACGACCCGGAGGCCGTGCTGGACACCGTCGTGATCCGCGCCGCCGAGCTGGCCGACGCCGACCTCGGGCTGGCCATGGTCAGCGCCGACGACGGGCACGTCGTGGTCGAGGCCGCCGTCGACCTCAGTGGTGCCGACCGCGCGCTGCAGGGCCTGACCTTGCCCGCCCACTCCGCTGCCGGCCGCGTCGCGCGCGGTGGCGAGCCGGTGGTCAGCGACAACTTCGTCGTCGACCCGCGCACCGCCCCCTTCGTGCCCGACGAGCTCCGCGGCTTCGGCCCCTTCGCCGCCGCGCCGTTCGGCTCCGGCGGCCGGGTCCTCGGCGCGCTCACGGTCTACCGCCTGCAGGGCCGCGAGCCGTTCTCCGCGGGGACCGTCGAGATGCTCGTGGCGTTCGCCGCGCAGGCGGGCGTCGTGCTCGCGCTCGCCGAGGGCGCCAACGCCCGCCACCGCGTGACGCTCTACCAAGAGCGCGAACGCATCGCCCGCGAACTGCACGACGTGATCGTGCAGCGCCTCTACGGCGCCGGCATGCAGCTCGACCGCGTGCGCCGCAACATGCGCAAGCGCTTCGCCCAAGCCGACGGCGCGCGGTTGTCCGACGCCATCGACCAGCTCGACCAGACCATCGAGGAAATCCGCGGCACCGTGCGAGCCCTGCGCTCGCCGGAACCACGCCACGACACCGGCACGCCGACCGACCTCGCCGAGTCAGCCCGCGGCGAAGTCCGCATCGCCGGCGAGCTCCTCGGCTACCCGCCGACCCTCGAGCTCTCCGGCGAGTTCGCCGACATCCCCGCCGAACGCGCCGACCACATCCGCGCGGCACTGCGCGAAGCACTGTCCAATGTGGTCCGCCACTCCGGCGCGAGCGAGACACGCGTGTCCCTGACCCGCGACCGCGACGGCGTGAAACTCCGCGTGCGCGACAACGGATCCGGTGTACCCCAAGGCGTCGCCACCCGGGGCCTGCGTCACCTCGCCGAACGCGCCGACGCCGCCGGCGGGAAGTTCTTCATCAACTCCTCACCGAGCCTCGGCACACTCGTCGCCTTCGATCTCCCTCTGGACTAGTCGCACGTTCGCGACCATCACCCACAGCGCGCTGATCCGGCTTCAGCCTTCACGCGTCATGTGAGCCGCTCCTTCCTCTCCGACGGGCACGCAACGCGTGTACGCGCAGCGTGCGACTTCCCGTACGACATCGACCAACACCCCAGCACCGCGAGTCGCGGCTCGCTTTCACCTGGTGGCGAGTCTACCGGGAAATCGAACACCCATTCGACTCACGATGGGGTGAATCCGAAAGGTCCTTGCCGAATCACCCGTGGCCGACCGTGAGCTCACGCGCGCGAGAAACCTCCTAACGGCCTAGCCGCTTTCCGAGCGGCGGTACCGGCCGATCACTCGAAAATCGACGTCACCAGTTCTGTCGGAGATGGCTGTTAGGGTCGCCATGATCAGTTACGAGGGGGTCGCTTCATGTGGGAAGCCGTGGCGGCGGAAGTCGTCAAAGCGATGGCTGTGGCCGCGCTCGGCGGGGTGAAACAGCTGGTGTCACACAAACTCGAACAACGCCGGACCGCCACCGACGTGGTGGCGATCCTGGGCGACAAGGCGCGCGCCGTGACGGCGATCGCCGAGCTGCTCGCGACCGACCGAGAGTTCGCCGACCAGATCGAATCACTGTTGCCCCAGTCGACGGGAACCGGGAGCAGCAGCGACTTTCCCGCGTCGGCCGCACCGTTTGTCGACCGCGAAACCGAACGCGCGCTCGTCGCCGGCCCCGGTGCCCGCCTCGTCACCGGGCCGCGCGGCGCGGGCAAAACGGCGCTGCTGAGCCGTCTTGCCACCGATCTGCGCCCGCACCTCCCGAAACAGATCTACGTCGACCTCGCCGACTACCGGTCCGGTTCGCTGGTGCGCCGCACCGAGGTGGCCGCGCGAGTGGTGCGAGCGCTCGACGTCGGCAACGATCTGACCGCCACCGGAACGCCACAGCTCTGGGAGCAATACCGCTCGGTCACCGCGCGCCACCGTTTCCTGCTGGCACTCGACAACGCGGAAGCGGCCACCGACCTGCACGGCCTCATCCCGCCGTCGCCGCACAGCGTCGTTCTCGTGACCGCGATCAAGGCCGGCGACGATCTCCGCATGGAGTTCCCGGCGCCGCCGATCGAGGTCGGCCGGCTCGCTCCACAGGACGCGCTCGCCCTGCTGAGCCACCTCTCCCACCCGAACGTGGTAGCGGCCGAACCCGTTGCGGCCCAAGAACTCGTGGACCTGTGCGACCACATGCCCTTCGCGGTCCGGCTCGCCGCGGTCCGCGTCGCGCGGCGCATGCAGCGCGGTCCCGGCGCCGTCGCGTCGGTGCTGGAGGGTTTCCGGGCCACGGGCAAGCTCGGCGGCGAAGACGTGATCGCGGCGGCCTTCGAGGAGTCCTTCGCGGAGCTGACTCCCGACGCGGCGGAGCTGTGCCGCCTCCTCGCCGCGCACCCCGGACCTGACTTCACGGCGGCCGGCGCGGCCGCGGTCTTCGGCCGCTCACCGGATGACGCCCTCGACGAGCTGGTCGACGCCGGCTTCGTCGCGCACACAGACACTTCGCGGCAACGGCTGTACAACCTGATCCGCGAAGGTGCCCGCCGCCGCGGCTCGGCCGAGGTGGCGGTCGAACGAGCGCTCGAGTTCCACTGCGACCAAGCCGTGGCCGCGGATCTCCACAACGGCACGGATCGCCTCCGCCTGTACACACCGCGGCCCGGTGCCGAGTCGAGGGCGAACTTCGAAGGCCTCAAGCCGCTCGACTGGGTCGAAGCCGCCCGCGAGACTTATGGCGCTCTCGCCCGGGAGGCCTACCTGCGTGAGCGCGATGTCGAGCTGGGCCAGATCTGCGGGTCGCTCGAAGTGCTCATGCTCAACCGCGGGTACCACCGGCTCTTCGCCGACATCAACAACTGGGGAATCCGCGGCGCGCGCCGCCTCGGCGACCGGCCGTTGCTCACGCGCGTGCTGAGCCAGCAGGGCCGCACCCACCTGCTGATGCACGAGTTCACGACGGCTAAGCCGTTTCTGGACGAGGCGCTGACATTGGCGCGCGAGCTGGCGCTGCCGGGCCTGCTGTCGTCGGTGCTGGAGTTCTGCGGCCGGTTCCGCGAGGAAGAAGCCCGGCAGCACCCGCAGCAAACGCCGGGACTGATGGCCGAGGCGGTGACGCTGCTGGACGAAGCGATCCGCATCGACCGCGCCGCGGGACCGGAAGCCGCGCGAAGTCTCGGCATCCACACCCGGATGCTCGCCAACGTCCTCGTCGGGCTCGGGCGATGGGACCAGGTCTTCGCGCTGCTCGGCGAATCCGAGCAGCACACCGCCGACGACCGCAACCGCTCGCGGATCCTGCTGGTCAAGGCAAAGGCCGAGACCGGACTCGGCTCTTTCGACGCCGCCGCCGACACCCTGGGCCAGGCGTGGCAGCTCGCGAACACCTCGGGCGCGACGCAATACGCGGCCGAGTTCGACGCCGCGTTCGCCACCCTCGCCGAGGCTCGCGGCGACCTGCCGGCCGCGCTCGACGCGTGGCGACGGGCGTGGCAGGTCTACTTCGCCGCCGGGCATCCGCGGCAGGCGGAGTTCGCGGCCAAGTTCAGTGCTGTCGAAGAGCGGATACGGGGGCGCCGTTGAGGTGACCGGTGAACGGCTGGCCCGTCGTCAGCTGCACGTAGGCGAAAGCGGCCAGCAGCACGGGATCCGCATCAGCCGTCAGCTCGTGCGTCGCGCCGGTCGAGTCGCGCACGACGCAGCCGCCGTCGATCGGCGCGGCCGCCAGCTGAGCGGCCGGCCAGTGGGTGAGCAGGCCGGCGAGTCGTCCGGGCTCGTCCGCGTAGACGACAGTGGCGGCGTCGAGTTCCCGCAGCTCGGCGTTGTCGGCGTGGGCGAGCACGTGCCGGTACTCGAGGTCCGGCGACTTCTCCGTGACCAGCGGGAACCGCGCGAGTTCACCCGATCCGTCGACGCCGGCCACGAACGCGGCAGCGGGCGAGGTCAGCGGCTCGGGATCGGCGACGGGCGGGAAAACCGGGTCGTCGGGCGGGTTCAGGTCGAGCAGTGAATAGAGCAGGCCGGCGAGCAGCGGCGCGCGGGAGTCTTCGACGGCTTCCTCGATGATCGGCGCGTGCGAGCCGGGCCGATGGCGAGTGATCGCGCCGTCGATCTGATCGCGCAGGCCGAGCCCCGTCACGAGCTTCGGCACGCTCCGCGCGAGGGCGGCGAGTGGCGAATCCGCGACTGTCGTCGGTGATCCCGGTGTCGTGAGCAGCACCGGTTTGTCGACGGCGGCCGCGTACAGCGCGGCGGATCCTTCGTCCGACAACACACAATCCGCGGCGAGCACGGCCGCCTGCCAGCCGTGGTCGGGCGGGACGAGCGCAAGCCCCGCCGCGATGGCCGGCCGCAGCCACGCCCGCACCTGCCACGGCCCGTGCGCCGCCCACACGCCCGGGTGCAGCGTCAGCGCGACGCGGTAGTCGTCGAAAGGCAGGCACCCCAGCAGCTCCACGGGCAACTCGGGACGGCGGCCGAACAGGGAGTGCTTGCCCCAGGTCGACGCGAGCGTCACGACCGTGCGGCCGCCCGCGTCGAGCGCCTTGCGGTAGCGGGGAGCGCGGTGCCGGCTCACCAGCATGCGGTCGAGGCAGGGGTCGCCGATGACCACGGCCCGTTCGGCGGCGGGCGGGCACGACCGGGTCAGCTGCGCGCGCTGGCTTTCGTGCGACAGCGCGATGGCCGCCGGCACCACTTCACCGTCGTGGATCAGCTTTTCCGGGTTGAGGCCGGACGTGACGCGACTGCCGGGGTAGTACTTCTGGTAGCCGATTCCGTGGGGCACCAGCAAAATCGGGGCGTCGAGCTCCGCCAGCACGTCGTTCTCGCTGGCCGCGATCGCGAGGTCGAACCGGGTCGCCTTCGCCTGGTCCCAGCCGATGACGGGCGGCCCGAGACGGCTCAGCGCTTCCGGCACGCCGGCGGCGAGGATTCCCGGCCGGCGCTCGTCGTGGGTGAAGACGAGCTGGATCCGCCGGTCGCCGCCGAACAACGAGACGACGTCGAGCAGGCGCGTGAGCGTGGTCAGGGTGCGGACGACCACGAGCACCTTGCGGTCGAACGCCGTGGTCAGCCAGCGGTCATACGCCGGATCGACCGGGACCTTGGGCCAAAACGACGGGGGGGGGTATGCGTTTTCGGGCATCACTTGCCGCGGCGGGCGATCCAGGCGGCGGCTTGGGTGCGGCGTTGCATGCCGAGCTTGGCGAGGACCGAGGTTACGTAGTTCTTGACCGTCTTTTCGGCCAGGAACAGGCGCTCGGCGATCTCGCGGTTGGACATGCCCTGGCCGATGAGCTCCAGGACGTCGCGCTCGCGGTCGGTGAGGGCGGCGAGGTCGTCCGTGGGCGGGTGGCGCAGTTTGTCGAGCACGCGGGCCGTGGAGACGGGGTCGAGCAGGGAGTGGCCGGCGGCGACCTCGCGCACGGCGTTGACCACGTCCTGGCCGCGCACCTGCTTGAGCAGGTAGCCCGACGCGCCCGCCATGATCGCGCCGACCATGGCCTCCTCGTCGTCGAACGCGGTCAGCATGAGGCAGGCCGGCGGGTTGGGCTTGGACCGCAGCTCGCGGCACAGGGTGATGCCGTCGCCGTCGCCGAGGCGGACGTCGACCACCGCGACGTCCGGCTCCACGTGCATCGCGACGGCCAGCGCCTCCTCGACGCCCCCGGCCTCGGCGACCACCTCGATGTCCGCCTCGTCGCCCAGCAGGTCGCGCAGGCCGCGGCGGACCAGTTCGTGGTCGTCGACGAGCAGCACCTGGATCGGCATACCCCGAGGTTACGGCGTCGCGCGGTCTGTCGCTGGTGCTGGTGCCGGAGGACACGTCGGTGGCGTGGCGTGGGCTCTGTGAAGGTGTGGCGAAAAATCACCGGATGCACCCGATCAGGTTGCCGCGGGAAATCGCGCGGAATTGATCCGTAACGGTTCCGTCGGCCCGGCGATATGCCCGACAACGCTTCGCCGGACTCTTTGGAAGGTTTTCCTGTTGACTCTCTTTCGCCGTGTCTTCGGTACGTTCGCCCTGGTCGCAGGGATTATCGTGGTCTGGTCAGCCGCAGCACAGGCGGAACCGGAAAATCCGGCCGGCGCAATTCCGGAAACGTCGATATCCCCATTCGGTGATCCGTTCCTGGTCGCGTCGGGCGCTTTGCTCGCGGCCGCCGCGTCCGCCGGCATGGTCCTCCACCTGCGCCGCCGGCCGGCCTGATGCGCATCGCCGTGGTCGCAGCCCTGGCGGTGGCCGTCGCGGCTCTGCTGCTGGTCGCGTTCCTGCGCCCACCGGCCCCGATGCCGCCCCAACAGGTGGTGACGACGAGCAAGCCGTCGACGAGCAGTGGGTCCACATAACTCGTTGTCCCGCAGGCAAAGTTGCCCGATCGAGACGAAAAGCGGCCGAACGGGTGGTTCAGCGCCGGCACCCGACACGAAACCCCGAGCTGTCGCGATCTTCCTCTCCGGTGACGGACGATGGCGCGCCTACGGGCCTCTTCCGCCGGGCCCGATCTTCTGCCATTCTGTACGGCTCGTCGCAGAACGGCGGGCCCTGTGCCACAACAGGTCCGAAGAACCGTTCTGCCGAGGAGACGAAGCGGTATGACCGCGCAGATCGACCCGCAACGGCTTGAGCTGGTCGCGGCGCAGGCCGACAAGTGGCGAAACCGCCTGATCGACGTCAGCCACAACAACACGATGGTCGTCTTCAAGAACACGAAGACGGGCAGCCTTGACCTGACGAACGCCGAGCCGGACGCCCTCGCCACTGTGACCGGCGGCAGCAAGCTCACGTTGCGGGCGCTGTTCCCCGAACCCGAGCGCCACCGGGCCGCCTGCACCAGCGCCCAGAGCCTGGCCCGCCGGATCCTGCTGTTCGAGGAAGAGCAGGGCGTGGAGGTCGGCCGGATCGCGATGGGCTTCGTGGTCACGGATCCCCAGCAGCACAAGGGGGCCAAGCCCGTGCCGACGCTGCGCGCGCCGCTGTTGTTGCGGCCGATGACGCTGAAGCCACGCACCTCGGCGGAGAGCGACTTCACCGTGGAGCCGGGTGAGGACGTCGAGATCAATCCGGTGCTGCTGTACGTCCTCGACGAGCACTACGGCATCACCATCCCGGAGAACTTCGCGGCGCACGTGGAGAACGTGCTCACCTCGGGTGCCGGGCACGCGGAGCAGGTCGAAGCCGTGTTCGGCGAGCTCGCCGCCGTGGCCGCCGCGCAGAACGTGAAGCTCACGCTGCAGAACGACGTCGTGCTCGGCACGTTCAACTACGTCAAGCTCCCCATGGTCGAGGATCTCGCGAACGCCACCGAGCTGCTGGCGAGCCACGACCTCGTCGCCGCGATCGCCGGTTACCAGCCGGCGGCGGCCGAGCTCGCCGGCGAGGCGTCCGGGTTCGCGCCACAGTCCGTGGACCAGCTCCAGCCCGCCGACGAGTTCCTGGTGCAGGACGCGGACTCGTCGCAGCACCGGGCGATCATGACCGCGCTGGCCGGGCAGCACCTGTTCATCGAAGGCCCGCCTGGCACCGGCAAGAGCCAGACGATCGCCAACATCATCGCCGGGGCGGCAGCGATCGGGAAGAAGGTGCTGTTCGTCGCCGAGAAGCGCGCGGCGATCGAGGCGGTGCTCAACCGCCTGGCCGACGTGCAGCTCGGCGGCCTCGTCCTCGACCTGCACCAGCAGAAGATCAGCAAGCGCGACGTCGCCAAGCAGCTTTCGGACAGCCTCGAAGCCGTCACGAAGCAGCCGCCGGTCGACGCCGAGCCACTGCACGGCCGCCTTTCCGGCGCGCGACAGCGGTTGCTGGACCAGTCGCGCGAACTCCACGCGGTGCGCGAGCCGTGGGGGCTGAGCGCGTACGAGGTCCGCGACCGGCTGCTGTCGCTTCCACCCGGAGACCGGCTGCCCGGCGCGTTTCGCGGCGCTCAGCTGCAGGCCCTGAACGCCACCGTGGTCCGGAAGCTCGAACAGGAGCTGCGCGACTTCGTCGAGCTGGGTGGCCCGCGCCTGGTGCGCAGGGAAACCCCGTGGTGCAACGCCGAAGTCCGGACGACGGACGACGCTCGGCGGGTGCTGGCCGAGCTCGACCAGCTGGCTGACAAGACGCTCAAGCGCGGCCAGGACGGCATGCACGCGCTGCTGAGCCAGACCGGGCTCATGCCGCCACGTGACATCGCGGGCTGGCAGGACGTGCTGGAGCTGCTGGACCAGGTTTCGTCAAGCGTGCACGCCTTCGGTCCGGACATCTTCGGCACCCACCTCGACGCGTTCTGCTACGCGACGGCCGATCGCGCCACCCGTGCCCGCTACCCGCAGCAGCTGCCGTGGAAGCAGCGGCGTGCGCTCGTCAAGCAGATCCGCGCCATGTCCACGCAGCACGTCACGAAGAAGCCCGAGCTGCACGCGCAGCTCATGCGCATCGCCGGGCAACGCGACCAGTGGCAGGCTCTCGGCGGCCGGCACACGCAGCCCGCGCATGTCACGGGCCTGGACCAGATGATGAAGGACTACGCCGAGCTGCGTCGTCAGCTCGCCGCGGTGGCGCTCTCGGCCCGGCGACCGGACTTGGAGAACGGGCCGGCGCCGCAGATCGAGCAGCGCCTGGGTGAGCTGCGCGCCGACCAGGACACGTTGTTCAGGATGCCGACGTTGATCGCCCTGCAGGACCGGTTCCGACAGCTCGGGCTGGGTCCCCTCGTGGAGGAGATCGCGGCCCGGAAGCTGGACGCCGACGGCGCTTGGGCCGCATTCACCCGCATCTGGTTGGCTTCCATCGAAGACGAGCTCAAGCTGACCGTGCCGGAGCTCGCGCAGTTCGTCGTCGAGCGGCAGACGCGCGCGGCCGAGGAGTTCCGCACCCAGGACGTCGAACACCGCGTGACCTCCGCCGCGCGGGTGCGCCGGGCGGTGGCCCGCCAGGTCAAGGAGGCGAAGGAGCAGCACCCGGAGCAGGCGAGTGTGCTGAAGAAGCAGGCGAGCCTGAAGACCCGGCACATGCCGACCCGCAAGCTGGTGGAGCAGGCGTCGGACGTGTTGCTCGCGCTGCGGCCGTGCTGGGCGATGTCGCCGCTGGTGGTGAGCCGGATGTTGCCGGCCGCGAGGCTGTTCGACCTGGTCGTGTTCGACGAGGCGAGCCAGATCCGCCCGCACGACGCCATCACGTCGATCATGCGCGGCCACCGCCTGGTGGTCGCCGGCGACGAGAAGCAGCTACCGCCGTCTGCGTTCTTCGACCGCGCCGTGACCGACGATGAAGAGGATGAGGACTTCACGGGCGAGCTCTCGGACTTCGAATCCATCCTGACGGCGTTGCGGCCGGTGGTGCCCAACACCGAGATGCTGAGCTGGCACTACCGCAGTGCCGATGAGCGGCTGATCGCGTTCTCCAACCGGGAGATCTACCGCAACGGCCTGGTCACTTTCCCCGGTGCTCACCAGGAAAGCCCGGTGACGCTGGAGGTCGTGCACGGCGAAGCGTCGCCGGGGCAGAACGGCTCCGCGCCGGCCGAGGTCGCCCGCGTTGTCGAGCTGGTGCTGGAGCACGCACGGCTCCGACCCGACGAGAGCCTCGGCGTGATCACGCCCGGCATGAAGCACCAGGCGCGGGTCGAGCGGGCGCTGCGCGAAGCCCGGCGGGACCACCCTGAACTGGAGGAATTCTTCTCCGGCGAGGTCGAGCTCGGCCGGCGGTTCTTCGTGAAGAACCTGGAAAACGTACAGGGCGACGAGCGCGACGCGATCATCCTCAGCGTGGGCGTGGCCCGCGACGCCGCGGGTAAGATCAACTACACGGCGTTCGGCATCCTCAACCAGCAGGGCAGCGAGCGACGGTTGAATGTCGCAGTCACCCGTGCGAAGCGGCGGATGACGGTGGTGGCGTCGTTCACCGCCGCCGATCTGCGGCCGTCCGAACGCGTGACCGGCACGGAGTTGTTGCGCCGCTACCTCGACTTCGCCGAGCGGCGGGGCTCGATCGACGTGGTCGGCCGGCACGTCGCCGGCGAGCTGAACGGCTTCGAGCGAGCCATCGACGTCGCACTGAAGGGCCGCGGCGTGCCTGTGCACGCGCAGTGGGGTTTCTCCGACTACCGGATCGACTTCGCGCTCGCGCATCGCGACGATCCAGGCCGCATGGTGCTCGCCGTCGAGGCCGACGGGCACAAGTACCACAGCTCGCACAGCGCTCGGGACCGCGACCGGCTTCGGCAGACGCACCTCGAGACGCTCGGCTGGCGGTTTCACCGGCTGTGGTCGTCGGCGTGGTTCGCGGACCCCGTCGGGGAAACGGACCGGATCGTGGCGGCGTGGGAGAAGGCGATGGCCGACGCTGATGCCGAGCCCGCGGTTGTGGAGCAGATCGTCCCGGCGGCGCCGGTTGTCGCCGCGGTTCCGGTGGCGCGGGGACCGAGGCCTGATGTGCCCGCTGGGTTGAAGATCCAGGAGTACACCGAACGGCAGCTCATCGGGATCTGCCGCTGGCTGATGAGCGACGGGCTCCTGCTCGATCGCGACGACCGGCTTCAGCAGGTGATGACCGAGCTCGGTTTCCGCCGACGTGGCTCCCTCATCGTCGAGCGCTTGAGCCGGGCGATCGAGATCGCCCAGCAGCTCGCCGACAAGGAGGAGAACTGATGTTCCCGCTGGACTCCAAGACCGTCGAACGGCTCGCCGAGGTGGTCGTGGACATGGGCGGCCCGTACGAACGCAAGGGTTACCAGCTCACCGAGCTGCTGGCTGCCGCGGGCTGGGCCGATCCGCCGGAGTACGACGGCTCGCCGCGCATCCCGTGGCTGACCGAGCAACTCGAGGAGCGTCGGGAGAACCGCGCGGACGTCGAGCGGTTCCTCTGCCGCGTGTGCGACCCGATCGAGTACGACGAGGGTGCGGTGATCGCGGACGAGTTCCGCGCGATGGTCAACGAGAAGCTGGCGCCGGAGGGCCTGGTCGTGACGGTGGTGTCCGGCCGTCCCGTGGTCGGGCGCCTGGGCTCCGACGGGAAGCAGCCGACGTTCTCCGAGCCCGCCGACTTCCGCAGCCGGCTGGAGAAGCTGCTGGCCGATCCGGTAACCATCGACATGCTCATGGGTCGGCTGGAGGAGACCCGGATCTGCGAGAGCGGTGGGGCTTACACGATGGCGGTGATCGGGATCGGGAGCATCGTCGAGGGGCTGTTGCTGCAGTTGCTGTTGGAGCGTGATGAGGAGCTGCGGGAGAAGGGGTTCCCGAACCCTCGTGATCCGGGTCGGCGTAACAAACCGGATCGAGTCACGCTGCAGCAGATGATCGACATTGCCCACGGCAAGGACTGGATTCAACTCGACGCGACGAAGTTTGTGCACACCGTCCGCGATTTTCGGAACTTCGTGCACCCGCGTAAGGAATTGGCGGAGCAGCCGCGGTTCGATCAGGACAGCGTCATGTTGTGCTGGGCGCCGGTGCACGCTTTGCTCAATGATCTTGAGGAAAACGTTCCGGCGATTTGATGAGATAGCGATAGCGGCCGGCGGGATTCTTCCCCGCCGGCCGCGTTTCGTCGTTGCTAGTCTTCGCAGGCTACGCCGTCGTGATCGCGATCCAGCGCGGACCGGTAACCGGGCTCACCGGCGTGCAGCGGTGCGGCGCCAGCGGCTTTGGCCGCGGTGCAGTTCTTGTAGTAGACCGACGAAGTGTCCGGCTCCTGAACGGGTGGCGGCTCTTCGTGCGTTTGCGGCGGCGCCGGAGCTTCCTTCTTCTTGGTAACCGGAGGCGCCGGCGGGGCGGGAGCCTGAGGCGTCGGGCCGTCGATTGCACCCTTGCACGGCGCCGCCCACAGGCCCCTGGCCGCCTGGCGGGCCGTCGTTTCTGCAGCTTGCAGGGCTGTTGACGTCGCGTCGACGGCGAACTTGGCGAAGCCGTTCTGTAGCGCGGTCGTCGCGTAGTCGGTGCCGTCCGCGAGGGCGAGCGCGACGCCGGTGGTCGTGTCCGTGGTGAGCTTGACCGCGGCACCGGCGAGCTTGCTGGTCGCCCAGGCCAGCGTTTCCGTTGCGTAGCAGTTGCTCCCGGTCGCCACGGTGACGCCGAGGACGTGCACGGTCCGGTGGGTGCCGTCGCTGCCCGCGAGTTCGACGGTGGCACCGTCCACGACGTTGTCCACGGTGTACGTGACGGGTGGCGGTGCCGAAGTGGTGGTGGGGGCGGCGGGCGTGGTCGTGGTGGGGGCCGCGGGTGCGGCGACGGGCTGCGTCGGCGTTTCGGGGGCCTTGCCGAAAATGGCACCCAGGACGAACAGAACAACGAAAACGCCGAGCGTGACCATCAGCCACTTCGGAAAACGCTTCCGGGGGCGCGCGGCGGGCGCCGGGGTGGGATGCATTCGGGAATTCCTCGATCCTGGCTGCGATGTGCTGACTGGTTCTCGTCGGAAACCCGTCGGCGTTACGCCCATGACGCGCAACTGACCATCATCACCTGAACAGCCCCGAGTTGATATCACGAAATCGTCACGGATTCGGGAATTCGGGAAAAGGCTGTCACGATCAACTGCGCGTGAGCGATCCTCCGCGGAACCCTCTCAGAAGAAAGTGCGGACTCGGTGGCCGACTTGATCGAATTCCTGCCGCTCACTCGCAGTGGACGGCTGTCCGGTCGCGGGGTCGACTTCACGGCGATCGACGTGAAGAGCACCGGCCTGCGTTCGGGTCGGATCGTTGAGCTGGGAGCGGTGCGAGTGCGGGGTGACGGCGCCGTGCTGGGAGAACTGGCGACGTTGATCGACCCCGGCCGGTCGCTACCGGCGAGTTGGAGCGGTCCGCACCGGATCACCGCCGGAGACCTGGTCGGCGCGCCGTCGTTCGCGGACGTCCTCGGGCCGTTGCTGGACCTGTGCCGTGGCGCGGTGGTGGTGGCGCACGACTTGCCGCTGGTCCAAGGGTTTCTCGCCGAAGAGGTGGCCCGCGTGGGCGTGCGGCTGCCTGCGCTCCCGGGCGTCTCGACGGCGATCGCGGCGCAGGAGGCGCTGCGGCTGCCGAACTATCGGCTGGCCACGATCGCGCGGGCGCTCGGTATCCGTGACTTCCCGCCGCACCTAGCGTCGGCGTCGGCTCGCGCGTGCGCCCAGGTGGTGACGGCGCTCGTCGGCACGCACGGGCTGCGGTTCGCCGCGCCGCCGCGGTATCCCGAGCTCCCGCGCTACGCCCCCGGCGGGCGCATCCTCCGCCGCCCTGACGTCGAGGTGGCCGAGCGCGGCTGGATGTCCGGCGTCGTCGACCGGGTCGTGACCTCGCCGTCGACTGCCGACTCCGCCGGCGCGGCGTACCTGGACTTGCTGGCCGAGGCCGTCGCCGACGAGTACCTGTCCGGCGAAGAAGTCTGGGCGCTCGCCGGGCTGGCCGCCGAAGCGGGCCTGCCGGAGCCTGACGTCCGGCACCTCCACGCCGAGTTCGTCTCTGCGCTGCGCGCCGTCGCGGAGGCCGACGGCGTGGTGACCGCTGACGAGGACCGCGCCCTTCGTCAGGTCGCCGCGGCGCTCGATGTTCCCAACGTCGTCGCCGACCTTCGCCCGACCACCACCGACCGCAAAGCCACGCGCGTGCTGGTACTCGGCACTACCGCTGAGGCCGACCAGCTCCGCGCCCGCGTCCTCGACGAGGGCGTGCAACTCGCCAAGAAGCTCACGGCCACCGTCACCCACCTCGCGTACGACGCGAGCGTCCCGCCGACGGAACCCCGCCTGACCCGAGCGGCGGACCTGGGTGCCGATGTCGTCGACGTCGCCACGGCTCCGGTGGCCCTTGGCTTCGACCTGCCCCCTGCGTCGCCGTCTCCTACTTACGAGCTGCCGGCGCCGCCTCCTGCGCGGTACGAGCCGGTTCCGGACTGGCCTGTCGAGGAAGCCACGGCCGCCGCACCGCCGCAGCCGACTCAGCAGTTCGCGCCGGTTCCAGCACACTCCGCGCCGAAGTCTGCCGGACGCCTGCCCGCCGTCGTCGGCGGCCGCGCAATGATGGCCGTCGGCTTGCTGCTCATGCTCATCACCGTGATCAGCCTGTTCGGCGGCCTCGCCCTGGGCGGCGGGTTCTTCTTCGGCGTGCTCGGCGTTGGCCTTCTTGTGGGTGGCTGGTACGTCAGCGAAACCGGCCGAGCCCCTGCGGCGGGCTGATCAGCGCTGCACGGGTGGGAAGCGGGTCTCGTTGCGGTCGACCTTGGCGTTGCCCACTTCGAGGAGGTCGATGTCCAGGGAGTCGGCCAGTTGGATCAGGTAGAGGAGGACGTCGGCGATTTCGTCGCGGACGTTGGTGGTCAGGGTGGGGTCGGAGCGGTATTCGCGGGCTTCTTCGGGCGTGAGCCACTGGAAGAGGGAGATGAGTTCGCCGACTTCGCCGGAGAGGGCCATGACGAGGTTCTTCGGGTGGTGGAACGGTTCCCAGTCGCGGGCGGCGGCGAAGTCGCGGAGGCGTTGGGTGAGCGCGTCGAGAGTCACGGGAGATTGCGTACCACGGCGGTCACGGTGGGCTAACGGCCGTATGGCGGACTTTCGTTGACCGTCGCTCGGCGGTTTCCCTAGCGTGGTTGGCCGGGTCGGGGAAAAGCGGAAGGAAGGGCCGTGGAGTACCTGCGCAGGCGCGTGGTCCTGATCGCGTTCGTGCCCGGTGCGGCGCTGGTGCTGGTGGCGTTGGTGATCGGGATTTTCCTGGTGCAGCAAGCGAATCACGTGCGCGGGCTGGCGGACGAGACGGCGCGGGCGTCGAACGACGTGACGCGGACCGTGGTCGGGCTGCAGGAGCGGCGGGGCCACGCGCTGCTCGCGGGCGACCGGCTGGCTGAGTACACCGGTTATACGCAGCGTATCGACGACGCCATCGCCGGCCTGCGCGAGCTCACCCGGGCGGCGCCGGACGCGGAGACGGCCTACCAGCAGAACACGGCCGTGGACCTGCTGGTGGCGACGGAAGGCTTGTACCGCGCGGATTCCCTCGCGCTGGCGGGCCTCGACGGGACCACTCGGCGGCTCTTCACGGACGCGGTGGGCGGATACCGGACGACACTGTCGAGCGCCGCGGGCCGGCTCACGCAGAGTGGCCGGGTCCGGTACGAAGCGCTCGTTCGCGGCGAGGACTGGAGCACGCTGACGGCGGTCGAAAACGCCTTCGCGGACGCGGCGCCGCTGCCGGTCGCCGCCCCGACGTGGCGGGCGGCTACGGCCGTCGCGGGGCGTGGGCTGGGGGAGCTCTTCGCGCAGCAGAACAACTTCGCGGTGCAGATGACGGTTGATCACGCTCACCGCACCCTCGGGGGCGCCCTCGCCGGCGGCGTCGCGATCGTCGTCTTCGCCGGCGTGGTGATGGCGGTGGCGATCCGGCTCGCCGACCGCCTCACGGACCCGCGGCGGCTGGCTCGAATGGATGTATCGCCGCGGTCGCCCGGGCCGGAGCAGGGGTCCGGAACGGACCTGCGGCAACGCTCAGCACCGCGCCACCGGGCCGGGACTGCACGCAGCGGTTCGGCGACCCGCTGAGCTCGAGGAGTCCTCCAAAGACCGGTGACCACAACCCCAACCGGCCATAACCACAGGTCACCCCGGGTGTGTGGGTGGGACGGAAAGAGCACGCAGTTGGCCCACACGCGCGGCGAACGGCATGGGGCAGACTGGTGCGCGTGAGTGCTCCCCCGGATCTGCGGCCCTACCTGCGTACGTTGGACGCGGAAACGCTGGTGGACCTGCTGTACGCCCAGGCGCGGCGTGACCCTGAGTTACGGCATTCGCTGGAATTGCGGTGCGCCACTCAATCGGGTGAGGTGGCGGAGGCGCATCGGTTGTTGGACACCGCCGTGCAGGATGGCAACGTCGAGTACACGGCCAAGGTGGGTGCGGTGCTGGACACGCTGGAGCGGTTGCTCGATGCGGGCAGCCCGGCGGATCTGGCGCCGCTCGCGCGCCGGACGGTGGACGACATCGGCGAGGTGCTGGAGCAGTCCGGGGATCCGTCCGGGGACCTCGGGGACAAGCTGGACTTCGCGGTCGAGCTGTATGCGCGGGCGTGTGTCGCGCGGCCGCCCGATCCGGAGCAGCTGGCGGAATGGCTGCTGGAAGTGGAGTTCGACGGGCCGGGACGGCCGACGATCGCGCTGGCGGATTTTGCCGAGGCGTTGGGGGAAAAGGGGCTTGAGCGGGTCAAGTCCACTGTGGACGAGATCCTGACGGCCGGGCCGACGGGGTATCGCCGGGACGTCGCGGAGCGGCTGCTGGAGGAGCTCGCCGAGGTCCGCGGAGATGTGGACGCGCTGGTCGCGATCCTGTCCGCCAAGCCGCCGCGGGTGGATGTGAGCCTGAAGATCGTGCGGGTGCTGCGGGCGGCCGGGCGGCACAGCGAGGCCATCGCGCACGCGGCCCGTGCGCTCACGCCGCACAAGACCCAAGCCCCGAGGCCCGAGGCCGAAGACGAGACGGTCGCCTTGCGGCGCAAGGAGTTCGACGAGGCGCCGGGCAACGTCACGTACACGGCGTTGCGCGAGGCGGCCGTCGAAGCGGGCGTGTGGTCGGTGCAGCGCGTCGCGGCGCTTGCGCGGCTGAGGGAGCGCGCGGCCGACAGCGAAGAAGGCGCCGAAGAGCTCGCGCGGGCGCTGCTCGCCGAGGATCGGCCCGACGAGGCGTGGCGCGCGTGCGTGCGGTTCGGTGGGTCGCTGGCGTTGCGCGTGGAGCTGGCGGCGACGCGCGAGGTCGCGCACCCGGCCGAGACGATCCCGGTCTACCGCAGCCAGATCGAGCAGCTCATCGAACAGAAGGACCCGCAGGCCTACCGCGAAGCGGCGAAGCACCTGAAGAAGCTGCGCACGCTGCACAAACGCGCCGGCACGGCGGAAGAGTTCATCGGGTACCTGGCCGACCTGGTGAGTGTTCACCGGCGCAAGACGCGGCTGATCGCGGAAGTGCGCGCGGCGCGGATCGCGTTGCCGAAACCGCGTAACCTTCCGGCGTCCGGCTCGTTGACCAGCTGAAACACCTCGCACGTAGCTCTTTTCCGCGACGTCGCGGTGGTCCCTCTTCGCAGCCGGCTCCCTGGCCGGCGGCGGATACCGCGCCCGGGGCCACCGCGGCCGCGCGTCCCGCGGATTCACGCGCGCACCAGCGATGCAACGATGTTCCGCATGAGTCCGGTGAGCCGCGCCCGCAAGAAGACCCCCCAGCCCGCCACGCCGAGCGTGAACGGCCTGTTCAAGGACGTCCTCCGGGACTTCTCCACCGTCGCGGTGGAGCCCGGTCCGTTCGACGTCGAGCTCCTCGCCTCCGAGGTGCTCGGGCAGTGGTGGGACCTCACGATCGAGGGCGAGCCCGAGGGCGGCGAGCAGCTGGGCCTGGAGCTCATCGCGTTCGCGCAGCGCAAGATCACGCCCGGCGCCGCAGCGCTGCTGGCCGCGCTGAAGGTGCTGGCCGAGACAGACGAGGAGCGTACGGCCGCCGCCGACGCCCTCGCCGTCGTGCTCTCGCGCGGCATCCCCGAGCCCGAGTGGGCCGGTGAGGTCGGCCGCGTCACGGTCGGTGAGATCTGGCGGACCGGCGACGTCTACGGCGACGAGTCCTCGCTGCTCTGCACGTTCTCCCGCGGCGACGCGACGCTCGGCCTGCTGGCGCTGCTCGACTTCACCGAGCTCGGCCGCGTCCGCGACCTCGTGGTGATCGACGAGCCGCACGAGGTCCTCGCGGAGATGCGCACGCAGATCGCGGACGACGGTGAGCTCGTGGTCCTCGAGAAGGTCGACCCGGCCGACGCGCACCGCCTGCTGCTCGACGGCATCGCCGCGACGGATGGCATGGACGAGCCCGACGTCGGTGAGGACTACACGCGGTTCCACGCGGTGGCGATGGCGTGGTTACGGGCGTTGCCGGAGCCGTCGGCTGCTCGTGGGGTGGAGGAATGGCCGGATTCGCGACGCGACGCGGTGGTGGACGAGTTCCTCGGGGAGGTGTCGTTCGCGGACGTCGAGGCGGCGCGGTCGGTGGCGCGGCTGCTGGTGGACCACGCGTGCCGGACGGAGCCAGCGGATCCGTTGCGGGTCGGACCGGAGAAGCTGGCGCGGTTCCTGGAGTCGTTGCTGGGTGGGGACTACGAGGTCGAGGACGAGGATCTCGTGCCGCCGGTGGTGTTGGCGTGGGCTTCGTGGGCGGCGGCGCGGAATGGGTTGTCGGAGGTTGCTTCGGCTGCTCTCGTGGAGGACGTGAAGGAGTACCTGGCGGAGTATTTGTCCGATGAAGATGAATCCGAAGAGGATGAGGTTTCGGATTATCTGGATGGGACGGAGTCCGCTGAAGAGGTTTTGGGGGTTGTGGAGCGGCGACGGTTCGCGGTGCCGGAGTTGTCCACGGTGATCGGGGATGAGGAGTTGACGGATTTGGATCCGTCGGATCCGGAGCAGCGGCGGATGCTGGTTATCGGTGGGCATCCGGAGTATCACGAATCGCTGGCCAATGATGAGTTCGATGGCGCGGATGGGTTGAGGCTGGCGTTGGAGACGTCGGTGGTGGATCAGCTTTGGGACGACTCGCCGGAAGAGGTTTGGGTGGCGGCTCAGAAGCTGATCGAGAAGGGGTTGACGAGGGAAGAGGTTTTGGGGGAGTTGGTGGCTGTGCTGGAGGGGCAGCTGGAAGAGGCTGAGGATGATGAGGATCGGTTGGATTATGATTTGGAAGGGTATCGGGAGGCGTTGACTGCGGTGGAGTGATCGCAGGCGGCTCGATCCGCTGGCGCGGATCATTGCGCTGGGAATAGCGGAGCGGCACCCCGATTTTTTAGTGTCACTACGGTCTGGACTATTTGTCAAGGCGGGAAAGCGTGCCTTGACAAATAGTCCAGACCGCGTGGAAGGCGGGGATCGAGGTGCAGGGGTGGGTCTGGGTGCACTGGTGAGTGTGTGAACTGGTGCGGTTGTGTGGGTGGCTAAAAAACAAAAAAGAAAGCCCCGGCCGGTGTGGCTGGGGCTTTGTCGTTTATGCCGTTGGGGTTTGGCCTGGGACTGCGGGGACGGCGGCGGCTGCGGTGGCGGCCTTGCGGCGGCGTTCGCGCATGGCTTCGTCCAGGTCGACCAGGAAGGTGCTGGCGGCCATGGCGACGAAGAGGGCCAGTCCGAGTACTGCGCCGACCCACGTGAGGACGATTGAGAACACCGGGGGCCTCCTTCCCAGGTCAGATGCGAATTTCCCTTCTGTTCAGGGTCGCTTTCACGACGCTCGCCCGGTATCGGCCAACTGGTTACGAAGCCGCCCTCCGAACTGGCCGATCGGCCGAGGTCGGAGGGCGGAGGGTGAGGAAGTGGGGCTGGAGAGGGCTATGTGGGTGACAGAGCGGTCGAACGACGCCGTCAGAGCTTGCGCAGGCGCACGCGGTTGATGGAGTGGTCGGCGTCCTTGCGCAGCACGAGGGTGGCGCGCGGGCGGGTCGGTTTGATGTTCTCCATGAGGTTCGGTTCGTTGATGGTGCTCCACAGGTGGCGCGCTTCCTCGCGGGCTTCGTCGTCGTCCAGGCCGGCGAAGTGGTGGAAGTGCGAAGCCGGGTCGGAGAAGGCGGTGTGGCGGAGCTTCAGGAAGCGCTCGACGTACCAGCGTTCGATGTCGTCGGTGTGCGCGTCGACGTAGATGGAGAAGTCGAAGAGGTCCGAGACGGTCAGGCGGGGGCCGGGCTGCAGGACGTTCAGGCCCTCGATGATGAGGATGTCCGGGCGCTCCACGACCTGTTCCTGGCCGGGCAGGATGTCGTACGCGAGGTGCGAGTACACGGGCGCGGATACGCGTTCGGCGCCGGACTTCACCTCGGTGACGAAGCGCAGCAGGGCGCGCCGGTCGTAGCTCTCCGGGAAGCCCTTGCGGTGCATGATGCCGCGGCGGGTGAGCTCGTCGCGGGAGTACAGGAACCCGTCGGTGGTCACGAGGTCCACGCGCGGGTGGTCGGGCCAGCGGGCGAGCAGCGTGCGCAGGATGCGGGCCGTGGTCGACTTGCCGACCGCGACGCTGCCGGCGACGCCGATCACGTACGGCACCTTCGTGCTCACGCACTCTTCGCCGAGGAACGTGGTCGTGGCCTCGTACAGCTGTTGCCGCGCTTTGACCTGCAGGTTGATGAGCCTCGACAGCGGCAGGTAGACGTCGGCCACCTCGGCCAGGTCGATCTGCTCGCCGAGACCCCGCAGCCGGACCAGCTCATCGGCGGTGAGGGGCAGTGGGGTCGAGCTGCGCAGCTCCCGCCACTGTTCCCGGTGAAGCTCGACGTAGGGACTGAGTTCACGGACCCGTGGCATCGCACACTCCTCGGCCGTCGCCTGCGCTGGCTCCGTACTGGGCACTACCTTGCGAGTAACGCTCCATCAACGGTAGGGCCTACCGCGCGTGAACGCGCTGTGATGTGCTGCACGCGGTCTGAACCGTTGCCCAGCGCGATCACCGAGGGTTACGGCGGCGGCCGAAAACTTCCTCCCACGCCGCGGTCACCTGGCGCGCGCACGTGGCCGGGTCGACGCCGCCGACGCCGGTGCCCAAGCCGGGCATCGCGATGGTGTCCACGACCTCGCGCACCGGCCCTTCCTCGAGCATCCCGTGCTGCCACTGCAGGAACACCGCGCGCGCCGCGAGGTACGGGTGCACGGTGTCCGCGGGCAGCCGTTCGCCGGGCTCGCGCATGGTCGGCGCGCTGATCAACCACGCCGGCTCGGCCTCGCCCGTGGGCACGATCACGGCCTCGCCGATGGGCAGCTCTCCGCCGTACGAAGCCAAGACCGCGCTGCGCACGCTCTGCTCCACACCCGGGAACGCGCGCGCGTAGACGGCGTCGATCCCGCCGCGCATCCAGCCGTAGGAGTTGGCGGGGCTCACCACGGCCTGGGCGACGACGTCCAGCACCGAACCACGGTGCACCCGGACCGCGGCGGCCTCGGTTTCGAGGCGGCCGAGGGCGTGGGTCCACGCGGCGGCGAGCGGTTCATCGACGGCGCACAACACGAGTTCCGGCGTCCGGGACGAAACCGGCGGGCCGATGTCCTCGCGCCCGGTGTGTGTGCCCGATTCGGCGGTCACGGTTCAAGCATGGCAAAAAAAGCCACCCGGCGTAACCGGTTGGCGTACCGGCTGTCCGAGTGAAAACCGACACGTGTGTTGTAAGTAGCCTGGCGGTCGTGTTGCGGATCGCGTATTTCGGCCCTCAGGGCACGTTCACCGAACAGGCCGCCCGTGCGCTCGCGCCGGGCGAGGACCTGACCCCCTACGAGACCGTCCGGCTGGCGCTCACGGCCGTGCGCGAAGGCGCGGCCGACGCGGCGTGCGTACCGATCGAGAACTCCGTGGAGGGCGTCGTGCCGACGACGCTCGACGGCCTCAGCGACGGAGACCCCCTGGTCGCCGTCGCGGAGACCATCTTGCCCATCCACTTCAGCGTCCTGACGCGTCCTGGCGGCGGCGAGATCCGCACCGTCGCGAGCCACCCGCACGCGCTCGCGCAGGTGCGGGAGTGGCTCGAGGCGAACCTGCCCGGCGCGACCGTGGTGGCGTCCTCGTCCACGGCGTCGGCCGCCGTCGGCGTGGTCGAGGGCACCTACGACGCCGCCGTGTCCGCCCCGGTCGCCATCGAGCACTACGCGCTGGAGGAGCTGGCCACGGGCGTCGCCGACGTGCCCGACGCGCAGACGCGCTTCCTGCTGGTCCGCCGCCCCGGTGAACTGCCCGAGCCGACGGGCGCCGACCGCACGTCGATCGTCGCGGCGGCGGTGAACCGCACCGGGACGCTGGCCGAGCTGCTCGCCGAGCTCGCGAGCCGCGGCATCAACCTCACGCGCCTCGACGCCCGCCCGACCCGCAACAACTTCGGCGAGTACCGCTTCTTCATCGACTTCGAGGGCCACGTCGCCGAGCCGCGGATCGTTTCCGCGATGGCCGCGCTGCGCCGCCGCTGCCACCTGCGGTTCCTCGGCTCGCACCCGCGGGCCGACGACGTCGCCGCCACGGTCGAGCCCGGCGCGGGCAACCAGGACTTCGTCGACGCCCAAGCCTGGGTCGACGCCGTGTTGAAGGGAGAAGGTGCGTGAGACTGTTCCTCGTCCGCCACGGCCAGACCGACGGCAACGTGAGGGGCGCGCTCGACACCGCGCTGCCCGGCCCGCCGCTCACCGAGCTGGGGCACGAGCAGGCGAAGGCGCTCGCGGGCCGGCTCGCCGCGGAGCCGATCGTGGCCGTGTACGCGTCGCAGGCCACGCGCGCGCAGCAGACGGCCGCGCCGCTGGCCGAGGTGCTCGGCCTCGAGGTGCAGGTGATCGAGGGCGTGAAGGAGGTGGACGCGGGCGACCTCGAAGGCGCCACCGACGCCGAGTCGATCCGGACCTACCTCGAGACGGCCAAGCGCTGGACCGAGGGCGACCTCGACGCCGCCATCCCCGGCGGCGAGTCGGGCGCCCAGGTGCGGGCCCGCATGGTCGGCGCCGCTGACGACCTGCGAGCGAAGCACGAACAGACCGACCCGGACGGCATCGTCGTCCTGGTCAGCCACGGTGGCGCGATCCGGCTCGGCGCGGAGTTCCTGGCGCCGAACGTCCCCGCCGACCTGGCGAGCAGCGCGTTGATCCCGAACACGGGCGTTGTCGAGCTGGAGGCCCAGCCTGACGGCTGGCGCTGCCTGACGTGGGTCGATACGCCCCTATAGCAACCACGAGGCGAGATCGCGCCGATCTCTTCCCTCACGATGTGTCTGGCCCCCCGGGCCGGGCACATTGGGAGGGAAGAGGTTGGCTTGAGGCGATCTCGCGCGCCTAGGCGGAGCCTAGGCAGAAAACACAGGCCAGCCTTCCTGGCGGTAGGCGCTGTCCCAGAACATCCACTCGTACTCACACGCCCGGGTGAAAGCGGCGAGCATTTTTTCGCGCGTCGCCTCGCCCGCGGCGTCGGCGGCGCGGTCGAGGGCGTCGCGGCCCGTGCGGACGGTCGCTTCGAACTCGTCGCCCGCGTACGTGTCGATCCACGGCCGGTACGGATTGTCGGTTTCGGGCGACTGTCGCGCGAGGATCCCGGCGCCCACGCTCTGGTACACCCAGAAGCACGGCAGCAGCGCCGCGAGGAGCTCGCCGTAGCTGCCCGTGTGGGCCGTGGCCAGCAGGAACGACGAGTACGCGACACACGTCGGCGACGTCTCGATGTCGGCCAGATCGGTCTCCGAGAGCCGGAACCACTTGAAGTAGCTCTCGTGCATCTCGCGCTCGATCACGATGGCGTCACGCGCGGCTCCGGCGAGGAAGGCGACGTCGTCGACCTCCGGTGCCTTGGCCGCCGCGGCCGCCAGCGCGCGGCCGAAGCCGACGAGGTAACGCGCGTCCTGGACCAGGTAGAACTGGAATCGCTCGCGCGACAAAGTGCCGGTCGCGAGCTCTTCGTTGAACGGGTGGACCGACATGGCGTGTTGTAGTTTCACCGTGTGTTGCCATGCCTGGTGAGAAAAGCCCGTCATGATCGCCTTCCGTCTGGTGAAGAGTTCACGATGCCGGCGCAACCCGGTGCGGAGGTCGCACGTCCACTGAACGGTGGTTACCCAGCACGGGGAGGCAAGTGAAATGGTAAGCACGACAAAACCACGGATTCCCTTGGTCTTTCTTGCTGCGTTGGGCGCGTCCGGCGCCCTGCTGTTGTCGGCTTGTGGTAGCGGAACCACGCCGACCGCGAGCAACACGCCGAGTTCCGACACCTCGGCCAGCACGTCCGACACGTCACCGGCGCCCACGGCCAGCTCGTCCGAGTCCTCTTCGGACAGCACGCCGGCGTCCGGCCGACCGGTGGACAACGGCCTGTGCAAGGCCGGCGACGTCACGCTCTCCCTCGGCCAGGGCGACGCGGGCGCGGGCTCGGTCTACCGGCCGATCCTGATCAAGAACTCCAGCGGCAAGTCCTGCACGATCCAGGGCTTCCCCGGCGTCTCCTACGTGACCGGCGACGACGGGCACCAGGTCGGCCTGTCCGCTTTCCGCGAGGGAACGAAGGGTGACGCGATCAAGCTGCAGCCTGGTCAGTCGGCGGCCGCGGACGTGCAGTTCGCGCAGGTCGCGAACTTCGACCCGGCGGTGTGCAAGCCGACGGCGGTGAAGGGCCTGCGGGTGTACCTGCCGCAGGAGACGGCGTCGAAGTTCCTGCCCGACCCGGGGACGGGGTGTGCCGGGGACAAGCTGCCCGGCAACCAGCTCGCGGTGAAGACGGTGCGGCGGGCCTGAGTTCCTAGCCTCTCGCGCAGAGTTGCTGGATGCGGATGATGTCGTCCTGTCCGGATCGGCTGTCGAAGCGGCCGGACAGGACCATTCCGTTGACGCCGGCGAGGCTTTGGGCCAGGGGCTGGTACTGGCCGTCGAAGGCGGCTGCGGCCTGGGCGAGTTCGTAGGCCGCGGTGATGCGGTGGGCGGAGTCGTCGGACAGGCGGGTGAAGGCGGCGGGGTCGTAGCCGCTGGTCGTGTCGGGGAGGTGGCCGGCGCGGGCGAAGGCGTCGCAGGCGGCTGCTGCGTCGACGTTGGCGCCGCCGCGTTGGCCGGAGAGGCCCCAGAGGAGGCCGGTGATCAGGATTCCGATGGTGAATCCTGCGGTGGCGGCCAGGACTAGGGGTCTTCGGGAGTTTCCGGGTGGTGCCGGGGTGTCCTGGGGGTCGGCGGTCTCGGCTTTGTCGACTTGGGGAGTCCGGCGGTCGTCGTCCGGCAGGGGTGGGGTGTCGAGTGCGGTCATTCACGTCCTCCCGCCGGCCGGGTGATGTGCTATTTCAGCACCAAAATCGTCGGTGGGCACTGCTCTCGATGGAGTAGTTCGGGGGTTGAAGCTGATTCGTCATCTGGGGTGGGTGGCGGGTGCTGGTGGGTTGCTGTCGGGTTGGTGTCGGCTCGGCGCGCGGAGCGCACCATTGCCGGGGGTGGGGGTGGCGGGAACCCCGATTTTTGATTGTCACGACGGTAGGGATCGGCTTGTCAAGGCGGGAAAGCGTGCCTTGACAAGCCGATCCCTACCGTGTTGTGGGAAAAGAATCGGGGGGCTGGGTGGGGGAAGGGTTCGGGGAGGTGTGTGTGGGGGGGTTGGGTTGGGGTGCCGGGTGGCGGGTGAGTGGGGGCAAGGGCCGCGTGGGGTGAGTGGTGCGCTCGGTTTGGGTAGGCGGCCGGGGGTGAGTGGGGCAAGGAGCGCCCCAATGTGGCGTTGGGTGCGTTGAGCGCAACGAATGCCGCGTTGGGTGCGGGGGTCAGCCCCAGCCGAGTTCGTGGAGGCGGTCGTCGTCCAGGCCGAAGTAGTGGCCCAGTTCGTGCATGACGGTGATGAGGACCTGGTCGACGACCTCGGCCTCGGTGGAGCACATCCACAGGATGGGGCGGCGGTAGATGGAGATGCGGTCGGGCAGGACGCCGGCGTAGTTCGTGGTGCGGCGGGTGAGGGCGACGCCGTGGTAGAGGCCCAGGATGGTGGGGGACTCGTCGTTGAACTCCTCGACCAGGACGACCACGTTGTCCACCGCCTCGGCGAACTGGGGTGGGACCTGGTCCAGGGCCTCGGACACGAGCTCCTCGAAGCGCGCGCGGGTCATTTCGACCGGCATGTCAGCGGGACCCGGTGCTGGTGGGTGGGGCGCTGCTCTGGCCGCCGCCGTTGTCGGAGGGTGGGCCGGCGGCGTCGGGCTGGCCGGCGTTGTCCTTGACGCTGCCGGTGACGGCGACGAAGCCGCTGTTGTCGCCGAGGGGGGCGGCGACCTTGCAGTTGACCTTGGTGGAGCCGGCGTCCCAGCTTTCCTGCTCGCGCAGGTCCCAGCCGAGGATGAGTTTCTTGGCGCTGAGGTCGGCCTTGCCGGTGTAGTCGTCGGCGGCCTTGTGGCATTCGGTGTCGAGCCACTTGTCCTGCTTGTCCTGGTCCGGGTAGCCGTCCTTGAACTGGGTGGCCAGGTCGAGCGTCGCGATGATCTCGTACGAGTGGGGGCGGCTGCAGTCGATCGGGTCGCCCACGCCCTTGCCCACGAGAGCGAGGCAGGTGCCGGGCGCCCAGACCGCCGACTGGTCCTGCGTCTTCGCCGGGCCGGTGGTGGGCTGCAGGGCGCCGCCGGGGCCGGCCCACTGCAGGCCGCAGCGGAGCTGGCGGTCGCCGTCGGCCCACTGGTCGGCGCTGGGGCGCAGCAGGTTCGTGGTGAGCTTGCCGTACGGGTCGAGCGGGTGCCCGAGGTACGGCGTCACGTCGGCGTTGCACTTCGTCTGCGCGATCTGCTGCCACTGGTCGAGGTTCGGGAACGGCGCCTCGGCGTTGTACTGCGCGCCGACGTCTGCCAGGCCCGTCACCTCGAACAGGTGCGACTGGGTGCAGGGGACCTTGCGCACGTCGGACGCGTCCGGTGCGCTCCAGGTCAGGCAGCTGCCCGGCGGCGACTGGAACGCCTCCTGGGCCGCGGCCGACAGCTTGCCTTCACCGCCACCGGCGCCACCCGCGAAGGAGTCCGTCCACGAGAACGCGACGGACAGCCCCAGTGCGATCACGGCACCCAGGAACACCCCGGCCATCACCACGCGGGTGGTCAGGGTCTGCAGTGGCGAGTGGAACCGCTCGGCGTCGGGAGACATCGATACCCATGATGCCCGCGCCGCACGAGCCGTGCGCGTCCCGGGTCGTTAGTGTGGGAAGAGACTTCGCGGTGCCGGGGGATTACGGAGCGCAGATGACGCAGGACGACAGCAACGGGGCCCAGCCACCCCAAGAGCCGCCAACGGAGCCGACTCCGCGCGGATCCATGCGGTTCCAGAACGAGAGCACCACGCCGAGGGAGCCCTCGCTCGCCGAGCAGCGCGCCCGCCGGCAGGCGATCGCGGACCAGGAACGCGAGGAGGCCGAGGCCGCCGAAGCCGCGCGCAAGGCCGACCAGAAGGCCGCGACCAAGCGCAAGATCCTCATCGGCAGCGGTGTCACCGTCGGCCTGGCCGGCCTGGTCGCGACGTTCTACACGGTCGCCAAGCCGACCAACGAGACCGCCGTGTGCACGGACGCCAACGGCGTGATCCAGAACGACCAGTTCTGCGACGAGAGCTACGTCACCAGCCAGCACGGCTACCAGAGCGGCGGCTTCTGGATCATCCCGCTCGTGGGCGGTGGCTTCAACAGCTACCGCTACAACTACGGCGGCACCGGCACCATCGGCCAGCGCGTTGCCGGCGGCACCTTCACCGCGCCGTCGGGGAACACAAACGTCTCGACGAAGTCGGGCAAATCGGTGCAACGCGGTGGTTTCGGAATCAGTGGCAAGACGGGCACGTCCGGCGGCACGGGCGGCACCGGCAAGAGCGGGGGCTCGTAGGTGTATCGGGACCGGAGCGAGCCGCGGCGGGACTGGCAGCGGATCGTCGAGGACCAGGGCCTCGTCTACGGCACCCCGGCGCGCGACGGCTCGGGCAAGGCCCGCCCGTACTGGGACGAGTCGGTGCACTACGTCTTCGACATGGACGAGGTCCTCTCGCTCGAAGCCGACGTCGAGCTGCTGCACTCCATGTGCCTGGAGGCCGTGGACAACGTCGTGACCACCGAGGGCTATCGGCGGTTCGGCATCCCGGAGTGGGTGTGGCCGCACATCGCCGAGTCGTGGAAGCGACAGGACCCGCACGTCTACGGCCGCTTCGACCTGCGCTACGACGGCAAGTCGCCGGCCAAGCTGCTGGAGTACAACGCGGACACGCCCACCACGCTGCTCGAGGCGTCGGTGCTGCAGTGGCACTGGAAGACGACCGTCTTCGAGAACGACGACCAGTGGAACTCCATCCACGAGAAGCTCGTCGAGCGCTGGCGCGAGATCGGCGACAAGCTGCCGTCCAACGAGCTGCACTTCACCTGGTCCTCGGCCGATCCTTCCGGTGAGGACCACGTGACCACCGCGTACCTGCAGGAGACGGCCGCGGAGGCCGGGCTCGACACCGTGGGGCTCTCGATCGAGGAGATCGGCTGGGACCCGGTGCTCAAGCGCTTCGTGGACCTCGAAGAAGCGCAGATGTCCACGGTCGTGAAGCTCTACCCGTGGGAATGGGTGGTCGACGAGGAGTTCGGCCGCTTCGCCGTGGAGACGATGCCGCGCACGCTGTGGGTCGAGCCGCTGTGGAAGATGCTGCTGTCGAACAAGGCGCTGCTGGCCGTGTTGTGGGAGAACTACCCCGGGCACCCGAACCTGCTGCCCGCGTTCACCGACGACCCGGGCCTGCTCACGGAGTACGTGCGCAAGCCGAAGCTGGGCCGCGAGGGCGCCAACGTGCAGATCGTGGCCACCGGCTACGAGACCCAGACCGACGGCGTCTACGGCGCCGAGGGCTACGTCTACCAGGCGTTCGACCCGCTGCCCGAGTTCGACGGCTACCGGCCGGCGCTCGGCGCGTGGATCGTCGGGGACTCGTCCGCCGGGCTGGGGATCCGCGAGACGAGCGGGCTGGTCACCGACGACGGTGCCGCGTTCGTCCCGCACCGCATCCCCGAGTCGTGATACAACCTCCCCGCCTGATCTGCACGGTTAGCACTGATCGTTCTGGGAGACCGCTGTGACCACGACCCTTGCGCTGTCCGACACGTTCGGCTCCGACCTGCTGCGCGGGATCGGCGCGATCCTGTTGTACGGCGTCGTCGGCCTGCTTTTGATGTTCGCCGGCTTCTGGGCGATCGACTGGACGACCCCGGGCAAGCTCTCACAGCTCGTGCACCGCGGCCTGCCCAACGCGGTGATCGTGACCGCATCCGGGCTGCTGTCGATGGCGTTCATCGTGGTCGTCGCGATCTTCAACTCGGCGAGCGACCTCACCGAGGGCCTGATCACGTCGCTGGTCTACGGCCTGCTCGGCATCATCGTCCAGGTGATCGCCGTGCGGCTGCTCGAGTGGGCCACCCGCATCGACGTCGGCTCCACGATCGAGAGCGAGAAGTTCGCGCCGGCGAGCATCGTCGTCGCCGCCGCGCACCTGGCGCTGGGCCTCGTGGTCGCGGTCGGCATTTCCTGAGTGCTGCTTTGCGGTCCCGTTCCTACTAGCGTGGAACCGTGCGACTGCTCAGGACGCCGGAAGACCGGTTTGCGGACCTGCCCGAGTTCCCCTACGAGCCGCAGTACGCGGAGCTCGCCGACCCCGACGGCGGCCTGATCAGAGTCGGCTACGTCGAGGCCGGCCCCGCCGACGGACCGCCCGTGCTGCTCCTGCACGGCGAGCCGAGCTGGTCGTACCTGTACCGCAAGATGCTGCCGGTGCTCGCTTCCGCGGGCCTGCGCGCGATCGCGCCGGATCTTGTGGGGTTCGGCCGGTCGGACAAGCCGGGCGACATCGTGGACCACACGTATGCGCGGCACGTGTCGTGGATGCGGGGCTTCGCCTTCGACGCGCTGGACCTGCGTGACGTGACCTTGGTCGGCCAGGACTGGGGCGGGCTGATCGGGCTGCGCCTGGTGGCGGAGAACCCTTCGCGGTTCGCCGGCGTTGTCGCGGCGAACACCGGGCTGCCGACGGGTGATCAGGACATGCCTGAGGTGTGGCACCAGTTCCGTGCGGCCGTGGAGAACGCGCAGGTGCTGGACATCGGGCGGTTCATCCAGTCCGGTTGCCGGTCTGTGTTGTCCTCCGAGGTCCGCGCGGCTTACGACGCGCCGTTCCCGAACGAGATGTACAAGGCCGGCCCGCGGGCCATGCCGGGCCTGGTGCCGTACCGGCCGGACAACCCGGCTTCGGACGCCAACCGGGCGGCGTGGAAGACGTTGTCCTCGCTGGACTTGCCGTTCCTCGTCGCGTTCTCCGACGGCGACCCGATCACGGGCGCGATGGGACCGATCCTGCAGCGCACGATGCCGGGCGCGGCCGGCCGCACGCACCCGGTGATCGCGGGAGCGGGGCACTTCCTGCAGGAAGACGCGGGTGAGGAACTGGCGGAACAGGTCGCGCGCTTCGTGCGCGGCTGAGCCGGAACACCCCAATGCGGCATTGGTTGCGTTGAGCGCACCCAATGCGGCGTTCGGTGCGTTGAGCGCAACGAACGCCACATTGGGGTGCTTGGGTCACGACAAGGCGGCGTGGGTGGCCGCCAGTGCGTCCACCAGGATGCCCAGGCCTTCCTGGGCCTCGGCTTCCGTCAGGGTCATCGGGGGGCCCAGGCGCAGGACGTTGTTGTGCAGGCCGCCCTTGCCGATGAGGAGGCCGCGGGCGCGGGTTTCCTCCAGCATCTGCTTGGCGGCCGCCGGGTGTGGGGTGGTGGTGCCGGGCTGGACGAGTTCGATGCCGACCATCAGGCCCTTGCCGCGGACCTCGCCGATCAGCGGGTTCGAGGTGGCGCGCAAGCCGGACAGCAGCTGGGAGCCGCGGGCCGCACAGTTGGCCTGCAGGTCGTGGTCCTTGATGTAGTCCAGCACGGCCGTCGCGCCGGCCATGGCGACGGGGTTGCCGCCGAAGGTCGAGATGGACTGGGCGTTGATGGCGTCCACGACGTCGCCGCGGCCGACGACGCCGCCGATGGCCAGGCCGTTGCCGAGGCCCTTCGCGAAGGTCATGAGGTCGGGCACGACGTCGTGGGACTGGATGCCCCAGAAGTGCGAGCCCGTGCGGCCCCAGCCGGTCTGGACCTCGTCGGAGACGAACAGGATCCCGTAGGAATCCAGCACCTCCTTCATGGCCTTGAACAGGCCGTCCGGCGGCAGGCTGAAGCCGCCGACGCCCTGGATCGGCTCGGCGACCAGGCAGGCGACGTCGCCGGAGGTGGCCGTCTCGAGGATGTCGACGAGGTCGGCCACGCAGGCGTCGATGTACGCGGCGTCCGACAGGTCGCGGAACGGGCTGCGGTAGCGGTAGCCGCCGTGCACGTAGTTGACCTTCACCGGCGAAAGCGACGAAGCGGACCAGCCGCGGTTGCCCGTGATGGCGATCGTGCCGAAGGAACGGCCGTGGTACGAGTTGCGCATCGCCAGGACCTGGTTGCTGCCGCGGAACTGCGTGGCGAGCATCAGCGCGGTGTCGTTGGCCTCGCTGCCGGAGTTGGTGAAGAAGACCTTCGCGTCCGGGATGCCCGACAGCGCGGCGATCCGCTCGGCGAGCTCCACCTGCGCACGGATCAGGTACAGCGTGGACGTGTGCAGCACGCCGGTGTCGAGCTGCTTGCGCACGGCGTCGCTGATCTCGGCGACGTCGTAGCCCATGGAGTTGGTGAGCACGCCGGCGAAGAAGTCGAGGTACGTGCGCCCGTTGGAGTCGGTCACCCGCCGGTCCTGCGCGTGGACGATCTCGATCGGCTCGTCGTAGAACAGCGCCATCCAGGACGGCAACACCGCCCGGTGCCGGGCGAGCAGCTCGTCGGTCATGTCGTTCTCCATCCGTCTCGGCCTCTTCGGAGTATGGGCAGCGCCGGAAACGGGCGACAACGATCAGACTGCTCCGTCCTGCGACGAGGGCCGCACAGTTTGTCCGTGGACGACGAAGGGCAAACCGCGTCGAGGGGCCTGCTGGCCTGCGACTACCCTTTCTTCCGTGATTGACCCCAGGACTCTGCGCGAAGACCCGGAAGCCGTGCGCGCGTCGCAGCGTGCCCGTGGTGAGGACGAAGGAGTGGTCGACAAGCTGCTCGGCTTCGACTCCCGCCGCCGCTCCGCGATCGCCAACGCCGACAAGCTGCGGGCCGAGCAGAAGTCCGTGAGCAAGCTCGTCCCGAAGGCCGCTCCCGAGGAGAAGGCCTCGTTGCTCGCGCGCGCCAAGGAGCTGTCCGCGCAGGTCAAGGCCGCCGAGGTCGAGCAGACGGAGGCGTCGGAGGAGTTCGACCAGCTCTTCCGCACCGTGCCGAACCTCGTGCACCCCGACGCGCCCGTCGGCGGCGAAGACGACTTCACCGTGCTCAAGACCGTCGGCGAACCCACGAAGTTCGACTTCGAGCCGCGCGACCACCTGGACCTCATGGAGGGCCTCGGCGCCGTCGACATGGAGCGCGGCGCCAAGGTGTCGGGCTCGCGGTTCTACTTCCTGTCCGGCGTCGGCGCGCAGCTGCAGCTCGGGCTGCTCAACATGGCCATCGCGCAGGCGCTGGAAAACGGCTTCACGCCGATGATCACGCCCTCGCTCGTGCGTCCGGAGATCATGGCCGGTACCGGTTTCCTCGGCGCCCACGCGTCGGAGGTCTACCGCCTGCGCGACGACGACCTGTACCTGGTGGGCACCTCCGAGGTCCCGCTGGCGGGCTTCCACGCCGACGAGATCCTCGAGCTCGGCGACGGCGCGCGCCGCTACGCCGGCTGGTCGTCGTGCTACCGCCGCGAGGCCGGCTCGTACGGCAAGGACACCCGCGGCATCATCCGCGTGCACCAGTTCGACAAGGTCGAGATGTTCGTCTACACGACGCCCGCCGAGGCCGAGGCCGAACACGAGCGCCTGCTCGGCTGGGAAGAGCAGATGCTCGCCAAGATCGAGGTGCCCTACCGCGTCATCGACACGGCCACGGGCGACCTCGGCACGTCCGCCCACCGCAAGTTCGACTGCGAGGCCTGGGTGCCCACGCAGGAGACCTACCGCGAGCTGACGTCCACGTCCAACTGCACCACCTTCCAGGCCCGCCGCCTGTCCGTGCGCTACCGCGACGACAACGGCAAGCCCCAGATCGCCGCCACCCTCAACGGCACGCTGGCCACCACGCGCTGGATCGTCGCGATCATGGAGAACCACCAGCAGGCCGACGGCTCGGTGCGCGTGCCCGAAGCCCTGCGCCCCTTCGTCGGCGGGCGCGAGGTGCTGGAGCCGCTGAAGAAGCGCTGATCGGCGTGTTTTACGCGGCCGGGACCCTGCGGGGTCCCGGCCGTTGCCGTTTCTCCGGATAGCCGGTGCGAGCCCGGTGCGGCCGCTAGGGTTCGGGCGCGAGGAGGAAACGCCGATGGGGTTCAGGGGAGTCCGGGCGGCCGTGGCCGTGGCCGTGGCCGGGGTGGCCGTGGTGGTGGCCGGGTGCACGGTGCGGGTCGGGGGCGTCGCGGGGCCGGTGCCGGGGCAGGGGCCGGTGCAGCAGGTTGTGGACGCGTGTTCGCTGGTCGACCAGCAGCAGGCCGACGCGCTGGGCTATCGGGGGCCCGGCAAGGGGCAGGCGGCGAGCGAGAAGCTGCGCACGCCCGCGATGTGCCTGTGGAACAGCAAGGACGACAGTGCGGCGCTGACCATCCTCACCGTCGGTTGGTCGGTGGACCAGCCGCTGGACGACTACCTCCAGGGTGCCGTCGTGAAGGCGCCGCCCTTCGCGTCCGGTGGGTTCCAGTGGACGCGCTACGGCTCGTTCATCCCTGGCAGCTGCGACCTCTACACCACGCTCGGCCCGAAGTCGTATGCGTTCGTGAGCGTGTCCAACCCGGACGAGACCAAGGCGTGTGACGCGGCGAAGCAGGCGGTGCCGCAGGTTGCCGCGCACCTGCCGGGCGGGCAGCCCGCGCCGCAGATCACGCCGACGGCGCCGAGCAGTGCGGCGCCGCCGAGTGGGCCGCTGGTGGGCCTGGACCCGTGCACGCTGCTGAAGCCCGACCAGGCCGCGTCGTTGCACGTGGCGCCGCAGGGCGAGAAGCAGAGCTCCAGCGTCGTGCCCAACGCGGTGTTCTGCCTGTGGGACGACACCGACGGCGACCGCGGCCAGAAGGCCTTCGAGGTGTGGCTCGGCCCCGACCTGCCGATGACGCAGTGGCCCGGCATGGACGTGCCGCCGGTCTCGACCATCGACGCCAACGGTCACCACTGGTCGATCTTCGCCAACTTCAACGACTCCGGCGGCGTCAACTGCGGCGCCGGGCTGGCCGTCACTCCGACGTCGTCGATCCAGATCGTGTCCGGGTACCTCGACGACCCCTCGAAGGCGTGCGACGCGGTCAAGGCGGGAGTTCCCCTGGTGTCGGGGAACCTCCCGGCCTGACCGTCCTGAGTGGACTGTCGTGTCAGGACACGCCGGCGGGGCGGCGCGGCCCGGCCGGGGCGGTGCGCGCCACCGGGATGTTGCGTGACGCGGGGATGTTGCGCGACGCGGAGCGGGCCGGCCGCTGGGGCGACGGGGCGCGGCGCGTCGGCTCCGAGGCGTTGGTGTCGGTAGGCGCCACCTCGATGTTCACCGCCACTTCGTCGCCGCCGATCTCGCGGGTGATCCAGGCGCCGGACTCGACCATCACGCCCAGCGTCTTCACGTCGAGCGAGTTGATGCGCGAGCGGTACCAGGCGTCGTCGGCCAGGGCGCCCATGCGGCCCTCCAGCCGGGACTTCACGGCCAGCAGCCGCTTGTACAGCGTGTCGGCCAGCGCCTGGCGGTCTTCCTTGCTGGTCAGGCCGGCGCGGATCCGGTCCTCGATGCCGCGCGGCAGGCCGTTCTCGTCGGGGATCAGCATCGTCGTCCAGGCGCGCGACTTCTCGCGGTACTGCAGCTGCTGCATCAGGCCCTCGTGCGGCGCGAAGTCGGCGGCGCGGAACGCCCGCCCGGCCCAGCGCGACGCGAGGTTCGCGGCGAGCGACTGCACACTCTTCACGCCGGTGTTGAGGCCGCGGCCCGGCCAGAAGTGCAGCGAGTTGGCCGCGTCGCCGAGCAGGAACGCGTACGTGGACGGTGCGAGCTGCGCGGTGAACTTCGGGTTCTGCTTCATGCCCAGCTTGAACGACGTGATGCCCACGATGTCGGCCATCGTCGCGCCGAAGAACTTCACCCCGTCGGCGATGCGCGGCCACAGGAACGACAGCTTGTCCACCGACGGCTTGAACACCGAGCGGTGGCGGTCGCACACGAACTTGTCGCCGTCCGGGCGCATGGTGCACCCGAACTTGCCGATGCACGGAACCGGGCCGTTCTCGCCGTAGGCCAGGACTTCCGAGGCCTCCTCGGCGGTGAGGCGCATGTTGATGAAGCCGCCGCCGAGCGAGTTGAACAGGAAGCGGTTCTGGCACACGGTGAGCGGCACGGTGTGCTCGTCGGGCACCTTCCCCTTGATGCGGATGCCGAGCACGGTCTCGTCGAGCGGCTCCCCGCCCACGGAGTAGAGGTCGCGGCTCGAAGGGCCGAACGCGTCCTTGAGGTCTTCCCGAGTCTTCGAGCGCGCGCCGTCGCAGATGGCGAGCACGTCGAGGCCGTCCCAGGTCTTCGGCTGCGCGTACGGCTCGGGGATGAGCTCGATGCCGTAGAAGTCCTGCGCCATCTCCAGCAGGCAGTCTTCGATCCAGCGGACCTTGATGTTGCGCGGGCGGCCGCGGTGCGTGGGGGAGTCGGGGCCGAGGGGCCACATCTCCGAGTAGTTGCCGGGGGTGAACAGGCGGCGCCGCACGAGCATCGGCAGCTGGCCCCACACGTTGCTCTGCAGCGTGACGACCTGCTCGCGACGGTTGTTGCCCTCCGCCGTGCCCTGCCAGGCGATGCGGCCGTCACGCCGCATCCAGCGGCGGTCGAACACGCGGATCTTGACCTTGTCGCCCAGCATCGAGCGCAGCGTGCACGCGAAGATCAGCCCGACCGGGCCACCGCCGGCCACGTCGACCCGCAGCGGCCGGGCCGAACCGGGGCGGGCCACCGCCTGAACCACGCGGCCCAGGTCCGCCGGGCCCTGGCCGCTGTTCGGCTTCAGGAACGTCGTGGCCGGCTCACCGAAGTGCGAGGCGTTGTGGTTCATGGCTTCCGGGACCTCCAGCGTGATCTTCCGCGTGCGGCCAACACACGGAACGAGGGGGCCGGACGGTTCACGGAAATCCCAAAAACTTTCCGCGAACTTGTTCGCGCAGCTCAGGCGGCTACCTGGTCGGCGATGTGCTTCGCGATCTCCAGCGCGCTCGTCGCCGCGGGGCTCGGGGCGTTGAGCACGTGAACCTGGTCGCGTGCGGTCTCGATGAGGAAGTCGTCGACGAGCGAGCCGTCGGGACGCAGCGCCTGGGCCCGCACGCCGGAGCCGTGGCGGACGATGTCGTCCTCCGTCACGGCGGGCACGAGCCGGGCGAGGCTGGCGGCGAAGCGCTTCTTGGAGAACGAGCGCAGCACCTCTTCCAGCCCCGTCGGAAACGCGTACTTGCGCGCCAGCCGCCACGCGCCGGGGAAGCGGGCGACGTCGGCGAGGTCCTTCACCGACACGTCGGCCCAGCGGTAGCCCTCGCGGCGCAGCGCGAGCACGGCGTTGGGGCCGGCGTGCACGCTGCCGTCGAGCATCCGCGTGAGGTGCACGCCGAGGAACGGCAGCGTTGGGTCGGGCACGGGGTAGATGAGGCCGCGCACGAGGTGGCGACGCTCGGGCTTGAGCTCGTAGTACTCGCCGCGGAAGGGCACGATGCGCGCGCTCGGGGTGACGCCGGCCAGCTCGGCCACGCGGTCGGACTGCAGGCCCGCGCAGTTCACGAGCGCGTCGGCGTGGATGACCTCCGTGGCGGTGGCGACCTCCACCCCGCCGTGGGCGCCGGGGCGGATGCCGAGGACCTCGGTGTCGAGCCGCAGGTCCGCGTCGGCCTCGTCGAGCAGGCGCACGAGCGCGGCGCAGACGGCCGGGAAGTCGATGATGCCCGTCGACTCCACGCGCAGCGCGCCGACGCACGCCACCTCGGGCTCGTACTCGCGCGCCTCGGCGGGGGTGACCTTCTTGGCCGGCACGCCGTTGGCCTCGGCGCGCTCGGCGAGGGTGTTCAGGGCCGGCAGCTCCGACTCGCTCGTGGCCACCACGAGCTTCCCGCACACCTCCACGGGCACGCCGTACTGCCGGGCGAAGTCCACAATGGACCGATTGCCGGCCACGGACATCCGCGCCTTGAACGAGCCCGGCTTGTAGTAGAGGCCGGCGTGCACCACGTTGGAGTTGTGCCCCGTCTGGTGCGCCGCCCAGCGGCTCTCCTTCTCGAGCACCGTGACGTCCTGCCCCCGCCGGGAGAGCTCCCAGGCCACGGCCAGGCCGACGATTCCGCCACCGATCACCACGACGTTACGCACGGACGGAAAGGCTACGCGACCTGGGCGTCGCTTGCGTAGCCCCAAGTGGTCTGAAGTGCGGTTTTTCACGGATCAGGTGACCCGTTGACGAACTCCGGTCCGAAGTGGACCTCCGCCCACCGCGGACCGGAGCGTGGTCTATTCGGCCTCGTCCAGCACCTTCGGCACCCCGCGCAGCGCGAACCACGCCACGCCCGCGACCAGCACCATCAGGCCCGCGGCGCCGAGCATCGTGACCTGCAGGCCGCCGATGAATGCGTGCTGCGCTGTGTGCAGCAGCTGCGCCCCGGGACCGGCCGGGAGCTGCGCGGACATCTGCGCCGCGCCGGCCAGCGTCTCGCGGGCCGGCGCCGGGACGTCCGCGGGCAGGCCCTGGCGGTACAGCGAGCCGAGCACGCTGCCGAGCACCGCGATGCCCAGCGCGCCGCCGAGCTCCGTGGCCGTCTCGGAGATGGCCGACGCGGCGCCGGCGCGGTGCTTCGGGACGACACCGAGCACGGTGTCCGTCGCGACGGTGAGGATCAGCGCGAGACCGATGCCGAAGACCACCATCGTCACCACTAGGTACGGATACGCCGTGCCGACGTCCGTGCGGCTGTAGAGGGCGAACCCGATCGCGGAGGCCAGGCAGCCGAGCGTGACCGTGCCGGCCCGGCCGAGCGACTTGATCAGCACGGCGCCGAGCGTGCCGCCGATCAGCGCGCCGCCCATGCCCGGCAGGCCCGCCAGCCCCGACTTCAGGGGCGACCACCCGTTGACGAGCTGGAAGTACTGCGTGGAGATCACGCTCACCGCCAGCTGTGCGAACATGGCGAGCACGGTGGTCACGACCGTCGCGGAGAAGGCGCGGTTGCGGAACAGCCGCAGGTCCATCAGCGGCTCGGGCAGCCGCGGCTGGCGCAGCACGAACACGAGCAGGCTGCCGACGCCGAGGATCGCCGCCGCGTAGACGTCCCAGTGGTTCAGGCCTTCGTACGCGATCTCCTTGATGGTGTAGACCACGCCGAGGATGCCGACGAGCGACAGCGCGACACTGACGCCGTCCAGCCGCCCGGGCGCGGGGTTGCGCGACTCCGGCAGCACGAAGATCCCGACCGCGATCAGCACGATCACCACCGGCACGTTGATCAGGAACACCGAACCCCACCAGAAGTGGCTCAGCAGCGCGCCGCCGATGAGCGGGCCGAGGCCGAACCCGAGGATCGTCAGCCCGCTCGACACACCGATCGCCGCCGTGCGTTCCTTGCCGGTGAAGGTGTTGCGAAGGATCGACAGCGTCGACGGCATCAGCGTCGCCGCGCTCGCGCCGAGCAGAATCCGCAGCCCGATCAGCAACTCGGCACTAGGCGCGTACGCGGTGGCCACCGACACCAGCCCGAACACGGCCGCGCCGGCGAGCAACAGCTTCTTCCGCCCGATGCGGTCCCCGACGTTGCCCGCCGTGATCAGCAGCCCGGCCAACGCGAACCCGTACCCGTCGGCGATCCAGAGCGCCTGCGTGGTCGTCGGCCGCAGCGACTCGGACAACGCCGGGATCGCCAGGTGCAGCACCGTCAGGTCGACGGCCGTGAGTATCTGCACGAGCACGCAGACACCGATGATGGCGGCTTTGCGCATTGGCGTCAGCGTTCTCGCCGGCGCGGTCGATGCGGCGGTGATGGTCATGGTGGGCCTCCGTGGTTCGCTCCTGGCCCTCACGCTGCCGAGCCCCACTGACGACTCACGCACGAACGACGCACCATGGCTGACAGTGCAGGTCAGCAAGGGGTTAAGGAGCGATCCCCGCCGCCGTCAATGCTTTCTGCACCGGAAGCTCCCGGCCGCTGGCGTAGTACCGGTCGTAGTCCGTGCCCAGCAATGCGCGGGCCCGGTCGGCCACTTCGGCGACGTCCGGTTGGCCCGCGACTTCCGTGCCGCGGGCGGCGACGGCGGCGCCGAGCAGCAGGGCGGCTTCCTCGGCGTGGCCGTCCAGCAACGCCGCGCCCGCGACGCACTCCAGGGCCGAGGCCAGCACGGTGCTGTCCTGCCACTGGTGCGCCGCCTCCACGGCTTCGCGCATGAGGGCGCGGGCTTCCGAGGCGTGGCCCGACGCGACGGAGACCCAGCCCAGCGCGATGGTTGCCGCGCCGCGGACGGCGGCGACCGAGAAGGAGCCGCTGGTGCACTCGGCCAACGCGCGCTCCGCCAGCGAACGGGCCCCCGCCAAGTCCCCGTCGCGGCGGGCCAGAGCCGCCAGGCCGACGTAGCCCGAAGCGCGCGTCTCCGGCATGCCCGAGCGCCGGGCCAGCGAGATCACGCGTGAGTAGTCCTCGCGGGCGCCGGTGACGTCGCCGCGGAGGGCGCGGCTGTCGGCGCGGCGGCAGAGCAGGTCGGCGTAGTCGTCGGCCGCGCCGAGTTGCTGCATGAGGTCCATGGACTCGGTCATGGCGGCCATGGCCTCGTCCCAGCGGCCGCGCCAGGTGAGCAGCTGCGACAGGTGGTCGAGCGACATCGACAGGCCCCAGCGTTCGCCGAGGGCACGGTAGCGGGACTCGCCCTCGCGCAGCTTCGTCTCGGCCTCGTCGAGGTCGCCGGTCAGCATCGCGCGCAGGCCGGAGCCCATCGGCACGAGTGCGCTGCTCCACGGGTCGCCACCGGCCATGATGCTGCTGCGGGTGAAGAGCGTCTCCTCGTCGGCGGGCGGGCCGATCACCACGCCCAGTAGCAGGCTCAGTGTCGGATGCCTTGGCGCCCAGGCGACATCGAGCGCATAACGCTCCACTGTGGACTGATACGGCAGCGTCGCGTCGTGGCCCGGGGCGCCGGACATCGCGTTGAGCACGCACATGAGGAACTGCTCCTCGTACCCCTCGGGAGCCACCGGGCCGCAGCGCTTCACGACCTCCAGCGACAGCATCGCGCCCTCGTAGCGCCGGCCGCGCATCCACCAGTACGTGGCCAGCGCGGCCGTCAGCCGCAACGCCGTGGGCAGGTCCGCGTCCGTCGACCACCGCAGCGCGGCGACGAGGTTGTCGTACTCCGCGTCGAGCCGGTCGAGCCAGCGCAGCTGGTCGGCGGTGCGCAGCAACGGGTCGGCTTCCTCGGCCAGCCGCAGGAAGGCCGACGCGTGTGCCGCCTCGAACCGCGCCGTTTCGCCCGCGCCCGCGAGCTTCTCCGCGCAGAACGCGCGGATCGTCTCCAGCATGCGATAGCAGTCGCCCGTGGTCTCGACCAGTGACTTGTCCGCCAGTCCCGGCAACAGGTCGACGGTGTCCGGCACATCGCAGACGAGCTCGGCCGCCGCCAGCGTCGCCCCGCCGGAGAACACGGTGAGCCGGCGCGCGAGCCGGCGTTCGTCGTCGTCCAGCAGCTCCCAGCTCCACTCGACGACGCCGCGCAGCGAACGGTGCCGCGTCTCGGCCGTGCGGCTGCCCCGCGCGAGCAGGTGGAAGCGGTTGTCCAGCCGGGCGGCGATCTCGCCGACGGGCAGCGTCCGCACCCGCGCCGCCGCCAGCTCCAGTGCGAGCGGCAGGCCGTCGAGCGCCGCGCAGATGTGCTGGACGTCGCCGATCGTGTCCTCGTCCACGCGGAAAGCCGGGTCGCTCGCGGCGGCTCGATCGGCGAACAGCCGTACGGCCGGGAACCCCAGCGCCTCGGCCGCGGGCGTGCCCGGCGGCGGCACCGCGAGCCGCGGTACGGGTGCCAGCTGCTCACCGGTGATGCCGAGTGGCTCCCGGCTCGTCGCGAGCACGCGCAGGCCGGGGCACGCGGGCAGCAGGCGCGCGAGCAGCCGCGCGGCCGCGTCGACCACGTGCTCGCAGTTGTCCAGCACCAGCAACGTCGATTGGTCGCGCAACGCCGACACCAGCCGGTCCACCGGGTCCTGCCCGCCCGAACCCCGCAGCGGCGACGCACCTTCGCGCAGGCCCAGCGCACTCAGCACGGCCTGTCCCACGTCGTCCGCGACGTGCGGCGCCAGCTCCACGAACGCCGCCGACCCGGCGTGCGCCGCCGCGACCTCCACGGCCAGCCGTGTCTTCCCGGTGCCGCCCGGCCCCAGCAACGTCACCAGCCGCGCGTGCCGCAGCAGCTCGCCGACCTGCCGCAGCTCGCCGTCGCGGCCCACGAAGCTGGTCAGCTGCGCGGGCAACGGCGAAGACGCGGCTGGCGGCTCGCTGCGCAACGCGGCCAGGTGCGCCTCGGCCAGCTCGGGTCCGGGGTCGGCGCCGAGCTCGTCGGCCAGGGTGCGGCGCGCGTCCTCGAACGCCGCCAGCGCCTCGGCCGAACGGCCCGCCGCGTGCAGCGCCCGCACGAGCTGGGTGCGCGAACGCTCGCGCAGCGGCGCGGCGACGACGGCCGCCCGCAGCTCGTCGAGCACCTCCGCCGCGCGGCCCAGCGTGATCTCGGCGTCGACGCGGTCGCTCGCCGCGTCCGCTCGCAGCTCTTCAAGACGCGTTGTCTGCGTTGCCGCGAAGGGCGCTTCGGTCACGTCGGCGAACGCCGGCCCGCGCCACAACGCCAACGCTTCACCGAGCAGGTCGCTCGCGCGCGTGGCGTCGGCTGCCGCCAGCTCGCGCCGCCCGTCGCCGGCCAACCGCTCGAACCGGTGGACGTCGACCTCGTCGGGTTCCACCACGAGCCGGTAGCCCGCGCCCGTGAACTCCACCGGCGCCACCGTCTTCAACGCGCTGCGCAGCCGTGACACCTGGGACTGCAGCGCGTTGGCCGCGCCGTCCGGCGGTTCTTCGCCGTAGAGGCCGTCGATGAGCCGCTCCGCCGGCACGAACCGGCCCGCCTCCAGCGCGAGCTGCGCCAGCAGCGCCCGCACCCGGGGACCCCCGACGACGACCGGCTCGCCCGCGGCGTCCCACGCCGTGACCGCCCCCAGAACCCCGATCCGCATGCGGCAAGACTAGGCGCTCGCGCGCCCGTTACCGGCAGGTTTCGTCCCCACGCCCGGCTCGGCGGAGCGCGTCTCTACACTTCGGGGCGAGCTTGCGCAACGCGTGGTGGCGCGAGGAACAAACTGGAGTGGGGATGTCTGGACAACCGGCCGACCAACAGGTGCTGCTCGGACGGCCGACGGTCGGCGAGGAGGAGCTGGCGGCGGTCGCCGAGGTGTTCCGCTCGGGCTGGCTCGCCGGCGCCGGTCCCGCGTGCCGCCGCTTCGAGGAGCGGTTCGCGCAGGTCACGGGCACCACGCACGCCCTGACCACCAGCAGCTGCGGCGCCGCGCTGTTCCTCGGCCTCAAGGTGCTGGGCGTGCAGCCGGGCGACGAGGTCATCGTCGGCGACTACACGTTCCCCGCCACCGGCCACGCCGTGCTGCAGGCCGGCGGCAAGCCCGTGTTCGCCGACATCCGGCCCGACATTTTCAGCGCCGACCCGGCCGCGATCGAAGCCCTGATCACGCCGCGCACGGTCGGCATCCTCGCCGTGGACGTCGCCGGTCTGCCGGGCGACTTCGACGAGTACCGGGCCATCGCCGACAAACACGGCCTGTGGCTGTTCGAGGACGCCGCCTGCTCGGCCGGCGCCACCTACAAGACGCGCCCGGCCGGCAGCCTCGCCGACCTCGCCGCGTTCTCCTTCCACGGCCGCAAGGGCATCACCGCGGGCGAGGGCGGCGCGCTCGTGTCGAACCGCGAAGACCTCATCGCCCACGCGCGCAAGATGCACACCTACGGCATCGAGCCGGCCATCAGCCGCGAGGGCTCGGGCACGCTGCCGGTCCCCGAGTTCCACGAGCTGGGCTGGAATTTCCGCCTGTCGGACATCCAGGCCGCCATCATGGGCGTGCAGCTCGACCGGCTGCCCGACCTGCTCGCTGCCCGCCGGTCCGTGGCGAAGCGCTACCACGAGGCGTTCGCCGACGTCGACGCGCTGACCGCGCCCGCCGAGCTGCCCGACCGAGAGCACCCGTGGCAGGCCTACCTGCTCACCGTCGCGCCCGAGGTCAGCCGCGACGCGCTGGCGCTGCGCATCCGTGAGCAGGGCGTGCAGTGCAACTTCGGGACGTACGCTTCACACCTTCAGCCGGTATACGGCGAGCAGCAGCCGCTGCCTGTCTCGGCTGACGCGTTCCGCCGGCAGCTGGCGATCCCGATGCACGCGGAGCTGACCGAAGCCGAGGTGGATCGCGTGGTGACGACCGTGCGCGAAGCCGTCAACGCCCTCAGCTGAAGCCCGAAGACCGTGACCGCCGAAGACACCGCCGACCGAGGAGAGACCGCGACCATGTCCGAGAAGAAGGTGTTCTTCACCGGCGGCGGTGGGTTCATCGCCGCGCACGTCATCCCGCTGCTGCTGGACGGCGGGTACACCGTCCGCATCTTCGACAACATGACCCGCGGTGACCGGGCTCGCGTGAACGACTTCGTGGCCACCGGCAAGGTCGAGCTGGTCGAGAAGGACGTGCGGTACGGCGGCGCGGTGCGCGAGGCCATCCGCGGCTGCTCGCGCGTGATCCACTTCGCCACGGTCTCGATCAACAAGTCGATCGCCGACCCGCACGAGTCGATCGACATCAACATGACCGGCAACCACAACGTCTTCGCCGCGGCCGCCGACGAGGGTGTCGAGCGTCTGGTCTTCGCGTCCACCGCCTCGGTCTACGGCGAGCCCAAGCGCCTGCCGATGCACGAGGACGACGAGCTGCGCCCGCTCACGCCGTACTGCATCTCCAAGCGCGCCGGCGAGGACCTGCTGGGCTTCTACGAGCGCACCAAGGGCCTGTCCTGGAACGCGCTGCGCTTTTTCAACGTGTACGGCCCGGGCCAGAAGATCGAGGCCTACTACACGTCGGTGATCAACCACTTCATCCAGCGCCTGCGCGCCGGCCAGCCGCCGATCATCGATGGCCGCGGCGACCAGTCGATGGACTTCGTGCACGTGAGCGACCTGGCCCGCTCGGTCGTCGCCGCGCTGGAGTCGGAGCGGTCGAACCTGCCGATCAACATCGGCACCGGCGTCGACACCTCCATCGCCACGCTGGCGAAGATCCTCATCGAGGCCGTGGGCGTCGACGTGCAGCCGCAGTTCAACGAGCGCGACGTGCTCGTGTCCCGCCGCGCCGCGGACATCACGCGGGCGCGCGAAATGCTCGGCTGGGAGCCGACCATCACCGTCGAAGAGGGCATGCGGGCTTTGGTCAGGGATTCCGAGTGAATGCCACCGCGGGCCCGGCCCGAGGACGTGCGATGCGCATCGCGGTGGTGAACAACTTCTTCCCGCCCCGCGTGGGCGGCAGCGCCCACATGTCGGCGTCGCTGGCGGGCGAGTACGCGGCGGCCGGCCACGAGGTCCTTGCGATCACGGCGGCCTACGGCGACGCGCCGGCCGACGAGCAGCGCGACGGCTACCGCATCGTGCGGCTGCCCGCGGCAAAGATGCCGCAGCTCGGCCTGTCGATCGACTTCGACATGAGCTTCGCGTCGTTGAAGCCGGGCAACTGGCGGCGGCTGCGGAAGCTGCTCGACGAGTTCAAGCCCGACGCGGTGCACCTGCACGGCCAGTTCTTCGACCTGTCCTGGCTGGCCGGGTTCTACGCGCGGCGGCACAAGCTGCCGGTGCTGCTGACCATCCACACGCTCCTGATCAGCGACAACAAGCTGTACTCGCGCGTGTTCCGGATGCTCGACGCGGTGCTGGTCAAGCCGGTGCTGAAGTACATCCGGCCGCGCTACGTCATCCTCGACAAGCTCGGCGTGGACTACTGCGTCGAGCGCTACGGCACGAGCGACGCGAACTCCGAGTACTTCCCGATCGCCGTGGACACGGGCAACTTCGCCAAGCCGGTGACGAAGGACGTGCGCGCCGAGCTGGAGCTGGGTGACGGGCCGGTGATCGTGTCGCTCGGCCACGTGATCCCGCTGCGCAACCGGCTGCCGCTGATCGAGGCCCTGCCCGCGGTCCTCGAACGGCACCCGGGTGTGCGCGTGGTGATCGTCGGGCGCGTCTACCACGACGCGTTCCTCAAGCGCGCCGAAGAGCTCGGCGTGGCCGAAGCCCTGGTCGTGACAGGTGCGGTGCCGAAGGAAGACGTGCCGGCGTACTTCGCGGCGGCCGACATCGTGACCCACGACCTCAACGGCGGCTGCGGCACCGCGTCGCTCGAAGCGATGCTGTCCGGCACGGCCACCATCGCGTCGGTCACGGAGGACAACTACCCGGGCATCGAGCTGCGCAACGGCGAGAACATCCTGCTGGTGCGCCCGGACGACGCCGAGGCGGTGGCGGAGACCGTGCTGTCGCTGCTGGACGACCCGGAGCTCCGCTCGCGGATCGCGCAGCGCGAAAGCGCCATGGTCCAGGCCAACTTCGGCCTCGACGTCGTGGCCGAGGAGCACCTGCGCGTCTTCACGAAACTGGTGGCGGACCACGATGTTCTTCGATGACGACCGCAGCAACCGCCTGCGGCCGATGATCCTGAACGACCTCGTCGCGCAGTACATGAACGATGCCGAACGGGCTCGTTTCTTCGGGCTGCCCGAGTCGTGCCGCGTGCGCGAGCGCGTGAAGATCGTGAGCCCCGAGAACCTCACCATGGGCGAGCACTGCTGGATCGGCGAAGGCGCGACCCTCGACGCCAGCGGCGGCCTGGAGATCGGCGAGCACACCAGCATCGGCCTCAACACGCTCATCTTCACGCACTCGAGCTGGCTCGCGAACATGACGCTGCAGAACCACTCCGGCAGCGACCTCATCGAGCGCAAACCCGTGAAGATCGGCAAGGGCTGCTTCATCGGCGGCCTCGTCGTCATCATGGCGGGCGTGACGATCGGCGACTTCGCCACCGTGCAGCCCAACTCGGTGGTCGCCAAGGACGTCCCACCGCGCACCCTCGTGGCCGGCAACCCCGCGCGCGTCTTCCAGCGCTACGACGAGGAGTACATCCAGTCCGAAGTGGACCGCGTCCGGGCGGAGAACGCCCGCCGCCGCGCACTGTCGGACGACGCCGGCGGCTGGGGCTCCCCGGCGGGCGACTTCAGCGGGTAGCGTTGAGGTGACCGGTGAACGCGGACGGTAGTTTTGATCACTGTCCGAGGGCACCAAGCGCACCGACCAGGTCACCAAGCAGCGAGCACTCCGGCAAAGTCGAGCTCGATGTCGCGGGTGTACCCGTCGTGCTGGACCTGGACGCGCTCATCGCGGGTCACGTGCAAAAGCTCTGGCGGCGGCAACCTCGCGTGCACCCAGCCGTCCCGTAGACGTGGAGATCGGGGGTACGCGGGTGGCGCGCAGTGACGACGAGTTCGTCGAGTTCGTGCGGGCCTCGTCGAGCCGGCTCACGCATGCCGCGTTCCTGCTGACCGGGGATCGCCACCAGGCCGAAGATGCCGCGCAGACCGCGTTCACCCGCACGTACGCCGCGTGGGCGCGGGTGCGCCGCAAGGACGCGTACGCGTATGCCCGGACGGTGCTGGTCAACCACGTGATCGACGGCTGGCGCCGCCCGCTGCGGGAATACGCCTCGGAGGAGGTGCCGGAGCGGCCGACGGGCCAGGACGTCGCGCAGGCGGTGACGCAGCGGGAGTGGCTGACGTCCGCGCTGGCACGGCTGACGGGTCGCGAGCGGGCCGTGGTGGTGCTCCGGCACTTCTTCGACCTGCCGGAACAGGCGGTCGCCGATGAACTGGGCGTGTCGGTGGGTACCGTCAAGAGCACGAACTCGCGGGCGCTCGCGAAGCTGCGGGTGGACGCCGGGCCGGAAGACGTGCTGATCGGAGGGAGTGGGCGGTGAACGACCTCGACAAGCTGCGCGCCGCCTTGCGCGAACAGCCCGACCAGCCGTTCGCCGCGCCCGACCTGGGCCGGATCATCACCGAGGGCCGGCGCATCCGTCGTCGCCGCAGGATCGCCACGGGTGCGGGAGCGGCCGCCGCGGTGGCGGCCGTCGTCGGGATCGTGTTCGGGGCCGTCGCCCTGCGGACGCCGGCCGAGCCGGCGAAGGTGCCCGTCGCCGCGCCGCCGGCTCCGACGACCAGCGGCCCGCTCGCGTCTGACGGTGCTCGGCCGACCACCGCGCCACCGCCGAGCTCGGCGACCGACCAGCCGCCGACGTCAGCGATCCAGCCCTACGGCGACGTCATCCACACCGGCATCAAGACCGCCAGTGGCGAGCTCGTCTTCTACGCGACCAAGATCGACGACAACGCGGCCCTGACCGACGTCCACTTCGGCATCATGGCCGCGGTCCAGACCAACGGTGGCTACCGGTCGCTCTACGCCAGCAACGAGATCCGCGGCGCCGACCGCTCGTTCGGCTTCCACGCCACCGCGGGCGGCATGGAAGCCGGCGGCACCTGGGTGCCCGTGTACGGCTACTTCTCCGGCCCCGCGGTGAAGATCGTCAGCACCGTGCACGGCAAGCCGGTGCTGGCGAAGACCGCTTCGTGGAGCGTCGACCCCAACGTGGTCGTGTTCTGGTTCGACCAGCGCGAAGTGCCCGACCCCGCCGTACTGACCCCGCTGGTCGCGTACGGCAAGGACGGCACCCGCCTCACCAAATGACTGCTAAGCCGCGGCCTGCGTCAGCACCTGCGCCACCACGTGGTGCGACGGCAGGATCAGGTCACGCTCCACGTCGGCGTCGATCTTGCCTTCGAGCAGGTCGAGGAAGCGCTCCAGCTGCGTGGCCAGCGGCTCGCGTGCGGTGACCAGCTCGGGGATCTCGATCACGGTCTGCTGCCGGTAGCCGAGGCCGTCCGGCGTCACGGAGTCGTGCGACACGTGCCGGTAGATCGTGACGTCGCGGCGCAGCAGGTCGATCTCGATCAGCCGGTCCAGTTCGGACACGACCAGTGACCGCACCTTGCGCTGGCCCAGCCGCGACGCGGACACCGTGGCCAGGCCGGTCGGGAACGACAGCACCGTCTCGATGGTGTCCTCCGCGCCCTCCACCGAGTTCGGGTGGAAGTAACCCGCGCCCGACGTGACGCGCGCCGGAGTGGCGCCGCCGAAGAACTGGATCGCCAGGTCGACGTCGTGCACCAGCAGGTCCCACGCGACGCCGGTCTTGATGCGCGGCGCGTACGGGCCGTGACGGCGCGCCATCAGGTGCACCGGCTCGTTGACCAGCGCACGGGCCGTCATCACGGCCGGGTTGTAGCGCTCGAGCAGGCCGCACATCAGCGGCACGTCCTTCTGCTCCGAGAGCGCCACGATGTCCTGTGACAGCTCGAGGCTGTTGCACACGGGCTTCTCGACGAGCATCGGCTTGCCCTGGCCGAGGATCTCCTGCGCGAGGTCGTAGTGCGCCTCCGTGGCCGACGCGAGCACCACGGCGTCCACATCGGACAGTGACCCGATCTCGGGCGTCCACTGGGTTTCGTAGCGCTCGGCGACGGTGCGGCCGGCTTCCTCGCGCGGGTCGATCACGCGGACGAGGTCCACGCGCTCGTTGGCCGCCAGCACGCGCGCGTGCAGCGAACCCATGTTGCCCGTGCCGATGAGGGCGATGCGGTGGGTCATGCGCCGAGCACCTCGCGAACCGTCTCGATGATCTTGTCGAGCTGCCCGTCGGTCAGGTGCGGGTGCACCGGCAGCGAAAGCGCCTGCGCTGCAACGGCCGAGGCGACCGGGAAGTCGCTCACGTCGGCGCCCGGGATCAGCGGGTGGCCGCGGTAGCAGTCGTAGTCGAACACGATCTTGGGGTAGTAGATCCCGTTGCCGATGCCGCGCTCGGTGAGCGCGGCGGCCAGCTCGTCGCGCGAGAGCATCGCGTGCGGGCCCACCAGCACGGTGTACTGGTGCCACACGTGCTCGCGGCCGGGCAGGACCTGCGGGATGTCGAGGCCCGGCGTGCCCGCCAGCCCCTCCGACAGCCGCTTCGCGTTGGCCTGGCGGGCCGCGGTGAGCTGGTCGAGCTTCTCCAGCTGCGGGATGCCCACGGCCGCGTGCAGGTCCGTCATCCGGTAGTTGTGGCCGGCCATCTCGTACTGGTAGCGGGCGCGCATGCCCTGGTTGCGCAGCACGCGCAGCTTGTCGGCCAGCACGTCGTCGTCCGTGGTGATCACGCCGCCCTCGGCGGTGGTCACGTTCTTCGTCGCGTATAGCGAGAAGCAGCCGATGCCGTACGAGCCGGCGGCGCGGCCCTCGAACGACGCGCCGACCGCCTGGGCCGAGTCCTCGATGATCCGCAGCTCGCGTTCCGCGGCGAGCGGGGCGAGCTTGCCCATGTCCGCCGTCTGGCCGTACAGGTGCACCGGCATCAGGACCTTGGTGCGGTCGGTGATGGCCGCGCCCACGGCGTCGGGGTCGATCGCGAAGTCGTCGCGCCGGATATCGGCGAACCGGACTGTGGCGCCGGCCTCCAGGATCGCGTTCAGCGTCGCGACGAACGTGAACGGAGAGGTGATCACCTCGTCACCCGGTGCCAGGTCCAGCGCCTGCAGTGAGGCGACCAGCGCGGTGGTGCCGTTGTTCACGGCGATGGCGTGCTTCGTGCCCGCGACGTGCGCGAAGGCGTCCTCGAAGCGCTTGACCATCGGCCCCTGTGCGATGGCGCCGGATCGCAGCACCTCGACGACGAGGTCTTCCGCGTCACGGACGTCGACCACGGTAATGGGGATCATCGGCAGTCTCTCTCGGCAGGCGATTTCGATGCGTCCGGTACAGTGCAGTGCGCTCAGGCCGCGAGGCCGGAGAGCCGCCGGTTCTGCGCCCGGCCGCCCTGCGTGAACGCGGGCCACACGTTACCGGGCGCCGCCGCCTGCCCCAGACCCCAGGCCGCTCGGACCCGACAGCGGCCACGAAACGGAACGGACGACCAGTGGCCAACCGGATCCACCCCACCGCGGTGATCGGCGAAGGTGTCGAGCTCGGCGACGACAACGTCATCGGACCGTACACGGTGATCGTCGGGCCGACCAGGATCGGCGACGGCAACTGGATCGGTCCGCACGTGACCATCGGCACGCCGGGTGAGGACCGCGGTGGCCCGCACCCCGTCGCGTGGGAGACGGCGCCGGCCGGTGATCCCGCGCTCGACGGCCACGGCGTGGTCGTCGGCAGCCGCAACCGCGTGCGCGAGTACACGAGCATCCAGCAGGGCACCTGGCGCGCCACGACCCTCGGCGACGAGTGCTACGTGCTGCGCGGCAGTCACATCGGCCACGACGTGCTGGTCGACGACCAGGTCACGCTCGCGTGCAACGTGCTGCTCGGCGGCCACACGCACGTGTGGTCGTTCGCGAACATCGGCATGAGCACGGTGGTGCACCAGGGCGGCAGCATCGGCCCCGGGGCGATGGTCGGCATGGGTTCGGCGGTCCGCCGCGAAGTGGGTGCGTTCACGATCACGGTGGGCAACCCGGCGCGCGCGACGGGCGTCAACGTCGTGGGCCTGTCCCGGCGTGGCCTGGACGAGGCCGCCGTCGAAGCCCTCTCGCCGTGGGTGAAGGGCAAGGGCGACCTCCCGGCCGCCGGCCTGCCCGACGACCTCTCTACCTTGGTCAAGGCGTGGGACGCTCGCCCGCGCGACGAACACTAGGAGCTGTGAAGATGTCGGAAATCGCCCCCAAGCTTCGCGAGGTCTTCGTCGAGGCGCTGGACCTCGACGGCGACAGTGCCGAACTCGACGTCGAGAACCTGAAGTACCGCGACATCGAGGCGTGGGACTCCGTCGGCCACATGGCGCTCGTCGCGGCCATCGAGGACGAGTTCGACATCGAGTTCGACACCGACCAGGTCATCGACATGTCGAGCTTCAAGGTCGCCGTGGACATGGTCACCGACCTGCGGTCGAAGAATGACTGACCTGACCGGTCGCGTCGCGCTCGTCACGGGCGGCACGCGGGGGATCGGGCTGGCCACCGTGCGCGCGCTCGTCGACGCCGGCGCGACGGTGGTGCTGACCGGCCGCGACGAGGCCCGGGCGAAGGAGATCGCCGCCGAGGCCGGCGCCGCCGCCGGCCTGGCGCTCGACGTCACCGACGCCAAGGCGGTCTCGTCGCTGGTGCGCGGGGTGGCGAAGGAGCACGGCGCGCTCGACGTCGTGGTCGCCAACGCCGGGATCCTCGAAGACGCGCTGCTCGGCATGATCAGCGAGGACCTGGTCGACCGCATGCTGCGCACGAACGTCGGCGGCACGATCAACACCGTGCAGGCCGCGTCGCGGGTGATGAGCCGGCGCAAGTCCGGTGCGATCGTCGTGCTGGCCTCGATCGTCGGCGAGAACGGCAGCGCGGGCCAGACCGCGTACGCCGCTTCGAAGGCCGCCGTGGGCAACATCGCGCGGTCCGCCGCGAAGGAGCTGGGCCGGCACAACATCCGGGTCAACGCCGTCGCGCCCGGGGTCATCGAGACCGACATGACGTCCCACCTCGGCGAGAAGGTCATCGCCGGACGCATCGAGGACACGGCGCTGGGCCGGCTCGGCAAGCCGGAAGAGGTCGCGAAGGCGATCCGCTTCCTGGTCAGCGACGAGGCGTCCTTCATCACCGGGCAGGTGCTGGGGATCGACGGAGGCTTGGTGCTGTGACGCTGTGGGGTGCGGGTGCCCGGCTGGTCGACGCGGCCGGGGGCCGCACGCTGGCGGGCGACGAGCTGGACGCGGAGGTCGCGCGCGTCGCGGCCGCGCTCGGTGAGCTGCCGGTGGGTGTGCTGTTCGCGCGGATGTCCGTCGACCTGGCGAGCGTGCTGCGGTACCTCGGCGCCGTCGAGGCCCACCGCGCGGTGGCGCTGATCGACCCGGCGCTCGACGCCGACGTGCTCGCGGGCCTGATCACGCGCTTCCGGCCCGCCGCCGTGCTGGCCGCGCCGGACGCCCCGGCGCCCGAGGGCTACACGGTGTCCGGCGAGAACTGGCTGCGCGAGTCGGCCGACGGCGTGAAACCGCACCCCGACCTCGCCGTGCTGCTGCCGACGAGTGGTTCCACCGGCAACCCCAAGCTCGTGCGCCTGTCGCGCAACGGTTTGCTCGCCAACGCCGAGGCCATCGCCGAGGTGCTGCACGTCGACGCCGACGAGATCGCCCCCACCTGCCTGCCGCTGCACTACAGCTACGGCCTTTCGGTGCTGAATTCGCACCTCGTGCGTGGCGCGACCGTGGTGATCGAAGCGTCCGGCGTGCTCGGCCGCGGATTCTGGGACGCGGTGAACGAGTACGGCATCACGTCGCTGTCCGGCGTGCCGTACCACTACGAAATGTTGCGGCGCCTCAAGTTCGACCCCGCGAAGTACCCGACGCTGCGCACGCTGACGCAGGCCGGCGGCAAGCTGCGCGACGAGCTGGTGGTGGAGTTCAACGACAAGATGCGCGCGGTCGGCGGCCGGATGTACGTGATGTACGGCCAGACCGAGGCCTCGCCGCGCATGACCACCGTGCCCGCCGAGCGCCTCGCCGACAAGATCGGCTCCGCCGGTCCGGCGCTGCCCGGCGGCGCGTTCTCGGTGCGCCGCGACGACGGGGTCGAGACCACACACCCCAAGATCGTCGGTGAGGTCGTCTACCGTGGCCCCAACGTGATGATGGGGTACGCCGACGACGAGGCCGGGCTGGCCGCGGACGACGAGTGCGGCGGGCTGCTCGCCACCGGCGACCTCGGGTACCTCGACGAAGAGGGGTACCTGTTCATCACCGGGCGGCTCAAGCGCATCGGCAAGGTGTTCGGCAACCGCGTGAGCCTCGACGACCTGGAGCAGGCCGTGCGCCAGGCCGCGGTGGGCATCGACGTGGTGGCGGCCGTGCCGGCCGGTGACAAGGTCGTGTTGTGGGCCGAGCTGCCCGAAGGCGACGGCGCGAAGGCGATCTGCAAGGACGCGTCGCGCGCGTTGTCGGAGCGGCTGCACCTGCACACCAGCGGGTTCGACGTGCGGCCGATCGACACGGTGCCGCTGCTGGCCAGCGGGAAGATCGACTACCGGTCGTTGGAAGGACGGGTATGAGTGTGTTCACGCGCTCGCAGGCCGAGCGGGAGGCGCTGCTGCTTCCCGAGCTCGCGGAGCTGACCGCGCACCACCGCGCGCGCTCCGAGGGCTACGACCGGATCCTGACGTCGCTCGGAATCGCGCCCAACGCGCCGTTCGCCACGATCGCGGATCTGCCGTGGCTGCCGGTGCGCATGTTCAAGACCCACGACCTCAAGTCCATTCCGGACGATGAGGTGTTCAAGACGCTCACGTCTTCGGGCACCACCGGAGCCGGCGCGTCGCGCATCTACCTGGACAAGGACGCGGCGGGCGCGCAGACCAAGCAGCTCGGCGCGACGCTGCAGGAGGTCCTGGGTGGCGAGCGGCTGCCGATGCTGATGGTCGACACCATCGGCATCATCAAGAACCGCCGCTCGTTCTCCGCGCGCGGCGCCGGAGTGCTGGGCATGGCCAACTTCGGCCGCAAGCACACGTACGTGCTCGACGAGAACGACCAGCCCGACGTCGAGGCGGTGAAGAAGTTCCTCGCCGAGTACGGGGACAAGCCGTTCCTGATCTTCGGGTTCACGTTCATGGTGTGGCTCTACCTCTACGAGGTGGCGCGCGACCACGGGCTGGACCTGTCGAACGGCATCCTCATCCACTCCGGTGGCTGGAAGAAGCTCATCGACCGCGCCGTGGACAACACCGAGTTCCGCCGTCGGTTCAAAGAGGACACCGGCCTGACTCGGATCCACAACTACTACGGGATGATCGAGCAGATCGGCACCGTGTTCCTCGAAGGACCGTCGGGGAACTCCCTGTACTGCCCGGATTTCGCCGACGTCGTGATCCGAGACCCGGAGACGTGGCGGGAGCAGCCGGTGGGCAAGCCGGGCGTGATCGAGGTCGTCTCGACGCTGCCGCGGTCCTACCCCGGGCACGTGCTGCTGACCGAGGACCTCGGTGTGTACAACGGCATCGACGACGGCGACTGGCCCGGCAAGCACTTCTCCGTACTGGGACGGCTCCCGAAGGCCGAGGCACGGGGTTGTTCGGACACGTTCTCGGGGGCTGCCGCATGACTTCGCTGGAGCAGCGGTTCCCGATCGCGGAGCCGGTCGAGGTCGGTGCGCTGCTGGACGAGGTGCGTCTCGAGCCTGAGGGCGGCCGGCTGACCGTCGGTGACCCGCGCGTGGTCGAGTTCGTCACGAAGTTCGCGCGCAAGCTTCTCGCGCCCGCCCTTGCCCGCCGTTACCCGGAGCTGGCCTCGCTGGGTTTCTTCCTGCGCAAGGGAGAACTCGCGAAGGCACTGTCCACTTTGGAAACCGCGGGCGACTCGCTGCGGTTCCCGCGCGGGCTCGTGTTCCACGTGCCGCCGGCCAATGTGGACACGATCTTCGTGTACTCGTGGGCCCTTTCGGCGCTCGCGGGGAACTCGAACGTCGTGCGTGTGTCGTCGCGCTCGGCCGGGGCGGCCGAGGCCGTGCTGGAAGCGCTGAACGCGGCGCTCGACGACGTCTCCCCGGAGTCGGCGGCGATCATCCGCGCGACCCAGCGCATGGTCACCTACGACCGCAGCGACGAGGTCAGCGGCGCGTTGTCGCTGGCCGCCGACCTGCGCGTGGTCTGGGGTGGCGACGGTTCCGTCGCCGCGCTGCGCAAGTACCCGCTGGCGCCGCACGCGCGTGACCTCACGTTCCCGGACCGCTCGTCGTTCGCCGTCGCGTCGGTGCGCGGCTGGCAGGAGGCCACGCCCGAGCAGCGGCGGGGCGCGGCCGAGGGCTTCTACAACGACTCGTACTGGTTCGACCAGGCCGCGTGCTCGTCGCCGCGGGCGGTGTTCTGGGTCGGCGACGCGGCCGGCGCGAAGGCCGCGGGCGAGGAGTTCCGGACGCTGCTGGCGTCGGTGCTCGAGGCCAAGCAGCACGTGACCGAGCCGGCGATGGCCGTGCAGAAGCGCGTGTCGGCCTACGGCGCGGCCGTCGACGGGCTCGTGTCCGCGATCTCGTTCGACGGCAACTCCCTGGCGACGCTGGAGCTCACCGACGCCACCGTGATGCCGCGCGAGTGGCTCGGCGCGGGCACTTTCGCCAACGCGCACCTCGCCTCGTTGGGTGAACTCGTGCCACTGGTTCTGCGCAAGGACCAGACCGTGGCCCAGTTCGGTTTCACCCGCGACGAGCTGGTGGAGTTCGTGACGGAGCTGGCCGGACGCGGGGTCGATCGGGTGGTGCCGTTCGGCTCGGCCTTGACGTTCGCGGGCGTCTGGGACGGTTACGATCTCCTTGCCGAGTTCAGCCGTCTGGTCACGGTACAGGCCTGACCAGCGGTGACGAGTCAGTGTTGCGCTGTGAGGAGACTGGTCAGTGACGACCGTTCGAACGCCTGAGGAGGACTCGCCGGCTCCTTCGCAGCCGAAGAAGGCGGCGAAGTCGACCAAGGCCAAGATCCTCGACGTGGTGCGGTGGCTCGCGATCGTGCTCGTGGTGGTCTTCGCGGCCAAGGCGCTCACGGACAACTGGACCGAGTTCTGGCACACGCTGTCCGATGTGGCCTGGCAGTCGTCGGTGCTCAGCCTCGTCGCGCTGGTACTGGCGATCATGGTGTCGACCTGGGGCTGGCAGGTCCTGGTCGACGACCTCGGCAAACCCTTCGGCTACATCCGCGGCGCGCAGATCTGCCTGGTCGGCTCCCTCGGCAAGTACGTGCCGGGTTCGGTGTGGGCGTACCTGCTGCAGATGGAGCTCGGCAGGAAAGCCGGGCTCGCCCGCGCCCGGATTTTCACCGGCTCGCTGATCCAGCTGGGCGTCGGCGTCGTGTCGGCGCTGGTCGTGTCGCTGCTGGCCGCGCCGGCGGTGTTCAGCAACAGCCCGCGCGCGATGTGGCTGTTCGTGCTGATTCCCGTCGGGTTGGCGCTGCTGCACCCGCGCGTGCTGACCTGGGGCACCTCGCTGGTGCTTCGCGTGCTCCGCCGCCCGCCCCTCGAACGCCCCCTGACCTGGGGTGTTGTGCTCAAGACCTTCGGCGCTTCGACGCTGGCCTGGGTCCTGCAGGGCGTCCACCTGTGGCTGCTGGCCAACTCCGTCGGCGCGCCGGGCTTCAACGGTCTCGTGCTGTGCGTCGGCGCGATGGCCGTCGCGATGACCGTGGGGACCTTCGCCTTCATCCTGCCCAGCGGCATCGGCGTCCGCGAGGTGGCCCAGGTCGCCGTCCTCACGGCCAGCGGCCTCACGGTCGGCCAGGCCACCGCCTTCGCCGTGGCCTCGCGGGTCATGTTCACCGTCGCGGACCTCCTCACGGCGGGCGGCACCGCGGGTGCCGCCTGGCTGTCGAGCCGCCGCCTGAAGGTCGTCGCCGGCTGAGGCGTCAGCTCTTGATCCGGTAGATCACCGCGTCCGAGTTCCGGTACACCTGCTGCAGGAACGGCAGCTCGGCGATTCCCACGAGGCCAGGCGACGTGTACGGCGGGTCCGGCGGCGCCGCGGGCCTGCCCAGGAACACCCAGTGGATGTTCAGCCGGGCCACGGCGGCGCGGACCTGCGGGTTCGTCTCGTACTCCTTGAAGTGCCGGGCCAGCAGCAAGGCGTCCGACGGAGGCGCGGTGCCGTCGTCGTGGGCGGCGACCGTGCGGACACCCGAGAGCGCGTAGGTCCAGACCGAGCCGTCGAGCCGGTCGTTCATGACCCATTGACCCGCCGGCACGAGGTGGCCGAGCTCGACCATCGCGGCTTCCTCGTCCGGCGTGATGTTCTGGTTGTGGGGGTCGGGCGAGCGGTAGCCGGACGCGAGGCGATCGCCGTTGGTCGTCGCGTACAGGCCCTTCGTGACGCCCACGAAGCCCAGCAGCACCAGAACCGCCAGAATCACCGCGGGTACGCGCGGGGGCAGGTGCTCGCTGATCCAGGCCTGCAGCGACGCGACACCGTGGCCCGCGATGAACGCCAACGGCACGATCGCCATGGAGATGAACCGGTACGGGTCGTCCCACCACGGCCGGGCCAGCGCCATCACCAGCGGCGCGTTCGACGACGAGACGGCCGCGTACGCGAGGCCGCTGATCAGCGCGGTCACCCCGACCCAGCGCAGGTCACCGAGGCGGCGGAAGAAGATGAAGCCCAGCAGCAGCGCGGCCGAGAGCCACAGCTGCGGGTGCGGCTCCCAGTGCTGGAACCCGAGCAGCGCGCCGATCGCGTTGGTCGCGCGCCACTCGCTCGGCCAGCCGAGGTAGGGCACGCCGCCGTTGGCCAGGCCGAGGGCGCCGAACAGCTGCAGCCACGCCACCAGCACGGACAACACCGCGATCGGCAGCAGCGCGAGCAGGTCGTGGCCGAATCGCCGCCAGCGCTCGCCCGGCGAAACCCAGCGCTGGAGCAGCAGCGGGCCGGCGAACAGAACCGCGCCGAACAACGTCGACGAGTGGATGCACAACAGCCCGACGGCCGACACGAGCAGCAGGAAACCCGTGTCCGGCGCGACGCGATCGAGGTAGCGCCGAAGCACCACCGCCGCGAGCGGCGTGAGGGCCAGTCCCAGCAGGAACGGGTACAGCGGCCCGCGGCTCATCGACTCGTACGTGCTCATCACCGGCGCCGCCGACGCGAGCGCCGCCGCGCCGGCCAGCACCGCGCGGCCGCGGAATTCGCGTACCAGCACGACCAGCGACAGGGCCAGAAGTCCCGGCAGCAGCACGGTGTTCACGTCGAGCGTCTGCGGGATCGATCCGCCGCTGAGCGTGTACTGGAGGGCTGCGAGCAGGTGGTAGGCGTTGGGGTAGAAGGGCGGCTTGCCGTCGCCGTACCAGTTGAGCGTGCCCATGCCGAAGAGGCTGCCGTCGCCGGTGGTGGCGATGTAGCGCACGCCGTTGGCCGCGTACGGCGCGTCACCGCCCTGCGCGATCGCGCCGAGGTGACCCATGCCGCGCACCGCGGCGTAGAACCCGAGCCCGGTCGCCAGCAGCAGGCACGCGATCACGCCCCACTGCCCGCGCGCGGACCACACCCGCGGTTCCGCCACCGGCGGCCACCGCCGCACCGTCAGCCGCCTCAGTCCGAACGCGACAGCCACGAAAACCACAGTGGTCAAGCAGAACGTGAGCGTGTTGAACGGCAGCCCCATCGCCGCGGTCCACGGCCCCGCGAGGCCGGCGATCGCGTAGCTCAGCAGCGGCGTCAGCCCGACCAGCACCCAGCCGCGCAGCCCCGCAGCGAGGCCGGTCAGCACCCCCGGCACGCCGAGCACGAGCAGCAGGACGGCAAGACTCGCCACATCGGACAACAGCGTGGGTTCGCTCGGCAACAGACTTCCTCGGCTGTGACGGATCCGCTCGGTACCCCCGGGTGGCGGATCGGAATCGGAGTCACAGATTAGCGGGCCCGATATACACCCGAACGGCTTATGTCCGGGAAGCGTAGTGAAGCGATTGACTGGACTGTGTGAAGTGACGACCGGAACCGCCCGACAACGCGGTGAATTCCGGTCAATCGCTCACCCGAAAGCGGGGTTTCACCGCGGGGATTCACCGTGGCCGCAGGTGGGCAGCGGGGTGGCGGCCGGTGGGGACCGGCCGGGGGCTGGAGGCGGGGGGTCGCGTGGTCTACGCGGTCGTGGGGGGCTGGCTGGTGCTGGGCGCGCTGGTCGTCTTGACCTGGCGCCGGATCGCCACCGACGCCGGGTGGCGGGCGTTCGTGGTGGTGCTCGTGCTCGCGTTTTCGCTGCTGCACCAGCTGTTGTTCGCCACCGTGACCGAAGACGCGCTCGTCACCTTCCGTTATGCCCAGAACATCGCCGACGGCAACGGGCCCGTGTTCAATCCCGGTGACCGGAACGAGGGTTACGCGAATTTCCTGTGGCTCGTGGTGATCGCGTTGCCGCGCGCGGCATTCGGTGCGGATATCGCGACGGCGGCCGTTGTGCTGGGTGTCGCCGCGACGTTGGGATGTGTTCTCCTCGCGTACTTCCTCACCAATCGCATCGTGCGCCTGGCGCTGCCGGAAGGCGCCCAGGTGCAGCCCGCGATCGGGGTCGCCGCCGCCGTGCTGACGGCCGGCGCGAGCGGCCTCGCCGTGTACGGGCCGTCGGGCACCGAACTGCCGATGTTCGTGCTGCTGGTGCTGGCCGTGGCCAATGCGCTGGTCGCCCGCCGGTCCGTGGTGGCGGGTGTGCTCGTGGCGGCCGCGGTGATGACGCGACCGGAAGGCTTGGTGCTCGCCGTCATCGCCGGGGTGTGGCTGGCGCTGGCCGCCGCGCGCGGCCGGCACAACTGGTGGACGCCGGCCGGGTACGTGCTGGGCGCGCTGGTGTTCCTCGTGCCCTGGACGGCCTGGCGCGCCACGTACTACCACCATTTCCTGCCCGACTCCGCCGTGCGCGTGCTCGGCCCCGACTGGCACTACCTCGCGGGATTTTCCTTGGCGCACCTGGGTTTTCTGGTGCTCGCCGGCGCCGCTGTGGTGGGGTTGCTCGCGTTCCGCACGCCTGAACATGCGGAAGAACCACGCTCGGCGCTGTGGCTGCTGTTCGCGTTGGCTTTGTGCTTCACGGTTTTCGTGGTCGTGCTCGACGGTGACACCGGCCCGTCGTGGCGGTTGCTGGTGCCCGTTCCGCCGCTGCTGGCGGTGGCTTCGGTGGGCGCGTACGGCGTGCTGACGGCCGCGAACCCGTCGCCGAAGCCGCGCACGGTGTCGCTGCTGGTGCCGGTGGTGGCGGCCGTGCTGACCGGATTCGCGGTACTCGTTTCGGTGGTGAGCCCGGACGTGCTCAAGAGCGTGCGGGCGTGGCACACGGACAGCGCGCAGCTCGCCGAAGTCGGCGACTGGCTGGCTTCGTACCTGCCGCCGGGCTCCGTGGTGAGCGCCGCCGCGCCGGGCGCCATCGCGAGCCGCGCGGGCTCGCGGCTGCTGGTGGGCACCGACCTGATGCGCGCGACGCTCGCCGTGCCCGAGGAATCCGGTTACGCCAAGAGCCAGCACTGCGCCGACGACACCCGGGCCTGGTACCGCGTCGCGACGTTCCGCCGCATCGGCACCCCGTTCTGGATCTCCGTGTACCCGCGCGCCGACGAAGCGAGCCTGCTCATCGACTACCTCGATCGAGCGCCGGACTTCCAGTACGTATCGTGCCCGGGATGACGGTGACGCGCCGGTCCACGGCCCTCGGGCTCGGGGTCTTCGGCGTGTCCTTGGCCGTGTTGCTGGTGCGGTTCCTCGTGCCGCGCCCGGTGTCCATGTCCGACAACGGCGACGGCTTCCGTGTGCTGTGCGGTGCCGGGATCAAGTGGATCAGCAAGCCGGAAAAGTACGTCCACCTGGTGTACGCGGCGACACCCGGCGGCTGCGATCCGACGTATCAGCTGAGCCAGAGCTGGCTCGCCCGCCTGGCGGTGGCGTTCGGTTCGCACTCGGAGCTGAGCCTCGTGGTGCTCGGCGTGATTTCCTCGGTTCTCGCCGCGGCCGCGGTGGCCCTGGTGGTGGTCGGGTTGCCGTACGGCTTGCGCGTGCGGTTGCCGGTGGCCGTGGGGCTGTTGCTGGTGGTGGCGGATTCGGCGTTCTTCGGCTATTTCTCGTCGACTTTGGGCGAGGGGACGGCGTTTCTCGGCATTTTGCTCGCCGTCGGCGGCCTGCTGCTGATGGGGCGGCGGTGGCTCGCGGCCGGCGCGGTGGTGACCGTCGTCGGCGGGTTGATGGCGGTGAACGCCAAGGTGCAGACGTTGATGATCTTGCCGTTGCTGGTCATCGCGGTGCTGCTGGTGACGCGTTCTCGTTGGCTGCCGGGGATTCTCGTGGTTCTCGCGCTGGCCGGCGGGACTTGGTGGGCCCAGTCCGAGGTCACCCCGGCCGTCGCTCCCGACGGCACGGCGTCCGCGCGCCCCGGTGACGACTCGCGCGAGATCAACGTGGTGAACACGGTGTTCCTGAACATCATCGACGGCCACCACGACACCGCCGCCGACCTGGCGTCGCTCGGCCTGCCGGCATCGTTCGGCCAGTACGCGGGCAACGGCTGGTGGCACCCGCATCCCGTGACGCTGGATCCGCAGTACGCGCAGTACCGCGACCGCTTGAGCCGGCGCAACGTCGTGAAGTGGTTCGCCGCCCACCCGGACCGCACCCTGGGCATCCTCCACCGCGCGGCCGGCGACTTGCTCACGGCGCGCCCTCCGTACCTGGCCTCCTTCGACGCTTCGGCCGGCCTGCCGGCGGGGGCGCAGGAGTACCGGGTGCCTGTGTGGTCCGGGTTGAGCGGGCTGCTGGCACCGCTGGGCTCGTTCGCCTTGCTGCCGCTGTGGCTCTTGATCGGCTGGCGCGCGTGGCGACACCGGCGGGCCGCGCTGGGCGTGGTCCTCGCGCTCCTGCTGACGACTTCGGTGGGCCAGTTCGTCCTGGCTGCGCTGGGTGATGGGATCGAGAATGTGAAGCACCAGGTCGTGGCGTTGTTCTGCCTGCTGGTGGCGGTGGTCCTCGGCTGCTGCCCGGCGGTGGCGAAAGTTCCCGAATGACGGGTTTCGTGCCGACGATCACTTTGAGTAGCCGGGAGAAACCTACGGTCCCGTAGCCTCGCGGTATGGCTGACTTCGTGTACCCGCCCGTGCTGGTCGCCGCGCGGACGATGTTCCGGGTGCTGGACAACCGCATCCGCATCGACGGCGCGCACCACGTACCGGCGCGCGGCGGGGCGGTGATCGCGTGCACGCACGTCAGCTACCTGGATTTCATCTACTGCGGCCTGGGCGCCCGGCCGGCCAAGCGCCTGGTGCGGTTCATGGCCAAGCACGAGATCTTCGCGAACCGCGTCGCGGGACCGTTGATGCGGGGGATGCACCACATTCCCGTCGACCGCTCAGCCGGCCAGGCCTCGTACGACGAGGCCGTCGCCCGGCTGCGCGCGGGGGAGGTGGTGGGCGTGTTTCCTGAAGCGACGATCAGCCGTTCTTTCACAGTGAAAGCCTTGAAGACGGGCGCCGTACGGATGGCCGCGGAGGCGGGGGTGCCCATCGTGCCGATGGCGCTGTGGGGCACGCAGCGCCTGTGGACCAAGGGGCACCCCAAAAACCTCACGCGGCGCCACGTGCCGATCTCGATCCTGCTGGGCGCCCCGCTGCACCCAGGTCTTGGCGACGACTGCGAGACGGGCACCGCCGAACTCCGCTCCCGCCTGTCGGAACTCCTCGACCGCGCCCAGGCGGAGTACCCGGAATCCCCGGCCCCCTCCGAACGCTGGTGGCTCCCCGCCCACCTCGGCGGCACTGCCCCCACCCCGGAAGCCGCCGCCGCCCTGGACACCCGCCCCGCCACCCGGGACTGAGTTGCCACTTCGGCTGGCAAAGTCGCCATGTCGATTGGCAAGCGGTCGCCCAATCGGCAAGTTGCCGCTGAAATGGCAAGGCGGGCTCGGTTGGCTGGCTTCGTGCCGCGGCGAGTGCGCAGGTGAGTGGCAAGTCGGGCCGGGTGGCTAGCTCCGTGCCGCGGCAAGCGCGCCAGTGATTGGCAAGTCGGCCCGTCGGCTGGCAAGTCGCCGATCCAAAAGCAATCCGCCGCTCGATTGGCGATCCTGATGCCCGGCAACTTGCCACTTGAGGTGGACCTTTGCCCAACGAATGGCAAGCGTCCACTCGGCCCGGCACGCTTCACCAACTTGCGGCAAGCCAGACCGATGAATGGCAACCCGCATCCGCGAATGGCAAGCTACGGCCCTTTCGGCAGGCCGGCATCCCCAGCAAGCGAAGGGCAAGCTCGCTGGCTGATGGCAAGTGCGAGCGCTGAATGGCAAGCCGGCGCGAAGGATGGCAAGTGCGTCGGCAAGTTGGCAAGTCGGCCTGTCGGTTGGCAAGTCAGGTCGCCGGGTGGCAAGAAGCCGCCACCAACGGTAAGTGCCGAAGCCAGCGGCAAGATGCCAACCCCACTGGCAAGCCCGCCTAAAACCACCGCTCCAAAACCTGCGCCACCCCGTCCTCCGCGGCTGGCCCAGTCACCTCGTCCGCCACTTCCAGTACCGCGCGGTGGCCGTTCGCCATGGCCACCCCGTGGCCGGCCCACTGGAGCATCTCCACGTCGTTCGGCATGTCGCCGAAAGCGATCACCCGCTCGGCCGGCACCGAAAACCGCTCGGCGACATCCGCGAGCCCAGTCGCCTTCGTGACGCCGTGTGCCGACAGTTCGATCAACCCGCCCGACGACGAGTACGTGATGTCCACGGCCCCGTCCAGCACCGCCCGCGCCGCCGCGGCCATCTCCTCCGAACCGAGGCCCCGGTGGCTGATGAGCAGCTTGATCGCCGCATGCCCCAAGACCTCGGCGCGCGGCGCGGTCCGGCCCTCGCCGTCACCCCACGGGTTGCGGTACTCGGGCTCGATCACGAAGCTGCGGACGTCCGTGCTGATGCGCTCCGCCGCGAGCCGGCAGCCCGGCAAGGCCTTGTCCAGCGCGGAAGCCAGATCGTTCAGCAGCACCGGCGAAAGCAACCCGTGCACGGCCACCACCGACGAAGTGGCGATGTCCAGCAGCACCGCGCCATTGGCGCACACCGCGTACCCCGTCAGCCCCAGCGGTTCTGCGATCGGCGGGATCCAGCGCGGCGGCCGGCCGGTGCACAGGACGAACGGGACGCCATCGGCGCGCACGCGCTGCACGACCTCGATGGTTCGAGCGGAAACGACCTCGGTGGGGCCGAGCAGGGTGCCGTCGACGTCGGACGCGATCAAGCGGGGTTTCTCCACGGCCCCATTGTCCCCGAACCGGGCACGGGCACCGCCCGTTCGAGCGAATGTCGGTGGATGCCGATACCGTCCACCCTCGTGCGAGCAGGCATCGTGATCCTTCCGGAAGATCGTTGGTGGGCGGCCGAGCCCAAGTGGCGGGCCGCCGAGGAGTACGGCTTCGACCACGCGTGGACCTACGACCACCTGGGCTGGAGATCCCTGGTCGACGGCCCGTGGTTCTCCGCGGTGCCCACGCTCACGGCCGCCGCCATGGTCACGTCCACCATCCGGCTGGGCACGTTCGTCGCCTCGCCCGTGGCGCGGCACCCGGTGCCGTTCGCGCGTGAGCTGATCACCCTCGACGACGTGTCCGACGGCCGCTTCGTGCTGGGCGTCGGCGCGGGCGTGGACGCGAAGAACTACGACGTGCAGGTGCTCGGCGCGCCCGAGTACACGCCGAAGCAGCGCGCGGACCGCTTCACGGAGTTCGTCGAATCGCTCGACGGCCTGCTGATGACCGACCGCTTCGACTTCGAGGGCGAGTACTACCAGGCCCACGGCGCCCGCAACCTCCCCGGCACCGTGCAGCGCCCGAGGCTGCCGTTCGTCGTCGCGGCCAACGGGCCGCGCACGATGACGCTGGCCGCCCGCTTCGGCGCCGGCTGGGCCACCACCGGCCGCGGCGGCGCGACCACCGACGAGTGGTGGCAGGGCATCGCCGAGCTCGGCCGCGTGTTCGACGAGCGGCTCGACGCCGCCGGCCGCGAACGCGACTCCGTGCACCGCTACCTGAGCCTCGACGCGGCGCCGGTGTTCTCGCTGAGCAGCGTCGACGCGTTCCGCGAAGCCGTCGACCGCTCGCGCGAGCTGGGCTTCACCGACGTCATCGCGCACTGGCCGCGATCGAGCGGCCCGTACGAGGGCCACGAGTCCGTACTGGAGCAGGTCGTGGAGAACGTGCTGCCCACGCTCAAGGACAACTAGGCCGATCAGGTGACTTCACCCCCGCCGGGAAACCGATTTCCCGACCCGGGCGTCAAGCAGGTGAGAAGAGGGGGAGACGGCCCTTCACCGGGCCGCTCTTCTCACCTGTGAGCACCCCGGGGGTGCTGGGGAATGGGAGGTCCTCGTGACCGCGGCCGGGGCAGCCGCGGTCACGAGGCTCCAAAAAACCGCCACAAAACTCACTTCACGATCGTGTAGATCACCGCACCGGGATTCCGGTAGTCGACCCGCAGGAAATCGCGCCCGTCCAGGCCCTGCAGCCCGGGCGCGATGGGCGTGTCCTTCCGGATCGTGCCGCTGCCCACCAGCACGTGGTGCACGTCGAGCCGCCGCACGGCGTCGCGCACGCGCGGGTCCGTGTCGTAGTCGCGGAAGTGCAGGGCCAGGTACACGGCGTCGGGCGACACGCGACCGCCGCCGTCGTAGTGGCCGGCCACGGGGTGCACGCCGGCGATCGCGTACATCCACGCGGTGCCGTCCATGCGGTCGTTGAGCACCTTCTCCTGCGCGGGGATCCCCATGGTGCCGAGGTGTTCCATGGCGGTGATCTCGTCGGCGCTGACCGGCGGTGTCACCTCGCCCTCGGGCCCGTTGTAGTACAGGTACGAGACGGCCGTCGCGTTCGCGTTGCGGTAGAACCCGCCGGTCAGCACGGCCATCGCGGCCACCACGACCACGGCCGCCACCAGCCCGAGCCGCGCCAGCACCTGGGGCCGCGAGCGCACCCACGAGCCGCTGCGGGCCAGGCGCGCGATCCACCGCTGCAGCTCCGCCATGCCGTGGCCCGCGAGCAGGCACAGCGGGATCGCGGCCAGCGCCATCAGCCGGTAGCGGTCGTTCCACCACGGCCGTGAAAGCGACACCACCCACGGCAGGTAGCCGTAGCAGGTGACCAGCACGAAGAACCCCGAAAGCCCGATCGCCGAGAGCAGCACCCAGCGCATCCGCCGCAGTGTGAAAAACGTGAGCGTGCCCAGTGCGAGCAGCACCGTCAGCCAGATCTGGGGCCGGCTGAGCACCTGCTGGAACGTCACGAGCAGCTTCAGCGCCAGCGGGATCGGCAGGTTCGAGTTCCACGAGTAGTACGGGTACGCGCCGGAGGTGAACCCGATCGCGCCCAGGATCTGCGGCGCCGCCAGCACGCCGCTGACCACCAGCACCGGCAGCATCCGCAGCACGTCGCCCAGGATCACGCGCCACGCCGGCACACCATCGGCCACGCCGTCCACCCGCTTGCGCCGCAGCGACCGGTACCAGCGCTGCACCACAAGCGGCAACGCGAACAGCACCGCGCCGAACAGCGCGCTCGAGTGCGCCGCCAGCAGCCCGTCGGCCACCAGTGCCACGATCAGGCCCGTGTCGACGCCGGGGCGCACCAAGAACCGCTGCAGCGCCACCACGGCCAGCGGCGTGAGCACGATGCCCAGTGCGTACGGCAGCAGCCCGCTCGACACGGACTCGTACGCGCCCGTCGTGGCGGCCGCCGCGACCAGCGCCGTGCACCCCGCGTAGACCGCACGGCCGCCGAGCTGGCGGATGAGCGCCACCATCGACAGCGCGAACAGGCCCGCGACCGGCATGGTGATGCCGTTGAGCGTCACCGGCACGCTCGTGCCCGAGATCTGGTAAACCAGCGCGCCGACCAGGTGATACGCGTTCGGGTAGAACGAGCCGTCGGGGTACCAGTTGATGGTGGACATGCCGGTGAGCGAGCCGTCGCCGGTGTCGGCGATGTAGCGGATGCCGTTCGCGTGGAACACGGTGTCCCAGCGCTGGAAGACGGCCGTCGTGCCACCGCGCGCCGAGAGCACCACGGCGATCGACAGGCCCACGGCCACGACCAGGCACCCGGCCACGGCCCAGTGCGCGCGGTTGCTCCACTCGATCGGCGGCTCCTCCGCACCGGGCCGGAGCCGGCCGCGGGCCATCAGCAGCCGCCGGACGCCGTACGCGAGAGCCGCCAGGCCCACGCTGCACAGGGCGGCGGAAAGTACGTTGTACGGGAGCCCGGCGTCGGCGAGCCACGGGCCGGCCAGACCCGTCACGGCGTAGCTGAGCAGCGGCGCGAGGCCGGCCAGTGCCCAGCCGCGCACGCCGGCGGCCCAGCCCACCAGGCCGCCGGGTATCGCCAGCACGGCCAGGTAGGTGACGACCGCTACCAAGTAGCTCCCCAAGGTGTCCGGTGCAGGCATGCTTCTCACGTGTGTCGGTGCGGTACGGCCGGCGGTATGCCGAGGTCGGTTCGGGCCACGGTGTCAGGACTGCGTACCCTGGGCGCCCGTGAGCGAGCACACGAACCCCGCCAAGATTACTGAACACGAGTTCGCCGGCTACGACCTCGTCGTCGTCGGGTCCGGTTTCTTCGGGCTGACCGTCGCCGAGCGGGCCGCGGCCGAGCTCGGCAAGAAGGTTCTGGTGCTCGAGCGCCGGAGCCACCTCGGCGGCAACGCCTACTCCGAGGCCGAGCCCGAGACCGGCATCGAGGTGCACAAGTACGGTGCGCACCTGTTCCACACCTCGAACAAGCGCGTGTGGGAGTACGTCAACCGCTTCACCGAGTTCACCGGCTACCAGCACCGGGTGTTCGCCAAGGTCAAGGACCAGGTCTACTCGTTCCCGATGAACCTGGGCCTGATCAACCAGTTCTTCGGCAAGTCGCACACCCCGGACGAGGCCCGCGAGCTCATCGCCAAGCAGGCGTCGGAGTTCCAGACCGACGCCGCCGAGAACCTCGAGGAAAAGGCCATCTCGCTGGTCGGCCGTCCGCTGTACGAGGCGTTCATCCGCGGGTACACCGCGAAGCAGTGGGAGAACGACCCCAAGAACCTGGGCGCGAACATCATCACGCGCCTGCCGGTCCGCTACACGTTCGACAACCGGTATTTCAACGACACCTACGAGGGCCTGCCCGTCAACGGGTACACCGCGTGGCTCGAGAAGATGGCCGAACACGAGAACATCGAGATCCGGCTGAACGTCGACTACTTCGACGTGCGCGACCAGATCCCCGCGGGCACCCCGACCGTCTACACCGGGCCGCTGGACCGCTACTTCGACTACTCGGCGGGCCGGTTCACCTGGCGCACCGTCGACTTCGAGTCCGAGGTCGCCCCGACGGGTGACTTCCAGGGCGCCCCGGTCGTGAACTACAACGACCAGGAAGTGCCCTACACCCGCATCATCGAGTTCCGCCACTTCCACCCGGAGCGGAACTACCCGAAGGACAAGACGGTCATCTTCCGGGAGTTCTCGCGCTTCGCGACGGAAGACGACGAGCCGTACTACCCGATCAACACGCCGGAGAACCGCGAGAAGCTCGAGAGCTACCGCGAACTGGCCAAGGCCGAGGCGCGCGAGAAGAACGTGCTGTTCGGCGGCCGTCTCGGCACGTACAAGTACCTCGACATGCACATGGCGATCGGCTCGGCGCTGTCGATGTTCGACAACAAGATCGCGCCGCACCTCACCGACGGTGCGCCGCTCGACGGGTCGATCGATGCTTGAGCAGACCGCGGCGCCGGTTGACGCCGGCACTCCCGTGACTGCGCCCGCGGGCCCGGCGACCGGTGAGGTCGCCGTGTTGTCCCAGGCCCAGCGCTTCCTGAAGAAGCCGGGCACGGTGCAGGTCGCGCGCGGGATGTCGCTGTTCGGTGAGCACAGCGCGGGCTGGTTCGCGCTCGGCCTGATCGGCGCCGCGGTGGACAAGCCGCGGCGCAAGGACTGGCTCGTCGCGTCCGCCGGCGTCGTCGGTGCGCACGCCGCCTCGATCGCGGTGAAACGCGTGGTCAGGCGACGTCGTCCGGACCACCCGAGCGTCGAGGTCCTGGTCGGCACGCCGAGCAAGCTGAGCTTCCCGTCTTCGCACGCGACGTCCACGACGGCGGCGGCGGTGCTCTACTCGGGACTCACCGGGCGTAACCTGGTCCCCGCCCTCGTACCGCCGATGCTGGCCTCGCGGCTGTTGCTCGGCGTCCACTATCCGACCGACGTACTGGCCGGTGCGGCCCTGGGAGGCCTCGTCGGTGGTCTGATCCGACGGAAGCTGAAGAGACGATGAGCGAAACGACCGACGAGCGTGCCGAGAACTCGACCGACCCGGCTGAATCCGCGAAGACGGACGAAGCCGTGAAGGTCGAGACCGAGGAGGCTGCCGCCGACGCGGCCGCATCCTCCGCTGCCGTTTCGGAGCCGGCGATCCCGGCTGCCGCTTCGGCCGGCACGAACCCCGTGGCGCTGCTGCTGGGCGTGATCAAGACCGCGCGCCCGAAGCAGTGGGTGAAGAACGTGCTGGTGTTCGCCGCACCGTTCTTCGCGTTCTCGAAGGCGACCAACCGCACCGAGCTGGTCATCGACGCGCTGATCGCGTTCGTCGCCTTCTCGTTGACGGCCTCGTCGGTCTACCTCATCAACGACGCCGTCGACGTCGAAGCCGACCGCGCCCACCCGACCAAGCGCAACCGGCCCATCGCGGCCGGGATCGTGCCGGTTCCGGTGGCCTACGCGGCCGCGGTGGTGTTCTTCCTGGCCGGTCTCGCGGTGTCGTTCACCGCGAGCTGGGAGCTGGCCGTGGTGCTCGGCGTGTACGAGGCTGTGCAGCTCGGGTACTGCTTCGGGCTGAAGCACCAGCCGGTGGTGGACCTCGCGATCGTCGGCTCCGGCTTCCTGATGCGCTCGATCGCCGGTGGTGTCGCCGGCGGGATCGCCATGTCGCAGTGGTTCCTGCTGGTCACGGCGTTCGGCTCGCTGTTCATGGTGGCGGGCAAGCGCTACGCGGAGATCATGCTGTTCGAACGCACGGGCGCGAAGATCCGGTCGTCGCTGAAGAAGTACTCGGCGAGCTACCTGCGCTTCGTGTGGGCGACGTCGGCGGCGATTCTGATCATGTCGTACTGCCTGTGGGCGTTCGAGATCCGGCAGGCGGAACACGACTCGCTGTGGGCGGTCGTGTCGATGGTGCCGTTCGTGATCGCCGTGCTGCGGTACGCGGTGGACGTCGACGGCGGCAACGCCGGGGCGCCGGACGAGATCGCGTTGCGGGACCGGGTGCTGCAGGTGCTCGGGCTGACTTGGGTCGTGACGTTGTTCCTGTCGTTCTACCTGTGAATCGCGCTGGAATTTAGACAGCTGAGTATCAGGCTGCGCACAGAAATACCGGTCATCCTCGGAGGTGGGAGCGGGCAGGCCGCCCGTTCCCACTTCAGCCGGAGGAGCCGAAGATGAGTGACCAGGTCCCGCCGGAGCAGTCCGGCGAAGGCGGTTCGCCGCAGGACGCGACCGTCGAGAGCTCGCAGCCTGGTGTTGGTGGTTCTGGGGAAGACGCGCGGGGTGCTGCGGAGAACCAGCAGCAGGTCCCGCCGGGACAGCAGCAGGCGCCGGGGGCGCAGCAAGCTGCGCCGGGACAACCGGGGCAGCCGCAGGCCGAGGCTCCGCAGCCGGGTGTGCAGCAGCCGGGTGCCCAGCAGGTCCCGCCGGGGCAGCCACAGCCCGGCGTGCAGCAGCCTGGAATGCCGCAGCAACCGTACGGTCCTCCGCCTGGGGTGTGGGGCGGGCCGCAGCCGGTTCGTCAGCCGGGCGGGTTCCGCCGCTTCGTCGGCAATCGCGTGACCCAGCTGGTCGGTGTCGGTGTGCTGGGGCTGCTCGTCGGTGGCGGCGTCGTGGGCGGTGTCATGGCCGCGACTCAGCACGACGGGCGGCCGGGGATGTCGCACTTCCGTGACGGTGGTGGCGGCGGGTATCGCGAATTCCGTGGCGGACCTGGGTTCGGCCAGGGCGGTCCCGGTGGTCCTGGTGGTCCCGGTGGGACGGGGACCAGCAGCGGAACCGGGACTGGTTACGGGATCTGATCGCTCGGCCCCGGGCTGGTTCGTGCGCGGCTGACGGGGCACAAGTCTTCGGAGTAGGTAACAGGAAGATCACGGCCGTTGTGTACGGTGTCGCGTGATGCGAAGCGACACCGTTGTCCGGCCGGCCATCGACAGGTGGCTGCCGTTCGGTGTCGCGGGCGTGTCGGCCGTGGTGTTCCTGCTGGCCGGCCGGCATTTGGTCGACGACGCCTACGTCACGCTGTCTTACGCCCGCAACCTGGCCCTGCACGGCCATTGGGGCCTCGTCGAGCAAGGTACGGCCAACACGGCCACCTCACCCCTGCACGTGTTCGCCATCGCCGCCGTGACGGTTGTCGTCCGGGACGCGCTGGTGGGGGCCGGTGTGGTGTTCGTGGTGTGCCAGGTGGTGCTGGCGATGGGGCTCAAGCGGCTGGCCGAACGCACCGGGATCCCTCGCCGTTTCGTGCCCCTCGCCTTCGCGGGGTTGCTGGTGAATCCGCTGCTCGTGTCGGCGGTGGGCCTCGAAGTGGTACCCGCGGCGGCCGGTGCCGTGTGGGTGTTGGTGTTCGCGGTGGAGCGGCGGCCGGCTGCGCTCGGGTTCGCCGCCGGCGCGCTCGTGCTGGTGCGCGTCGACCTGGTGCTGGTCGCGCTCGTGGTGTTCGTGGTGCGGCCGAGGTTTTGGGAGGGCATCTGGCAGACGACGTTCGCCGCCTTCGTCGCGGCGGTGCCGTGGTTCGCGTTCAGCTGGTTCGTGCTGGGGTCGGCGGTGCCGGACACCGTGGTGTTCCAGCAGCCGACGGTGCCGTGGCTCGACTTTCCCGCGGCCGCGCTGATCGCGTTCCTGCCGGTGCCGCTCGCGGTGATCGTGGCGCTGGTACGCCGCGACGAAGCCACCCGGCCGTTCGCCGTGCTCGCGGGCGCCGGCATTGTGCACGCGGTGGTCGTCGCGTCGCCCAACCCCTGGTCGTACGCACCCGCGATTGTCGGGGCGACGGTGTTCCTCGCCGCGTGGATTTGCCTGACGCCCCACCGCATCCCGGTGATGGCGGCAGCCGGGCTGGTACTAGCCGCCGCCGTCGGCGTCTACGTGGCTCCCGGCGTGCCCCGGCGCTTCGCGCCCATCACCGGCAACCTCGCCGCGACGGACGAGTACCGCGAGATCGGCACGCAGCTCGCCACGCTGGCGAAGGGCCGCGCCGTGGAGAGTCCCGGCGAAGCGGGCGCGCTCGCGTACGCGTGCGACTGCCACCTCGTCGGCGAGTTCTCCGACCGCGGTGCCGTCGACCCGGCCATCACCGAGACGAAGCTGCGCAGCAACGAGCTCGGCCGCGCCCTCATCGAAGCCAACTTCCACCACTTCGACCACGGCGTCGCACCCACGCCGCCGGACCTCGTGCTCGAAACGACGACGCACGCGCCGCCCCCGACGGCCCTGGCGACCTGGACCATCGACTCACCGCGCGCCGGCACCCAGCACCTCTACCTGGCGCCGGCGCGCTAGCAGCAGCAACACCCGCCGGTGTCGTCCATCGCCGCCTGCACCGCGCCCGTCGCGCCGGTGCTCAGCGCCACGCTCCGGCCGGTGAACACAGCGAAGGCCAGCACTTGTGGCGCGTTGCCCATCGCGTCGGTGCGGAAGCTGACCAGCGTCGTCCGTGCGCCGTGACTATCCACACTGGACGCCGTGTAGGTCGTGTTCGGGGCCAGCCCGCGGGCCTGCAGGCCGATGCTGTCGAGGCCGGCGATCGGCCGCACGGTGACCTCCAGCCGGCGACCCGTGGCCGGGTCGAGCGTGGTGCCGTCCGAACCGTCCGGAAGTGTCGCGGCGACGTCGTGGCCCTGCTGGCCCAAGCCCTGTGTGCCGAGGTTCGGCGCGCCGCCGCCCGGTGCCGCGTTCGGCACGTACACCAGGGCCTGCGGTTCCTGCCCGACACCGAACGAGCTGACCACCCGCTGCGTGCGCGTGTCGATCACGTCCACGCTGTCGGACTTCTCCATGCCCACGTACATGCGCGAACCGTCACCACTGGGCCAGATCCCGTGCGGAGCGTGACCGGTGTCGTGGACGGTCGCGACCAGCTTGGGAGTGCCGGGGGAGCGGCGGTACACGAGCGTCTCGTCGAGGCCACCCACGGTGAGGTACGCGAAGTCGCCCGCGAAGTTCGGGTGGTTGGTGTCCGGCCCGGTGGTCAGCACGGCCTGCACGCGGTGGTGCACCAGGTCGACCACGCTGGTCTTGCCGGCGCGCTTGTGCGGCACCCACAGCTCGCGGCCGTCCGGGGAGATCGCCAGGTCGGACGAGAACACGTCGCCCAGGCCCGTGATGTGCCCGGTGATGCGCCGCGAGGCCACGTCGACCACGGTGATCTCGGGCAGCGCGATGTGGTTCACGTAGGCGGTGCGCCCGTCGGGGCTCATGACCACTTTGGACGGTCCAGTGCCCACCGGCAGGTTCTCGATCACCCCGCCGTGCAAGGCGTCGACGATCGTCACCGTGTCGCGGCCGCGATCGGCGACCCAGAACTCGCGGCCGTCGCGCGTGAACGAGCCCTCGTGCGAAGCGCGCCCGACGTCGGTGTGGCTGAGCACCTTGTTCGTGGTGGTGTCGATGATGTCCACGGTGTTGCTGCCGATGCTCACCACGCCGAGGCGCTGCCGGTTCGGGGAGTAGGCGAGGCCGTGCACGTTCTCGTCGTCGAGGTACTGCGGGTTCAGCGTGTTCGACAGCCGCTGCGCGCCGAGCGCGATCGTCCCCAGGACCTTGTTCGCCGAGGGGTCGATCACGGTCACCGTGTTCGACGTCTGGTCGGCGGTGTAGACGCGGTCGTGCGAGGTGACGGGGACCGGCGCGGGCGGCGGAACGGCACTGAACCCGTCGTCGGTCGCCGACGCGGCACTGCTCGCCACCGCCACGGCCCCACCCGCCGCGGCGACGATCGCGAGCGCGAAGGAGATCCGGCGTTTCCAGGGCATGGTTTGCCTTTCCGTAGGGACTTCTACCGAGGAGCGACCGCGAGCTGCGCGACGCTGCGGCCGGCGTCGTCGCGCACGAGCAGCGCGACGATGGTGTCGCGGCTCATCGCCGTGACCATGCGAGTGCGCACGGGCCCGGTCCCGTCGGCGCGGACGCTGCCCGCGGGCAGGCTCCGCCCACCCGACCCGACCGTGACCAGCTGGTAGGTCTCGCCGTCGCGCAGGCCGCTGAGCGTGATCGGCACCTCGGTGCCCCACGGGTGTGGAACCATCAGGCCGTCGCGCTCCAGCGCGACCGGCTGCGGTGGCTCGCCGGACGACAGCACCACGGTCCCCGTGACGACCGCCGCCACCACGACCGCCGCGGCGGCGAGCACGAGCCGTCGCGTGCGGCGCGCCCCGTCCGCCGCGCGCACGCGGGCGCCGATGCGCGGCCCCAGCTCCGGCGGCGTGGGCACCCGCGGCCCGCCCTCGGTGTAGGCGAACGTGGCCGCGACCTCGCGGAGCTCGGCGGTGTCACGGGCGCAGCCGGCACACGTCGCCACGTGGCGCGCGAGAGGCTCGGGCAGGGAGCGGCCCAGCATCAGGGCCTCGGCGACCTCGCCGCGGACCCGCACGCAGTCGTCGGTCATCGCACGAGCCCTCCGCTCTCGTCCAGGATCAGCCGCAGCGCGCGGATGCCGTAGTAGAGCCGGCTGCGCGCGGTCGACGCGGAGATCCCCAGCTCGGCCGCGTAGTCCGCGCAGGTGCGGCCCTCCACGTGGACGGCGTGGACCACGTCGCGGTGCTCGTCGCTGAGCCGGCGCATGGCCTCGTCGAGCTGGATGCTCACGAGCAGCCGGTCGAACGGGTCGTCGGCCCGGTCCGGTTCGCCGAGGGCGGGTGCCGGCGCCGGCCGGGTCGCACGGCGGCGTGTGGCGTCGACGACGAGGTTGCGCAGGATGCCGAAGAGCCAGGTCCGCAGGCTGCCACGCGCCGGGTCGAAGCGGCGGCCGGCGCGCCACGCCCGCACGAACGTCTCCTGCACCACGTCCTCGGCCAGGTGCCGGTCGGCCAGCGCGTTGAGGGCGAAGCCGAACAGCTCGCCGCCGTAGCGCGTGTACGCGGCCTGCACGTCGCCTTCGCTGCGCATCGCCTCGGTGTCCGCCGACCGTTTCAGCCGCACCGCCCACCCCGTTCCGTTGTGCCGCGAGGGGATACGCGTGCCGGAGCCGGAGTGTTGAAGCGGAACGCGATCTTGTTCAGTGCAGCACGGCGGGACTCCTCAGCGCACGGCCGCGGGGCGCCCGACCACGGTGCGCATCGAGCCCTCGCGCACGAGCAGCACCTGGGTCACGACCTGCAGGAGCACGAAGAACACGATCGACACCACCGTGTCCAGCGCGGGGACGTCGTCGACGGGCAGCGTGTACGCCATGGCGACGCTCACGCCGCTGTGCACGAGGCCGCCGACGCCCCAGACCACGGTGAGCACCCGCCACAGGCGCCGGAACGACGGTCGCTGCTCCCACGCGTCGTCGAGCTGCGTGCCCTTGCCCGGAAGGAGCGCGCGGGCGGCCTCGTAGGTGACCGGCCGGCGGCCGATGACCAGGCTCGCCAGCAGCCAGACACCGGCGAGCGAGCTGAACCACGCGTTGCGCACCAGCAGCAGCCGCGCGTCGCCGGTGAGCAGCGTCGTCACCACGCTCACGGCGACGATCGCCAGCACGAACAAGCCCATCCCGTCCACGCGCCGCCGCGTGACGGCCGTGTAGAGCACGCGCAACGCCGGCGGCAGGCCGCTCAGCAGCAGCGCCCACACGGGCACCACGCCGAACGCGCGCAGCAGGTAGTAGCCCCCGACAGGTGCGCCGATGTCGATGACCAGGGCGAACGCGGACGAACGGAAGTCTTTACCCATACGTCCGAGTGTTCGGGGGAACGCAGCGCGGAACCATCGTCGGTCCGGCCACCCGGCATCCACCGATCGGTTGATGCCCGTCAGCGGCGCGAGAGGGCCCTTCGCACCTTCATCGGTGCCAGCAGGTCACGCTGGGTCAGCGTGGAGCCGTCGGCGAAGGTGAACCGGATCCCCGGCTCGGGGGGGAAGCTGCGGCCGGGCGTCACGGCGTCGAGCCGCGCCACGACGTCGACCGGGAACTCCTCGGCCGTCACGAAGAAGTCCTTCGTGTCCGGTTCGGCCACGAACTTCGTGGGGTACACGAGCGCGAGCCGCCGATCGGTCCAGGTCAGACGCGCGGCGCCGGCGGAGAACGCGAGGTGGTCGGCGATCCGCACGGCAAGGGCTGCGGGCGTTGCAGCTTCGACGCGGTAGGCCAGCGACGGGTCGTCGGTCCAGTCCTCGTCGGGCAGCCCGGCGGGCGTCGGCCAGCGGCCCGGCGCCGTCGTGACCTTCACCGGCTCGCGCGCCGGCGCGTACGGCAGGTGCCGCGCGCCGCCGACCCACGCGACGACGTGGCCGTGCGCGGGCGGGCAGCCCAGCAGCAGCTTTTCCTTACGCCGCAACCACACCTTCGCGTAGTCGCGCTCGATGATCTCGTCGACCTCGCCGGCCTGCTTCAGCTCGACCGCACGCATCACGCGACCCCGTTCGTGCGGGCCAGCAGCCACTCGAACGCCTCGGGCTCCTCGGCGCCGAACCGCAGCTCGAAGCCGGAACCGTCCACAAGGGACATCCGCAACCCACTCCGGGCCACGGCGAACCCGGCGATCTGCTCACGCGGCAGCGCCGCCGCCTCCTCGAACTCCCGGGGAGCCACCGGCTCGCCCTCGCGGTTCTCGCCGTACGTCTTGCGCCGGTCCGTGACGATCTCCGCCACGTCCTTGCCGAACTTCGCCATCCCCCGCCCGAAGCCCATCGCCTTGCCCAGCAACGACTTCTCCGGTTCTACGGCCGGCTCTTCCGGTACGACGACCCGTAGCAGCAGCAGTCGCGAGGTGGTCAGCACCCACAACGCGGGCCGCGCGCCCCGCACCAGTTGCTCGGCGAGCAGCCCGGACCGGTCACCGAAAACGACCACGGCGGGTTTCGGGTTGGGGCCGGTCCCCCCGCTGCCGCTGTCCTCGTCACCGGACAACGCCGCGTCGACCACGCCGCCGGCGAAATCCGCCAGCCCCGAGCCGACCTTGCGCATGAGGCTCTTCGCGGGATTGCCGAACTCGTCGAGACCACGGACGTCGTACCCGGTGACACCACCGAAGGCAGCCCACAACAACCGCTCGTCAGCACGCAGGTGTGGCCGCGCCTGCGTGGCGGCACCCAGGGGATCGGCGAGATTCATTCTTCGAGTGAGAATCCTCGGTCGGTCGCCTCGCGGCGCTCGTCTTCACCGTCGGTCTGAGACTGGTTGTAACCGTACTTCACGCCCTGCTCGATGCCCTGCTCGGCGATGTTCCCCGCGCTGCCCCGCCACGCCGCCTTGCCCACGCTCGACGTCCCGCTCATCCCCGCCAGCCGCAGGCCTGTCTCCGTGAGGTTGGTGGTCAACGCATCGGCGCCGTTGCCTCCGACGCCCAGCGCGTTGGCGAACCGGTTGCCCGTCCGCGAAGCCCCGGTGGCCGCGTCGGCCTTGGTGAGGATCTTCGCGATCGGGTTCTTGTCGATCATGTCGGCCACGCGCTTTTCGAGGAAGTTGCCGTTGCGCAGGCCTTCCACGCGTTCCACGACCTTCTTCAACGGCCCCGTGCGCAGCTTCTGCAGGATCTTCTCCAGCTCCTCGATGAGCGGCTTCAGCTTGCCCAGCAGCTGCTTCACCTTCATCCCGAGCCGCCCGCCGGTCACCGCGACCTCGCCCGTGGTCGCCGCCCCCGCGGCCCCCACCGACGCGCCTGCCGTGATCCACGACGCCGCCAGCGCCGCGAGCCACTCGATGATCAGGCCCATCACCAGCTCTTGCAGGATGTCGATCACGATCTCCACGAACGCGTCGAACAGGTCCGCGGCCAGCTCCAGGATCTGCTGCAGCCCGCGCACCTCGTCCGCGAACGCCGAAGCACCCTCGGAGAACTCGCCCATCTGCTTGCGGAACGCGTCGCCGCCGGAGCCTTCCCACGGCTCCTTCGTGAGGTCCGCGCGCTTGCGCTCGTGCTCCCCGACGCCGTCGAGCCACTGCGCCACCTGCGCCCAGCCCTGCGCGGTGCTGCGCATCTGCTCGGGGTCGCCGATCGCCGGCTCCAGCACGAACTCCACGAGCGGGCTGATCACGATGCCGATGAGGAACCCGAGCCCGTTGTCCAGCAACGACTGCCCGGGACTCGTCACCAGCTGGATCTGCTCCATGCGCGTGTGCACGGCCGCGATCGCGACGTCCGGCGGGCTGCTCGCCTGCGACACCTCGGTCGACGTGGACAGCCACGAGCTGCCGTAGCCGCCGTTCTGCTCCAAGTAGCTCTTGCGGCCCGCGTCGCCCGCGTGGTTCACGTCCGACAGCGACCCCGCGCCGCTGCCGCCGTCGGCAAGCTCCTTGCCGAGCCCGGTCACGGCGTCGGTGGTCGCGTCCTCGTGGCCCTGGTAGGCCTGCGCGGCCAGCGTGGTCTTGTCCGCGATGGCGTCCAGGAACGTTTTCGCCTGGTCGGCGAGGTCCTGGCACTCCTGCAGTGAGTCGAAGTACTTGTACGCCATCAGCTCGCCGAGCGGGCCGAAGCAGTCGTCGCTCACCCGCGCCTGCTGCAGCAGCTGGGCGAGGCTGCCGAAGTGCCCGGCCGCTTCCTTCGAGCCGCTCGCGTGCGCGTTCAGCGCCGCCGGCTCGATCTTGAACCCACTGGTCACGATCACTCCCGCCGAAGAATGGGACCCCCGAAGTCGTCGTCTTCGACGGCTCGCGGGTTCGTCCGGTTCCGAGTGTTCTGCGGCGGTTGCGGCATTTGCGGCGGTGACGCGGGCTGCCCCGGCGCGGCCAGCGAGCGCGCCGGCGGCGGCGCACTCGGCCCGAGCGGCTCGACGTGCGCGTTGAACGCCTCTCGGAACTGCCCGGCCCGCTCACCCAGCACCGGCTCCACGGTCTGGTTCAGCGCCGCCGCGGCCTGCTGTGTCGCCGAGCGGATGGCGCCGAGGATCTCCTGCTGCAACGCGGTGTGCGAGCGGCGCATGGCCTGCGGGCTCAGCTGCAGTCCGAGCACGGCACCCGACGGGGCGACGGTGACCGTCACCGAGCCGTCGGCGTTGCGGGCGTGCCCGCGCAGGTTCGCGATCTGGTCCTTGAGTTCGGCGGCGCGGGCCGCCTGCTCCTGGAACCGCTGGAGCACGGCGTCGAGCCGCGCTGCCTGGTCCGGCATGGTGGAACCCCCAGAAAGGTGAAAGACCTTCGTCCACCATATGCGACGAAGGTCCCGCCTCGGGAGTTCCCGGTCAGATCGGCAGTTTCCGGAAAATCGGGCGCGGCACGTGCCGCAGCACCGACATGACCAGCCGGAACTGCGCCGGCGCCCACACCAGGTCCTTGCCGGTGCGCGCGGCGGTCACGGCGATGTCGGCCACCTGCTCGGCCGTCTGCGCCAGCGGGGCGTCCTTCAGCCCGGCCGTCATCTTCGTCTTCACGTGCCCTGGGCGGACGACGGTGACCTGCACGCCGTGGTCGGCGAGCGCCTCGCCGAGGCCCAGGTAGAAGCCGTCGAACCCGGCCTTGGTGGAGCCGTAGACGAAGTTCGAGCGCCGCACGCGCTCACCGGCCACCGACGACAGCGCGATGATCGTGCCGTGGCCCTGCGCCTTGAGCTTCTCCGACAGCGCCACACCCACCGACACGGCGGCCGCGTAGTTCACCGTCGCCAGCTCCACGGCCTTGGCGTGGTCCTGCCAGACCTCCTCGGGGTCGCCGAGCAGGCCGAACGCGACCACGGCCACGTCGATGTCGCCGCCGGCGAACGCGCGGTCGAGCACGGCCGGGTGCGCGGCAGTGTCCTTCGCGTCGAAGTCCATAGTGGACACCTCGGCGCCGCGGTCCTTCAGGCGCTGCGCCGCGGCGTCGAGCCGGGGCGACGGACGCGCGGCCAGCACGACCCGCAGCGGCTTCTCCGCGAGGTACTTCTCCGCGATGGCCAGCGCGATGTCGGACGTGCCGCCGAGCAGCAGCAGGGACTGGGGGTTGCCAACGGCGTCGATCACAGTGCGAGCCTCCGGCTCATGTCAGAGGCGAAAACGCCTTCGGGGTCAACGGCGGCGCGGACCTTGCGCCACTCTTCGAGCCGCGGGTACATCTTCGCGAACGTCTCCGCCGTGGTCCGCGAGTCCTTCGCGGTGTACAGGCGGCCGCCCGCGGCGAGCACCTCGTCGTCGAGCTCGAGGCAGAACCGGCTCAGGCCGGCCTTGATCGGGAAGTCCACGCTCAGCATCCAGCCGGGCGAGGGCCACGACATCGGCGCCGGGTTGGCGTCGCCCATGCGCTTGAACACGTTGAGGAACGAGTAGTGCCCCGACGTCGCGATCCGGCGGCAGATGGCCTTGAGCTGGTCTTCAGCGCCGAACGGCACCGAGAACTGGTACTGCAGGAAGCCCTTGGAGCCGTACGCGCGGTTCCACTCCGAGATCATGTCCAGCGGGTGGTAGAACTGCGTCAGGTTCTGGACCTTGCCGCGCACGCCCTTCTTGGGCACGGTCTTCTGCCACAGCTCGTTGATCAGGCCGAAGGTGAGCTTGTTGCCCAGGCCGTTGGGGAACACGTCGGGCAGTGTCGCGAGCTTCGGCGCGTCGAACTTCAGCGGCTCGCTGCGCAGCTTCGCGGGCAGCTGGTCCAGCGTGGCGAGCGAGCCGCGCGAGAACGTGGCCCGGCCCAGGCGTGAGTCGGACGAGATCAGGTCCGGGACCGACATCGAGTAGTCGTAGTTGAGGTCCGAACCGTCGGTGAACAGCGCGAGCGTCTCGTCGAGGCTCGACGTGCGGTCGGCGTCCACGTAGAAATACGCCGACTCCGTCTTTTTCATCCGGATCGTGGCGCGCGTGATGATGCCGGTGAGGCCGATGCCGGCCACGGTCGCCCAGAACAGCTCCGCCTCGTCGCCCTCCGGAGTGAGCGTGCGGACCTTGCCGTCGGCCGTGAGCAGATCCATCGACACCACGTGGTTGCCGAAGCTGCCGGCCGAGTGGTGGTTCTTGCCGTGGATGTCGTTGGCGATCGCGCCGCCGATCGTCACCTGGCGCGTGCCCGGCAGCACCGGCACCCACAGGCCGTGGGGGAGCGCCTCGCGCATCAGCTTGTCGAGGCTCACGCCGGCGTCGAGGTCGACCAGCCCGGAGCCGGGGTCGATCGAGTGGATGCGGTCGAGCACGGTCATGTCGACCACGAGCCCGCCGGCGTTCTGCGCCGGGTCGCCGTAGGAGCGGCCGAGGCCGCGCGCGATGACCCCGCGGGGGCCGGCCGACGCGACGGCGGCGGCGATGGTCTCGACATCAGGCGTGCTCAGGACGTCGGCGACGGTCCCGGCGGTGCGGCCCCAGCCGGTGAGCGTGCGTCGCTGTGTGTCGGGTGTCTGGGTCACCCGACCAGCGTATAGCCACGCCGAACACCGCCCGGAACGTGGCGTGCAAGTGACCGCTTCTACACTTTGCGCATCAAGGCACAAGCGTCCGCGCGTCAAAGTCGACACGGACAGGGCTTCCCGAGACGACGACGCATCGAGCCGAGAAGGTATTCCAGTGGTGGCTACTGAACCGCAGAGTGAGACGACGGTGACAACACCGACGGGCCCCGGTCTGCTCGGCCAGCTCATCCGCTTCGGGCTGATCGGCGGGTTCTGCGCGCTGCTGGACCTGGGTACGTACTCGCTGCTCAGGGCCGTCGGCATGGACGCGGTGCCGTGGGTCGACATCGCTCGCGCGATCAGCTTCGTCGTGGGCACGACCACGGCGTTCTTCCTGAATCGCCGGTTCACGTTCGCCGGCGGCCGTCGCGATGGCGGCACGCAGATCGGCAGCTTCATCCTGCTGTACGCCGTCACGTTCCTCGTGGCGGTCGGCGTGAACCAGTGGATGCTGCACCTGCTCCCGGAGTCGACGTGGAAGGCCACGTTCGGCTGGGTCGTGTCACAGGCGACGGCGACCGTGATCAATTTCGTCATGCTCAAGTGGGTCGTGTTTCGTGAGCGGCCGGTAAAGGAGAACTGAGTTCGATGCCCGGTAAAGCAGCCCCGGTCGCGGAGGCGGCCCCTGAAGGCGAGACCCGGTTCGCGGAGCACGCGCCCGAAGGGAGGCTGACGGCCCAGCGCGGGCTGTACGCCGGCCCGGCGCCGATCGTCAGCAAGGACCTCTACGCCGAGCTCGAATGGGGCTCCGCGGTGCGTGACCGCGACGCGCTCACCGTCGAACCGTCGTCGAAGGTCACCGGCAACACCTACTTCGGCCGCTTCCCGGCCAGCTACTGGCAGCGCTGGACCACGGTCACCTCGGTCACCGTGGAAGCCGTGGTCAGCGGCGACGGCCTGCTCTCGGTCGGCGCGTCCGACCTCCAGGGCGACGCCCGCGTGGTCAACGCCGAGCAGGTCTCCGGCGCCAAGGCCCGCAAGGTCACGATGGCCGCGAGCCTCGACAAGTTCTACGACGGCGGCGCGCTGTGGCTCGACCTCGAGACCGAGGGCGGCCAGACGCTGCGCGTCGAGCAGGTCCGCTGGACGGTCGACGCACCGGAGAAGATCCGCCCGACCGCGGTGACCATCTGCACGATGAACCGCGCGGACGACTGCCTCAAGAACCTGCAGGCGCTCGCCGCCGACGTGTCGTCGCTGCACACGCTCGATGCCATCTACGTCGCCGACCAGGGCACCGACCTCGTCGAGTCGCGGGACGGCTTCGAGCAGGTCGCGAAGGACCTCGGCGACAAGCTGCACTACATCAAGCAGCCCAACCTCGGCGGCGCCGGCGGCTTCACCCGCGGCCTGTACGAGGTGGCCGGCCACACCGCCACCGAGCACGCCAACGTGCTGTTCATGGACGACGACGTGCTCCTGGAGCCGGACCTCGTCGTGCGCATGACGGCGTTCTCCAACCGCTCGGCCAACCCGATCATCGTCGGCGGCCAGATGCTCAACCTGCTGCACCCGAACCAGCTGCACGTCGGCGCCGAGTACGCGCGCCTGAACACGCTGGAGCCGGGCCAGCCGGTCACGCACTCGCTGTCCACGGCCGACCTGCTGGGCGTCGACGAGGAGACCCTCAAGCCCAACCGCCAGGAGCGCCGCCTCGACGCCGGGTACAACGGCTGGTGGTCGTGCCTGATCCCCTACGAGGTCGTGAAGGCCATCGGTTACCCGATGCCGTTCTTCTTCCAGTGGGACGACGCGGAGTACTCCTACCGCGCCCGCGAGTACGGCTTCCCGACGGTGACCCTGCCGGGCGCCGGCGTGTGGCACGCGGACTTCCACTGGAAGGACTGGGACGAGTGGCACCGGTACTTCAACCTGCGCAACTCGATCATCACCGCCGCGCTGCACTCGCCGTTCAACCTGAACCTGCTTTCGCGCGTGCTGCTCGCGCAGCTGGTGCGCTACCTGCTGGGCATGCAGTACGGCCTGTCGGCCACGCTGATCAAGGCTGTCGAGGACTTCCTCGAGGGGCCGGAGGTCCTGCGTGACGGCGGTGTCGCGGCGATGAAGGAGATCCGCCGGATCCGCGAGGCGTACCCGGAGACCAAGCGCCACAAGGCCACCGACGTCCCGGGCATCGCGTCCAACGACATCGGCATCATCAACAGCGCGCCGCGGCCCAGCATGCAGCGCCTGGTGCTGATCAAGCGCGTGGTCGACCGCGTGCTCGGCCGCAGCCGCTTCGGCCTCGGCGCGGTGCCGATCGACGAGGCGCACTGGTGGCACATCGCGCTGTTCGACACGGCCGTGGTCACGGACGCTTCGCAGGAAGGCGTGCGCGTGCGCACGTACGACAAGGTGAAGATGTTCGACCTCGCCCGCCGTGGCGCTCGCGTGATCCAGCGGCTGCGCAAGGAAGGCGCGGGCGTGCAGGAGCAGTACAAGCGCGCGATGCCGGAGCTGACGTCGCGGGAGAACTGGAAGCGGCTGTACGAGCTCTGATTCTTTTCACGACGAAGGCCACCACTGATCTGTGGTGGCCTTCGTCGTATCTGGCGTTTCGTCGAAGTTAGGTTACCCTAATTTCTGTGTCGAACCTCGTCGCCCGAGCGCGGGCCCTCGCCGATGACGTGCTGTTCCCCGCCGCCGCACAGGTCGACCTGCGCGGCGAGGTGCCGCGGTCGCACTTCGACGCGCTGGCCGAGGCCGGGCTCTACGGCCTCGCCGCGCCCCCCGAGGTCGGCGGCCCCGGCGCGGGCCTGGCCGAGCTCGTCGCCGTGATCGAGACGCTGGCCGGCGGGTGCCTGAGCACCACGTTCACCTGGGTCCAGCACCACGGCCTCGTCGCCGCCCTGTCCGGTTCGGCCAACGACGCACTGCGGTCGCAGTACCTCGCCGACCTGGTCAAGGGCACCGTCCGGGCGGGCGTCGCGTACGCCGGCGTGATCCCGACGCCGCCGCGAACCCGGGCCCGGCGGGTCAGCGACGGCTTCCGCTTCGACGGGGAGGCCCCGTTCGTGAGCGGGTGGGGCGGGATCGATCTGCTGATGCTCTCGGGCCGGACCCCCGAGGACACGGTCGTCACGACCGTGGTGGCGCCGGTGGCGGGCCACGGACTTCACGCCAGTCCGCTACGCCTGATTGCCGCACAAGGGACCTCGACCGTCCGAATCGGACTGGACGACTACTACGTACCCGCCGAACGCGTGCTCGCCGAGGTCTCGCACGCCGACTTCGTCGCGGGGAACACCTTCGCGTCGCGGCTCAACGGCTGCGCCCCGCTCGGCCTGTCCGAACGCTGTGCCCGCCTGCTCTCCGACCTGGGCCGGACCGAGACGGCGGCCGCCCTGCGCGCCGACCAGTCGCAGATCCGCATCCGCCTGGACTCGGGCCTCACCGACCCCGCCTCGCTCCCCGCCGCCCGCGCAGCCGGCGCCGAGCTGGCCTACCGCAGCGCGGGCGCCCTCGTGGCCGCCACGGGCAGCCGCTCCGTGCTCACCGGCGAGCACGCGGGCCGGCTGGTGCGCGAGGCCACGTTCCTCCTGGTGGCCGCCAGCCGCCCGGAAATCCGCGACGGCCTGCTGGCCCTGGCCCGGCGCTAGCCCTGGTCCCAGGTGACCGGCAGCCGCTGCACGCCGTAGATGTTCTGGTGCCCCGGCCGCAGCCGCACGTCCTCGGGTGCGACGGCCAGCCGCAGCGACGGGAAGCGCCTGGCCAGCGCCGGCAATGCGACGCGGAGCTCGACGCGGGCCAGCTGCTGGCCGAGGCACTGGTGGATGCCGTGGCCGAACGTCAGGTGCCCGGGGCCGCCCCGGCTGAGGTCGAGCGCGTCGGGGTCGGCGAACCGCCGCGGGTCGCGGTTGCCGGCCTGCACGGACAGCGTGACCGACTCGCCCGCCTTGATCAGCTGCCCGTCGAGCTCGACGTCCTCCAGCGCCGCCCGCACGCCGGTGTGCGTGATGCTCAGGTACCGCAGCAGCTCCTCGACGGCCTTGTCGGCGAGGTCCGGGTCGGCGCGCAGCGCGGCGAGCTGCTCGGGGTGCTGGAGCAGGGCGAAGGTGCCCAGCGCCAGCATGTTGGCGGTCGTGTCGAGGCCGGCACCCAGCAGGAAGGTGGCGAGGCCGGCCAGCTCCTCGTCGGTGAGGTCGCTGGTGGTCAGCTCGCTGAGGATGTCGTCGGTCGGCTCGGCGCGTTTGGCCGGGACCAGCCGGGCGACGTACTCCTGCAGCTTGCCGTACGCGGCGAAGCGTTCTTCGGGAGCGGCGTCCACATCGGACACCGCGGCGGCGTGGCCCTGGAACGACTCGCGGTCGGCGTAGGGCACCCCCAGCAGCTCGCAGATCATCACAGCGGGCACAGGGTGGGCGAAGGCCTGGACCAGGTCCACCACGGGCCCCTGCCGGGCCATCGCGTCCAGGTGCTCGGCGGTGACCTGCTCGACGCGTTCGGTCAGCTGCCGCATCCGCCGGACGGTGAACCGGCCGGTCAGGAGCTTGCGGTAGCGGGAGTGCTCCGGGTCGTCGACGCCGGTCAGGTCGCCAGGCGTCGCGGGTGGCACCTCGATGCCCTCCAGACCGGGCATCGGGTAGTGCGCCAGTTCGTAGCGGGAGCTGAAGCGCTGGTCGGCCAGCACCGCACGGACCTGCGCGTAGCCGGTGACGAGCCAGCCCTCGTGGCCGTCGGGGTAGGTCAGGCGGACCACCGGGTGCCGCTCGCGGATCGGGCCCAGCTCCGCGGGCGGGTCGAAGGGACAGCCGGCGGGACGGTCGGTCGGCAGTTCGGACAGGTGCGTCATCTCGGGTCCCTTCCGGCTCAGTGGGCGTATTCGCGGTTGAACAACCGCTTCGACCACAAGTAACCGCCCAGCGCGATCACCGCGCACCACCCCAGTGCGAACCACGCGTTGTCGCCGACCGGCTTGTCCATCAGCAGGCCGCGCAGGGTCTCGATGATCGGCGTGAACGGCTGGTACTCGGCGAACCAGCGCAGGCCGGCGGGCATGGAGTCGGTGGGGACGAAGCCGCTTCCGAGGAAGGGCAGCAGGATCAGCGGCATCGGCAGGTTGCTGGCCGTCTCGACGCTCTTGCTGACCTGGCCGAGCGCGACCGAGAGCCACACGAGCGCAAACGTCACCACCAGCAGGAATCCGCCCGTCGCCAGCCAGCCGCCGAGGCCGGCGGTGGGGCGGAAGCCGACGAGCAAGGCCACGCCGATCACGATGGCGAGGGTGAACGCCGCCTGGATCACGCTGCCGAGCACGTGTCCGGTCAGCACCGAGACGCGGGCGATGTGCATGGTCCGGAACCGGGCGATCACGCCTTCGGTCATGTCCATCGCGACCGAGATCGCCGTGCCCTGGACGGTGGCCGTCACGGTCATCAGGATGATCGCCGGCGCCACGTAGTTCACGTAGGTCTCGCGGCCGCCGCCGATTCCGGCGCCCATGGTGCCGCCGAAGACGTAGACGAACAGCAGCAGGAAGACCACGGGCATCCCGACGAGCATCAGCGTCATCGACGGGTAGCGCAGCATGTGCTTGAGGTTGCGGCGCAGCATCGTCGCCGAGTCGCGCAGCGGCTGGAACTTCAGGCCGGGGGCCGTGAGGGTAGTCATCGGGTCGTCACCTTCTCGTTCGCGGGGTTGCCGGTGAGGGCGAGGAAAACGTCGTCGAGATCGGGGGTGTGCACGGACAGCTCGTCGACCTCGATGGCCTGGTCGTCGAGCCGGCCGATGAGGGCCTTGAGCGAGCGCAGGCTGCCGTCGCTGGGCACGCGCAGGGTGAGCGAGTCGTTGTCGCGCGACGCGTCGTCGAGCGTGATCACGGCCGCGTCGAGGCCGCGCGGGTCGGCGAAGCGCAGCCGGACGTGCCCGCCGGGGATGCGGCGCTTGAGCTCGTCCGCGGTGCCCTCGGCGACGATCCGGCCATGGTCGAGCACCGCGATGCGGTCGGCCAGCTCGTCGGCCTCGTCGAGGTACTGCGTCGTCAGGAAGATCGTGACGCCGTCCGCCACCAAGCCGCGGACGATCTGCCACATGTTGCGACGGCTGCGCGGGTCCAGACCGGTGGTCGGCTCGTCCAGGAAGATCAGCCGCGGGCTGCCGACCAGCGTCATCGCCAGGTCGAGCCGCCGCCGCATGCCGCCGGAGTACGTCGACGCCGGCTTCTTGCCCGCCTCGGTGAGGTCGAACTGCTCCAGCAGCTGCGCGGTGCGGCGGCGCCGGTCGGCCCGGCCGAGGTGGTTGAGATCCGCCATCAGCAGCAGGTTCTCCTCACCCGTGAGCAGGTTGTCCACAGCGGAGAACTGGCCGGTGACACCGATCGCGGCGCGCACCGCGTCGGGTTCGCGGACGAGGTCGTGCCCGGCCACCCGCACGTCGCCCGCGTCGGCGTTGATCAGCGTGGACAGGATCTTCACGGCGGTGGTCTTGCCGGCGCCGTTCGCGCCGAGCAACGAGAACACGGTGCCTTCCGGAACAGTGAGGTCGAGGCCGTCGAGCACGACGTGGTCGCCGTAGGACTTGCGCAGCCCCGTGGCGGAGATGGCGTGGTTGCTGGTCATGGTTTCCCCTTCGCTGGAAAGAAAAAGTCAGGCGCGGCGGATGATCACGTCGCCGTAGGAGGTGCGGCCGCGCACCTCGACGGTCTCGTCGGCTTCCTCGGGGCGGGTGGCGTTTTCCATCAGGTTGCGCACGTGGCCGAAGCCGGTCGTCACGGAAAGCCAGGCCGCGGTGCCCTCGGCGACCCCGATTTCCAGGTCCCCCATGGAGGTTTCGAGCGTCACCGCGCCGCGCACGATCTCGCCGAGGCGGATGAGCCCGGCCGACGTCTTCGCGTCGACGCCGGCGCCCGCGCGCTCGACGGTGATGTCGCCGTTGGCCGAGCGCACCCGCGCGTCGCCGCCGACGGAGCCGATCGTGGTCTCGCCGTTGGAGTTCTTGACCACCGCGGTGCCCTCGATCTCGCCGATCCGGATCTTGCCGGTGCCGGTGGAGATCTCGGCGTTGCCCGCCACGCCGTCGACGGTCACGTGACCGGCCGAAGTGGACAGGTGCAGCGGGCCGGTGCGGTCGATCCGCGCGTTGCCGGCGGAGGTCTTGAACCGGCTCTCGCCGAGGACGCCGGCGCTGCGGAAGTCGCCCGCCTGCAGTTCGGCGTTCACCGCGGACCCGGTGGGCAGCTCGATGGTCACGTCGACCGCGCGGGTCTTGCGGGAGAAGTCGAACGTGCGCTTCGGGCCGGTGACCGTGAGCGTGCCGTTGCTGTAGTCGACGCGGACCTGCTGCGCGGCCTTCACGTCGGACTCGTCGTTCTCGTCGCTCGGGCGGACGTGGACGACGGTGTCGAGCCGGTCGCTCGCGGAGATCTGCACGTCGCCGACGCTGAGGTCGACGGTGACGGAGATCGGGTCGGGGGTTTCGAATTTGGGCATGGCTGTCTCCAGAACTTGTGTCGGTGAACCGTCCCCGCAGGTCAGGGACGTGAGGTGAAGTGATGCGGAAAGGTGTTAGCGGACCCAGCCGGTGAAGCTCTGCTTCGTCCGCTTGCCGCTGCTCGGCGGCTCGACGCGCTGGTCGCGGTCGGTGCGCTGCAAGGCCGTGGCGGCCGCCCGGACCAGCCAGGCGTTGACGGAGCGCCCCTCCTTGCCCGCGGCCTCCTCGACGGCGGCCTTGAGCTGTTCGGGCAGGCGCACGTTGATGCGTGCGGCGGGACCGTCTTCGGAGATGAGCAGTTCGCTCTCCCCAGTGGCGGCCGCGGTCGTGTCTTCGGCCGCGAGCTCGAGCGGCTCGGCCGGCGGCGTGGTCACGACGAACTGCGGATCGCGGCCACGCAAGCGCAGCTCCACGGATCCCGGAGCCAGGTCGCGGGTGATCTCGTCGGCGGCGGCCGACAGCGCGTCCAGCAGCGTCATCCGGATCGCCGACTCGAGCGACCCGGTCAGCCGCTCGACCAGCTCACGCGATTCCTCGCCGCCGGCTTCGGCCAGCGTGGCGAACTCTCGCCCGAGGTTGCTGACGTACGTGGTCAAGTCCATGGCACAACTATGGCACACGGGTGGCACCACCGCAATGCCAAAGTGGCTCAGATTTGTGCCAAGGGTGGCACTCAAGTGCGCTCACGTGGAAAAAGCACAGGTCAGGGCCGTTTCGACCCTGACCTGGATGTGGCACCTCCCCCAGAACGGCGGGCTAGACCGAGAGCCCGAACTTCCCCTTCCGGCTCAGATCGTCGACGTACGCGGCGGCCACATGGACGAAGTTCACCGACACGGTGTTGCCGTCGCGCGTCCGCACGGAGTGGACCCCGCCGTGCTTGAGCAGGTCGGGGATCTTCTCCTCCACGCCGGCGGATTCGTCGGTGGTGATGGGGAAGATCAGCGGTTCGCCACCGGAGGAGAGGTGCAGGACGAGCGCGGGTTTCGGATCAGCCATGACTCCATGCCACCAGCGCGCGATCACCGGCGGCAAGCGGGTTCGCGCACAGCAGAGCACTTCACCGGTCCGGGTGCGGCGCCCGCGCGGCGTCGGCTAGCGTTTCGTGGCGGAAACCCGACCTAGGGACGGACGATGCCGTACTCGTTCACGTTGTCACCCGCGGCGGTGGACCTGCTGCTGGAGCGGCAGGGTCTCGGCCGCACGCCGGCCCCGTTTTCGGTGGCGCACATCGGCATCACCGGCCAGGAACGCGCGGGCGTGCGCGACGCCGTGCTGCGCGACCTCGACAACCGGGGGCTGGTGCACCGCGGTTACCTCGACGACGACCTGGAGCTGGCGCTCACCACGTTCGCCCGCGGCCGGCTCGCCGTCACCGCGACGGCGCAGCTCGACGGTCGGCAACAGGGCGCGGGGCAGCTCTTCGCCCGCGTCGCGTCCACCGGCGACCAGGCCGTGCTGGTGAAGCAGGACGACGGCATGTTCGTCTTCGAGCAGATCCGCCCGACCGGTCTCGTGCCGGCGCTGGTCGACCTTCTGCCGCCCGGCGCCGCCGCGCCCGGCCAGTCCGTGACGATCACGCGCCCGGCGAAGCAGCCCCGTCGCGACGGGTACGACCCGTTCGCCGCGTCGAGCGCCCCGCGAAACCCGCAGCTCAGGTCCGTCGAGCGGATCTTCGAGAAGCCCCGGCTTCGGGTCGGGCAGTTCACGATCGGCGCGCAGCCGCCGCTCGTCTGGTTCGACACGGAGCTGGGCCGCTACCTGCTCAGCACCCGCGTCGCCGACGACGGGCAGCGCTGGCTCACCTACGCGCCCGCCGACAACAACCGCCTCGCCCAGCAGCTGTTCACGCAGCTGGAGGCGTATTCCGCAAACGCCTGACCGCGGCCGGTGTCGTCAGTAGACTTCGGGTCATGACCTTGGTGGAGCCGGGACAGGTCGCCGGCCTGGACCCGAAGGCCGTCGCTGCTGCCGCGGCCGAGACGACGAAACTCGTGAACGCCGCGAAGTCGGGCAGCTTCAGCATCTCCGGTGAAGCGCTCGAGGGGCTGCGCCAGGCGCTGTCCGACATGGTGACGCGCGTGGACCGGCTGACCGGTTCCACGGCCGCGCTGGACCAGGCCCCGCAGCTCGGGAGCCACCCGTACGGGCACGCGGTCGCGGCCCACGACCTCAAGGCCGCCTCGCAGGACACCGGGTCCGTCCGGTCGGTCCTGGGGCAGTTCCGTGACGTGCTGACGCAGGCCGACGAGGCCCTCGCCCGTGCCGGCGGCGTCTACCGCACCGGTGAGGACAGCGCCGTCGACGCGCACGCCGCCCACAAGACGGGGGACCTCGCATGACCGCGCCGCAGCCGGGGCTCGAGCCGTCCGACGCCGACTACCTCGGCCACACCCACGAGCAGCTCCAGCAGTTCGTGACCATGAACCTCGACCCGAAGCAGGTCGCCGACGTCTCCGCGGCTTACACCGAGGTCACCAAGGCTTTCGACGACTTCGCGACGCAGCTGACCGAGGCCGTGAACAAGTCCAAGGGCTCGTGGGAGGGCACCGCGGCCGAGAGCGCGCAGGCCTACTTCGCCACGCTCGGCTCGTGGGCCGACGCCACGGCGCAGAACGCGAAGCTCGCCGCGCAGACCGTCGACGACCAGGGCACGGCCGCGCAGCACGCGCGCAACGCGATGACCGAGCCGATCCCGTTCGACTGGACCGACGAGATGGCGCACTGGACCTCGGCCGGGCCGTTCGACCTCGGCGACACCGTCGACCAGTCGCTGAAGAAGCAGCAGGCCAGCCAGTCGGCGCACGAGCAGGCCGCGCAGACGATGTCGGACTACGACCACTCGCTGTACGCGGCCGCGTCGAAGCAGCCGGTGTTCGCGGACCCGCCGAAGTTCGGCGCGGGCAGCGTGTCCACGGCTTCGGCCGTCCTCCCCGCCGCGACCTCCACGGACCACCACGGCGGCGGTGGCTCCGACTCCGGCGGCCAGGTTTCGGCGGCGCCGAGCCAGATCACGGGCTCCGGCCACATGCCGCCCGCCCCCAACACGGCCACCACGGCGTCGAGCTTCGAGCCCGCGGCGGGCCAGCAGCAGGCCGGTGCCGCGGGCGCTTCGGGCGCCGGCGGCATGCCCATGGGTGCGATGCCGATGGGCGGCGGTATGGGTGCCGCCGGCGGCGGCTTCGGCGCCGACGAGGAGTACCAGTCCAAGTTCAGCCGTGGCGGCAGCTTCGGCCCGGGAGAAGGCGCCGCACCGGCTGCCGCGGGTGGCCTCAGCGGCGCGCCCGCACGGGCCGGCATGGGCATGGGGATGGGCGGCGGGGCCGCTCGCTACGAAGAGGACGAAGCGGACGGCTCGCGCTTCTTCTCCCATGTGGACGAAGACGACGAGTACGGCGCCGACCTTCGTGCCGCTCCGCCCGTGATCGGGGAGTAGACCTACGAAAAACGGGCCCTCGAACTGGTCGAGGGCCCGTTTTCGTGAGTTCGTCAGTACCGGTAGAACTTCTCCGCCCGGCCCTGGCGCACCAGCTTCAGCCACTGCAGGAACGCCTTCGGGTCGCGCTTCACGCCCACGAAGTACAAGCCGAAGCGGATCACTTCCAGGGCACCGATCTTGCGCATGCCCGGCTGCGAGAGCAGGTAACCACGGTTGCGGTAGGTGTAGTAGCGCTTGACCTCGTTCTCCGGGTCCTGCGCGTGGAACTTCCCGCCCAGCATGGGCTTGAACTCGTCCGAGCCGTCGGGGTGCAGGTAGGTCGTGCGCAGCGACGTGCCGAACGGCAGGCCCGAGCGCACGAGCCTGCGGTGCAGCTCCACCTCGTCGCCGCGGAAGAACAGGCGCAGGTCCGGCACGCCTGTGACGTCCAAAGTGGACGAACGGAACAACGCGCCGTTCATGAGCGACGCGATGCCCGGCAGGAAGTCCGTGCCCAGCTCCGCAGACGAGCGCTTCCACGTCAGTCCGCGCCGCAACGGGAACGCGAGCTTGGCCGGCGCGTTGATGTTCGCCACCACCGGCGAGATCTCCGCGAGGCCGCGCTTTTCGGCTTCCTCCAACAGGATCTGCAGCACGTGCTCGTCGGCGGGACGGCCGTCGTCGTCGGCGAGCCAGACCCACTCGGCACCGAGGGCGAGCGCGTGGAGCATGCCGAGCGCGAACCCGCCGGCGCCACCGAGGTTCCGGTGCGACGGCAGGTACGTGTACGGCAGCGGGTACGCCTCGACGACGTCCCGCGCCGACTGGTCCGGGCCGTTGTCGACCACCACGAGGTGGTCGACCGGCCGCGTCTGCGCCGCGATGATCTTCAGCGAGTCCGCGAGCAGCTCACGACGGTGGCGCGTCACCACCACGCCGACGACGGCGCCCTCGGGCAGCTGCTGGGTCTCGCTGGTCATCATTCCCCGCCGTTCTTCGTGCCCACGGGCTCGATGCCGAGCCGCTCCAGGCCTTCCTGGCTCATGTTCTCGAACGGGTCGCGGCCCTTGTAGCCGGTGAGGACCTCGCGCAGCGAACCCTGCTGCTTGAGGTGGCCCTCGTCCATCCAGATCGCGGAGTCGCACAGCTCGAAGAGGAACTCGTCGGAGTGGCTCGCGAAAACCAGGATGCCGGAGCGCTTCACCAGGTCCTTGAGGCGGTCGCGGGCCTTGTTGAGGAACGCCGCGTCGACCGCGCCGATGCCCTCGTCGAGGATCAGGATCTCGGGGTCGATCGAGGTGACGACACCCAGCGCCAGCCGCACGCGCATACCCGTCGAGTACGTGCGCAGCGGCATCTGCAGGTAGTCGCCGAGCTCGGTGAACTCCGCGATGTCGTCGACCCGCTTCTCCATCTCCTTGGCGGTCATGCCGAGGAAGAGGCCGCGGATGATGATGTTTTCCTCGCCGGAGATCTCCGGGTCCATGCCGATGCCGAGGTCGAAGACCGGGGCGATCTTGCCGGCGATCCGGGCTGAGCCGCGGGTGGGCTCGTAGATGCCCGCCAGAAGGCGCAGCAGCGTGGACTTGCCGGCGCCGTTGTGGCCGACCAGGCCCACGCGGTCGCCTTCGCGCAGCTGCAGCGTCACGTCGTGCAGCGCCTCGATGATCGGCACCTTCTGCTCGGTGCCGATCCTGCCGCCGACCTTGCCGAGCACGCGCTTCTTCATCGACCGCGTCTTGGCGTCGAAGATCGGGAAGTCGACGAACGCGTTGTGGACGTCAATGCTGACCATGTGTCACACCCAATACGAGACGCGAGAGCGGTAGTTGCGCATGACCACGAGCGCGAGTCCCCAGCCGACGATCGTGATGGCACCCACCACGACCCAGCTGGTCCATCCCACGGTCTGCCCGATCAGCGGCGCGCGCACCACCTGCATGTAGTGGTAGAGCGGGTTGGCCTTGATGAACGGCAGCGCCCAGGAAACGCTGTCGCGCGAGCCGCCCGCGAGGAGCTGGTCGACCGGCCAGACGATCGGCGTGCCGTAGAACAGCAGCTGGATCAGGGAGTTGATCACCTGCGGGATGTCGCGGAAACGCGTCGAGATGATGCCCAGCAGCAGCGCGGCCCAGCACGCGGTGAGCCCGAGCAGCACGAAGCCCGGGATGGCGAGGAAGATGTTCCAGCTCAGGCCGGGGTGGCAGTACAGATCCGGCGCGCACGCTCCCTCGGGGTAGCCCGGCTCGGTACCCAGTGAGTACGGCTGGTTCAGCGCACCGAAGAAGATGATCAGCAGTACGACGTACACGACCATGTTGTGCGCGAGCATCAGGGTCTGGCGCCAGACGGTGCGGAGCACGTAGACGCTCAGCGGCGCGGGGAGCTGCTTGATCATCCCCTCGTTCGCGATGAACGTCTCCATGCCTTCACTCAGGCAGCCCTGGATGAAGCCCCAGATGATGAAACCCGTCGACAGGTACGGCAGGAACACCTGGATCGGCGTGTTGAACAGCTGCGAATACAGCAAGCCCAGCCCGAGCGCGATCACGCCCTGGCTGATCGTGATCCAGAACGGACCGATCACGGACCTGCGGTACCGCTGCTTGATGTCCTGCCAGCCAAGGTGGGTCCACAGCTCGCGGGCTGCGAGACCCTCCTTGATGTCGGTGATCGCCCTGGAGAACGTCTTGCGGTCCGACGCAGGGGGCATCGGCATCGAGACCTCGGGTTCGGCTACGTGAACCGTGCTGGTGGCATGCACGTGGACGAGGGTACCGATCGGAGGTCTCGTCCTCGGGACGCCCCGGCCCACGCGGGCGCCCGACCTGTCGAGGCCGCACCGGACACACGGTGTGTCCTGGTAGTTTCTTGCCCCATGACTGCTGCTCTCGGTGCGGCGAGCTTGATGGTCGATCTCCTCGCGGCGTACGCCGATCGTCCCGACCCCAAATCGGTCGCGGTCGTCGGCAACCAGCCATTGGGCCCGGACCCGGCTCGGGCCAAGGCCGTGGACGACTGCGATCTCGTGATCCGCGTCAACGGTTTCGTCGTCGACGAGCCGGAAGGTCCGGACGTGACCGGGCGCAAGGTCCACGCGGTGGTCTTAAACCGCGCCGTGCGGGCCACTCGCCACGTTTTCCGTGACTACCGCAGCAGGCTGTACCTGCTGGTGGAGCCGGGCCGGCTGCACTGGGAACCGGAGGCGCTGCCGGGCTGGTGGCCCGCCGACCTGGGGTTCGTGCCGGTGCCCAACCGCGAGGTCGTGCTGCCGCTGTCCGACGCGCTCGGCCTGCCGACGCGCACGGAGTCGACGTGGTCGACCACCGGCACGCTCGCGGCGTGGATCGCGCGCACGTCGTTCCCGGATGCGCAGCTGGTCCTCACCGGGTTCTCGTTCATCGACAACCCGAACCAGACGTCGTGGGAGCACGCCGCCGGCGATTCCTGCATCGTGGGTCCCGAGCACCAGATCGCGGCCGAGGGCAGGCTGCTGGACTCGTGGACCCGGTCCGGCGACATCGTTCTGCTGCGCTGACCCAGTTTTTCCGAATCCCGAAGGAACCGTCCCCATGGCAGTCCAGAAACTCCGTTCCGGCTTCATCAACCGGATCGCCCGGCTCATCGACTTCCGCATCGAAGAGCGCATGCGCGACACGGTCCGCGACCTGAACCACCGCGTGAACGACCTCGAGCACGCGACCGCCGACCACCGGCGCCGGCTCGACGCGGCGGAGTCGAGCCTCGAGCACGCCCGGGGCGACCTGCTCTGGACGCGCGCCGAGCTCGACCGCATCATCCCGCACATCGCCGCGCAGGAAGCGCAGCTCGAGACGCTGCGGGAGTCGATGGTGCTCACCCCGCGCGCCGACAGCGCCGAGATCGCCGAGTCGCGGTCGCTGATCGAGGAGATCCAGCGCCAGCACGCGCAGATCCGCGTCCGGCTCGCCGGCATCGCGCGTTACGAGGACCGGCTGCGCCGCCTCGAGGACAACCGCCTGGCGCCGTCGGCCCCGTGAGCCCGCTCGCGGCTCGCGAGGCCACCGAGGCCGACGCCGAGCTGCTGCTGGCCTGGCGCAACGACCCGCGCACGCGGGAGGCGTCGCGGTCCAGCGGCGTGATCGCGCTCGCCGACCACCTGCGGTGGCTGCGTGGCGTGCTGGCTTCGCCGGACCGGCTGCTGCTGGTCGTTTCCGACGCCGACGGGCCTGTGGGCACGGTGCGGTTCGACCGGGAACGGCCGGGGGAGTGGGAAGTCAGCATCACGCTCGCTCCGGCGAGCCGTGGTCGGGGACTTTCCCGCGACGTGCTCACCCTCGGCGAACGAGTGCTCATCGAGCGTGAGGACGTGCGCGTGATCCTTGCGGCCGTGCACCAGGACAACGCGGCTTCGGCGGCGTTGTTCGAGCGCGCCGGATACGTCGAGTCGGCGCCCGCCGAGGACGGCTTCCGGTGGCTGCGCAAGACTCGGGGGGTGACCCGCACGCGCACCACCGGGAGGACGCCACCCATGTCCGAAGTCCGCATCGGCGCCCACACGCTCGGCCCGGACCGGCCGCCGTTCGTCATCGCCGAGATGTCCGGCAACCACAACGGCGACCTCGACCGCGCGCTCGCGATCGTCGACGCCATCGCCGACACCGGCGCGCAGGCGGTGAAGCTGCAGACCTACCGCCCCGACACGATCACGATCGACGTCGACGGCCCCGCCTTCCGCATCGGCGACGGACATTCCTTGTGGGGCGGGGAAAACTTGTACAAGCTGTACGAAAAGGCCCAAACCCCGTGGGAATGGCACGAACCGATTTTCGAGCGCGCCCGCTCGCGCGGCCTTGAGGCGTTCTCCAGCCCGTTCGACCCGACGGCGGTCGAGCTGCTGGAGTCGCTGGACGTGCCGGCGTACAAGATCGCGTCTTCGGAGATCGTCGACCTGCCGCTGATCGATCTGTGCGCCCGCACCGGCAAGCCGCTCGTCATCTCGACGGGCATGGCGAGCATCGCGGAGATCGACGCGGCCGTGCAGACCGCTCGCGCCGCCGGCAACGACCAGCTCATCGTGCTCGGCTGCACCGCCAGCTACCCGGCCTCGCCGTCCGAAAGCAACCTGCGCGGCCTGCCGGTGCTCGCCGGCGTCACGGGCACGCTCGTCGGCCTGTCCGACCACACGCCGGGCATCGGCGCGCCGCTGGCCGCCGTCGCGCTGGGCGCCGTGGCGATCGAGAAGCACGTGACGCTCGCCCGCGCCGACGGTGGCGTGGACTCGGAGTTCTCGCTGGAGCCGGCCGAGCTGGCCGCGCTCGTCGTGGAGAGCCACCGCGCGTGGGAAGCCCTCGGCCGCCCGGTGATCGGCCCGCGCGAGAGCGAGAAGGAAGGCCTCCGCCTGCGCCGCTCCCTGTACGTCGTGGCAGACGTCCGCGCGGGCGACGAGGTGACGCCGGCGAACGTCCGGTCCATCCGCCCCGCCGGCGGCCTGGCACCGGCGGAGATCACGAACGTCCTGGGCCGCACCTTCCGCGTGGACGCGGCAAAAGGCACCGCTTTGACCTGGGACCTGATCTAGTCTCGGCCGCATGGCCCGAGCCAAGTCCCGCACAGCACTGCTGACCACCCTCGGCGTCCTCGGGGCGATCCCCGTCGCCAGCGGCCTGACCGGCATCCTGGGCGGTCCTTCCCGCGCCCCGGGCGGTGCACCTGCCGCGCCGAGCGTCGACAGCGAATACCGCTTCGTCAACACGTTCTGGACCGCGGCGGGCCTCGCGCTCTGGTGGTCGCTGCGTCACCCGGAAAAACGCGCGGCGACCACCCGGGTTGTCCTCGGCACCGCCGCCGTCGGCGGGGTACCGCGGCTGATCTCGGCCCGGCGCGTGGGTGCGCCGCACCCGGTGTTCCGGGCCGCGATCGTGCTGGAGCTGGTCGTGGTGCCGCTGGTGATGGTGTGGCACGCGGTGGTGATGCGCGGTGCAGCTCAGACCCCGAAGAAGCTCCGCACCCCGTCCACAACCCGGTCCACATCCGCGTCCGTCAGGGACGGGAAGAGCGGCAGCGACAGCTCCTGCTCGTAGTACGCCTCGGCGTTCGGGCACAGGCCGCGGCGGTAGCCGAGGTCCTCGAAGACCGGGTGCCAGTAGGCGGGGATGTAGTTGACCTGCACGCCGATGCCCAGGCCGCGCAGGTGGTCGAACAGCGCACGCCGGTGGCCGTCGAGGACGCGCAGCGGGTAGAGGTGCCAGACGGGGTCGGCGCCGGGGCGTGCGGGCGGGGTGAGGACGCCGTCGACGTCGGCCAGGGCCGCGTTGTAGCGCGCGTGGATTTCGGCGCGGCGCTTCTTGAACTCGGCCAAGCGCGTGAGCTGGCTGCTGCCCAGGGCGCACAGCACGTCGGGCAGGCGGTAGTTCAGGCCGAACTCGTGCACCTCCTGGTGCCAGCCGCCTTCGTCCGGGTAGCGCTGCTTCGTCTTGTCGCGCACCAGGCCGTGGTTGCGGAAGGCTTGGGCGCGGCCCAGCAGCTCCGGCGAAGCGGTGACGACGGCGCCGCCCTCGGCCGTGGTGAGGTTCTTGGTGGGGAAGAACGAGAACGTGGTCAGGTCGGCGAGCGAGCCGACCGGGCGGCCCTGCCAGCTGCCGCCCACGGAGTGCGCCGCGTCTTCCAGCAGGAGTGCGCCTGCGTTGTGCGCGACCTCGGCCAGCGCGTCGAGCTCGGCGGGGTGGCCGGCGTAGTCGACGGCTGCCACGACCTTCGTGCGGCTGGTCACCGCAGCGGCGGCCGCGGCGACGGAAAGGTTTCCGGTGTCGGGCTCGACGTCGGCGAATACCACCTTCGCGCCGTGCAGTGCGGCGGTGGCGGCGGTGGCCACGAACGTCATCGGCGACGCCACGACCTCGTCACCCGGCCCGACGGCAGCCGCCGCGTACGCGACGTGCAGCGCGGCCGTCCCCGAGGTCACCGCGACGGCCGGGACGCCGCCCGTGTGCAGGGCCAGGTCGGCCTCGAACCGCGCGACGGCGGGACCGGTCGTGAGCCAGTCTCCGCGCAGGACCTCGGTGACGGCGGCGATGTCGTCGTCGGTGACGGACTGGCGGCCGTAGGGAAGAAAGTCAGGCATACTGCTCGACCAGCTTGCGAAGTTCGTCCGCTTCGAGCCACAGGTCGTTGGTGTCCGAGCGGTACGCGAACCCTTCGGGCATCGGCTTGCCGTCGGCGGGCGCCTCGTAGCCCCAGCCCGCCAGGTGCGGCTGCACGACGTACCGATCGGGCAGCTGCACGGTCCGGCGCGCGTCGTCGGGGGCGATCATCTCCTCGTGCAGCTTCTCGCCCGGCCGCACGCCCACCTCGTGCATCGGCGAACCCGGCGCGATGGCCTGCGCGAGGTCGACGAGCCGCATGCTCGGGATCCGCGGCACGTACAGTTCACCGCCGTGCATCTGGTCGAACGAGTCCACCACGAACTGCACGGCCTGCGGCAGCGTGATCCAGAACCGCGTCATGTCCTTGTGCGTGATCGGCAGCGACTCGCCCTGCTCGGCGAGCTTGCGGAAGAACGGGATCACGCTGCCGCGCGAGCCCATCACGTTGCCGTAGCGCACCACGGAGAACCGCGTGACGTGCGCGGCCGCGTAGTGGTTGCCGCTGATGAACATCCGGTCGGCGCACAGCTTCGTGGCGCCGTAGAGGTTGATCGGGCTCGACGCCTTGTCGGTCGAGAGCGCCACGACCTTCTTCACGCCGGTGTCGATCGCGGCCTCGATGACGTTCTGCGAGCCCATCACATTGGTCTGGACGAACTCGAACGGGTTGTACTCACCGGTGTCCACCTGCTTGAGCGCCGCGGCGTGCACGACGTAGTCGACGCCGTGCATGGCGCGCTCGAGCCGGCGGCGGTCGCGGACGTCACCGATGAACCAGCGCAGCCGCGGGTCGTCGTTGAACAGCTGCCGGGCTTCGTACTGCTTGAGCTCATCGCGGGAGAGCACGACCAGCCGGCTGGGGTTCAGCTCGGCGAGGGCGTGGGTGATGAACGCCTTGCCGAACGAGCCGGTCCCGCCGGTGAGCAGGATGCTGGAACCATCCAGCTCGGACATCGACGACCTCCGCGGTTGGGGTTCTTGGTTCTGGCGCGTTGCCGCAGGCCATCATGTCACCCATGCGTGAAGGCCTCGGCGTCAACGCCGTGATCCAGGCCCGGTCCTCCTCGACGCGCCTGCCGGGCAAGGTGCTCCGTCCCCTGGCCGGGCGCAGTGTCCTCGGCTGGGTCGTCCGTGCGGCGGCCGCCGCTCCCGGTGTGGACCAGGTGGTGGTCGCCACCTCGGACGCGCCCGACGACGACGCCGTCGCCGAAGAGGCCGCACGGTGTGGCGCCCTGGTCGCGCGCGGCCCGCTCGACGACGTCGTGGCGCGCTTCGGCGTGGCCCTGGCCGCCTACCCGGCCGACGCCGTGATCCGGCTCACCGCCGACTGCCCGCTGCTCGACCCCGCGTTGATCGGCCGGCTGGCGGCGGTGTGGCGCGCGGAGCCGTCTCTGGACTACGTCAGCACCACCCTCGTGCGGACGCTGCCGCGCGGCTTCGACGCGGAGTTGGTGCGGGCTGCGGTGCTCGCGGAGCAGGTGGAGACTGCCGAGGGCCCCGACCGCGAGCACGTGACGTCGGCGATCTACCGGCAGCCCTCGCGGTACTCCTGCACGGGCGTCGTGGTGAGCCCGGCCGCCGACGACCTGCGTGTCACCCTCGACACCCCGGAGGACTGGGACCTGCTCGAGGCCGTGGTTTCGGTTCTGGGTGATGAGCCGGCGTCCTGGCGTTCGGTGGTTTCGCTGCTGCGTTCCCGGCCGGACCTGGTGGCGTTGAACGCGCACGTCGAGCAGAAGAAGCTCGGCCAGTGAAGCTCCTGCTCCGCGCCGACGCGTCCCCGGTGATCGGCGCGGGCCACATCGCGCGCGTCGTGGCCTACGCCGAGCGCGCCGTCGCCCGCGGCTGGGACGTCTCGTTCGCGGGCGCCACGGACAACGCCGAATGGCTGGCCTCCCGCTTCGCCGCGCTTTCGGTGCCGTTTTTGCCGGTTTCCGACTGGGCTTCCCTGGCCGCCGGCTTCGACGCGGTCCTCGTGGACCACTACTCGCTGGGCGACGTGCGCGGCGAGGTCAACGACGCGGGCGCTCTGCTCGTGTCCCTTGAGGACGACACTTTCGGCCGCCGGCCCGCGGATGTCGTGGTGGACGCCGGGTTTTCGCCCGCGCCTCGCCCGGCGGATGGTTCCGGCATGCTGCTTCGGGGCGTCGAATACACGGCGCTGCGCTCGGGGGTCTTGGCGGCTCGGGCACGACGCTCCGCTGTTTCTTCCGCGCCTTTGCACGTCACGGTCGTATTGGGCGGCGGCGCCGAATGGTCAGGCACGGTCAGCGTGCTGCTCCGCGCCCTCGCCGCCACCGGTGAGCCCTTCGCCGCCGACGCCCTCGTCCGCGGCGAGCCGGTGTTGCCGGTTTTGTCGGACGGCCAGTCCCTCCGGGTCACCGCGCCGCACCCGGGCCTGCTCGACCTCCTGGCCACCACCGACGTCGCCGTCAGCGCCACCGGCGTCACCTTCCTGGAACTCTGCTGCCTCGGCATCCCGACGGCGGCGGTGCAGCTGGTGGACAACCAGGCCCCGGGCTACCGGGCTGCTGTGGATCTGGGCCTGGCCGTGGGGTTGGGCGAGGCGGGCTGGTTGGAGGATCGGCTGCCCGAAGTGGTTTCCGCGCTGGGTTCCCTGTTGACGGACGCCGGTTTGCGGTCCTCTTTGTCCTCCGCTGCGGGGTCTACTGTGGACGGACTCGGCGCGGACCGGGTCCTCGACGTCATCGCCTCGCTGTGATCGGAATGAACGTCGATCCCGAGGAACGGCGGTTGGTGGCGGAGGCGCTCGACGACCTTGTCGGCTGAGGTCCTCCCGGGTCCGCGATTCGGTGATTGAGGGCGGGATCTGTCCTCGAGGGGTTCTAGCGTTTTCGGCATGAACCTCACCCCCTTCCGAGTTCATGTCCCGCAAGCCGACCTCGACGACCTGCGCGAACGGCTCGCCCGGACGCGCTGGCCGGACCAGCCCGAGGGCGTCGGGTGGGAGCTGGGGATTCCGGTGGACGAGGTGAAGGACCTGGCGGAGCACTGGCGCCTGCGGTTCGACTGGCGGGCGGCCGAGGAGCGGATCAACGCGTTTCCGCAGTTCACCACCACCATCGATGGCGAGAACGTGCACTTCCTCCACGTCCGGTCGCCCGAGGAGGGGGCCACGCCGCTGCTGTTGACGCACGGCTGGCCCGGGTCGATCGTGGAGTTCCTGGACGTGATCGGACCGCTCGCCGACCCGCGCGCGTACGGCGGGGACCCGCGCGAAGCGTTCCACGTGGTCGTCCCGTCGATCCCCGGCTTCGGCTTCTCCGGCCCGACGCGCGACCGCGCCTGGGGCCCGGCCCGCGGCGCGCGGGCGTGGGCTTCGCTGATGACCACCCTCGGCTACGACCGCTTCGGCACCCACGGCGGCGACTGGGGCGCCCTGATCTCCCGCGAGCTCGGCGTGCAGTTCCCTTCGCGCGTCCTCGGCGTGCACGTCACGATGCTGCCCACCGCCGTCGCCCGCTCGGAGTCGGACCTGGCGGGCTTGACCGGCGCCGACCTTTCGCTGGGCGAACGGTCGTTGGCGAAGTCCCGCGCTTTCCAGCACACCGGAACCGGCTACGCGATCATCCAGTCCACCAAGCCGCAAACGCTTGCGTACGGCCTCACCGACTCGCCCGCCGGCCAACTCGCGTGGATCGCGGAAAAGTTCCGCTCCTTCTCCAACACCCCCCACGACCTCATCGACCGCGACGACCTCCTCACCGACGTCGCGATCTACTGGTTCACCGGCACGGCCAACTCGTCCGCCCGCATCTACGCCGCCCTCGAAGGCCCCTGGGGCGCGCCCCTCCCCACCTCCACCGTCCCCACCGGCGTCGCCGTGTTCCCCGACGACATCGGCCTGCCTCTACGCCCCCTCGCCGAACGCACCGACCACATCGTCCACTGGTCAGCGTTTCCGGCCGGCGGCCACTTCCCAGCCCTCGAACAACCGGACGCCCTGATCGGCGACATCCGGAAGTTCTTCGGGAGCCTCTGAGCTGGGGGTGCGGACGGTCCCTTCGCGCTCGACCCGCCGCCGCGAGGGGACCTTTCACGCCCATTCGGCGGCGCGAGGGGACGTTTCGCGCCGGACCCGCAGCGCGAGGGGACCTTTCGCGACCACGCGATGGCACGGCGGGACCGCTCACGCCCACCGGCACAACTGGTCCCCTCACACTCGGCTGGCCCGCACGAGAGGACCGTTCGCCTTCATCCGGCGGCGCGAAGGGACGTTTCGTGATCGCGCGGTGGCGCGGCGGGACCACTCGCACATCTGGCGGCGCGAAGGGACGGTTCACACCAGGGTTGTGGCGGTGAGGGGACCTTTCGCGCCAGCGGCCGGGTACGGAAGGGCCGCTCGTGTTGGGAAAGCGGCACGAGGGGACTGTTCGTACCTATTCGGCGGCGCGAGGGGACTGTTCGCACCTACTTGATGGCGCGAAGGGACGGTTCGCGCTCGGGTTCCGGTGCGGTGGGACCGTTCGCGCGGCGGCGCCGGATCGAGCGGGCCGTTCGCGGTCGCCCGCGCGGTGTGAGGGGGCCGGTCGTGCTCCGGCGGCGGCGCGAGGGCACCCTTCGCGACCACACCGTGGCACGGCGGGACGGTTCGTGCTGGCCGGCGTGACCGATCCCCTCGCGTTCGATCGGTGGCGGACAGACCGGCCGCACTCATTCAGCGGCGCGAGGGTGCGGTTCGCGCTCGATTGCCGGCGCGGCGGGACGGTTCGCGTTCAGCCGGCGGCGCGCTGTGACCTGTCGCGTTCAGCTGGTGGCGCGCTGGGACCGTTCGCGCTGGAGTGCCGGTTCGAGCGGGCGCTTCGCGGCCGACCCGCGCGGCGCGAGGGGACCGGTCGCGCGGCAAGCGAGGGCACGAAACGACCGTTCGCGACCACCAACCAACCGCCCGAAAGCCCCCAAACCCCCAAACAGCAAAGAAGGGACCGCCCCCACGCCACTCAGCGCACGAACGATCCCCTCATCACCCACGGCTCAAAGCCGCGGAGAGCAAGACCTCACAGATACTGCCCAGTCCCACTGATCCCAGGCCGCTGGCCCTCAGCGCCGGGCCCGCCCGGCATCACCGCGCCCGACGAGCCCGCGGGCAGGCCGCGGCGCATCTGCTCCAGCTGGACCCGCGCTGCCATCTGCTGGGCGAACAGGGCGGTCTGGATGCCGTGGAAGAGGCCCTCCAGCCAGCCCACCAGCTGAGCCTGCGCGATCCGCAGTTCGGCGTCCGACGGGGTCGAGTCGTCGGTGAACGGGTGCACCAGGCGCTGCAGCTCCTCGCGCAGCTCGGGCGCCAGGGCCTCCTGCAGTTCGCGCACGGAGTTCTGGTGGATCTCGCGCACCCGGTTCCGGCTGGCGTCGTCGAGCGGTGCCGCGCGGACTTCCTCCAGGAGCTGCTTGATCATGGTCCCGATGCGCATCACCTTGGCCGGCTCTTCGACCAGCTCACCGGCGGCTTCGTCGCCCTCGGGCGTGGCCGTGGGAACAGCGCCGACCGGGACCCCGTCGGGGCCGACGACCACCACGTGGGGGGTCGACTCGGCGTCGGAAGTCTGCCGGTAGTTCGGCTCGCTCATGGGCTCATCCCAATCAGAAATCGCTGGCGGTCGCGTCCGAGCCTAGCGTCATCCGGCGGCCCGGACCCAACCCCGCGGTAACCGCTAAACCGCACGTCCGTACGGTGTCACCATGGCGTTCGACGTCGCTCGTATCCGTGGGTTGTTCCCCGCGCTGGGTGACGGCTGGATTCACTTCGACGGCGCCGCCGGAATGCTGGTCCCGGAACAGGTCGCTTCGGCCGTTTCGACGGCCATGCGTGCCCCGGTTTCCGGGCCGGGCGGAGCGTTTCCGGCCTCTCAGCGCGCGGAGAGCATTGTCACCGCGGCCCGGCGGGCAGTGGCAGATCTGGTCGGGGCGGACCCGGCCGCCGTCGTGCTCGGACCGAGCGCGCCGGTGATGCTGCGCCGCCTCGTCGACGCGCTCGCCGAGCGCTGGACGATCGGCGACGAGGTCGTCGTGTCCCGGCTCGACGAGGAGGCGAACCTCGCGCCGTGGCAGCGCGCCGCGAAGCGCGTGGGCGCGGTCGTGCGCTGGGGCGAGATCGACATCGAGACGTGCGAGCTGCCCGCGTGGCAGTACGAGAACCTCGTGTCCGCGCGCACCAAGGCCGTCACGGTCACGCTCGCCTCGGGCTCGGTCGGCACGCGCCCCGACGTCCCCACGGTCATCGAGTTCGCCAAGCGCGTCGGCGCGCTCGTGGTGGTGGACGCGACGTACGCGGCGCCGTTCGTTCCCCTGGACCTGCAAGAGCTCGGCGCCGACGTCATGGTCGTCTCCGCACAGGCCTGGGGCGGGCCGTCGGTGGGCGCGCTCGTGTTCCGCGACCCCGAGATGCTCGAACGCATCCCGTCCGCCTCGCTCGACCCGGCCGCCCGCGGCGCCGCGCGCCTCGAGCTCGGTCCCCACGCGTACCCGCTGCTCGCGGGGCTCGTCGCGTCGATCGACTACCTCGCCGGCCTCGACGACGCCGCCGCCGGCTCGCGCCGCGAAAGACTCGTGACGTCCCTCGGCTCCGCCAAGTCGTACCACGCGGGCCTGCTCGCGCAGCTGTCCACGGAGCTGCGCTCGCTGCGGCACGTGATGGTGATCGGCGACGCCATGCGCCGCATCCCCGCGCTCGCGTTCGCCGTGCAGGGCAAGAAATCGCCGGAAGTCGCGGAGTACCTGGCGTCGCAAGGCCTCTGCGCCTTCGCCGACGACGGCTCGGCCGGCGTTTTCGCGTCGCTCGGCGTGGGCGAAGTCGGTGGAGCAGTGCGCATCGGGCTCGCGCACTACTCCAACGTCTTCGAGATCAACCAGCTGGTGCGGGTGCTCGAAGAGCTCCGCTAGGACTTCGCGGCCAGCAGGATCTTCCCGAACACCGAACCCTCTTCGAGCATCCGGTGCGCCGAAGCCGCCTCGGCCATCGGCACGACCTGGCCGATGATCGGCTTCACGGAGCCGTTCTCCACCAGCGGCCACAGCCCTTCGCGCACCGACGCGACGACCTCGGCCTTCTGCTCCAGCGGACGCCACCGCAGCCCGGCCGCGAAGACGCTCGCGCGCTTGCCGAGCAGGCTGCCGATGTTCAGCTCGCCCTTGATCCCGCCCTGCATGCCGATGATCACGAGCCGGCCGTCGGCGCGCAGCGCGTCGACGTTGCGCTGCAGGTACTTCGCGCCCATGTTGTCGAGGATGACGTCGGCGCCCTTGGCCTCGGCGTGCATGACCTCGACGAAGTCCTGCTCCTTGTAGTTGATCGTGATGTCGGCGCCGAGCTGGCGGCAGCGTTCGAGCCGCTCCGCCGAACCCGCGGTGACGGCCACGGTCGCGCCGAGCGCCTTGCCGACCTGGATCGCGTGGGTGCCGATGCCGCCCGCGCCGCCGTGGACCAGCAGCGTCTGGCCTTCGGCGAGCTTCGCGTGCATCACGACGTTGGCCCACACCGTGCACGCGACCTCCGGCAGCCCGGCCGCCGCGAGCAGCTCGACCTCGCCGGGCACGGGCAGCAGCTGGCCGGCGGGCACGACCACGCGCTCGGCGTAGCCACCGCCCGCGAGCAGCGCGCACACCTCGTCGCCGACCTGCCAGCCTTCGACGCCCTCGCCCAGCTCGGCGATCGTGCCTGAGCACTCGAGGCCGATCGTCTCGCTCGACCCGGGCGGCGGCGGGTAGTTGCCCTGGCGCTGCAGCAGGTCCGCTCGGTTGACGGCGCTGGCGGCCACGTCGAGCAGCACTTCACCGGGGCCGGGGCCGGGGTCGGGGACTTCGGTCCACTCGAGAACTTCGGGACCGCCGGGTTCGCGGGTCGTGATCGCGTACATGCGCCCGACTGTATCCCCCACCTCGCGGTCTCCGCCGAATGCCGCATTGACGTTCCGGACACCGGGCACAAAGGTGAGCAACCATGTCATTAACCCGTAAAAGACTCATCCCGCCGGTGATCCTGGCGGCCTGCGCGACCCTGGCGCTGGGCACCACCCCGGCCGTGGCCGCGAAGAGCGACGACCTCGCGAAGCAGCTGACAAAGAAGGTGACCCTCGACGGCGTGAACCGCCACCTGATCGCGCTGCAGCGCATCGCCGACGCGAACGGCGGCACGCGCGCGGCGAGCACCGACGGGCACAAGAAGTCCGCCGAGTACATCGCGGGCAAGCTCGAAGCCGCGGGCTTCAGCGTCACGCGGCAGGAGTTTCCCTTCACCTACAACGAAACCCTGGCCGAGACGCTCACCGTCGACGGTGCCGGCGTGCCCGTGATCGCGATGGAGTACACGCCGTCGACGCCGGTCGGTGGCATCAGCGCACAGCTCGCCGTGGTCCCCGCCGACGCCACCCCGGGCTGCGAAGCGAGCGACTACACCGGCGTGACCGGCAAGATCGTGCTCGTGCCGCGCGGCGCGTGCCCGTTCGCGCAGAAGCAGCAGGCCGCAGCCGACGCGGGGGCGATCGGCGCGCTCATCTCCAACAACGAACCCGGCCCGCTCAACGGGACACTCGGCACCCCGGCCGACGCGCGCATCCCCACCGGCGGCCTCTCGCAGGCCGACGGCCAGGCGCTCGCGGCGAAGAACGGCGCCACCGTGCAGCTGGAGCTGCGCACCTTCCAGGAAGCGCGTACCAGCTACAACGTGATCGCCGAGACGAAGACCGGCCGCAAGGACAACGTCGTGATGCTCGGCTCGCACCTCGACAGCGTCCCCGCCGGCCCCGGCATCAACGACAACGGCACGGGCTCCGCGGCCCTGCTCGAAACCGCCCTGCAGCTGGGCGCGAAGCCGAAGGTGAACAACGCCGTGCGCTTCGGCTTCTGGAGCGCGGAGGAGTTCGGGCTCGTCGGGTCCACGTACTACGTCGATTCGCTGAGCTTCGAGCAGCAGCTCGACCTCGCGCTGTACCTGAACTTCGACATGATCGGCTCGCCCAACGCCGGCTACTTCGCCTACGACGGCGACGATTCCGACCACGTCGGCGCCGGCCCCGGCCCGTACGGCTCGGCGCAGATCGAGAAGACGTTCGTCGACTACCTGACCGGCCGCGGCGTCGCCGTCGAGGGCACCGACTTCACGGGCCGCTCGGACTACGGCGAGTTCATCGCCGTCGGCATCCCGGCGGGCGGCCTCGACACGGGCGCCGAGGTGCTCAAGACCCCCGCCCAGGCCGCGAAGTGGGGCGGCACGGCGGGGATCGCGTTCGACCCGTGTTACCACCAGGCGTGTGACAACCTGGGCAACATCGACCGCGTCGCCCTGGACCGCAACGCCGACGGGCTCGCGTGGGCTCTCGGGATGTACGCGACCAGCACGGAGTCGGTGAACGGCGTCGCGCCGGGGAAGCCGGGCAAGGCGGCGAAGAAGCACTCCGCGCACAAGCTAGCCACCACCGGCGACGCTGCGGCCGCGTAGTCCCGAAGCACCCCAATGTGGCGTTGGTTGCGTTCAACGCACCCAATGCGGCGTTCGGTGCGTTCAGCGCACCGAACGCCACATTGGGGTGCGGTCAGCCCAGGTTGTTGGTGCTGAAGGTGTTGCACCGCGCCGGCTGGCCCGAGGTGAAGCCGGTGGTGAACCACTTCTCCCGCTGCGCCGACGTGCCGTGCGTGAAGCTCGACGGGTCCGCGTGGCCGCTGCCGAGCTTCGTCTGGATGTAGTCGTCGCCGATTCGGGACGCCGTGTCGAGGGCGCTGGCGATGTCGTCCTGCGTGATGTTCTGGACCAGCGGTTTGCCGGATTCCGTCGGCGTCGTGGAGGCGTGGTTGGCCCAGACGCCGGCGTAGCAGTCGGCCTGCAGCTCCAGCCGGACGGAGCCCGACGTCGGCCCGGTGCCGGTGCCGCGCTTGGACGTGCCGGTGAGGTTCTGCACGTGGTGGCCGTATTCGTGGGCCAGCACGTACGCCTCGGTGAACAGCCCGCCCTGGGCGCCGAAGCGGGTCTTGAGCTCGTCGAAGAACGAGAGGTCGATGTACACGTCGGAGTCGGCCGGGCAGTAGAACGGGCCCGTGTCGGACGTCGCGCTGCCGCAGCCCGTGCGCACGCCGCCGGTGAAGAAGCGCGTCGGCGCCTTGCGGTAGGTCTGGCCGCTGCGCGCGAACTCCTGCGACCAGTAGTCCTGCACGGAGTTGATGATCGCGACGATCGCGCAGTCGTGGTCGCGGTTCGCGTCCGCGCCGGTGTGGCACTTCTGCGAGAGCGTGGTGCTCTCCAGCTGCTGGCCGGAGCCCACGTTGTCGAGCCCCAGCCCGCTCGACGCGCTGTTGGTTCCGAGGCTCGCGCCGCCGAACTGCGAGATCAGGAAGTAGATGATCAGGCCCACCACGCCGATCCCGCCACCGCCGATCGCCACGCGTCCGCCGATGCCACCGCCGCCACCACCGCTGCCGCGGAGGTCCTGGACCTCCGAGGTGTCCAGACCCGCGTCGTCGTCGAATTGCACAGCGGCAGCGTAACGGGCGAGCCGGACGCAAGCCTGCCTGCGGGCCGTCCCCCGGACACAAGCCTGGGTGCGGTCCATGCGCTGCGGACCGCACCCAGGAACTACCGAGGTTCTTCTGTTGACGGCGGTTGGCCACCGGCCGGGCCGGCGTCCGGCGGTGCCGTCGCGGTGCCGAGGCCGCGAGGAGAGAACAACGCCAGATCGACGCCGGATGCGCGAGAAGAATGCCGAGCGCACCGTAGATGCCCACTCGTGCTGTTCACAGTCGCGACCGGTCCGTATTCAGGCCGTGCCGGCCGCGGGGACACAGCGGGCGGTCAACCGCGGGAATCACCTGCCATGCAACCACCTGGCCTTCCCGGTGGGAGGTCGGTCCGACGGTGCCCTGGCGGCCCGCCTGATACCCGATCAGCCCATCCGCTGACAAGCAGAATGCGCTTCTTCGGCCCAAGTCTCAACCTTTTCGTAACCCACCTTCGGGGGAAGGTTCCCGAGTTTTTCACCTGACCCCTCGGTTGGGTCTCGACCTGGTGGCGGGACGCGCAGGGCGTCGGCCCGCCTTCTACCCTTTTGCGATGACCGACGAGCAGGCGGTGCGCTGGCTGACCGGCGTCGAGCAGCACGCGTGGCAGATGTACATCGTCGCCTCGCTCCGGCTGCGGCAGCGGCTGCACCGCGAGCTCACCGAGGCCCACGGCGTTTCGCTCGCCGACTACGAGGTGCTCGTCTGCCTCGCCATCTACCCGGACCGGCGCGTCCGCATGTCCGAGCTCGCCTACCAGCTGGGCTCCACCAAGAGCCGCCTTTCACACCAGATCAGCAAGCTGGAGGTCGGCGGTCTCGTCCGGCGCTGCCCCGACCCGGACGACAAGCGCGGCGTCATCACCGAGCTCACCGGCGCCGGCCAGGCCCTGCTCGACGCGGCCGCGCCCACCCACGTGCGCGGCGCCCGCGAGCACCTCATCGACCTGCTCACCCCCGAGGAACAGTCCACGGTCGGCGCGGTCTTCGGCCGCGTCCTCGAACACCTGGACGACCTGGACAACCGGCGCGATACCCTGACCGACAGGGAAGCGTGGCAGAGCGGCCGAATGCAGACGCCTTGAAAGCGTCCGTAGGGAAACCTACCGGGGGTTCAAATCCCTCCGCTTCCGCAAGTACATGTCGAGAAAGCCGCTGAGGGCGGCTTTTTCTTTGCTCAGCATGATCTCCGGGTCCCTGTCACCGACCCGCGTGGAGGTCGACGAGCGAAGCCCAGGACGGAGCGGTCGCGCTTCCGTGGTCACCCGCGCTCATCAGCAGGAACGGCGGTGAGCGTGATCATCAGCTCGCGCCGCGCCGGTGCGGGCAGGGGCGGCCGGCGCGGGTCGGGAACGTCCCCGGCCCTGTCACCCCGGCGGGCCCCCAGGTCGCGCCGCGAACGCCTCAAGCGTTTCCAGGCGGAGTCAGGGCTTCTTCAGTTCCTTCAACGCCATCCGCGCCCGCACTTCGGGCCGGCGCAGTGGCGGCACGGTGGCCGGGGGCTGGCGGCGGTCCGGGAGTTCGTCCAGGAGCCGCGCGGTGATCGTCGCGATTTCGGCCACGGCCGCCTCGAACGGGGCGCGCGTGGCGTCCGAAAGCGACTGCACGCCGGTCACCTTCCGGACGTACTGGCGTGCTGCCGCTTCGATCTCTTCGGTTGTCGCGGACGGTTGGAGGCCGCGCAGCGTCGTGATGTTTCGGCACATGCGTGACAGGGTACGTCCCTTCGGGAGCCCTCATCACACTGTCGGGCCATCCTCGTTGACGCCGCCAGACGCGCTTGGGCAGTCTCGATGAAGTGCCCCTCAGACCACGTTCGCTGCGTCCCGCCCGCCCCGCCGCCGCTCAAGAAGTCCCTGAAGACACACCGATTCCCGAACAGGTCTGGCAGCGCGTGCCCGCCGATGAACTGGTCACGCTCGTTTCCTTGATCCTGGTGGCACACGATTTTCCCGACGATCGCGCACGCATGGCCGCGGAAGCCTTGTGCCACGGTGATCTCACGGGCTCGCCCGACACCGGCGTCGTGGAGCTGCTGCGAATTCACCTGCCCGCCTTGGAAAACGGTGAGGTCGCCGCGCGCGCCGAGCCGTTGATGATCGCTGACCGCGGTGCCGCCGCGCTGATCGACTACCGCCGCGCGACGGGCCTGTGGGCCGTCGGCGACGCGATGGACCGGGCCGTCACGCGGGCCGGGCGCTTCGGCGTCGGGCTGATTTCGATGCGGGGCGTCGGGCCGTTCGGCCGCGTCGGGCACCACGCCGCGCGCGCGTTGCCCCACGGCATGATCGGCCTGGTGATGGCGGCCGGCGAGGTCGGCTCGGGCCACCCGCTCGGCATGGCCGCGCCCGCCGGCGCGTACCCGGAGTTCGTGCTCGACGTCGACCTCGGCGACGCCTCGCGCAACCCGCAGTTCGCGGGCTTCGCGCTGCTCGTCGACGTGCTGGCGGGCGTGCTCTCGGGCGTCGCCGACCACGAGAACGACACGGGCCTGCTCGTGCTCGCCATCGCGCCCACCACGCTGCGCAGCGCCGACGGCTTCTACCGCGCGGCCAGCGCGTTGTTCGGCAGCATGCTCGGCTGGGAGGGCGGCACGCCGATCCGCTACCCGGGCTGGCGCGAAGCGCAGTACCTCGAACAGTGCCGCGCGCTGGGCGTCCCGCTCAGCGCGCCGGTGCGGCGCCAGCTCGACTCGCTGGCGCTCGGGCTGGGGCTGCCGCCGCTGACCAGCGTCGGTTAACGCGCGAGCGTCACCCGTCCGCGGTCGCCACCGACGGCCACCACGTCGCCGTCGGAGAGCTGGCGGCCGCGGCGGGTCTCGACCTCGTCGTTCACGGTGACCTCTTCGTTCTCGATGAGGTCCTTGGCGTGGGCGCCGTCCTCGGCGAGGCCGGCCAGCTTCAGGAACTGGCCGAGCCGGATCGGTTCGCCGGTGATGGGCACGTCACGCACGGGCTCGCTCATACGCCGCATCATCCGCCATCGGCGCTCACGGGCGCGAGGTGGCTTGCCGGTACAGCGTGGTGACGTCGTCGTCGAAGTAGCTGGAGTACGACACGTCGTCGGTGTCGCCGCCGGTCTCGAAGCCGCCGACCACCCCGACGACGGTGCCGAGCTTCGTGCGCGGGTCGGCGTCGGCCACGAGCGGGCCGCCGCTGGTGCCGGTGGCGAACCCGGCGCAGTCCACGCGCAGCTGGAAGGTGTCCTGCTTCGACGTGGTCGTGCTGCAGACCGTGGGGGCGTCGGAGCCGTCGGGGTAGCCGGTGACCGTCACGGCGCGTGCGAACGGACCGTTCGCGCCGAGCCGGTTCGCGCCGGTCACGGTCTCGAGCGGTCCCTTCGCACCGGCCTGGTGGGCGGTGGCGAAGCCGACGTCGAGGTCCGGGTCGGAGTCCTCGGCCCAGCCCTGCGCCACGAGCTCGTCGCCGACGGCCCAGAAGCCGAACGGGGCGACGCCGTCGTGGAAGCCGGGCGCGAAGGTGACGCCGGTGAAGTACGTGCCGCCTGCACCGTCGTGAAGGCAGTGGGCGGCGGTGAGCAGCTCGTCGCCGCGGTCGCTGTGGACGACGCTCGCGGTGCAGTAGTGGGAGCCGTCGAGGAACAGCGCGCCGACGGCCGCGTTGTCGGGTCGGGCGGGCGTTTGCGCTGGTGACGCGCGGTGTCCGGCGACGGCCACGACGGTCCCCGTCGCGCCGAGCACCACGACCGCGCCCAGCGCGAGCAGCACCCGTGCCCGCCGCATCCGTCCTCCCGAAGATCGCTTCCGCCACTAGTATCCAAAACCTGGAGCACCGGACGAGGGGAGCGGCGATGAAGGAGTTCACCGACAAGGTCGCGGTCATCACCGGAGCGGGCTCGGGCATCGGCCGCGCGCTCGCGCTCGGGCTGGGCCTGCGCGGCGCGCGCCTGGCACTGTCCGATGTGGACGCCGAAGGCCTGGAGGGCACGGTCGAGGCGGCAAAAGCGCAGGGTGCGGACGTGCGGGGCTACTCGCTCGACGTCTCCGACCGCGCCGCCGTGCTGGCGCACGCGGACGAGGTGGCCAGTGCGTTCGGCCGGGTCAACGTCGTGGTCAACAACGCCGGCGTCGCGCTGGGCGCCACCGTGGAGGACATGACGTTCGAGGACTACGACTGGCTGATGGGGATCAACCTCGGCGGCGTCGTCAACGGGACGAAGGCGTTCCTGCCGCACCTCATCGGCTCCGGCGACGGACACCTGGTGAACATTTCGAGTGTGTTCGGATTCGTCGGAGTGCCCACTCAGAGTGCATACAACGCGGCGAAGTTCGCCGTTCGCGGATTCACCGAGGCGTTGCGGGAAGAAATGCTCGCCGCGCGTCATCCGGTAGCCGTGAGCTGCGTGCACCCGGGTGGCATCAAGACCAACATCGCCCGCCACGCGCGCGGCGGCAGCGACGGCGATCAGGAAGCCGCGGCGGCGGGCTTCGAGAAAATTGCCCTGACCACACCGAAGAAGGCCGCCGAAACGATCATCCGCGGGGTGGAACGGCGGTCCGCCAGGATCCTCATCGGACCCGACGCGTACGTCATCGACGCCATCCCGCGCGTGCTCGGGTCGGCGTATCAGCGCCCGCTCGCGACTATGGCGCGCCTCGGCTTCAAACGGATGGGGAAGAACTGAATCGCGCCCGACGTGCGGGAGTTCGGCCGGGCCTTATAGTTGCCGTCACCCAATGGAGTTGCCTTTCTGACAAACCCGTCGGAAATGCACCAGAATGCTGACGTCCATCCGAGTGCCCGTACCCCGGAGGTACCTCCCATGCTGCGCACCGCCGAGCGACGCGCGACCTCGCCCGCCGATGAGCTGCTCGACCGCACGGGCATCCTCGCGGCGAGCGTGCCGCGCGGGCGCCGCAGCCCGGAGGACACCCAGCCGATCCCCGTGGTGCCCGCCCTCCTGCCCATCGCCGGCGACGGGGTCGCCCTCGCGCCTCTCGCCACGGCGCCGCTGCGCCCGCGCGCCGTCGCCCGCCGCCGCACGCGCGGCTGGGTCGCCGGCACCGCCGCCCTGGCGCTGCTCGCCCTCGGCTGGTTCGCCGGCGGTCTGTTCTCGGGCTCCTTCACCGGCCACACCACCGACGACGTCGCCGTGCCCACCGACCAGCACGAGCTCGTCGCCCCGGCGGCCCCGGCCGCCCCGCCCGTTCCTGCCTCGACGCCCGCCGCACCCGCCGCACCCCCGGCCGCCCCGGTGACCGTGTACGTCCCGGTCCCCGACCACCAACCCGCCGCGCCGGCGAAACAGCACGTCGCCAGCCGCCCCACCACCCCCCGCACCTCCGCCGGCGGCTCCGACCACCGCCCCACCTCCACCCCGGACGACGAAGACCTCCGCTCCGACACGAAGTCCGACCCGGCCAAGTCGCCGGCTGCCAAGGAGTTCGACCAGTACATGTCGCAGTGGCAGCCGTGGATCGACCTGGCGGACCGGATGTCGCGTCGCTGACCAGCAGTTTCGTTCGGCCGGGACGGCTCGCGGCCGCCGGGCTCGGGCCGCGCCGGACGGTGTGCCCGCGAGCCGCGCGACCCCGGTCAGCCGGGAGGCTGGCAGTCATCTGGCAGCCAGACGAGGTCCACAACGCGGCGTGCGCGCGAGGTATGAGGCCCGCGCTAGTTGTCGGCGGCCGGTTGCCGCAGGCCTCGTTCCGAATTTGCGCTGGAGCGGTTGCCGCTGGGGCCGCTGCTTGGACGGCTGGGAAGCACGTAACCACGCGGCGCGCAGTGGCTGACTGGCACGGCCAGGGGGTCGCGAGAGGCGGCGTGTGCGCGAGCGGCTAGGCCGACGCCAGGTGTCGGCGACCGGTTGCCGCCGGCCCATTCGGAACCTGCGCTGGAGCGATTGCCGCTGGGTCGCTGACCAGTGGCTCAGCTGGCCAAGAAGCACGTGACCGCCCGTGGCGCAGCGGCTGACGGCGCTCGGCCCGGGTTCGTGGGAAGGCGCGCGCGGCGAGGCCGTGTGCCTCGCCGGTTGTCGGGCCCGAGAGCCGGTTGAGACGTGTTGCGCCGGAGCACTCGCGCTCGGGCCACTGCCCCACAGCCGACCCCGGATTGGCGCGTGACCCGTAGCCCCAGCCGGGGTCAGCCGATCCAGGCGTACTCGTGTTCGGGGCGGCCCGTGGCTCCGTAGCGGAGGCGCATTTCCACCGCGCCCGAGTCGGCGAGGGCGGTGAGGTAGCGCTGGGCGGTGGCCCGGGCCATGCCGAGTTCGGCGGCGATCTCCGCGGCCGACAGGGGCGCGGCCGAGGTGCGTAGCTGTTCCGAGACGAGCCGGGCCGTTGCGCTGGATTGGCCCTTCGGGGTGGCGGCGCGGTCCTGGTCGTGGAGGGCGCGGTAGGCGCGGTCGACGTCGTCCTGGGTGAGGGGGCGGTCGGTGGTCACGTGGGTGCGGAAGCGGGCGTACGCGGTGAGCCGTTCGGAAAGCTGGCGCGTCGTGAAGGGCTTGATCAGGTAGTTCAGCGCGCCGGCGCGGATGGCGGCGGTGATGGACGCCGCGTCGGTCGCGGCGGAGAGGACGATGGTGTCCGTGGCGAGGTCCGGCAGTACGGACAGGCCGGGTTCGTCGGGCAGGTAGACGTCGAGCAGCACGAGATCCGGCGTCAGCTCGCGCACGCGGGCGCGCGCCTCCGCGGCGGTGTGCGCGATGCCCGCGACGGTGAAGCCCGGCACCTCCGCGACGAACCCCGCGTGGACGCCGGCGACGCGGAAGTCGTCGTCGACGATCAAAGTGCGGATCATGAAGAAGCCTCCACGAGCAGATCGGGCAGTTTCGCGACGAACAACGCGCCCGCCGCGTCGCCTCCGGCGTCGGCGAGCCAAACGTCCCCGCCGCGGGCGCGGGCCGCCTGGCGCGCGAGGGCGAGGCCCAGACCGTGGCCGGGCGTGAGTTTCGTCGAGACGCCCTCGTCGAACAGTGTGTCACGCAACGGCTCCGGCACGCCCAGCCCACTGTCCACAACGGACACGTGCAGCGCCGCGCCCTCCGCGAACAGCCCGACCTCCACCGTCGCCGGCCGCCGCGGGCCCATGCGGGCGGCGTGCAGCGCGTTGTCGACCAGGTTGCCGATCACGGTGGCCGTCGCGACGGGATCGGTCACCGAGCCGCGCACGAACGAGTCGTCCGCCAGCTTCAGCTCCACGCCCTTTTCCAGCCCCTGCTCGGATTTCGCCACCAGCAACGCCTGCAGGTACGGGTCGCGCACCGCGTCACCGCCCAGCGGAGCCAAGCGCGCCGACGTCGTCTCGGTCAACGTCTGCAGGTACTCTTCGGCCTCGGCGTGGTGCCCGAGCTGCAACAGCCCCGACAACGTGTGCAGCCGGTTCGCGAACTCGTGCCGTTGCGCGCGCAGGCCGTCGGACAGCGACCGGATGCCGTCGAGCTCACGGCTGAGCGTGTCGAGGTCGGTGCGGTCGCGGAAGGTCAGTACGGTCCCCAGCGCCCGATCCTCGCCCTGCACCGCGCGCGAGTTCATCACCAGCACGCGGTTTCCCGCCACCGCAAGGAGATTGTCCACAGGCTGCCCCTCCACCACAGCCTTGCGCACCCGCGGCGACAGCTCCAGTTCGTCCAAAGTGGCCCCCACCGGCAGGTCGATCCCCAGCAGCCGCTCGGCTTCGTCGTTGCGCACGGACACCCGCCGCGAACTGTCCACCGCCAGCATCCCCTCGCCGATGCCGTGCAGCACGGCTTCCCGTTCGTAGAGGAGCTCGGTCAACTCGTGCGGTTCGAGGCCGTGGGTGACGCGGCGCAACCGGCGGTTGAGCAGCGCGGACGCACCGCCGCCGAGCAGCAGCGCGCCTGCGGCGAAGGCCAGGGTGATCAGCAGCAGCCGGTTGAAGTCCTCGGTCAGCTTGCCGACTTGGTACCCGACGCTGACCTCGCCGACCACCCGCGACCCTTGCCAGATCGGTGTCTTGCTTCGCACCGAAAGTCCGAGCGTGCCGCCGTCGAATTCGCTGATGACATCGTTGCCCGCCAGCGCTTCCTCTGCCGAGGTGCTGACCTTGTCGCCGATCTCGGCCGGCGTCGGGTGCGCGAGGCGAATGCCGTGATCGTCGGTGATCACCACGAACAGCGCGCCGTTGACCCTCGACACCGCGCCCGCGCGGGCCTCCAGCGCCCCACCCTGCCGCCGCGCCGCCGCACCCGCCACCACCACGGGGTCCGTCGCCACCGACTTCGCGACCGCCAGCGCCCGCTCGCCGTACTGCTCCGTCAACGTCGACCGCAGCTGCCAGCTCACGAGAGCGACACCGAGCCCCACCACCAGCACCACCACCCCGATCTGCAACAGCAGGACCTGGCGGGTGAACCGCATGCGTTCGAACAACGCCCACTTCGGCATGGCAGGCAACATACCCCCAGCTCAGGGCCGTGCGCGAAATGAGCAAAACGTGGAGAACGAGCAGAGCGCACGCAGAACGTCGACAAGCTTCCCGGGCTCTTGATGCGCTCTTAACCTCCGTCGCAGTCCCCACCGTGACGAAGGAGTCACCACGATGGCGCCACCCCTCATCGAACTCGAGCACGCGACGAAAAGGTTCCCCAGCGGCTCCGGATCCGTGCACACCGCGGTCCGCGACCTGACCATGACCGTGCAGCCGGGCGAGTTCGTCGCCGTTGTCGGTCCGACCGGCTGCGGCAAGTCGACGACGTTGTCCCTGGTCAGCGGCCTGCAGCCCGCGTCGGCCGGCAGCGTCCGCGTGAACGGTGCCGAGGTGACGTCCATTCCGGACGGTGTCGGCTACATGTTCCAGACCGACGCCGTGATGCCGTGGCGCTCGGTGCTCGACAACGTCGCCTCCGGCCCGCGCTTCCGCGGAGTGTCCAAAGCGGACGCTCGGGAGAAGGCCCGCGACTGGATCAGCCGGGTGGGGCTCGAGGGTTTCGAGAAGTACTACCCGCACCAGCTTTCCGGCGGCATGCGCAAGCGCGTCGCCCTGGCGCAGACGCTGGTCACCGACCCCAAGATCCTGCTGATGGACGAGCCGTTCTCCGCGCTCGACGTGCAGACCCGCGCCCTCATGCAGGACGAGCTGCTGCGGCTGTGGTCCGGTTCCGGCGCGGCGGTGATCTTCGTGACGCACGACCTCGACGAGGCCATCGCGCTCGCCGACAAGGTCGTGGTCCTGACCACAAGCCCGGCCACCGTGAAGGCCGTCTTCGAGATCCCGCTGGAGCGCCCGCGCAAGGTCGAGGACCTGCGCCTCACCGAGGAGTTCCGCTCGATCTACTCCGACATCTGGGAATCGCTGCGCGGCGAGGTCGACAAGGCCCGCCAGAAGGGGGCGACCAGTGTCGCTTGATCTGATCGTCCCGCCGTCCAACCCGAACCCGCGGATCGAAGACGAAGCGAGCATCATCGCGCGGCAGAAGCTCAAGTCCAGCGCGCGCCGGCGCAACATCTGGTTGCTGCGCCTGGCGATCGTCGTGGTGTGGCTCGGCAGCTGGGAGCTCGCCGGCCGCTACTGGATCGACCCGTTCTTCTACTCGATGCCGTCGAAGATCTGGGAACGGCTCGTGGAGTGGTTCACGACCGGCACCGACTTCGGCTCCATCTGGTACCAGATCCTGGTGACGGTGGAGGAAGCCGTGCTCGGGTTCGTGCTCGGCGCGATCCTGGGTGTGGTGTTCGGGGTCGTGCTCGGTCGCAGCCAGTACCTGGCCGACGTGCTGGCGCCGTTCATCAAGGCCGCCAACGCTCTGCCGCGCATCGTGCTCGCCGCGTTGTTCGTGATCTGGTTCGGCCTCGGCATGTCGTCGAAGGTCGCGACGGTCGTGGTGCTCGTGTTCTTCGCGGTGTTCTTCAACGCCTTCACCGGCGCCCGCGAGGTCGACCGCAACCTGATCGACAACGCGCGCATCCTCGGTGCCTCACGCTGGTCGGTGCTGCGCTCGATCGTGCTGCCGAGCGCGACGTCGTGGATCCTCTCGTCGCTGCACGTCGCGTTCGGGTTCGCGCTGATCGGCGCGGTCGTCGGCGAGTACACGGGTGCCAAGGCGGGCATGGGGTTCCTGATCTCCAACGCGCAGGGCACGTTCGACACCGCCGGTGTCTACGCCGGCATGCTGATCATCACCGTGGTCGCGCTGCTGGCCGAATGGGGCATCGGCACGGCCGAGTCGCGGCTGCTGCGCTGGCGGCCGCAGGTCGGTGCCCAGGCCGGTGCGGTGATCTGATGCGTCTGAAAAGGACACTCGCGGTCGCCACCGCGGTGCTCACCCTCGCCGGTGTCACGGCGTGCCGCGATTCGCGTCAGATCGACCTCGGCAACGGCGGCAAACCGCACCTGAAGATCATGATCGGCGGCATCTCCAAGGTCATCTACCTGCCGGGCCAGCTCGCGCAGCAGCTCGGTGAGTACGAGAAGCAGGGCCTCGACGTCGAGCTGTTCGACCAGCCGTCGGGCGCCAACGCGGAGACGTCGTTGCTGGCCGGCGAGGTGCAGGCCGTGGTCGGGTTCTACGACCACACCATCGACCTGCAGGCCAAGGAGCAGTGCCTCACGAGCGTGGTGCAGTTCTCGAACGTGCCGGGTGAGGCGGAGATGGTCGCGTCGGCCGAGGCGCCGCAGATTCAGTCCGGAAAGGACTTCCGCGGCAAGAATCTCGGTGTGACGTCGCTGGGTTCGTCCACGGACTTCCTCACGAAGGCGCTCGCGAGCCGCGGCGGGGTGGACGGCAAGGATTACACGCCGGTGAAGGTCGGCGCCGGGCAGACGTTCATCTCCGCGCTGCAGCAGGGTTCCATCGACGCCGGCATGACCACCGACCCGACGATCGCGCAGCTCACCAACACCGGCCAGGCCAAGATCCTCTACGACATGCGGACGGTGGAGGGCACGCGCGCCGCCCTCGGCGGGCTGTATCCCGCCAGCTCGCTCTACATGAGCTGCGAGATCGTGAAGCGCTACCCGGACATCGTGCAGAAGCTGGCCAACGCGTACGTGGATTCGTTGCGGTGGCTCAAGAACCACACGGCTGAGCAGGTCGCGGATGTGATGCCGCCGTCGTTCGCGGGCGGGGACAAGGCGTTGTACGTGAAGTCCCTCAAGGACAGTCTGCCGATGTTCACTTCGGACGGACGCATGGATCCGGCCGGGGCGCAGAACGTGCTCAACGTGCTCGGCGCCTCGTCGAGCAACGTGAAACCGAAGAAGGACCGGATCGACCTCTCGAAGACCTACACCACCCAGTTCGTGGACGCCGCGCTCACGCGCTCGGCGCGGTAGTCCACCCGTGTCCGTCCTTCCGCGCGGAGGACGGGCACACCGTGGCGGCCGCCTCGCCTTCCCGGGGCGGCCGTCACGGACTTCGGTGTACAGAAGGGAAATTCGGGACATATTGGTGAAGTTTTCCCGAGATGTGAATACCCTTCGAAAGTAGCTACCCACCTGCTCACGCGGATCCAACACTTGTTACCGGTGCGCACCGCCTGTAACACCCCGAGTCCCCATCGGTGATCAGATTGGATCCGCATGAACTCCCTCCTCTCCTCACGGACCGCGCGGGTGCTGGCCGTCACGGCGGCCGCCGCGGCGAGCATCGCGGCCGCGGCCGGCGTCGCCACGGTCAGCACGCCGTCGTTTGGCTCGTTCCACGGCCAGAGCTTCTCGGGCGGCAACTGGGGCGGCTACGTGAGCTTCGGCAGCTTCACGACCGCGACCGCGAGCTGGACGGAACCGTCGGTGACCTGCCGGTCGAGCAACGACCTGTTCGCCCCGTGGGTCGGCATCGACGGTGACGGATCGTCCACTGTGGAGCAGACGGGCGTGGCGACGGACTGCTCCAGCGGCCGTCCCGTCTACCAGGCCTGGTACGAGATGTACCCGGCCGCGCCGGTGTACTACTCGTCCTCGTCGGCCCCGGTCAGCGCCGGCGACCACATCTCCGCGACTGTCACGCGCACCGGGACGAACACCTACAAGCTGGACATCAGCGACACCACGAAGGGCTGGTCGAAGACGATCAGCAAGTCGCTGACCTCCAAGCACTCCTCGGCCGAGGCGATCATCGAGTCGCCGACGGACTCGTACCCGTCGATCTCGGGCGGGATCTCGTTCACCGGCGTGAAGTTCAACGGGCAGAGCCTCGCGTCGACCAGCCCCGAAGGCCTCGACGCCGACGACCGAGGCACCGGCACGTTCAGCCCGGGCGCCATCGGCTCCGACGGCCAGAGCTTCACGATGACGCGCCACTGACGTCAGGTCCGGTCCGCGGGGGTTCTCTCCGCGGGCCGGGTCAGCGTTTGAAGCCGTACGACCGCTCGACGCGCGCCACCCGGACTTCGAACTCCTCGTACCAGTCGGCGCGGCCCCGCCGGCGGCTCTCGGTGTGCTCGACGTTCCTGCGCCAGCCGGCGATGGCTTCCTCGTCGCGCCAGTACGACACGGTGATGCCGAGATTTTCGTCCCGGGCCGACTCCTCGCCCAGGTAGCCGTCCTGCTCCGCCGCGAGTTTCGACATCTCGGCGGTGCGCTCGGCGTAACCGTTGTCGCCTTCGGTGCGGCGGGAGGTGAAGATGACCGCGTAGTACGGGGGCTCGGGCATGCACCGGGTATACCTGGTGCCCGGGGTGCGCCGCGAGTGTTTATCCCCGTAACGCGCCGACCGCCCACGCGAACACCATCACGGCGAGCAGCAGCGACACCCCCGCCTGCACCATCATCGTCAGCTTCGCCCAGATCCGCAGCGGCATGACGTCGGTGGGGCTGAAGGCCGTGGAGTTGGTGAAGGACAGGTACAGGTAGTCGGCGTAGCGCGGCTCCCAGTCCTCGCTCGTGAGCTCGGGGCTGTCCATCTGCGGGAACTGCAGGTCGGGGTACTCCGCCCGCCCCTTCGCCCGCCGCGCCGGCCCGCCGCGGTCGAACTCCCAGTACCAGAGCGAGAAGACGACGATGTTCGTCCAGTACACGATCGCGCCACTCACCAGCACCTGCGGCGCGTCCCCGCTGAACGACCCCTGCACGATCCCCAGCACCAGCCGCACCGCCGACGCCGCCGTGGTCGCGCTCACCACCGCCAGCAGCACCAACGACACGATCCGCTCGACCCTGCTGAACTCACCCATCCGCCCGGGCTGGATCAACAACAACGCGACGAGCAACAGCACCGACACCGCGGGCAACAGCCACCACGGCCTCAACACCACCCGGTCCGGCAACGCCAGCTGCAACGCGAGCGTCCCCACCACCACCCCGGCCGCCGGCCACCGCGTCTCCCCGGCGGTCGCCCTCCGCCACGCCGGCAGGGCGCCGCCTGCATCTGAGTCCACGGGGGTCACGGTAAGGCGGAGGGCGTGGTGGTGCAGCACGTGGTGGGTGGGTGGGGTGTTTGGGTGGGTTGCGATTTGCTCGTTGGGTTGGGTTGTGTCGGTGTGGCTGGAACCTGCCCCAACGAGCTCTCCGGCCGCGGGGCAAGCCCGATGCGAACTACACCACCGCCGCGAAAGCGTCATACGCTCGCTGATCGAACAACACAAACCGCACAAACTCGAACGCCGAAGTGTCCGCCTCCCGGACCGTCGACACGGCGATGCGCGCCGCGTCGTCAAGTGGCCAGCGGTACACACCCGTCGAGATGGCCGGGAAGGCGATGGTCCGGGCGCCGAGGGAAGCGGCCACGGCGAGGGAGTTGCGGTGGCAATCGGCCAGCAAAGAGGAGCGGTCTTCCGAAGAAGACCACACCGGGCCCACCGTGTGCACGACCCAGCGGGCCGGGAGGCGGCCCGCGGTGGTGGCCACGGCCTGGCCCGTGCGGAGTCCCTTGCCGTAGTGGCCGGCGCGCAGGGCCCGGCATTCGGCGAGGATTTCCGGGCCGCCCTTGCGGTGGATGGCGCCGTCGACGCCGCCGCCGAGGAGGGAGGAGTTGGCGGCGTTGACGATGGCGTCGACGTGTTGTTCGGTGAGGTCGCCGAGCGTCAGTTCGAGAGGGGCCATCCGAACAGCCTGTCACGAAACCGTCGCATCTCCCGACGGGAGGTGGCGGCCGACGTCGGCGCGGCCCCGGGCGCCCAGCTTGCGCAGGACCTTCGCGACGTGTTGCTCGACCGTGCGTGGTGACAGGAACAAGCCGTCGGCGATTTCGCGGTTCGTGCGGCCCTCGGCGAGCATGCGGGCGACCTCGCGTTCGCGCGGAGACAGCTCGCGCCCGTAGCCGCGGCGGCCGCGTTGGGAAGGGGCCCAGGCGCCGTGCTCGCGGAGCAGGTGGTGGCAGCGGCCGGCATCGCGCGTGGCGCCGAGGCGTTCGTAGGCGCGGGCCGCAGCCGCGAGGGCGTCGACGGCCGGGCGTTGGCCCGCCAGCAGGCGCAGGCAGGCGGCGCGCTCGACCATCGACGTCGCCAGGTACGGCATCGGCAGGCGGGCGTACGCGACGGCCGCGGCGTCGAAGCCCGCGGCCGCGGCGAGGTGTTTGCCGCGGGCGCCCGTCAGGACCGCGCGGCCCGCGGACAACGCTGCGCCGGCCACGGGTGCGTCGCGGCCGGTGATGCCGCGCGCGAACTCCTCCACGAACGCGTCGGCGTCCGACCAGCGACCCGCCCGCGTGAACGCTTCGGCCGCCGCCGGCACGAGGGATGCCGCCCACACCCAGACGCCCTTGCGGCGCGCGGCGTCCACGGCGACGTCGGCGACAGCACAAGCGCCGGCCACGTCGTCGCCCGCCAAAAGCACCCCGATCTGCACCGACGCGGCCGAAAGCACCACGGGGATCGGCCCGTCGGCGGGCACCGAGGCGCGCGCCAAATGCTCAGCAGCCGTGGCGAATTCACCGCGCACGGCCGCCAAACCGCCGAGCACCAGCGAAGTCTCCATCACGATCGGCCCCAGCTCCGGGTACCGCGAGCGCACGTCCTCCGCCGTCTCCGCGAGCTCGTCCCACTCGCCGCGGAACCACGCCAGCCGCGCCTGCGTGCCCTGGATCAGGCCGATCGCGTACAGCGCACCCGCGTCCGAAGCGCGCCGCGCGCCCTCCTCGACGAGCCGCGTGGCCCGGTCGAGGTGCCCGGCCCACGACTGCGCGTCGGCCAGGTTGCACCACAGCCGCGCCAGCTGCACGCGCTCGGCCACGCTGTCGCCGACGTCCGGCAGCGCCTCGAACTCCGTCCACGCCGAGCCGTCGCCGATGTGCGAGGCGTTGGTGATCCGGTCGACGGTCAACGCCAGCCGCAGCTCCGGATCCGTCAGTCCGGAATGGACTTCCCGCGCCCGCCGCATCCAGCCTTCGTGCCAGGACAGGGGAGTGAGCCCGTCGATGGGTTGCGCCAGCAGGTTGATGCCGCGTGCCGCCAGCTCCGGGCGGTCCACGAGCTCGGCGACGGCGCGCTCCACCTCCTCGCGCCCGCGTTCCAGCCGTCCGATCGTGCGCACCAGCAGCAGGCCGAGCGACAGCCGGATCGTCCCGCGCACGGCCGGCGGCAACGGCCGGTCTTCCAGCACTCGCTCCAGCGTCTCGATCACGTCCGGGCGAAAACCGCGCAACGCGACCTGGCTCAGCTTCGTGGCGAGCCGGCCCACGTCGTCCGAAGCCGGCAGCACGGCCTGCAACAGGTCGATCGCGCGTGAGGTCTCGCCGTGGACGATGGCCTCGTCGGCCGCCGCTTCCGCGTAACGAAGCCATTTCTCCGTACGCCCGGCCGCGAGAGCGTGCTGCGCCAGCAGCAAGGACGACGGCGACGGCAACGCGCCCAGCACCCGCATCGATTCGGTGTGCAGCAACGTCCGCTCCGGGCCGCTCACCGTGTCGTACACGGCCTTGCGCGCCAGCGGATGCCGGAAGCCGTACCGGTTTTCACCCAGCTCGGCCACCAAACCCCCGGCCAACGCGGCCAGCAACGCCGCCCGCAGCGACTCCTCGCCGAGCCCCGCCACCTCGGCCAACGTCGTCGGCTCCGCAGGTACCGCCAGCACCGCCGCGGCCCGCGTCAGTTGCGCCGCCTCCTCCGGCAGCGCGGCCAGCCGCTCCGTCACGGACTCCCGCAACGGCGCCGGCACCTCCAGGTTCTCCAGCAGCCGATCCGACAGCCCCTCACCGGCCGGCAGCGGCACGTTCCGCAACGCCCGCAAAGTTTCCTCGACCACGAACGGGATCCCGCCCGTGCATTCGTGCAGCTTCGTCGCGAACTCGTCACTCACGCGCGGCAGCTCCAGCACGTGCACGGCCATCACCCGCACCGCCGCGACGTCCAGCGGACCGAGTGCGACGCGTGCGGTGTGGACACTCGGCGCCGCTCGCACCGGCGCGCCCAGCGGCCCCGGCCACGGCTGCGCGCCCGTGCGATACGCGGCCACCACGGCCAGCTCCGGCGGCAGGTCGGCGGCGAGGAACCGCATCAGGTCGCAGGTGCCCTCGTCGGCCCACTGCAGGTCGTCGACCAGCAGGATCGTCGGTCCACAAGCGACGAACAGCTCCCGCACGGCGCGGAACACGCGGTGCCGCTGCGCGCCCGGGTCGTCCAGCGGCTCGGGCGTCGGCGGCAGCCGGTCGGCCAGCTCCGGCAGCAGCGGCCGCAGCACACCGGCGACGGGGCTCAGCGGTCCCAGCGGACGCTCGCCCGCCGCGTGCAACGCCTCCAGCACCGGCCCGTAGGGGAAGGGTTCGCGCAGGGGCTGGCAAGTGCCGCGCAGCACGCGGCCGTCGGCGAACTCGGGCCGTTGCGCCAGCTCCGCCAGCAGGCGCGAGCGGCCCATCCCCGGTTCGCCCTCCACGAGCACGGCGGCCGGTCGGTGGGTTAATACCTCGGCCACCGCCGCGAGTTCCCGGTCCCGGCCCGCGAAAGCCGTCGGCCCGGTGCGCACGGTGACCGACGTCGGAAGGGAGACGGCCTGCCACATGTCGACCTCCCTGCGCGCTTGTCCGTTTCGTCGGGAGCCTAAGCAGCGTTCGGTCAGCCGTAAACCAGCCGACGACCTGCACCTCGGCACCCGGCTCACACGTCTGCGTACACAGCGTCACCGGTTGGCAGACGGATCTTCGGCCCAGGATCACCATGCGTACGAAACTTCGGGCATCCCCTCGTTCCAAGGGCGCATGACGCGTTCCGGCCGTTGAAAGAGCTACGCAAAGTAGTTGCCGGAATCCCTACTTATGGACGGTGCCGCGGGAGAAAATGAGGCCGATACGGCGTCTGGAGCAGGGCGTTGGGCCAAGGGGAATGCGTATACCTATCCGCGCCGAGCCCTTATTGCAGTGGACTGGACCACCCTGCACGCTCTCACCCCGGGGGAAGGGATGCGCCGCGCGGCCGCACCGGTGCCGCGCGTAATCACGAGGGAGAAGCATGAAGATCATCAGATTCCTCGGTATCGCCGCCGTCGCCGCCGCGACGGCGGGCACGATGGCCGCGGTCACGAGCCCGGTCGCGGGTGCCGCCTTGTTGAACCCCGACATGGTGCCGGCGATGCAGCGCGACCTCGGTCTCACCCACGACCAGGCCATCGCCCGGCTCGCCACCGAGGACTCCGCCACGAAGGTGGGCCAGGCGCTGGAAACCGCGCTCGGCGACAGCTTCGGCGGCGCGAGCTACGACGCGGCCACGGGCAAGGCGCGCGTCGGCGTGACCGACGCTTCGCTCGTGGAGAAGGTGCGCGCGGCGGGCGCGGAGGCGCAGGTCGTGCGCTTCTCCGAACGCCAGCTCGACTCCAGCGTGGCCAAGCTCAACGCGGGCGAGAAGACCGCGCCGCAGTCGGTCACGGCGTGGGGCGTGGACCCGGCGTCGAACCGCGTGACGATCACCGTCCTCAAGGGACAGCGGGCGGCCGCGGAGAAGTTCGCCCGCCAGTCCGGTGTGGACACTTCCTCGCTGGAAGTCACGGAGACCGCCGCCACGCCGCAGCTGCATTACAACGTGCTCGGTGGTGACGCGTACTACATCGGCGGCTCGGCGCGCTGCTCCGTCGGCTTCTCCGTGAACGGCGGCTTCCTGACCGCCGGCCACTGCGCCGCGCTCACCGGTGCCGGCCCGCTGACCGGCTACAACCGCGTGTCGATGGGCTCGTTCTCCAGCTACCGCTTCCCGGGCAGCGACTACGCGTTCGCGCGGGTCAACAGCAACTGGACCCCGGTCGGCCAGATCAACAACGGCACCCGCGTGTCGGGCTCCACGGCCGCCGCCGTGGGCGCGTCCGTCTGCAAGTCGGGCTCCACCACGGGCTGGACCTGCGGCACGATCCGCGCGAAGAACCAGACCGTGCGCTACCCCGAGGGCACGGTCACGGGCATGGTGCTCACCAACGCCCGCTCCGACAGCGGCGACTCGGGCGGCTCGTTCATCTCCGGCAACCAGGCGCAGGGCCTGCTTTCCGGCGGTGACACGGTGAACACGTACTACTACCCCGTCACCAACGCCCTCTCCGCGACCGGCACCACGCTCGTGCGCGGCTGATTTCCCGGTGAACAGAAGAAGGGCGGATCGAGTGCCTCCAGAGCACTCGAGCCGCCCTTCTCCCTGTACCGCCGCGGGATCGGCAGTCTTCGGGGTCAGACGTTGCTGATTTCCTCGATCAGCCCGTCGATGTCGAAGTTCTCGCTCTCGGTGCCGAGCGGAACCAGTTCGTAGGAGGACTCCAGGAAGTTCTCGATGTCCTCGCGCTCCAGCTCGAACGACGCGTACCCGTCGGGTGACTCGATCTCCAGCGTCAGCATCGCCGGGTCCTCGGACAGGTCGGGGCGGATGCGCACGTCGCCCAGCCCGGACGGCTCCTCGAGCCCGGTCACGAGCAGGTCACGTGCGAACGTCCACTCGATCCACCGGCCGCGCTCGGTCCGGAACGCCACGGTGACGGCGAACGGCTCCGAGCAGTGGTAGGACAGGCGGGACAGCACCGGCGTGGTGCTCTCGTTCAGCAACACGAACTGGGTCTGGTGTACGGCGTCGGTGTGCACGGCTGCTCCTGGTGTTTCCTCCGGTGGTTCGCGCCCTGCGAACTGGTCGGCAAGGAGATGATCAGCTTCGGCACTCGTGACGCCGGTTCGGCGCCATTCACGCGATCGGCTGCATCCGTCCTCTGTGGCGTAACACGGACCACATACCCCTTGCGTTCGACCGTTGACCGCCCGTCACCCGATTTCGCCCGAGCGGGCAGGAGGCAGGGGACTTTCGCGCATTGGTCACGGGATTGTCACGGACGGTCCGATGTAGACCGTCGCGCTCAGGCCAGCGGCAGCGTGAGCCCGACCTTCACCCGATCCATGGCCACGCTCGTGGTGAAGTGCCGGACGTTGGGGTTGTCGAAGAACATCCGCCGCGTGAACGCCTCGAACCCCGCCATGTCGGGGCAGGTCACGATCAACACGAAATCCGCCGTGCCCGTGACGTAGTAACACTGCTGCACGCAGTCGTCGCCCAGCACCTGCCGGCGGAACGCGTCCAGCACGGTCAGGTTCTCCCGCTCCATCTCCACCATGACGACGAACGTCATCGACAGCCCGAGGGCGCCGGGGGACAGCACGGCGACCTCCTTCTCGATCACGCCCGTCTCGCGCAGGCGCTTGATGCGGCGCTGCACGGCGGCGGCCGAGAGGCCCACCTTCGCGCCGATGACCTCGGCGATCGTGCGCGAGTCGGCCTGCAGGCAGGCGAGGATGGCGAGGTCCAGCCGGTCGAGGTCGGGAGTGAGCACGCTTCAGGCTAACCGGGTGCACCGACTCGACGCCTCGTCTTTACCGAGGCTCACCCACTGATCAAGAAGAGGTTCGCCCAATACCTCCTATCGAGCGAACGTGAAAGAGGAGGATGAGTGACGTGCACCACAACTGACCGGTCTACCCAGGGGTAGCCCATAGAAGTGGAGCGAGCCGGTGGAACCGCCACCCACCGGCCGGGGAGGTAATAACTGTGAGTCCTGTCGGGTTCCCACCTGGTCGTACCGCCGTCGTGACCGCGCTCGGCCGCGCGCTGCCCGAACGGGTCGTGACCAACGACGAGATCGCGCAGACCCTCGACACCTCCGACGAGTGGATCCGCACCCGCACCGGCATCCGCGAGCGCCGCATGGCCGCGCCCGGCGAGTCCACAGTGGATCTCGCCGTCGCCGCGGGCCGCGAAGCGCTCGGCGACAGCTCCGTCGACGCCGTGGTGCTCGCCACGTCCACGGCCGACCAGCTCTGCCCCGCCAGCGCGCCCCAGGTGGCGGCGCGGCTCGGGCTCGGCACGGCCGCCGCGTTCGACGTGAACGCCGTGTGCAGCGGCTTCGTGTACGCCTTGGCCACCGCGCAGGGCTTCATCGCCGGCGGCATCGCCAAGCGCGTGCTGGTGATCGGCGCCGACGTCTTCACGTCGCTGGTGGACCCGACGGACCGCACCACCGTGCCCATCTTCGGCGACGGTGCGGGCGCGGTCGTCCTGCGCGCCGGCGACTCGGACGAGCCGGGCGCGATCGGTCCGTTCGACCTGCACAGCGAGGGCGAGCTGGCCGACCTGCTGTGGGTCGAGGCGGGCGGCTCGAAGCACCGCTTCTCCGAGGACCAGCGCGACCACCACCTCGTCATGCAGGGCACGGCGGTGTTCCGCCACGCGTGCGCGCGGATGGCCGAGTCGTCGCGAGCTGTCCTGGAGCAGGCGGGCTGGATGGTCGGGGACGTCGACCGGTTCGTGGGTCACCAGGCGAACATCCGCATCCTCCAGGCGACGGCGAAACACCTGGGGCTGCCTGCGGACGCGGTGGTGGCCAACATCGACCGGGTGGGGAACACGAGCGCCGCGTCGATTCCGCTGGCGCTGGCGGACGCGGTGGAGGACGGGACGTTGGTGCCTGGTCACCGGGTGCTGCTGACGGCGTTCGGGGCGGGGCTGACCTGGGGTTCGACGTTGCTGACGTGGCCTGAGCTGGGTTAGTTCGTCCAGGCCTCGGTGGCTTGCTGACGGCCGCGCAGCAGGAGCGAGCCGTGCGGCTGCCAGAACTCGCGCTCACCGCCGAGCGCGGCTTTCACGGCGCCCTCGCTGGCCAGGATGCGTGACGGCACCGACTTCGCGTGCTCCGTGAGCCGCGCGGCCTCGTTCACGGCGTCGCCGATCACGGTGTACTCCAGCCGGCTCGACGTGCCCAGCTGACCCGCGAACACCTGCCCGCACGCGACGCCGATGCCCAGGTCGAGCTCGCCGTCGGCCACCACGGCATCACGGATCGCGCGGGCGGCGGCCAGCGCCATCGTCGGGGCGTCGGACAGGCGCGTGGGGGCGCCGAAGATGCACAGGGCCGCGTCGCCCTGGAACTTGTTGACCAGGCCACCGCGCGCGTCGACGGCGGAGACCACGCTGGCGAAGAAGCGGTTCAGCTTGGCCACGAGCTCCTCGGGCGGCGTGCGCGAGGCGAGCGCGGTGGAGTCGACGACGTCGACGAACAGGGCCGTGACCTCGCGCACGTCGCCGGACAGCGAGGCGCCGTACTCGAGGGCGTGGCGCGCGACTTCGGTGCCGACGTGCCGGCCGAACAGGTCCCGCATCCGCTCCTGTTCGCGCAGGCCGGCGGCGAGTTCGTTCACGGACGTCTGGAGCATGCCGATCTCGCTGGAATCGTCGACGCTCACGGACACGTCGGTGGTCCCGCGGGCGATCCGGTCGAGCGCCACGCGCAGGCGGTGCAGCGGCGCGGCGACGGCGCGGGCGAGCAGCGCCGTGCCGATGGCGCCCGTGGTGAGGCCGATCACGGACAGCGTGATCAGGCTGGCCGTCGGGTTGGCGCGGCTGACGTCGGGCGGCGTCGCGACCAGCAGCACGCCCACGAGCGGCACGCCGCTGGCCAGGGCCCACGTGACGATCAGCCTGGTCAGCACGGTGACGGGCAGCGAGCCGTGGGGCGGCGTCACGTCGAGCGCGATCGTCATCACGGGCCGCGCGACCCACTCCGCGGCGAGGTACATCAGGCCGACGGTGGTCAGCCCGCCGAGGCCGATCGTCAGCGCCATGCCGGACGCGTCGTCGAACGAGCCCAGCACGCCGGCCAGCGTGCCCAGCGTGACGGTGCCGATGAGCCACAGCGTGCCGCTGACCACCGCCATGTCCACGGGCAGCCGCAGCGCGCGCTTGGCCTCGTCCTCCGTCGGCGGGCGGCCGATCGTGAACCACACCACGGTGCGTCGCTGCAGGTAGGCGGTCCAGAGCGTGCCCACGAGGAGGCTCACGGCCACGATCCCGCCCGCCGTCAGGCCGAGGATCCACCCACGGTCGCCGACGTCGCCGGGCAGCCCCTGCAGGAACAGCAGCAACGCGACGACCGCCGACCCGGCGACACTCGACCCGATGCCGAGCGCGGCGAAGCCCAGACTGGTGCGCAGTACCAGCCGGAACCGCCCCGCCGTTCGCTTGCGCACGCCGCCGATCGTATGGGCTGGCGGATCTGTCTGCGAGAAAAGGCGTGGCAGCTCTCGCGGCCGCGTCGCTACCGTGCTGACTCATGCAACCCCTCGACGCCGACGCGATCCGCGCCTCCTTCGTGAACTGCTCCCGCGGCGAGGCCAAGTCCGTCACCCTCCCCGCCGACGTCCCGTGGGCCACCCGCGACTTCCTCGGCTGGCGCGACCCGAAGGCCCCCGGCCGGGCGTACCTGGTGGTGCCCCGCGACGGCGTCGTCGTCGGCCTGTCGTTGCGCGCCGCCCCGCCCGCTTCGTCGCGGCTGCGCAGCAACATGTGCGCCTTTTGCTCCACCACCCACGCCACCTCCGACATCACGCTGTTCACCGGCCGCCGCGCCGGCAAACCCGGCCGCGAGGGCAACACCCTGGGCACCTACGCCTGCGCCAACCTGTCCTGCAGCGCGTACGTCCGCGGGGAACTCAAGCCGGACGTCCCGCAACCCGTGGAAACCCTGTCCTTGGCCGAGCGCGTGGCCCGCCTGGAGGACAAGGTGCGGCGGTTCGTGGACCGGATCTTGGAACCGCACTAGTACGGGTGCTCGTCACGGGCATGTCGGGGGTGGGCAGGAGTGCGCTGCTGGCCGAGCTGGCTTCGCGCGGCTTCGTGACGGTTTCGCGACGGTTGATACTGCGGCCCGTACACCTCGACGGTGAACGGCTGTGGCGCTCGGACGTCATGGCTGAGGTGTTGGGCTCGTCGTCTTCGCAGTTCGTCTCGGGCACGGTGCGGAACCCGGCGCGGTTTCGGCGGTTGTTCTCGCATGTGGTGCTGTTGAGCGCCCCTGCGTCAGTCCTTGTTGAACGGCTCGCTTCGCGCACGTCGAACCCTTATGGGACGGACCCGGCGGAACTCGCGGAGACGTTGGGGTATCTGGAAACTGTTGAGCCGTTGCTACGCGCGTCGGCGACGCTTGAGGTGGTGACGACGGTTCCGGCGGGGGAAGTCGCGGATCTCGTTTTGGCGCATGCGTTGTGAGGTCGGGTGTCTGGTAGTGCTCTCAGTGAGTCTCGGCGGTCCTCACTGCGCTTGAGGTCCCGCACCGACGCTGCCGCCGGTTGCCTCGCCGTGGGATAGCTTGGTTGCGGACCGGGCGCACCAACAGCCCGACAGGCACCGACTTGTCGGCCCACACTGCCAAGTACCAACTCCGTTGAGATCGAACTGAACGATCGACCCAGCATGACCCTCGACCGGGCTCCACGCCACCGCGACTTGAGCGATGTGTTTCCAGCACTCACCTTCGCGCGCGCCAGACAGCCCCCGCCCTCCCAAGGGGGGCGTCCCCATCCCAGTTTACCGTTGCCAGGCCTCAAAAAACGGCCGCGGCGGAATCTGTGGACAAGTGCGGTATCGAGTGGGGGAGCTGTGGACAAGCCCGGGTTCGTGGTTGACACGGGGAGCCGCTCGTGCAGATCCGAGGCGACGGTGAATACGCTCGTGCAGATCTGAGGCGGCGGTGAAGGAGCGCAAACGCGCCTCGGGCGAGTCCAGGCGATGCGCGGGAGTGCACGCAGCAGCCAAGGCGCCGCATGGTCGAAGTTCCCCGATGTACCCAGCAGACTCTCGGCTACATCGCCGAGTCGTTGCCCGCCGCATAATCGTGGGCGTAGGATTTCGCGTCCAGCAAGTGCTTCAGCGTGATCTCCCGCGCGGCAGGACCGTTGGAGGACTTCAAAGCCGACAGGATCGCCCGGTGCTCATCCACCGCCTTGCGGATCTGCCCCGGCAGCCGCAGCGCCGCGCGGCGTTCTTCGCCCACCAGGGCCAGGACGGAGCGCAGGAGGTCGGCGACGTCGTCGTTGCCGGCGTTGCTCGCCATGACGCGGTGGAACTCGGCGTCCGTCGCGATGACGCGGAGCATGTCGCCCTCGGCGGCCGCGGCTTCCATTTCGGCGACGTTGTCCTCGAGCTTCTGGATCGTCCGCGGCGAGTGGTTGCCGGCGAGGCGCTCGGCGAGGGTGGGCTCGACCGTGGCGCGCAGGTCGAACAGCTTCTCCACCAGCTGTTCGTGCTCGGAGAACCAGCTGCTCAGGGGTGCTTCGGTCTGCTCGCGGACGTAGGTGCCGGAGCCCGCGCGGATCTGGACGTAGCCGATCGAGTCCAGCACCCGCAGCGCCTGCCGCAGCGAGCCGCGGCTGATGCCGAGCTGTTCGCACAGGGCGCGTTCCGCGGGCAGCCTCGAGCCCGGCGGGAGCTCGCCACCGTCTATCATCGCGCGCAGGCGGTCGACGGTGGCGCTCCAGACCTGTTCGGATTCGTGGGCCACTCGCCCATCCTGGCAGGTCGCGGCGGGTGGCGGAAAATGTCGGTGGTGCGTGCCACGCTGAGGGCGTGACTGCGAAGTTCAAGGACTTGGCCCTCGACGCCCGGGACCACCAGAAGCTGGCTGACTGGTGGTGTGTCGCGTTGGGCTACACGCGACGTGCGGGAGATCGGTCAGCCGACGACCCGGTGCCGATCGTGGATGTCGCCGGGGTGGGGCCGTTGATCTGGGTGAATCCGGTGCCTGAGGCGAAGACGGTGAAGAACCGGATGCACCTCGACGTGTTCGGGGATGTGGGGGAGTTGGTGTCGTTGGGGGCGGTACTGGTGAGGAATAAGGGTGGGGATATTGATTGGTGGGTGATGGCGGATCCGGAGGGGAATGAGTTCTGTGTGTTCGATCCGCAGTGAATTGAGGGCTCGACCCGCTGCGCGGATCATTGCGCCCGGGGGCGAGTAGTGGGCACCTCGATCTTTGATTGTCACTACGGTCTGGATTGTTTGTCAAGGCGGGAAAGCGTGCCTTGACAAACAATCCAGACCGCGTGGAAGGCGGGGATCGAGGTGCAGGGACGGGTCTGGGTGCGCTGGGTGTTGGGTGGGTCAGTTGCGGGTGGAGGGGGTCAGTTGCTGACTGTTGGAAGGCTGTTTCCGCGTTGCTGGTGCCAATTCTTGTCGGCGTCCGGGTGATCCGTTGAGCGGCTGAGTTCTGCCCATTTCTCGTCCGCGGCAAGGCGGTTGCGCCAGATTTCGCGGCCGTATTCGTAGGCGTCGCTGCCCGCCAGGAGACGCAGCGGTGGGTCCGGGAGTTCGGCGACGCGAAGTACCAGGTCGGCGACGAGTGCTGGATCGCTGGTCGCGGTCTTTTCAAAGCCCGCCATGGCCCGGGCTGAAGCGCCGACGGTCGGCTCGTAGGGGGCGCTGATCGGCGGTGTCGTCATCGACGAGCCGGCCCAGTCGGTGCGCATGCCGCCGGGTTCGAGCACGGTGACCTTGATGCCCAGGGGCGCGACCTCGGCCGCAAGAGCTTCGCTGAAGCCGCCGACGGCCCACTTCGCCGACTGGTACGCCGTCATCCCCGGGCTGCCGATGCGGCCGCCCAGTGAGGAAATCTGGATGATCCGCCCGCCGCCCTGCCGGCGAAGCACCGCGATCGCCGCCTTCGTGACGTAGACCGTGCCCAGGAAGTTCGTCTCCACCTGGCGGCGGAAGACGTCCAGCGACGTGTCTTCGAGGGCTGCGCGGTCGCCCTGGCCGGCGTTGTTCACGACGACGTCGAGGCGGCCGAAAGCGCGCACGCCACCTGCGACGGCGGCTTCCGCGGCGGCCGGATCGGTCACGTCCAAGGCTTCGACGTGGACCTGCGACCCGAAGCGTTCCCGCAGGTCATCGAGCGAACGCGGGTCACGGGCGGTCGCCACGACCTGGTGGCCGGCGGCCAGCGCGCGCTCCACGATCTGGCGGCCCAGGCCGCGCGAAGCGCCGGTGACGAAGAAAACCACAACAACCTCCGTGGTCCGATGTAACGCAAGTTGATTGCGTTAAGGCGACCGTAGCACCCCGAGGCGAGGTAACGCATCCGACTTGCGTTAAAGTGTGGTGTGCATCGCCGAGCGCGTTCCGAGGAAGCCAAGCTGCAGCGCGCCGAGGACCTCCTCGCCGCGGCGCGCAGGCTGGCCGTCGAGCTGGGCGGCGTGCGGCACGTGACGCTCGCGGCCGTCACGGAGGCGGCGGGGCTGCACGCGTCGGCCGTGCGGCGGTACTTCGCCAGCCGCGAGGAGCTGTTCCTCGAGCTCGCCGAACGCGGCTGGGAGGAGTGGCGCGACGTCCTCACCACGCGTCTCGCCGGCGCCCGCGGCCTCTCGCCGGGCGAGCTCGCCGAGGCGCTCAGCACGACGATCGTCACGCTCCCGCTCTTTTGCGACCTGCTCACGCACGTGTCGCTCAGCCTCGAAGGTGACGTCTCCGTCGAGCGCGCGCGGCAATACAAAACGCGGTCGTTCAAGGCGTACGACGTGATCGTCGAGACCCTCGTCGGCGCCGGAACCCTTACCGTGCAACAGGTCCACGACGTCATTGCCGCCCTGCTCGGCACCACGTCGTACTTCTGGCAGCTCTCCCACCCCACCGCCAGCCTGGCCGAGCTCTACCGCCAGGAACCCCGCTGGTCCCACACGGCGCTCGACTTCGAGCCCCGCCTCACGCGGCTGCTGAAAGCGACCGCGGAGGGCCTGGCGGAGCGCTAGACGAGCGCGTTCGACGCCAGGTGCAGGACTTGGCAAACGCGGCGCAGTTGCCCGTCGTCGGGACGGCCGCTCGACCTGGGTCCACTGTGGCCTCGCGCCGCCGCGGGGAGCTTCGCCGAGTGACAGGAGAGCACCTCCAAAGCCACGTGCGGAGCCGCCTCGTTGCAGGTGACAGCGTTCGCCGTGACCGCGCTCGGCATTGTGTCGCGCGCTACCGCCTGCGTTAGACGAGCGCGTTCGACGCCAGGTGCAGGGCCTCGATCAGGTGGGCGCGGTGTCCGGGGTGGACGTTGATGCGGGCCTCGCCGTTGGTGTTGCCGATGAACGTCAGCACACGGCCGCGGTCGGTGAGGTCGAGGACGGACATCGGGGTGCTGCGGGTGCGCCGACCGGTGCCGTCGCGGGTGGCGACGTAGAGCTGGTGCGCGGCGTCGCGGCCGGCGCGCATGAGGCGGCGGAGTTCGTCGGCTTCGTGGGACATTTCGGTCAGGGGATTGTCGGACTCGTAGTCGCGGCCGGCGTCCTCGAAGTGGGCCTTCGGGACGCTCATGGGCGCCAGCCGCGCCGGCGGGCGGGTGGGCAGCGCGTCCACCAGGTGCTCCGCGACCTCGCGCGCCGGGATCGGGTCGAGCTGCACCACGCGGTGGTCGGTGATCAGGCGGACGGCGTCGCGGCCCGACTCGGCGACGAGGATCGCGCCGTCGTCTTCGCCGTCGCGGAAGTTGCTCCAGGAGTACATCTCGCGCGCGGGGTTGGCGAGGACGTCCAGCGTCGCGCGCCACTGCGCGGTGAGCTCGCCGGCGGACGTGGCCAGCCCCAGGTCGTACAACGCATCCAGAGCGCGTCGCCGCAACGTCGCCGCGGCCTCGTCGGTGCGGTACGTCTGGTCCGGCCCGACCACGATCGGCGGCTCGCCGAGCTCGGCGACGGTCCAGGCAACCAGGAACACCGGCCGGGGCAACCGCACCGGTCTGTCGATGATCGTCATCGGTCTGCTCAGGCTCCGATGGTCGGGGGCGTCGGCGGGAGGCCGGTGTGGGGGTCGAGGAGCCGGCCGTCTTCGTCGTCGAGGAGCGAGAAGGCCGAGTCGTCGTCGATGCCGTACTTGCGCTGGTGCTCGGCGTCTTCCTCGCCTTTGCCCTTGCTGCCGGCGGCGCCCATGCCGCCCATTCCGGGCGAACCCTTGGCGCCGGCCGCGCCGGCTGCTGCTCCGCGGCCGGCCAGCGCGCCTTCTTCCCCGAACGCCCCGGATCCGGCACCGAGCCGCGACCCGGTTCCGGCGCCTGCGCTGCCACGTCCGCCGAAGGCCCCGGACCCGCCTGCTCCGCCGATGCCGGCACCGGCGCCTACGCCGAAGCCTCCAGGCCCGAAACCGTCCCCGCCACCGGTCGCCGACCACGACGGATTCCCACTGCCGACCGGGAACCGCTGCCCCGGTGGCGTGACCCGCTGATCGTCCAGATCGCTGGACGTGTGCGTGTCGTCGTCATCCTTCGTCCTGCCCGGCGGGTCGATGTCCCGCGGCGGCTTCTGCTCCGGCGGCGTGATCGGCCGCCCCGTCGGCGGCGGCGCGATCGGCGGCGGAATGTTCGGCGGGGGCGTCACCGGCGGCGGCGTGGTGGGCGGCGGCACATTCGGCGGCGTCACGTGGCGGGTGTCGACCTCGGACTGTGAGGTGGACGTCTTGTCGTCGCCGCCGGTTTTGGTCTTGGTCGTCTGCGTGATCTTCTTGCGGACGACCTTCGTCGGCTGGGTGACCGCGACGTTGTCGTCGAAGGGGTTCAGCTGACCGTAGTCCGCCTTGAGGCCTTGCCCGCTGGTCTGTGCCTGCTGCGCATACCCGTTGTAGCGCTGGAGGTTCTGCTGGGCGAGCTGGTTGTACTGGTTGATCTTGTCTTCGGTGTCGGTGTCCCACGGCGTCGCCACATCGATGAAATCCTTGTGTGGCGGGGTTCCCGGCATCGGCTGCAGGGCCTTCTTCATCTCGTCGAACCCGTGCGCCAGTCCGGTCAGGTTCTGGCTGTTCGTGGTGTACGTCTGCGCCGCCGACGTGGTGGCGTCGGAGAACATCTTGATCCGGGCCTGCGCGGCGTCGGCCCCGTTTCCGGTCCACACGGATTCGAGGCCGGTGCTGAGCCGTTGAATGTCCGAGCTGAGATTGTGGTGATCGGTCGCCAGCTGGGTGGCCTTTCCGCCCCCATCGTGCCAGCTCGAGGCGCCGCCGCTGGCGAGGATCTTCTGTACCAGCTCAGGGGCGGGGACGGACTGTGTGCCGACGTTCCCGTGCCAGACGTCGCTCGCCCAATGCCCAGCGTCGCTGAAGCGGTCACCCACCCACTTCGCGCTGTCGCCGATCATGTCGAAGAAGCCCACTACGCACCTGCTTTCTGGCGCAGGTTGGTGACGACCATGCCGGCCACTTGCGCGGCAACATCACAAGGATTGGCCTTGCCGACTTTGGCGGTGCTCAGAGTCAGCGATGTGTCGAATGACAGATCGTCGCGGATTCCGGTGCTGACCTGGCAGAAGACGTGCACTGAGTCAGGGCTCTCGGACGAATGTGCCGCGGCAGGGAAACCTTGGATGGGAGAACGTTCTTGCCACGTTTTGACCTGCGGTTTTGTGTTCTGGTAGACGCCGCTGAGTCCCTGGTGCGTCTGAGTGACGTAGTTGACGTCGACAGCGGCGCCAGTGTCGGTGTTGTTCCAGTGGCAATCAGGGCCGAGGCCGGAAGTGTCGTCGCGCTTGCCTTGGACCACTGTGCCGAAGATTTCCTTGAGCTGGTCCGAGGTCAACGCTTCCTGACACGGGTCGCCGGACAACACCGCCGCGGGCAACGGTTGCTCGACCTTGGGGGCACCGCTGTGCGGCAATGCCTCGGCCGACGACGGTGAGTTGGTCGCCGGAGGAGCGACGGCTCCACCCGAGCATCCTGCGACGACCGCGAAGGTCGCCGCAGCGCTCGTGAAAGTCAAAAGCAGTCGCTTGGTCGTCACGCGAGTCCCTCGCTCTGGTTTCCACTTGCTGCGTTCTTGACCGCATTCGCCGACGCCGCGTCTGCGGCCACGGTGATCCCCAGCGCGTCCTGGAGCTTCTTGACCAGCTGAATCGAGTAGGTGAGTTCGCGGTTGACCTGCTCGGCGCCCTTGTTGAACGCGCCGCCACCGCCGTTGCCGACGAGCAGCTGGTTGTAGCCGGCACTGCCTGGGTCGTCTGTCGGAGGACGGACCTGGAGCAACCCTTGTGCCGTCCGGTTCATCATTTGGAGACTGTCGCGCACGCGTTGGGCGACCGTGAGCATGCTCTGCGCTTCCTCACGGCTGAGGCTGAACCGGCCGCCCGGGGGTGGGCCGCCGTTGGGCACGGCGCCGCCACCGGGTGCCGCGCCGCCGCCGGCGGGCGCGTCGGTGATGACGAAGTCGAGCCCGGTGAGCCAGCTTGGCTCCGAGGCAGTCTCAGCCACTGCCTTCCCCCCTCGTGAAAACGCGTCGGCCCGACCGCGGGCCCTCCCCGGCGGTAACGGTAATGGACTGATCACCCTCGGATGGGCATTTTGCCGAAGTCGGTCGAAAGGCGCTAGCACGCTGTCGCCGATCGGGTGGAGGTTGTCCGTCACGCGCCGGCTTTGTGGCGGAGGTTGGTGACGACCATGTCGGCGACTCGGGCAGCCACGTCGCAGGCGTCGACTTTGCCGACCTTCGCAAAGCTCAACGCGAGAGAAGCGTCGAACGAGTGTTCGTCGCTGATACCGACGCTGACCTGGCAGAAGTCGTTCCGCCTGTTGGGGAAGGTGGAGTGGGCGACGGCCGGGAGTCCTTGGATCGGAGGAAGTTCGCGCCAGATCGTGGCTTGAGGTTTGGTCCCGGCGTAGACGGCGCTGAGTCCACCAGCCTGTTGTGTCGTGTAGCCGACGGCCGTCATCGCGCCGGTGTCGACGTTGTTCCAGTTGCACCCTGGGCCGAGAGACCCGATGTCGTCACGCTTGCCCGATGGCACCATCCCGAAGATCAATTTCAACTGGTCCGAGGTGAGTGCGTCCTGGCAGGGGTCGCCTGAGAGTACCGACGCTGGGAGTGGGTGCGAGACCTTCGGGGCGCCGCTGTGGGGCAGTGTCGCGGAGGGCGGAGGGGTGCTGGCCGGAGTAGCCACAGGATGGCTCGAGCAGCTGGCAACAGCGGCTGCAATCCCGGACAAAGCGACAAGTCGCCAAGAGATACGCAATGGCATCCCCCTCGGATGAGCCGACCGGGGTCGGTCGGTTACTCCAGGTTACCGGGGCAAACGGGACAGAGCGTCACCTGCTAGGGGGCAAGGCGGGACTGTTCCTCCTGACACATCGCGTCGCGGGGGTGGGGTGGGGTGCTTAGGGTGCCGGGGTGGGTGAGTTATGACGTGGTGGCATGCGGTGATCATCTTTGTCGCCGGGGTGTGGGCGGGGACGATCAACGCGGTGGTCGGGTCGGGGACGTTGGTGACGTTTCCGGTGCTCGTGGCGTTGGGGTATCCGCCCATCACGGCGACGACGTCGAACGCCGTGGGGCTGGCGCCCGGGACGATCAGTGGGGCGTACGGGTACCGGGCCGAGCTGGAGGGGTACTGGCCGCAGGTGTGGCGGTTCTCGATCGCGTCGTTTTTCGGGGCGATCGGGGGGACGATCCTGCTGCTCACGTTGCCCAAGGACGCGTTCGAGACGATCGTGCCGGTGCTCGTGGGGCTGGCGGTGGTGCTGGTGATCGTGCAGCCGAAGGTGTCGAAGTGGGTGCAGAAGCGGCGTGACGCCAACGGCACCGAGCACAAACCCGGGCCGCTGCTTCTCGGGTTGTTGTTCGTCATCGGGATTTACGGCGGGTACTTCACGGCCGCGCAGGGCGTGATGATGATGGCGGTTCTGGGGATGCTGCTGTCGGAGCCGCTGCAACGGCTCAACGGAGTCAAGAACGTCCTCGCCGCCGTCGTGAACGTCATCGCCGGCCTCATCTACGCCGTCGTCGCTCCGGTGAGCTGGCCGGTGATCGGGTTGCTGGCCGTCGGGTCGACGATCGGCGGGCAGATCGGGGCGAAGATCGGGCGGAAGTTGTCGCCGACGGTGTTGAGGGCTGTGATCGTGGTGATCGGGGTTGCGGCGGTGGTGGAGTTAGTTCTGAAGTGAGACGAACGCCTGCCACGCTTCGGCGGGTACGTGCAGTTCGCCCGCCGAACGAGCCTTGGTGTCTCGCACGCTGACGGTCTGAGTGCTCAGCGCGACCTCGACGCAGTTGCCACCGCTGCTGTTGCTGTAGCTGCTTTTGCGCCAGAGTTGGTCACGAGCCGGCATCAGGACCGTCCTTCACTTGGTCGTACTCGCTCGCCAACGAGGCAAGCCACTCACGCGAGTGTCCTACATCCAACGCGAAACTTGCCGCCCGGGCCAACACTTTGCGGTAGGTCGCGACGTCGTCGGGCTTCTCGAGGAACAGGCTCAGGGTTTGGTTTTCCGCATAGACAGTGGGACGTTCATGGTTGTAGCGGAGGACCCTGAAGCTCGGGCCGAGAACGCCGCCTGGGCAATTTTCGGTGAGGATCACTCGAACGGCGCAGCGCTCCAACGATGAAGCCAGCAGGAGGTGGAGGACTTGCTCATGCATAATCCCCGGCTCGGCGACTCGCGCGCGAAGAACTTGCTCGTGGATGTAGAAGGTTGCGAAGGGCGAATCTGGGCGGCTCAAAAGTTTCTGCCGCGCCATGCGGGCGTCCACCGCGCGCTCGACTTCTTGTGAATCGAGGTGGCCACCCCAGCGGAACAGGTTTCGCGCATAGGGCTCGATCTGGAGAAGGCCCGGAACCACCTGGGGTTCGAACTCGATGATCTCTGTCGCGGCGGTTTCGGTGACGATGAGTGAAGGGAGCTGATCAACCAAGCGCGCTTCGTGCGGCCGAAGACGATAGCCATCATCTGCTTCGCGCACGAGCCCGACCAGGTGCAGCACCTCCTTGCGAGAAGCGCCGCAGTTCGCCGCGAAGAGAGTCGCGTCGATCTCGGTCACCCCGCGGGCGCCGCTCTCCATGCGGGAGATCTTGCTCGCCGAGAAGCCCACGCGCTTCGAAAGGTCGGCCGCAGTCAGGTCCGCGCGCACGCGAAGTCGTTTCAGCTCGTCGCCGATTTCGCGCTCACGCGCGGTGGTGTCTCGTTCGGTTGTCCCCGCCATCGGGCAAAACTAAGCCCGAGACCGCTCACGCAGTGAGTGCGACGCGGCAAGATCAGCGGAACGGATGCCGTCCCGCTGATCCATGCCACCCTGTCACACCAAAGATCAAGCCAGGAACTCGCGCGCGGCCGCCAGGAACAGGTCGTTCTCTTCCGGAGTCCCGATGGTGACCCGCGCGCCGTCGCCGGGGAAGGGGCGGACGATGAGCTTGCGGTCCAGCATGTGCTCGGCGAAGGCCACGGTGCGGTCGCCCAGGGGGAACCACACGAAATTGGCCTGGGTAACCGGAATCTCGTAGCCCATGTCCAGCAACGCGTCGCGAACGCGGTCGCGCTCGGAACTGATTTCGGCGCAGCGTTCCATGAGTTCGCCGGCGGCGTCCAGCGAGGCCATGGCGGCGACCTGGGCGATGGCGTTCACCGAGAAGGCCACGTACACCTGGCGAAGCGCCTCCGCGATCGGAGCGCACGCCACGGCGTAACCCACGCGAAGCCCGGCCAACCCGTACGCCTTGGAGAAAGTGCGCAGCACCGCGACGTTTTCCCGCGTGCGTGCGAATTCGACGCCGTCGGGCACATCCGAATCCGTGACGAATTCTTTGTAGGCCTCGTCCAGCACCACCAGCACGTGCGAGGGCACGGCGTCGATGAAGCGTTCCAGCTCGTCGTGCGTCAGCACGGTGCCGGTGGGGTTGTTGGGGTTGCAGACGAAGATGAGTTTCGTCCGGTCCGTGATGGCCGCGAGCATGGCGTCGAGGTCCAGGCCGTGCGAAGACGTGAGCGGCACCTTGACCGGCTGGGCGTGCGCGACCTGCGTGACGATCGGGTACGCCTCGAAGGAACGCCACGCGAACATGGCCTCGTCGCCGGGGCCGCAGACGGCCTGGATGAGCTGCTGGCACAGGGAAACCGAGCCGCAGCCGACGGCGAGGTTCTCGATGGGCACGTCCAGGTCACGGGCGAGGCGTTCGCGCAGGGCGTGGGAGCCGCTGTCGGGGTAGCGGTTGACGTCGGCCATCGCGTCGGTGATGGCGGCGCGCACGCTGGGCAGCGGGCCGCCCGGCACCTCGTTGCTCGCGAGCTTGATCGCGCCTTGGATCGTCCGGCCGGGGACGTACTTCGGCAACGAATCGAGGTCGGGGCGGGGTGCGAGGGACGGCATCGTCGGAACTCCTCGGGTCAAACGGGACGGCCTGGCCACCGTATCTCGCGACGGCGGATCCACAAAGGTTCCCAATGTTCACCCGGAGGTGATTGCATGAGGTGATGACGTCGACGAGCACCGTGGATTACCAGCGTACCGACGGTCGCACACTGCGCCTCACCTTCGCCGAGCCCGACGGTGCCATCCGCGGCGGCCTCGTTGTCCTGCACGAAGGCGACGGGGTCACCGACGGCGTGGTACTGCTCGTCGCGAGCCTGGCGAACGAAGGCTGGCTCACCGTCACGCCCCACATCGACGGCGGCGAAAAGCTCACTCAGCAGGACCTGCTCGACGCGACAGACATCACACTCGAATGGCTGGTCGAGCACGGGGTGGAGGCCGATCTGCGCGGCGTCGTCGGGTTCGACCTGGGTGGCACGGCGGCGCTCGTGGTCGCGTCGCACCGCCGGCTCGGGGCGGCGGTGAGCGTCGGCGGCCAGCGCGTGACGGAGCTGCCGCGGCTGCTCGACATCGCGGGTCACGTGACGAGCCCGTGGCTCGGCATGTACGGCGACGCCGGTGACGAAGCCGGGGGCGCCGAAGTGGAGCAGCTGCGCGAAGCGGCGGCGTCGGCGAAGGTGGCCACGAACGTCGTGCGCTACCCGGGCGCCAACCACCGCTTCGACGCCGACCCGGGCGCGGCCGAGGAAGCCTGGCAGCGCACGCTGGACTGGTTCGACGCACACCTGCGCTGAGCCGGTGACAAGCCGAGACAACACCGTTAGCCGCAGTTAACATCGGCGGGTGACCCAGACTGCCGATGTTCCCGAAGTGCTCTGGCGACCCGACCCGAGCCGCGTGTCCGACACCCGCATCGAAGCGTTCCGCCGCTGGCTGCGGGAAGAACGCGGGGTGGAGGTCGGCGACTACGACTCGCTCTGGCGCTACTCCGTGGAACACGTGCCCGACTTCTGGGCGGCCGTCGCCGAGTTCTCCGGCGTGCGCTGGCACGACGAGCCGCGAGAGGTCCTCTCCGGCACGATGCCGAACGCCAAGTGGTTCGACGGCGGCACGCTGAACTACGCGGAGCACGCGCTCAGCCCGGGCGTCGCGGGCGCGGCGAAGGGCGACGACGAGCTCGCCGTGATCTTCCACCGCGAAGACGGCTTCGCCGAGCAGCTCACGTACGGCGACCTTCGCGCGCAAGTCGCCGCGGCGCGGGGAGCGTTGAAGGCGCTCGGCGTCGCGAAGGGCGACCGTGTGGTGGCGCTGGCGCCGAACTGCCCGCAGACGCTCGTCGCGTTCCTGGCGGCGGCCTCGCTGGGCGCGATCTGGTCGTCGTGCTCACCCGACTTCGGCGTGCGCGCGATTTCCGACCGCTTCACGCAGATCGAGCCGAAGGTGCTCATCGCCGTGAACGGTTACGCCTACAACGGCCGCGAGTTCGACGTCACCCCCACGGTCGAGCGGTTGCGCGCCGACATCCCGTCGCTGAGCGCGACCGTTCTCGTGAAATACGTCGGCGGCGGGACCGTTGACGGCGCCCTGGACTGGAACGCGCTGCTCGCCGAGCACGCCGGCACGCAGCTGGCCTACGAGCCGGTGGAGTTCGGGCACCCGCTGTGGGTGCTGTACTCGTCGGGCACCACGGGCCTGCCGAAGGGGATCGTGCAGGGCCACGGCGGGATCGTCGTCGAGCACCTCAAAGCCCTTTCACTGCAAGCGGATCTCGGGCCGGGCGAACGGTTCTTCTGGTTCACCACCACCGGCTGGATGATGTGGAACTTCCTCATCTCGGGCCTGCTCGTGGGGTCGACGATCGTGCTCTACGACGGCAGCCCCGGCCACCCGGACCTCAACGTGCTGTGGCACCTGGCCGAGCAGCACCGCATCACGTACTTCGGCACGTCGGCGCCGTTCATCCAGAGCTGCCTCAAGGCCGGCCTCGAACCGTCGGCGCGCTACGACCTGAGTGCGTTGCGCGCCTTGGGTTCCACGGGTGCGCCGCTGTCGGTCGAGGGCTTCCGGTGGATCGTCGACAAGATCGGGAAGTCGGTGCAGATCTGCTCGGTTTCGGGCGGGACGGACCTGTGCGCGGCGTTCGTCGCGGCGTCGCCCGACGTGCCGGTGTGGCTGGGCGAGCTGTCGTGCCGGGCGCTGGGCGCGGCCGTCGCGTCGTACGACGAGGCCGGCAACCCGCTGGTCGACCAGGTCGGTGAGCTGGTGATCACGGAGCCCATGCCGTCGATGCCGGTGTTCTTCTGGAACGACCCCGACGGTAAGCGGCTGCACGAGGCGTACTTCGACATGTACCCCGGCGTCTGGCGCCACGGCGACTGGATCCGCGTGACCCCGCGCGGCTCGGCCGTGATCTACGGCCGCAGCGATTCCACGCTCAACCGAGGCGGCGTGCGCATGGGCACGGCCGAGTTCTACCGCGTGGTGGAGGGCTTCGACGAAGTCGCCGATTCCCTGGTCGTGGACACCTCCGCGGCCGGCAACGACGACGGACAGCTGCTGTGTTTCCTCGTGCTGGCGCCGGGTGTGGATCTTGCCGATGTCGAGCCGAAGCTGCGGAAGGAGCTTCGTAGCGCTCTGTCACCACGACACGTTCCCGACCGGTTTGTGGTGGTCGGCGAAATCCCCCGTACCTTGAACGGTAAGAAGTGTGAGGTACCGGTGAAGAAGATACTCTCCGGAGTCGCGCCGGAGAGGGCTGTGAGCAGGGATGCGCTGGCCAACCCGGCCGCGTTGGCCCCGTTCACGGAGCTCGCGGGGGAGCTTGCCGGGCGGTGACGAAGCAGGGGGAAGCATGGCTGGGCCGTACGTGTTGCACGCGTGGTGACGGGGACACGCGCGCAGCACACCTGGCAGGTGGCGGGAGTGACGTCCGTCAAGGCGATCACCTGGGTGACCAGGCTCGCCGGGCTGTTGACGTTACTTTCCGTGGTGGTGCCGTCCGGTCGTAACCTGCGCGGTCACCTGGCCGAGTGGCTGGAGCTGCCTCAGGAAGCGACGGTGGCGGCGGCGACCGTGGCCGTCGTCACGGGCGTGTTGCTGATCATGCTCGCGGCGGGGCTGCGGCGGCGGAAGCGGCGGGCGTGGCAGCTCGCGGTCGGCTTCGCAGTGTTGTTGACCTTGTCACACTTGGGGCTGCGGCACGTGTTCGGCGCGGGCGTCGTGTCGGTGGTGCTGCTGATCGGGCTGATCGTGAACCGGCGCTACTTCGTCGCGGAGCCGGATCCGACGACGGGCCGCTGGCGCGCGGTGCGGGTGTTCCTGCAGCTGGTGCTGGCCGGGTTCGTGATCAACGTGGTGCTGCTGTCGGTGGCGTCCGGGCGGATGCTCGAGCCGCTGAGCTTCCCCGGCCGGCTTTCCCAGTCCGGGTTGGCGCTGGTGGGCGTGAGCGGTCCCGCCGTGTTCCACGGGGCGTGGCTGGAGGACCTGTCGGCGGCGATCGGGCTGCTGTTCAGCATCGCGGCGGTGCTCGTGTCGGCGTACTTCCTGCTGCGCTCGGCGGAGCCCGCGCCCGGGCTGTCGGACGAGGAGCTGGCGCGCCTGCAGGTCCTGCTGACCGAGCACGGTGACCGCGACTCGCTGGGCTACTTCGCGCTGCGGCGCGACAAGTTCGCGGTGTTCTCGAAGACGGGCAAGGCGGCGGTGACGTACCGCGTGATCGCCGGCGTCGCGCTCACGTCGGCCGACCCGCTGGGCGACCACGAGGCCTGGCCGGGCGCGATCGAGGAGTACCTGGAGATCTGCAAGCGCAACGCGTGGGTGCCGGCGGCGATGGGCGCGTCGGAGCTCGGGGCGACGGTGTGGGCGCGCTTCGGGCTGGAGGTGCTGGAGATCGGTGACGAGGCCATCGTCGACACGGCCGGCTTCACGCTGGACGGCCGCATGATGCGTGGCGTCCGCCAGGCGGCTTCGCGGACGCGCCGGGCGGGGTACAAGGTGCTGGTGCGGCGGGCGGAGGACCTGCGGCCGGGGGAGCTGGACGAGCTGGTGCTGCTGGCCGCGGCGTGGCGCGGCACCGAGACCGAACGCGGCTTCTCGATGGCACTGGGGCGCATGGGCGACCCCGGTTCGGTGATCGTGACGGCGGAACAGGGCGGCCGCGTACGCGGAGTGCTGCAGTTCGTGCCGTGGGGCGAGCGGGGGCTGTCGCTGGACGTGATGCGGCGGGACCGGTCGGCCGACAACGGCGTGAACGAGCTGATGATCTCCGAGCTGCTGGTCTATTCGCGCGAGCACGACATCGACCACGTCTCGCTGAACTTCGCCGCGTTCCGGTCGCTGATGGAACAGGGCCAGCGCATCGGCGCGGGTCCGGTGGCGCGTATCTCGGCGAAGGTCCTGCACTTCTTCTCGCGGTGGATCCAGATCGAGAGCCTGTACCGCTTCAACGCCAAGTTCCAGCCGCGGTGGGTCCCGCGGTACCTCGTGTACCCCGGCGTGCGCGAACTCCCGCGCGTCGGCGTGGCCACCTTCGAAGCCGAGGGCCTCGGCGGCCGTTCCCCCTGGTTGCGGCGGTTGCTGCAACGCTGATCTTCACTTTCGGGGGGTGCCTTCGCGGGGTTTTGGGGGGTGTGTAAGCTATCTGGGCAGTGGTCGTTAAGGCCCAGGAGGCTTCGCCTAGTCTGGTCTATGGCGCCGCACTGCTAATGCGGTTGGGGGTAACCCCCCCTCCCGGGTTCAAATCCCGGAGCCTCCGCTGGTGCCTGTTTCGGCAGGTGCTAGATTAACAACTGAACAAGCGCCCGTAGCTCAGCTGGATAGAGCATCTGACTACGGATCAGAAGGTCAGGGGTTCGAATCCCTTCGGGCGCACGTCTGGTTGAGACAGCAGTACCAAGAAACCCTCTGCATTGCAGGGGGTTTCTTGCTGTCCGGGTGTTGTCCAACCGCGTGGACGCAGCAGACCCCGCCCGGGGCCGTGTCGGGGCGGGGTCTGCTCGCGGTGGTCCGTCGACCACCGCCGGGTGGGCGGTGAGAGTCACGCCCGCCCGGGGTCGGGTCAGGTCAGTACCGGGCGGCCCAGCGGCAGGCCCTTGCCCCCCGTGGCGGCGGACATCGCGCCGAGGTAGAGGTAGACGCCGACGGCGGTGAAGGCGAACGTGACGTAGCCGCCCGCGGTGGCGGCGCCCGGAGCGTTGCCCACGGTGCCGTACAGCACGAGGGCGAGCGCGAGGTCGATCAGTACGAACAGCACCGTGAACGCGGCGGGCAGCCGGAGGGTGCCCAGGGTCAGCAGGACGATCGTGATGAGCCAGGCGATGAGGAACACGCCCTGGGTGGCGACCGCGGCGTCCGGCGTGATGCCGAACCAGTTGTGGGCCAGGCCGAGCACCAGTGCCGAGTAGCTGATCCAGAACCCGGCGAAGATGCCGAACACGGAGGCGACGGCGTTCTGGCCCAGCGACAGCGCCCACACGGCGGCGACGAGCTGGCCGAGGCCGGTCGCGGGCAGGATGACCGCGATCGAGGCGCCGACGGCACTCGCCGGGACGTACCCGGTCAGCACCAGGCCGAGCGCGATCGCGCCGACGATGAAGGTGGGCACGCCGATCATGGCGGGGTCACCCACCACCGCGGGCCGCGGCGGGGCTTCGACTTCGGTGGCAACGGCAGTGGACATCGTGTACTCCTCGTTGAGCTGCGAATGATCCTCGAGTGCGGTCGGGTCGGGCGGCGGTCCTGTGATCGGCCGGTCGTGACGTGGTGGCACCAACGCTTTCCGTGCCGAGCCGGGTTGTCGGCGCCGGGTCGAACTGGTGCGTCGGCCGGTCCTGGGAGACGCGTGGCGCCACCCATGTCCGCCGCCGAGCTGGGTTGCCGGCGTCGGGTCGAGGTGGCGCGGCGGTCCGTGATCAGCCGGACGTGCCCAGATGCGGTGGTGTCACCCGGTTTCCGGTGCCGAGCTGGTTGCCGGCGTTGGGTTGGGTGGTCCACCGGTCGGTGATCGGCCGATCCCGCGAGACGCGGTGGCGTCGCCCACGGCCCCGGTGCCGAGCTGGGTTGTCGGCGGTGGGGTGCAGTGGCGGGGCCGTCTGTGGCGGGTGGTCTCCCCGGAAGGGGAAAGCCGCTTCAGACGGTTCTGGGCCACAGAGCCGACAGCTCGGGGTGGTCGTCGTCGATGAGGCGGTGGGCCAGGGCGATCGCTTCTTTGGGGTCGATCTGGTCGAAGTCGGGATGGCCCTTGGCGAGGCCCTCGAAGACGGCGGCGAGTTCGCTCGCCGCGGTGGGGGACAGGGTGGTGTCCTGAGTGCACTGCACGTAGCGCAGGCGCAGCACCTCCGAGGCCTGCATCAGCAAGGCGCAGTAGGTGTTCCGCGCGGCTGGTGCTCCGGATCGAGCACCGGACTCTTTGCCCTTCACGCCGACTCCTCTCTCTCGTCAAGTCTCCCGGCGCGTTCGGTCAGGCGGTGGCGCGCTTTTTGAGTTCCTTGGCCGCGGCACCCGGGTCGGCGGCGTTGTAGATCGCACCCCCGGCCACCGCGACGGTGGCTCCGGCGTCGCGGACGGCGCCGATGGTGTCGATCTTGATGCCGCC